>CAWIQC010000028.1:0-164767 GCA_963838105.1 uncultured Thermoleophilia bacterium | reverse complement strand
CTCCTTCCGCTACCGCCTCAGGTTGCTCGACTCGACCGCGATTCCTTGCGCCGCCTCGCGGGAGACGGTCAGCGCTCGCAGCTGGCAGGCTACCCGCCTACGGCTACTGCGCCTCCCACTCGCGCTACTTCTGGGGCTTCCGGCTCTACCTGCTCTGCGCCCCCGACGGGATGCCGATCGCGTTCGGCTCGCGCCCGCCAACGCACCCGAGCGCGACGTTGCGGCCGAGCTGCTGGAGCGCGCGCTCGAACCGGGCCAGGTCGTCCTCTGCGACAAAGGCTTCGCTGGCGAGCAGTTCGAACAGCTCGTCCGCAGCCTCGACGCCCACCTCGTCCGCCCCGACCGCCGCGACGAGCAACCGCGCTTCGGAGCTATCGGCAACGTGCGCCAGTGGATCGAGTCGATCGTGCACACCGGCAAGAGCCAGCTCTCCCTCGAGCGCCACGGCGCCCGCACGCTCCCCGGCCTCGTCGCCCGCATCGCCCAGCGCCTGCTCGCACTCGCCGCCGGCTGCTGGCACAACTGGCTCCTCGGAACCCCGGGCCGGCACTTCACGCCCTATGACCACTGATTCGGAATCAACCATCTAGATGGTTGATCGGTAATTGTGGTGCCGTCGGGACGGCAGAGAGTGCATGAGGACGCGATCATGGCTCGTGCGTACCTGTTGATACGTGCGAGCCACGAGCGTGATCTCAGGCGACGGTATCGGCCGCCATCCGGCGGTGCCACGGTTACCGGTCAATTAGAGATCGATCATCAGAGGTCCAGCAGGGCCGGCGCGACGCGCCGGTAGGCGTCGATGCCGGTGGCGAGCTGGTCCTCGGCGACCGCCTGGACGGACACGTGCGAGGCGCCGGCGGCCAGATGCTCGGCGACACGTGCTCGCAGGACGTCCTCGTCTCCCCAGGCGACGATCGCGTCTACGAGCCGGTCCGAGCCGCCGGCATCGAGATCGGCCTCGTCGAAGCCCTGCGCGAGGAGGCTCCTGCGGAAGTTCTCGACGCCGATGTACCACGACAGGTAGGCGCGCCCGATCCGCCGCGCCACGCTTGTATCTCGGGTGAGGCAGAACGCCTGCTCGGGCAGCATCAGCGGAGCCGGGCCGAGGGTCTCGCGCATCCGGGCCGTCGTTTCCGGCGTGGTCATGTACGGGTGCGTCCCGTCGGCGCGCTCCACCGACAGCCGCAGCATGGCGGGCATGAGCGCGGCGAGGACCCGCGGCACCGGCCGGATCGCGGCCGCGTGCTCGGGCAGAGGGCTCACGAACGGCGCCGCGTCCATGGCGTCGAGATACGCACGCATCGTGTCGACCGGACGCCGGTAGTCGTGCCCGCGCGGGTTCACCTGCTCCCGGTGACTGATGCCGAGGCCGAGGAGGAATCGGCCCGGGTAGCTCTCCATGAGCGTCCTCGTCGCCGTCACCGCAGTCACCGGGTCGCGGGCCCAGATGTTGGCGATACCGGCGCAGAACGCGATCCTGCTGGTGCCCGCAAGGATGACGGCCGCGTTCGTGAACATCTCGCGCGTGCCGAGCCCCTCGCCGGTCCACACGGCGCCGTAGCCGAGCTCCTCGAGCTCGTGGCAGAGCTCGATCGCCGCAGCCCGCGGCAGCACCTCGAGCGGCACGGAGAAGACGCCGATTCGACCGATCTGGGCCAGCTCCGCCATGAGCGGCGGAAGCTACCAGAGACGTCCGAGCTGCAGCCGAAATGCACCTGAACGCGCAACGCGCACGGGTGCAGGCGCTTGGGCCGATGGCCCGTGCGCAGGCTAGGGTTTCGGTATGGCTGTCACGGCGAGGACGGGCGGCGGCGCCCTGACGTCGGCACAGGTCACCGAGATGGAGCGCTGGGCCCGCGCGCTTGCCGCAAACGGCGGCGACGAGAGCCTGCGTCAGGGGGCGCTGGCCGTCGTCAAGCTCGCGCGTGAGGCCGAGCGGCTGCGCCTGGAGCAGGACGCGGACGGCTGGGACTGGGCCGATCCTGAGCCCGAGCTCGGTCCGGACGAGCTCCAGGCGCTGATCCGGTCCGGGGAGCGCGTCGCGGGCGGCTCGACGGCCGACCACCAGGCCGTCGCACGGGCCGTCGCGCTGCTCGCGCAGGAGATCGACGGCCGCCCTGCCGGCGAGCCGTCTCGATCGGGGTTCCCACCCGGTGAGGCGCCGCCGGCAGCCCTCGGGGCTGCTCGGACGGTTCCATCCTCTCAGGCTTGCCGCTCTCGTTCCTGCCATCGTCCTCGTCGTCCTTTTCGTCGCCCTGAGAGCGGCAGCGCCCGATCTCGATCCCGGCGGCCCTCCCGACGGCGCGTTGCTCGGGCAGGCGGATCTGGAGAGGCTCGAGCTCTCGGTCGCGAGCGGCGCAGGAACCGTCCGCTGGCTGGTGGATGGGGAGGACGTCAGCGGCCAGGCACAGGTCTCCGGCGGGCGCTCGCTGCTCACACCGCAGTCCCTGGCCGACGGCGAGCACCGGATCGAGGCGCTCGTCGGAGGCGCTCTGCCATGGGCCTCCGCCGGCACCACCTGGCTCGTCACGCGTCGACGGCACCCCTCCGGCGCTGGAGCTTCCCGGCGACGTCCTCCGGGGGCAGGTGCGCACGGCCTTCGTGCTGAACGGGCTCGCCCGAGGAGCAACGGACGTCGTCGCGGGCGAGCGCGTGATCCCCGTTGGGCAGGACGGGCGCTTCGAGTTCGACTTCCCTTCCCCGCCGACCGAGCCGGTCGAGATCATCGCGCGGGACGCCGCCGGCAACACCGCCACCCGTGTGGTCACCGTCCTCCTCGTGCCGCGGCTGCCGAGCCAACCCCGTGAGGGCCGTCCACGTGTCGGCCGACGGCTGGGCGAACGCGGAGCTCCGCGCGGCCGTGCTGCAGCTGCTCGACGAGAAGCGCATCAACGCGGTCGAGCTCGACCTCAAGGACGAGATCGGGAATCATCGGCTGGAATGCCCCGGTGCCGTTCGGCCGCGAGATCGGCGCGGTCCGGGACGATCTACGACCTGGAGGACGCGGTCGAGCTGCTGCATGCCAGAGGTGCCCGCGTGATCGGGCGTCTCGTCGCCTTCCGCGACCCCGTTCAGGCCGAGGCGTCCTGGAGGGCGGGCCGAAAGGCCCAGGTCATCCAGACACCCGGCCGGGAAGCCATACTCCGGCGGCTACGGTGGCTTCACGAACTTCGCCAACCCGGCGGTCAGGCAGTACAACATCGACGTCGCCGTCGCGGCTGCCCGGCTCGGCGTGGACGACATCCTCTACGACTACGTGCGCCGTCCCGACGGCCCGCTGGACAGCATGCGGTTCCCGGGCCTTGAGGGCGAGGCCTCAGGCTCGATCGCCGCTTTCCTCGCCGAGACCCGGAAGGCGCTCGCAGCCGACCGGCGCCTTCCTCGGCGCGTCCGTCTTCGGTGTCGCCGCGACGCGCCCCGACGACGTCGCGCAGGACATCGGGGCCATGGCGCGAGAGCTGGACTACGTCTCCCCGATGCTCTACCCGTCGCACTGGGGTGCCGGCGAGTACGGTGTGGCAAGCCCGAACAACCGAGCCGTACGAGATCGTCCGGCGTTCGCTGGAGGACTTCAAGAACGCGACCTACGGCACAGGCGCTCGCCTCGTGCCGTGGCTGCAGGACTTCTCGCTCGGCGCCGAGTATGGCCCGGCCGAGGTGAAGGCCCAGATCGCGGCGGCGCGGGATGCCGGCGTGCGGGACTTCCTGCTCTGGGACCCGGCAGTCACGTACACGTCGAAGGCGCTCGCCCCGAACGCGAGGTTCCCGACGACGGGCGAGAAGCCGGCGCGCACGGGCCCGGTTGCGCCGCCGCTCGCGCCCAACGAGCTGGGCGTGGTGCCGGTGCTCATGTACCACCAGCTGCTCCCGGACGGCGGTGGGGAGTACGACCTGACCCCGGCCGAGTTCCGGCGGGAGCTCGAGCGCCTGTGGCGAGAGGGCTACCGGCCGATCCGCGCGTCGGACCTCGTCGACGGCACGATCGACGTGCCTCGCGGGACGACCCCGGTGGTGTTGACGTTCGACGACGCGTCAGCGAGCCAGGCGGCGCTCACGGCGTCCGGCCAGATCGATCCGAACACCATGGCGGGAGTCCTGCGTCGAGTTCGCGAAGAGCCATCCCGGCTTCGAGCCGGCCGGGACGTTCTACGTGAACAGGGAGCCGTTTTCGGCAGGGGAGAGAACGGCCGACCTGCTCGCCAAGCTCGTCGCGCTCGGGTTCGAGATCGCGAACCATACGCGCGACCACCTGGCGCTCGGCACGCTGACGCCGGAGGAGGTCCAGCAGCAGCTCGTGCTCGGGAACCGGGTCATCCACGACTTCCTTCCGGAAGCCGAGATCGTGACGATGGCGCTGCCGCACGGCAGTCGTCCGACGCAGCCGGAGCTCGCCCTCGAAGGTGTCTGGGACGGCGAGAGCTATCGCTTTGCCGGCGTCCTGCTCGTCGGGGCCGAGCCGGCGCCCTCGCCCTTCTCGAGCGCGTTCGACGCCGCGGCCATCCCGCGGGTGCGCTCGACTCCTGACCCGGCGCTGGAAAACGGCTCGGCAGACTGGCTCGACCGGCTCTCCCGGAATCCGGAGCTTCGATTCGTCTCAGACGGCGATCCGCGCCAGATCACGGTGCCCGCGGGCAGCGAGGCCGAGGTGGCCGAGCGGTTCCGGGATCGCGTGACGGCTCGCTAGAGCGCCTGCGCGACGGGCCCGGCCTCTAGGTGCCCTCGCTCGCGGCACGCTCTCTGAGCTCCTTGTTCATCGCCCGTGCCGTCTTCGTCCCGACGAGGCCGTCTGCCTCGAGGTTGTGGTTCCTCTGGAACCTCGCGACCGCCCTGCGGGTCTTGCCGCCGTAGATCCCGTCGGGCTCGCCGATCTTGAAGCCGAGCGCGACCAGCGCCGCCTGCAACTCCGCCACTCGGGCCGACGGGCTCTGGGGGCCGATCGTCTCGCCTGCCTTGGGCAGCGTGATCTGGATCGTCTCGGCCGCGGGGGTCTCGTCCGTCGCGGCCGGCGGGGGCTCCTCGGTGAGGCCCGTGTCGGCCGGGAGCAGCTCGCCCGTGTCGGTCGCCTCCGTCAGGATCGCCTCGCCGTCGTCGTCCCCACCGCCGCACGACGCCATGCCCAGACCGAGCGCCAGGGCGAGGGCGAGGACAAGCAGGACGCGGGGTCGCACGCGGATGGCGAAGTTTACGCTTCCGGAGGGACGAAGGGGAAGCCTCGCGCCATCGGGGCCTGCGCGGCCGCAGCGCTCGGGTCGCGGTCCGATCGCGTCGCGCCGGTACGATGGGCGACGACGTGCTGTACGGCGGCTCGCGCCTGCTCGCAGTCCTCGCGATCCTCGTCGTGGCGGCCTGTACCATCGGCGGCCACCTCTGGAGGCGGATGGCGCCGGGACGCCGCGCTGCCACTGCCGCGATCCGAGGTGGCCGGTGCGCTCTTCGACGGGAAGATCGCCGTCGTCGGAGGCTTTCTCGAGGACGGGTCGAGCTCGGCTCGCGTCGATCTCTACGACCCGGCCCGCGACCGCTGGACGCGCCTCCCCGACCTGCCGCTCGGCGTCAACCACGCGATGGCCGCGGCCGGCGGAGGTCGTCTGTACGTCGTCGGCGGCTACGCGGAAGGCGAGCCTCAGCGCCTTGCCGTGGCCTGGGACGGGCAGCGCTGGCGCCGGCTGCCGCCGCTTCCCGAGGCACGCGCGGCCGCCGGTGCCGCATTCACGGGCGGGCGGCTCTACGTCGTCGGCGGTGTCGGCGGCGTAGGCGGGAGCGCCGCCTCGCCGAGGATGCATTCGTCTACAACCCGTCGAGCCGGCGCTGGTCGCGGATCCCCGGCCCGACTCCTCGGGAGCATCTCGGTGTCGCCGCGCTCGGCGGCCGCGTCTACGCGGCGGCTGGACGGACGGCGGGATTCGACTCGAACCTCGACGTGTTCGAGGTCTACCGGCCCGCCGAGCGGCGCTGGCTGGCGCTGCCGGATGTCCCGACGCCGCGAGGCGGCACGGCGCTCGCGGCGGTCGCCGGCCTGCTCGTCTCGGCGGGTGGCGAGGAGGACGCCGGAACGATCGAATCGGTGTTCGCCTACGACCGGGCAAGGGGACGCTGGAGACCGCTGGCCGACATGGCGACGCCGCGCCACGGCCTCGCCCTCGTCGGCTTCCGTGGCCGCGTCTTCGCCATCGGCGGCGGCCCCGAGCCCGGCCTCTCGGTAAGCGGCGCGAACGAGTCTCTCTCCGTCGGCTGAACGACGCCGTCGGCCCGTCGGCGGGGTGACGCTTTCGGCGCGCTTCCGTTACGCATTCGGCACGATTTGGTCTTGACTTGTATGGGGTCTGACCCCCGGGGTCAGACCCCCTCGTCGTCCTCGCCGGGAGGGCCGAGGAGCGCGCGCGCCTGCGCGTCCTCCTCGTCGAGCAGGCGAACGAGGAAGTACGAGATGGCGGCGAGGAAGACGATGGACTGCTCGGCCGTCATCAGCACGCCGCCGAGGTTCTGGTCCTCGACGGGCGAGAGGCCCCAGAGGCGCGGGGCGCTCTCGTAGTAGTCGTAGAAGGCCGAGCCGGCGAACGTGAGGGCAAGGCCGAGAAAGGCCGAGAAGACGAACGCCGCGCCGAGGTACGCGAGCCGCTGAGGCGTCGTGGGCGCGTGAGGAGCGTCGGAGATGACGGGCCACCAGAAGAGCAGGCCGATCGCGAGCAGCACGAGGTGCTCGACGTTCAGGAGCCACGCGTTCTCGAGCGCGGTGTCGTAGAAGGCGGCGAGGTGGACGAGGTACCAGCCGGCGAGCCAGATCGGGAGCGCCACGCGGAGCCGGGTCACGCTGGCGAACGGACGGCCGCCGCGCGCGGCGATCGCCTCTCGCATCGCCGGCGTCAGTCCCAGGACGAGGAGGAGCGGCGCCAGGTCGGCGACGATGACGTTCTGGAAGAGGTGCATCAGCAGCAGGTAATGGGCGGCGAGCGTCTCGAGCGGCGAGTTGACCGACGGCGGCGAGCAGGAACAGCCCCGAGCCGAAGAGCACGGCGCCGGCTGCGTGACGCTCGCTCGCGCGCGCCAGGCGCGCCAGTAGAGCCACGCTGCGACTGCGGCGAGCGCGAGAAAGAGCGGCTCGAACGTGAACGACGTCGCCGGCGGCGTCACTGCCGAGACGGGCCGGCGATCATCTGGGCCGGCCGCCGCGACTGTCTCCGATCGCGCGGCCTGATCCGCCGCCAGGAGGAGAAGGGCCGCGAAGGTCCCGAGCGCGAGCGTCTGCTCGGCCATCATGACGGCGCCGGCGAGCCGCTGGTCGGTCAGCGGCGAGAGCCCGAGCAGCCGCTCGTCCTGGAGCGCGTAGGTCCCGTACAGCACCCGTCCGGAGAAGAGGAGGACGGACGAGAGCACCTGCCCGGCCGCGAAGAGGCAGACGGCGAGGCCGAGCCGCCCGCCGCGGGTGAGCGCGGCGCGCCTCGCCGGGTCGATCAGCTGGTACCAGACGAGCAGTCCCGCGAGCACGAGGGTGACGTGCTCGAGGTCGTGCAGCGCGCTGCTCTCGAGCGCCGCCTCGTAGACGGCGGGCACGTGCCAGGTGGCGATCACGACGCACCAGACGCCGAACGCGACCGCCGGTCGCGAGAGCACGCCGAGGAGCCCGCGCAGCGGCCGGAATCGCGCGACCGGCCCGAGCACGGGGCCGGGAAGAAGGAAGAACACGATCGGGCCGGACACGGCGACGACGACGAGCGCCACGGCTGCGTCGCCGATCAGGACGTGTTGCAGCATGTGCGCCGACAGGAGGTACTCCTCGGCGATCGGGTCGAGCGGCGAGACGAGCGCCAGCACCCCGAGTGAGAGACCTGCCAGGAACACGACGAGGCGCCACGCGGGCGCGTGGTCGGTCCGCCCACGCCGGCGCAGGCGGACCCACGCCTGCAGGAAGAGCGCCAGCAGGAGCCCGGCCGGAATGAGGACGGCCGGCTCGAGGCTCCAGGCGCCGCCGAGCTCGGACGTCGGGACCTGGTCGCCGTGCGCGGCGGCGGCCGCCGGCAAGGCGAGCGCCGTGAGCCCCGCGGTGGCACCGACGAGCGCGTCGCCGACCCGCCGTCTCACGGCTCGCGCCGGCGCCGCCGATCGCGCACGGTGACGACGGCCACCCAGACGAGCGCCGCTACCAGCGGGCCGGCCACCGCGAAGGCGGTGCCCCAGTGCCCGAGGTGCGCAGCGGGAATCATGCGTTCGCCTGCGAGAGGAGCCAGAGCGCGAGGCTCGTGAACCCGATCATGACCACGAGCATCCAGTATTGCGAGCGCAGGGCGCGTCGTGGCTCCGCGTAGAGCTCGAGCGCGCGGTCGTGGGCGAGCGCGAGGCCGGCGCAGTGGCCGCAGACGACGACCGCGACCTGCACGTACCAGGTGGCGGTGGCGCCGATGAGCCCGTAGTCGATCGCGGTCCCCGCCGTCCCGAAGATGTCCCAGCCGCGGCCGAGCGGATCGGAGACGAGCGAGAAGAGAGCCTGTCCCTGGAAGAGCAGGAACGTGACGTAGTGGGCTGCGACGTACACGAACGCGATCGGTACGAGCGAGGGAGCGAACCAGCCGGCGAGCACCCGCTCGGAGAAGCCGCCTCCGGCGGTCCGAGCCCCGGCGATACCGAGCAGGAAGAAGCCCGCGATCGCGGCGACGCAAGCGAGCATGCCGATGCCTCCGGCGAGCTCGTCGCCCAGGGACGGCCCGGTGCCGAGCGCGCGCATCCCGTCGGCGATCCGCGGCCCCACGCGCGACCAGAACGCGGTCTCCTGCAGACCGTCGAACGTGACCGTGCCGATCATCACCGAGAGCACGGCCACGAGGCTCCACTCCGGCTTCAGCGAAGCAAGCCCCGCGAGCGGGGGGCGCAGCATGAGCTCCCGCTCCCGCCGCTCGACGGGCGACATTCGGGCGAACAGCCCGAAGTAGACGGAGAACGCCTCGCCCCGGGCGCACCACGGCTCGACCCCGAAGATGCCCATGCCGAGGAAGGTCACGCTCGAGTACGCGAGCGCCGCGGCGGCGATGGTACGGGGCGAGGTGCCCGTCGACGCGAGCAGCTCGAGCCAGGCGAAGGCGAAGAGCCCGGCGGCCGCGGGCCAGTAGCCGAGCTTCTGCGGGTACGGAAGGCCGGCCCCGAGCCGCTCGCCGAGCAGCCGGCTGCCGGCCCACGCCACCGCCCGCCCGATCGCCCGCCAGGGGTTGAAGGGTCGGAGCACGTCGCCGAAGAGGAGGCTCGCGAACACGAGGCCGACCCAGAAGACGACGTAGACGAACGTCGGCACGATGTTCCCGACGGTGCTCTGCACGCCGGCGAACCCCGCCCACAGGAGGAAGACGAGCAGCGCGACGCCGACGACGCCGCAGAGCACGTCCGTGACCCTGCTCGTCAACGCTCGGGACAGCACGGCCGGGAAGGGCTTCACGCCGTGGCCGGCGAGGAGCGGTCGCTTCCAGAGCGCGCCGAGCGAGACGAACGAGATGACGAGGACGATCGCGGCCGCCCAGCCGAAGAGCCACTCCGGGATCGGCAGGTCGGCGCGTCCGCCGAGCCCGTGGGCGAGGACGGTGGTCACGGCTCGACGACCACGTTGACGATCACCGCCTCGCTCAGGTGCGACTCGAGCTCGAAGATCCCTTCGAGCTTCGCGTTGAACCGGAACACGGCGGGCTCGTTCGGAGTGGCGCTCCTCGAGAGCTCGTAGCCGTGCAGGTGGAACTCCTGCGGCTCGTCCACCTGGATCGCGATTCGCACGCGGTCGTTCTTCTTCGCCTCGACGCGACCCTCGCCGCCGACCCGCTCCCCCTCGGCGACCATGACGAGGACGTCGACGTCGAAGCGATCCTCGGTCGCGGCAGGCGGCTCCGTCTCGGCCGGCTCGGTCTCGGTTCGCCGGCTCGGTCGGTCGGCCGTCGGTCCGTCTCGGCCGGCTCCGTCTCGGCGGGCGGCGTCGGCTCGGTCGCGGGCTCCGTTGTTGTCGCGGCCGGTGGGGGCGCTGCCGAGGCCGGCGGCTCGTCGGAGCCGCCGCAGGCAGCGAGGGCAAGCGCCGCCAGAAGTGCAGCTGCTGGGACGCAGAGTGCGCGCATTCGTTGGTCCTCCTTTCGTCCGTGGAACGCGCCCGCGATCGCGGGCGCAGGCCGTCAGACGGAACGGGGAGGACCGCGTCCGCTGTGCCCGGATGCCGGCGCCGGGCGCCGTGGCAGGACGACGCTCGCGAGGGCCGGGCGAGGCCGCCGGCAACCGGCCGCCATACGCCGGGGCGCGGCCGATCGCGCGACCGACTGCCTCGGCGCCGCGGCCGAGCCACCGTGCCGCGAGCACCGCGAGCAGCGCAAACGGGAGCTGGAGCGCCAGTCCCGCGAGAAAGCCGGGCTGCATGGCGAGCTCGGCCGGGAACGAGCCGGTGGCCGCCAGCCGCTCGAGATGCTCCTGCGCTGCGAAGCCGGCGGGGGCGACGAGGGCCAGAGGCCAGGTCGCGGGTGCCGTCGAGGCGCCGCGGCGCGCCCGCGAGGCGACGGCGAGAAGCCCGGCCGCGAGGAAGGCGAGGCATACGCCGAGGAGGAAGGGGCGTCGCCGCGAGGTAGTCGTGGCCCGTCGTCTCGAGGAGAGTCGCGCGTGCGCCGGGCTCGGGCTCGGCGAACCGGTAGGTGAGCGCATGCGCCGACAGCGATCCCGCCGTGACGAGCGGAAGCGCGAGCAGCCAGGCGAGCCCGCGTCGTTGCATCCGTTCCATGATGCCACCAGGGCGCCCGCTCGGGCTGGTGCGGGAGGTACCCTACGGGCGGACGAGCAAGGCGCAGCCCGAGTCGAACGACGGGGTCGAGCCTGCGCCCGCGGCGGGTACGCGCGGGCCGGCTGGAGCCCCGAACGGAGGTGAGTCATGGCGGTCGTCGAGGTCGATCCTGGCGCCGGGGAGCGTGTCCGCGAGCTCGATCGCGCGCACCTCATCCATTCCTGGTCGATCCAGTCGAAGCTGAACCCGCTGCCGATCGCGGGCGCGGAGGGGCGCCACTTCTGGGACTACACCGGGAAGCGCTACCTCGACTTCGCCTCCCAGCTGATGAACGTCAACATCGGGCATCAGCACCCGAAGGTCGTCCAGGCGATCAAGGATCAGGCCGACCGCCTCTGCACGATCGGCCCGCCGATGGCGAACGACGTGCGCTCCGAGCTCGCCGGGCTGGTCGCCGAGGTGGCGCCGGGCGACCTCAACCACGTCTTCTTCACGAACGGAGGCGCCGAGGCGAACGAGAACGCCGTCAAGCTCGCGCGCTGGTACACGGGGCGCCAGAAGATCGTCGTGCGCTACCGCTCCTACCACGGCGCGACCGCCGGCGCCATCTCGCTCACGGGCGACCCGCGCCGCTGGTACGCGGAGCCGGGACTGCCCGGCATCGTGCGCATGCTCGACCCGTACACGTACCGCTGCCCCGCCGGGCACCCGGACCCGTGCCCCGTCTGCACCGGCGCTCCCCACCTCGAGGAGATCCTCATGTACGAGGGTCCGCAGACGGTGGCGGCGGTGATGCTCGAGACGGTGACGGGCACGAACGGCGTGATCGTGCCGCCGCCCGGCTACCTCCGCGCGATCCGCGAGGTCTGCGACCGCCACGGCATCCTGCTGATCCTCGACGAGGTGATGGCCGGCTTCGGCCGCACCGGCAAGTGGTTCGCCTGCGAGCACTGGGACGTCGTGCCGGACATCATGACCATCGCCAAGGGCATCAACTCCGGCTACGTGCCGCTCGGGGGCATGGTCGTCACGGACGCCGTGTTCGACTGGCTCAAGGACGCGTACTTCGCGGGCGGCCTGACGTACTCGGGGCACCCGCTGGCCTGCGCGGCAGGCGTCGCGTCGATCGAGGCGTTCCGCGAGGAGGGGATCGTCGAGAACGCCGCGGCGATGGGCGACGTGCTCGCCGAGGAGCTCGAGAAGCTGCAGGCGAGCCATCCGTGCGTCGGCGAGTACCGCGGGCTCGGCCTGTTCTGGATGATCGAGCTCGTGCGCGACCGCGGGACACGCGAGATGCTCGTTCCGTACAACGCGACCGGCGAGGCGGCGGCTCCGGTCGCGCGGCTGACGAAGGCGGCGCTCGACGCCGGCCTCTACCTCTTCATCCACTGGAACAAGGTGATGATCGCCCCGCCGCTCACGATCACGCGGGACGAGCTCCTCGAGGGCGTCGGCATCCTCGACGGCATCCTCTCGATCGCGGACGAGTACGCGAACGGTTCGTAGGGGCCGGATCTCATCCGGCCCGTCGGTCGTCGCGGCCGGGCAAGCACCCGAGGGACTCGGTTCCCGCTCGGAGCTCGGCGAGAACCGCGTCTCGGTTGGCGCGGCACGTGGCGAGGCCCGGATGATCGGGCTCGACGGCCCGCTCGAGCAGCGCGATGGCCCGCCCGTAGAGGCCCGCCGCCTCGTGTAGCCGGCCTGTTGCGGCGGTGAGCACGGCCAGGTTGTTCAGCGTCGTGGCAAGCTCCGGGTGGTCGCTCCCGAGGCGTAGCTCCTTGATCGCGAGCGCGCGCCGGGCGAGGGGCTCGGCGTCGTCGAGCTCCCCGCGGCGCTGCAGGAGGGCGGCGAGGTTGTGCAGATTGACGCCGACCTCGTAGTCGTCCGGCCCGAGCGCCCGCTCGAAGACGGCGATCGCGTCGCGGAAGAGCGCTTCCGCCTCGCCGTCCTTGCCCAGCGCGTCCAGGATCGGGGCCAGCGCCGCCCGGTCGGCGGCCAGGTCGAGGTCGTCCGGCGCGCAGTGGCGCTCGCGGATCTCCACCGAGCGCCGCGCGAGCGGCTCCGCCCGCTCGAAGTCGCCCCGCGCATGGGCGAGCCCGCCGAGGTTGTGGTAGAGCGTCGCGAGATCGGGGTGGTCCTCGCCGTGCTCGGCCGTGCAGATGTCGAGCGCCCGCGTGTAGAGCGACTCCGCCTCGTCGAACCGCCCGGCGTACTTGAACACGATGCCGAGCCCGTTCATGAGCTCGGCGAGCTCGTACGAGCTCTCGCCCAGGGTCGTCTCGGCGAGGGCGATCGCCTGCCGGTACAGCCGCGCGGCGTCGTCGTAGCATCCCGCCAGCCGTGCCGTGTTGGCCCGCTCGCCGAGCGAGCGGACGCGCTCCGAAGCACTCGCCGTCGGATCCCCTGTCTGCACCGGCGCTCGGTGTCATCAGGCGGGGACGAGGTTCGCGGCGGGCGAAAGGCGGCGTTCGAGCCTGAGAGCGCCGAGCCGCGGCCGCTCCGCACGCGGCGACGAGCCCGAGCAGGAGCGGCGTCGCGAGACCGGACGCGAGCGCACCGCCGCCGATCGCCGGGCCGGCGGCGAAGCCGCTCGTCCAGGCCAGCGTGTAGAGGCCGTTGTAGCGGCCTCGCAACCGCTCCGGCGCGAGGTCGTTGACGAGCGGCGGAAGCGTCGGGGAGAGGATCGTCTCGCCGACGGCGAGCAGGATCATCGCGGCGGCGAACGCCCCGAGCGCCGCCGCCCCGCCGCCGACGATGACCTGCTGCGAGCGCGACGAGCCAGGCGATCGCCCAGCAGGCGCAGGTCAGGAGCAGCCCGCGCGTCCGGCGCCGGCCGCGCAGCAGCCGCAGGACGACGAGCTGAACGGCGGCGACCGTGAGGGCGTTGACGGCCAGCAGCAGGCCGAGGCGCCCGAGGGCGATCCCACCCTCCCCGGTCACGAAGGCCGGCAGGAAGACGTTCGCCTGTGCGTAGCCGACGACGACCAGCAGTGCCGTGAGCGCCCAGACGCGCAGGAAGGTGCCGTCGCGCAGAACCAGCCGGAATCCTCCTCGGGCGCGGGTTGCCACGGTCTCGGCCGCGGGCGAAGCCGGAGTCGCGAGCCGGAGCAGGATGAGCGCGAAGGCGACGAACGCGACGGCCTGAAGCCCGTAGAGGAGCTGGAAGCGGCCGGTCGAGCCGTCGACGAGGAGCCCCGCGGCGAGTGCTCCGGCGGCGAGCCCGACGTTCATGGTCGCGTAGCGCACGCCGAACGCGGAGGAGCGCTGCTCCGGCGGGACGAGGGTGGCGAGCAGGGTGTCCTGCGACGGCCAGCAGACGGCGGCTCCCAGCCCCACGGCGGCAGCCGCGGCGAACGCGTGCCACTCGGCGTGGACGAGCGCCATGGCGCCCGACCCCGCCACGCTCAGCCCGAGGCCCGATCAGGAGCGTTCTGCGGGCCCCCAGGCGGTCGCTGAGCCAGCCGCCCAGGGGATTGCCGACGAAGCCCGCGAGCGCGATGCAGGCGACGGCGAGTCCCGCGACGCCCAGGTCGAGACCACGACCGTCGTGCAGGTACACGAGCAGGAACGGGAGCGTCAGCCCGGCCCCCAGCGCGCCCAGCGCGTCTCCCCCGAGGAGCAGCCACGCTCCCCGGGGGAGTGGAGGGACGATCCCGCGTGCGCTCATCCCGTGGCCGCGCCCGGTCGCTCAGAGCGCCGCGAGGAGGGTCTCGTTGTGGTTTCCGATTCATGCCGCCGCGGGTGCCGGCGAGCAGCGATTCGTTGTGGTTGTCCGAGTTCATGCCGCCGCGTGTGGCGGCGAGCAGGGTCTCGTTGTGCTGCATGTTGATGCCGCTGCGGGTGCCGGCCAGCAGCGATTCGTTGTGGTTGGTTGCGATGATGTCGCGCTCGGCGGCGAGCAGGGTCTCGTTGTGGTTGCCAGGTCGATGCCGCTGCGCGTGCCGGCGAGCAGGGTTTCGTTGTGTTGGCATCGGGTGGCGATGCCGCTCGCTGGGTGCCGGCGAGCAGCGTCTCGTTGTGGTTGGCCGCGATGAGGCTGCGCTCGGCGGCGAGCAGGGTCTCGTTGTGGTTGGCCATGAGTTGACGCCGCTGCGGGTGCCGGCGAGCCGCGTCTCGTTGTGGTTCGTGGTGATGACCGCTCGCGTGCCGGGAGCCGCGGGGCGGGGCGCCTGCCGCCGGGGCGCGGCAACATGATCACGACGGTGTCGTTGTGGTTGGCGATGATGCCGCTACGCACCGCCTCGACGAGCGTCTCGTTGTGGTTGTAGCGACATGGCCAATGTCGGCCTCCTTCCGTTGCGGCCCGCAGAGGCGAGCCGACCTGCAGGGGTGTGTCACCGAGGATGGACCAGGGCGCTCAACGAGCGCTCAAGGCTCGTTCAAGGCGACGCGGGCCGGATGAGACCGGCCCGACGGGCCGGTCGGGGACCGGCCCCTACGCATCCGCGACACGGCGGGCCGGATGAGATCCGGCCCCTACGGATCGCGCACGGCGGGCCGGATGAGATCCGGCCCCTACGGGCGCGTTCGCGCCTACGCGGCGACGCTACCGCGGAGGGCGGGCATGATCTCCTGCCCGTACGCCTCGAGGACCTGCTCCTGGCCTTCCGTCATGAGGTAGATGTTCCAGTGCCCGACGCCGATCGCCTCGAGCTCCTTCAGCTTGCGGACGTGGTCCTCGGGGGTGCCGAGGACGCAGAAGCGGTCGCAGGTCTCGTCGTCGACGAACTCGCCGTGGGCGGCGCCGACGCGCGAGTGGTCCTCGTAGTCGTAGAACGTGCGCCGCTTGACGTACTCGTAGAGCGCCGGCGGCAGCTCCGACTCCGGGTACTTGCCGAGCAGGTCCATGACGTGGTTCGAGACCATTGCCGGGAACCAGCGCACCTGGTCGCGGGCGTGCGCCAGGTCGTCGCCGACGAACGCGGGCGCGCAGACGATCGGGACGAGCGCGTCCGGGTCGCGGCCGGCGTCGCTGGCGCTCTGGCGGGCGATGCCCATGATCCACTCGACGATGTCCGGGTCCGCGAGCTGGATGACGACGCCGTCGCCCACGCGGCCGGCGACGCCGAGCGCCTTGGGCCCGTAGCCGGCCACGTAGAGCGGGATCTCCGGCCGGCCCTTGGCCCATTTCAGCTCGAGCTCCTTGCCGTTCCAGGTCACGGAACGGCCGTTCATGAGGTCCTTGATCATCACGAGCGAGCGCTCGAACTCGATCATCTTGACCGGGTCGAGCCCGATGACTCGCCGCGCCGAGTCGCCCCGGCCGATCCCCATGAACATGCGCCCGTTCGAGATGTCGTGCAGCGTCGCGTAGGCGCTCGCGAGGACGGTCGGGTCGCGCGTGCCCGGGTTCGTCACGCAGTGCCCGAGCCTGCAGTCGCTCCGTCTCGCGGGCGACCAGCGTCAGCAGCGGGATCGACTCCTGCCAGAGGATGTGCGAGTCGTACGTCCAGCCCCAGTCGAAGCCCTGCTGCTCGGCGAGCTGGAAGAGCTCCACGAAGCGGGAGTGGGGCGGGTCGGGCAGGACGGTGATGCCGAAGCTGAGCGCCACAGTGGGCAGTCTACGGTGACGGGCGCCACGTAGGGGCCGGATATATCCGGCCCGAGCGGGCCCGCGAGACGCTAGCCCCAGCCCAGCTCGTCGAGCCGGTCCTCGTCGATGCCGAAGTGGTGGGCGAGCTCGTGGAGGACGGTGATGCGGATCTCCTCCTCGAGCACGGAGGGGTCGTCGCCGAACTCCTCCTCGAGCGGGATGCGGTAGATGGCGATCTTGTCGGGCAGCACCCCCGCGTAGCCGGAATCGCGCTCGACGAGCGGGATCCCCGTGTAGAGGCCGAACAGGTCGGGATCCTCCTCGTTCTCGTCCTCGACGACGATCTCGACGTTCGACATCGCTCGCCGCAGGTCGGGCGGGAGCGACTCGAGCGCGCGGCGCACGTGCTCCTCGAAGCTCGTCACGCCGTACCGAGCCCGAGCTTCGGGGGCCGTCCGGCCATGGCCGGCCGAGCGGCCAGGACGCCGAACACGAAGCCGCCGATGTGGGCGAAATAGGCGATGCCGCCGGCCTTCTCAGGGTGGGTGAACGCGTAGCCGCCGTCCACGAGCTGGAACACGAACCACACGCCGAGGTAGAACCAGGCTGTCACGTTGAAGAAGAAGACCGGGAAGACCCAGGTCAGGACCTTCGCGCGCGGGAAGAGCACGAGGTAGGCACCGAGGATGCCCGCGATGGCGCCGCTTGCGCCGACATTCGGGATCGCACCGTCGCCGGCGGCACCGTACTCGAGGGTGACGAACGACTGCAGCGCCGTCGCCGCGAATCCGGACAGCAGGTAGAAGAACAGGAAGCGGACCTTGCCGAGCGCGTCCTCGACGTTGTTCCCGAAGATCCACAGGAACAGCATGTTGACGGCGAGATGGCCCCAGCCGCCGTGGGCGAACAGCGAGGTCACGGCGTTCACGGGCCACTCGAGACCCTCGGTCGCGCAGGATCCGTCGACCTCGCACGGCTGGTAGCCGATCTGCTCTACGGACTCCTCGAGCCGTGAGACCTGGTAGCCGGCCCACACCGCGACGTTCGCTGCGATCAGCGACAGCGTCGCGACCGGCAGCTGCCGCGTCGGTAGCCGGTCCCTGAGCGGGAGCACGACCGGATCCTAGGCTCGAGCTCGGCTCCGGTCGGGCGGTTGGAGCTCGACGCGCGCGGGTCGCGTCCGGCGGCAGCATGCCCGGAGCCTCGACCTGGTGCCGGCACCAGGCGTAGAGCGCGTCGTATACGGGCAGCTCCGCCTCGAGCTGACGCTGATCGTCGTCGTAGGCGTAGTGGAAGCCCTCCGCGATCGCCTTCAGGCCGCGCGACTGCGGCGTGGCGTCCTCGTCTCCGCTCACTCGGCGCCGTGGACGATGCGCCCGAGCAGCACGAGCGCGGGATCGTCGAGGCCGAACTCCTCGAGGAGCACCTCGAACGAGCAGAGCCCGTCGCGGTGCGTGTAGCGCGCGCCGGGAGCGTCGTACGAGGCGGCGTCCTCACTCGTTGCGACCTCGAGCACCTCGGTGGCCGGCACGTAGAGGAACTCCGCCTCCAGGTCGATGAAGCGCCTGATCAGCCAGGGGCAGGCGATGCGATCGGTCTTCGGACGCTCGCGCGTGACCCACTTCACGGGTGACCTCCTTGCCGCCGCAGGCGGTGCTGCGGGAGCCTACCGCGCTCCAACCCTCAGGGCCATCATCCGGCCGTTAGGCGACGATGAGCGCGAGCAGGGCTTTCTGCGCGTGCAGGCGGTTCTCCGCCTGGTCCCACGCGGCCGAGCGCGGCCCGTGCAGGAGGTCCTCGTCGATCTCCTCGCCGTAGTGCGCGGGCAGGTCGTGCATGACGATCGCCCGCGGATCGGCGAGCGCGAGCAGCTCCTCGTCGATCCGATAGCCCTGGAACGCTTGCCGGCGTTGCTCCGCCTCGGCGTCCTGGCCCATGCTCGTCCACACGTCGGTGTACAGGGCGTGCGCCGAGGTGACGGCCGCGTGGGGCTCGCGGACGAAGCCGACCGTCCCGCCGGCCGCGACGGCCGCCTCCCGTGCCGCCGCGACGACGTCGGCGCGCGGCTCGTACCCGGGCGGGTTGGACGCGACGAAGTCGACACCGAGCTTCGCGCAGATGGTCATCAGCGAGTGGCAGACGTTGTTTCCGTCGCCGACGTAGGCGACGCGCACGCGCTCGAGGTCGTCGAAGCGCTCACGGAGCGTCAGCGCGTCGGCCAGCGCCTGGCAGGGATGGAACTCGTCCGTGAGCCCGTTGACGACCGGGATCGACGCGTGCATGGCGAGCTCCTCGAGATCGGACTGGCGGTACGTGCGCACGACGACGGCGTCGAGATAGCGCGAGAGGACGAGAGCCGTGTCCCGGACCGTCTCGCCGCGTCCAAGCTGGAGCTCGCCCGTCGCCAGGGGGACGGCGGCGCCGCCGAGCTGCGTCATCCCGGCCGCGAAGGAGACCCGGGTCCGGGTCGAGGGCTTGTCGAAGATCATCCCGAGCGTCCGCGCCGGCAGCAGTGGCGTCGGCGCGCCCTCACGGCGGAGTCGCTTGAGCTCGGCCGCGAGCTCGAGCAGCGTGTCGAGCTCGTCCGCCGACCAGTCCTCGACGCGGAGGAAGTCGCGCCCTTTCAGATCCGTGGGGACGTCCATCTGCGTCCGGATCGTAGCCGCACGAGGTCGGCAGGGCCTGGCTGCCGCCCCGGATTCCGGCCGCCTAGATGTCCCGAGGCAGGACACCTAGACCGTCGCGGCGCCGGCCACGTTCTCGGCCAGCACGGCGAGGTCGAGCTCCCCTCGCGTGACCTCCTCGGCGAGCTCGTCGGCGTCCATGCCCTGGCCCTCGTGCCAGAGCTCTCGCAGCAGGCTGCCGGCCTTGCGGCTGGTGAACCAGGTCGTGCCGAAGTCCTCGCGGAGCTGGGCGACGAGCTGGGCCTCCAGCGCCCAGGCGCGGAGGTAGGACGTCGCGTAGAAACCGGCGTCGACGTCCAGCGAAGGCGTCGGACTCGGGATGCTCGATCCGGGTCGCGTCCAGCATCCGCTCCGCGTAGCGGGCGGGCATCGCATCCAGGTCGGCTCCGTCGTGGAGCTCGAGCTCGTAGAGCAGCTTGGCGCAGTAACGGCGCACGAAGTAGAGGAGCACGGCGGTCGACTCGCCGACCAGCTCGTCGGCGCCGCCCACGTCGAGCCGGCGCGCCAGCCAGGACGCGTCGGTGACGAGGTGCTCGAGCAGGAACGCCCAGGCCTCGGTGACGGCGTTGTCGCCGAGGCAGCGGGCCTCGAACCCGGAGCGACGCGGACGTGTGCGCGAAGTGCTCCGTGTGGCCGGCCTCGTGGAACAGCGCGCGCCAGTCGTCGATTCCCCCGATCGGCTTGATGCACAGGACGACGCGACCGGGGACGTCGATGGGCGCGCAGAACGCCCGCGGATCCTTGCCCGGACGCGCCTCGAGGTCGAGATGGACGTTGCGCTGCGCTCGCAGGTCGACGCCGAGCTCCGCCAGCGTCGCCTCGAGCGCTGCAAGCATCCTCTCGGCGGGAAAACCGCCGTCCCAGCGGTCAGACCGCAACAGACGCGGGATGTCCGAGCGCCGCGCCTCGTCGAGCCCGATCCCGAGCCGGGCCCTGAGCAATCGATCGAAGGCGCTGGCGTGCAGGCCCTCCGTCTCGGCGAGGAAGCGCTCGCACTGCTCCCCCAGCCGCGCGAGGCGGAAGCCGAATCGCTCGTAGAGCGCGCGGTAGGTGCCGCCGCCCAGCTCGGCGGCGGTCGAATGGGTGCGCTCGAGCATCTCGCGGTAGGTCGGGTTCAGCTCCTGCGTCAGGTCGATGCGCGCCCGCTCGAGCTGCTCCCGGCGCTCGCGGTCGGGCTCGTTCGCGATCGCTGGACGCAGCTCTCGGTAGCCGACGGAGCGGCCGGCCACGTCCGCCTGGAGCGTCGCCTCGAGACCCGCGACGCGCTCTTCGTCGGTCGCGTTGAGGCGGCCGAGCATCCCTTCGCAGGCGAACCGCCACAGCTCGGCCAGGCCCTCCTCCGCCGCATCCCCCTCGAGCGAGCTCGCGCAGCTCGCCGCACGCCGCAAGCGACGTCAGGTCGGCATGGCGATCGTAGATCGGCTCGAGGGCGAGCTCCTCCTTCTGGCCGGAGAACTGGAGGTAGTACTCCTCCTGGAGCGCGGACAAGAACCGCTCTCCTTCCGCGCGGTATACGTCCAGGTCGAGGGCCATGACGGCCATCTAGGATAGCCCCGTGCGGGAGCTGACCCTCCAGACGCACACAGCGGACGCAGTTCGTCGACATCACGTCCCTCGTGCTCGACGCCCTGGGCGATCCCGGCGCTGCCGCGGCCATGCTCGTCTACGTCCCACACGCCACGGCCGGCGTCGTCGTGCAGGAGCCGCGCGCCGACAACACCGTCGCCGACGACCTCCAGATGGCCTTCGATCGCATCGTCGAGGACGGGTGGCCGTACACGCACTTCGAGGAGCACGAGCAGAATCCGTGGTCCCATATCCGCGCCGCCCTGGCCGGCTCGTCGGTCGTGATTCCGCTCGATGGCGGCAAGCCGGCTCTCGGAACCTGGCAGGGCATCTTCTTCTGCGAGTTCGACGGGCCGCGGACGCGCAGAGTGCTCGTCGCGACGCTCTCGTAGGGGCCGGTCCCCGACCGGCCCGCCGCTTCTCGCGCCGGGCCGGGCCGCCCGCCATCACCCGTACGGGGGCTTCCGGATACATCTTTTCGGGGACGACGAACGCGCCGAAGCGGCCACCCGGACCACGGCGGCATGGGGGAGACTGCTCGGCGATGAGATCGAACGGGACGGCCGGCGGCGGATACGGGTTCCTGTCCTTCCTCCCCCTGGCGGTCCTCGCCAGCATCCTCACCGTCCTCGTTGCGGCCTGCTCGGCCGCCGCGGCCGTCCCCGATCTCAGATCCTCCTCCTCGCGGCTCGTCCAGGTGATCGTCCGCTCCTCTCACGGAGAGGAAACAGAGGCGCTCGTCGATCGGCTCGGCGGCCACCTCGTGCGCCGCCTGCCGATCATCGACGGCTTCGCCGCGCGCATCCCGGCGATCGGCGCTCCCCGTCCTCGAGCGCTCGCCGCTCGTGATCTCCCTCTCGCCGGACGCCCGCATCTCGCTTGCGAGCGCGGAGGGCGCGGCCGACGCGGGCGCGACGAGCCCGCTCGCCGAGATCGCTGATCGGATCGGCGTCGACGACCTCTGGGCGCACGGCCTGACGGGTGCCGGCGTCGACGTCGCGCTCATCGACTCGGGCGTCGTGCCCGTTGACGGGCTCGGCTCCGTTCTCCATGGGCCCGACCTCTCGTTCGAGTCGCAGAATCCCGAGCTCGCGCACCTCGATACGTTCGGACACGGAACGCACCTGGCCGGGATCATCGCCGGCCGCGACCCGGGACCTCCGGGCTTCCGAGGCATCGCGCCGGGCGCGCGCATCATCAGCCTCAAGGTCGCGGACGCGTTCGGGGCAACCGACGTGTCGCAGGTGATCGCCGCCGTCGACTGGGTCGTCCAGCACCGCCAGACGAACGGGCTCAACATTCGCGTGCTCAATCTCGCGTTCGGCACCGACTCGGGCCAGGCCTACGGCATCGACCCGCTCGCGTTCGCCGTCGAGGCCGCCTGGCGCAAGGGCATCGTCGTGGTGGTCTCGGCAGGGAACAGCGGTGGCGCAGGGCTCACCGACCCCGCGTACGACCCGTTCGTGCTCGCCGTCGGGGCCGCCGACACGACCCAGGCCGGCGAGGGCGGGTCCGGCGCGACCGTTCCTGACTGGTCGAGCCGCGGGGACGGCACGCGAAACCCGGATGTGGTGGCGCCCGGCGTGGGCATCGTCAGCCTCCGCGCCCCTGGCTCGTTCATCGACGAGGAGTACCCGGGCGCGCGCGTGTCCTGGCCGCCCCCGGGCGAACAGGCCACGCCCGCGGCCGACCCGACCGCAGGAGCCGGGGTCCGAGCCCTCGGGAGACCCTCCGGCCGAGTCCACGGAAGACCCTCCGACCGAGCCCACGGTCGAGCAGGAGGCGCCTGTGATCGCACCGACCCAGGGCTCGGGCGCCGAGCCCTCACCGGATCCTCCGGCCGAGACCCGGGACGAGCCGTATGCAGAGCCCGCGGCCGACCAGCCGGCCGAGCAGCCGCCCGCGGAGCCCCCCCTCGATCCACCGGCCGAGCCCCTGTCGACCCGCCCGCCGATCCCCCGCCGAGCCGCCGGCGGAGGAGCCCCCGGCGGGGTCCCCCCGAGCCTTCTGCGGAGCCCGCCCCGGAGCTGGAGCAGGCTCCCCGGTTCTTCCGCGGTAGCGGGACGTCGCAGGCCGCGGCGGTCGTCTCTGGCGTGGTGGCGCTCATGCTCGAGGAGCGGCGCTGGCTGACCCCGAACAAGGTCAAGGCCATCCTCGCCGGGACCGCGCGGCCACTCGCCGGCGATCGCCCGGCCGAGGGAGCGGGACTCGTCGATGCCGCGGCTACGCACGGTCGCCTGGTCGAGCACGCGTATCAGGGTTGGCGTCGCTCGACCGGCACGGGCTCGCTCGAGCTCGTGCGCGGCTCCGCACACGTCGTCGATCCCGACGGGGTGCAGCTGGCCGGCGAGCAGGACATCTTCGGGCGGCCCTGGAACGGGCAGGCCTGGGCGCTCGCGAGCCTCGAGGAGCGGTCCTGGAGCGAAGGAACCTGGAACGGCAGCCCCTGGGCCGGCACCGGCTTCGCGGGTGGCTTCTGGTCGATCGCGGTCTGGAATGCCCCGGCCTGGTCGGCGCGCTCCTGGGCCGAGCTCGCGTGGTCCGGCCGGCGCTGGTCCGGCGAGGAATGGACCGGCGAGTCGTGGTGGAGCCACGGATGGTCAGGTAGGCGCTGGACTGCGGCGGCGTGGATGGCGCGCTGGTCTTCATAGGAACTGCCTGCGGCATGCTGACTGCGGACGCGAACGTGCTGAACCTCGCCTGGGTCGCCCGGCTACGGCGTGCGGCGCCGATCTGGCTGCTCGACCTCGCGCTGGCTGGAGCCGCGGTGGGGGTCGCGGTCATGGTCGCCGGAGAGCCCCCGCTGGCCGGCACGCCGGTGCAGCTCGAGTGGTGGGCCCTGGCGCCGCTCTTCTACCTGGCCGAGCTGCTCGTCATCCATCTGCCGTTTCGCAGGGATGCGTACACCTTCACGCTGAGCGAGATTCCGCTCGTGCTCGGGCTCTTCCTGGCTGCGCCGGACGACCTCATCGTCGGGCGTGTCGTCGGCGCGGTCGTCGCGCTCGCGATCACGACGCGGACCAGGCAGCGGCCCGCCAAGCTCGTGTTCAACATCGCGCTCTTCGCGTTCGAGGCGGGCGTGGCCGCGGCGATCTTCCACGCGCTCGCGCCTGCGAGCGCCGACGGGCTGACCGCGGCAACGAGCGCCGCCGCGATCGCGGCCGCCCTCCTCCCGATGCCCCTCGGCGCGCTCCTCGTTCAGTCGGCGATCGCCATTTCCGAGGGTCGCCCGGACGGTCGCGTGGCTATCGAGGCGCTCGCGATCGACCTGCTCGGTGCGGTGGCCAGCACGAGCCTCGCGCTCGTGAGCGTCGGGCTCATCTGGAGCGACCCCGTCCTGGGGTTCCTCATCCTCCCGCTCGTCGCCGTGCTCTTCCTCGCCTTCCGGGCGTACGTGTCGGCACGCCAGCGACACGACGCGCTCGAGTTCCTCTACGAGACCGGCCGCATGCTGCACGGCTCGGCGGAGTTCGAGTCCGCGCTCACCGCTCTCCTCTCGCAGGCTCGGAGTGCCTTCCGCGCCGAGATCGCGGCCGCGACGCTGGCCCCGAGCGGGGCCGGTGAGAGCGCCTTCCGCACCGTGCTGGGCCCCGGCGCCGCGCTCGAGGCCATGCGCAGCCTCGACGGGGACAGGGACCCGCTTGCGGAGCGCGCGCTCGCCGAGGAGCGGGCGGTTCGCTTCCTGTCGACGCGGGGCGGCCCGCCGCTCGAGGTAGCCGGCGTCCCGGTCCGGGACGCGATGGTGGCCCTCCTGCGCGGCGAGCGCCAGGTGCTCGGCACGCTCGTCGTCGCCAACCGGCTGGGGGAGTTCGGCAGCTTCAGCGACGACGAGCTGCAGCTGTTCGAGACCCTCGCCGCCCACGCCGCCGTCACCCTCGAGGCGACCCGGCTCGATCGCGAGCTCACGCAGCTCACCGAGTCGATGGCAGAGCGCCGGCGGCTCGAGAAGCATCTGCGGCAGTCGCAGAAGCTCGAGGCCGTGGGGCGCCTCGCGGGCGGGATCGCCCACGAGTTCAACAACTTGCTGACGGCGATCGGGGGCTACAGCGAGCTGCTCCTCTCCCGTCTCGAGGGAGACGAGCGCCAGCATGTCGAGGAGATCAGCGGCGCCGCCAACCGCGCCGCGCGCCTCACCCGCCAGCTGCTCGCGTTCGGCCGCAAGCAGGTCGCGCGGCCGGAGCTCCTCGACCTGAACGAGATGATCGAGCACCTCGAGGGCATGATCCGCCCGATGGTCGGTGCGCGAGTCGAGCTCGCGACCGACCTGGAGCCCGGCCTGCCGCCCGTCAGCGCCGACCCCGGCCTGCTGGAGGAGGCGCTGCTCAACCTCGCCATCAACGCCCGGGACGCGATGCCCGAGGGCGGGATCCTCACGATCCGCACCGAGAACGTCGAGGTCGCCTCCCTCTCGCCGGGTGAGGTGCCGATGCCGGCGGGCCGCTACGCGCTCCTCTCGGTCAGCGACACCGGCCACGGGATGGACGAGGAGACCCGTGCCAGAGCGTTCGAGCCCTTCTTCACGACCAAGGGAATCGGCGAAGGCACGGGCCTCGGGCTTGCCAGCGTGTACGGCATCGTCAAGCAGAGCGGCGGCTTCATCTTCGTGCGCAGCCGTCCCAGCGCCGGCGCGCGCTTCGACGTCTACCTCCCGGCGAAGAGCTCGGCGCCCGGACGCGGTGTCGAGACGCCTCCACCCGTTGCGGCCGAGCGCCACCCGACCGTCCTCCTCGTGGAGGACGAGCCGGCCGTGCGCAGGGTCATTCGCGAGATGCTGGAGCGGGCGCGCTTCCGGGTCGTCGAGGCCGCCGACGGCCCCGAGGCGCTTGCCGTCAGCACCCGGTTCGAGGGTGAGATCGACCTGCTCGTCACCGACTCGGTCATGCCGCACATGAGCGGCGCCGAGCTCGTCGAGCTGCTCGAGCTCGAGCGCTCCGGTATCGCCGTCCTCTACATGTCGGGCTACCCGAGCGTGTCGCGCCTCGACGAGGACCTCGATCCGTCGATTCCGTTCATCCAGAAGCCCTTCTCGGCGGCGACGCTCGTCGAGCGGGCCCACGAGATCCTCGGCCGGACGAGCGACCGTCTGACTGCCACGCGGGCGGGCAGGCTGCGCGGGGCTACCATGCTCCGGTGGCCGCCCCTGTCTCCAAGGGCGAGGAGCTCGTCCTCGCGATCGACTCGCTGGCATTCGGCGGCAACGGCGTCGCGCGACTGAACGGCTTCGTCGTCTTTGTCCGCCGCGGGCTGCCGGGGGACACCGTTCGCGCACGCGTCACGAAGGTGAAGGGCAACCACGCGGAGGCGGACGCGGTGGAGCTGCTCGAGCCGGGCTCGGCGCGCGTGGAGGCGCCGTGCGACCACTTCGGGGCGTGCGGGGGCTGCCGTCTGCAGGACCTTGCCTACGAGGCGCAGCTGGAGGCGAAGGAGACGCAGGTACGGGATGCGCTCCAGCGGCTCGGCGGCCTGCGGGATGCTCCGCTCGAGCCCATCGTCCCCGCCGTCGAGCAGTTCGGCTACCGCAACAAGCTCGAGTGGTCGTTCACGCAGACGCCCGCCGGACCGGCGCTCGGCTTCCATCGCGCCGGTCGCTGGGACGAGGTGCTCGAGATCGAGCGCTGCCACATCGCGACGCCGGTCGGCAACGCCATCCGCGACGCGGCCCGCGAGTGGGCCCGGCTCGAGGGCCTGCGCGCCTACTCCCAGGCGAGCGGCGAGGGCTTCCTGCGTCATCTCGTCGTGCGCGAGGCACGGAACACCGGCCAGGCGCTCGTCGTCCTCGTGACCGCCCCGGGAGAGCTGCCAGGCGCGCGGCGGCTCGTCGACGCCATGCGACGCGTTCCCGAGGTGCGGAGCGTCCAGCACGCCGTCAACGACCGTCCGGCCGAAGTGACGAACCTGCCGGCGACGGTGCTGTACGGCGACCCGTGGATCGAGGAGGAGATCCTCGGGCTGCGCTACCGCGTGCGGCCGAACGCGTTCCTGCAGACGAACACGGCGATGTGTGAGCGCCTCTACGAGCTCGTGGTCGAGTACGCCGCGCTCACGGGCGGCGAGACGGTCTACGACCTCTACTGCGGCATCGGCACGATCGGGCTGACGCTCGCTCCGAGCGCCCTGACGGTCTGGGGCATCGAGCTCTCGGAGGAATCGGTCGCCTGTGCGCTCGAGAACGCGGAGCTGAACGGCATCCCGAACGCGGCGTTCTTCGCGGGCGACGTCGGCCGTGCCGTCGAGGAGCTCGTGCCGCGGGCCGGGAGCCCCGACCTGGTCGTGGTCGATCCGCCGCGCGCAGGCCTGTCGGGCAAGGCGCTGCGGCGCGTCGGCGCGCTGGAGTCGCCGCGCCTCCTGTACGTCTCGTGCAATCCGACGACGCTCGCCGGCGACGCTTCCGTGCTCTGCCGTGAGCTGGGCTACCGGCTCGAGCGCGCCCGGCCGGTCGACATGTTCCCCCACACGCCACACGTCGAGACCGTGGCGCTCTTCGCGCGCGACCCGGTCTGAGACGGTCGGTGCTCAGGAACACGAGCCAGCCGCCGTCGACCGGGAGGGCGACTCCCGTGCAGTAGTCGGAGGCGGGCGAGGCGAGGAAGACGGCAGCGCCCTTGAGGTCATCGGGCTCGCCGAGCCGGCCGAGCGGGATCCGCTCCGCGAGCGTCCGCCGGAGATCGACGGCCTCGGGCTCCTCGGAGAGCATGTGGCCGCCGGCGATGCCGGTGCGAATGTACCCGGGCAGGATCGCGTTGACGCGGACGCCTTTCGGTGCGAGCTGGGTGGCCGCCGTGCGCACGAGGGACAGCACGCCACCCTTGGCCGCCGCGTACCCGTAGGCGCCGAAGAAGCGATCCCCGGTGACGGAGTACATGGAGCCGGTGACGACGATCTTGCCGTAGCCGCGCGGGCTCATCCGCCGTGCCGCCGCGCGCATGGTCAGGAACACGCCGGTCAGGTTGACGCCGGTCACCTCGTCCCAGTCGCTCAGCGTCCACTCCTCGAGGTCGCCGCCTGCCCCGGCGATGCCTGCGTTCGCGAAGGCGACGTCGACCGTCCCGAGCTCGTCGTCGATCCGGCGGAAGGCCTCCTCCAGCTCGCCCTCATTCGCCACGTCGGCCTGTACGACGAGCGCCCTCCGTCCCAGCGAGGTCGCCGCGGCGCCGGTCGCCGCCGCCCCCTCCGCGTCGACGTCCACGCAGGCGACGTCGGCGCCGGCCTCGGCGCACGCGACGGCGCAGGCCCGGCCGATGCCGCTACCCGCGCCGGTCACGACGACGATGCGGCCGTCGAGACGAAACGAGCCGAGCACGTCGAGGATCGCGATTGCCAGGCTGCATCGAGCGAAGTCATAGACGATCGCCGCCGGCGTTGCCGCTCGTCGCTAGTCGGGTCGGGGACGTGCCCGCACCTGCCGCCACAGGAGGTCCGCGTTCACGAGGAGGAAGGCGGCGGAGAGGAGCGGCAGCGCAGGGAGGCCTCCGACGTCGGTGAACGCGGCCAGCGCCAGCGTGACGCCGAAGGAGAGCGTGCACGCGGCCCACGTGGCGCCGAGCCGCAGGCCGAAGCGATCGGCCGCCCCGACGAACAGCGCGAAGAAGAGCACGTCCGGCAGCCCCAGCTGGGCCGCGTAGCCACCCCCCGGAACTGGGAACGCGATCGAGAGCTGGTCGAACACCTCGGGCTTCTCCTCGAGGATCGTCCGGGTCGGCCCCCGGGCCACGGACACCGCGTCGACGGGGATCACGATCAGGGCGACGAGCGCCACCCACGTCGGCCTGCTCGAAGAAGCGCAGGAAGAACCAGCCGAGCAGCGTGGCCGCGGCGAGCTTCGTGTAGTTCGCCGCGATGTCGAGGCCCTGCGTCTCGAACAGGGCGGCCAGCCCCCCCAGCACGAGCGCCCCCGGGAGCGTCCAGCGCGACGCCGCGCAGCGGCAGCGCGAGGCCGACCATCGCGAACGTGAGCGGGATCAGCACGCCGCCGAGGAGCGCCACCTCGGCCCCGAGCGGCACGGTCGGCAGCTCGTCGGCCAATGCGTCGTAGGCGCCGAGCGCGCCTCCGATGACTAGTACGGCGGCAGCTCGGACCACCAGGGGCCGAGCGCCTTGAACGCGTCCCAAAACTCCCTCTTGGCTGCCTGCTCGTCCAGCGCTGCGTCGATGTCCGGGGTCACGAGCGCCTGGATCGTCGGCGTGAAGGGCTGGATCTCGCCCGGCCGATCCTCGACCTCCTTCGCGAGCGGAAACCGGATCGCGTTCAGGCACTGGCGCGCATCTTCCCCCATCGCCACGACGATCTTCGGCTGCACGACGTGCAGCTCGCGCAGAACGAAGGCGCGTCCCTGGTCCTCGGGCTCGTCCAGGTACTTGATGCAGTTCGTGCCGTAGATCGCCATCGGATCGACGCCGAGGCGCTGCACGCTCTTCAGCACCGCCTGTCCGGCGCGCCCGAAGAACGCGACGCCCTCGTGGAGCTCGGCGGCCTGCGGCCCGTACTTGAGGAGGAAGATGTCGGCGAGCGGATGCCCGGAGCCGAGCACGGGCGCCCGCTCGGGGCCCGCGGCGCTCGCCAGCTCGCCGCCGAGGTCGTTCATCTCGGCGATGGCCTTGCGCAGGTAGCGCTCGGAGATGTCGTCGGTCGCCACGGTCATGGATTCGCCGCCCGAGCGACGAATCCCTATCTGGCCAGCGATTCGCGGCGCCGGCCGCGAAGCTCCGCGGCCCACTTCAAGCCCTGGAGGTAGAGGAGCGACTTCGGCCGCCGAACGATCTCGGCGCTGCGCAGCGAGAGCAGGAACTCCTCGGGCGTGTCGAAGGCGCGCATGCGAACGAGCCCCGTGCCGACTCCCTGGAGGACATGCGCATCGGAGCCGGCCCCGGCCAGGAGGTTGTACTTGCGGGCGAAGCGCGCGGCCTCGTCGTTGAACGCCTCGAAGAGCAGGCGGGCGTTGAACGTCTCCAGCACGTCGACCTCGGCGAGGTGGCGATGGAGGGTGGTCGTGTCGGGGATCGCGTGCATCCGGTCGAACGGGTGCGGGAGGTACACGAGGCCACCCTGGTCGCGGATCGCGCTCACCGTGTCGCCGAAGCTCATGCCGCTCGGGATGGCCTCGCTGAGGAAGAGGCCGATGACCTCTCCCTGCCCGTCCGTCTTCACCTCCTCGCCCGGGATGACCCGCAGGGCGCCTCCGCGTGCCAGCTCGACGGCCTCGAGCGCTCCGCCGAAGGCGTTGTGGTCGGTGATCGCGATCGCCCCGAGCCCGATCGCCGCTGCGTGGTCGAGCAGGTCGGGCACGGGGACCGAGCAGTCGTGCGAGTGCTCGGTGTGCATGTGGAGGTCGGCGAGGATCCAGGGGCGTCCCGCAAGGGGCTCCTTGCGATCCCGCACGCGCCGGCGGCCGGCCAGCGAGCGGTACAGGGACTCGAGCTCGTCGCCGAGCCGCTCGAGGCTCTGCGTCTCCGCGGCGCGCCTTGCCGCCTCGGCCTCTCGGCGCCTGTGGCCGGAGTCGGAGGCGAGGCGCTGCATGGCCGCGGCCACGAGCTCGGGCTGCTCGAGCCGGGCCGGCGGCGCGACGAGTGGCACGCCGCTCGCGAGCGCCTCGAGGCGCAGCCGCGAGCCCTCCTCGGAGCCCGCCACGAGGCCGGCGGCACCGCGTAGGGCCTGGGCGCGGCCGCGCTCGTCGAGCCGTGTCTGGACGAGGACGCGACCCCGCAGGTCGCGGGGGACGTAGGGACGGCCCGAGATCGCGCTCGGTCGCAGCACGACCAGCTCCCACGCGGGAAGCGCCCGGAGGGCGCGGATCGCCGCGCGGGCCAGCGGCCGCCGGTCGGGATCCCACTCGACCACGAAGCGCTTCCGGTCGGAGCCGGGCCTGAACAGCGCCGTGTCGACGCCCGCCGGCAGCAGCCGGTAGTCGCCCGGGTACCGCTCTCGGGCAGCGTTCGCCGTGCCTTCGCTCGTGGCGGTCAGGACGTCGATCCGGCCGAGCAGGCGTGCGCGCTGCCGCTTGCCGGGCGGGTAGCCGAGCCGCTCGGGATCGTGGAAGGTGGCGACAGCGAGGGCCTCCGCGTCGCGAAGCGCGAGGTAGGAGAGGCTCGCCAGGCCAGGCTCGTGGCCGTGCACGACGTCGAAGCCGCCTCGTGCGAGGGCGAGATCCAGGTTTGCCCGGACGCCGACGGGCACGCCGATCCGGTTCCCGGGCGCGATCGGGAACGCCGGGCCCAGCGCGACGAGCCCCTCGAGCTCCGTCGCCTCGCGTGCGAGCCCTCGGAGTGCCCGGCGGCCGGCCGCGAGGTCGCGCGCCCGAGTCGAGGGCGCGAGGATCGTGACCGTGTGACCCCGGCCCGTGAGCGCCGTGGCCGCGCCGGCGACGTGCTCGTTGACCGCGTGCGGCTGGGACCACGCAAACGGGGTGACGAGACAGATCCGAAGGGCCATCTGAGAGCCGATTCTACGGTCGGACGCATCCTGTCCCAGGCGGGTCGGGCAGAATCGGCGCCGTGGTCCCGATCGCCCTCGCGCTCACGACGGCGCTGATCTGGGGCGGTGTCGACTTCGTCGCGGGCACGCGCAGCCGGACGAGCGGCGCGGTGCCGGTCGCCGCGCTCTCGCAGGTCACCGGGCTCGTCCTCATCGCGACGGTGGTCGCCGCCCGCGTCGAGCCGGCTCCCGGCGCCGAGTACCTGCTGTACGGCGCGGCCGCCGGCGCCGCCAGCGTGGTCGGCCTGCTCGCTCTCTACCAGGGCATGACCGTCGGGCTCATGAGCATCGTGGCGCCGATCACGGCGACCGGTGCCGTCGTGCCGGTCATCGTCGGCGTCGCCCGTGGTGAGGAGCCGTCGTGGATCCAGGGCGTCGGACTGCTGGTCGCGTTCCTCGGCGTGGCGCTTGCCTCGTGGACGCCCGGCTCGGCTCGCCCGGCCGGCCGCGGCCGGCTGGCCGCCGGCGTCGGGCTGGCGCTGCTCGGAGCGCTCGGCCTCGGAGGCTTCTTCGTCGCCTTCGACGCGGCGACGGAGGCGAGCATCTGGTGGGCGGTCCTGCTGCAGCGCGCCACGCTCGTCGCGTTGCTCGGCCTCGGCGCGCTCGCTCTGAGGGCGCGTGTCGTGCCGCGTCGGCGCGACCTCGCCGCGGTCGGGGCGATCGGGCTCTGCGACGTGATCGCGTTGACCCTGCTGGCGGAGGCGACGAATCGCGGGCTGATCAGCGTCGTCTCCGTGATCGCGTCCCTGTACCCGGTCGCAACGGTGCTGCTCGCCCAGCTCGTCCTGCGGGAGCACGTCACGGCCCCCCAGCGCGTCGGCGTCGCCTTCGCCTTCGCCGGCGTCGGGCTCGTCACCGTCGGCTGAGCCGCGCGGGGGAGAGGTGACCGGGCGAGGAGCGGATCCCCGCCCCGTTCGACGACGGTTGCCGCGGTCGGTCGGTCGGCTAGGCCTTCGGAGCGGCCTTCACGGCCGGCTTGCGCGCGTGCTTCCTGATGAAGGACTCGACCAGGTCGTGAGCCTCGTCGTCGGCGATCTGCTTCGGCGGAGACTTCATGAGGTAGGCGCTGGGGCCCTCGAGCGCACCGGCGACTCCGTCGTTCAGCGCCAGCTTCGCGAGCCGAACGGCGTCGATCACGATCCCGGCCGAGTTGGGCGAGTCCCAGACCTCGAGCTTGAGCTCGACGTTCAGCGGCACGTCGCCGAAGGACGAGCCTTCCATGCGGATGTACGCCCACTTGCGGTCGGTCAGCCACGGCACGTGGTCGGAAGGACCGACGTGGACGTTCCCCGCGCCGAGGTCGTAGTCGAGCATCGACGTGACCGCGTTCGTCTTCGAGATCTTCTTCGACTCGAGCCGGTCGCGCTCGAGCATGTTGAGGAAGTCGGAGTTGCCGCCGACGTTCAGCTGCATCGTGCGGTCGAGATGGACGCCCCGCTCCCGGAAGAGGCTCGTGAGCACGCGGTGCGTGATCGTCGCCCCGACCTGCGACTTGATGTCGTCGCCGATGATCGGCAGCCCCCGCTCCTCGAAGCGGCGCTGCCAGTAGGCCTCCCGTCCGATGAAGACGGGCATGCAGTTCACCATCGCGCAGCCGGCTTCGAGAATCTGCTCCGCGTACCACTTCGTCGCCATCTCGGAGCCGACCGGGAGGTAGTTGACGACCACGTCGGTGCGGGTGTCCTTGAGGATGCCGACCACGTCGTCCGTCTCGCCGGGAGCCTTCTCGACGATCTCCGAGAGATACTTTCCGATCCCGTCGTGGGTCATCCCGCGGTGCACCTTGACGCCGAGCTTCGGCACGTTGGCGAACTTGATCGTGTCGTTCGGGTGAGCCCACATCGCGTCGGCTACGTCGACCCCGACCTTGCCCTTGACGACGTCGAACGCGGCCGTGATCTCGACGTCCCGGATGTGGTAGCCGCCGAGGTTGACGTGCATGAGCCCGGGGACGAACTGGTCGTCGTCCGCGTCGCGGTAGTAGTGGAGACCCTGGACGAGCGAGTTCGCGCAGTTGCCGACGCCGATGAGGGCGACGCGCACCTTGTCCTGAGGGCGCGCGGCGCCGTTGCCGCTGCCGTTCTTGGATGCCATTGACGTTCTCCTTCCCCTTCCGGGCCTGGTCTGAGTGCTATCACCTGGTGTGTCGAGCGCCAGACCGAGGTGATCGGCGAGCGCCTCGACGATGACGCGATTGGTGTTCGAGCCGCGGGCCAGCGCCGCCGCCCGGATGCGCTGCTTGAGAGCGGGCGGGATCCGCAGGAGCACGACGCCGCTGTCGCCGGGACGCGACCCGCGCCGGCCGCTGGGCGCGAACTGCGCGCCGAAGCGGTCGGCGAGGATCTCGCCGATTACGTCGTTGAGCGCGCTGTCCCTGCTCGCGACCTCGGCTGCGAGGCGCCGCTTGAGCGTGGGGGGCATGCGCACGAGGACGGTCGTCGTCTCGCGAACGGCCAAAGTGATAGCACTATAGCAGCGGCCGAGGCGAGGTCGTCGTCGCGCGCGGCTAAGTGCTATCAGATCAGTCGTGCTCTTCCCTTGAGCTGCGCGCGGACGGAGAGCATGCGCTGGACGACAGTGATCCAGGCGCTCGCCGCGAGCGCGACGATCAGCCACGGGAGCCCGCCGACGGAGCCGCAGGCGACGCCGATGCAGATCATCGCCACGCGCTCGGCGCGGCCGGCGAAGCCGACGTCGCCCTTGAGCCCGAGCAGCTCGGCCTTGGCGCGCGTGTAGCTGACGAGGAAGGAGCCCGCGACGGCCGCGATCGTGAGGGCGACGGCCCACTCCTTCCCGTCGCGCATGAGGACGAGGGCGATGGCTCCGAGCATGAACGCCTCGCCGACCCGGTCGACGGTGGAGTCCACGAAGGCGCCGAAGGGTGTCCCCTTGCCGCCCGAGCGGGCGAGGGCCCCGTCGAGGATGTCGAGCACGGAGCCGACGAAGAAGACGAACGAGCCGAGGAGGAAGAACCACCAGGCCCGGTACTCGAAGTAGACGAGCACCGAGCCCGCGATGCAGAGCAGGAGGCCTGCCGCGGAGAGCATGTTCGGCGTCACGCGCGTGTTGCCCAGGCGCGCCATGGCCCGGGCGGCGGCGTCGCGCACGCCGGTCATGTAGGCGCTCTGGATGCGCGCGAGGCGGTCGCGCGGGCCGGTCATCGGGGAGAGGTTAGAGGTTCGCCCGCGGCTACGGAGGGCGGCGCGGTCCGGGCTCGTCGCGGCGCCGCAGGCTCTCGAGCCAGAGGACGAGCGAGGCGGAGAGCAGCGCCAGGCCGATCCCGGCGGCGATGTCGAGCCAGAAGTGGTTCGCGGTCGCCATGACCGTGAACCAGACCCACGTCGGCCAGAGCGTCCAGAGGAGCTTGGCGGCCCGGGAGCGCACGAGGCCGACCATGACGAAGCCGAGGATCAGCGCGTCGGCAGCGTGGATGCTCGGCATGGCGGCGAACTGATTCGAGGCCAGCTGGACGAGGCCGGTGCCGTGGTTGAGCGTCGAGGAGGAGGCGAGCGTGTCGACGAAGCCCCACTCCGGGAAGAGCCGGGGCGGCGCGGTCGGCATCAGCACGAACCCGACGAGCGCGAGCATGTTCGCCAGCAGGAGCACGTTGCGCAGACGCAGGAACGCGTCGTTGCGGCGGAAGTAGACCCAGAGAAGCGCCAGGCCGACGACCGTGAACTGCGAGTTCCAGTACGTCCAGTTGACCGCCTGGACGAGCCAGTCGCCGGCGGAGAGGACGACGCGCTGGATGTCGATCTCGACGAGCGCGTGCAGCCGGTTCTGGAGGTCGATGAGCAGCCGGCCGTTCTCGAAGGCCTCGCCCGGGTCGCGGTCGGCGACCCCGCGCGCGACCTGGTAGGCGAGCAGGAAGCCGAACCAGATCGCGAGCTGGAGCCCGAAGTCTCGCCAGCCGCGCGGCGCGGCGCCGTGCACACGGGCCAGCAGTGCCTTCAGCCGGTCCATGAGGCGTGATGGTAGCGAGTGGAGACGAGGCTGCGACCCGCGAGCCGAGCGCCGCCGCCCGGGCGAGTGACGGCCCGCTCGCGCCGGGAGCGCGAGCGCGACCACGGCTGCGATCGCGGCGGCAAGACCAGCCCCGAAGACCAGCAGCCGCCGGTGGGCGGGTCGCGCGCGCTCGTAGCTCCGTCAGCCGCCGATGTAGGACATCTCGACCTTCGGCAGGCTCGGCGTCTGCTCGGAGCGCAGCTCGGAGTAGCGATCGCCGCGGTTGCCCCAGACCCGGGCGATCGTGGCCCGCAGCTCCTCGTCGGTCGCGCCACCGCGCACGAGCGCGCGCAGATCGTGGCCGCGGAGGGCGAAGAGGCAGGTGTAGAGCTTGCCCTCGGCGGAGATCCTCGCCCGGGTGCAGTCGCCGCAGAACGGCTGCGTGACGGAGGCGATGACGCCGATCTCGCCGCCCCCGTCGAGGTAGCGATAGCGCGTCGCGACCTCGCCGCGATAGCTCGGCGCCAGCGGCTCGAGCGGCAGCTCGGCGTCGATCGCCTCCACGATCTCCCGCGCGGGCACGACGTCGTCCAGGCGCCAGCCGTTCGTCGCCCCGACGTCCATGTACTCGATGAGGCGCAGCACGTGTCCCGTGCCGTGGAAGCGCCGCGCCATCGGGAGGATGGACTCCTCGTTGACGCCGCGTTTCACGACCATGTTGACCTTGACCGGCGCCAGCCCGGCCGCGGCCGCCGCGTCGATGCCCTCGAGCACGCGCGCGACCGGGAAGTCGACGTCGTTCATGGCCCGGAAGACCTCGTCCTCGAGCGCATCGAGGCTGACCGTCACGCGCCGGAGGCCCGCGTCGGCGAGCAGCTGCGCCTTCTGGGGGAGGAGCGACCCGTTCGTGGTCAACGTCAGGTCCAGGCCCGGCCGCTCGGCGAGCATCGCGACGAGGCGCTCCACGTCCTTGCGCAGGAGCGGCTCCCCGCCCGTCAACCGGATCTTCTCGACGCCGCAGGCCACGAACGCGTCGGCGAGCCGTGCGATCTCCTCGAACGTGAGCAGCTGGTCGCGGCGCAGGAACGGGTAGTCCCGGCCGAACACCTCCTTCGGCATGCAGTAGGTGCAGCGGAAGTTGCAGCGGTCGGTGACCGAGATCCGCAGGTCGCGGAGCGGACGGCCGAGGGTGTCGTGGGGCGCCATTACAGGCAGGGTAGCCGCGCCCTCGCCTCCCGGCGACCGTGGGGTGGGGCTCACACGCTGCGTCCCGGCGACCACTCGGCCAGGCGGCGCGCGTCCTCCGCCTCGAGCTCGAGCTCGGCTGCCGCGAGGCAGGCGTCGAGCTCGTCGCGGTCGCGCGGCCCGATCACCGCCCAGGCGGGAAACGGGCGTGCGAGCAGCCAGGCCAGCGCGACGGTCACGGCCGCCGCGCCGACCCGCCTACCGTGCGCCTCGGCGCGCCGGCGACGCTCGAGGTTCGCCTCCGAGAGCCACGAGCGGCGCAGCTCGTCGTCCTCGGGCCGGCCGGTGAAGAACCCGCGCGCCTGGGCCGACCAGGCGAGCAGGGGCGTCCCCGTCCGCTCGTGCCACCCCGGCTCGGCGCGCAGGCAGCCGCTCCACATGGGCTCGAGCATCTCCGCGAGCGAGAGCTGGTTCGAGAGCACGACCGCCGGGGCGCGGTCGTGGCGCCGCGCGTACGCGTTGAAGGCCTCGAACCGCTCCGGAGCCCAGTTCGAGAGGCCGACCGCGCGCGCCCGGCCGGCGGCGACCTGGGCGTCCAGGGCGTCTGCGAACTCGCCTACCGGGACGGCCGGGTCGTCTCGATGGAGCAGCAGGAGGTCGACGCGGTCCGTGCGCAGCAGCTCGAGGCTCCGGTCGAGCTCGGGACGCACGGCGTCCGGACGGCAGTCCGGCGAGTGCGCCGCCTTGCCGACGACGACGACCGAGTCCCGGGCTCCCTGCCGCTCGAGGAAGCGGCCGAGCTCGCCCTCCGACTCGTCGCCGTAGTGGCGGGCCGTGTCGAAGCAGTTCCCGCCCGCGCGAAGGAACGCGTCCCAGAGCTCGGGCCGCGCATGGACCGTGCCCATGACGATCGTCGAGAGCGCGGCTCGATGCCTGGCAGCCGGCCGTACCGCACGACGGACGAGCCTAGCCGAGACGGAGTAGCGGGACCGGCGCCCGGCCCGCCGCGTCAGGGAGGAGGCACGGCGGGCCGGTCGAGCCTCGAGGGTTTCCGACGCCCTGTCTCCATGGTCGCTGCCCATCGGGAGAGCCGCCATCCCCTCTCACGGGAGATTATCTGCTATAACAAGGCTTAGATTTCCTACCGACTACCCAGGTGACCCCCAAGGCCAGGAGGCAGGTTATGGCAAAGACAATCGGCATCGACCTCGGGACGACCAACTCGTGCATGGCCGTGCTCGAGGGCGGCGAGCCGACCGTGATCCCGAACGCGGAGGGCGGCCGCACGACACCGTCCGTTGTCGCGTTCACGAAGGACGGCCAGCGGCTCGTCGGCGCGCCGGCGAAGCGCCAGTCGGTCACGAACCCCCAGAACACGATCTTCTCGATCAAGCGTTTCGTCGGGCGCAAGTTCTCCGAGGTCTCGGAGGAGATGAAGATCGTCCCGTACGAGGTCGTCGCCGGCCCGAACGGCGACGTCCGAGTCAAGACGGGCGACAAGGAGTACGCACCGCCCGAGGTCTCCGCCATGATCCTCCAGAAGCTCAAGGCGGACGCGGAGGCCTACCTCGGCGAGGAGGTCGTGGACGCCGTCGTCACCGTTCCCGCCTACTTCAACAACGCCCAGCGCGAGGCGACGAAGGACGCCGGCCGGATCGCCGGGCTCAACGTGCTGCGCATCATCAACGAGCCTACGGCGGCCTCGCTCGCCTACGGCCTCGAGAAGGAGACCGACCAGACCATCCTCGTCTTCGATCTCGGCGGCGGCACCTTCGACGTCTCGATCCTCGAGCTCGGCGAGGGCGTCTTCGAGGTGAAGGCGACGAACGGCGACAACCATCTCGGCGGCGACAACTTCGACAAGGCGGTCGTCGACTGGATGATCGCCGAGTTCAAGAAGGACCAGGGCATCGACCTCGGCGCCGACCCGATGGCGCTGCAGCGGCTCTACGAGGCCGCGGAGAAGGCGAAGATCGAGCTGTCCTCGACGACGTCGACCCAGATCAACCTGCCGTTCATCACGGCCACGCCGGAGGGGCCGAAGCATCTCGACATCCAGCTCTCGCGGTCGAAGCTGAACGAGCTCGCGCACGACCTGCTCGAGCGGACGGTCGGCCCCACCAAGCAGGCGCTCGCCGACGCCGGCCTGTCGGCCTCCGACATCGACTCCGTCGTCCTCGTCGGCGGCATGACGCGCATGCCGGCGGTCCAGGACAAGGTCAAGGAGCTGATCGGCAAGGACCCGCACAAGGGCGTCAACCCGGACGAGGTCGTCGCCGTCGGCGCCGCCATCCAGGCCGGCGTGCTCAAGGGCGAGGTCAAGGACGTCCTCCTGCTCGACGTCACGCCGCTCTCGCTCGGCATCGAGACGAAGGGCGGCGTCTTCACGAAGCTGATCGATCGCAACACGACGATCCCGACGAAGAAGTCGGAGGTGTTCACGACCGCCGAGGACAACCAGCCGTCGGTCGAGATCCACGTCCTGCAGGGCGAGACGGAGATGGCTGCGTTCAACAAGACGCTCGGCAAGTTCCAGCTCGTCGGCATCCCGCCGGCGCCACGGGGCTTGCCGCAGGTCGAGGTGACGTTCGACATCGACGCGAACGGGATCATCAACGTGTCGGCCAAGGACCTCGGCACGGGCAACCAGCAGCAGATCCGCATCGAAGGCGGCTCGGGGCTCTCCGAGGACGAGGTCGAGCGGATGATGACGGAGGCCGAGTCCCACGCGGACGAGGCTCGCCGCCTGCGGGAGGTCGCCGAGGCTCGGAACCAGGCGGAGACGCTCCTCTACACGACCGAGAAGACGCTCAAGGAGCACCGCGAGTCGCTCGACGCCGACACGACCTCGCTGATCGAGTCGCGGATGGACGAGCTGAAGGCGGCGCTCGAGGGAGACGACGTCGGCCAGATCAAGGCCAAGTCCGACGCGCTCACCGAGGCCTCGCACAAGCTCGCGCAGGCCGTCTACGAGAAGGTCCAGGCCCAGGGTGCGCCCGCCGGCTCCGGCACCGCGTCCGACGGCGCCGCCGAGGACGAGGTGATCGAGGAGGCCGAGTACGAGGTCGTGGACGAGGAGGCTCGGAGCTCGTGATCGAGCGCGTCCCGACCAAGGCGGAGCTCCACGACAAGATCGGCGAGCTCGAGGAGCTCCTGGCCGCGCTCGAGCGCAAGCTCGAGGAGGCGGAGGGCCGGCTCGCCGAGGCCGAGGGCAAGCGGGACGAGTACCTGAACGACCTGCGGCGTGTCGCCGCCGACTTCGAGAACTACCGCAAGCGGGCGGCGCGCGACCAGGAGAACCTGATCGCGCGCGCCCACGAGCGGCTCGTGAAGGAGCTCCTGCCGGTGCTCGACGACCTCGAGCGGGCGCACGAAGCCGCCTCGCGGCACGAGGAGGCGAAGCTCGAGGAGGGCGTCGGCCTCGTCGAGCGGGAGCTCCGCCACGCGCTCGCCCGCGAAGGGCTCGTCGAGATCGAGACGGACGGGACGTTCGACCCGCACGTCCACGAGGCCCTGCTGAGCCATGCTGTGCCGGGTGCGACCGACGGCACGATCCTCGAGGTGATCCAGAAGGGCTACCGGCTCGGAGATCGCGTCCTGCGCCCGGCCAGGGTCGTGATCGCGGCGGCGGCGCCGCCGGCGCCGGCGCCCGAAGGGTAGGAGCGCGTGACACGGGCAAGGAACGCATGAAGGACCCCTACGAGATCCTGGGCGTGCCGCGCACGGCCTCTCCGGACGAGATCAAGAAGGCCTACCGCAAGCTTGCCCGGCAGTACCACCCGGATCGCAATCCGGGCGACACGGCCGCCGAGGAGCGCTTCAAGGAGGTGTCGGCGGCCCATGACGTGCTCGGCGACCCCGACAAGCGGGCGCAGTACGACCGGCTGGGCGCCCGCGCCTTCAGCGGCGGGGCCGGCGGCACGCCGTTCGACACGGGCGACCTCGGCGACCTGTTCGATCTCGGCGACCTCTTCGGAGGGAGGTTCGGGCGCGGGCGCGAGGGGGGCGGCAGCCGCACGCGGGCCGCTCGGGGTCGGGACCTCGAGGCGACGGTCAACCTGTCGTTCGAGGACTCGCTCAAGGGCGTCACCGCGAAGGTGCCGGTCGAGCTCTCCGTGCCCTGCTCGGCCTGCAAGGGCTCCGGCGCGGAGCCGGGGACGGCCCCGGTCGTCTGCCCCGAGTGCCGCGGGCGCGGCGTCGTCTCGCAGAGCCAGGGCCTCTTCGCCCTCTCCCAGCCCTGCCCACGCTGCCACGGGAACGGAACGGTGGTCGAGAAGCCCTGCCGCACCTGCCATGGCGCAGGAAGGGTCCGGGAGACCAGGCGCTACCAGGTGAAGATCCGGCCCGGCGTGACCGACGGCACGCGCATCCGGCTCGCGGGCAAGGGCGAGCCCGGCTCGAACGGCGGTCCCCCGGGCGACCTCTACGTTACGACCCGCGTCTCGGCGTCTCCGCTCTTCGAGCGCCGCGGGTCCGATCTCGTCATCGAGGTGCCGGTCACGTACGCGGAAGCGGCGCTCGGCGCCACCGTCGAGGTGCCCACGCCGGAGGGCCCGCAGCTCTCGCTCAAGGTGCCACCCGGCTCTCAGGACGGAAAGCTCCTGCGCATGCGCGGCCACGGAGCGCCGAAGCTGAACGGCGGCGGCCGGGGCGACCTGCTCGCCCGCCTCAGGCTGAGCGTGCCGACGAAGCTGACGAAGGCCGAGCGCGAGGCGATCGAGAACCTGCACAAGGTCTCGAGGGAGAACCCGAGGGAGAGGGTGTTCTCGTGAGCTCGCCGTGGTTCGTCATGGGGGCGGGCCGGATGAGACCGGCCCCTACGGCTCACCCGTCGGGTACTCCGGCGGTAGCGGCAGGGCATCCGGCCCGGGCAGGTGTAGGGGCCGGTCTCAGCCGGCCCGACTCCGCGCGACCGAGGCGATCGCTGATGGACGAAAGGCCGCGTTACATGATCAGCGTCGCGGCGGAGCTCGTCGGCATGCACCCGCAGACGCTGCGGATCTACGAGACGCGGGGGCTCGTGCGCCCCCGGCGCACGCCGGGGAACACGCGCCTCTACTCCGAGCGCGACCTCGAGCGCCTGCGCGTCATCCAGCGGCTCACGACCGAGCTCGGCCTCAACCTCGCCGGCGTCGAGCGCGTGCTGCAGCTCGAGGACGAGGTGGAGCGCCTGCACGGGCGCATCGCCTTCCTCGAGCGCGAGCTTCGCGTCGAGGTCGAGCGGGTGCACCGACAGTACAAGCGCGAGCTCGTGCTCTACACCGATCCGAGCAAGTCGCGGCTCCCGGTGCCGCGCACCTAGCGACATGGACTTTCAGAAGCTCACCATCAAGTCACAGGAGGCGGTCGCAGCGGCGAACGAGCTCGCCCGCCGCCGCGGCAACCCCGAGGTCTACCCCGAGCACCTGACGCTCGCGCTGCTCGACCAGGAGCTCCCGCGCACCCTTGTCGAGCGCGCGCACGGGTCGGTGGCGGCGATCCGCGCCGAAGCCGAGGCGAGCCTGTCCCAGAAGCCGTCGATCAGCGGCTCGCAGCAGCAGCCGCGCGCCGCGGCCGCGTTCCTGCAGCTGCTCGATCGCGCCGAGGACGAGATGCGCCGCCTCGACGACGAGTTCCTCTCGACCGAGCACCTCCTGCTGGCTCTCGACCTCGATCGACCGTGATGCCCTGCTCGAGTCGCTGAAAGCGATTCGAGGAACGCAGCGGGTCACGTCGCAGGACCCGGAGGGCTCCTACCAGGCGCTCGAGAAGTTCGGCCGCGACCTCACGGCGCTCGCCGAGCAGGGCAAGCTCGACCCGGTCATCGGACGCGACGAGGAGGTGCGCCGGGTCATCCAGGTGCTCTCCCGGCGTACGAAGAACAACCCGGTGCTGATCGGCGAGCCCGGTGTCGGCAAGACCGCGATCGTCGAGGGCCTCGCTCAGCGGATCGTCGCCGGAGACGTCCCCGAGGGGCTCAAGGGCAAGCGGGTCTGGGCGCTCGACATCGGCGCGCTGCTCGCCGGCTCCAAGTACCGCGGCGAGTTCGAGGAGCGCCTCAAGGCCGTGCTCCAGGAGATCCAGGCGGCGGAGGGCGAGATCATCCTCTTCATCGACGAGCTGCACACGATCGTCGGCGCCGGGGCGGCCGAAGGCGCCGTCGACGCCGCCAACATGCTGAAGCCGATGCTCGCCCGCGGCGAGCTGCGCGCCGTCGGAGCGACGACGCTCGACGAGTACCGAAAGCACATCGAGAAGGACGCGGCGCTCGAGCGGCGGTTCCAGCCGATCATGGTCGGGGAGCCCTCGGTCGCCGACACGATCGCCATCCTGCGCGGGCTCAAGGATCGCTACGAGGCGCACCACGGAGTCCGCATCCGCGACGCTGCGCTCGTCGCCGCGGCCGTCCTGTCCGACCGCTACATCGCCGACCGCTTCCTCCCCGACAAGGCGATCGACCTCGTCGACGAGGCTGCCTCGCGCCTGCGCATGGAGATCGACTCCTCGCCGCTCGAGCTCGACGAGGCCGACCGGCGCGTGCGCCAGCTCGAGATCGAGCTCGCCGCCACATCAGGGGAACCTGCTGCGCAGGTTCCCCTGGAGCGAGAGCTGGCGGATGCCAAGGCCCGGCGAGACGAGCTGGCCGCCCGCTGGGCCCGGGAGAAGGACCAGCTGAACCGCGTTCGGGAGATCACCCGCGCGATCGACGAGCTGAAGATTGAAGCGGATCGGGCCGAGCGCCAGGGCGACCTGCAACGCGTCGCGGAGATCCGTTACGGCGAGCTCCCCGAGCTCGAGCGGGAGCTGTCCGAGCGGGACGGGGTCCAGCTCGAGCAGCCCATGGTCAAGGAGGAGGTCGACGAGGACGACATCGCCGAGGTCGTCGCGCGCTGGACGGGCATCCCGGTCTCGCGCCTGCTCGAGGGGGAGACGGAGAAGCTGATTCACATGGAGGAGCGACTCCACCGGCGCCTGGTCGGTCAGGACGAGGCGGTGGAGGCGGTCGCGAACGCGCTGCGCCGGGCCCGCACCGGCCTCCAGGATCCGAACCGGCCGATCGGCTCGTTCGTGTTCCTCGGGCCGACCGGCGTCGGGAAGACGGAGCTCGCCCGCGCGCTCGCCGAGTTCATGTTCGACGACGAGCGGGCGATGGTGCGCCTCGACATGTCCGAGTACCAGGAACGGCATACCGTGGCGCGGCTCGTCGGCGCGCCGCCCGGCTACGTCGGCTACGAGGAGGGTGGTCAGCTCACCGAGGCCGTGCGCCGGCGACCCTACGCCGTGCTCCTCCTCGACGAGATCGAGAAGGCGCACGCGGAGGTCTTCGACGTCCTGCTCCAGATCCTCGACGACGGGCGCCTGACGGACGGCCATGGGCGCACGGTCGACTTCCGCAACACCGTCGTGATCATGACCTCCAACGTCCGCTCGGTGGAGGAGATGAGGGAGCGCTTCCGGCCGGAGTTCCTGAACCGGATCGACGAGATCGTCGTGTTCAAGCCGCTGACGCGCGAGCAGCTCGCCGACATCGTCGAGCTGCAGCTCGGGCGCCTGCGCTCCCGGCTCGCCGAGCGCGGGATCGGCGTGGAGCTCACCGACGCCGCGAAGGCGCTGATCGGGGATGCCGGGTGGGACCCGACCTACGGCGCGCGGCCGCTGAAGCGAGCCCTCCAGAGGCTCGTCGAGAACCCTCTCGCCATGAGGCTGCTCGAGGGGGAGTTCGCCGAGGGCGACTCCGTGCTCGTCGACGCAGAGGACGGGGCGCTGACGTTCGCGAAGGCCCGCCCGAGGGAGCCCGCTCCACCGCGTAGGCGCGGGCCACGGCCCGTCGATCTGCGGCCGTGGCCCGGGAAGGCGGATCTCGCGCTGCTCTAGGGCATCGTGCCGGGCGGCGCGATGATCTCGATGCCGTGGGCGTCCGCAGCGGCGCCCAGGCGCTCCATGTCTACGGGACGGTCCGCCGGAGGCAGGTCGTTCGCCTCGGCCGGATCGGAGGCGGCGAGCACGAACGACGCGAGCCCGGCCGGATTCGACACCCCGAGCCAGCGCGCCCGCTCGGACTCGACCCGGTAGGCATGGGGGACGCCCTTGGGGGCGAACGCCGCGTCGCCGGCGCGCAGGGTCAGGCTCTCGCCCGGCGTGAAGACGGTGAGCTCGCCGTCGAGGACGACGAAGGCCTCGTCCTCCCGGTGGTGGATGTGCAGCGGGGGCATCTCGCCGCGGGTGCCGGTGAGCTCGACGATGCCGAGCGCACCGTCGCTCTCCTCCGGCGTCACGAGGACGCGGGCGAGATTGACGAAGAACCACAGGGGCTGGCCGGTAGCGGTGGCGGTCGACATCTTCGGGCTCCCTTCGTTAGACTCCATGTTGGAGTTATCATATACCTCTATTATGGAGCTATGTCAAGCCACCCGCTGAACCCGTTCTCGTACACGATCCTCGCCCTGGTGGGCGAGGGCGGCGCGGGCCCGCACGACCTCGTGCGGATGATGCGACGTGGCAGCAGGGTCTACTGGGCGACCTCCGAGAGCCACTTCTACGCCGAGCCGAAGCGGCTCGAGAAGCTCGGCTACCTCACGGCGGAGCGGGCGCCCGGGCGCACCAGGCCGCGGACCCACTACATGCTCACCGACCTCGGTCGCGAAGCGCTGCGCGCGTGGGCTCGCGAGCCCACGCCGTTCACGCGCATCCAGTCCGAGGCCGTGGTGCGCCTCGTCGCTGGGGATATCGTCGGCGACGACGCGGCTCTCAGGGCGAGCCTCGCCGCGCTGCGACGCGACCTGGACGAGATCGAATCGGACCTCGACGAGGCCGAGGCAATCGCGGAGACGCTGCCGCACCGGGCTCGCTACCTCCTTCTCGTCCACCGCTTCGGCCGGACGCTCGTGCAGGCGCACCGCGAATGGCTCGACCAGGCCGAGCGCGAGCTCGGGGCGCCGGGCGAACGCGGCTGATCCGTCTCGTCGGCCGAGCCCGGGCGCGCGTGGCGACGTACGATCTGTGCGTGTCCACGCTCGCGCTGCCGGAGATCCAGCGCCCGCTCAAGCTCGGCGAGCTGCTGGCTGCGAGCGCGAAGATCTACAGCGGCCGCGGCTGGACCTACGTCCCGCTCGGCGCCATCCAGGGCGTGGCGCTCGTCGTGTCGGAGTGGATCCCGACCGCGGCGGCTATCGCGATCTACGCAATCGCGTTCACGCTCACGTTCGCTCTCGTGGCCCGTCTCGTGACCGGGGATGCGCTCACGGACGCAGCGAGACGAGCTCTCGTCTCGGCACCCGTGCTCGCCGCGCTCGCGCTCGTGGTCGGCGTCCCCTTCGTGCTCGGCAGCACCCAGCTCCTGCTGCTCGTCTTCTCGGCGCTGTGGCTCGGGCTGACGAGCTTCGCGATTCCCGCGGCGATGGTCGAGCGCGCAGCGGACGGAAGCTACCCGGGCCGGCTGACCTACGCGCTGCGCCGGACGACCACGCTCGCGCGCGTCGAGTACTGGCACGCCGTCGGCATCGCAGCGGCGCTGATCGTCATCTACGTCCTCGTCGGGATCGTCCTCGCGATCGCGATCGGGGGCGCCTCGGGCCTCGATCAGCGGTGGTCGCTCGCCGCGGCGCAGGTGCCGCTCGCGCCCTTCTTCTTCATCGGCCTCAGCGTCCTCTACTTCGAGCAGCGCGCCCGTGCCCGTGACGGCGCGCAGGCGCCTCCCCGGTAGCCCTGACGTGGGGGACCCGCGGCTCCCGGAGTGGGTGCTCGAGGAGGTCGCAGGCTGGCCGCAGGACGCCTGGGGCGTCCAGCACGCTCGGCTGCTGCTGCGCGACGGTCGCGTGGTGGCGCCGGTTGCGATCCTGCCGAGCGGCGACGTCGCAGCCTGGGGCGGGGTCAGCCCCGAGGAGCTCGAGCCCGACGACATCGTCGCCATCGAGCGCGTGGACGCGTAGGGGCCGGATATATCCGGCCTACCGGGTGCGACAGCCTTCGGCGAGCTCGACCGCGATCTCGGCCGCGAGGGCAGCGTTCTCGACGACGAGGTCGCGGTTTACCTGCAGCGTCCGTCCTCCACTCTCCTCGTGCAGGCGGGCCAGGACGAACGGCGTGACGGCCTGACCGCTGACTCCTCGGTCTCGCGCGGCCCGCAGGGCCGTGTCGATCAGCTCCTCGACCCAGCCTGCATCGAGACCGCCGAGGTGAGGTCTCGCCACGACGACGGCGCCGCGACGCCCGAGTGCCCAGTGCGCTCGCGCGACGGCGGCGGCCTCGCCGGCCGTCTCGACCCTGGCCGCGAGCGGTGGGCCCCCTGCCGGAGCGTAGAAGAGCGGCAGCTCGCTGGTGCGCCAGCCGAGCACGGGTACCCCGAGCGTCTCGAGCGCCTCGGCGGTCGCCCGCACGTCGAGCAGCGACTTGACGCCCGAGCAGACGACGCAGACCGGGGCGCGTGCGAGCTCGACGACGTCCGCGGAGACGTCCGGCAGCTGCGCGTAGCCGCGGTGCACGCCGCCAAGGCCGCCGGTGGCGAAGACGTGAATGCCTGCCAGCTCGCACGCGGCGAGCGTTCCGCCCACGGTCGTCGCCCCGAGCGCGCCCTGGACGCAGCAGGCGGCGAGATCGCGCGGCCCCACCTTGCGCGCGTCGGGGCTGCCGGCGAAGCGATCGATGTCAGCGGGGGCGAGACCGACGCGCACGGTGCCGTCGACGATGCCGATGGTGGCCGGGACGGCGCCGCCCGCCCGAATCCGCTGCTCTGCCATGTGCCCGACCTCGGCGCCCGTGCGCTCCGGGAAATCCGTGCGCGACGAGCGTCGTCTCGAGGGCGACGACCGCTCGCCCGGCGTCGAGCGCTTCTCTCACGTCCGTCCTGACGGCGACCGGCGGCGTCACGGCATCGCTCCCGGCGTCGAGACGCAGCGGGCTGCGGCCTCGGCGGCCAGGGAAGGCCCTCCGACGAGGTAGCCGGCGGCGAGCGCGTCGCCGGCGCCGGTCGGGTCCACGATCTCGGCCCGGACGGCCCCGTGCGTGCTCCGGCCCGACGGCCCTTCGACCTCGAACCCGTCCGCGCCTCGCTTGACGACCCAGGTATCGGCGTCCAGTGCTCCGACGAGCGAGCGCTCCGCTTCGGTCGCGAAGACGATGTCGGGCCCGAGGCCGGCGCAGGCGTCACGGAACGCCTCGATCCCGGCGCGTCGCGCCGCGCCGACCGACGAGACGTCCAGGCTCACCAGGGCGCCGGCCCGCCGGGCGACCTCGGCGACCTCGAGCGCGGTGGCGCGGATCGGGTCCCCAACGAGGCTGTAGCCCGAGACGTGTAGCACGTCACAGCCGACGAGGTCGGCCGGCTCGAGCGAGCCGCTGGTGAGCTCCTGTGCGATGCCTCGGTCGGAGAGCATGCTCCTGCCCCCGTCGGGTGTCGCTATCGAGACGACGGTCCCCGTGCCGTCGGCGAGCTCACAGCCGGACAGCTCTACGCGGCGTGCGCGCAGCTCGTCCTGGAGCAGCCGTCCGGCGGCATCGCCGGCGTGTGCCGCGATCAGCCGCGCACGAGCCCCGAGCTCGACCGCCCAGGCGGCGACGTTCGCAGCCTGGCCGCCGGCGCTGAGGCGTATGCGGCCGTAGGCGTCCGTGTCGTCCGCGATCGGCTCGTCCAGACGGACGATGACGTCGAGGAGCAGGTCGCCGAGCGTGCAGACGTACACGGCGCTGAGCCTACAATCGAGTGCGTGAACGGTGGCGGCGGCCGCTCGCGGCTCGGTTCCTTCCTTTTGGGAGGGTTGCTCGGCGGCCTCGCCGGGGTGGCCGCCTCGCGGTTACGCCACTCCGGCGGGGCGAGGCGGGGCGCTCAGCCGGGTCTCCGTGCCTTCGAAGGCGCGCCGTGCTACCGGGAGCTCGTCGAGCAGGAGCGCGAGTCCGACTCGAGGAGCGATCGGGATGCGGACGCTCGGGGCTGAGGCGCCCACAGCTACGTCGCCCCTCAACTTCGCCCGCGGGGCGCCGACATCCCGGACTGACATGGCGACTGACCTCGCGACCGGTGCGGACCGCGCCTGCGTTCTGATCGCAGACGACGAGCCGGACATCCTGGCGCTGCTCGCTCTGCTGTCATCCCAAGCACTGCGGTCGCCCGCCGCGAGTTCGCGCTCGGCCTGCCCGCGGCTCCCTAGGGCGTCTGCGCGGACGCGATCGCGGCCAGCATGATCTCGGCCGCGAGGGCTGCGTCGCCCGGGCTTGCCGACTCGGCCGGGTGATGACTGACACCGTCCCGGCAGGGGACGAACACCATCGCGCTCGGGACGCGTGGCGCCACGCACATGGTGTCGTGCGCCGCGCCGGAGACCATGACCATGTAGGGCTCGCCCGTCGCCTGGGCCGCCGCCTCGAGCGCGCCGACGAGGCCGGCGTCGAGCGGCGTCGCGGGCAGCGTCTGCCGCTCGGCGTGCTCGGCCTGCATCCCCCGGCGCTCGGCGGCCGTCGCCGCGAAGGCGGCGATGTCGCGGGCGACGCCGCGGAAGGCGTCCTCCTCGGGCCCGCGCACGTCGAGCGAGAAGCGAACGCGCTCCGCGATCGCGTTGATCAGGCCCGGCGTCACCTCGATCTCGCCGACCGTCCCGACGGTTCCCGCACCCGCGTCGCGGGCCAGTCGCTCGAGCTCGAGGACGCACTCCGCCAGCACCGTGGTCGGGTCGAGACGGAAGTCCATTGGCGTGGCTCCGGCGTGGTCCCCCCGGCCCTGGACGGTCACGTCCGCGTGCACGTAGCCGGCGATGGCGCGCACGATGCCGATGCGGTTGCCGGTGTCCTGGAGGACGCGCGCCTGCTCGATGTGCATCTCGATCCAGCCCGTCAGGCCGTCGAGGACGTGGGCGGCCTCCCGCCAGCGCGCCGGCTCGTAGCCGGCCTCCTCGGCGTGCTCCCAGAAGCTGCGCCCGTCGTCGATCGCCCTGAAACGCTCGCTCAGGTCGTCATCGGTGACGCGCTGGGCGATGATGCGGCTCCCCAGCAGCATCTGCCCGAAGCCCGAGCCCTCCTCCTCGAGGAAGGAGATCAGCTGGAGCGGCAGGCCGAGCCCCAGCTCGTCGCTGAGCCGGCAGACCTCGAGCGCCGTGACGACGCCCATGGTTCCGTCGTACTTGCCGCCGTTGCGGTTCGAGTCGCAGTGCGAGCCGATTCCGAACGCGGGCTCCCCCGGCGGCCGGTTTCGCGCGACGAGCGTGCCGACGGAGTCGAAGCCGCACTCGAAGCCGAGCGCTTCGAGCTCCCGTACGAAGTAGGACACGGTGTTCCGGTACGCGTCGGTGTACGCGTAGCGGCGGATCGCGTCGGTCGACAGCGTGTAGTCCGGCCCCGCCAGCGTCTCGATGTCGCGCTCGATCCGCGCGGCGCTCCGGGCGCGGTCGATCGCCGGAAAGTGCATGGTCACGCGTGGCTCCTCTCGACGTCGGGGACGGCCGACCGGTCTATCTTCGCGCCCCGCGGGCAGCCGTGCGGCCCGACTCCACGAGAGGGCTGGCGAGCAACCCGGGCGACGGTAGAATGCGGTCCGTGAGCATCCTGGCGATCGTCCTGATCGCATGTGCCGTGCTCGTCGTGGTCGGCGCCGAATGGCCGCGTCTGACCGCCGGGCTGCGGGCGCGCGAGGAGGCCAAGGCGCGCCGGGAGCGCAGCCGGCGCAAGGCGGAGCTGAGGGTCGTCCACGGAGATCGCGACGAGTTCGCGGAGAGCGTGCGCCGGGACCTCGACCAGCTCCCCGTCATCGAAGAGAAGGACGACCGCAGGCGCTGACGTCCCTGGCCGGCCGCTGTGCCGGCGGGCAAAGCGCCTGACGTCCGACCTGGCCGGACGCTGTCGCGCGAGCGGGCGTGGTGACTAGCCGTGGCACGCGGATCGTCGCCACGACGACGCGCGTGTTCGGGAGGATGCGCGGGAGGTTCTCGTTGTTCTTCGCCTCCTGCCGATCGGACACGCGTAGCTCGAGCCGGTGCGTCCCCGGCCTGGCGAAGGCGACGGGCAGCGTCGCGATGTCGCCTGCCAGGCTGCCCGAGCGCCACGAGCCGCCGTCCAGGCGGTACAGGATCGAGCCCGGATCGACGCCGGCGCCGGCGTCGCGCACCCGTGCACGGACACGTCCACGCGTGGCCGTGCGCGACAGCAACGAGACGGCCGGTGGCCGCACGTCGTCGATCCAGAGCCGGAACCTGAACGCGGCCCGCTCGCGCGGCGCTCGTCGTGTCGAAGACGACCGAGTAGGTGCCCGGGCTCGGGAAGCAGCACCGCGACACTCGTCGACTGTGCGAGGAACGACGTGAGGTAGGGGTTCCCGACGTACGGGAGCGCCGAGGCGCCGGCGAGACGGTTCTCGTCGGCCCCGAGAACGATGCGCGGGTGGACGGCGACGCCCGGCGCGGCTCCGATGACGGAGACGCCGAGGTTTGCGGCTGCACGGCGCAGCACGATGCGGAAGACCTGCTCCGGGCCGGGGAGGACCCGGCGCACGAGCGAGGGGCCGTCCGGGTACCGGTAGGTGCTGACCATCGCGGCCCCCTGCGCGGCGTTGCCCCGATACGTGCCCGGACCGTCGAGGGTCACAGCGGCCGCCTCGGGGAGCCGCGGACGCGTGACCCGGTACCAGAACGGGATACGGCGGCGCTCGGCGCCGCGCGTGAGGACGACGAACCCCGTGCGCTCGCCCTCCGGCGCGTTCGCCGGCGACGTGCACGCCGACCGCGAGCGTTCCCGGCACGGCGACCTCGGCCGGCACGTCCAGCTCGAGCGCCGGCCGGCGCGCTCGGCGTCTCGACCGTGACCGTCCACGCTCCGGCGCCTCCGCCCGCGTCGGCGAGGCCGACAGACGCCGAGCGCCGAGGCAGGGGAGTGGGCGTCGAGCAGGCCGAAGGCGACCGACTGCGGCGTCGCGAAGACGAGCGGGTCGGCCGCCTGCTCGAGCTGGATCATGCCCCCGCCCGACCGGGTCGCCTCGGCTTCGGTCGACCTCGTGCCGTCCGCCCAGACGGGGCGTCCGGTCGAGACGAGGGCCGACTTCACCTGCTCGACCGTCCAGCCGGGATGCAGGGCCCGGAGCAGCGCCGCGCCGCCGGCTACGTGGGGTGCCGCCATGCTCGTTCCGGACAGGGTTCCGAAACTGCCGCCGGGCTGGGCGGACAGCACGTCGACGCCCGGCGCGGTGACGTCCGGCTTGAGCGCGAGGCCGAGCGGCGTCGGCCCGCTCGCCGAGAAGCCCGCCATGGGTCAGGTCGTCGCCGGCGGCGCCGACGGTGATCGCGCGCGCCGAGGATCCCGGCGAGGCGGCGCTGCCGCGCCCGAGCAAGTCGTAGTCGTTTCCGACCGAGGCGACCGGGATCACGCCCGCAGCTGCGGCGTTGTCGAGCGCGATCGCCACCGCATCGCGGCTCGGCTCGACCTCGGGCTCGCCGAGCGAGAGGTTGAGCACGTCCATCCCGTCGGCGACGGCTGCCTCGATCGCGGCGACGAGCTCCGGAGAGTTGCCGTTGAGGCCGAGGCCGGACTCCGTCGGCACCGTCAGCGACCTTGTAGTTGCCGATGTAGGCGAGCGGGGCGACTCCCGAGATGGACGTGGACGCTCCGGCGTCGCCGGCGCCGACCGGCGTATCGGGCGCGCCCGCCGCGATCCCTGCGACGTGCATGCCGTGGAAGGAGTGCACCGGGTCGAACGGCGTGCCGGCGTGGGGCCAGCCGGCGTCGCGCGGCGCGAAGGCCCGGGCGACGATCACCTTGGCGCTCGTGAAGGCGACGTCGCCTTTCGGGAACCCCGGAGGCATGGTGAGCCCGGCGGGGTCGAAGAACGGATGCCGCTGATCGACCCCGTCGTCGAGGATCGCGATCTTCATCCCCTGTCCCGCGTGCTCGAGCGCGGGTCCCCACAGAGCCGGAGCGCCGATCACGCCCGGTGTCACCTGCTGCCGGGAACGGATCTCAGCCGGCCCGCCGCGCCGAGCCTCCTCCGGCTCGGACAGCGGCCCGTAGCGGACGCTCGGGTAGACCCGGACGACCCCGGGCACCGCCTCGAGCCTGCGCAGCTCTCGCCGCGGGGAGCGCGACGGCGAGCCCGGCGAGGACGATCCGGTAACGCCAGCGGATCTCGGCGCCGGGAATCCGGCTCAGGATCCGGCGCGAGACGGTCACCTGCTCTCGCTCGACGGCCGTCAAGGCCGCCCGGGCGGAGCGGCCGGCGGGGTCGGCATGACGCCACCCGCTCCGGGCGGCCGGCGGGGGAGCGAGGCCGACGATGACCTCGACGCGCGGCGCCGGCGCCGATCCGGCACGGCGGCGAGGCCGACGCCGGGAATCGCGAGGAGCGCGGGAAGGAGGATGGCGAGGAGACAGCGAACGATTCGCCGATGGTACTTGCCGGGCACTCCGAGGCACCGAATCGTACCGTCCCGCCCGGCCAGGAGCTACACTGGGCTCACAACGCACCACGCGGATGTGGCGGAACTGGTAGACGCGCACGGTTCAGGTCCGTGTGGGGGCAACCCCGTGGAGGTTCGATTCCTCTCATCCGCATCGAGCGCAAGGACATCCCGTAACGCTTCTCCCCCCTAGGGAGTCCGGGCCGTCCCCCGTTCGGGCATCAGGGTCCCGCGCCCCCAGGTCGATTCCACCTCCGGTGAGGAGGATTCTCGACGCACTGCGGACCCCTCGCGGGAAGCGCATCTTCAACGTCGTCGTCACGCTGCTCGCGCTCGGGATCTCGGCGCTCGCGGCGCGGCACTTCGCGTCGACGGGCTGGCCGCTGCAGAACGCAGACCCGCAGCTCGTCGCCGTGCGCCGGGCTCCTCTTCGTCCTCGCCTACCCGCTTCAAGGCCTGGGGATGGCATCGGCTCTTCCACCCCTCCGAGCGGCCGCGGTCGATCTCGCTCGCCGCCGCCAACGGAGCGGCGTCCGTCACGGGCGCCGCGCTTCCCGGCCGCTTCGACGACGTCGTCCGCATCGCGGTCGTGCGGCGCTATCCGAGCTGCCCGTCCGGGATCGGCTCGCTCAGCCTCTCGCTCTTCATGCTCGGCCTGCTCGACGCGGCGGCTCTCATGCCGATCAGCGCCGCGGCCGCGGCGACCTCGAGCGACTCGACGGCCGTACGCGCCGGGCTCGCGATCGTCGCCGCCGGCAGGGCTCGGTGCCGGGATCCTGATCTGGCTGATGCCGCGCATCCTCATGAGCGGGCGCCTGATCCGCTACCGCATCGCCCGCTGGATCTCGAAGCGGGCCACGCCGATGAGCGACGCGTGGCAGGCCTGGCTGCTCGTGTTCGCCTCATGGGTGATCCGGGCGATGGGCCTCTATCTCCTGCTCGCCGCGATGGGCATCTCGATCTCCTTCCCGCTCGCGATCGGCTTCCTCTGCGCCGCGGCGGCATCGGGAGCGCTGCCGATCGCACCGGCCGGGGCGGCCACGCAGGCGGGCGCCGGCGCGGCGATGCTCGTCGCCTCCGGCGTCGCGACCCAGCAGGCCGTCGCCTTCGCGATCAGCGCGCAGGCGCTCCTGATCCTCGCCGGCGCCGGCGTCGTGATCTTCGCCGCGCTGCTGCACACGGGCCAGCGGCTCGCCCTGCGGCGCGCGGCTGGCCTGACGGCGGCCCGCGCGCCGAGCTGGGCCGGCCCGGGGCGTTGCTACGCTCAGCCCCGTGCAGGGGCTCCACGCCGTCAACGGCGTTCTCCTCGTCGCCGTCAACGCGCTCGCGGGGGCGCTCGGCGTGCTCTACGTGCGCCGGCGAGGCGAGCCCAGCCGCCTGTTCTCGCACCTGCTCGTGCTCGGGCAGACGCTGCTCGTCGCCCAGGCCGCCCTCGGGCTGCTGATGCTCTCCGGCGGCGAGCGAACCTCCGACAAGCTCCACTACCTGTACGGCGCCCTCGCGCTCGGCGCGGTGCTCGCGCCGTGGCTGTACGCGCCGGGCGACCCACGCGCGCGCCTCGTGTGGTTCTGCGGGGCGGCGCTCCTCGGCGCCGCGCTCGGCGTGCGCGCCTACCTGACCGGGCTCGTGAGGCGCATCGGGCCCACACTGCGCGGGTTCGCGATCATCTTCGCAGCCGCGGGCGTGATCACGGCGCTCCAGCTCGACGATGCGCTCGCGGCCGTCTTCTTCGTCGTGCGGATCGCGTTCTTCGTCGCGATCGCGTTGTTCCTCTACCGCCTCTGGCGGGAGCGGCGCGAGGAGATCTCCCAGTGGGGCCTCCGGTCGCGCGTCGTCTTCTACGGCGCAGTCGGGCTCGCGATCGCCAACATCGGCGCGGCGTTCGCGCCCCAGTACCCGTCCGGCGGGCTCGAGGCGCTCATCTTCTTCCTCGTCCTCGCCGCCTGCGTCTTCGCCTGCTGGCGCGTGTGGCGCGACGAGCACACGTACGGCTACTGATGCCCGGAGACCTGCGAGCTCGATGCCCGGAGACGTTCGTCATCGTCGGCGCCAGCCTCGCCGGCGGAACCGCGGCCGCCACGCTGCGCGACGAGGGGTTCGACGGCCGGATCGTCCTCGTCGGTGCCGAGGCCGAGCTGCCCTACGAGCGGCCGCCGCTGTCGAAGGGGTACCTGAAGGGCGAGACGCCGCGCGAGAAGCTGCTCGTCCGTCCGGAGGCGTTCTGGGCGGAGCACGAGGTCGAGCTCGAGCTCGGCACGCCGGCGGCTCGGATCGACCCGGCGACGCGCGACGTCGAGCTCGCCGACGGCCGGCGTCTCTCCTACGACAAGCTGCTCGTCGCGACCGGCGGGCGCAACCGCCGGCTGCGAGTTCCCGGCGCCGAGCTTCCCGGCGTCGCTCGACCTGCGGACGATCGAGGACTCGGTGCAGCATCACGCGAGGCCGGCCGGCCGGGGCGGGCGGGCCGTCGTCGTCGGGATGGGCTTCATCGGCTCCGAGGTGGCGGCGACGCTCCGCCAGCTCGGGCTCGACGTGGTCTGCATCGAGCCGTTCGCGGTCCCGCTCGAGCGCGCGCTCGGGCCGGAGGTCGGGCGGGCCATCGCCGAGCTCCACCGCCGAGCACGGCGTCGTGGCGCGCTACGGCGAGGGCGTCGACGCCTTCGAGGGCGCCGGCCGCGTCGAGCGCGTCGTGACGTCCTCGGGCGAGCGCGTCGAGTGCGACTTCGCGGTGGTCGGCGTCGGGATCGAGCCGGCCGTCGAGGTCGTCGCCGGGAGCGGGGTCGAGGTCGACAACGGGATCGTCGTCGACGAGCTCTGCCGGACGTCCGTCGAGGGCATCTGGGCGGCCGGCGACGTCGCCCGCCACCACCACCCGCTCTTCGGGCTCGGTGCGGGTCGAGCACTGGCGCAACGCGATCGAGCAGGGCGCCGCCGCCGCGCGCTCGCTGCTCGGCAAGGGCGTGCCCTACGCGGAGGTGCACTGGTTCTGGTCCGACCAGTACGACGCCAACATCCAGTACACGGGCCACCACACCGGCTGGGACGAGCTCGTCGTCCGCGGCTCGATCGACGAGCGGAAGTTCGTCGCCTTCTACCTCGTCGCAGGGCGTCGTCCGCGCTGCGGCGGCGCGTCGACTCGGGCCGCGACCTGCGACGGGCGCAGGCGCTGATCCGGGCGCAGTCGCCCGTCGATCCGGCGGCGCTGCGCGACCCCGAGATCGACCTGCGGACGCTCGTGCCGGGCGCTGAGCCGGCAGTCGCAGTGACGGGCCGGATGAGATCCGGCCCCTACGGGCGAGGTTGGGCGACGCGCGCCGTGGCGCCGTCCAGCGAGTCGAGGATGCGCGCGGATGTCCTCGTTGACGCCGACGTAGATCGGCGTGTCGCGCTCCGTGTAGCGGCTCGCCTCGGTCTCGCGCAGCGTCATCATGAGGTGCAGGAAGTCGACCGGCTCCTCGCACTCGAACGCGGTCATGAACTCCTGGTCGTCGATCCCGAACGAGTACGTCGTGTGGTTCGTGATCGTGCGGAAGCGGCTGCCGATCTCCGCGTGCTCCTGCATGGCGCGCCGGCGGTCCTCCATCGGCAGCGCGTACCACGGCCGCAGCTTCACGAACGGGTAGACGACGAGGTAGGGGGCCCCGCGCGGCACGATCCGCCGGGGCGGGCGCTTCGGGTCGCGCTCGAAGTACTTCGACGAGAGCGTCGCCGCCACGTACGAGCGTGGCGTCTCGAGCCAGCCGGCGAGCGGCGTGGCGTTGAGCTCGGCCTGCAGGTCGCGGAAGTCCTCCCAGCGCTCGGTGAGCTGCCAGAGGAAGAGGTCGGCCTCGGGCCGGACGCCGACGAGGCTGTACGTCAGGATCTGCATGCGCTCCTGCCACGCCTCGACCACCTCCGCGAAGGCGTCCTTGGCGGCCGCGCGCTCCTCGACGGGGAGCCGGCGCCAGGCCGGATCGACGCGTAGGAGGCGGTACGCGACGTACTGGGGCGCCTCGCCGTCCTCGCTGCCGTTCGTCCCCGCCATGTCTCAGAATCGTAGCCGCCGCTCCGCGCTTCCGGCACGGTCCGCGCGCGATGCGGCACGACCCACGGCCTACCGTGGACCTGTCCGGGCGCGGCCGTCGGCGGGCAGGCGGGCGCGCCCGGGCGCCACCTCGGGCCGGCGCTAGGCTGCGGTGAAGATGACCGCAGCCGCGCAGACGACGCGCGAGGAGCGCCTGGAGGGCGCAGCTCGGGGCGCTTCCGGCCCAGCCGGGCGTCTACCTGTTCCGCGACGCGTCCGACGCGGTGCTCTACGTGGGCAAGGCCAAGTCGCTGCGCTCGCGGGTTCGCTCGTACTTCCGCGGCGGCGAGACCCGGCAGGGCCTCGAGCAGATGGTCGCGCGGGTCGAGCGGATCGAGGTCATCGTCACGCAGTCCGAGGCCGAGGGGCTCCACCTCGAGCAGAACCTGATCAAGCGCCACCGGCCGCCGTTCAACGTGCGGCTGCGGGACGACAAGTCGTACCCGTACATCGCGGTGACCGTCGAGGACGAGTACCCGCGGGTCATGTTCACGCGCGAGCGGCACCGGCGCGGGGTCGTCTACTTCGGGCCCTACGCGAACGCGAAGAAGGTGCGCGAGACGCTCGACGTGCTGAACCGGGTCTTCCGCTACCGGCCGTGCGAGGGGCCGAAGCCGGGGCGCCATTCCGGCATCCCGTGCCTCGACTACCACATCGACCGCTGCTTCGCGCCCTGCGTGGGAGCCATCTCGCCCGAGGAGTACCGCGGCGTCGTCGACGGGGTGATCGAGTTCCTCTCCGGCGACAGCCGGCCGATCCAGCGCGAGCTCGAGCGCCGCATGCGCGAGGCGGCCGAACGGCAGGAGTTCGAGGAGGCGGCGCGTCAGCGCAACCGCCTCTACGCGGTCCGCCATCTCGCCGAGCGGCAGGCCGCCGACCGCCGGGACGTCGGCACCGTCGACGTGATCGGCATCGCGTCTCGCGGCGACGTGGCCGCCGTGCAGGTGTTCCCGCTCCGCGACGGGCGGATGGTCGACCGGCACGGGTTCACGCTCGAGAACGCGGCCGGCCAGGACACGCAGGCGCTCATCGAGGCGTTCTGCCTCGAGTACTACGGCGCGGCCCCGAGCGTGCCGCCGCTCGTCGTCGTGCCGCCCGGCTCGGGCGACCTCGCGGCCCTCGAGGAGTTCCTGGCGGGGCGACGCGGCTCGAAGGTCGAGGTTCGCCCGGCGCAGCGCGGCGAGAAGCGCCGGCTGCAGGAGCTCGCGCAGCGGAACGCCGAGGTCGCTCTCGAGAGCGAGGAGCTCGCCGCCGAGCGCCGTCGCGTGCGGCGTATCGAGGCGCTCGAGGAGCTCCGCGAGGCGCTCAACCTCGAGTCGCTGCCGATCCGCATCGAGTGCTTCGACATCTCGAACATCCAGGACGAGTCGCCCGTCGGGTCGATGGTGGTCTTCGAGGACGCCGCTCCGAAGAAGGCGCACTACCGCAAGTTCGGCGTGCGCAGCGAGGGCGGGCAGGACGACTTCGCGATGATCCGGGAGGTCGTCTTCCGGCGCTTCGCGCGGATGCGCTCCGTGACGGCCGAGGAGTACGACGAGGGCTTTGCAACCTGCCCCAACCTCGTCGTGGTGGACGGCGGCAAGGGGCAGCTGTCGGCGGCTCTCTCGGCGATGCACGAGCTCGACCTGGCGCGCGTCGCGGTCGTGTCGCTGGCGAAGCGCGAGGAGGAGGTCTTCGTCCCCGGGCGCTCCGATCCGGTCGTGCTCGAGCGCGACTCGGCCGGCCTCCAGCTCCTGCAGCGGATCCGGGACGAGGCGCACCGTTTCGCGCTCGGCTTCCACCGGACGCGCCGCGACGCGCGCGCGAAGGAGTCGATCCTCGACGCTCTTCCCGGGGTCGGGCCGGCCCGCAAGCGCGCGCTGCTCGCGCACTTCGGCTCACCCGAGCGGCTGGTCGCGGCGAGCCGCGAGGAGCTCGAGGGCGTCCCGGGGGTGCCGCCGAGGGTGGGCAGGCAGATCCACGCCGCTCTGCGCAAGGCGGGCGGCGCGTGACGTTCTCGCTCGAGACCGAGCGGCTCGTCATGCGTCCGAAGACGCTCGACGACCTGCCGTTCATGCACCGGCTCCTCTCCGACCCCGCCGTGATGCGATACATGGGCGACGGCCGCCCTCGCAGCCTCGAGACGGTGCGAGAGCTGGTGCTGAGGCACCTCGAGCACCAGCGGGTGCACGGGTTCAGCCTCTGGCTCGTTTCCGAGCGCGCCGGGGCAGAGCCGATCGGAGACTGCGGGATCATGCCGCTCGACGGCGGGCCGGAGATCGAGGTCGGGTACCGGTTCGTGCCGGCCGCGTGGGGCCGCGGATACGCGACCGAGGCGGCGGCGGCCGCGCTGCGCTACGGCTTCGACGTCGCCGGGCTCGACGAGATCGTGGCGGTCGCCTACCCCGAGAACACCGCCTCGCGGCGGGTCATGGAGAAGATCGGCATGACCTACGACGGCCGCGGCATCTACTACGGGAACGACTCGGTCAGGTACGTGGCTCGACGTACGCCGGCCGAGCCCGTCGAGATCGTCGACTACGACCCGGCCTGGCCCTCCCGCTTCGAGCAGGAGCGCCGGCGGCTCGCGGGCGCTCTCGGCCCGGAGGCGGTCGCGATCGAGCACATCGGCTCGACCGCCGTGCCGGGGCTCGTCGCCAAGCCGGTGATCGACATGCTGGTCGGACTGCGCGACTATCCGCTGCAGCCGGAACGGATCGCGGCAGTCGAGCGGATCGGCTACGCGTACCGCGGCGAGCTCGGGATCCCCGGGCGCCAGTACTTCCGCATGGGGTCGCCGGATGCGTACCACGTTCATGCCGTCCTCCACGGCGGCGAGCTCTGGCGCCGGCACGTCGCCTTCCGGGACTGGCTGCGGGTGCACGCCGGGGACGCAGCCCTGTACGGCGAGCTCAAGCGCCGGCTCGCAGCCGAGCATCGTGACGACCGGGCCCGCTACACGGAGGCCGAAGAGCCGCGTTCACTCGAAGACGTGCTCGCGCGAGCCGGCGCCGGCGGGCCAAGGCCGCGCCCCTACGGCCGGTTCGCAGAGGCGGTGGTCCGGCGTCTGATCACGATCTGAGGCGGGCGGGCCAAGGCCCGCCCTCGGGCGCTATGCGGTGGGCCGGCGTCCGAGCAGGAAGCGCGTCGGCAGCGGCACGGGAGCGCGCAGCCACGACCCTCGCCGCTTCGTGCCTTCGGAACCGGTCTCGCCGCTGTCCTTCGGCAGAGGCGGCGGAGCGTCTTCCCGGGGACCCACGATGGCCTTGGCGATGATCGGCGCTGCGAGCGGTTTCACTGGTGCCTCCTTGCGGTGAGCATCCGTCACCGTAGAAAGCCGGGCGGGTGCGGGGCTAGCGGGTTTTCCCTAGACCTGCCCGTGGAAGCCCGGAATCCACGCGGGGATCGCTCGCCGTAGGGCTTCGGCGGCTCGCTCTAGGGAAATCCCGCTACCGCGGAGCGCGACGCCCTCGTAGGCTCGACGCATGAGCTTGACCGGCACGATCTCGCTCGGCTGTGCGGCCGCACGAGGCCGGCCTGATGGCCGTCGGCACGCGTACGAGCCGCGCCGGCACTCCGCCGTGCCGCGGCGATCGCCTCGAGACGCGTCGACCGCGGCCGGGCGGAGAGACCGCCGGCGCTGATCGAGCGGATCCGCAAGCTCGGTCATCGGCGACGGCACTGTGCTCGACGGGCCGTTCGGGCAGCGCCGGCTCGTCTACGCCGACTACACGGCCTCCGGCCGCGCGCTCTCGTTCATCGAGGACTTCATCCGGGACGAGGTGCTCCCGCTCTACGCCAACACGCATACCGAGGCTTCCGCGACCGGCCTGCAGACGACGGCGCTGCGCGAGGACGCGCGGAGAATCGTTCACCGGGCCGTGAACGGCGGGGACGACGACGCCGTCGTCTTCTGCGGCTCCGGATCGACCGGGGCGATCGACAAGCTCATCCGAGTGCTCGGTCTCGGCCGCTCGGCCGCACTGTCTCCGGACCAGCGGCCGGTGGTGCTCGATCGGCCCGTACGAGCACCACTCCAACGAGCTGCCCTGGCGGGAGTCGCCGGCCGACGTGGTCACGATCCGCGAGGGCGCCGACGGACGGGTCGACGTCGGCCACCTCGAGGAGGAGCTCCGGCGCTACGCCCACCGGCCGCTCAAGATCGGCAGCTTCTCGGCCGCCTCGAACGTGACCGGCATCGTCACCGACGCCGAGGAGATCGCGATCGTGCTGCACCGCCACGGCGCGCTGTCGTGCTGGGACTACGCGGCCGGGGGCCCGTACCTGCCGATCGACATGAACCCGTCGCCCAGGCGGCCGGACGGGCACCTCGCCTACAAGGACGCCGTCTTCCTCTCACCGCACAAGTTCGTCGGCGGCCCCGGGACGCCCGGCGTGCTCGTCGCGAAGCGCTCCCTGTTTCGCAACCCCGTCCCGTCCGTGCCCGGCGGCGGGACGATCCTGTTCGTGAGCCCGACGGGCCATTCGTACCACCCCGACCCGGAGGTTCGCGAGGAGGCCGGCACGCCGGCCATCGTCGAGTCGATCCGCGCCGGGCTCGTCTTCGCGCTCAAGGAAGCGGTAGGGCCCGACGAGATCCGCAGGCGAGAGCAACGCTTCGTCCGTCGCGCGCTCGAGTCCTGGAGCCGCAACCCGAACATCGAGATCCTCGGCAACACGGACGTCGAGCGGCTCGCGATCGTCTCGTTCGGCATCCGGCACGGGCGCGGGTCGCTGCACGCGAACTACGTCGTCGCCGTGCTCAGCGACCTCTTCGGGATCCAGGCACGGAGCGGATGCTTCTGCGCGGGGCCGTACATGCACCGGATGTGCTCCATCGACGACGTCTGGTCGGCTCGAATGCGGGCGGAGGTCGCGCGGGGTGTAATGGGCGCGAAGCTCGCGTTCGCGCGTGTCAACTTCAACTACTTCATCAGCGAAGCCGCGTTCGACTACATCGTCGACGCGGTGCACATGGTGGCGAACGAAGGCTGGAAGCTCCTGCCCTCCTACACGTTCGACCCTGCCACGGGCCTGTGGCGCCACGTGGACGCCGACCCGCGACCGCGTCTCTCCCTCGACGGGCTCTCGTTCGGCGAGCCGCGCGAGGCGCCGACGAGGCCGCCGGGCGAGCCCGAGACGGAGCTCGGCCGCTACCTGGAGGAGGCGCACACGATCCTGCGCGAGGCCGGGCGCTCCTCGCCGGCCGCGAGGCCTCGCGACCCGGTGCTGTCGCCCGCGTTCGAGCGCTTCCGCTGGTTCCCGCTGCCGGGCGAGGCGTTCGCGAGGCTCCAGGGCGCGGGGCCGTAGAGCGGCTCAGGAGCCCGAGCTGCTCCGGCAGCCGTCCCTCCGCCACCAGCCGCGCGAGCTCGGCACGGGAGCGGAGCCCGAGCTTGCGGTAGATCCGCGTGAGGTGCGCCTCGACGGTGGCCACGCTCATGAACAGCGTCTGCCCGATCTCGCGGTTCTTCATGCCCTGCGCGACCAGCTCCGCGACCCGGCCCTCGGCCGCGGTCAGCTCCCCCGAGCCGCGTCCGGGAGCGGCCCGCTCGAGCTCCTCGGCGGCGCGCGCCTCCCACAACGCGGCCCCCATGCCGGCGAAGCTGGCGCGGGCGTCCGCGAACGCATCGGCGGCCTGCGTCCGCTGGCCCAGGCGAAGGTGAGCCCGGCCGCGCGCGAGCACGGCGCGGGCGGCGTCGGGGCGGTGACCGAGCCGGCCGAACGCCGCTTCGGCGCTTTCCAGCGGCGAGACGGCCGCGTCGGCCGTCCCCCGGGCGAGCAGGAGCACCCCGCGGCAGCGCTCGGCCGACGCGAGCGCCCACGCGCTCTCCACGGCAGCCGCCTGCCGGGCGAGCCGCTCGAGCAGCATCGCGGCAGCGTCGAGCTCGCCCGACAGCGCCAGCGCCTCGACCGCGTTCGGGAGCACGGGGAACGCCCCCGGGTGCGCGTAGCCCATGTCCTCGAGCAGCTGCGCCGCCTCGCTCAGCTCGCGGGCCGCTGCTTCGGCGTTGCCCTCCGAGAGCGCCAGCAGCCCGAGTACCCCGCGCGCCCGGACGATCCCCGGGCGCTCGCTCTGCTTCTGAGCCCGCGCGAGGAGGCGCTCCGCCGCCGCGCGCGCCTCGTCGGCCCGTCCGAGCCACGCTTCGACGAGGGCGAGCGGATGAAGGAGCCAGCCCTCGGTGTACGCGTCCTCCGCGTCGCGGGCCGCCTGGATGCCCTCGTCGACGCGCTTCTTGGCCGCCGTCAGCTCGCCCGCGGAGCATTCCACGAGCGCCAGGTCGTAGAGGCAGTACGGACGCCGGAACTCGTTGCCGGACCGCACTGCCTGGGAGAGCAGCGCCTCGAACTGCGCGCGGGCGGCGGCGAGCTCTCCCGCCCAGTAGGTCTGCTTCGTCCGCAGGGCGCTGGGGCCGATCAGGATGGACGGGCTGCCGACCTCTTCCTCGAGCTCCACGGCCCGGGCGATGAGATCCGGCCTGGGCGAGCCGGCCACCGCTTCCAGGTGCGAAAGCCCGGCCGCGGCGAGCATCTGGGCGCTCGGCTCGCCCGCCCGATCGGCGATCGCGAGCGCTTCCCGCGCCGACTCGATCGCCCCAGCCATGTTGCCGAGCAGCCACCCGCGCAGGCCCGCCAGGTCCTGGAGCACGCGTCCGCGCAGCAGCTCGTCCTCGCCGGCGTCCTCGAGCGCGCGCAGCAGGAGGGCCTCGGACGTGGGTGACTCCTCGTCCTCGAGCTGGTAGCGGTGCAGGAGCACTTCCCCGCGCGCGCTGCCCGGAGGGAGGCCTGCGATCAGCTCGTCGGCAAGCCCGAGCGCTCTGCCGACCTCCCCGGCGGCGGCGAGGTGGTCGATCTCCGCGAGCGCGCGCCTGCGCGCGCCGTCCGCGTCGTCGCCCGGCGTGAGACGGAGACTGTGGCCCGCGAACTCGGCGGCGAGGTCGGGTGCGCCGCGAGCGCTCGCCCGCTGCGCGGCGTCCTCGAGCAGCCGCGCGAGCTCGGCATCGGGGTCGTCCGTGGAGAGGGCGAGGTGGCGCGCGCGCACGTCGGCGTCGACAGCTCGGGCGGCGAGGCGCCCGTGCAGCGACCGTCGGGCGAGCGGGCTCAGCCGGCCGTAGGCCGTCGACGCGATGAGGGGATGGGCGAACCGCACCTCTAGCTGCTCGTCGACGACGAGAAGATCCTCCCGCTCGGCCGTCACGAGAAGGCTCTGGACGTCCAGGCCGGGCAGGGCATCGCCGAGCTCCCGGGCGGTCAGCGGCCCTGCGGCCGCTGCCAGGTCGAGCAGCTCGGCGAGCTCGCCGGGCATCGTGTCGAGGCGCCGGGCGACCGCCGCCTGGAGCGAGTCGGGGAGGCGAAGCTCGCTCGCGGAGAGACGCGCCCGCTCGTCGCTCGGGAGCCCGCGGGCCAGCTCGATGGCGTAGAACGGGTTCCCGCCCGAGATCTCGTGGATGCGCACGAGCAGGGGGTGGGAGATCGCCTCCACGGTTCCGCGCAACATGCCGCGGAGGACGGCGAGGCTGACCGGACCGAGGTCGAGCGAGTCGCAACGGCCCGGCGGAAGCGTGCTCGCGAGCGTGAGCGGATCCTCAGGATCGGAGCCGGATCGGATCGTCTCGAGCACGCCGACGGGCTCGGTGTCGAGCCGGCGCAGCGCGTAGCGCAGGGATCGGGCGGAGGCCGAGTCGAGCCACTGCACGTCGTCGATCGCCAGCACCACGGGCCTGCTCGCGGCGAGCTGCCTGAGCGCGTCCAGGACCGCCCGCCCGCGGGCGAACGGGTTGTCCTCCGCTCCGAGCGCGGACGTCTCGAGCTCGACGCTGTCGAACAGGTCGGCAAGCCCCGCGAGGGCGAGCGACATCTCCTCCTCGGCGGGCCGCGTGAGCAGAGCCTGGAATCCCGCAGCTCGGCAGGTGTCGAGCGCGCTGCGCCAGAGCGACGTCTTGCCGATGCCCGGCGCACCCCGGATGACCAGCGCCCGCGCGCCGTCGGGCATCGCGGCGACGAACGCATCCACGCGCGCCCGCTCGGCCTCTCGGCCGACGAAGCCCGGCGCCGCAGCCACCCCTACGGTGGCCTCGCTCACGGTCCGATTCTAGAACAGCGGTCTGGACGTGCCCTACGCGCGCCTCACCGCTCGGGCACACCGACGCTCCCGTCCGCGACTCCGCCGGGCCAGCTCGCTCCGCGAGCGGATGCCGAGCTTGCGGTAGATCCGCGTCAGGTGCGCCTCGACGGTGGCGACGCTCATGAACAGCGTCTGGCCGATCTCCCTGTTCTTCATCCCCTCGGCGACGAGGGCGGCGATGCGGCCCTCGGCGTCCGTCAGCTCGCCGGCGGCGCGGCCGGGCGAGGCGCGCTCCAGGCTCTCGGCGGCGCGAGCTTCCCACAGCGCGGCGCCCATGCCGGCGAAGCGAGCGCGTGCGTCGGCGAGCACCTCCGCCGCGAGCGTCCGCTGCCCGCGCCTGAGCAGCGCCTGGCCGTGGAGCAGCACCGCGCGCGCACCGTCCGCCGCGTATCCCATTGCGGTCGAAGCCCGCCGCCGCGGCCTCGAGCCGCTCGGCGGCGGCGTCGGCCTCTCCGCGCGCGAGCAGCAGCGCGCCGCGCGAGCGCTCGGCCGCCGCGGCGGCCCAGGCGTTCTCGCCCGAGGCCGCCTGGAGGTCGAGCCGCTCGAGCAGCTTCTCGGCGGAGCCCGGGTCCGTCGGCGGCGAGAGCCTCGACCGCGTCGGGGAGGATCGGGAAGGCGCCCGGATTGGCGAAGCCCATCTCCTCGAGCAGCTCCGCGGCCTCGGCGAGCAGACGGGCTGCGGCTCTCGCGTTCCCCTCGGAGAGCGCGAGCAGGCCGAGCACCGAGTGCGCCCGCACGATCCCGGGCCGCTCGCCGCGCCACGATGCCTCGTCGAGGCGGCGCTCCGCCGCCGCGCGGGCGGGCTCCGTTCTGCCGAGCCATGCGTTGGCGAGGGCGAGCGGGTAGAGGAGCACCGTCTCGCCCCAGGTGTCGGCGGTGTCCCTGGCCGCCTCGACCCCTTCGCGGGCGAGCTCTGCGGCCAGGGCGGCGTTGCCGGCTGCACACTCGAGCAGGGAGAGGTCGAACAGGCAGTAGGGGTGATTGACCTCGTTGCCGGTCCGCACGATGTCCTCGTGCACGGAGGCGAGGAGCTCCCGGGCGGAGCGCAGCTCGCCGGACCAGAGCAGCAGCTCGGCGTGCAGCACGCGCGGGTCCTCCCACTCGAACGGCCAGCCGCCGCCCTCTGCGCGAAGGACGGCCCGTGCGAGCTCGTCGCACCGCGGCTCTCCCGCTAGCCCTTCCAGAAAGGCGAGGTATGTCGTAGTGATCAGCCGGAGGTCGGGTGTCCCCACGCGGTCGGCGATCGCGACGGCCTCACGAGTGCGCTCGAGGCCGTCGCGAAGGTCGCCGCGGAACATGCTGCCCACCCAGCCGAGCTGCTCGAGCACGCGGCTGTGAAGCAGCTCGTCGTCACGGGACTCCTCCAGCGCCCGCAGCAGGTAGGCCTCGCTGGTCTCCCATTCGTCGTCCTCGAAGTAGGCGCGCTTGAGGAGCACCTCGGCACGGCCGGGGCCCGGCGGGATCGTGGCCACCAACCGATCGGCGAGGGCGAGCGCTCTGCTCACCTCGCCGGCGACCGCGCGATTCTCCATCTCCGTGATCGCGCGCCGCCGGAGGGCCTCCAGATCGTCGGGTGGAGTGAGGCGTAGGCTGTGACCGGCGAAGCCCGCGGCGACGTCGAACGCTGCCCGGAGCGCGGCGCGATCGGCAGCCTCCTCGAGCAGCTGGGCCACGGCGGCGTCGGGCTCGTCGGTCGAGAGGGCGAGGTGCCGAGCCCGGACGTCGGGGTCGGAGGCCTGTCCGGCCAGACGCGCGTGCAGCGACCGGCGCGTCAGCGGGCTCATCCGCTCGTAGACGGCGGAGCCGATCGTCGGGTGCGAGAAGCGGACCGCGAGGTTCTCGTCGACGACGAGCAGCCCGTGCTCGGCTGCGGCTGCGAGCAGCGCGTCCACGTCGGAGCCCGGTAGGGCTCGCCGCAGCTCGTGGACGGAGGCGCGGCCGAGGGCGGCGGCCGTCTCGAGCAGCGGCGCGAGCTCGGGGTCGACCGTCTCGAGCCGCCGCGCGATCGCCTCCTGGAGCGAGTCCGGGAGGTGGAGCTCGCCGGGCTGCGGCTCGTCCTGGCCCTCGGGCGGGAGGCCGCGCGCCAGCTCGATGGCGTACAGGGGATTGCCGCCGGACACCTCGTGGATCCGGCGCAGCATCGGACGCGAGATCGCCGCGACGGTCCCGGCCAGGACGCGACGGATGGCCGCGGGCCCGAGCGGGCCGAGGTCGGCGCTCTCGACGCGGCCCGGCGGCAGCGCCGACAGCAGGCCCAGCGGGTCCTCCGTCTCGATGCCGGGCCGTGCGGTGGCGACGACGCCGACCGGCGCCGCGTCCAGCCGCCGCAACGCGAAGCGAAGCGCGCGCGCGGAGGCGAGGTCGAGCCACTGCGCGTCGTCGATCGCGATGACCACGGGCCCGGTCTCCGCTCTGGAGCCGCAGCGCGTTCAGCACGGCGCGCCCGCGGGCGAACGGGTTGTCGTCTCGGAGCAGCGCCTCCGTGTCGAGGTCGACGTGCTCGAACAGGTCGACCAGCCCGCCGAGCGCGAGCGACATCTCCTCCTCCGCCGGCCTCGTCACGAGCACGTGAAAGCTCGCGGCCCGGCAGCGGCCGAGCGCGGCTCGCCACAGCGCCGTCTTGCCGATTCCCGCCTCGCCTCTGATGACGAGCGCCCGCGCGCCCTGGGGTAGCGCCGCGAGGAAGGCGTCGACGCGGGCCAGCTCGGCCTCGCGACCGACGACGCCCGGGGAGCCGCCAACCGGAGTGGCGGCGTCGCTCACGGCTCGATCATCGGACGGGCCCCGAGCCGGACGACCCCTAGATGGTTGATTCCACGAGATCCGCCGCGCGTGGATCGTGGAATCAACCATCTAGTCCGGCTCGAGGAAGGGGTAGCGGTAGTCCTCGGGCGGCACGAACGTCTCCTTGATCGTGCGCGGGCTCATCCAGCGGATGAGGTTCCACATCGAGCCTGCCTTGTCGTTCGTGCCGGAGGCGCGCGCGCCGCCGAACGGCTGCTGGCCGACCACGGCGCCGGTCGGCTTGTCGTTCACGTAGAAGTTGCCGGCCGCGTAGCGCAGCGCCTCGCCGGCGCGGATGGTCGCCGCGCGGTCCTCGGAGAACACGGCGCCGGTGAGCGCGTACGGCGCGGTGCTGTCGACGAGCTCCAGCGTCTCGTCGAACTCGCCCTCGGGATAGACGTAGGCGGTCAGCACGGGCCCGAAGAGCTCGTCGCGCAGGAGCCGGAAGGACGGATCGCGCGTCTCGATGATGGTCGGCTCGACGAAGTACCCCTCCGAGTCGTCGGTGCCGCCGCCGACGAGCACCTCCGTGTCGGGGTGCGAGCGGGCCTCCTCGATGGCCTCGCGCTGTGTCTGCAGCGAGCTGCCGTCGATGACGGCGCCCATGAAGTTCGTGAAGTCGCCGGGGTCGCCGACCTTGATCGTCGCGGTCTCCGCGGCGAGCCGCTCCCGCAGCTCCGGCCAGAGGTTGGACGGCGCGTAGAGGCGAGAGGCGGCGGAGCACTTCTGTCCCTGGTACTCGAAGGCGCCGCGCAGCAGCGCTGCGGCGACGGCGTCCACGTCCGCGGACGGATGCGCGACGACGAAGTCCTTGCCGCCCGGTCTCGCCGACGATGCGCGGATAGTTGCGGTAGCGCTCGATGTTCCCGCCGATCGTCTTCCAGATCCCCTGGAAGACGCCGGTCGAGCCGGTGAAGTGGACGCCCGCGAGGTCGGGGCTCGCGAGCGCGACGTCGCCGACCGTCGCGCCCGAGCCGAAGACGAGGTTGACGACGCCCGGCGGCAGGCCCGCCTCCTCGAACAGCTTCAGCGTCCAGTACGCGGAGACCATCGCGGTCGAGGCCGGCTTCCAGACGACGGTGCACCCGGTCAGCGCGGGCGAGCGTGGTCAGGTTGGCGCCGATGGCCGTGAAGTTGAACGGGCTGATGGCGAGCACGAAGCCCTCGAGCGGCCGGTACTCCATGCGGTTCCAGACGCCGGGCGAGGAGAGCGGCTGCTCCTGGTAGATCCGGTGCGAGGTAGCTCGACGTTGAAGCGCAAGAAGTCGATCGTCTCGCAGGCCGCGTCGATCTCGGCCTGGTGGGCCGTCTTCGACTGGCCGAGCATCGTCGCGGCGACGAGCGTGCTCGCGCCAGGGGCCGGCCAGCAGCTCGGCCGCGCGCAGGAAGATCGACGACCCGGTCCTCCCACGGGCATCACGCTCCAGTCGCGCCACGCGTCGGCCGCGGCCCGGATCGCCTGCTCGACCTCGGCCGCGCCGGCCTGGTGGACGTCGGCCAGCACGTGCTCCTTGTCGTGCGGCATGACGGCCTGTCGCAGCGTCCCGGTGCGCACCTCCTCGCCGCCGATCACGCACGGGATCTCGAGCCGCTCCGCCTTCATCTGCTCGAGCCGGCGCAGCGAGGCTCTGCGCGCTCCGGGCTATCCCGGCTCGTAGGCGCGCATCGGCTCGTTGACCGGGCGAGGCGGGCGGAAGATGCCGTGGGCGGCTCATGAGCGCGATGGTACTCTGACCGGTCGGGTTGGGCGTCAAGGCCTTCCGCTACGAGGCGCCGGGCTGGGGCGTCGGGCGAGCTGTGGCTCGACGGCGAGCGCGTCGTCTGGCACGAGGCGCCCGCCGCCGGCTCGCGCCGCCGACGACGCGACGCGGCTCGCACCCGCTCGCCGAGCCGCCTCGCCGCCTACTTCCGCGGCGAGCCCGTGTCGTTCGACGACGTCGAGCTCGACCTCGAGGAGCTCTCGGACTTCCAGCGGGAGCTGGCCGCCGCCCTGCGGCGCAGTGCCGCGCGGGCACGTCGTCTCCTACGGCGAGCTCGCCGCGCTCGCCGGCCGGCCCGGCCGCGCCGCGCGCGGCGGGGACGTTCTGCGCCCGGAACCGGCTCGCGATCTTCATCCCCTGCCACCGGGTCGTCGGCGCGGACGGCATCGGCTCCTACGGGGAGCTCGGCGTCGACTACAAGCGGCGCCTGCTCGCGCTCGAAGGGGTGGAGCTGCTGAGCCTCTCCGAGCAGGTGCGGGCGGAGCTCGCGGCGATCGACCCGCAGCGTCCGTGCTGCCGGCTCGCGGAGCTCTCCGCGCTGGTCGCGGGCCGCGGGGACGCTGCACCTGCGCGGCGGCGGCAGCATCGCGCTCCACGTCGACTGCCGAGCGCCGCCGTGGCGCGGCGCGCGTTCTCGCTGCTGCGCGGCTTCGGCGTCTCGCGCGGAGATCCGCACGTACCGCCGCCGCGCCTTCGGGCGCGAGACGCGCTACGAGCTGCACCTCGGCGACGATCCGCGGGCCGTCCAGGTGCTGAACGAGGCCGGCGTGCGTCGACGCCGGCCTGGCCCCGCTCGAGCATGCCGCCGCGCCGGCTCGTCGCGCGGTCGTGCTGCCGCGCCGCGCTACCTGCGCGGAGCGCTCCTGGCGGCCGGGCTCGGTGAGCGGGCCGCGACGCGCCCCACCTCGAGCTGCGCACGGCGACCCGCACGGGCGCCGAGCGGCTGGCGGCGCTCGCAGCGGAGGACGGGGTGCGCGCTGGCCGTCGTCGAGCGGCCGCGCCACGCCGCCGCCTACGCGAGGGGCCGCGAGCGCGATCGCCGAGCTGCTCGGCCTCGTCGGCGCGCACGACGCCGCGCTCGTGCTGGAGGAGACCGGCGGTCATCGGAGCGACTCGCGCGCGGGCGAACAGGCTCGCGAACGCCGACCACGCGAACCTCGTCCGCGCGAGCCGCGCGGCGCAGGACGAGCTCGCGGCCATCCGCCGGCTGGCGGCGCGGCGGCGCCCTCGACGACGCTCCCGCCGGACCTGCGCGAGACCGCCGAGCTCCGCGCTCGCTATCCGACCCTCTCGCTCCGCGAGCTCGCCGCGCGGTTCGTCCCGGCCGACCGACGAAGGCCACCGTGCACCGACGGCTGAAGCGCCTCGAGCGCCTCGCCTCCGAGTGACAGCGGCCCGCGAGATCGAGGCTCTAAGATCGCGGCGGCCGGGGTAGAGCGAGAGAAGAGGAGCAGCATGGCAGTTCGTGTGGGCATCAACGGCTTCGGGCGGATCGGCAGGAACTTCTTTCGAGCCGCCCGGAAGAAGGGCGCCGACATCGATCTCGTCGCCGTCAACGACCTCGGCGACTCCGCCACGATGGCGCATCTGCTCAAGTACGACTCCGTGCTCGGGCCGCTCGAGGAGGAGATCTCGCGCCGACCGACGACACGATCTCGGCCGGAGGCGACGAGTTCCGCGTCCTGAGCGAGCGCGATCCCGGCGCGCTGCCGTGGAGGGATCTCGGCGTCGAGGTCGTGCTCGAGTCCACCGGCCTGTTCACGAAGCGCGAGCAGGCCCAGAAGCACCTCGACGCGGGCGCGCAGAAGGTGGTCATCTCGGCGCCCGCGACCGAGCCCGACGTCACGCTCGTCCTGGGCGTGAACGACGAGGAGTACGACCGGGAGCGGCACCACATCGTCTCGAACGCGTCCTGCACGACGAACTGCGTCGCGCCCGTCGCGAAGGTGCTCCACGACACGTTCGTGATCGAGACGGGGTTCATGACGACGATCCACGCGTACACGAACGACCAGCAGATCCTCGACCTGCCGCACTCGGACCTGCGGCGGGCGCGCGCGGCCGGCGTGAACCTGATCCCGACCTCGACCGGGGCCGCACGCGCGATCGGGCTCGTCATCCCCGAGCTGAAGGGCAAGATCGACGGGGTGTCCGTGCGCGCCCCGGTGCCGGACGGCTCGATCGTCGACCTCGTGGCGCACGTCGGCCGTGAGGTCACGGCGGACGAGGTCAACGAGCGCTTCGCCGAGGTCGCCGACACGGGACGCCTCGCCGGCATCCTCGCTACACGACCGAGCCGCTCGTCTCCTCGGACGTGATCGGCAACTCGTACTCGTCGATCTTCGACAGCCAGCTCACGATGGCGCACGGCAACGAGGTGAAGGTCTTCTCCTGGTACGACAACGAGTGGGGGTACTCGAACAGGCTGGTGGATCTGGTCGGCCGGCTCCTGTAGGGGCCGGATCGTCATCCGGCCCCGCGCCACCGCCGAATGCACCGTCCGCGTTCCGTCCGCACCGCCGACGTCGCCGGCAAGGGCGTCCTCGTCCGGGTCGACTTCAACGTCCCGCTCGAGGACGGCGCGGGTCGCGGACGACACGCGCATCCGGGCCGCGCTCCCCACGCTCCGGCTGCTGCTCGAGCGCGGCGCCGCGGAGGTCGTGCTCTGCTCGCACCTCGGCCGGCCGAAGGGCGAGGATCCGGCGCTTCGCATGGCGCCGGTGGCGGAGCGGCTGCGCGAGCTCGAGCCCGACCCGCGCATCCGGCTGCTCGAGAACACGCGCTTCGACCCGGGCGAGACCGCGAACGACCCGGCGTTCGCGCGCGAGCTCGCCGGCGACCTGGACCTCTACGTGAACGACGCCTTCGGCTCCGCGCACCGGGCCCACGCCTCGACCGAGGCCGTCGCGCACCTGCTGCCGGCCTACGCCGGCCTGCTGCTCGAGCGCGAGCTGCAGGAGCTCGGCGCGGCTCGTCGAGGAGCCCGAGCGGCCCTACGTCGCGATCATCGGCGGCGCCAAGGTCGACGACAAGATCGGCGTGCTGCGGCGGCTGGCGGAGCTCGCCGACGCGCTCCTCGTCGGCGGCAAGATGGCAGAGGAACTGCGAGCTCGGACGCCTTGCGCTCCGAGCTCGAGGCGTCGGGCGGACGTGCTTGCTTCCCGTCGACGTGGTCGCCGCCGCGGCTTCGATCGCGACGCCGAGGCGCGGGTCGTCGAGCGTCGACGCGCGTTCCGGAGGGCTGGCTCGGGCTGGACATCGGCCCGAAGACGCGGGCGCTGCTTCGCCGAGCGGATCGGCCAGGCGCGCGACGGTGTTCTGGAACGGGCCGATGGGGGTCTTCGAGTGGCCCCGCTTCGCCGACGGGACGAAGGCGGTGGCCGAGGCCGTCGCGGCCTGCCCCGGGTTCACGGTCGTCGGCGGCGGCGACTCGGTGCGGGCGGTCGAGGAGCTCGGCCTCGCCGACCGGATCGGCTGGGTCTCGACCGGCGGCGGCGCCTCGCTCGAGCTCCTCGAGGGCCGCGAGCTGCCGGGCGTGATCGCGATCCCGGCGGCCTGACGACGCGCTCGGGTGCCGCGTACGATGCGCCGATGCGGGCCGTGCCCTTCGTCGCCGGGCAACTGGAAGCATGCACAAGGGGCCGGCCGAGGCCGCCTCCTTCTGCTCGGCGCTCGCGGCGGCGCTGGGCGAGCTCGACGGCGTGCGCGTCGCGGTCTGCCCGCCGTACGTGTCGCTCGCGGCCGCCCGGGCGGCGCTCGCCGGGTCCCGCGATCGAGGTCTTCGCGCAGAGCGTGCACTGGGAGGCGGCGGGCGCCTACACGGGCGAGGTCTCCGCCGGAGATGCTGCTGGAGGTCGGGGTCCACGGCGCCATCGTCGGGCACTCGGAGCGACGAGCGCTCTTCGGCGAGACCGACGAGACGGCAGCCCGGCGCGACCGCGCACGCGCTGGAAGCCGGGCTCGAGGTCATCGCGTGCGTCGGCGAGCTCGAGGCGGAGCGGGAGGCGGGGGAGACCGAGGCACGTGCTCGCGGCGTCAGACGGCGCGCGCTCGCCGAGGCCGTCGGGCCGCACGAGCGGCCTGGCGCTCGCCTACGAGCCGGTCTGGGCGATCGGCACCGGCAAGACCGCGACGCCGGCGCAGGCGCAGGAGGCGCACGCCTTCATCCGCGGGCTGCTCGACGTGCCGATCCTCTACGGCGGCTCGGTCAAGCCCGACAACGCCGCCGAGCTGCTCGCCCAGCCCGACGTGGACGGGGCGCTCGTCGGCGGGGCGTCGCTCGAGGTCGAGTCGTTCGCAGCGATTTGCCGGGCAGCTTCCCCCTCGTAGCCCTCGTCGTCCTCGACGGCTGGGGCCTCGCGCCACCCGGGCCGGGCAACGCGATCGAGCTCGCCGACACGCCCGTCTTCGACGACCTCTGGGCGCGCTACCCGCACACGACGCTCGCGCGCCTCGGGCGAGGCGGTCGGCCTGCCCGACGGTCAGATGGGGAACTCCGAGGTCGGCCACCTCACGATCGGCTCGGGCCGCGTGGTCGACCAGGATCTGATGCGCGTGAACCGCGCCATCCGGTCGGGCGCGTTCTTCGAGAATCCCGCCCTCTGCGAGGCGATCGACCGGGCACGGGAGCGGGGCGGGCGCGTCCACCTGCTCGGGCTCGTCTCCTACGGAGGCGTCCACTCGCACATCGACCACCTGCGTGCCCTGGTCGAGCTCGCGCGCGAGGCGCGGGATGGGCGAGCGGACGCTCGTGCACGCCTTCACGGACGGCAGGGACGTGTCGCCGCACGCGGCCGCCGCGCGATCTGCGCGAGCTGCTCGCCGAGGGCGTCCAGATCGCCACCGTCGTGCGGCCGCTACTACGCCATGGACCGCGACCAGCGCTGGGAACGGACCGAACGCGCGCTCGCGGCGATCGTCGAGGGCGAGGGCGACCGCGCGCGAGGACGTCGTCGCCGCCGATCGAGGCGAGCTACGCCAGCGGGGTCACGGACGAGTTCCTGGAGCCGATCGTGACCCCGGCGCCCCGGCTCGCGCGGGCGGACGCGGTCGTCGTCTTCAACTTCCGGCCGGACCGGGCCCGCCAGCTCACGCCGGCGCCTGCTCGACGAGGGGTACGACGTGACGACGATGACGCGCTACAGCGACGACCTCGACTGCCCGGTCGCGTTCCCGGAGCAGGACGTCGCCGACACGATCGCCGAGGTCGTCGCCGCGCACGGCCTGCGCCAGCTCCACGTCGCCGAGACGGAGAAGTACGCCCACGTCACGTACTTCCTGAACGGCGGCCGCGAGCAGGAGTGGCCGGGGGAGACGCGGGTGCTCGTCCCCTCGCCCAGGGACGTGGCGACGTACGACCTGAAGCCCGAGATGTCCGCGCAGGAGGTCGCCCGGCGCTTCGCCGAGGAGGTGTCGTCCGGCGCGCTACGCGCTTCGCGATCGTCAACTTCGCGAACCCCGACATGGTCGGGCACACGGGGGTGATCGCCGCGGTCGTGAAGGCGGTCGAGGCCGTCGATGCGTGCCTCGGCCAGGTGATCGAGTCGGTTCGAGGCGCCGGCGGCGTCTGTCTCGTCTGCGCCGACCACGGCAACGCCGAGCAGCTGCTCGAGGACGGACGGCCGGAGCCCGCACACGGCGCACACGACGAATCCCGTGCCGCTCGTCGTCACGTCGGAGGGCCTCGCCCTCCGTGACGGTGGCGGTCTCGCCGACCTCGCGCCCACCTGCCTGGCGCTGCTCGGGCTCGACCAGCCGCCGGGAATGACGGGCCGAAGCCTGGTCGTGCCGGCGTAGTCGCTGCCTGCTCTCGACCCCCCGGGTCCGTCGGCTATACTCGCGCCACTCGTGCGTCCCGGCCCCTCGCGCTAGTCTAGCTCCGTGCCACTGCCTCAGCCCGAGCTCTCGACTCTTCGGCGAGCGCAGAAGGGCGACGCGCGCGCGTTCGCATCGCTCGTGACGGCCTACGAGACGCCGGTCTTCAACTACATCCTGCGCATCGTCGGCGACCGCATGCTGGCCGAGGACCTGACGCAGGACGTCTTCCTCCGGATCTACCACGGCCTCGCGGGCTTCTCCCTGCGCTGCCGCTTCACGACCTGGCTCTTCCAGGTGGCGAAGAACCGGGTGCTCGACGAGCTGCGCGCCCGCGAGCGCCGGCCGCACCCGGACGCGCTCGACGACGTCGCGCCGCTCGAGGTCGTCGACGCGCCGCCGGAGCGGATCGAGATGATCGACGCAGTCTGGCGCGCCGTCGGCGGCGCTCAATCCGGACCTCAAGATGGCGCTGCTCCTGCGCGACGTGGTCGGCCTGTCCTACGCGGAGATCGCGGACTCGCTCGAGATCACGCTGGCGACGGTGAAGTGGCGGATCTACAAGGCGCGCGAAGAGGTGCAGGTCGCGCTCGCACGCGAGGGCATGACTCCGCGAGCGCCAGGTTCTCGCCCGCTGAGGACGACCGGCGGCGCTCAGCCTCCGTGCTCGAGCCGCTCGGCGAGGCTCTCCGGTAGGCCGGCGTCGACCATCTCGCGCTGCGTCTGCTCGATCGGGTAGTCGACCCGGTGAAAGCGCGGCCTCGCTCCGGTCGAGGTCGAGGAGCAGCCAGGCAGCGCGAGGGTCGCCGTCGCGCGGCTGGCCGACGGAGCCTGGATTGAGCAGCCACGGCGACCCCGTGTCGAGATCGAGCACGGTGCCGTCGGGGACGAGCCCACCTTCGAGCCCGTCGTCCGGCGCGGGTGATCGCCAGCGCGACGTGGCTGTGACCGACGAGGACGATCGGCCGGGGGGCGCGCTCGAGCGCGTCCACGACCGCATCGGGCGTGAGCACGTACTCCCACACGGCGTCGCGCGGGCTCGCGTGGTAGAGCGCGGCACCGTCCATGAGCGCCTCCGGCTCGAGGCTCTCGAGCCAGCGCCGTGAGCCGGCGTCGAGCACGGTGCCGGTCCAGCGCGCCACCTCCGCCGCGTCCGGCTGGAAGTCGTCCAGCGGCAGCTGCCCGAGCGCGCCGAGATCGTGGTTTCCGCACAGCGACAGATCGGCGAGCTGCTCGACCAGCGCGCAGCAACGGCTAGGCTGAGGCCCGTAGCCGACCGTGTCCCCAAGGCACCAGACGGCGTCCGGCCGCTCGGCGCTCGATCGCGGCGAGGACGGCCTCGAGCGCATGGAGGTTGGCGTGGACGTCCGAGATGACCGCCACTCGCATCGGCGGCGTGTAACGCTACCGGTGGGGCGCCGGCAGGCGCTGGCGCTTGCAGGGGCGATGGTCGTCTGGGCGATCGCCGCCTGGCTGCTGCTCGACACGCGGGTGCCGGCGCTCGACCTTCCGCGGGTGGAGCCTCGCGACTGGTTCTCGGCGGCCGAGCTCGAGCGCATCGAGGACTACCGCCGTCTGCCGCGCTGGCTCTGGGTTGCGTCCACCGTCGCTCGAGCTGCTCGTGCTCGCGGCTCTCGCGTGGCAGGGCCGCCGGCTCGCCGCCGCCGCTGCACGGGTGACCCGTGGGCGAATCCGCAAGGGCGTCCTCGTCGGCCTCGGCTGCGCCCTCGCGGTCTGGACGTTCACCCTCCCGCTCGGGGCCGTGTCCCACTACTGGCGCCGCCGCTACGGGCTCTCGGAGCAGGGCTACGGCGCGTGGCTCGGCGACCAGGCGCGTCACGCTGGCCGTGACCGCGATCCTCGTCGCCGTCGCGGTCAGCGGCGCGCTCGCGCTCGCCGCGGCGCTACGGCCGCCGCTGGTGGATTCCGGGCGGCGGCGCGCTCGCGCTGCTCGGCGTCGCCTACGTGCTCCTGCAGCCGCTCGTGGTCGAGCCGCTGTTCAACCGTTTCGAGCCGCTGCGCGATCCTGCGCTCGCCGCGCGGATCGAGCAGCTCGCCGATCGGGTCGGCGTCCACGTGGACCGGGTCGACGTGGCGGATGCGAGCCGCCGGACGACGGCCGCGAACGCCGTGATCACCGGGCCTCGGCCCGACGCGCAGGATCGCGCTCTACGACACGCTGCTCGACGGACGCTTCACGCAGGACGAGATCGCCGTCGTCGCCGCCCACGAGCTCGCGCACGCGGAGCGCGAGCACACCTGGAAGGGCGCGGCCTGGTTCGGGCTCTTCGCCGTCCCGGGCGTGGCGCTTCGTCGCGTGGGCGGTCAGGCGCCGCGGCGATCTGGGCGCTCGCGAGGGGCCCTCGCTCGTCCCGCTCGCGCTGCTCGTCGCGTTCGCCGTCTCGCTCGCCGCGCTCCCGGCGCAGAACGCGCTCTCCCGCCGCTACGAGGCCGAGGCCGACTGGCTTGCCCTCGTCGCGACCGTCGACCCGGGGGCCGCGACCGGCCTCGTCCACGGGCTGGCGGTCGCCTCGCTGGGCGATCCTGACCCGCCCGGCTGGAGCACGATCCTCCTGGGGACGCACCCGGCGCCCGTCGACCGCATCGCGATGGCCCTGGCCTACGCGGAGCAGACCGGCCGGCTAGCGGCTCAGGGCTCGGGGAGGTTGCGGATGCCCTCGCGGGTCGTCCACTTCGACCAGCTGTCCTCCATGGCGTCCATGAGCTCGCGCATGAACTTCGCGGAGAGGTTCACCCGGGAGACGACGACGCCCGGGACCTCGCCGTCCTCGACCTCGTGGTCGACGCGCGCGAACGTGATCGTGAACTCATAGTCGGAGAAGCTCACGGTCGCGAAGTTCGCGTAGGCGCCGCCGAGGTGCTCCGGGTCGACGTGGATATTGAGCTGACGGTCGGGGCTGTCCTCGTCCACCTCCCTAGGATATCCGTGTGCCCGACGAGCGATGGCAGGCGGCGCCGCGTCCCCGGCGCCTTGGAGCGATCGTGGCCGCCGAGGGACGACGCGGGGCTACCGGCCTGTGAGCGCGGCTGCCGGAGTCGTGCAACGGCTCGCCGAGGCGATCCAGGCTGCCGCGCGGCCCTCGGCGCGGACGGCCGCGTGGATGTCGCGCTGGAGCGCCCGAGCGACCCGGATCACGGCGACTTCGCCAGCGCCGTGGCGATGCGGCTCGCGCCTGTCCTGCGCCGCGCGCCGCGCGAGGTTGCCGCCGAGCTCGCCGAGCGGGCCGACTTCGCCGGCCTCGTGGAACGGGCCGAGGTCGCCGGTCCCGGCTTCCTCAACCTGCGCGTCGCCCCCGCCTGGTACGAGGCCGCGCTCGCGGAGCTGCTCGAGGCAGGCGATCGCTACGGCGCCGGCTCGGCCGAGCGGGTCAGAGCGTATCCAGGTCGAGATGGTGTCGGCGAACCCGACCGGGCCGATCACGGTGGCGGCGGCGCGGAACGGCGCGTACGGCGACTGCGTGGCGCGGCTCTGCGAGCTCGCCGGACACGCCGTCGAGCGGGAGTACTACTACAACGACGCCGGCTCCCAGATGGAGAAGTTCCGAGCCTCCGTCGAGGCCGCACGGCGTGGCGAGGAACCGCCGGAGGACGGTTACCGCGGTGCGTACATCCAGGAGCTCGCGCTGCTCGACGGCGACCCCGTTCCGCACATGCTGGAGCAGATCGAGCGCACGCTCGAGCGGTTCCGGATCCACTTCGACAGCTGGGCGCGCCAGAGCGAGCTCGAGCGCGAGCTGCCCGAGCTGCTCGGGCAGCTGCCCACGTACGAGTCCGACGGAGCGATCTACGTGCGATCGTCGGAGCACGGCGACGACAAGGACCGGGTGCTGCTCCGCTCGCAGGAGCGCGGCGGGCTCCCCACCTACGAGGCTGCGGACATCGCCTACCTCCGCGACAAGCTGGAGCGCGGCTTCGACCGCGTGATCTACGTGCTCGGCGCCGACCACCAGGGCGTCCGAGGCTGGTACGAGGTGATCGCGCGCATGCTCGGCTACGACCCGGGGCGCGTGGAGGTGCTCCTCTACCAGCTCGTCCACCTGACCCGGGAGGGCGAGGCGACGAAGATGTCGAAGCGGCGCGGCGACGTCGTGTTCCTCGACGAGCTGCTGGACGAGATCGGCGTCGACGCCGCCCGCTGGTTCCTCGTCAACCGCGGACACGACCAGACCGATCGAGATCGACGTCGACCTGGCCCGCGAGCGAACGGAGAAGAACCCGGTCTACTACGTCCAGTACGCGCACGCGAGAATCGCCGGCATCCTGCGCAACGCGGAGGCGGCAGCGCCGTCGGCGGAGCCGGGTCACGTGCTGTCGCGCGAGGAGCGGGAGCTCGTCAAGAGCCTCGTCGAGTTCCCGGCCGTCGTGGCCGAGGCGACGGAACGGCGCGGGCCCCATGCGATACCCGTCTACGCCGTCAGGCTCGCCGACGACTACCACCGCTTCTACCATCACAACCGCGTGCTCGGGAGCGAGGCCGAGGGCTTCCGGCTCGCGCTCTGCCGCGCGACGCAGCTCGTGATCGCGCGCTGCCTCGGCCTCGTCGGCGTCGGCGCGCCCGAGCGGATGTGAGCCGCCGCCGCCCGGCACGGTCGCGGTTCGCGGAATATCCTGCTCGGCGATGAGCGCTCCGTCCGCCCCCGATCGCAACCTCGCGCTCGAGCTCGTCCGCGTGACGGAGGCGGCCGCGCTCGGCGCCGCCGGATGGGTCGGCCGGGGCGAGAAGGAATCCGCCGACCAGGCCGCGGTCGACGCGATGCGGCTCATGCTCGACACCGTCGCGATGGACGGCGTCGTCGTCATCGGCGAAGGGGAGAAGGACGAGGCACCGATGCTCTACAACGGGGAGCAGATCGGGAACGGGCAGCCGCCCCAGGTCGACGTGGCCGTCGACCCGCTCGAGGGGACGCGCTTGACCGCCACCGGTCAGCCGAACGCGATCGCCGTCATCGCCGTCGCCGAGCGCGGGACGATGTTCTTTCCCGGCGCGGCCGTCTACATGGACAAGCTGGTGTGCAGCTCGGAGATCGCGGACGTCGTCGACATCGGCGCTCCTCCGGCCGAGAACGTGCGCCGCGCAGCCGAGACGAAGGGGGTCGAGCCACGCGAGATCTCGGTGGTCGTCCTCGACCGCGAGCGCAATCGTCGACCTTATCGACGGCCTTCGCGAGGCGGGCGCGAGGGTGATGCTGATCACGGACGGCGACGTGGCGCCGGCTCTTGCAGCCGCGCGGGTCGGCACGACCGTGGACCTGCAGATGGGCATCGGCGGCACCCCGGAGGGGGTCATCGCGGCCTCGGCGGTGAAATGCCTCGGCGGCTCGATGCAGGGCAAGCTCTGGCCGCGGACGGACGACGAGCGGCAGCGCCTCCTCGACGCGGGCTACGACCTCGACCGCGTGCTGACGCACGACGATCTCGTCGGGAGCGACGACGTGTTCGTGGCGGCGACCGGGGTGACCGACGGGGCCATGCTGCACGGCGTGCGCTACACGCCCGGCGGCGCCGTCACCGAGTCCATGGTGATGCGGTCCCGCTCCGGCACGGTCCGGCGCGTCGAGGCGCAGCACGCATTCGAGAAACTCGATCGCATCACCGGCGGTCGCTACCGCACGAGTTGACGCTCGATCGGAAGGAGGCCCCCGTGGCTCTCGGCTACGACAAGAAGCTCTACATCCTCGCGTTCGACCACCGAGGCTCGTTCGAGAAGATGTTCGGCGTGTCCGGACGCGCGCCGACCGAGGAGGAGGCGGCGAAGATCTCGGACGCGAAGTCGCTCATCTTCGAGGGGTTTCGCGAGGCCGTGGCGGAGGGGGCTCCACGAGACGCTGCCGGCGTGCTCGTGGACGGCCAGTACGGCCCCCAGGTCGCTCGGGCGGCGAAGGCCGAGGGGCTCCTCCTCGCGATGCCGGTCGAGAAGAGCGGACAGGCGGAGTTCGACTTCGAGTACGGCGACCGCTTCGGCGAGGCGATCGAGGACTACGACCCCACGTTCTCCAAGGTTCTCGTCCGCTACAACACCGAGGGCGATTCCGACATGAACGCCCGCCAGGCGGAACGGCTGAAGCGCCTCTCCGACTGGCTGCACGAGCACGACCGCAAGTTCCTCTTCGAGCTCCTCGTGCCCGCCGAGACCCACCAGCTCGAGGCGGTCGCGGGCGACGAGGCCCGCTACGACACCGAGACCCGCCCGGCGCTGATGATGGCCGCGATCCGGGAGCTCCAGGACGCCGGCATCGAGCCGGACATCTGGAAGATCGAGGGCATCGACGATCGCGAGACGTGCAGGGAGATCGCCGAGCTCGTGCGCCGCGACGGCCGCGATCAGGTCAGCTGCATCGTGCTCGGGCGCGGCGCCTCCGACGACAAGGTCGACGAGTGGCTGCGCGCGGGCTCGGGCCTGCCCGGGCTACATCGGCTTCGCGATCGGCCGCTCGATCTTCGGCGAGGCCGTGAAGGAGCTCGCGTCGGGGAGCGGAGACCGTGCCGAGGGCGTCGCGCAGGTGGCCGCGAAGTACCGTCGCTTCATCGACGTGTACGAGCGCGGGTAGAGCCTCGGAGCGCGAATCCGCGATCCGGGCGCGCGCCGGACCCTACGTCAAATCGGGGATGGCAGTCCTCCCCCTCTGAGGGATTGGCTGCATCCCTCGTTTCCGGTACCCCTAGTGGTCGGGCAGGCAACCCTGCCCGCCTCGGCTTCATGCGCACGCTTCGCCGCTCTCCCGCAGCAGGGTCCGCATCGGGCGCCAGCCTCCGCCGGCGTCTGGAGGCGCTGCTCGCGGTCCTGCCCTCGGCAGTGGTGTGGGTCGACGGTCGCGGCCTCGTCACGGACTGGAGCGCGGCCGCCGAGCGGCTCACAGGGCGGCGGGGCGACGAGGCGCTGGGCGCTGCGCTCGCAACCGTCGCCGACGACCCGTCCGGGGCGCTGACGGCCCTCGTCGACGGCGCCCTCATGGGCGAGCGCGGCGAGATCGAGACGATCCTCCAGCGGGCCGGCGGGCAGCTCTCGCCCGTGCGGGTCTCGGCCGCGCCGGAGCACGACGGCGCAGGGGTCACGGGCGCTGTGGTCGTCCTCACCGACCTCTCGGAGGAGCGCCGCGCCAACGGCCGGGTTGCCTACCAGGCCCAGCTCCTGGCGAGCGTCGGAGAGGCGATCCTCGCGGTCGACGAGCAGCTCGTGATCACGGCCTGGAACCGCGCCGCGGAGGAGATCTACGGCTGGACCGCCGCCGAGGCGATCGGCCGGCCGGTCCACGACGTGCTCGCCACCGAGCTGCCCGGCGACGGCTACGCGGGGGCGGTGCGCGGGCTCTTCGAGCGCGGCTCCTTCACGGGCGAGGTCGTGCAGCGGACGAAGGGCGGCGGCGTGCTCCGGGTCGAGGTTCGCGCCACGGCCGTCCGCCGGGACGACGGCCGGCCCGGAGGGTTCGTCATGGTGAATCGCGACGTGACCGCGAGCCGCCAGGCCGAGGCGGAGCGCTCGAGGCTCGAGGCGGAGCTACGGCAGTCGCAGAAGCTCGAGGCGCTCGGCCAGCTCGCCGCGGGCGTCGCGCACGACTTCAACAACCTCCTGACCGCGATTCACGGCTTCGGCGAGATCCTGGCGGCCCGGCTCGTGGACGACGCGCTGCGCCGCGATGCCGACGAGGTCGTGCAGGCGGCGGAGCGCGGGGCCGCGCTGACCAGGCAGCTGCTCGCGTTCGGCCGGCGCGACGACACGACGCCCACTGCGCTCGACCTGTCCGAGCTCGTGCGGGGCCTCGAGTCGCTGCTGCGGCGCACGCTCGGCGAGCAGGTGGAGCTGGCGCTCGATCTCGGCGCCGGGCTGCCGCCCGCGCTGGCCGATCGCGGCCAGCTCGAGCAGGTGCTGCTGAACCTGGCTCTCAACGCACGCGACGCGATGCCCGGCGGCGGTCGCCTCAGCATCGCGACCGACTGCGTCGGGTGCGACCATCACGCGCTGACCACGCACGAGCTCGACGCCGACCGCTTCGTCCGTCTCGTGGTCTCGGACACCGGAGTCGGCATGAGCCAGGAGGTGCAGCTGAGGGCGTTCGAGCCGTTCTTCACCACGAAGGACCGGGGCCGGGGCACGGGGCTCGGCCTCGCCACCGTGTGGAGCATCGTCTCGAGGTCCGGCGGCGTCCTCTCGCTCGACTCCTCGGAAGGGCACGGCGCCACCGTCACGGTGCTCTTCCCGGCCGCCGAGGCGCTCCTCGCCGACTGGCCGCCGAGAAGGCTCACAAGGAGGTCGACGGCGGCGTCGAGACGGTGCTGGTTGTCGAGGACGAGGAGGCCGTCCGGCGGCTCACCTGCCGCATCCTCTCCGATCACGGCTACCGCGTGCTCTCGGCCGCAGACGGCCCGGAAGCGCTCGACGTCGCGGCCCTCCATCCCGGCCCGGTCGATCTCCTGCTCACCGACGTCGTGCTCCCGAGCATGAACGGCGTCGACCTGGCGGCCCGGATGACGGCGGTACGACCCGGCATCCGCTCCGTCGCGATCTCCGGCTACGTCGCCCGGGAGGTGCTCGAGGAAGGGTTGCCGGAGGGGCTGGCGATGCTTCCCAAGCCGTTCAAGCGTGACGCGCTCCTCGCTCGCGTCCGCGAGGCGCTTGCCTCGTAGACGCACGGCGTGGCCTTCGACGTCGCGCAGGATCGTCTAGCGTTACGCGCTGGGTACTCCAGGAGATGCCGCTTCGAGAGCACATCCTCGCCGTCGACGACGAGCAGACGATCCTCCGGCTGATGACGCTCCTGCTCGCCGACGCCGGCTACCGCTGTACGACGGCCGAGAGCGCTCAGGAGGCACGGAGGCAGCTCGCCGACACCGCGTTCGAGCTCGCGCTGTGCGACATGACCATGCCCGAGGAGTCGGGCCTCGATCTCGTCCGCCACCTGGCGAGCGAGTACCCGGACACGCCTGTGGTCATGGTGACTGCGATCGACGACCCCGAGCTGGCTCGGGCAGCCGTCGAGCTGGGCGCGTACGGGTACGTGGTAAAGCCGTTCACCGCCAACGTCCTCCTGATCGCGATCGCGAACGCGCTCAACCGGCGACGCCTCGAGATCGAGAACCGCAGCCACCGCGAGCGATTGGCCGAGATCGTGCTCGATCGGACCGCCGAGCTCCGCGAGACCGTGGCGCGCCTCGAGGAGTCGCAGCAGGCGCTGCGGCGATCGCGCGAGGAGACGATCCGGCGCCTGGCGCTCGCGGTCGAGTTCCGCGACGGCGAGACCGGTGCCCACGTCGAGCGCATGAGCGCCACGTGCGAGCGGATCGCGCGGCGGCTCGGTCTCCCGCCCGAGCGCTGCGAGCTGCTCCGGATCGCGAGCCCCCTCCACGACATCGGCAAGATCAGCATCCCAGACCGGATCCTCGTCACACCCGACCCGCTGACCCCCGAGGACTGGGAGATCGTCCGGAGACACCCGCAGATCGGCCACGAGATGCTCGCCGGCTCGGGCCAGGAGCTGCTCGAGCTGGCGGCGACTATCGCGCTCACCCACCACGAGCGCGTCGACGGCTCCGGCTACCCTCACGGCCTGCGCGGGGACGAGATCCCGATCGAGGGCAGGATCGCCGCCGTGGCGGACGTCTTCGACGCGCTCACGATCGACCGCGTCTACCAGCCCGCTCGGCCCGTGGAAGAGGCCATGGAGATCCTCGAGGCGGGCCGCGACACCCACTTCGCGTCAGACGTCCTCGACGCGCTCTACGCGAGCCTCGAGGAGGATGCCGAGGTTGGGCCGGGCGCCCGTGCTCGCGGACTCCGGCAGGGATCCCGGGCCCGTGCCAGAATAGAGCCGCGACGGCCGGACGCCCCAAATATGAACAAGATCTCGTGCCTCGTCGCGGACGACCACCCGGCCATGATCGAGGCGGTGTGCGACGTGCTCGAGGAGCACGGCATCGAGATCATCGGCCGTGCTCGCGACGGCGAGGAGGCGCTCCAGAAGCTCGAGACGCGCAAGCCCACCGTCGCGCTCGTCGACCTGCGGATGCCACGACTCTCGGGCATCGAGCTGGCGCGCCGCGCGACCCGCAGCACGCCCGGCACGGCGGTGATCCTCTACACGGCCCACGGCGAGCGCGCGCTGCTCACCGAGGCGCTCGACGCCGGAGTCCGGGGCTTCCTGCTGAAGGAGGCGCCGCTCTCCGATCTCGTGCGCGCGGTCGAGATGGCGTCCGCCGGCCAGACCTACGTCGACCCGGGGCTCGCCGGAGTCCTCGCCAGCTCCGACGCTGCCGCGAAGGTCACGAAGCTGACCCAGCGGGAGCGCGACGTGCTCCGGCTGCTGGCGGACGGCCTCACGAACGAGGAGATCGGCAAGCGGCTCTTCATCTCCCCGGAGACCGTGCGCACCCATGTCCGCAAGGCGATGGACAAGCTCGACGCCGACACGCGGACGCAGGCCGTCGCCACGGCGCTACGCCAGTCGCTGATCGCGTAGCCAGCCCGCGCACTGTTTCGCGCCCGCGCGGGCGCTAGAATGCGACCTCGCGCGGACGTAGCTCAGCCGGTAGAGCATTGGCTTCCCAAGCCAAGGGTCGCGGGTTCGATCCCCGTCGTCCGCTTCCCGTGAAAGCCCGCTGAGGGGGTGCTTCCTCGATCTTCACGGTGGGCATGACCGACGCGATCTTGCCCACTAGCCTCAATCGTTCGACGTCGTGGGTTTCGCTTTCATCCCGACGCCGATGTTGACCGCGTTCGTGAGGACGGCTCGGCCATTCGTCCCGGCGCGCTCGCGCAGCATGCCGTCGAGGACCTGGCGCAATCTCGCTCGCTGATCCTCGGTGAGGTCCGCAACCAGCATGCCGGGGATCGGGTTGCCGTACAGCACCCAGTCCCACATCTCCTGCCCTGAGGCGAATGCCGGCCGCTCGGCCGTGCGTTCGACGCGGACATCCTCCAGCCCCGTATCGGTCAGCCGCCGGCGCAAGACGTCCGGGTCGGACACCTGGAACTCGAGCGGCGGCGGATCGTCGGGGAGACCCGGGAATTCAGGAGCGACGGCCTTCAGGGCGCCGATGAAGAACTGGAGGCATTCGTACTCCGCGGGCGAGCCGTAGGCGACTACGAGCAGGCGCCCGCCCGGCCTCGTCACCCGGACCATCTCGCGCAGCGCGCGCGGCTGGTCAGGCACGAGCATGACCCCGAACTGCGACCCCGTGACGTCGAAGCTGTCGTCCGGGAGGTCGAGGGCGTGACAGTCCATCACGCGCCCCTCTGCGTTGCGTAGGCCCTCCTCGCGCAAGCGTGCCTCGAAGCGCTCGATCATCGCGGACGACCAGTCGGTGGCGAGCACCTGCGCTCCAATCCGTGCGGCCGGCAGGCTGAGACCGCCCGTCCCGGCCGCGACGTCGAGGAACCGCTCGCCCCGCTCGAGCCCGACGAGGCGCAGCGCCTCGTTCGCGAGATCGACCTCCCGGGGAGCCACGTACCGGTCGTAGCCCTCCGCGATGGCGTCCCAGGCCTCCGGCGGCGCGGCGTGCTCGTCCGTCGTGGTTGCTTCGCCCTGACTCGTGGTCATCGTCTCCTCCTTGGCGTTGCGGACTTCGCACCCGACCGTAGGGTTCGAGCGGCGTTCCGACTTCGGGCGAACCACCCATTCCGCGAGACGCGACCTGGGTACTTCTGTGTAGCGGGGCTACCGCGCGAGGCCGTGCTTGTATGCGTACGCCGTGGCCTCGGTCCGAGACGAGAGGTCCAGCTTCGTGAAGATGTTGCTGACGTGTCGCGCAACCGTCTTCTCGCTGATGAAGAGCTCGGTCGCGATCGCGCGATTGGTCTTGCCTGCGGCCACGAGCGCGAGCACCTCGCTCTCGCGCCGGCTCAGCCCTCCCGGCCTCGGCGACCCCGCGAGGCGACCGAGGCGCTCGAGATCGGGGCGAGCGCCCAGCTCCTCGAACGCGCTGCGTGCCGCCTCGAACTCGAGCTCGGCGCTCGCACCGTCGCCGAGCTCGCGGCAGGCGACCGCGATCAACAGCCGGACCCGGGCCGCCTGATGCGGCGCGTCGAGATCGTGCCACGAGCGATGCGCCCTACGTAGTGTGGTCAGCGCTGCCCGTGGATCACCTTCCGCCAGCAGGACGGCACCGGAAGCCTCAGCGGCGAGAGCGTTCAGATACGCGGCGTCGAGCTGCGCGGCGATCCCGGCAAGCTCATCGGCCGCCGCCCGCGCGCTCCCGACGTCATCCGCCTCGAGCAGCGACTTCGACACAGGCGGGTAGCAGGCGTGACCGAGCGACGGGCTCCTGCGCTTCGTCGAGCGCGCGACGGATCGCCGGAAGAGCGAGATCGATTCGCCCCTGCGCCAAGCGGAGCAAGGACATCCCCGGCTCGGGGTCCCGTCCCGCCAGGCTGGCTCGGCGATAGGACTCCTCTGCCTCCTCGAGCTCGCCGCGCAGCCGCTGGATCTCGGCCAGCTGATAGTACGCCGATCCGAGCGCATCCCATGTCGGTGGGCCGGCGAGCCACTCGCACGCTCGGCGGGCGGATTCCAGGGCGTGCGTCCAGGCGCCCTGCAGCTGAAGGATCTCGCAGCGATGGACGAGACAGTTGCCTCGGAACGGAACGATGTCGGGCTGCGAATCGCACCAACGAGTGAGCGCCTCCGTCCACTCCCTCGCGCGACGGAGATCGAACACCGCCTGACACAGGGCGATCACCTGGCAGTACGCGATCCCCGCGAGCATTGGCGCCACCTCGTCCGCGGTGACCGAGACCATGACCTCGTCCAGCAGCGCCATGCCCTCGGCGACCCGTCCCTGCAGGATCAGCGAGTACCCGCGGCCGAGCCGCGCGAACATCGACGCGTCGGGATCGGCGACGCGCTCGGCGATCTCCCCCGCCTCGACGAAGCTCGAATACACGTCTGCATCTCCCTCGAACAGGCGCGGCAACGCGTTGAGCATCCGCAACCAGGCGTGCTCGACGCAGTCGCGACGGCTCTCCTCCAGGAGCCGGCCACCGCGGGAGACCCAGCCCATCGCTGGAGCCAGGTCGCCCCGGAAGAAGAGCCCGAGCGCCTGCCAGAACGCACAGCGCGCGGCGCGCTCCGCTTCGCCACGGCGCAACCACGCGTGGTGGGCGGCGATCCAGGCCTCTTCGCAAGCGTCGTCTCTCCCGACCATGTATGCGGAAACCGCGAGGCGCTCGAGATCCTCGACGTCCAACTGTCCCTCGCGATGAGCCGCCGACAGGTCGGTCGAACGCATCACCCCACATCCGACGCTCGAACGAGCCGCGGGCTCGCTCTTCTGGATCACCGACGGCCATCTGCTCCACGATATGTCGGACGAGGGCCACGTCACGGCCATCGCGGTCTCGACCGGTGCGCGCCCACCATGCCGAACAGACCCCGATGTCTCGCCTTGTTACGCGGTGGGTATGCGGCCCGGACGGCATGTGGTTCAGGGACTACTCCGCGCTCACGGGGGTGCGACATCCGGTGAGCCAGGTACTGACCTCGGCGGCTCTCGCTCCGTAGGCGCTACGGAGCGGGTCGCTCTCGTCCAACGCGACCGCCTCTTCAGATCGCTTTCCATAGGCCGTGGTCGGCTCGTCCGACCACGGCCTATCACCGGGTCAGCTGATCCGCGTCCGGATCCACCAGATGGAGAAGCCGAGAAGAGCGAGCGCGAGGGCGGTGAAGATGCCGGCTTCGATTCCCTGGAAGAGCCAGAACCGGCTCGCCGGATGGTAGACGGCGTGCGTGTAGGCTGACGATGTCGTGCTCGGCCAGACAGGCCGGGTCGAAGCGCTTGCCCGACGCCACATTCGTGCATGCCTCCACGACCGCAGGATCGGGCAGCCGTCCGTCCGACAGCCGGAGCTCGCCGCCCTCATTGAAGACCCAGGCGCCGCGGAGATCGACGCCGGCACCCTCGACCCAGCTGTCCTCGATCGCGGCCAGGTAGCGGTGTCGCGCCCAGTTCTCGATAGCGATTCGGACCGCGACGAACACGACCAGGGCGAGGCCGATCGCCGCCGCCGTGCGTCGCAGGACGACGCCGAGCGCGACGACGAGCGCGGCGGCGAAGAGCGTGTACGCGATCGGAGCGACGCCTTCGAGGCTGAAGCCGTCGGCCATTCGCCCGTCGACGTCGTCGAGCGGGCCGCGCCACCACGTCACCAGCACCGTGAACAGCAGCGAGGTGGCGAGGGCTGCAGCGACGATCAGCCCGAGCCTGGTGGCGAGCCATCGCTTGCTCGTGATGCTCTGTGTCCAGGCCAGCCGGAACGTGCCGCGCTCGAACTCGAGCACGAAGGGAGCGGCGAGCAACGCGCCCAGGAGGCCCGGCACCAGGTTGAACCACACCGTGAGGTTCATGAGCGCGTCCCAGCGGCCGTCGTACGCGTCGAGCGTCTCCCGGCACGCATCGGAGGGCTGCACGAGGCAGGCGGCGATGCCCTCCTGCTCGTAGACGGAGGCCATGTGGAGACCGGTCGGGAGGATGACGGCGGCCGCGAGAGCGAGCAACAGCGCCGCGATCAGGGTCTCGGTGCGCTGCTGGCGCCAGGCCAGCCAGATCACGACGCCACCGCCGCGGCGCGCGGCTCGGCCTCGCTCGGCGGGGGCGTGCGCCGGCCGAGGTAGGCGAGCACGATGTCTTCCAGCCCGATCTCGTCGACGCTCCACGTGGTATCGGAGACACGGCCGTTGACACGCACGAGCAGTGTCGTCTGGCGCTCGGTGTGACGCTCCTGGATCACCGCGTGGTCGCGAGCAACCGCCGCGGGGTCGGTCCGCGGGCCCGTCAGCAGCCGGTGCGAGCCGAGAATCTGCTCGATCGCTCCGGTGAGCCGTACCCCGCCGGCGTCGAGGATCACGAGGTGGTCGCAGACGCGCTCGAGCTCGGCGACGATGTGCGACGAGAGCACCACGGTGAGCCCACCGTCGGCGACGGCCTCCATCAGCGACTGCAGGAACTCGCGTCGGGCGAGCGGGTCCAGCGCGGCGACAGGCTCGTCGAGCACCAGCAGCTCGGGCCGCTTGGCGAGTGCCAGCGTGAGGGCAACCTGCGCCTGCTGGCCGCCCGAGAGCGTGCCGATCTTGCGCTCGAGCGGGAGACCGAGCCGTTCGAGCCGGCCCAGCGCGAGCTCGTCGTCCCAGCGCGGGTTCAGCTTGCGGCCGAGCGTGAGCATCTCGCCGAGCCGGAAGCCGCGATAGAGGGGGTGCTCCTGCGCGACGAAACCGATACGAGGGAGCACGATCTGCGGCTGGCGCCGCGCGGACCACCCGAGCACCCGTACCTCGCCGGCGCTCGGCTCGCTGAGGCCGATCACGAGGTGCAGGAGCGTCGTCTTGCCCGCGCCGTTCGGCCCGACGAGGGCAGTGACGGACCCGGTCGGAATCGCCAACGAGCACTCGCTGCAGTGCCCACTGCGAGCCGTAGCGCTTCCCGAGATTCTGTGTCTGGACAGCCGGAATCGGAGTCATGCCGCCTCCTCGAGGAACGCGGCCTGAACCGCCGCGGCGAACAGCGCGGCGACGCCCTCCTCGTCGAACCCGGCTTCCTGCGCGCGCCTGACCCACCGCAGCAGCGCCGCTTGCAGCGCTGCGTGCTCTGCCGGTACGGCAGGCGTGACCACGCGCGAGACGAACGTGCCCTGCCCGCGTCGCGCCTCGACGAGCCCTTCGTGGTCGAGCTCCCGATACGCCTTCAGCACGGTGTTCGGGTTGATCGCCAGCGTGCCGACGACCTCCTTGACGGTCGGCAGCTGATCGCCCGGCTGCAGCAGGCCCAGCCGTACCGCCTGCCGAACCTGCTGAACAAGCTGCAGGTAGGTCGGCACACCCGAGCGCACATTCAGCCTGAACTCGATCATGTTGCTATTTACCTAGCGTCATAGATAAATAGTGTTATAGCAGCCGCGGCGGTGCATGTCCAGGCGACCGGCGGCGTCCAGTCGGTAGTCCCTTCGCCAGAGGGCCATATCGGGATACGCTAGGCAAGACCGACCCGGCAGGCCGCAGGGGTCGGGACCGCGGTGAGGGACGCATTTGCCCGCGGGGGAGGGAGCCGCTCCACCTGGGGCGGCTCCCTCGACTTCGTCGGGCAGCTACCCGAGCGTGAGAGAGTCAGCCGACGTCGATACCCCTGTCCAGGCGGACGCGGACACCGTAGGATGGCCCGAATCGACCAGGGAGGCTCGAATGGCACTCGCGCGTGTCGTGACCTTTGAAGGCGTCGACAAGAGCCGGATGGAGCAGATGAAGCAGGAGATGGCCGAGGGCGATCCGCCGGAAGGGATGCCGGCGACAGAGCTCATCGTGCTCCACGACGCGGAAGCCGAGAAGTCGGTTGCGATCGTGTTCTTCGAGACGGAGGACGACTACCGGCGCGGCGACGAGATCCTGAACGCGATGCCGGCTGCCGAGACGCCGGGACGGCGCACGTCGGTGGTGAAGTACGACGTCGCCGTCCGCATGACGGTCTGACGACCGCGTAGCCCTCGACCCCGAGGGCTCGAGGGAGCGGCTGAGAGCGGGGCTCGCCCTACGATCTCCTACGTCTCGCACCCGACGCCGTCGTGGTTCCCGTCGAAGCGATGTGGGTCGGGTGCGAGAACCGTGAAGTTGGTGTAGGTGATGTCGCCGCAGTCGAGGTCGGGCGGTGGCGGCGGGATGCATACGGTCGGGTAGGCGGGATCGCAGCCGGGCGGTGGCGGACTGCCGCCGCCCTCGCTCGTGTCGCTCGGGCTCGCGCAGCCCGTGTCGTCGGGGTAGTCGACCTTGCGGTCTCCGTCGTTGTCGGCGCCGTCGCGACAGGCGGCGGCTGCGTGAGGCGTGACGGGGCCGGTGTCGGCTGCGTTCCCCGGGTCGAACGGCGTGCCCGGACAGGCACCCCAGAGACCGCTGCCTGCTTGCTGGGCCTTCCCGGCCTCGGCAAGCAGCTTGTCGGCATGCCGGCCCCTGTCGCCGTCGTAGAACCACACCGTTGCGGCGCCACGGGTGACGAGTGCGATGTTGAGGTTGAGGCTGCCCTTGACCACGTAGCGCAGCAGACGTCCGTAGCGGTCGACCTGGTCGAGCGCGGGGTCGCTCTGCAGCTTGACCTTGGCTCCCACGGGCAGCAGACGCGGCAAGCACGTTCTTGGCCTGGTTGCCGTAGCACTCGCTGCTGGTCTCCGGCGCGTCGATCTGGACCAGCCGCACCCGCTGGTTGTTGCTCAGCCGGATGGTGTCCCCGTCGGTCACAGCTCTGACCGTGAAGAGCGTGGGCTTCGCGGCGCTCGCCGCGCTCGCGGACGCCGCAAGCAGCAGCCCGAGCGCGAGCAGCGCTCCGATCAAGCGCACAGATGTAGGCCAGCCTGTCATCGCCTCGTCCTCCGAATCGCCGCCAGGGAAACGTCCGCCGGCGTGCGCACGCTGATCGGTTGCCGCTCCGGAGACAAGGCCCAGACCGACGGGAGGCCGGGCCGCTACCTCAACCTAGCAGCGGCACAGCCAATCCCCGTCGTCGATCTGGCCGTTCTTGCCCACCGAGCCCTCGGTGCCGGACCCGGCGGGGCTCGCTCAGAGGGCTGCGCGATATCCCATCCGGGCCGCGACGAACGCGTTCGGCCTTTGGCGACGGACACGGTGGCCCGGCCGCTCTTCCGGGAAGTAGTTCCAGCGCCACGACGACTGCGACCTGATCGGGCGGGTCTGTTCGGACTGATCGTGGTGATTCTCGCCGTTCGTGCTCAGGGTCATCTCGGTGCTCCTTTTTCGGCTCCTTCCTACAAGAGGCCGCGCAGGACGCTCGCAACGACGGGCTTGCACCCGACTCGTCAGGCGCTGGCTCCCGACCGACGGTGCGGGTACCCGCACCTGTTCGCCCTCGCCTCCTTCGCGGCGGGCGCCTGACGGCCGCTGTACCAGCTGTGACGAGGTCGCTTCCGGCGTAACGGCGGGAAGGTCGTGCCGCCCAGCCGCGAGCGTCGGCGGCTTCCGGCATAGTGGAGGCATGTCGGCGGAGAGGCTCGAGACCCTGCTGCGTGAGGCGTTCCCGGACGCCAGCGAGGTGGCAGCGCACGACCGCACCGGCACCGGCGATCACTTCCAGGTGGTCGTCGCGGCGCCACGCTTCAGCGGGCTCACGCTCGTCGAGCAGCACCGTCTCGTCTACGACGCGCTTGCCACGCCGCTCGCCGACGGCACCATCCACGAGCTCAGGATCAAGACGAGGGGAGCCGAGTGAGCGACTTGCGCGACAGGATCAAGGAGATCATCGACGGCGAGCCGGTGGCCCTGTTCATGAAGGGCACGCCGCAGTTCATCGCGTGTGGCAACTCGGGCCGGGCGCTGCAGGCGCTACGGGCCCTGGGCGCGCCGGTCACCACGGTCGACGTGCTTCCGGACCCGAGCATCCGGCAGGAGCTCTCGGCGCTCTCCGGCTGGCCGACGATCCCGCAGGTCTTCGTGGGCGGCGAGCTGATCGGCGGCGCCGACATCACCGAGGAGCTGTTCGAGTCGGGCGAGCTCGAAAAGAAGCTCGAGGAGAAGCTCGGCGACGGCTGGCGGGCGCCGGGGAACGAGCGCGTCGTCGACCTCGTGCCCGGGGGCAACCCCTTCCGCGTCACCGGGTAGGCGCCGCGCCGCGCCGGTGCCGCGCCGGGCTAGCCGGTCAGGATCGCCCGGATCGTCTGGCTCGAGGTCCCGTCCGGCGACTCGCTGATTACCGTTGCCGGCCGGTCGAACCGCTCCAGCGCCTCGCGCAGGGGCTCGGCACGCAGTGTGCCCTCGCCGTAGCGCGAGGTGCTTCGTCTCGTTGCGGTTGGCGAACGCGATGTCGGAGAAGTGGACGTGGAACGGCGCCCCCGGCTCCAGCAGCCCGTCCGCCGTCGTGAGCACGTCGGCGAACGCGGCCGCGTCCAGGAAGGCCCCGTCGCTCACCGCGTGCAGGTGCGCGAAGTCGATCACGGGCCGCACCCAGGCCAGACGGGCGGCGATCGCGAAGACGTCCTCGGGTGTGCCGAGCTCGCGGACGCGTCCCATCATCTCGATCCCGAAGGGCACCGCGCGCCCCTTCCCCTCGAGCCGCGCACGGAGCTCGGTCAGGTCGCCGCAGACAGCGTCGATCGCGGCCGCGTGATCGCGGCCGAGCAGGAACCCGGGGTGCACGACCACGAGCTCGGCGCCGCAGGCGGCGGCGAGCCCGGCCGAGTGGTCGAGCATGCCGATGGCGCGGCGGAGCTTCGCGCCGCGGTCCGTGTGCCCGGGGAAGGCGGCGAGCGGCGCGTGGACCGAGAGCGCGACGTCGCTCGCCCGCGCGCTCTCGCCGAGGGCCTCCGCGAAGTCACGCTCCATCCAGAACCCGGTCCCGAAGTCGAGCTCGCAGGCGCGGTAGCCGGCCTCCACGAGCAGGCGCACGGCCTCCTCGGGCGAGTCGCGGCTGGGAAGCCGGGCCGGGCCGACACGAATCACGGAGCGATTGTAGGGGCCGGATCCTCGACCGGCCCGTGGCGCGAGGCGCCGTCGTAGAGGCCGGATCTCATCCGGCCCGCCCCTCGCCGGGGCCTGCGCGGCTGTCCGTCCGACCCCCTCGCTACGGTCACCATGGCCAAGAGACCTTCCCGAATCGAGCTGCTCGAGCTGGACATCGACCTGCGCCTCGCCGACCTCTGGGGGGAGGCGATGGCTGTCGAGGAGTGGAGCATCGACGTGGTCGCCGCGCTCATGCGCGCCGCGTACGGGAAGGGCTACTGCGACGCGTTGACCGAGGCCGACCCCGGCTCGCTCTGCCGCGATCACGGGTACGTCGTCCCGCCACGCCGGCGCTCCTCGACGGTCGAGGGGTAGCCGGCGCCTGCTGACGGCGGGTTCGGCCGGGCTCAGCGGCCCCGCGGAGCTACAATCCAGGCGTGGAAGCGGGGTCGAGGCGCGTCCCGGTGAGGCTGATCGTCGCCGTCTCGGTGGCGGCGGTGCTGGCGGTCTTCCTGCTCTACACGAGCTTCGCCGGCGGCGCGACCGAGTCGCTGCGGCCGAGCCAGCTCAGTCGGGCGGCTTCTCGGGCAAGGAGGTGCAGCTCGCGGGGATCGTCACCGGCCCGATCACCGGGGACTCGCACGCCGGCGGGATGCGCTTCAAGCTCAAGGACTTCGACGGCCCGGAGACCGTCGACGTCGTCTACACCGGCTCGTGCCCGAGCTCTTCAAGGTCGGGCGGCACGTCTTCCTGCGCGGCGACGCTCACGGGCGGCACCTTCGTCGGCGTCGAGGACTCGCTCGTCATGAAGTGCCCGTCGAAGTACGCGCCGCGCAGGACGGCTCGGCAGAGCTAGCGGTGCGGGGCAGCTGAGAGAGCGTGCCGGGCCTCGGCCGCGCCGCGCTCGTCATCGCGCTCGCGCTCGTCGTCTACGCAGCTGCTTCGCAGGCGCGTACGCGGCCCTGCACGCGGGCGGCCGACGGCTCGCCGCGCTCCTGCCCGGAACGCGCTCACCGCGGCGTTCGTCGCCTGCCTCGCGGCCTCCGCGGTGCTGCTGGGCGCGTTCCTCAGCGACGACCTCGGCTTCCGCTACGTGGCGAGCACTCGAGCCGCGACCTGCCGCCGCAGTACGCGTTCACCGCCTTCTGGGGCGGGCAGGAGGGCTCGCTGCTGCTCTGGGCCCTCGTCCTCACGGGAATGGGCTCGGCCGCCGTCTGGCTCAACCGGCGGCTCGTCGCCGACGTGCTGCCGTGGACGGTGCCCGATCCTCGGCGTCGTCGCGAGCGTTCTTCCTGCTCGTGCTCGTCTTCGTGTCGAGCCCGTTCGCGACCATCCCCGAGGCGACCGACGGCGTCGGGCTCAACACGAGCCTGCAGAACCCGTACATGATGGCGCACCCGCCGCTGCTCTACCTCGGATACGTCGGCCTCACGATCCCCTTCGCCTTCGCGATGGCCGCGCTCGCCTCGCGGCGAGTGGACGAGCGCTGGATCGTCGCCACGCGGCGCTGGACGCTCGCGGCCTGGACGTTCCTCGGCATCGGCATCCTGCTCGGCGCCAAGTGGGCGTACGAGGAGGTCGGCTGGGGCGGCTGGTACGCCTGGGATCCGGTCGAGAACGCCGCGCTGATGCCGTGGCTCGTCGCCACGGCCTTCCTCCACTCGGTGATGGTGCAGGAGAAGAAGGACATGCTGCGCGTCTGGAACGTGGTGCTCGTCGCGCTCGCGTTCTGCCTCTCCCTGTTCGGCACGTTCCTCACGCGCAGCGGCGTCCTCAACTCGATCCACTGCTTCGCCGAGTCGTCGATCGGCGCCGTGGTTCCTCGGCGTCATCTGCGTCGTCGGCGGCCGCCTCGATCGCGCTGATCGTCTCGCGGCTCGCCGTCCTGCGCGCGCGGACGAAGCTCGAGTCGCTCGTCTCCCGCGAGGCGGCGTTCCTCTACAACAACCTCTTCCTCGTCGCCTTCGCGCTCACCGTGCTCTGGGGCGTCGCCTGGCCCGCTCGTCTCCGAGGCTGTGCGCGGCGTCGCCACGACGGTCGGAGCGCCGTACTACGACTTCTTCGCGATCGCCTTCGGGCTGCCGCTCGTGCTGCTCATGGGCATCGGCCCGCTCGTCGCCTGGCGCCGCGCGTCGCTCCGATCGGTTCGCTCCGCAGCTCGCCGTGCCGGCGGCGGTCGCCCTCGCCTGCGGCGTCGGCGCTCGCCGTCGACGGGCTCCGGCTCGAGCGCGGCCGGCCTCGTCGGCTACACGTTCGCCGCCTTCGTGCTCGCTGCGATCGTGCTCGAGTTCGTGCGCGGCACGCGCGCCCGCAAGGCGCTCGGCGAGCCGTCCTGGGCCGGGGCGCTCGGGTCGCTCGTCGGTCGCAACCGGCGCCGCTACGGCGGCTACGTCGTCCATGCCGCGATCGCCCTGCTCGTCATCGGAGCGGTCGGCATCGGCGCCTTCCACGAGACGCGCGAGGCAGCGGCTGAGCGTCGGCGACCGCCTTGCGGTGGGCGGCTACGCGCTCACGCTCGTCGACGTGGTCGACCGCCGGATCGAGAACCGCGAGGAGCTGCGCGCGCGACTCGAGGTCGTCCGCGACGGCGAGTCGCTCGGCGTCGTCGAGGCGGGCAAGAACCGCTACTTCGCAGAGGGCGAGCAGCCGACGAACGAGGTTGCGCATCCGCACCGACTGGCTGCGCGCCGAGGACCTCTTCGTGATCGGCGACCAGTTCAACGCCGACGGGTCGGTCGACCTCAAGGTCTCGCGTCAACCCGCTCGTGAACCTCATCTGGCTGGCGGGCATCGTCTTCCTGCTCGGGTCGGCGCGTCACGATGTGGCCCGACGCGCGCGAGCAGCAAGCGTCTCGCGAAGCGCTTCGCCGTCGCCCACGCATGACGACCGCGGCCGTCGTGCTCGCGGCGCTGCTCGCGGTCGCCGCCGTCCTCTGGGTCGCGCGGCCGTTCCTGGCCGCGCGGCGGGGGCCGACGTCGCGCCGCGACGGACGACGCCGCGCGCGAGCGACTGCGGCTGCTCGAGGAGCGCGACCGGGCGCTGGCGGCGCTGAAGGAGCTCGAGTTCGACCACCGCACCGGCAAGATCTCCGACGCCGACTACCGGCGAGCTCGTGCGTCCCCTGAGGCACGAGGCGGCCGCAGGCGCTGGCCGCCCTCGACGCCGCCGAGCGTCGAGCTCAGCGAGCGCCGCTCGACCGGATGCGGTGGCCTCCGCGACCGCGGGAGCGGCGAGGAGCAGCCCCGCTAGTCGCGAACCGGAAGGCGGTGGCTCCGGCGCCGTCTCCTCTCGCCCTCGTCTGCGCCGCCGCCCTCGCGGCGCCCTCTGCCCTCGCCGACCTCGCGGAGGACAAGCAGACGGTCGACACGCGGATCGACCGCGCTGCGTGTCCAGCATCGCCGAGGCGAAGGCCCGCGAGGGAACGCTCACCACGGACATCTCGGCCGCCATCCGAGCAGATCGACGCAGTGCAGGGCCGGGTGGACGACGCTCGCCGCCGAGGTGGCCGCGCTCGAGGCCGAGCTCGCCCGTCACCGCGCGCGCCTCGCGGAGCTCCGCGAGCTCTCGCCCAGCAGACCCGCGTCCTCGCGATCGTCGCGGCCAACGAGCGCACCGCGCAACGAGCGCCTCGAGGATCGCGTCGTCGCCATCTACACCAGCCGACCGCCCGGACACGATCGAGTCTGCTCTCCGTCTCGAGCCTCGACGAGCTCATCGACGGGATCGAGTACCTCGACGAGATCGCCGCGCGCGACCGGGAGATCGCCGCCGAGGTCGCCCAGGCTCGCGTCGAGCTCGCCGCCGAGCGCCGGCATACGCAGGCGCTCCGGGACGAGCAGGCGCCGCACGACCGCGGTGCTCGCCGAGCGCACGGCCGAGCAGCAGGCGGCGCTGGCCGAGCTCGTGGCGCGACGGACGAGCTCGTCGGTGCCCAGGCGCGACCGGCAGGCGCTCCTCGACGAGCTCCGCGGCGAGCGGCACGAGGCCGAGGAGGACGTCGAGGAGCTCGAGCAGGCGAGCGCCGAGCTCGCCGCCCGCATCCGCGCCGCGCAGGGCACGGGGAGCGCCTCCTCGGGGAGCGGCGCCGCCCCCGCGAGCGGCTTCGTCTGGCCCGTCGACGGGCCCATCACGAGCCCGTTCGGGCTGCGCTGGGGCAGGCTGCACGCGGGCATCGACATCGGCGTCGGGTTCGGCACGCCGATCCGCGCCGCGGCCGCGGGCACGGTCATCCACGCGGGCTGGCTCGGCGGCTACGGCAACCTCGTCGTCGTCGACCACGGCGGCGGCCTCTCGACCGCCTACGGTCACCAGCAGCGGATCTACGTCTCCGTCGGGCCAGCAGGTCGGCCAGGGCACGGTGCTCGGCGAGGTGGGCTCGCACCGGTTACTCGTTCGGGCCCCACCTCCATTTCGAGGTCCGCGTCAACGGCACCCCGTCGACCCGCTCGGCTACCTGTAGGGGCCGGAACCCATGGCTCCCCACGGACTCCGCCTTCACGGTTCCGCGTTTCTCGCGGTGAGGCGTCCGGGCCAGCCCGCGACGCCGGCCGCCCGGCGACGTGACGTCTGGCCGGCCCTCGTCCGCTGCCTACGCCGCTTCGTCCTCGAGGAGCGCCACGTGCAGATCGGGCAGGCCGCGGTAGCGCTGGTCGAGGTCGAAGCCGTAGCCGACGAAGAACTCGTCGGGCACGGTGAAGCCGACGTAGCGGATCGGCAGGTCGTCGACGAGCCGGCGGTACGGGCGGTCGAGCAGCGTGCAGACGGCGATGTCGGCCGGGTCCGCGCAGCTCGAGCGTCGGAGAGGTAGTTGAGCGTCAGGCCCGTGTCGACGACGTCCTCGGCGACGAGCACGTCGCGTCCGCCGATCGGGACGTCGAGGTCCTTGATCAGGCGTACCGCCGAGCGGCCGCCGAGCGCCCCGCCGTAGCCGGCGAGGGCGACGAACTCGATCGCGTGCGGGATCGTGATCGCGCGGGAGAGGTCGGCGACGAAGATGAACGCGCCGCGCAGCACCGAGACGAGCAGGAGATCGCCGACCGTCGTAGTCGCTCGGCGATCTGGGCGCCCAGCTCGTCCACGCGCGCTGCGATCTCCGCCGCGCGTCAGGTAGACGTCGCCGACGCGCGGATCGGCCTTCACTAGTGCGTGTGGCTCGAGGCCGTATTTGCGGGCCAGGCGCTCGAAGTCGCGCCGGTAGAAGAGCTTGACCTTGACGTCCGGATAGCGCTCGCGCAGCTTGCGCAGCTTCCGGTTCTTCCGAGTGACGAGCGACTGCTTCATCACCGTCAGCTCGACGTAGAGATCCTGCTCGGGCAGGTAGAAGTCAGGCGTGATCGCCTCGACGACCCGCCCGTCCTCGTCCTCCTCGAGCACGAACGTCCTCGGCTCGTACTCCCAGGGGACGCCGTAGTAGTCGAGGATCTTCGCGCACTCGAGCTCGGCCTCGTTCGCGAATCTCGGGCTCGTCGTCTCCACAATATGCCTGGAAAACCGGCGTTTCCAGCGCCATCTGAGACTCAGCGTAGCAACCGGTCCCGGACGGCGACGAGTCCGCGCGCACGGCCGGCGGGCTCCCGCGAGCGGGCCGCCCGTACAATCGTCTCGTGCGCAAGACCGGCGACGGCAAGGTCTGCCAGTGCGAGTCGTTCGCCGCCGTCACCGAGCGGGCCGCGCTCGCGAGCGGCCGCTGGCTCGGCCGCGGCGACGTCGAGGGCGCGCACGAGGCGGCGATCTCCGGGATGCGCGCGGCGCTCGACTCGATGCCGATCGAGGGTCGCATCGTCATCGGCACCGACGGCGACGACGCGCGGCGCTCGAGCCGGACGTCGTCGTCGGGACGGCGGGCAGGCGGTCGATCTCGCCGTCGACCCGCTCGAGGGCCCGAGCGTGGTCGCCCGCGGCGGTCCACGGCGCGATGGCGATGATCGCGGTCGGCGACCCGGGGAGCTTCCGCGGCTACCGCAGATGTACATGCGCAAGATGGCGGTCGGGCCGGTGGCGCGTGAGCGCATCGACCTGCGCCGCTCCGTCGCCGACAACGTGCTGGCGATCGCCGAGGCGTACGGACGCAACCCGAACGACGTCACCGCCATCGTGCTCGACCGGCCGCGCCACCACGATCTGATCGAGGAGCTGCGCGGCTCCGGTGCCCGGATCAAGCTGATCCAGGACGGCGACGTGACCGCGGCGATCACCGCGTCGGTCCGCGGCACGAACGACCACCTCGCGATCGGCATCGGCGGCGCGCGCCAGACCGTGATCGCCGCTGCGGCGCTCCGCTGCCTCGGCGGCGAGCTGCAGGCGCAGTTCTGGCCGGTCTCGCGCAACGGAGATCGCCCAGGCGCGCGAGTACGGCTTCGAGGACATGGAGAAGGTGTTCACGCATCGAGGAGCTGGCGCCCTCGCGACGTCATCGTCGCGGCGACGGGGATCACGAACGGCGACCTCCTGCGCGGCGTGCGCTACCTCGCCGACTGCGCCCGCACGCAATCGCTCGTCATGTGCACCCGCTGCAACTGGGTGCGGTTCGTCGACGGGATCCACTTCTTCGCGCGCGAGCGCCGCGAGGAGGTACGGCTGCTCGGCTAGACGAGCCTGCGGGCTGCCAGCCGAAACGGGCCGGATGAGATCCGGCCCCTACACGCTAGACTGGCCCCATGCCTAGCCGTGACGAGGTGCTGGACGCGCTACGGGTCGTCGAGGACCCGGAGCTCGGGATGGACGTCGTCGAGCTCGGGCTCGTCTACGACGCCGAGATCGAGGGGGAGAAGGTCAAGGTGACCTACAGCCTCACGTCGCTCGGCTGCCCCGTGGGCCCGATGATCGAGCAGCAGATCCACGAGGTCGTCGAGTCGATCCCGGGCGTGACCGAGGTCGAGACGGAGCTCACCTGGGACCCGCCGTGGACGCCCGAGCGCATGTCCGACGACGCCAAATTCATCCTCGGCTTCGGCTAGTAGGGGCCGGATATCATCCGGCCCGAGCGGGCGCCGAGCACGCAGCGGCCGGATCCCATCCGGCCGAGCCTCGACAGTCGATCACGCGGGTTCGTCGGCGATTCTCCGGGCCCTCGTCGCCCAGCGGCCCGGAGAGGGCTCGCGAAGCGGGAGCACGAGCAGCACCACGGGCACCATCAGGCCGGCCATGACGATGCCGACGAGGCCGAGGCCGGCGGACTCGAGCACGAAGCCGCTCGCGAGGACGCCGGCCGCCGCGGCGAGCGAGGTGAAGAGGTCGGAGGCGCCGAGCGCGGTGCCGCGCTCCTCGGCCGTCGTCAGGTCGGCGACGACCGCGGTCGCGCCCAGGTAGCAGGCGGCCCAGCCGAGGCCGACCAGGGTCATCCCGATCGCGACGAGCGACGATCTCGCCGCTGAAGGAGCCGACGAGCGCGCCGGCCGCCGAGAGGGCGCAGCCGCTGAGCAGCCCGGGGCGCCGGCCGTAGCGGTCGAGCGCGGCGCCGATCACGGGCGCGAGCGCGTACATCCCGGCGATGTGGAGGCTGATCACGGCCGCGATCGCCGTCGGCCCGAAGCCCTCGTCGTCGAGCGCGACCGGCGTGACGCCCATGATCGCCACCATGGCGGTCTGCGCGACCGCGATGGCGCCCATGGCAGCCCGCAGCGGCCGGATCTCGAGCAGCTCGCGCAGTGGCCGTGTGGGCAGGTCGGCGCTCGTCGACTCCTCCTCGACCGCCAGCTGCTGCGGGTCCGGGCGCAGCTTCATCGTCACGAGGACGCCGGCGAGGGCAAAGGCCGGGATCGTGACCCAGGCGAGCTCGGGAGCGCCGCCGGCGTGCTCGATGACCGCCACGAGGGGCGCGCCGCCGATCGCGCCGAGAACGCCCGCCGAGACGACGACGCCCACGACCCGCCCGCGCCGCTCGGCCGGGACCATGTCGGCCGCCGCGACCCGGCCCAGCAGGGCGGCGCCGTAGCCGGCGCCGAAGACGGTGGCGGCCAGGAACAGGCCCCACAGCGAGTCGGCCCAGACGGCGAGCCCCCCTGCTCCACCCCCGATTGCCATCAGCGCGTGCCCGAGCACGAGCCCCGGACGCCTGCCGCGCCGGTCCATCATCCTCCCCACGAGCAGGGCGCTGCCGGCGACGAAGAGGTTGTACATGGCCAGGAAGATGCCGGCCCAGCGCTCCTTGCCGGCCAGATCGGAGGCGGCGACGACGGCGAGCGAGAACCAGACCGCGCCCGCTCCGAGCAGGGCTGCCTGGGACCCCATGAGCAGGAACGTGTTGCGCCTGACGAGGGCCGCGCGCGTGTTCTCGTCCACGCTGAACGTGTCCACGCCCGGTGCTTCCGGCCGGCCCGCCACCCCCGTAGGCTAGGTTACCGCCGCCGCTACCCGGCGTCGTCAGGCGGGAATCCGGAGCATGACCTTCCCGAACTGGCGCTGCTCCTCGAGGTAGCGGTGTGCCTCCGCCGCCTCGGCGAGCGGGAAGACGCGGTCGACGATCGGCCGGACCTCGGCTCGCTCCATGAGCTCGAGCAGGCCGGCGAAGTCGGCGCGCGTCGCCATCGTCGAGCCGAGGATGGACAGGTGCTTCCACCAGATCCGGCTCAGCCCGGCGGGCGGGTTGGGCCCGCTCGTCGCGCCGCAGACCGCGATCCGGCCGCCCTGCGCGGCGACGGACAGCGACGTCTTCCAGGTCGCCTCGCCGACGTGCTCGACCACGACGTCGATGCCGTGGCCGCCGGTGACCGCCTTGACCTCCTTGCCGACGTCGGCCGTCGCGTGGTTCACGGCCGCGTCGGCGCCGAGCGCGAGCGCCCGCTCGAGCTTCTCGTCCGATCCGGAGGTGACGACGACCCGGGCCCCGAGCGCCTTCGCCAGGACGAACGCTGCCGAGCCGACGCCGCTCCCGACTCCCCAGCACAGCACCCACTCGCCCTCGCGCAGAGCGGCACGGGTGACGAGCATCCGGTAGGCGGTCTCGTACACGAGCGGGAACGCCGCCGACTCGACCATGTCGAGATGGGCCGGCTTGGCATGGACGTACTCGGCCGGGACGGTGATCAGCTCGGCGTGAGTGCCGTCGCAGTGCTCGCCGATGATGTGCGCTCCGTCCTCGAGCCCGGGGTTGAGCACGACCTCCTGGCCCGCCTCGAAGCCCGTTACCTCCTCGCCGATCGCCTCGACCGTGCCGGCGCCGTCCGCGCCGAGAATGCGCGGCTTCCGCACCGACGGCATCCCCATCCGCATCCAGACGTCGAGGTGGTTGAGGGAAGCGGCCGCGAGGCGCACGAGCACCTCGCCCGGGCCGGCGACCGGGTCCGGCGCGTCCTCGTAGCGCAGGACCTCCGGGCCCCCGTCCTCGTGGATGCGCACTGCCTTCACGAGGCGTGATCCTAGACGGTGCGTGCCGCACGGCCCCGTGGTACGTTGCGAGCGCGGGGATGGAATTCTGCGTGCTGGGGCCGCTCGAGGCTCGCCGGGACGGCCTGCCGGTCGCGCTCGGGGGCACGAAGCAGCGCGCCCTGCTCGCCGTGCTCCTCCTCCACGCCGGCGAGGTCGTGTCGACCGACCGGCTGATCGACGAGCTCTGGGGCGACGAGCCGCCGGCGACCGCGTCGCACACCGTGCAGGTGTTCGTCTCGCGCCTGCGCAAGGCGCTCGGCGAGGGCGGGGCGGCGCTCGTGACCGCTCCGCCCGGTTACGTCGCCCGGCTGGAGCCCGACGCGCTCGACCTCGATCGCTTCGAGCGCCTCGTGACCCAGGGCCGCGCGTCGCTCGCCGCGGGAGACGCCGCCGCAGCCGCGGCTCGCCTGCGCGAGGCGCTCGGGCTATGGCGCGGGCCGGCGCTCGCCGATTTCGCCTACGAGGCCTTTGCCCAGGCGGCGATCGCCCGGCTCGAGGAGCTTCGGCTCTCCGCCCTCGCCGACCGCGTCGAGGCCGACCTCGCGCTCGGCCGGCACCACGACGTGATCGGCGAGCTCGAGGCGCTGGTGGCCGAGCACCCGCTGCGCGAGCGCTTCCTGTCGCAGCTCATGCTGGCCCTCTACCGCTCCGGCAGGCAGGCCGATGCGCTCGAGTGCTACCAGGAGGCACGGCGCGCGCTCGTCGAGGAGCTCGGGATCGACCCCGGCCCCGCGGTGCAGCGGCTCGAGCGGGCGATCCTCATGCAGGAGGCCGAGCTCGAGCTGCCCGCGCGGCCTCGCGCCCGGCCGTCCAGCAGCGAGCCCGACGACGCGCTGCCGTCGCGGACGATTCTCACGGCGGCGTCGTCCGACGCCGGCCTCCAGCAGCTGCTCTCGCTCGCCGAGCCGCTCGCCGGATCGGGCTCGCCGCACGATCTTCTCGTGTGCCGCCTCGTCGACCCTGCCGAGGCCTCGACCCTGGGAGCGGCGAGCGCCGCGCTCGAAGCCGTACGGGCCGAGCTGGTGAGCCGAGGAGTCTCGGTGCGCGCGGCTGCGTTCACCTCGCCCCATCCGGCTGCGGACGTCGTTCGCCTCGCCGGCGACGAGAAGGTCGACCTCCTGCTGCTCGACTGGCCCGCCGGTCTCGTCCGCGGGGCCGAGATCACCCCGGAGCTGACGGCGATCCTCGCGGAGGCACCGTGCGACGTGGGCCTGGTCGTGGCGCGCGGGAGCGCCGACGCTCGCCGAGGCCGGCCGTCCGGTGCTCGTCCCATTCGGAGGCGGCGAGCACGACTGGGGGGCGCTCGAGCTCGGCGCCTGGACGGCTCGCGCGCAGGGCGTCGGCCTGCGCCTGCTGGGGACGACGGCCGACAGCGAGGCGGGCCGTGACGCGAGCCGGTTGCTCGCCGTCGCCTCGCTGGCCGTCCAGCGGCTGATCGGCATCGGGGCGGAGCCCCGGCTGGTGCCGCCGGGGAGCGAGGCGGTGCTCGAGCAGGCCGTGGAGGCGGAGCTCGTCGTGCTCGGCCTTCCCGAGCGGTGGCGGCAGGAGGGGCTCGGCGAGGCGCGCCGAGCGGTCGCCGCCGGCGCGAGCGTCTCGGTGCTGCTGGTGCGGCGCGGCGTGCGGCCGAGCGGGCTGGCTCCGCCCGAGAGCCTGACGCGGTTCACGTGGTCGCTCGCCGGTGACACGTCGTGACGGGCCCGCCTGGCGGAACGGGGGCCGAGCTCGGAGCAGGCGATCGCCTGGGGCCGTACGTGGTCGAGGCCAGGCTCGGGCACGGCGCGACCGGGATCGTCTTCCGGGCGGTTCGCGACGGCGACGGCCGGGCCGTGGCGCTGAAGGTCCTGCGCCGCCCGCTCTCCGCCGACGAGCAGTTCGTGCGCCGCTTTCTGCGCGAGGCTGCCGTCGCCCGCGCGGTCGCGAACAGCCACCTCGTGCCGATCGTCGAGGCCGGCGAGGCCGAGGGGCGCCACTACCTGGCCTCGGAATACGTCGAGGGCGGCTCGCTGCGAGATCGGCTGGCGGAGGTCGGCGTGCTCCCGCTCCGCGACGTCGCCCGCCTGGCCGCGGGCATCGGCGCGGCTCTCGACGCCCTGCACGAGGCCGACCTCGTCCATCGCGACGTCAAGCCGTCGAACGTCATGCTGGACGCCGAAGGGCGTGCGCTGCTCGCCGACTTCGGCCTCGCCAAAGGGCCGGCGCACTCGGTCGTCACCCGGCCGGGCGAGCTGATGGGGACGCCCGCGTATATGGCCCCGGAGCTGATATCCGGCGAGGAGGCGACGCCGTCCACGGACATCTATGCGCTCGGGTGCGTGCTCTACGAGTGCGTCACGGGCGCTGCGCCGTTTGCGAGCCCGAGCCTCGTCGAGATGGTCGCGGCCCGTCTGGTCCAGGATCCACCCGATCCGAGCGAGACGCGACCCGGCCTGCGGCCTTCGCTCGGCTCCGCGCTGCACCGGGCGCTGGAGCGCGACCCCGCCCGGCGGCCTCCGACCGGGACCGCCCTCGCGCACCTCGTCGGCTTCGCGGTGCGGTGACAGAACGCCGACGGGCCGCGCCTGGGCGCGGCCCGTCTCGCGGGAGCTGCTCTCGCTCGCCTACGCCCAGCGCAGGAAGCGGTACTTGAAGCTGTGCTCGCCGTTCGCGACCACGCGGATCACGAAGCTCTCGCCGTCCCTCGTCTCGACGAAGCAGTTGTGGCGGTGGAACTGCGGCCCGCCCTCGCTCCGGTGCGGGCGACCGATGCCACGGCACTGCGCGTAGGTGACGCGGTCGGGGGAGTCGTTCGTCCCAGGTGAGGGTCGACCCGGCGACCTGGTCGGCGGCGTAGGAGGGCGTCCATGTCCAGTAGGTGGCCGCGGATGCGCTCGTGACGGGAACCAGGATCGCCGCCGCTGCTACTGCCGTTGCGATGAGAACCTTGACCTTCATGACCTCTCCCTTCGTCGTAGTGACCGTTTCTCTCGTGTCTGCATGTGGAGGATCACGCGCGCCGCTCACCGCTCCCTCACCAGCTGCTCACCACAGGTGGTGAGCGCCGGCGCCGTCCCGAGGCCCCGGACGCGCCGCTCGAGGGGTGCTACGGTGGCCGCATGAGAACCGCTGAGCTCGAGCGGCATGCCGCGGAGCTCGGGATCGACGCGATCGGCGCGGCGCCGGCCGGGCCCTACGAGGAGACCGAGCGGGCGATCGCCGAGCGTCGCGCGCGAGGGCTCTTCGCCGACATGCGGTTCACGATGGCGCAACCCGAGGTCTCCTGCCATCCCGAGCGGCTCCTGCCGGAAGCGCGCACGGTGGTCTCGGCGGCGCTCTGCTACTACGCGCCGGCCGGGGAAGCGGGGCCGGGCGAGGGAAGGCTGCCGCGCTACACGTGGTACGACGCCTACGCGGAGCTGCGCGAGAAGCTCGGCGAGCTCGGAGCGCGCCTCGGCGGCTCCTACCGCGTGCTCGTCGACGCGAACCAGCACGTCGACCGCGAGGGGGCGGCGCGCTCCGGCGTCGGCTTCTACGGCAAGAACACGATGCTGATCACCCGCCGGCTGGGCTCCTGGGTCGTGCTCGGCACGCTCGTCACGGACGTGCCGATCGAGCCGACGCCGCCGCTCGAGACCGACTGCGGCTCCTGCACCCTCTGCATCGAGGCCTGCCCGACGGGCGCGCTCGACGAGCCGGGCGTGCTCGACTCGACGAAGTGCCTCTCCTACTGGACGCAGGCGCCTGCAGCGATCCCCGAGCCCTACCGGGAGGAACTGGGCGCGCAGGTCTACGGCTGCGACATCTGCCAGGACGTCTGCCCCTGGAACCGGGGCGTGGAGCGGCGGCGAGCGGACGCGCCGCTCCCCTCAGGGGCTGAGCCGACCGTGTCGCTCGCCGCGTGGCTGGAGGCGCCGGGCGACGAGCTGCGGGAGCGCTACGACCGCCTCTACGTCCCGCGCAACGACCCCCGCTACCTGCGGCGAAACGCGCTCGTCGCCGCCGGGAACTCCGGCGAGGCGTCGCTCGTGCCTCTCGTCGAGGGCTACGCCGAGGGCGAGGACGAGCTGCTGGCCGAGCACGCCCGCTGGGCGCTCGAGCGGCTGTCGCCGGCCGCCGAGCGGGCCGGATGAGATCCGGCCCCTGCGGCGGTGATGGGATGCTTTGATCGGGTGTAGGGGCCGCATCTCATGCGGCCCGGGCGCGGCCGCGAGGGCCGTGACGGTGATGTCGCCGCACGGCGGGCCGGTCGGGGACCGGCCCCTACACGGGCCCGTGATCGTCCCGGCGCTGGCGTAGGGGCGGGTCCCCGACCCGCCCTTTCGGGCCGGATGAGGATCCGGCCCCCACCGTAAGCGCCCCTTGCCCTAGCGGCGGGCGCCGGAGCGGGTGAGCTCGGCCAGCAGCTCCCGTGCCCGCTCGGCCACCGGGGCACGGAGCTCCTCGGGCTCGAGCACGACCGCGTGCCCGCGCTCCGACAGCACCTCGCCGACCAGCCAGTCGACGCTGCCGAAGTGGAGGTCGGCGACCGCCGAGCGGTCGGCGAGCGGCGTGGCGCCGCGCTCGACGCGCCACCGGGCCACCTCCGGCGAGAACCACACCCGGGCTGTCTGGCGCTCCGACTCGAGCGTGAATCCAGGGCGCGGGTCGAACGCCTCGTCGAGCATCGTGGCGCTGCGCATGCGGTCGAAGCGGAAGCTGCGCGACGCGTCCCTCGTGCGGTCCCAGGTGTGCACGTACCAGAACGGCAGCCGGCGCTCGAAGCGGTAGGGCTCGACGACGCGCCGCGTCGTGGTCTGCGCGCCCTGCGACAGGTACTCGATCTCGGCGAGGCGGCGCTGCTCGATCGCGCGGGAGAGGGTCGCGATCAGCTCCTCCTCGGCGTCGGGAGCCTCCGGCTCCGGCGTCTCGCGCAGCTCGAACTGCCCGAAGGTCTCCTCGAGCTTGTCGCGGACGCCCTTGAGCGAGGTGTGTGCGTCGGCGGCGATCATCGGCCCCACGAACTCGAGCGCGAGGCGGATCGCGCGAGCCTCCAGCGGCGTGAGCCGTGGAGCCCGGCGGAACGCATCGCCGAACAGCTCCTTGTCGACCCGGACCTCGTCGTCCTCGAGCCTTGCATAGACGGCGTAGCACCCGCCGCCGAAGTTGACGAGGTTGAGGAGCTGCAGGTGCTCCTCGAGCTGGTCGGGCGGGATCCGGAAGCGCTCGACGAGCTCGGAGGCGGGAATCACCGCGCGCTTGCTCTCCCCGCAGGCTGCGAGCAGGTGGGCGAGCAGCGCCTGGAGGAGCGCGAACCGCTCGGGAGGCACCGGGCCGGCCATGCGCTCGGTCACGGCGACGGGCGCCGGTCGCCGCTTGGACGCCCGCGCCGGCTTCGGCGGCGGGCCCTCGTGGGCTTCCACGATCCGGCGCAGGCTCTCCTCGACGTCGGCCACGAGCTCGGGCGGGTCGAGCGGCGTCGCCCGGCCGTCCTGCAGAAGCACCCAGGACGAGAGGCGTGGGATGCTCGCGTACTCGGTGACGAAGACCCCGTCCTCGAGGCGGCCGCGGCCCGCGTAGGTGCGCTCGATCCACCAGCCGGTGTCGGGCGAGACCTCGATCTGGGCCTCGCCCTCGGGCTCGCCGAACTGCCAGGGCGGCCGGCCGCGGCGCTCGGCCACGTCGAAGTCCTTCGGGGCCCGGAAATCCCGTTCGCGCCTCGTGGCGAACGTGATGTCGCCCTGAACGCGCGAGACGCGAAACGTGCGGATGTCGTCGCGCTCCAGATCCCGGCCCACGACGTACCAGACGCCGTTGTCGGAGAAGAGCGCGTACGGGTTGAGCGTCCGGACTCCGAGCTCGTCCCGCGTGATCGACCAGTACTGGAATTTCACCGTTCGTTGCTTCGAGATCGCCGCCTCGAGCTTCGTGAGCCGCCCCGCCATCTCCGGCGAGTAGTCGGGGTCGCGGAACTCCACCTTGACCGCGTTCGCCGTCGGGGCCTCGAGCGCGCCGTCCCGGCCGAGGGCGAGGTTCTGGAGCGCGAGCCGCAGCGGCTCGGCGTACGCGAAGCGTCCGTCGAGGAGGAAGAGGGCGGGCTGGAGCGCGGCCAGCTCCTCGTCGGTGAGCTCGAGCGGAGGGAGGAAGTAGTGCTCCGAGCGCAGCGTGTAGAGCTCCTCGCCCGTGAACTCGTCGCGCTGGGACTGCAAGGGCACGCCGAGGCCGAGCAGCTCGCTGCGGTCCGAGTAGAACCGCCGCGCGAAGGCCTCGTCCGACATCTCGGAGTAGCCCTCGACGCACTGCTTGATGTCACGGGCGGTGAGCGGACGCCGCTCGGCCATGAGGAAGGCGACGAGCGAGAGCTCCCGGATCAGCTTGTCGGCGTCGTGAGACAGATTTCTTCGCCTCGGCGAGGAAATCTACAGGCCGCTGCCAGGCCCCGGTTGCGACGCGTAGCGCGCTGCGAGGGGGTGGGGTGGCGGGGGTAGGAGCGCGAGGCGCTGCGGGTTGTCAGGCCGCGACGGCGCGGCGGCGCGTCTCGAGATGCTGGTGAGACGGGCAGTAGTCCCGCTCGGGGAGCGGCGTTCGCTGGCACGGCTTGCCCTTGCGGGTCGTCGCCTGGCAGCGGGCGATGCCTCCGTCGAATGCTCCGAGCTCGATCTGCTCGTCGATCCAGGCGACGGCAGCCTCGATCCCCTGGGTCACCGCCCAGCAGACCTGGGCCTGCGCCGTGATCGGGAAGTAGCGTCTGATGTCGGTGAACAGCGTGCGGTCGGGACGGGCGAAGTAGCGGGGGTCGCGGGCCAGCCGCTCCACGGTCTCCTCGCAGGCCGCGAGCACCGCCCGGCGATACTCGAGCTGGCTCTCCTGATCTGCGTACGGGTCCACGAGATCCTTGACCGAACGGTAGATAGCCCGCGAGTACTGATACATGACGCCGAGGATCCTCTCGTTCATGGACACCCTGTTACGAGGTCGCGTTGATACACAAGCCCTGGAAAATAGACCCTGCCGCAGGTCACAACCGGGCACGCTCGTGCCATTGTAGCGTGCTTTCGCCGTTGTTACAAAGTCGTACGGTTAAGGCGCGTTACGGAGCGACGCGGCGGGGGTAGGCGGACGGAAATCCGGCGGCCTGAGCCTGCGGCAGCGCGGCGCGGGCCTCCGCTTCGGTGCCGTAGACGCCGCTGTACACGACCCACCAGCCCGGCCGCAGGCTCGGGAAGTCGGTGGAGCGGAGGACGCCGACCTGGGGCAGCCCGGCCGCGGTGGCACGCTGGGCGACGCTGTCGGCCTCCGTACGGCCCTGCGCCTCGGCGACCGAGGCCAGGATCACGGTGTAGCCGGGCTGGCCCGCCGGCCACGTACCGGCGCTCGAGGAACCGTCGAGGCGTCGGGCGCGGTCGTGGCACCCGGCACGGTCGTGGTGTCCGGCACGGTCGGGATGGTGAAGCCCGTGTCGGTGGGCACCTCCGTGACCGGCGGAATGGACACGGTGGGCGGTAGGACGTCGGTCGGGATCGCCGGCGGGGACGCGCCCGGCTCGGCCGGCGCAGCCGCGGCGTCGGTGCCGCTGGCTGCGGTCGACCCGTCGCGGTCGTCCGTGGTCACCATCCCGACGATCGCTCCCGCGGTAAGCGTGGCGAGGGCGAGCGCCACGAGGGCTGCCCACACCCACGGCGGGGAGCCCGGGCGGTCGTCGTGTCCGTTCCACCGGTGCCATTCAACCACGACTCGCTGCCGCCGCGCTTGTACGCTCCGCCGAAATGGCGGCGCAGATCGAGACGGTCGGGGTCGTCGGCCTGGGCACCATGGGGGCCGGGATCGCGCAGGTGTGCGTCCAGGCGGGGTTGGCCGTCCTCGGGCGCGAGGTGTCCGCGGAGCTCGGCGAGCGCGGCCGAGCGGCCGTCGCCCGTGGCCTCGCGCGCCACGTCGAGAAGGAACGGATGTCCCCGGACGAGCGGGAAGCGGCGCTCGCGCGGCTCACGGTGACGACGGAGCTCGCCGACCTCGCGGCCTGTGACGTCGTCATCGAGGCAGTCGTGGAGGAGCTCGCGGCCAAGCAGGCTGTCTTCCGCGAGCTCGGGGAGCGCTGGGCGAGTCAGCGCTGATCGCGACGAACACATCGGCCCTGTCCGTCACCGAGATCGCCGCTGCGAGCGCTCGACCCGAGCGCGTCGTCGGGCTCCACTTCTTCAACCCCGCGCCCGTGCTGCCGCTCGTCGAGGTCGTGCGCACCGAGCTCGTGGCCGAGGAGGTGGTGCAGGCGGCCCGCGCGTTCGTGGAGCGGATCGGCAAGGAGGCCATCGTCTGCGGCGACAGCCCGGGGTTCGTGGTCAACCGGATCCTCATCCCCGTGCTCAACGACGCCGTCCGGGTGCTCGACGAGGGTACCGCGAGCGCGGAGGACGTCGATCGCGCGATGCGGCTCGGGACGAGCTGGCCGATCGGCCCGCTCGCTCTCATCGACCTGATCGGCCTGGACGTCCACGTCCACGCCTCGGAAGCGCTCTGGGAGGCCTACCGCGACCCGAGGTTCGCGCCGCCGCCTCTGCTCGTCCGCAAGGCCAAGGCCGGGCACCTGGGGCGCAAGTCGGGCCGCGGCTTCTTCACCTACGACTAGATCGATCTGATCTAGGGTCGTCGTTTCCGTCCGCCCTGCGCTCTACGATCGGCATCCGTGGCGACGTGCGCGATCTGCCGGCGGAATCTGCTGACGGGGGAGCGCTATCGCCGCTGGGAGCCGCAGTCGGAGCCGCAGCCGCAGCGAGCCGCGCTCGCCGTCTGCGCGCTGTGTGAGGCGGAGGCGAGCCGCGACCGGCTGGGTGCGCGCCGAGGCCGGCGCAGAGCGCCAGGGGGCTCAGGCGCCCAGCCCCACCGTGCGGTTGGTAGCCTGAGACGCTGGCCCTGCCGGGCCCGGTGCTCACGGTTTCCTAACAGCGCGCTAAGCGCGTCCATACGTCCGTCGGAGAAAGTGGTTAGGGGTAACCCACGGTGTTCCGTCCCATCGCCCTTGTTCTCGCGTCGTCGTCGCCGCGCTCGTCGCGAGCGGCGCGGCCTCCGCTGCGGCCAGCGAGAGCGGGATCGAGCTCGCCGGGGGCACCGGCAGGGCCGTGCTGGCGCTCGACGGGGCGGTGCTCGGCTCGATCGACCGTGGCCGGATCACGATCGAGGTCCGGCGCGGCGACCCCCTGGTGCTCGTGCAGGGCTACGAGTGGCAGCGGGACGGGCTGGACGGCACGACGACGTACGGCGGCCGGGACATGCGCTTCCGTGTCTTCCGCGGCGCCTGGCGCGTGACGATCACGGGAAGCGGCATCGACGCGAGCGCGGTCGGCCCGGGCACCATCGGCCTGCGCGGCAGCGGCCGCTACTCTCTGGACGGAGGCGAATACCATCCGTGGCCGGAGGAGTACGACGTCATTGCCCTCGGCGCCGATACCTAGGCGCGCCGGGCGCCGCACGCCGACCCGCTCTCCCTGAACGGCGCCTCCGGTACCCGATGATCCAGTCGATGCAAAAAGTGCTCATCGTCGAAGACGAGGAGTCGATCGCCTCGTTCGTCGCCCTGTACCTCAAGAAGGGCGGGTTCGCCGTGTCGGTCGCGCGCTGCGGCGCCGATGCGCTCGCCAAGGCCTCGGCCGAGGCGCCGGCCCTCATCGTGCTCGACCTCGCGCTGCCGGACATCGACGGGATCGACGTGTGCCGGCGGATTCGCCAGCGCTCCGACGTGCCCATCCTGATGCTGACCGCCCGCGACGACGATATCGACAAGATCATCGGGCTCGAGGTGGGGGCGGACGACTACCTCACGAAGCCGTTCAACCCGCGCGAGCTCGTCGCGCGCGTGAAGTCGATCCTCCGTCGCGCCGCGCCGTCCCGGCGGCGCCTCGAGAGCGCCGTGCTCGCCCACGGCGAGCTCTCCATCGACGCGGGCCGCCGTGAGGTGAGGGTCGCCGGCGAGGAGGTGCAGCTCGCCCCCAAGGAGTTCGAGCTGCTCTGGGAGCTCCTGGACCATCGCGGCATCGTGCTCACGCGCGACCAGCTGCTCGAGCGGGTCTGGGGCTACACCTTCGCGGGCGACACGCGGACCGTGGACGTCCACGTTCGTCAGCTCCGGCGCAAGCTCGGCGACGCCTGCCCGGTCGTGACGGTCTGGGGCGTCGGCTACAAAGTCTCCGCCGAGCCGAGACCGCCTCGTGGAGCGGAAGGCCGAGCCGGCCGCGCGTCTGAGAGGCTCGGATACGTCCGGCGCGCGGCAGGAGGCGGGGTGCCGTTCCGGTTCGTCAACGTCTAGCTCTAGTGGTATGCGGTCCCTCCGGTTCCGCCTACCCGCCCTCTTCCTCCTCGGCGTCGTCATCGCGGGGATCGTCACCGCGGCGATCACGATCCGCCTCTTCCAGGACTACACCGAGAGCCAGACCGTGGCCGACCTCCGGCGGCAGGCCCGCGAGCTCGGCCAGCTCTTCGCCGAGCAGGCGATCCAGCGCGTGGACGAGGGGACGGCGCCGCCGCGTCTCGTCGTGCCGCGGCTCGAGGTGGCCACCGGCACCCGCCTCTACTACGTCGGCGTCGGGCTCTTCCCCGGCGACGTCTCCGGTCTTCGCCGGCTGACACCCGAGCAGGCGGGGCTCGACGCCCCGCCGGAGAGCACGACGACGTTCGAGCTGGTGCCTCCGGGCGAGGACCGCACCTATCTCGCCATCGCGGAGCCCGTCGAGGTGCTGGGGGAGACGTTCGGGGCGCTCGTCGTGGCGAAGCCGAAGGCGGAGCTGCGCGATCGCTGGCTCGTCCTCATCTGGCGGGTGGGCCTCGCCTGCCTCGGCGGGCTCGTCGTCGCGGGGCTGCTGTTCCTCTACCTGTCGCGCCGCGTGACGCGCCCGGTCCTCGCTCTCTCGCGTGCAGCCGACGAGGTCGCAGCGGGAAAGTACGACGTCCCGATTCCGGAGGTTCGCTCGGGCGACGAGATCGCCCACCTCGCGAACCGCTTCGGCGAGATGACCCGCAAGCTGGCGGAGGCGGACGAGCTGGAGCGGCACTTCCTGATGACCGTGTCGCACGAGCTGCGTACCCCGCTGACGGCGATTCGAGGGCACGTCGAGGCCCTGCGCGAGGGGCTTGCCGAGGATGCCGGAGGCGCGGGAGGCCTCGCTCGAGGTCGTGGCCGCCGAGACCGAGCGGCTCTCGCGCCTGGTCGGCGACCTGCTCGATCTGGCCAAGCTCGACGCGAATCGCTTCACGCTGGTGCGGGAGGAGGTCGACCTCGGCCGCCTGCTCGACCAGGCCTACCAGTCCTTCGCCGAGTCGGCGAAGGGTCGCCATATCCGCTTCGAGCGCCACCTCGACGGGGCTCCGACGCTCGCGACCGACGGCGACCGGGTGTTGCAGATCGTCTCCAACCTGCTCGTGAACGCGTTCGACTGGACGCCCGACGGCGGGCGGGTGTCGCTCGCCCTCGAGCGAGCGAACGGCCGTGTCGCGGTCAGCGTCTCCGACACGGGGCCCGGCGTTCCGGCCGAGGAGCGGGAGCTGATCTTCCGGCCGTTCTGGTCGCGCCACGGGCAGGGCACCGGGCTCGGCCTGGCCATCGCCCACGAGCTCGCGCACGCGCTCGGCGGCGGCATCGAGCTCGATTCCGAGCCGGGGCACGGATCGCGGTTCACGCTCGTGCTGCCCGCGAACCGGCCGTCGACCGTCGGTGGCCGGATAGATCCGGCCCCTACGATTCGGGGCTCCCTGCCGGCGGCGTGATCTGCGACGGCGCTCTCCGGGCTCAGGCTGCGGGGCTCGCTGGCGACGCGGGCCGCAGCGTCGAGGCGGGCTCGCCGTTGCGGTCGAGCTCGCGCTCGAGCCGCTCGAGCGTGCGCTCGATGCGGTCGAGGCGCCGCTCCGCGGCCTTCCAGCCGGAGGCGACGAGCTCGACGAGCAGGGCGAGATCCTCGACTCGCGCGCGTCGCTCGGCCTCGATGACCGTGTCGAGGCGCTCGAGGCGGCGGATCGTCTGCCCCGAGAGCCCACGGACCTCGGCGAGGCTGCGCGCGACCGGCAGCACCTCTGCCTGCATGCCTTCGCGGAGGGCGCTCGAGAGTCGCGTGGGTAGCGCCGCCTCGAGCTCGGCGGTGCGCTCGGCGAGCGCCTCGACTCCTGCGCGGGCACGATCGAGCACGGCCGCCAGGTCCGGCTCGTCGCGGGCCTCCGCGCTCGCGCTCGACGAGCCGCATCCGGGCGCGCTCCAGCATCTCGGCATTCATGGTCTCGACGCTACCGTTCGTATCGGATGGACACGAGCGAGCTCGATTACGCGCTGCCGCCCGAGCTGATCGCCCAGCAGCCCCTCGCCGTGCGCGATTCGTCCCGGCTGCTCGTCTTCGAGCGGGCGAGCGGCTCGACGCGCCACCGTCGCTTCTCCGACCTGCCCGGCGAGCTCCCGGACGGGCGCGCTCGTCGTCGTGAACGACACCCGCGTCGTTCCGGGTCGCCTGCACGTCAGGCGGCCGGGTGGCGGCGACGCGGAGGTGCTGCTGCTCGAGCGCCGCAACGGGGACATGCTCTGGGAGGCGCTGGCGCGCCCTCGCGGCGCCTCCGGCCGGGCATGCGGCTTTCCATGGTTGATTCCACGATCCACGCGCCGCCGGATGCGCCATCTCGTCTGGCGCTCCGCGCCGAGGCCTGCGGCCTCTCAGACGGACGTGCGCTCGCGAGGCCGGGGCTCCGAGGCGTCCAGCTGTCGAGCTGCTCGAGTCGCTGGGCGAGGCGCCGCTGGCTCGTGCGCGGCCTCGGCGGCGAGCCGGGCCGGCGACACGCCGCTCCCGCCCTACATCCGCGACGCCGCTCGACGACCCGGGCCGCTACCAGACCGTGTACGCGGACGAGGCCGGCTCGGCCGCGGCGCCAACCGCCGGCCTGCATTTCACGCCGGAGCTGCTCGCGCCGGCTCGAGCGGGTGGAGCGGATCACCCTCCACGTCGGCCTCGACACCTTTCGGCCCGTCAGCAGCGGCACGGTCGAGGAGCACCGGATCCACGGCGAGCGCTACAGGGTCGAGCCGGACGTGTGGGAGCGCATCCGGACCGCGGAGTATGTCGTCGCCGTCGGGCACGACGACAGTGCGTGTCCTCGAGACGCTTGCCCGAGGAGGCCCCCTGACGGGTCGGACCGAGCTCTTCGTCACGCCGGGGTTCGAGTTCCGGCGTGTCGACTGCCTGGTGACCAACTTCCACCTGCCGCGCACGAGCCTGCTCGCCCTCGTCATGGCCTTCGCCGGAGTCGAGCAGACGCGGGAGCTGTACCGCCTCGCGATCGCGGAGCGCTACCGCTTCTACTCCTTCGGCGATGCCATGGTCATTCGATGAACGGCCTGCGGCCGTTCATCGACGGTTCGTAGGGGCCGGATCTCATCCGGCCCGAACGGCGGGGTGGGTCGATGACCTCTGCGTTCGAGATCGTCGCCACCGACGGGCAGGCCCGGGCGGGTGTCCTGCGCACCGCGCACGGCGACGTGCCCACCCCTGCGTTCATGCCTGTCGGGACGAAGGGGTCGGTGAAGGGGATCGACCCGGACACGCTGGCGGCGCTGGCGCCACGATCGTGCTCGGGAACACCTACCACCTGCACTTCCGCCCGGGCGAGGAGCTGATCGCCGAGCTCGGGGGCCTGCACCGCTTCATGGGCTGGAACCGGCCGATCCTCACCGACTCGGGCGGCTTCCAGGTGTTCTCCCTGCGCGACACGATCGTCTCGCTGGACGAGGACGGCGTCACCTTCCGCTCCGTCTACGACGGCACGCTGGCGCGTCTGACACCCGAGCAGGCGGGCGCGATCCAGCGGTCGCTCGGCTCCGACGTCGCCATGTGCCTCGACGTCTGCGAGCCGGCAGGGGTACCGCGCGCGGAGCTCGAGCGCGCCGTCGCCCTGACGACCGGGTGGGCGCGGCGCCAGATCGCCGCGCCTCGCGCCGACGGCCAGCTCCTCTTCGGCATCACGCAGGGAGGCGCCGACGTCGAGCTCCGGCGCCGTTCCATCGAGGAGATCGCGGAGCTCGGGTTCGACGGGCACGCGCTCGGCGGGCTGCTCGTCGGCGAGGAGCGCGAGGCGAGGCTCGACACCGTCGAGTGGGCGGCGCCCCTGCTCCCCGCCGAGCGGCCGCGCTACTTCATGGGCATCGGCGATCCGGCGGGGATGCTCGACGTGATCGAGCGGGGCGTCGACATGTTCGACTGCGTGCTTCCCACCCGCATGGGCCGGACCGGATCGGCGCTCACGTGGGAGGGGCGTCTCAACCTTCGCAACGCGCGGTTTGCCCGTGACCGGCGTCCGCTCGACGACGGCTGCGACTGTCCCGCCTGCTCCCGCTTCTCGAGGGCCTACCTCCGGCACCTGGTCAACCAGCAAGAGCTGCTGGGCCTGCTACTTTTGTCAGTTCACAACGTGCGATTTCTCCTCGACGTGACCGCCGGCGCGCGGGCGGCGATCGAGCGAGGCGCATTCGCCTCGTACAAGGCGGACGCGCTCGCCCGGCTCGCCGACGCTAGGGTCCCGGCCGGCTAGGAAAGGAACAGCAGTGGGTGGTAGCGGCTTTCTGATCGTCCTTCTCGGGATGTTCGCAGTCATGTACTTCCTGCTCATCCGGCCGCAGAAGGCGAAGCAGCGCGCGGCGCAGGACATGCTCAGCCGCCTGGCGCCCGGTGACGAGGTGATCACGATCGGCGGCATCTACGGCGACGTCGTCGAGGTGCACGACGACAAGGTCGTCGTCGAGATCGCCGAGGACGTGCACATCGAGGTCGCCCGCAAAGCGATCTCGAGCATCGTGCCGCCGGAGACGCCCGAGACCGGGCCGGGCAAGGAGCTCGAGGGCGAGTACCAGGAGCCGGTCGTCGTGGGCGAGCCCGATGCCGACGGCGCGCCGGAGCCGGTGCGCGAGGACAAGCGCTGGGGGGTCTTCGGCCGCCGCTCCTGACGTGCGCGCGACCCGACAGACCGGTCGCTCATCTAGCCGTGCGCCGCTACCACCTCATCGTCCTCCTCGTCGTCGCCCTGCTCGGCGCGCGTCGCGGCGCTTGCGATCACGCGCTCGCCGGTGCTCGGGCTCGACCTGCAGGGCGGCCTCGAGGTGGTTCTCGAGGCGGAGGCCCCGCCCGGCGAGGAGGTGACCGAGGAGGATCTCGACCGCTCGGTCGAGATCATCCGCAACCGGATCGACAAGATCGGCGCGCGCGAGCCCGAGCTGCGCACGCAGCCGCCGAACCAGATCATCGTCCAGCTGCCGGGGCTCGACGATCCCGACAAGGCGGCGGAGCTGATCGGCCAGACGGCGCAGCTCCAGTTCTACGACCTCGAGAAGGACCTCGTGCCGCCGTCGATCACCCAGGACGGGTTCCCGGTCGCCGAGCGCGACGCTCTATCCGATCCTCAAGGGGATCCAGGACCAGGTCGAGGGGAACGGGGACCCCACCGCCTGGTACGCCTACGACGACACGCTGACGCGCATCGCCGGGCCCGAGCCGACAGAGGAGGAGCTGCTGCGCCAGCTCCCGGACGGCGAGCTTCCGGAGGGCGGGGAGATCCTCGCCGTACCGGGGAACCGCATCATCATCACGTGCGGCCCGCCGACCGATGTCTGTCCCGGCGGCGTCGGCTCGCCGAGAAGGACGTTCTACTACCTCTTCGAGTACCGACCGAACGACCCCGTGGATCCCGTCCCGGAGATGACCGGCGAGGATCTCGAGCTTCGCGGCACGCGCTCCGACTTCGGCCAGGCCGGCGAGCCGATCGTGACGCTGCAGTTCACCGACGAGGGCGGCGAGAAGTTCCACGAGATCACGCGCGAGCTCGCCCGCCGCGGCCAGATCAGGACCGACGAGCTCGCGAGCCCCGAGCCCATCCTCCAGAGCTTCGCGATCGTTCTCGACGGCGAGATCCGGTCGTTCCCGACCATCGACTTCATCCAGAACCCGGACGGGATCGCCGGCAACAGCGCCCAGATCACCGGTCTCTCATCGCAGCAGGAGGCGGACGACCTCGCGCTCGTGCTCCAGACCGGCGCGCTGCCGCTCAAGTTCGAGACCGTCGACCGGACGGACGTCTCCGCGACGCTCGGCAAGGACTCGCTCCGCCAGGCCGTCATCGCCGCCATCGGCGGCATCGTCGCCGTCGCGCTCGTCCTCCTGATCGTGTACCGGTTCCTCGGCCTGGTCGCGATCGCGGGCCTCGCGATCTACGGGGCCTTGCTCTACGGGGCCATTCTCCTCTTCGAGGTGACGCTCACGCTGCCCGGCTTCGCCGGCCTGATTCTCACGATCGGCGTCGCCGCGGACGCGAACATCGTCATCTTCGAGCGCATCAAGGAAGAGGTGAGGCTCGGCAAGTCGGTGCGCGCCGCGATCGCGACCGGCTACCGCAAGGGCTTCGGGACGATCGTCGACGCGAACGTCGTGACGATGATCACCGCGTTCATCATCTTCGCGGTGGCGAGCGCCGGCGTGAAGGGCTTCGCCCTCATGCTGCTCATCGGCACGTTGCTCTCGATGTTCACGGCGGTCGCCGCCACGCGGGCGATGCTCGGGATGCTCTCGAGCTTCCGCTGGTTCGACAACCCGTCGTTCATGGGAGCCAGCGCGCAGAAGATCCCGCGCTGGCAGCGGATCGACATCTGCAGCCAGAAGCGGCGCCGTATCTGGCTGTCGATCGCGACCGCGCTGATCATCGTGAGCATCATCTCGATCGCGGTCAAGGGCCTCAACCTCGGCATCGACTTCGAGGGCGGTAGCCAGATCTCGTTCGACACGCCGACGCCGATGTCCGTCGAGGAGGTCCGCGACGTCGCCGACGAGGTGGTGCCCGCGGAGGCCGTCATCCAGGGCCGCGGCGAGCCGACCGGCGGCGACTACACGAGCTTCCAGATCCGCACCGAGCCGCTGTCGGTGGCCGAGCAGGAGGAGCTCAGCCTGGCGCTCGAGCAGGAGCTCGGCGCCGAGGTCACCGCGCGTCCGCAACGTCTCGGGAAGCTTCAGCTCGCAGATCGCGCGCGGAGCCATCATCGCGATCATCGTCTCGTTCGTCCTCATCGCGCTCTACATCACGTTCCGCTTCCAGTGGCGCTTCGCCATCCCGATCCTGCGCACGTTCCTGAACGACATCCTGATCACGCTCGGCATCTACTCGCTGTCCGGCCGCGAGCTGACCACGGCCACCGTCGCGGCCCTGCTGACGATCCTCGGCTACTCGATCTACGACACGATCATCGTCTTCGATCGCGTCCGCGAGAACATGCCGCTCATGCGCAAGTCGAGCTTCGCGGCGATCGCGAACCAGTCGGTCTGGGAGACGCTCCGCCGCTCGATCGCGACGACGTTCATCACGCTGCTCCCGGTGGCGTCGCTGTTCATCTTCGGCGGCGACACGCTGAAGGACTTCGCGTTCGCGCTGCTCGTCGGCATCGGGCTCGGCGCGCGTCTCGACGATCTTCGTCGCGACACCCTTCCTGACGATCATCATGGAGCGCACGCCCGAGTACGCGGCGCGCCGCGGAAGCGACGTCCCGCAGGAGAAGCTGCTCGAGCCGGAGGAGGGGGTCCCGGCGGAGGCGACGCCCGCCCAGCGCCTCGCCCGACGACTCCCGCGCAGAGCCGCGGCCGGAGCCGCCGTGCGGGGCGGCTGTAGCGAGCGCACCTGCCGACGAGCTCCCCGACGAGCCGGCGCCCACCGCGCTCGAGTCGGAGCCCGACCTCGAGCCGGAGGCCCGACATCGAGCCAGAGACGGACATCGAGCCAGAGCCGGCGCCCGGCCGCGCCCGCGCCGAGCTGCGCCGGCGCCGGCCGACGCGGCCGCGCGGCGCGAGGCGAGACGCCAACGGCGGCGAACGAAGCCCCATGGCCGAGCCCGGTAAGCCCCCCGAGCCCGGTGAGGCGCCCGAGCCGGGTAAGGCGCCCGAGCCGGGTAAGCCCGCCGAGGCGAGGGCTCGCTGCGCGAGCTCGCCGAGAAGACCCTCCTGGCCGGCCTCGGCCTGCTCGACGCTGCCAAGGACCAGGCGCAGGAGGCCGTGGGATCCAAGACCGGCCCGCCGCTCAAGGAGCGTGCTCAGGGCGCCATCGCCGGGGTCGCGGGCGATCTCGGCTTCGTGACCCGCGATCGCTACGAGGAGCTCGAGCTCAAGGTCGCCCAGCTCGAGCATCGCCTCCGCCTGCTCGAGCAGCGCGAGCTGCCGCCGGCGGACTCGCCCGAGCAGTAGGCGCCGGATACATCCGGCCCGCGCCGGGCAGGAAGAACGTGCCGGTCAGGACCGGCCTCCACATGCCTCCCGGGTTGCGTTCGTAGGGGCCGGTCCCCGACCGGCCCGACCGGCCAGATCTCATCGGGTCCGCAGCCCGCCGTACACTGGCCGGCATGGCGCGGCCGGCGGTACGGCAGTTGGGACGCCTGTCGGAGATCGCGCAGGTGGCGTCGAAGCACGGCTTCGGCTTCCTGTTCGAGCGGCGCCGCATCGACCTGAAGCCCTGGCGGCTCACGGAGGAGGAGATGGCCGCCGGCCCGGGCTCGGCGCGTGGCCAGCGTCTGCGCGCCATGCTCGACGAGCTCGGGCCCGACCTTCGTGAAGTTCGGCCAGCTGCTGTCGACCCGCCCCGACGTCGTGCCGCCGGACATCGTCTTCGAGCTCCGCGCGCTCCAGGACAACGTCAGCCCGTTCCCCTCCAGCGAGGTCGAGCAGGTGCTCGAGGCCGAGCTCGGGCTGACGCTCGATCGTGCCTTCCTCGAGTTCGAGCTGGAGCCCGTCGCCGCGGCGTCCATCGGGCAGGTGCACAGAGCCGTGCTGCCGAACGGCGAAAGCGTCGCGGTGAAGGTGCAGCGTCCGCGGGCGCCGCGCCAGATCGAGTCCGACCTCGAGCTCCTGTACCAGGCCGCCCGGTTCGTCCGCTCCCGCGTCCGCGCGCTCTCGTTCGTGGACACGGTCGCGATCGTGGACGAGTTCGCCCGCTCGATCCGCGCCGAGCTCGACTACCGCGCGGAAGCGCGCAACGCCGAGCGTTTCCGGCGTAACTTCGCGGGCTCCATCCACGGTCCGCATCCCGCGTGTCTACTGGAGCTACTCGGGCGCGCGAGTCCTCACGCTCGAGTACCTCGACGGCGAGAAGATCGGCGATCTCGACACGAGCGGCTGGCACGTCGAGGAGCGTCGCGCCCTCACCGACGCGATCGCCGAGACCTGGATGACGATGATCTTCCGGCACGGGTTCTTCCACGCCGACCCGCATCCGGCGAACATCCTGCGGCTCGCGGACGGCACGCTCGGCCTCGTCGACTTCGGCCAGGCAGGCAAGCTCTCGGACACCGACATGTCGAAGCTGACGCGCCTCTTCATCGACGCGGCGCGGGAGAACGTGGAGGCGCTGCCGGCGCGGCTTGCCGACCTGGGCGTCAAGTTCCCGCAGGAGCGCGAGCAGGAGTTCGTCGAGGAGCTCCGTGAGGTGTACGACCACTACTTCGGCGCCCGCCTGTCGGAGATCGACCCGCTCCAGCTCATCCGCGAGGCGCTCGGACTGATCTACCGCATGAATCTACGGTTGCCCACGAGGTTCGTGCTGCTCGACAAGGCGATCGCCATGCTCGCCTCCGTCGGGGTCGAGCTCTACCCCGACTTCAACGTCTTCGAGGTGGCGCAGCCCTATGCCCGCGGGCTGCTCGTCGAGCGCTTCACCCCGAGGCGGGTGGCCGCACGAGCCCGTCAGGAGACCAGCTCCCTGGCTCGCGTCCTCTCCGAGGCCCCGTATCAGATCTCCGACATCCTCCAGGAGCTGCGCGACGGCCAGGTCGAGATCGGGTTCCGCCACGAGGGTCTCGACGTCCTCGCGCGACGGCTCGACATCATCGTCAACCGCATGGTCATCGCGCTCGTCGCGGTCGGAGGCGTGATCGGGTCCGCCCTCATCGGCGTGCTCGCCGAGTCCGGCCCGCAGGTCCTCGGCCTCAACGTGATCTCGTTCATCGGCTTCGGCCTCTCCGCGCTCCTCGGCGCCTGGCTCGTCTGGGGAGTCATCCGCTCCGGCCGCCTGTAGGGGCCGGCAGGCCGTCGGCAGGAGTGGGCGCCGGCGACTTGTGAGGGACGCCGGCGCCCCGGTTGTTGCTGTGCCGGCTAGGCGGCGACCGCGGGCTCGGGGATCTCGATCGGCTCGTTCACCGAGTCGATCGAGAGGTCGACGTCGAACGTCGCCTTCTGACCCGCGACCTCGATCGCGAACTCCATGTGCGAGGCGCGAACGAGGTTCGTCACGTCCGAGACGTAGATGGCCGCGCGCACGTCCTCGATGCCGACCTGCTCGAACAGCTGAGCTGGATCTCGACAGGCCGTCGAGGTTCCCCGTCGCGGAGCCGAGCTGGTCGAAGAGCCCGGTCATCATGTCCTCGATCGCGATCGTCCCGACGATCTTCGTGACCGGCTCGCCGAGGAAGGTCGTCCCCTTCTCGACCTCCACGTCGGTGACGTACCGGGTGAGGTCGAGCCCCTCCAGCTGCTGCTCGAGCTGCGCCTGGGCCGCGCCGCCGACCTCGCCGAGCCCGCCCGGGACCTCCTGCCAGCTGCCGCCCATGTTCGTGAACGCGCGCCCTTCCAGCGTGACCATCTGAAACCGCATCGCAGGCATGCCGGCGCCCGCCATCGACATCCGCATGACCATGTCGCCCTCGTGGTCGCCCTTCACGTAGCCGCCGCCGTCGAGCTGCATCGAGAACGCCTCGCCGGCCGCTTCGCCGCGCATCGTCATCGTGAACGACATCGACTCGATGCTCTCCTGGGCCTCGGTCGCCCGCTCGAGGATGGTGGCCGCCTCGACGCCGTCGGCGCCCTCGCTCGAGAGCGGCGCAGCCGCCCACGCTCGCGAGCAGCGCGAGCGCCGCGAGGACGGTTACGAGGCGCCGGAGCATGCCGCGTGAGAGATCGGCGCCCCGCCCCGGTCGCGCGATCCCCCGAGCGGGTGAGCGGGAGATCGCCGCCCTGCGTCCTGGCCCACGCAGGGCCAGGCCCTTCCGGTCGGCTGTCGATCCCTTGACACGAAGTCGCCGGAAAGGACATCTGGAGCGGCGGCGAGCCGGCTGCTAGCGTCGGCGCATGGCAGGCGAGTCGGTGCTCCTCGTCGAGGACGAGGCCGGCGCTCGGTCGTTTCTCGAACAGCAGCTGGCCGACGACGGCTTCGCGGTCGTCTCGGCCGACCGGGGAGGGCGAGCGCTCGAGCTCGTCGAGGACTCGGCGCCCGACCTCGTCCTGCTCGATGCGGTGCTCCCGGATGCCTCCGGGTTCGAGGTGTGCCGGAGGCTGCGCGAGGGTGAGCCGGGTCGCGCCTGGAATCGTGACGTCCCGGTGATCATGCTCACCGCGCGCGGCGACCCGATCGACCGGCTACGCGGCTTCGCGCGCGGCTGCGACGACTACGTCGTCAGGCCCTTCGTCTACGAGGAGCTCGTCGCCCGGATGCGCGCCGTTCTCCGCCGCACCGCCCCGGCGCGGCCGACGCGACCGGCTGGTCGTCGGGCAGCTCGAGGTCGACCGGCTCTCGCGGAGCGTGCGCGTCGCGGGCGCGCCGGTCCTGCTCGCGTCGAAGGAGTACGAGCTCCTCGTCGCGCTCGCCGTGCGAGCCGGAGCGTGTCTTCCGCAAGGAGGAGCTGCTCCGCGACGTCTGGGGCTTCCGCAGCCTGGGCCGGACGCGGACGCTCGACTCGCACGCGAGCCGGCTACGCCGCAAGCTGAATGCCCCTGCCGGACGATGGGTCGTTCGTGGTCAACGTATGGGGGGTGGGCTACAGGCTGGTCGAGCCGAGGTAGCGCGATCGGCCGGCTCCGTTCACGGCCGTGGGGCGGCGCCTCGAGCCGGCGCGCAGCGCGAGCGCTGCGCTGTCGGGGAGGGGCTCCACGTCGTCGCGGCTGACGGGCCGGCCCGCACCGACCGCGCGGCGCAGCACGGCCCCGCGGGCAAGTCCCATCGGCAACAGGCGGTCGCGTAGCGAGCGCGAGGCGGGGACGAGCGCGCCGCACACCGTGAAGCCACCCTCGCCGTCGAGCGTCTCGCCGGCTTCGAGGTCGCGCTTGGCGATCGCGACGGCGTCGGCCCGCAGCGCGTCGGGCGCGCCCGTGGGCTCTCCGAGCAAGCCCGCCGCGAGAACGCTGACGGTGGTCTCGAGGCCGATGAGGTGGTACGGGCGCACAGAGCGCCGCGTAGCGGCCGCTCGCGGTCGGTAGCGAGGCCGTACGCCGCGAAGCAGCCGGCGACGTAGTCGCTCGGCGCGGCGAACGTGACGTAGACGCCCCAGCGGAGGTCGTCCGGCACCGGCGCGCCGTCGGCTCGAGGCTCGAGACGACCTCGACGGTGCCGCTCCTGGACAGCCGGCCGCCGCCCTCCTCTCGGGATGCAGACCTCTGCCAGCGTCGTCGCGCCCGCCGGCGGGAAGGCGAGCCCTCCGGCCTGCGGCGCGAGCCCGGTCGCGTTGCACACGGCCGCCATCTCGATCGCGGACTTCGTGCCGTCGAGGAACGAGGTGAACATGTACGGGTTGAAGCCCCGCCCGCGGCGACCTGTGCGGGCGCGAGCCCGTAGTGCGCCCACACCTCGTCTGGCGTCACGCTCGGATACGACGGCAGGTACTTGTTCCCTTGCCCGCGCAGACGGGCTCGAAGCCGCTGGCTCGCGCCCAGTCGACGAGCTCGCAGACGAGCGCCGGCTGGTCGCCGTAGGCCAGGGAGTAGACGGTGCCGGCAGCTGTGGCACGCGCGGCGAGGGCGGGCCCGGCGAGCGCGTCGGCCTCGACGTTCACCATCACGACGTGCCGGCCGAGGCGGACGGCCTCCAGCGCGTGCGCGACCCCGGCGACGGCATCGCCCGTGGCCTCGACCACGACGTCCACGCCGTCACTCGCAAGCAGCGTCGCGGCGTCGTCCGTCACCGGCGGCAGCTCGTCGCTGGACCATCCGGCGCGCTCGAGCGCGTTGCGGGCCCGGTTCGGCTCGAGGTCCGCGACCCCCACGATGTCGAGGCCCGCGAGGAGCCGGCCTGGGAGAGCAGCATCGTCCCGAACGCACCGGCCCCGACCAGTCCGACGCCGAGCGGGCGTCCGCTCGCGGCGCGCTCGCGGAGCAGGTCGAGCGCACGGTGCAGCATCGTGCGAATTATCGGCCGAGCGCGGCTGCCCTGCGCCGGCCGTGAGACGTGGCTCAGGCCCAGTCCTCGGTGACCGTGAGCCAGAAGGCGAGCCCTGCGTAGCGGCCGTAGCGGCGAAAGCGGCGGGCAATGCGCGCGTCGGCGACAGGCTTCCCGCCGCTGAGGCTCGCGTACTTGGGCCGCGTCCAGGAGTCGAGGATGAGCTTCGAGTAGCGCCCGAGGCCCATCACCATGATGTGTGCTGCAGCGTAGGGGCCGACGCCCGGCAGCGCGAGCAGGCGGCGCTCGACCTCGTCGTCCGGAAGCGCGGGGTCCTCGAGGCCGGCGAGGTCGAGCGAGCCCTCGGCGACCGAGGTAGCGAGCGAATGGAGGTAGCGCCCGCGGTAGCCGGCGCGCACGACGTCCGTGTAGAAGGCATCGCCGGCGCCGGCCATCGCCTCGGGTGTCGGGAACGTCCGGCCGGACGGGCCGGCGGCGGGCGCTCCGATGACCGGCTCGCCGAGATGCTCGACGAGCGCCCCGACCATGCGCTCCGTCGCCGACCAGGCGCAGTTCGTTGTGCAGATCGTCTTCACGACGTCCTCGAAGACCGTCAGGCTGCGGATCATCCGACCCGCGCCGTCGGTCGCCCAGGAGAGCTCGGCGTCGAGCGCGGCCAGCGCGTAGAAGGGCGAGAGGTCCTCGTCGAGGCGCAGCACGTGGCGCACGGCGGCGACGATCGCCGCGGTCGCCCGCGCGCCGGGCAGGCGACCCTCGACGCGAACCGTGGCGCGCCGGGGCTGCCCGGCCTCGACGCGCACGAGACGCGGGCGGCCTGCCGGGACGGGCACGGTCAGCTCGAGGGCGCGCCGGTCCTCGTCCACGCGCATGGGCGGAAGCTCGACGAGACCGTGCGAGACGATCGTGCGCCAGAGATCGACGGGCTCGCCGCCGGTCCGACGAGCTCGAGCACGGCGAGCTTCCGCGCGGCGCGAGCGGTCGTGAACGGAGGTACGGTCATGTTCGGCCGCGCGAAAACCGAGTCTGCCAAGGACGCAGGGAGCGCCAATACTGGACTTGAAGTATTGGTGCGACCGAGGACGCGGGCAGGCGACGGTTTGCAGCCGGCCCGAGCGGATCGTATTTCCGTTCGCGACCGCTATTAACCACTCGACCAGGCCGCTTCCCATGTCGACGGCGTGAACGCGACGCCAGGCTCTCCTCCGATGCCCAGCACAACCGTGCCGGCCTCCTCGGCGACCGCGGCTCGAGAGCTCGCCGGATCGGGCACGAAGACGAACGTCCCCTCCGGAGCGTCGACCGACTCCCCGTCGATCGTGAAGCGCGCGGCGCCCCTGGCGACGTAGTAGAGCTCCTCGTGTCGCCCACCCTCGTCGAGCTCCACGTGCTCCGGAACGACGATGCCGCCGGCGTTCAGCGCCCGCATCGCGTTGATGCCGAACGAGCCGACGCCGAGCGTGCGCCTGACGATGCGGAAGTCGTAGGTGAGCTCTGCGCCGTCCGGGTCGGTGAACTGGGGCAGCTCGGACAGGTGCGCCACCTTGAATGGCGGGTCAGCCATCTCGCCTCCTCCCGTCGTGATGTGGAGGCCGAGTCTAGTCGCGGCCGCGATGCCGGCGGCCTTGACGGCCGCTGAACACAGCGAGATGGTGCGGCCGAGCAGCACGACGGACCAGTCGTTCGGTGCCGACCACTCGAGGCTCGGGGCGCTGGATGAGCCGGGCCATCAGCCAGGCGAAGCTGGCGGTCGAGGTGGCCTCGTAGAGTTGCGCCGTGGCGATCCTCGGCATCGACGTCGGCGGAACCTTCACGGACGCCGTCCTGCTCGCCGGCGACCGGATCGTCACGGCGAAGGTCCCGACCGAAGCGCGGCAGGAGGAGTCGGTCATCGCGGCTGCGCGCGCGGTCGGCGCCGAGGCGGTCGAGCGCTTCACGCACGGCACCACCGTGGCGACGAACGCGCTGCTCGAGCGCAAGGGCGCGCGCACCGCCTTCGTCGGCACGCAGGGATTCGAGCACCTACTCCATCTGCGCCGGCAGACGCGGGCGAACCTGTACCGCCCCTGCGAGGAGCACCCGCCGCCGCTCGTGCCGCTCGAGCGCTGCGTCGGCGTGAGGGAGCGGATCGGCGCCGACGGCGTCGTCGAGCCGCTCGACCTGGCGACGCTGCCCGAGCTCGACGCGGAGGCGGTCGCGATCTGCCTGCTCTTCGCGTTCCGGGACCCTTCGCACGAGCGGGCGGTCGCAGCCGAGGTTCGGCGCCGGCTGCCGGGCGCACACGTGGTGGCCTCGCACGAGGTGGCGCCCGAGTTCCGCGAGTACGAGCGCGCCTCGACGACTGCGGCGGACGCCTACCTCGGGCCAGGCGCGGCTCGCTACCTTCGGGCCCTCGGCGATCGCTGCCGCGGGGCGGGGCTCGGCGCGCCGCTCGTCATGCGATCGTCCGGCGGCGTCGCGACGATCGAGGAGGCTGCTGCCCACCCTTCGTGGATCCTCGTCTCGGGCCCGGCCGGCGGGGTGGTCGGCGCCGCCCTCGTCGCGCGGCTTGGCCGGCTTTGCGAACGCGCTCTCGTTCGACATGGGAGGGACGTCGACGGACGTCTGCCTGATCGCAGACGGGCGGGCGGAGCGCTCGACCGAGCGTGCCGTCGGCGGGCTGCCGCTGCGCCTGCCGACGGTGGACATCCACACCGTCGGCGCCGGCGGCGGGTCGATCGCGTGGATCGATGCCGGCGGCGCGCTTCGCGTCGGCCCGCAGAGCGCCGGTGCCGACCCGGGCCCCGCGTGCTACGGCCGTGGCGGGCGAGAGCCGACGGTCACGGACGCGAACCTCCTCCTCGGTCGGCTGCCGCGCACGCTTCCCGGCGGGATCGTGCTCGACGAGGAGGCGGCCAGCCGCGCGCTGCACGGGATCGACCCGCGGCGCCGTCGTGGACGTCGTCAACGCCGGGATGCTGCGCGCCCTCCGGGTCGTCTCCGTCGAGCGCGGCCACGACGCGCGGGACTTCGCGCTCGTCGCCTTCGGCGGCGCGGGCCCGTTGCACGCCTGTGAGCTCGCGGACGAGCTCGGCATCTCGACGGTGCTCGTCCCGTCCGCCGCCGGGGTCCTCTCGGCGCTCGGGCTCGTCGCCAGCGACGAGCGGCGCGACCACGTGACGTCGTACGTCCGGCCGCTGGCGGAGGTCGCTCACGAGCTGCCCTCCGAGGGCGAGGCCGATCTGCGCTACCGCGGCCAGTCGTTCGAGCTCTCCGTGCCGCTCGGCGGCGATGTCGCCGCGGCGTTCCATCGGGCGCACGAGGAGCGGTACGGGTATGCGAGCCGCGAACGTCAGATCGAGCTCGTCGCCGTCCGCACGGCCGACGTGCGCCCCGGGCCCCGCGTCGCAGCTGCCGCCCGGCGAGGCTCTCTCGGTCGAGGGCCCCGCGGTGCTCGAGCTCGAGGGCGCCACCTGCTGGGTCCCCCCGGGGTGGGAGGGGGCTAGGGATGGGTATAGCACCCTGATCCTCACGAGATCGTGACGCAGGCGTGCCGGAAGCGCGTGAGGGCGTGCCAATTCATGCACGCGAGCCGGCGGCTGCCGTGTGAAGCCCAGGTGCGCTCGGCCGCCGCTCCCGGCAAGCTGTCACGCCGGCGGCTCCGAGCCGCTCCCGGCCGGGAGCGCGTCCGTCCCCGTCGGGCTGCCTGCGCGCCGCCGCAGCGGCGAGCGCGGCGAGAGCGAGTCGCGTGAACGTCGAGCTGCAGGTGATCGGGAGCGCGCTCGTCGCGGCCGCGGAGGAGATGGGCGCGGCGCTGATCCGCTCCGCGTTCTCGTCGAACATCAAGGAGCGCCGCGACTGCTCGACCGCGCTCTTCGACGCCGGTGGCCGGATGATCGCCCAGGCCGAGCACATCCCCGTGCATCTCGGCGCGATGCCGGAGGCGGTGGCCGCGGTGATGGCGCGCGATCCGGCGCCCGGCGAGGTTTTCGCCGTCAACGATCCGTTCACCGGCGGCACCCACCTGCCGGACATCACGCTCGTCTCGCGTACCGAGGCCGGCTTCGCCGTGTCGCGCGCGCACCACGCCGACGTCGGAGGCATGGAGCCCTCGAGCCTGCCGGCCGAGTCACGCGAGATCTACCAGGAGGGTCTCGTCATCCCGCCGGTCCGGCTCGACGACGAGGTGCTGCGGCTGCTCGTCGCCAACATGCGCAACCCGGACGAGCGGCTCGGCGACCTGCGGGCGCAGCTCGGTGCGCAGCAGCTCGCCGAGCGACGGATCGCAGAGCTCTGCCGCCAAGCATGGGCGCGATCGCATCGAGGCCGCGATGGACGAGCTGTTCGCGTACTCCGAGCGGCGCGTCCGGGCGGGCCTGCGGTCGCTGCCGGACGGCGTCTACGAGGCGGCCGACGTCCTCGAGCCGCTGGAAGGCGAGCTCGAGATCCGCGCGCGAGTGACGCGTCGCCGGCGACGAGATCGAGATCGACTTCGCGGGCACGTCGCCCCAGCACGACGGGAACCTCAACTGCCCGCTCAGCGTCACCCGCTCGGCCTGCTACTTCGTCGTGCGCGTCCTCACGGCGCCCGACATCCCGGCATCGGGCGGCGCCTACGCGCCCGTGCGGGTCCTCGCGCCGGAGGGCTGCCTCGTGAACGCCGGCGCACCGGCCGCCGTCGTCGCCGGCAACACCGAGACGTCGAGCCGCATCACGGACGTCGTCTTCCGGGCGCTCGGCCAGGCCGTCGACGTGCCGGCCCAGGGCCAGGGGACGATGAACAACCTCACCTTCGGCAACCGTCGCTTCACGTACTACGAGACGATCGGCGGGGGCCAGGGCGCCTGCCCCGACAGCGACGGCCCGTCGGCGGTCCACGTCGCGATGTCGAACGCCCTCAACACACCCGTCGAGGCGCTCGAGCTCGCCTACCCGCTCCGCGTGCGCCGCTACGAGCTTCGCGCCGGCTCGGGCGGCGCCGGGCGCCGCCGTGGCGGCGACGGCGTCATTCGCGAGATCGAGGCGCTGGAGGCGTGTCGCGTGTCCCTCCTGACCGAGCGTAGAGCCGCACGCGCCGCAGGGCATTCGGCGGGCGGGGCGCCGGGCGAGCGCGGACGGAACCTCCTGAACGGGGCGGAGCTGCCGGCCAAGGCCACACGCTCGCTCGCGCCGGGCGACGTCATCCGGATCGAGACGCCCGGCGGCGGGGGCCTCGGCGCCCCGGCCCGGGCTCGACGCTTGCCCTTGACAGCGGTCCGCGCGCCGTTTCGAGAATGAGCTTCCCGTTCGACTGAAAGGAGGTCGCGTTGGCCGGACATCACGGTCAAGCACATCGACGACTTCGAGCACCCCTGGCCGAAATGGATCCTCGCCCGCAAGTCGCTCGGGGTCGAGTCGTTCGGCATGAACGTCTGCGAGCTCCAGCCGGGCGAGCAGATCCCCGAGCACGACGAGACCGGTCGCCTCCAGGAGGAGGTGTTCGTCACGCTCGCCGGATCGCCCACGATCGTGATCGACGGCACGGAGCACCCGGCGCCCGAGGGAACGTTCGCGCGCCTCGACCCCGACCCCGATGCGCTACGTCGTCAACAACGGCACCGAACGGGCACGGGTGCTGATCATCTCGGCGCCGACGACGAGCGGCTACGAGCCGATGGACTGGGCCTAAGCGTCTGCGCCGCTCGGGCCGCTCACGCGAGCGCGACCCCCTCGAGCGCCAGCAGCGCCCGCTTGCGATCGAGCCCGCCGCCGTAGCCGACGAGCTTGCCGCCGGCACCGACGACGCGGTGGCAGGGAAGGACGACCGGGACCGGATTGCGGTTCAGCGCCCCACCCACGGCGCGGGCGGCGCGCGGCTGGTCGATGGCGCGCCGCGAGCCCGCCGTAGGTCGACGTCGCGCCGTACGGAACGCGTGCCAGCTCCTCGAGGACAGCTCGCTGAAAGCTGGGCACGGGGCGCAGGTCGACGTCGAGGTCGAAGGTCTGGCGCCGTCCCTCGAAGTACTCGTCGAGCTCTCGCCGCGCGCTCATCGAGCGGCCGCGGGGAGCGCAGCACCCGCGCTCCGAAGGCGCGCGCGAGATCATCCGCCTCCGCCTCGGGATCCGGGTCGAACGACACCCTGCAGAGCCCCGCGGGCGTCGCCGCGACCAGCAGCTGACCGACGGGAGAGTCCGTCAGGTCGTAGGCGACGTCGAGCAGGCCCTCGGCCGCCGCTCGCCGCCGGAACTCGGTGTCGAGATGGGCAGGCACGCTCATGCGATTCTCCTTCCGCGCAGCCGGCGGACCCCGGACGAGGCGGCCTGGCGTGCTGCCTCCTCGGTCGAGCCGAGCACGGCGGCGATGTCGGCGTAGGACAGGTCGTAGCCGTAGCGCAGGACGACGGCGGCTCGCTCGGTCGGCGGCAGCTCGCCCGTGAGGTGCTCGAGCTCCGCGTATGCCGGGCGCCGGTCGCCCACCGCGATCTCTGGAAGCTCCTCGGCCGGCGATCGGCGCCGCCGTTCGTCGATCGCCACGCGGGTCGCGATCGTGAACAACCAGCCCCTCAGGTTCCGTGCCGAGCTCAGTCTCGGGTAGGCCGCCAGCGCCCGCAGGAACGTCTCCTGGAAACAGTCCTCTGCCCTGTCGCGCCCGGCCACGCGATGGAGGTAGCCGAGCAGCTCGCCCGCGTGCTGCGTGTAGAGGCGCTCGAACGGCGGGATGCGCACGACCTCCATCATCAGGTGAAACGCACGAGCGCGCCGTCGTGTGAGATCCGGCTCGCCTTCGTGCCAGACTCCGACACGATCCGTCACACACACGCGCGCTTCTCGGCGATAGGCTGAAACCGGGTGGTGGGATATGGGGTGCCCCGGCCTCGGTCGTCGAAGCGAAACCGGGCGCGTCGCTATCAGCGGGCTGCGGCGACGATCGCGCTGCCGGCGACGATCAGCACGGCGGCCAGGACGAGGCGGCGGCCGATCGCTTCCGAGCGGCCGAGGAAGATCGCCGCGAAGGCAACCGCCCAGAGCGACTGGGTGGCGTTGAGCGGCGCGACGACCGTCACCGTTCCGCGGTCGAACGCTTCCAGGAGCGCCCAGTAGGCGATCGCGAGGATCACAGCCGACGGGAAGAACGGCACGGCGGCACCGGCCATGGCGCGGAACGCGTCCCGCCGTCGCACGACGAGGACGAGGGCGACGAGGGCGCACGAGGCGCCGAGCAGCGAGGCCGTCGTCGCCGCGAGCGGAGGCACGTCCTCCGATCGCGCGACCGCGCGCACGAGGTTGTCCCGGACCGCGAACAGGCAGGCGGCGGCGAGCGCGAACGCGATCCCGACGAGACGGAAGTCCACCGGGCGCGAGCGCTCCCAGGCCAGCGCCACGCCGCCGAGGACGACGAGCACGGTTCCGACCGCCAGGGCCGGGCCGAGAGACTCGTCGAGGAACGCCACCGCGAGGACGGCCGAGAGGAGCGGCGCCACGCCGAGGACGACTGCCGCACGCGCCGGGCCCGCGTCCCGGATCGCGCGCACGAAGACGACCTGCGACAGGCCGGGCACGCCGGCGCCGATGGCGGCGAACGGCCACAGGGCGTCGAGATCCACGTCTGCGAGGTCGCCCGCGACCGCGGCGGCGATCGCGGCCAGGGCGCAGGCCAGCACCGACGTGATGGCCGGCGCCACCTCGGGGTCGGGAGCGCGGCGCAGCGCGATCCGTATCGCCACGGTCAACGCTCCGAACGCCATGCCGGCGACGCAGGCGAGGAGGACTCCCGTCACGGCGTGCGGTCTCTCGTGCCCGCTCCGCCCTGGGCGTGAGAGCCGAGCGGGCGCCTTACTCACCCGCCCACCGCCGCAGTCGTGCTCCGTGCCGCTGAGCGTCCGACCCCGGGAGCGGGAAGGCCGACCCTCACCGCGGCCGGCCGGCGGCGCCGGGCAAGGCGGTGGTCGTGGCGGCCTGCGAGGCGACGCGGGGCATGGTCTCCGGCGGTGTCAGAAGCCCAATCCTCGCGCATGCGAGACTCCCGCCGTGCGGGTGGCCGTCGTGGGACACGTCGAGTTCGTTGAGTTCGCGCGCGTCGAGCGGGTGCCCCCGCCGGGTGCGATCGTGCACGCGCGCGAGGCCTGGGAGGAGCCCGCCGGCGGCGGCGCGGTCGCCGCTGTCCAGCTTGCCCGCCTCGCCGGTGCGGCGACCCTCTACACGGCGCTCGGCGACGACGACCGGGGCCACCGTGCCAGGTCCGAGCTCGAGGCGCTCGGCCTGCGCGTCGAGGCCGTCTTCCGGCCGGAGCCTCAGCGGCGCGCCTTCACGCACGTGGACGACGACGGCGAGCGGACGATCACGGTGATCGGCGATCGGATGACACCGCGCCGGGACGACGGCCTGCCGCTGGACGAGCTCGCGGCCTGCGATGCCGTCTACTTCACCGGCGGCGACGCGGCGACGCTCCGGGCGGCGCGCGCAGCGCGGGTGCTCGTGGCCACGCCGCGAGCGCTCGAGAGCCTGCAGGCGGGCGCTGTCGAGCTCGACGCGCTCGTCGGCAGCGGCAGGGACCCGTCGGAGCGCTACGTCGCCGGCGACCTCGACCCGCCGCCCCGCCTCGTCGTCCGCACCGCCGGAGGTGAGGGCGGGGCGTGGGAGACGCCGGACGGGCGCCACGGGACGTATCCGCCGGAGCCCGTGCCCGGCCCTCCGGTGGACGCCTACGGCTGCGGCGACAGCTTCGCAGCGGGCTTCACGTTCGGGCTCGCGAGCGGGCTCGCGCTCGACGAGGCGCTCCGGCTCGGGGCTCGCTGCGGCGCCGCGTGCCTCACGGGGCGCGGCGCCTACGAGGGCCAGCTGCGGCTCGTCTGAGCGGCCGCGGCCGGCCCCGCAGACCCGCGGCGACCCACGCGCGTCACGGTCGGATCGCGCCGCCCGTCACCCGCGCGGAGCGGGCGCTGGCCGGCCGGGGAGTGCAAGGGTTGCTAAGTGGAGGAAAGTGGGGTACAGTGGGGCATTGTGGAGTGGAGCGAGCAGGCCGGCCGTGTTCCTCGGTGAGTACGAGCACACCCTTGACGACAAGAATCGCCTGACGCTGCCGGCGCGCTTCCGGGAGGCGTTCGCGTCGGGGGGCGTCGTGACGAGGGGCATGGACGGCTGTCTGTTCGTGTTCACGAAGGAGGAGTGGGAGCGCTTCGTAGGCCTTCGGCTCGAGGGCCTCGACCCCTTCTCCCCGGAGGCCCGGCAGATGGCGCGCTTCATGTTCTCGGGAGCGTCGGAGGCCGATCCGGACAAGCAGGGCCGGATCGCGCTGCCGCCCGCGCTGCTCGAGCACGCGCGGCTCGCGCGCGAGGTCGTGGTCGCGGGTGTCCGCGACCACGTCGAGATCTGGGACCGCGCCGCCTGGCGCCAGCACCTCGAGCAAGTGGAAGGGAGTGTCGACAGTGTTGCCGAACGCCTTGCCGCACAGCGCGGCTGACCACGTCGCCGTGCTCGCGGAGGAGATCCGGGATCTCCTCGCGGTCAAGCCCGGGGAAACCGTCGTCGACGCTACGTTCGGCGCCGGCGGCCACGCGGCGCTCCTGGCCGCGGACCTCGATGGGCGCGGGCGGTTCGTGGCGGTCGATCGCGACCCCACCGTGCGCCCGTACTTCGACCGGTTCGCCCGGCGCGCCGGCGTCCAGACGCGCTTCCTGCGCGGCGGCTTCGACACGGTCCTCGCGCAGCTCGCCTCGAACGGCGTCCACGCCGACGCGATCCTGCTCGACCTCGGCATCTCGAGCATGCAGATCGACCGGCCCGAGCGCGGGTTCTCGTACGCGGTCGACGCGCCGCTCGACATGCGCATGGACCCGGCCGCGCCGCTCTCCGCGGGCGACCTCGTCAACGAGGCCGACGAGCGCGAGCTCGCCGAGCTGTTCCGCCGCTACGGCGAGGAGCGCTTCGCGCGCCAGATCGCGCGCGCGATCGTCCGGCGCCGCGCGGAGCGGCCCTACGAGCGCACGGCGGAGCTCGTCGACACGATCCGCGGGAGCGTCCCGGCCCCGCAGGCGCTTCGGCGACGGCCACCCGGCGCGACGTGTCTTCCAGGCGCTTCGGATCGCCGTGAACGACGAGCTCGGCGCGCTCGAGCGAGCGCTGCCGCCCGCGGTCGAGATGCTCCGGCCGGGCGGGCGCGTCGCCGTCATCAGCTTCCATTCGCTCGAAGACCGGATCGTGAAGCGGTTCTTCGTGGCCGAGGCTCGCGGCTGCATCTGCCCGCCCGAGCTGCCCGTCTGCGTCTGCGGCCACGAGCCCCGGCTGCGGCTGCTGACGCGCAAGGCCGTCCGTCCCTCGCCGCGCGAGACCGGCGCGAACCCGCGCTCGGCCTCGGCCCGCCTCCGCGCGGCCGTCAAGGTCTCGGAGGACTGATGGCGGTCGCGGCTCGGCGGCTCGCGGCGGCTGAACCGCTTTCCGCGCCGCGGCCTCGCCGTGCCGCGGCGACACGTCCCGACGCCGCCTGCCGACCGGACGGCCGGTCAGCGCCGGACGGCACGCGCGCGCCGGATGCGTGTCACCCGTCCGCTGCTCTGGATCGGCATCGTCGGCGGCCTGCTGACCGGCATCGTCGCGCTCAACGTCGCCGTGCTGCAGCTACGCATCGAGCGCGGCCGCATCGGCTCCGAGATCACGAAGATCCGCGCCGAGAACGACGGCCTGCGCGCCGAGCTCTCGACCGCCAAGGCGTCCGGCCGCGTCGAGTCCCTCGCCCGCGCGCGCCTCGGCCTCGTCGAGCGGGCCGACGTCGTGTACCTGAGGCTCGCCCCGCCGGGCGGGCGCTAGCCGGGACGGACGCGCTGTCCGCTCGGGCCCCGCAGGCGAGAGGTGGACCGCTGGCGGCACCGGCCGTGCGGCTGGCAAACCGCCGCATCCGGCTGCTCGCCGTCGTCCTGGCCGCCATCTTCTGCATCGCCTTCGCGAGAGCGGCGTGGCTGCAGGCGGTCAAGGCGCCGTCGCTCGAGAGCCTTGCCCAGGGCCAGCAGCGTGAGACGATCGCGCTCCCGGCACACCGCGGCACGGTGTACGACCGCATGGGAGTCGAGCTCGCGATCGGCGAGGAGGCGACGACCGTGTACGCCAACCCGTCGCAGATCCGGCAGCCGGCGGTCGTCGCCGCCGCGGTCGCGCGAGACCTCGGGCTCGACGAGAAGGCCGTCGCCGCGCTCCTCGCCGACCGCTCCAGGGGCTTCGTCTACCTCGCGCGCAAGATCGACCCGACGAAGGCACGGCTGCTCGAGCGTCGCGACATCGTCGGGCTCGGCTTCTACCCGGAGGAGCGGCGCACGTATCCGCACCGCCGCATCGGGGCCGCCGTCATCGGCTACGCCGGCCTCGACAACGAGGGCCTGGCCGGGCTCGAGCTTCAGTACGACGAGGTGCTGAGCGGGCGCGACGGGCGCGAGACGATCGTCCGCGACCCCTTCGGGCGGCTGCTCGACGTCGTCGAGGCCCGACCCGTTCGGGAGGGCCGTGACATCCACCTGACGCTCGATCACCGCCTGCAGGCGGAGGTGGAGAAGATCCTGCGCCAGGCCCGCGTCGCCTGGTCGGCGAAGGCGGCCACCGCAATCGTCCTCGACCCCCGTACGGGCGGCGTGCTCTCGATGGCGGTCGAGCCGGGCTTCGACGCGAACGCCTACGGCGAGCAGAGCCTCGATGCACAGCGGAACAGGGCCGTCACGGACACGTACGAGCCGGGCTCGACGTTCAAGGTGGTGACCGTCGCGGGAGCGCTCGAGGAGAAGCTCGTCGGGCCGCAGACCTCGTTCCGACTCCAATACTCGATCCAGGTCGCCGACCGGGTCATCCATGACGCCGAGGAGCGCGGCACCGAGGACATGACGGTCTCGCAGATCCTGTCCCGCTCGTCCAACGTCGGTGCCATCACGCTCGCGATCCAGCTCGGGAGGGAACGCCTCGCGCGCTGGATCGAGCGCTTCGGCTTCGGCGCCAAGACGGGTATCGACTTCCCCGGTGAGAGCGAGGGGATCGTCCTCCCGGCCGACCGGTGGACCGGCTCGACGATCGGCAACGTCCCGATCGGCCAGGGCATCGCGGTCACGCCCATCCAGATGGCGGCCGCGTACGCGACCATCGCCAACGGGGGCCGCTGGATCCGCCCCCACGTCATCGAGCGGATCGGCGATCGCAGGATCGACCCGGGCGATCGGCATCGCGTGATGTCGCGCCAGACGGCCGACCTCTTGACCGCGATGATGCGCGACGTCGTCGCGGACGGCACGGGCGTCGAGGCGCAGGTGCCCGGCTACAGCGTGGCGGGGAAGACGGGAACCGCCGCGAAACCCGATCCCACCGGCGGCTACTCCGACACCCGCTACGTCGCGTCGTTCGTCGGCTTCGCTCCCGCGGCCGCTCCCCGGATCGTCGTGCTCGTCGCCGTCGACGAGCCGATGGGCGCGATCTGGGGCGGCACGGTGGCCGCGCCGGTGTTCTCGAAGATCGCCCAGTTCGCGCTGCCCTACCTCGACGTTCAGCCCGACCTGCCTGAGACGCTCGCGGCTACTACTGGCTGAGCCGCCTCCCCGGGCGTAAGGAAGCACCGCCTCGCGGGTTTCAGGGTTCGACCGAGTCGAACCAACCCGAAGGAGATGCCATGTTCCGTACCCGAACACGTATCGCCCGGCTCGCCGCCGCGGCCCTCGTCGCGGCAGCCCTGGGCGCGTTCGCCCAGCCGGCCGCAGCCGCCTCGCTACGCAAGGACTGCTTCGGCCAGGTGCCGACCATCCTCGGGCAGGATCTTCCCGGGCCCGAGGTCATCGTCGGCACCGGGGGCAACGACATCATTCAGGGCCTCGACGGCGACGACACCATCTTCGGCCTGGGCGGCGACGACCTGATCTGCGGCGGTCTGGGCAACGACACCGTCCACGCCGGCGACGGCAACGACACGGTCGCCGGTGACCTCATCGCGGGCGTCGAGACGCCCGGAAACGACACGCTCTACGGCGACGCCGGGAACGACTACCTCGGTGGCGACGTCGTGGACGGCGGCCCCGTTCCGCAGACCGGCGGCAACGACCGGCTGTACGGCGGGCTCGACAACGACGTCCTCCACGGCGACGGGCTGGGCGCCACCGCCGGGCCCGACATCCTCACGGGCGGAAACGACCTGCTCGACGGCGGTCCCGGCGGCGACTCTCTCTACGCCGACGGTATCCTCGGCGTCGACGGCGACGATCGGCTCACCGGCGGGACGGACGTCCTGCGGGGCGGCGACGGGAACGACAAGCTGCGCGGCGACGAGCTCGCCGGCGGTCGTGGCAGCGACCTCGTGACCGGTGGTACCGACCGCCTCGACGGCGGCAACGGCAACGACTGGCTGCGCGGCGACGACTTCGACATCGGCGACGACGACGCCGCAGACAAGCTGCGCGGCGGCAAGGACGTCCTGTTCGGGGCCGCCGGCGACGACACGCTCGAGGGCGATGGGATCTTCGCCGGCCCCGGCGACGATCTGATCGTCGCGGGCAGCGACCTCCTGCTCGGCAGCCTGGATGTCGACGTGCTGCTCGGCGACGAGGTCACCGGCGATGCGGGCGTCGACCAGCTCAGGCTCGGTCGCGACCTGCTCTACGGTGACGCCGGTGACGACCGTCTGATCGGCGACTCGTTCGCGACCGTCGAGGCCACGAGCGACGGCGACGATCGCATCTACGGCGGCGCCGGCGCCGACGGCGTGGACTGCCAGCTCGGAGTCGACTTCGCCGACGGCGGCGCCGGCATCGACTTCCCGGTGCCTCCGGCAGGTTGCGAGGCCTTCGTCAACTTCCCGTAGGGCTCGACCTGCCGCCGGTCCGGGGCGCTCGTCCGGATCGGTGCCGGACACGACATGACGCGGGGGAGGCCGCAGTGCCTTCCCCGCGTCGCGCTGTCCATTCGGAGGCGCCCGAGGCGGCACGCGGTCTCGCCCACCGCCGGGTAGGAAGGCTCGCAGGTTCTCCGGGGGTCCCACTACCCACCCCCCACCCATCAGGGTGGGGGCCTTCAGGTCCCTGGCACGAGCGTAGCGGCGAATTGTGCGCTTGTGCGTGCCTATTTGAGACGAAAGTCGTGCAAAAGCGCAACTTTTTCCCCTCGCCGCACAAGGGAGGAGACAGGGGCCGCTGCTAGAATCGACCGCCATCGAGCTGGAGATCCTGAGCCGGGCGATCGCGGGCGTGCGCACGGGCGATGCCGCCCCGGCGCAGGTGTCGGGGCTCGCCTACGACAGCCGCAGGGTCGGGCCCGGGTACGCCTACTTCTGCGTACCCGGCGAACGCGCCGACGGCCACGATCACGCCCCGGAGGCAATCGCCCGCGGCGCGACGTGTCTCGTCGCCGAGCGCCGGCTCGAGCTCCCCGCCGGCGGACCGCCCGTCGCGCAGCTCCTCGTCCCCGACGCCCGAGCCGCCATGGCGCCCGCGGCCGACGCCTTCTACGGTCGCCCGAGCGCCGAGCTCCAGGTCGCGGCCGTGACGGGCACGAACGGGAAGACGACGACGGCGTTCCTGCTCTTCGCGATGCTCGCCGCTGCGGGCAGACGCCCGGGGCTCGTGGGCACCGTGGAGTGGCGAGTCGGCGGCGAGCGCCGCCCCGCCGTCCACACGACGCCGGAGGCGATCGACCTCCAGGCGACGTTCCGCGAGATGCTCGACTCGGGCGACCGCAGCTGCGCGCTCGAGGCCTCCTCGCACGCGTCGGCCCTGCACCGCCTCGACTGCACGCGTTTCGCGTGTCTCGTGTTCACGAACCTGACGCAGGATCACCTGGATTTCCACGGGACGCTGGACGCCTACTTCGAGGCGAAGCGCCGGCTCTTCACCGAGCCCGACCCCGAGGGTCGGCTCCCGCCTGCGGCGGTCAACGTCGGCGATCCGTACGGACGCCGCCTGGCCGAGGAGCTGCGGACGGCCGGATCGCAGCTCGTCACGTTCGGGCTGGCGGACGAGGCGGACGTCCGGGCCGAGGCGCTCGAGCTGGGCCCCAGCGGCGCGAGCTTCACGGCCGCGGGGCTCGCGTGCCGGACGCGCCTGCGCGGCCGCTTCAACGTCGAGAACGTCCTCGGCGCCGTCGCGGCCGGGCGGCTCCTCGAGCTTGCCCGACGATGCGATCGTGCGCGGCGTCTCGCATGTCGCAGGCGTTCCCGGCCGCTTCGAGGCGGTCGACGAGGGCCAGCCGTTCGCGGTGCTCGTCGACTATGCCCACACCCCGGACGCGCTCGCGAACGTCCTGCGCGCGGCGAGGGAGATCGCGCAGGGTCGGCTCGTGTGCGTCTTCGGCTGCGGCGGCGACCGCGACCGCGCCAAGCGCCCTCTCATGGGACGGACCGCCCGGGAGCTGGCGGACGTGCTCGTCGTAACCTCCGACAACCCGCGCTCGGAGGATCCGGAGGCCATCATCGAGGAGATCCTCGCCGGCTCCGGGCGTGGCCCCGAGGTCGAGGTGGAGCCCGATCGGCGCGCGGCCATCCGCGCCGCCATCCGGGACGCAGCCGACGGCGACGTCGTCGTGATCGCCGGCAAGGGGCACGAGCAGGGCCAGACCTTCGCCGATCGCACCGTCCCCTTCTCCGACGTCGAGGAGGCGCGGGACGCGCTCCGTCGCCTTGCTCGAGCGGGCGACCGCGTGATCCCGATTGCGCTCGCGGACGTGGCGCGCCTGTGCCCCGGCAGGCTGGAGGTTCTGCCCGGGCGCAACAGAGGCGACCGGCCTCGAGATCGACTCGCGCCGGATCCGCCCGGGCGACCTGTTCGTCGCGGTCCGCGGCGGCGTCGACTTCGTGGACGACGCGCTGGCGAACGGCGCCGCCGCCGCGCTCGTGCCGGAGAACGAGCACGCGGCGATGGCGGCGCTCGGGCGCGCGGTGCGCGACCGCTCGCACGCCCGGGTGGTGGCGGTCACGGGCTCCACCGGCAAGACGTCGACGAAGGACATCCTGGCCGCTCTCTGCCGGCCGCACCGCCGCACGGTCGCGGCCGAGCAGAGCCACAACAACGAGATCGGCCTGCCGCTGACGCTCACCCGGATCGAGCCCGACACCGAGGTCGTCGTCGCGGAGATGGGAACGCGGGGGCTCGGCCAGGTGCGCGAGCTGAGCCGCATCGCCCGGCCCGAGATCGCCGTGATCACGCAGATCGGCCCGGCGCACCTCGAGCTCTTCGGAACCGTCGAGCGGGTCGCCGAGGCGGAAGCCGAGGTCGTCGCCGAGCTCCCGAGCGGAGGCGTCGCCTGCGTCCCGGCCGGCGAGCGGCTGCTCGACCCCTACCTCCGGCCGCGAGGACGTCGAGGTCGTCACGTACGGGGACGGCGGCGACGTCGAGCTGCTCGCCTTCGAGCCGGGAGAGCACGACGCGCGCCTCGACGTGAGCGTCGCGGGCGAGCGGATGGAGCTGACGTTCAACATCCGCTCGCGGCACAACGCGACGAACGCGCTCGCCGCGCTCGCGGCCTACCGGTCGCTCGGGCTGCCGCTCGCGGAGGCGCGAGCGTGGCGCGTCCGAGGTCTCCCTGTCGCGCTTCCGCGAGGAGGAGATCGAGCTTCCCGGCGGGGGGCTGCTCATCAACGACGCCTACAACGCGAATCCGGTCTCCATGGCGGCCGCGCTCGACCACCTCGCCGAGCGGGCGCGCGGCCGGCGCTGCGTCGCCGTCCTCGGCGACATGGCCGAGCTCGGGCCGGGCGCGCCCGCCTACCACGGCGAGGTCGGGCGGGCGGCCGCCCGGGCCGGCGTCGACGTCCTCGTTGCGCTCGGCCCGCTTGCCCGCGGCTACCTCGAGGGGGCCGAGGGCGTCGCCGTCCGCCTCTGGGCGCCGACCCCTGCGGAAGGGCTCCCCGTCGTCCACGAGGCCCTGCAGCCCGGCGACTGCGTGCTCGTCAAGGGCTCGCGCTCCATGGGCCTCGAGACGGTCGCCGAGGCGCTCGCCTCGGCACCGGCGGTCGAGCGTTGACGCAGGGCTGCTGACCGTGGTTCAGGTCCTGCTCGCGGGCATCCTCGCCATGGTCATCGCGATCGTGGCCGGCCCGAAGTTCATCGAGTTCCTGCGGCGGAACGAGTTCGGGCAGCACATCCGCGAGGAGGGCCCGAGCGGGCACGTCGTCAAGCAGGGCACGCCCACCATGGGCGGGCTCCTGATCATGGCCGCGATGTTCGTGCCGTTCCTGATCTTCTCGGAGCGCACGCTCGAGGCGCTGACCGCCTTCTTCGTCACCCTCGCCTGCGCCGCGATCGGCTTCGTCGACGACTGGACCAAGCTGACGCGACGCCGCTCGCTCGGGCTCCCCGGCCGCTGGAAGCTCGTGCTGCTCGCCCTCATCACCGCGTTCGTCGCGATCGTCGTGTCGCAGCTCGACTTTCGAGACCGACGTCTACCTGCCGTTGATCGGCGTCGACGTCGAGCTCTCGTACGGCTGGTACGTGCTCCTCTTCCTCATGATCGCGGGCGCCTCGAACGGGGTGAACCTCACCGACGGCCTCGACGGCCTCGCGGCGGGGACCGTGGCGATCTCCGTCTTCACGTTCACGGCCATGAGCGTCGTCGCCTGGATCGCCTCGGGCGCCGCCGCAGGGGGGCGACCCCGAGGATCTCGACCTCGCCATCCTCGGCGCCAGCCTGATCGGCGCCTCGATCGGCTTCCTCTGGTTCAACGCCTACCCGGCCCAGGCGTTCATGGGCGACACCGGGCTCCATGGGGCTCGGCGGCGCACTCGCCGCGTTCGCGATCTTCTCCAAGACGGAGGTGCTGCTGCTCCTCATCGGCGGGATCTTCCTGATCGAGGCGCTGTCGGTGATCCTCCAGGTGATCTCGTTCAAGTGGACGGGCAAGCGGATCTTCCTCATGGCGCCGCTGCACCATCACTTCGAGATGAAGGCCTGGTCGGAAGCCCGCATCATGGTGCGCTTCTGGATCGCTGCGCTGATCCTCTGCGCCTGCGCCTTCGTCCTCTACTACCGCGACTTCTCGCACTTTGCCGAGTGAGCCTGCGTCCCATTCCGTAGGGGCCGGATCTCATCCGGCCCGCGTCTGACGTTCCGGAGACGGCGCTCGTGCTCGGGCTGGCGCGCTCCGGCGAGGCGGCGGCGCTCGCGCTGGCGCGCCGGGGTGTCCGCGTGCTCGGGGTCGACCGCCGGCCGGATGCAGACGTGGGCAGGCTTCGCGAGGCCGGCGTCGAAGTCGTCCTCGGCGCGGACGCCGACGTCGCGCTGGTGGAACGCGTGCAGGTGCTGGTCAAGAGCCCCGGGGTACCGAGCGAGGTGCCGCTCGTCGCGGCCGCGCGCGAGCTCGGCCTGCCCGTCTGGAGCGAGATCGAGCTCGGCGCGCGGCTGGTCGCACAGCCCACCGTGGCCGTCACGGGGACGAACGGGAAGACGACGACGACCGAGCTGCTCGGTGCCATCTTCCGGGCCGCGGGCGCGCCGGTCGCCGTCTGCGGCAACGTCGGCCGGCCGCTCTGCGGGCTCGACGGGAAGCTGTCGTCCGACGAGGCCGTCGTGTGCGAGCTCTCGAGCTTCCAGCTCGAGGACGTCGAGACGCTCCGTTGCCACGTGGCCGTCCTTCTCAACCTCACGCCGGACCACCTCGACCGCCACGGCTCGCTGGATGCCTACCGGGCGGCGAAGCTGCGCATCTTCGAGCGGCAGGAGGCCGGGGACGCCGCGGTCGTGCCGAGCGGCTTCGGCGCCATCCCGGGATCGGGGCGGCGGATCGAGTTCCGCGCAGACGACGTCCTGCCTGCCGAGCCGCTCATCCCGGGGGCGCACAACCGGGAGAACGCGGCCGCTGCCACCGCCGCCGCTCGCGCCGCCGGGATCGGCGACCACGCCATCGCCGAGGCCCTGCGCACGTTCCCGGGTGTCGCGCACCGGCTCGAGCCCGTCCGCGAGCTCGCGGGCGTGCGCTTCGTCAACGACTCGAAGGCCACCAACCCGGAGTCGGCCGAGCGCGCGCTCGAGGCCTTTCCGCCGGGCACCCTTCGCGTCATCCTCGGCGGCAGCCGCAAGCAGAGCGCGTTCGACTCGCTGGCGCGCGTCGCACGGCGGCAGGCCGTCCTCGCCGCGTACCTCATCGGAGAGACCGCCGGCGAGCTGGCGGCCGCCCTCGAGACGCAGGCGGTGGCGTTCGAGCGCTGCGGCGAGCTGGAGAACGCGGTCACCAGGGCGGCCGCCGACGCGCGGCCGGGCGAGATCGTCCTGCTGTCGCCGGCCTGCGCGAGCTTCGACCAGTTCCGGGACTTCGAGCAGCGGGGCGAGCGCTTTCGCGAGCTCGTCGAGGGGCTCGGATGAGCTCGACCGCGGTGGAGCGGGGCAGGGCCGTATCCCGGTCCGAGCGCTCGGCTCGAGATGCCGGTCGTGCACGGGCTGCTCGTGCTCGTCACGCTCGGTCTCGTCGCGTTCGGCCTCGTCATGGTCTACAGCGCGAGCTCTGCGCGCGCCGCGATCTCCGAGGGCGACCCCGCCTACTACCTGAAGCGGCAGGGGCTGTTCGCGGTCGTCGGCCTCGTCCTCTTCGTCGTGCTCATGCGCGTCGACTACCGGGCGCTGAAGCGCATCGCCGGCGTCTTCCTCGTGCGTCAGCCTGGCGCTGCTCGCGCTCGTGCTCGTCGCCGGAGAGTCGGTCAACGGCGCCCGTCGCTGGCTCGAGGTCGGGGCGATCACGCTGCAGCCGTCGGAGCTCGCGAAGCTCGCGCTGGCGCTCTGGGTGGCGGCGTTTCTCGCCAGCAAGCCGGCGCCTTCGTCGCTCGGGGCTCTCTTCCGGCCGGTCGGTCTCGCCACCGGCCTCGCCGGACTGCTCGTCATCGTCGAGCCCGATCTCGGCACCGCGATTGCGTTCGCGATCGTCGCCGGCGCCGTCCTGCTCGTCTCCGGCACGCCGCTGCGGGTGATGGGCATGGCGACCGGGCTCACCGTCGGCCTGGTTCTCGCCGTGGCCTGGATGACGCCCTACCGCAAGGCGCGGCTGCTGAGCTTCCTCAACCCGTGGGCGGACCCGCTCGACACGGGCCATCAGGCCGTGCAGGCGCAGATCGCCCTCGGCTCAGGCGGGCTGTTCGGGACCGGCCTCGGAGAGGGCGTCCAGAAGGTCTACTACCTGCCGGAGTCCTCGACGGACATGATCTTCGCCATCGTCGGCGAGGAGCTCGGCCTGGTCGGGGCCGCGACCGTGATCCTCGCGTACTGCCTCATCGGCTACGCCGGCTTCCGGATCGCGCTGGCCTGCCGCGACCCCTTCGGGAAGCGGCTCGCAGCCGCGCTGACGGCCCTCCTGTGCGGCCAGGCGGCGCTCAACCTCGGGGCGGTGCTCGGGTTCGCGCCGATCACCGGCGTGCCGCTGCCGTTCGTCTCCTACGGGGGCTCGAGCCTGGTCGTCTGCCTCGCCGCTGTCGGCATCCTCCTTAACATCGCGCTGAGCGATGCGGAGGCACGACGGGTTACGGTGCGCGATCGGGGCCGGGGGAACGGCGGGGCACGTGCTGCCGGCTCTGGCAGTCGCGGAGGAGCTGACGGCTCGCGGGGTGCACGTGACCTTCGCCGGGCCGCCTCGCGCTGAGCGTCGCATCCTCGTCGACGCCGGCTACGAGGTGGACGAGTTCGACGTCCGCGGGATTCCCCGTGACGTCGGCCTGGCGACGCTGAAGGCAGTCGGCGTGGCGGCGAAGGCACCGGCCGCCTGCGTCGGGATCCTGCGGCGTCGCCGGCCCCACGTCGTGCTCGGGGCCGGCGGCTACGCGGCGGGGCCGATGGTGACGGCGGCGTGGCTGCTCGGCATCCCGGCCGCCCTGACGGAGGCCGACGCGGAGCTCGGGCTCGCGAACCGCCTCGCCGCCCCGTTCGCGAAGCGCGTCTTCCTCGCCTATCCGCTCCCCGGTCGGGCGGGTGGGAAGTACCGGGTCGTCGGGCGCCCCGTGCCGAGACGCTCGCTGGTCGCAGAGCAGGAGGACCGCGCGGGGTCGCGGCGCCGGTTCGGGCTCCCGGAGGAGGGGCCCGTCGTGCTCGTCGCGGGCGGCAGCCAGGGCGCCCGGCGGCTGAACGAGGCGGCGCTCGAGGCCTTCGCGGCGGGCGACGACGCGGCGGAGGGCATGCCGGCCGTGCTGCACCTTTCCGGCGAGCGCGACTACGCCGAGCTCGCGCCCCGCGTGGCCCGGCCCGGGTACCGCCTCCTCGCCTTCACGGATGACTTCGGCGACGCGCTCGCCGCGAGCGACCTCGTGGTCTCCGCGCTCGGGCGGCGTCGTCTGGGAGATCGCGGCCGCCGGCAAGCCGGCTCTGCTCGTCCCGTACCCTCACGCGACGGCCGACCACCAGACGAAGAACGCGCGTCACTTCGAGCGTGCCGGCGGCGCTGTCGTCGTTCCCGAGCAGACGCTCGAGCTCGACCGGCAGGCTCGCGAGCTCCTCGCCGATCCGGCTCGGCTCGCCCGCATGGGCGAGGCGATGCGGGCGGTCGCGCGGCCCGACGCCGCCGCGGCTGTCGCGGAGGAGCTCGTCGCGCTGGCCGAGCGTGGGGGAGACCGGGGAGGGAGGGCCGGATGAGATCCGGACGCCCCTACGCCGGCCGCAAGCTCTGGTTCGTCGGCATCGGCGGCGCCGGCATGAGCGCGCTCGCACTCGTTTGCAAGGCGTGGGGCGCCGAGGTCGGCGGCTCCGATCGCGCGCGCTCGTCGTACGTCGACGCCCTCGAGCGCGCGGGTATTCCGGTCGTGATCGGCCACGACGCCGGGAACGTGCCGGACGGCGCGGAGGTCGTCGCGTCCTCGGCGATCGCGGCGGACAATCCGGAGCTCGTCGCCGCGCAGGGGCGGGTGCGAGGGCGCGGCGAGCTGCTGGCCGAGCTCGTCGAGCTCCGACCGTCCATCGTCGTCGCCGGCGCCCACGGCAAGACGACGACCGCGGCGATGATCGCCTACTGTCTCGACCGGCTCGGGCTCGACCCGGCCTTCCTGATCGGCGGCGAGGTGCCTCAGCTCGGCGGCAACGCGCGGGCGGGGGAGGGGTGGCTGGTCGCCGAGGGCGACGAGTCTGATCGCTCGCTGCTGCTCCTGCGACCGCGGGTCGCGGTCGTGACGAACGTCGACCTCGATCACCACTCGACGTTCGCATCCCGGGCCGAGGTCGAGGCGCTGTTCGAGCGACTGGCTCGCAGCGCTTCCCGAAGGAGCAGCGGTCGTGCGCGGCGCCGAGGTGGAGCCGGCCCCGGAGCTCGAGCTCGCGGTCCCGGGCGAGCACAACCGGCTCAACGCCGCCTGCGCTCTCGCGGCGCTCGACGCAGCCGGGGTGGACCGGTCGGCCGCCGAGCGCGCGCTGCGCGAGTTTCGCGGCGCCGGCCGGCGCTTCCAGCTCGTAGGGGAGGCTGCCGCCGTGCGTGTCTTCGACGACTACGGGCACCATCCGGCGGAGGTGGCGGCGACGCTGGCGGCGGCTCGTACCGTCGCCGGCAGCGGCCGGGTGCTGGCCGTCTTCCAGCCGCACCTCTACTCGCGGACGCGCCATCTGGCGTGGGAGCTCGCGGCGGCGCTCGCGGCCGCCGACGATGCGGTCGTCTGCGACGTCTACCCGGCGCGGGAGGAGCCGCTTCCGGGCGTCACGGGGAAGCTCGTCGCCGAGCGCCTGTCGGAGCTGAGGCCCGGCCTCCCGGTCGGCTGGGCACCCCGGCTCGAGGACGCTGCAGTTCTCGCCGCCGGCCGTGCGCGCCCGGGAGGGGTCGTCCTGACGATCGGCGCCGGCGACGTCGACCGGGCCGCCCCGATGATCCTGGAGCTGCTGGGTGGTTGAGGCGCGCCGAACAGCGAGACGTACTGCGCCGTCCGGCATGCGCCCGCCGGCCCGACCCGTCACCGCCGTCCCGCTCCCGTCAGGAGCACCCGCCTGTCGCCCCGTCGGCCGCGCCGTTTCCTCGGGAGACGCAGCCGGGCGGGATACGCACGCGGGTGGGCGGGCGATGGTCCTTGCCTCGGCCTCGGCCATCGCACCCAGCCGGGCGCGTCTCCCTGTCGTCTGGCGCTCTGCGCGGCGCGGCGCTTCGCGGGGTGCCGCGTGAAGCTCGAGCACGACGTCCCGCTCAGCCGCTTCACGACAATCGGAACCGGGGGGCCGGCCAGCGCGTTCGCGAAGCCGGCCGACCTGGAGGAGCTCCTCGAGCTGCTCGGCTTCGCCGCGGAGCGCGGGCTCCCCGTGGCGGTCGTCGGCCTCGGCTCGAACCTGCTCGTCGCGGACGAAGGCTTTCCCGGTCTCGCGCTCAAGCTGGCCGGCGGCCTTGCGGGGGTGCGGGTTGGCGATCCGGCCGGCGGCGAGAAGTGGCTCGAGGCGGGGGGTGGGGCGCCGCTCGCCGTGTGCCTGCATCGGGCGCGAGCGGCGGGCCTCGGCGGCCTCGAGTTCGCGTGCGCGATCCCGGGCACCGTCGGCGGGGCGGTGTGGATGAACGCCGGCGCGTACGGGGCGGATCTGCGCGGGGTGCTGCGGGAGGCCGTCGTGGCCACCGCCGCCGGGGCCGAGGAGCGCACGCCCGACGACCTCGGCATGGAGTATCGCCGCTCGGGCCTTCGCCACGGGCAGGTTGTCGCATCGGCGAGCTTCGAGCTCGTGCCGCGGCCCGTGGACGAGATCCGGAGGATCGTCGCCGAGCTGCAGCGGCAGCGCAAGGAGGCGCAGCCGACGAACAAGCGCACGTTCGGAAGCGTCTTCAAGAATCCCGCGCACGAGCTGACCGCCGGACGGCTGCTCGAGGCCTGCGGTCTGCGCGGCTTCCGGATCGGCGGCGCGCAGATCTCCCCCAAGCACGCGAACTTCATCGAGAACGCCGGCGGCGCGACCACGGCCGACGTGCTCGAGCTGATCGCCGCGGCGCGCCGGCAAGCGCTGGAGCGCTACGGGGTCGTCCTCGAGCCGGAGGTGCAGCTGATCGGCAGCATCGAGATTCCAGCTCTCGGTCCAGGCAGCCCGGCCGGTGAGTAGCCCGGTGGCGCGGGCGAGTGGGCGCCTGGTGCGGGGCGAGGGCGCCGGCATCACCACGGCGGCGGCTCCAGGGCATAGGATCGTCCGCATGGCGACGTTGACCGGCGTCTCGCCCGTCCTCCTCGTCGCGGACATCGCGCGCTCTGTCGCCTACTACCGCGAGCGTCTCGGCTTCACGTGCGAGGTGTACGGGGATCCGCCCGATTTCGCGGTCGCCGACCGCGACGCGGTGAGGATCCTGCTCGCCCTCGCCGACCAGCCCGAGCGCCTTGTCCCGAACTGGCGGATCGTGGACAAGATGTGGAACGCCTATATCGTCGTGGACGACGTCGACGCCGTCTACGCCGAGGTGCAGGAGCGGGGCGCCGGCATCGACTACTCGCTCTACGACGCGCCGACCGGCTTCCGCGAGTTCGGTGTGCAGGATCCGGACGGCCACGACATCGCCTTCGGCCAGCCGCTGAGCTGACGGACGGCGTGACTCCGCAGCGCTCGAGGCGGGGCACCTCGGACACCCGCAGGCTCGAGCGGAGCTTCAGAGGGGTCTGACCCATGGGGTCAGACCCCCTACAGGTGTGTGACGGACCGTGCCGGAAGTGCAACGCGGGTGTGTCGATTTTCGCGTCGTGGGCGGGAGGAGGCGCTGCTGGAACGGCGAACAGGCGTCCGTGGAGGACGCGCGGCGCGCAGCGACCGTCCGGCGTTCCCGCGCCCGGGAACGGCGCGCGTTGCCGCGCGCAGTCGCGCTGGTGGCTTGCGGAGCCGTGCTCGCCGGGCTCGCGTACGTGGTGGCCCGCGAGACGTCGCTCTTCGCGCTGCGCACGCTCGACGTGCGGGGCGTCTCCGAGCCGGTCGCCGAGCAGGCGAGGGAGGCGCTGGCCGCTCTCGTCGGCGGGAGCCTCGTCTCCGTGAACACCGACGACGTGGTTCGTCGGCTCGAGGCGCTGCCCACGGTCCTCTCCGCGTCCGTCGAGCGCGACTTCCCACACACGCTGCGAGTCGAGGTGCGCGAGGAGCGGCCCGTGGCCGTGGTGCGTCACGCCGACGGCGCCTGGATGGTCTCCGCCCGTGGCCGCGTCATGGGGTCGGTCGCGATTGGCACGGCGGCGAGGCTGCCTCGCGTCTGGCTTGGCCTCGACGCGGCACCGCCGCAGCCGGGCGTCTACCTCCTCCCGGACGAGGGCGGGCTGGTCGTCGAGGCACTGGCGCGCGTGCCCGAGGATTTCCCCGTCGAGATCGGCGCCGCGCGCGGGTCCATGGACGAGCTCGTGCTCGTCGTGGAGGACACGAAAGCGGAGCTGCGGCTCGGCGAAGCCGCCGAGCTGCGCCTCAAGCTCGCCGTCGCCGCGACCGTGCTCGAGAGCCTCGGAACGCAGGAGCGCCGTGAGCTCGCATACCTCGATGTCAGCCTTCCCACGAGGCCTGTCGGCGCCTATAACTCTCAAGTCGAAGCTTGAGCTTTAGAGTGACGAGATGTTTTCCCTGCAAATCGGCCATTGACAGCACACGTCATGTAGGCGTACTCTGGTTCAACGTTCTGGTTGAGCTTGAGATGGAGAGACATTGAGCGTTCGGGATCAGACAGGTAGCTACTTCGCGGTGATCAAGGTGGTCGGCATCGGCGGCGGCGGGACGAATGCGGTGACGAGGATGGTGGACGCCGGCCTGAAGGGCGTGGAGTTTCTGGCGGTCAACACCGATGCGCAGGCGCTTCTGATGTGCGAGGCGGACGTGAAGCTGCACATCGGCGCCAAGTCCACGCGCGGCCTGGGCGCCGGGGCCGATCCCGCGACCGGGCACGAGGCTGCGGCCGAGAGCCGTGACGAGCTGAAGGAGGCCCTGAAGGGCTCCGACATGGTGTTCGTGACCGCCGGCGAGGGTGGGGGCACCGGCACCGGGGGCGCGCCCGTGATCGCCGAGATAGCCCGCGACCTCGGCGCGCTCACGGTTGGGGTCGTCACCCGCCCGTTCACCTTCGAGGGCCAGAAGCGTGCCGACCAGGCGGAGTTCGGGATCCGCAACCTGCGCGACAAGGTCGACACGATCATCATCATCCCGAACGATCGCCTGCTCTCGGTCGTCGAGCGGCAGACGTCGATCGTCGACGCGTTCCGGATGGCCGACGACATCCTCCGCCAAGGTGTGCAGGGCATCACGGATCTGATCACGGTGCCCGGCCTGATCAATCTCGACTTCGCCGACGTCCGCAAGATCATGCGCGACCAGGGCTCGGCGCTGATGGGGATCGGCGAGGCTCGCGGCGAAGGCCGCGCGACCGAGGCGGCCCGGCAGGCGGTGTCGTCGCCGCTGCTCGAGTCGTCGGTCGAGGGCGCCACCGGCGTGCTCCTCAACATCACCGGCGGACCCGACCTCGGCCTCTTCGAGGTCAACGAGGCCGCGGAGGTGGTGACCGGGGCCGCTGACCGCAACGCGGAGGTCATCTTCGGTGCCGTGATCGACGAGAGCATCGAGGACGAGGTGCGAGTGACCGTGATCGCGACGGGCTTCGATCCGCGCTTCCGGAGCAAGCGCGAGGAGCGGACGGTGGTCGCCCCGACGCGCTCGAGCGAGCGCGAGCAGGAGCCGGCCGGCGAGGGCGGATTCGAGGTGCCGGCGGACGTTCTCGAGGTGCCGGCCTTCCTGCGCGACGACTGAGCTCACGGCAGCTCGCCGGGCCGCGAACGGATCGGCCGCGTCCCGGCGCTGGGCGTCGTGGAACGGCGCGCTTCGCGAGCAAGGAGCAGAGCGATCCGTCGGTCGTCGTCCGCCTGAAGGGCTCGGCCGCGGGCGCACCCGCCGGCACGTGCCCGGAAGTCCGGGCGGAAGGTCGGGGCGCGTGCGCCGGCGGGAGTGCCCCTCGCGCCTAGCGGCGATCTCGAGCGAGACGAGACTCGTGCCGGGAGCGCGGACGCAGGCGCGCTGGAGATCCCGAGGCTTCCGAGCGAGGCGAGCACCTGCCCGTCGAGCTTGCGGACGAGCTCGGCCGCTTCGCCGCTGCCGTATCCCGACTTCGTCACGAGGACGAGCTCGTTGCTCGCTGCCGCGTGCGCCGAGGCTGTGACATAGCCAGAGCGCGAGGAGGCCTAGAATCGGGGCGACGCCAAGTCGCCGCCCCTGCGCTGACGACACTGCGCATTCCTTCCGTAATCGGCAGCGAAGGCCGCGATCGTGTGGCTCGTCCCAGGGAGCCGCGGCGGGAGACGGAGCAGGCCCCGCCATGGCGGGGCCTGCTCGGCTCAGGGGGCGGGAGCTCGGCCCGCCGTCAGGGGGTTGTTAGCAGTTCAGCAGGGTGTCGCTCCCCTTGCCGCCGTCGCAGGAATTGTTGCCGGCGCCGCCGTCGAGGCGGTCGTTGCCGTCGCCGCCGCGCACGCTGTCGTTGCCGTTGCCGCCGCGGACGTCGTCGTTGCCGGCCTCGCCCTTCACGGTGTCGTTGCCGTCCTCGCCCTTGAGGAGGTCGTTGCCGCCGCCTGCGCTGAGCGTGTCGGCGCCGCCGCCGCCACGCATGCTGTCGCCGCCGGCACCGCCGTTGACCTTGTCGGCGTCGCCGGCGCCGTTGAGCGTGTCGGCGCCGTCGCCGCCGTTCAGGGTGTCGAGCCCGGCTCGGCCGTTGATCGTGTCGTTGCCGCCCAGGCCCCACAGCGTGTTTGCGCCGCTGCCGCCCTGGAGGTTGTCGTTTCTGTTCGAGCCTCGCAGGTTCTCGACCGTGCCGAGCGTGTCGGAGCCCTGGCCGGTGGCGGTGCCGGCGGAGATGTCGGCCGTGACGCCGCTCGTCGAGCTCTCGAACGAGCCGGTGTCGGTGCCGTCGCCGCCGGCGAGCGTGTCGTTGCCGAGGCCGCCGGCGAGCGTGTCGTTACCGGCGCCGCCGTCGAGCGCGTTGTTCGCGTCGTTGCCCGTGAGCGTGTCGTTGAACCCCGACCCGACGACGTTCTCGCAGCCGGACAGCGTGTCGTTGCCGTCCGCGCCGGTGGCGACGCCGCTCGCGAGGTTGACGCTGACGGCTCCCGTGGCGTTGTTGTAGCCGAGCACGTCGGTGTCGGTGGCCCCGGCCGGTTCACGCGCCACGGCGGGGGGCACGCTGCAGGCGAGCGCGTCGTTGCCCGCCCGACCGCTGAGCGAGTCGTTGCCGAGCAGGCCCGTGATGACGTTTGCGTTCGCGTCGCCGACGAGCGTGTCGTTGAAGTTCGTGCCCGTCAGGTTCTCGAACCCGGCCAGGGTCATCGGCTGCCGCCGCGGCATTCGTCCCCGTGCCGGTGGAGAGGTCGGCGACCACGCCGGCGGTCGCGGCCGCGAACGAGAGCGTGTCGACGCCGGTGCCGCCGTTGAACGCGGTGCCGAGGCCGTTGACGGTCACGGTGTCGGCTCCCGTACCCGTGTTGACGTTCTCGACGTCGGCGCCGAGGTTGTCCGCCTCGGCCGGGGTCTTCTGCCCGTCGTTGGCGAGGGCGTCGTGGCTCGCGTTCGTGTCGGTCGTCCGCGCGCCCCAGTTCGCCGTGTCCGTGCCCGCGCCGCCGTTCAGGATGTCGCCGCCGTTCGGAGCGGCTTCCTGGTTGAAGGTGTCGTTGCCGTCGCCGCCGTTCTCCGTGTCGTTGCCGGCCGCGCCGTTGAGCGTGTCCGCGCCGCGCCCGCCGGAGAGGACGTTGGCGCTGGCGTCCCCCGTGAGCGATGTCGCCGCCGCTGCCGCCGGTGACGTTCTCGAACCCGCTGATCGTGTCCCCCGTCGCCTGCCCTCCGCTCGGCGGTGTTGCCGGCGAGGTTGACGGTGACGCCGGCCGTGTCGCCGAGTACTGAGAGCGTGTCGACGCCGGGCCGCCTCGCCGTTCACCGGCGTTGTCGTGCGCCGTCGCCACCGTTGCACCGTGTCGCCGTTGCGTGTCGTCCCGTTCCGCCGAAGATTCGTCGCGCCGTCGTTGCCGTCGAGGCTCTCGCCGTCCTCAACGTATCGTCGCAAATGGGCTGCCGGTGATGGTGTCGACGCCGGCGCCGGCGTTGACCGTGAGCATCGGCGAGGGCCGTGAAGGCAGCCGTGGTGACGCCGCTCACGTCGATCGTGTTCGCGAAGGCGCCGGTGGCGTTGATCGTCAGAGACGTGACGAGGTTGCACGCGGTGCTCGAGATCGGCGCCGTTGACGTGGATCGTCACCGGCGCCGGCGACGCAGGTCACCGTGACCGTATCGTCGTCATTCGCGGTCGATGACGAAGCGCCGCGAGGTCGTTCGTCGTGATCGTCGCACTCGCCGGCGCGGCCATCACCGCTGACACCACGACCGCGCCTCCGAGCGCGACCAGCCACGAAACGAGCTTCCGGCGGCGGAGTCGCTCCGCCCGGGTCCCCTCGATCGTCTCTCTCAGCATCATCTCCCCCTGATCAGGCCGCTCTGGCCGCTTCCCCCCGGTGCCGGCGTCGCAGACCGGCGGAACGCCCAAAGCTAACACGGGCCAGGAGGGAGAACAACCGGTGCGTGCTGCCACTTACAAAGGCTTTACGACCTCCGCGTTGGCGGGCGGTCCGCAGTTTGACGGCGCGATCGGTCGGATTGTTCCCGGCAACGCGACGGCGCCCGGCGGGTGGGCCGGGCGCCGTCTGGCGGCTCGGAGGAGAGGAGGGAGCCTACTTGCCCGAGAGCATGGTCTCGAGCCGGGTGAGCGTGTCCTCGTCGAGGTCGGGTGTGCGCGAGAACGTGATGACAGCGCCGTCTTCACCGTCCGAGCTCGGCGCGGCGCCTGCCGGACGGCGAAGACAGCCCAGGCGACGAGCGAAAGCGCCATGCCGACGTTCCAGTCCGGGTCGGCGACCCGCGTCCCTCGCAGCGACGAGAGCCTCGGGCGCGCGGGCTCGGAACGGCTCAAGGCAGCTGTTGTGGCCGAGCTGTGCCGTCAGCGGGCCGCGCGAGGCTGACGGGCGGACGCCAGTTTCACCGACACGGGAAGCTCGAGCTGGGAGTCGACCTCGTACCGGCGAGCAATGTCGTCGAAGGCGGTGCGGATCGCCCGCTGCATCTCTTCCGTCTGGCCGACGATGATCGCGGATGTCCGCACGGTTCCGCCAGAGAGGCCTCGCCAGAGCTCGTCCGCAGAGGAGGCTCGATGGGTGAAGGAGACGGTCCGCACCCTGACGTCCTCGAGCCCTGCGCCCTCGAGCAGGCCGGCGAATTCCCGCTCGTCGGAGAACCGGAAGCTGGGCGGCCCGACGGGGATGTCCTCCGGCGGCACGGCGCCCGCCGCGGCTAGCGACTCGACCAGCACGCCGAGAAACTGCGCGCGCTCCGGGAGATCCCAGACCGTGAGCGCGAGACGGCCGCCGGGTGCGAGGACGCGTGCGAGCTCTGCGACCGCTTGCTCCGGGCGGCCCAGGTGCAGCAGGAGGAAGTTCGCGACGACCGCATCGAACGACGCGTCGGGGAACCGCAGCGCCTGCGCGTCGCCCTGGTGGAACTCGAGCTCCGGATGGAGCCGGCGTGCCCGCGAGAGCATCGCCTCCGCGATGTCGACCCCGATGACCGAAGCGCCGCGCGAGGCGGCGGTGGCGGCGACGTAGCCGGGTCCCGCAGGCTACGTCCAGCACGCGCACGTCGCGACCGACCTCGGCGGCATCGAGCAGCGGCTCGGCCAACCGGGCGGTGATCGAGCCGAGGAGATCCTCGTACGTGGCGGCTTGCTTCTCCCAGCCCGCCGCCTCGAACGCGTTGAACGCGTCCGCGTCGACCGCACGCTCGGTCACTGCAGCTCGATCGTACGCTCCCGCGGCCGCTCCACGCCGGTCGAGGCGGGCGGCCAGCGCAGGACGCGTCGAAGCATTGGCCAATACCCGGAAGCCTGGCGCCAATCCAAGCCTGCTTGGGCGGTAGAGACGATGAGGAAAAGAGAAGAGCCGGCCCCTTTCGGGGCCGGCTCCTCGCGATGACGCGTGAGCGTCGTCGCTGACCTACGCGGGAGGTGTTAGCTCTCGCAGTTGACTGCCCTGTCTCCGTTACCGAAGCCGGGCGAGCCGGGCTGGCACCTGTCGGTGCCGGGCCCGCCGTTCATGTCGTCCTTACCGCGTTGCCAGAGAGGAAGTCGTTGCCTCTGCCGCCGCCCAGGAAGTCAGCACCTGGGCCGCCCTGCAGACGGTCGTTGCCTGTCTGGCCGCGCACGGCGTCGTTGCCCGAGCCGCCGGAAACGCGGTCGTTACCACCGTTGCCGTTGAGCTCGTCAACACCCGCACTCCCGTTGACACTGTCATCGCCACCGCGCCCGTTCATCGTGTCGTTACCGCCACGACCGTTGAGCACGTTGGCGCTCGGCGTTGCCGTTGATCGACATCGGCACCGCGCGAACCGTTCACGTTGACGATGCCCGACCAGCGTGTCGTTGCCGTCGCCACTGGCCGTACCGCTGGTCAGGTCGACGTTGACGCCGCTGGGGGCACCCGCGAAGTCAGCCGTGTTGATGCCCTCACCACCGATCGAGCCGATCCGCACCACCCTGACCATTCAGCGTGTCGTCACCGGCGCCACCGACGAGCACGTTCGAGGAGTCGTTGCCGACAAGCACGTCGTTCCCCGAGCCGCCGGTGATGTTCTCCATCTCGTCTCTGGTGGTCTGCTGGTTCTCGTCCGCCTCGTTGCCGGCGAACGGCTCCGGCTGGCCGATGACGAGCGGGTCGAAGATCGGGGTGTTTGTCGGATCGTTGTTCGGGAACGGCGCCTCGCCAGGCTCCGCGACGGCGTCGTTGTCGTTCTCGGTGCATCCGGCCGGGCCGTTGTTGGTCACGACGGCGCCGACGTTGTCACCCTCGCCGACCTCGCCGTCGTTCGACGCGCCGTCGAGGGAGACCAGCACGTCGCCCGTGCGCGCGCTGTAGTCGGCCGTGTCGAGGCCCGCGTCGCCTTCCATGGCGTCGGAGCCCTGGATTGCCGCGCCCTGGTGGAAGGTGTCGTTGCCGGCGCCTCCCTCCATGGCGTCGTTGCCGCCGCCGTCGGTGAACTCGTTGTTGGACTGGTTGTTCAGATAGTCGGCCGACAGGAGGTCGTTACCGGCGCCGGTGATCGCGTTCTCCGTGGTGAAGAACACATCGTCGCACTCCTGCGAGACCGAATCCGCGTTCGGATCCGCACCGTCGTTGAACCAGGAGATGACGCCGAGGTTGACCACCGTCCGGTTGGTCCGCAGACCGTAGTCGACGGTATCGACTCCGGCGCCTCCGTCGAGGGCATCGGCACCGTTGCCGAGCCCGCCGAGCGCGACATCGGTAATCACGCCGGCAGCAACGGTCGCGTTGTTCTCGTTGAGAGTGTCGTCCCCGGCTTGGCCGAGGACGCAGTCGTTGCCGTTGTTTCCGATGATGGTGTCGTCCCCGCCGCCGCCGGCCAGGAAGTTGTCGGCGGCATTGCCGATGATCGTGTCGTTACCGGCCGAGCCGATCACGCCCTCGATGCCGGAGACGAAGTCGCCCGGTGCCGGGGTGATCGTGATCGTCCCGTTCGCGTTGAACACGATCGTCAGCGGACCGGTGTCGCGCGGACAGGTCGACGAGGTCGCCGAAGAGGCCACCCGTCAGCGCCTCGTACCGCCCGAGGCTGTCGTTCTGGAGGCAGCCGACGGCGGCCGTCGGCCCGTTGCCCTGGATCTGATCGATGCCGGGGCCGCCGATCAGCGTGTCACCGCACTCGCTGCCCTGCAGGAAATCGTCACCCGAGCCACCATCGAGCGTGATGTCCGGCGACTGGTCGTCGAGCCGCTGGATGCCGGGTGTCACCGGATCCAGGTCGAAGCAGAATTGCCCGGCCGGCCTACCGGTGCCGTTGCCGCCCTTGGCGGACAGGTCGTCGTTGCCGCCCTGGCCGTTGACGGTGATGTTCTCGATGCTCTCGCCGCCGAGGCCGACGATGTCGCCGCCGACGCACGCCGTCATCGAGGATGTCGGCGTCGTTGTCGGCCGGGAACGAGTTCATGTTGACCAGGTTGCCGCCGCCGTCCGGGGCGATGCCACGTCGGCTGGCCAGACGCCGCCGGGGCGGCGGATCACCGGGCCTCGCCGTCGAAGATCGCCGGCCGGGCCGCCTCGCCGATCCGCACCGCACCGGCGACCTGGATGTCGTTGATCATCAGCGTGTCGCTGTCGCCGTACACGCAACGTCGGCACACGGTCCGCCTGGTCGATGTCCTCGCCGAGGTTGATCGACCCACTCGATCTCGTTGATCCCGTTGAGGAGCTCGCTCCGGCGTGAAGCCCGGCTCGAAGCGCCCGCCGACAGCGTCGTCGATGATCAGCGTCTCGTTGCCGGCGTCGGTGCCGTACACGTCGATCTGGTCGACCGTCGAGGTCGTGCCGCCGCAGTTGATGCTGCCGCCGGCGCCGGTCGCCGTGATGGCGTCGCCGGCACCGACGCTCATCGTGACGGTCTCGCCGGGGTTCAATATGACCGTCACCTGATGCGGCGCCGGCGGTCGCCGAGCAGCTCAGCGCGAACGCGTTCCCCGCGCCGAGCGTCAGGAAGAGCCCGAATGCGGCCGCAACGACCGCAACCAGCGGCAAGCGCCTGGCCCTCCGTTTCGTTGGTGTACTCATATCACCCCTCCCAATCGGTTGACACCCCTCTTCCCAGAGAGGCGCGCAGGTCAGCGCCGGACGCTACCACCCCGAGCGGACGAGGGCAAGCCGTGCGGGGCGTGAGTTAACACCCTCCTTACGGCTCGATCTCGCCGGCAGGCCCGTCCTCGGGTGCCCGTCGCTAGGATCATGGCCCGGTGCAGACGCTCCGCCGGACGCCGCTCTACGATGCGCCACGCTGAAGCTCGGCGCGCGCCTCGTCCCGTTCGCCGGGTGGGAGATGCCAGTGCAGTACGCCTCGATCGCCGAGGAGCATCTGGCCGTGCGCGGGCGCGCGGGCGTGTTCGACGTGTCGCATATGGGCCAGCTCGAAGTTCTCGGTCCCGAGGCGTTTCCCTACCTGCAGCGCAGGCTCTCGAACGACCTCGACAGGATCGCCCCGGGGGGTGCGCAGTACACGCTGCTGACGAACGAGCGCGGCGGCGTGATCGACGACCTGATCGCCTACCGGCGCGAGGACGGCTACCTGCTCGTCGTCAACGCGGCGAACGTGGAGCGGGACGCAGCCGTGCTCGACGAGGCGCGCGACGTGTCGGCGAGCTGGGCCATGCTGGCGGTGCAGGGGCCCGCTGCGCTGGAGCTGCTCGGCACGGACATCGCGCCGTTCGCGTTCCGCGAGGACGAGGTGCTCGGCATCCGCTGCGTCGTCTGCGGGACCGGGTACACGGGCGAGCGCGGGTGCGAGCTGCTCTGCGCCCCCGCCGACGCCGTGGCGCTGTGGGATCGCGTGCTCGAGCGCGGCGTCGTCCCCTGCGGGCTCGGCGCGCGCGACACGCTCCGGCTCGAGGCGTGCTACCCGCTGCACGGGCAGGACCTCACCGAGGAGCGCACGCCGATCGAGGCCGGCCTCGGCTGGGCCTGCGCGCTCGACAAGGAGTTCCCGGGCGTCGAGACGCTCCGGCGCCAGCGCGACGAGGGCCCGGCCGAGCGCCTGGTCGCGTTCGCCATGGAGGAGAAGGCGATCCCGCGCGCGGGCATGGCCGTGCACGAAGGCGGCGAGGTCACGTCGGGCGGATGGTCGCCGAGCCTCGACCGCGGCATCGGGCTCGCGTACGTGCCGGCGGCGCTCTCCGATGCCGGGACGCCGCTGACGATCGACGTGCGCGGGCCGCGCCGCGAGAAGCCGCCCGACGTCGTGCGACGAAGACCGCATCTACCGCCGAGGGAGGACCCACGATGCCAGTGACGCCGAGGAGAGCTACCCGGCCGACCTCCGCTACCACCCCGAGCACGACTGGGCGCGGATCGAGGGGGACGAGGCCGTGCTCGGCATCACGTGGCACGCCCAGGACGCGCTCGGCGAGCTCGTGCACTACGAGCCGCCGGAGCCCGGCCGGTCAGATCGCGAAGGACGAGAGCTACGGCGAGGTCGAGTCGGTCAAGGCCGTCTCCGACCTCGTCTCGCCGCTGTCCGGCGAGGTGCTCGAGGTCAACCAGGCCGTCGTCGACGCGCCCGAGCTCGTCAACGACGATCCGTACGGCCGGGGCTGGCTCGTGCGGATCCGGCTCGCCGATCCGGGCCGAGGTCGGCGACCTGCTCGACGCCGACGCCTACCGCGCGCTGCTCGCCGACGCCTGATGGCCCGCGTCTCGACGAGCCGGGAACGCACCCGTACCTCTCGCTCACCGACGCCGACCGCCGGGAGATGCTCGCGGCCATCGGCGTCGAGACCGTCGAGGAGCTCTTCCGTGACATCCCGGACGGAGTGCGGCTCGGCGGGCAGCTCGACCTCGAGCCGGCGCTGTCCGAGCCCGAGCTCGTGCGCGAGCTGGGGGCGCTCGCCGAGCGCAACGTCGCGGTGGGCGACGAGCTCTCGTTCCTCGGCGCCGGGATCTACGACCACCACGTGCCCGCCGTGGTCGACGCGGTGCTGCCCGCGGCGAGCTCCTCACCGCCTACACGCCCGTACCAGCCGGAGATGAGCCAGGGCGTGCTGCAGGCGATCTTCGAGTACCAGACCGCGATCTGCGAGCTCACGGGCATGGAGGTCTCGAACGCCTCGGGCTACGACGGGACGACGGTGGCGGCGGACGCCTGCTACATGGCGAAGCACCTGACCGGGCGGACGAAGATCGTCGTCGCCGAGACGCTGAGCCCGCAGGTGCGCGCGGTCGTCTCGACCTACGCCGTCGGCTTCGGGATGGAGGTCGAGACGGTTCCGCAGCGCGGCGGCACGATCGACCCGGCCGAGCTCGCCGCGGCGGCGGAGGGCGCCGCGATCGTCCTCTTCCAGCAGCCGAACTTCCTCGGCTGCCTCGAGCCCGCGCCAGAGCTGGCGGCCGCGGCCGAGGCGGCGGGGGCGCTGGCCTGCGCGCACGTCGACCCGCTCTCGCTCGGCGTGCTCGAGGCGCCCGGGGCCTACGGCTGCGCCATCGCGGTCGGCGAGGGCCAGCCGGCGGGAAACCACCTCTCCTTCGGCGGGCCGCACTACGGGTTCCTCGCCTCGCGCGAGACTCTGATGCGGCGGCTGCCCGGCCGCATCGTCGGGCGAGACGGTCGACGGCCAGGGCCGGCGCGGCTTCGTCCTCACCATGCAGACGCGCGAGCAGCACATCCGGCGGGAGAAGGCCACCTCGAACATCACGACGAACCAGACGCTGCTCGCGCTCGCCGGCCTCGTCTACCTCTCCTGGCTCGGGCCGACCGGGCTCGCCGAGCTGGGGGAGACGTGCCTCGCGCTGGCCCGGCGGGCCAGGGAGCGACTCGCCGAGGCCGGTTTCCCGCCGGCGTTCGACCGACCGCACTTCAAGGAGGTCGCCGTCCGGCTGCCCTGACCCGCCGAAGATGTAATCCCGCGCGCGCGTGCGCGAGGGATCCACCCGGGCTACGCGCTCGGCAGGGACTATCCGGGGCTCGAGGACGTCCTGCTGGTCTGCCTGACCGAGAAGCGTACGCCGGCGGAGATCGACCGCCTCGTCGAGGTGCTCCGCGAGGTGACGGCATGAAGCTGCTCTACGAGAAGTCCAGGCCGGGCCGCCGCGGGGCGACCTTCCCGCAGCATGATCTGCCACCGGCCGAGGTCCCGCCCGAGCTCCGCCGGCGGCAACCTCCGCGGCTTCCCGAGCTCTCGGAGCCGGAGCTCCTGCGCCACTTCACGGAGCTCTCGACCCGCAACTTCGGCATCGACACGGGCTTCTACCCGCTCGGCTCCTGCACCATGAAGCACAACCCGAGGGTCAACGAGCTGCTGGCCGCGCTGCCGGGGTTCCGCGATCTTCACCCTCACCAGGAGATCGAGGGTTGTCAGGGAGCCCTCGAGCTGATGTGGAGACTCGAGCGCTCGCTCGCCGCCGTGGCCGGGCTCGACGCCGTCACGCTGCAGCCTGCCGCCGGGTCGCAGGGGGAGCTGCTGGGGTTGCTCCTGCTACGCGCCTACTTCGCCGAGCGGGGCGAGCAGCGCACCGAGATCATCGTTCCCGACACGGCCCACGGCACGAATCCCGCCAGCGTGACCATGGCCGGGTTCACGCTCGTCGGCGTGGCGACGGACGCACGCGGAAACGTCGACCTCGCCGATCTGCGGCAGCGGGTCTCGGAGCGGACGGCCGGCCTCATGCTCACGAACCCCTCGACGCTGGGGCTCTTCGACGAGGGCATCGAGGAGGTGACGAGCATCGTCCACGCGGCCGGCGGGCTCTGCTACTACGACGGCGCCAACCTGAACGCGGTGTGCGGGATCTCACGGCCGGGCGACATGGGCTTCGACGTCGTGCACATCAACCTCCACAAGACGTTTAGCCAGCCGCACGGCGGCGGCGGGCCCGGCGGCGGCCCGATCGCGGTCCGCGCGGAGCTCGAGCCGTACCTGCCCGTGCCCGTCCTGGTGCGCAGGGAGGACGGGACGTTCGACCTCGAGCGCGACCGGCCGCGCTCCGTGGGGAAGGTGCGGGGCTTCGCCGGCCCGCTCGGCGTCTTCGTGCGCTCCTACGCCTTCATCCGCGCCTACGGACCGGCGCTGCGCGGCATGTCCGAGGTCGCCGTGCTCAACGCCAACTACCTGCTCGCGCGCCTCAGAGACGCCTACGACCTCCCCTACGACCGGCTGTGCATGCACGAGCTCGTCCTGAGCGCGCGCAGCCTCAAGCGCGAGCACGGCGTCTCCGCCCTCGACGTCGCCAAGCGGCTGATGGACTTCGGCTTTCACCCGCCGACCATCTACTTCCCGCTCGTCGTACCGGAGGCGCTCATGATCGAGCCGACCGAGACGGAGGCGAAGGAGACCCTGGACGCATTCGTCGAGGCGATGCTCGCGATCGCTCGGGAGGCCGCCACCGACCCGGCGGTGATCCACGAGGCTCCGCATTCGCGCCCGGTCGGGCGGCTCGACGAGGTACGCGCGGTCAAGCAGCCGCTCGTGCGCTACCGCTTCGAGGAGC
>CAWIQC010000027.1:0-69170 GCA_963838105.1 uncultured Thermoleophilia bacterium | reverse complement strand
GTGACGCCCACGCGAAGCCGAGGAGTGGCGCCTGGCGTGGTGCGCGGTTGCGGCAGCGCTCGCCTGGGGGGTCGCGATCTACGCCGGCGGGCGCCTCTCCACGGAGCTCCCTCTTGCGTGGGTGCTCCTCTCGACGAGGGCGGTCGGCGTCCTGGCGGTGACGATCCCGCTCGCCGCGGCCGGCGCTTGCGGTACGAGCGCAGAGCGCTGCCGTACCTGCTCGTCGCCGGCGTCGGGGAAGTCGCAGGCTACGCCTCGTTCCTGTGGGGGGCGCGGGACGGGATTGCGGTGAGCTCGGTCCTGGCGGGGACAGAACGCCGCCCTGGCCGCGGTGATCGCGTACCTGCTGTTCCGGGAGCGGCTCGCACGGATCCAGGTGGCCGGGGTCGCGCTGATCGCGGCCGGGATCGCGGCACTCGCGATCCTGCAGACCTAGGTATTCGATCCGACCCTACGAGGCGACGAGGGAGATCTGCTCGACCGTCTCGCCACGGCCGATGAGGATCTCGGCGACCATGGCCGGCGGAAAGAGCCCGTGCTCGACGACGCCTGGGTGGGCCGAGAGGCGAGCCGCGGGCTCCGCCGGGTCGTCTACCGGTCCCAGATAATCGGCGATCAGGCCGCCGTCGGGGCTGCGGGCGGCATCTCGTAGCTCGATCGGATCGAGCGCGCGCAGCGTCGCAGTCAGGCCGAACTCGAGGAGCTCCACGGGCACGGGCGGGTGCAGCGCCGTGACCAGCTTCTCGGAGTGGGCGATGACGACGAAGCGGTCAGCGGCCGCCGCCACGAGCTTCTCGCGCGTGTGCGCTTCGCCGCCGCCCTTTACCAGCCAGCCGTCCGGCGCGATCTGATCCGATCCGTCGATCGCCATGTCGAGGCCAGCCAAGGTGTTGAAGTCCACGAGCGGGATGCGGAATTCCTGTGCCGCCCGTTCGGTGCGCGGCGACGTCGCGACACAGTGGATGTCGAGGCTCGTGCGCCAGCGCGGGGAGGAGGTAGGCCACCGTCGAGCCCGTGCCGAGCCCGACGACCATTCCGTTCTCGACGAGCTCGGCCGCGGATTCGGCCGCGATCTGCTTCTCGCGCTCGACATCCACGGCCTCATTGTCGCGGCCGGCGCCCGCGGGCGTCTCAGCCGGCTTCCAGACGTACCTGACGTCGGGCTCGCGCTCCTGTTCTCCGCGCCGTCCGTCGACTCACAGCCCGGATCCCCCGCCGCTCGTGGACGCCGGGCGGGCGTGTTGCGCTGGAAGGTCACAGCTCGAGCCGCTCGGGCGACTCGAGCATCACCCGTGCGAGCAGCGCGCTACCGACACCCCGACCCTGGGAGTCGGGCTCGACGTAGAGATGCTCGAGCAGCCGATCTGCCAGGGCGGCATAGCCGACGACTCGCCCATCCCGCTCGGCAACCCAGACCGCGCGGCGCGGGAGTACCCAGGAGGCGACCCAGGCGCGGGTGTCCGCCTCGCCGTGGAGCTCCGGGAGGAACGGCATCGCAACGCGCCGTGCCAGCTGGTGGATGCCGGCGATCACGTCGGCGTCCGCCGATCGGGCCCTGCGAACAACGAGGTGCTCGACGCCCACGTCTACATCGTCACACGTGCGTGCCTGTTTCGGCAGTCCGTCACACACGTGTAGGGGGTCTGACCCCATGGGTCAGACCCCTGAGGAGGAGCAGGGCGCTGGACGTCGTACCACGGCGTCATGGTGCTCGGAATTCTTCACCGCTGGCGCATCCGGCGGATGCTGCGGGCCTGGGCGCGCGGCGAGCTGGAGCAAGCCGGGGCGCTCGGCTGGCGGTCGGGGCTACGCTTCAGCTCCGGCCGATCCCGCCGACCGGCTGGGCTGACGCAGCCGGGCAGTCGACGTGATGCTGCTTGAAGCCGGTGGCTTCAACGCGCGATCGGGCGCAGCCGCTTCCTCTAGTCTCCTCCCGTGGAGCGCTGTTTCCCCCGCTCGAGCAACCAGAGCCGGGGGAGGCGATCCGCGTCGACGGGCGCGCGCTCTCGTGGTCAGAGCCGCCGTCTCGGTAGCAGCGCTCGCCGCGCGGCTGCATGGTTGTGAGCGCGTTGCAGTGTGGGCATCGCTCCGACTGGAGACCGCCGTCGCCGTCCTGGGCGCGATCCGCGCCGGCGTCGCGGCAGTGCCCATCAGTCCCGGCAGCGGCGAGCGCGAGCTCGAGCATCTCGTGGCGGACAGCACGCCGTCGCTGGTGCTCTGCAGCGCCGGCGAGCCGCTGCCGGATCAGCTTGCCCGCGTGGAGCGCCTCGAGGTCGACGCCGCCGCCCGCGGCCGTCCCGTGCTACCGCCGGAGCCCGATCCGGAGGCTCCGGCGCTGATTCTCTACACGTCCGGCACCACCGGGTTGCCGAAGGGCGTTGTCTTGCCCCGCCGCGCCATCGCCGCGAATCTCGACGCGCTTGCCGAGGTCTGGGAGTGGACGCCGCGAGACGTCCTCGTGCACGGGTTACCGCTCTTCCACGCGCACGGGCTCGTCCTCGGTACGCTCGGCCCCGCCCGGATCGGCTGCAGGCTGGTTCACGTGGGCCGCTTCTCCGCGGACGCGGTTACACAGGAGCTGGCAGCCGGGGGCACGATGCTGTTCGCCGTGCCCACGATGTACCACCGGCTCGCCGCCGCCGCCGAGGAGAACGCTGCGATCGGGGCTGCGCTCGCGCGGGCGCGGCTGCTCGTCTCGGGCTCGGCGGCGCTGCCCGCACGCGAGCACGAGCGCATCGAGCGGATCTGCGGCCAGCGCATCGTCGAGCGCTACGGGCTCACGGAGACGCTCATGAATTGCTCGGTGCGGGCCTCGCGACCGCGAACCCGGCTACGTGGGGCTGCCGCTGCCGGGGGTCGAGGTCCGGATCGTGGACGACGACGGCTCGGTGGTCCCCGAGCCGGATACGATCGGCGAGGTCGAGGTGCGAGGGCCGAACGTCTTCCTCGGCTATCTGAACCGGCCGGACGCGACCGCTGCGGCGATGCACGACGGCTGGTTTCGCACCGGCGACCTGGCCACCCGCGCCGCTGACGGCTACATCCGGATCGTCGGGCGCCGCTCGACCGACCTGATCAAGACGGGCGGGTACCGGGTGGGCGCCGGCGAGGTCGAGGGGGCGCTGCTCGAGCATCCCGCCGTGGCCGAGGCGGCGGCGGCGGGCGAGCCTGACGACGACCTCGGCGAGCGGATCGTCGCGTGGGTGGTGGTCTCCCCGGGTGCCCAGCCGACCGAGAAGGAGCTGATCGACCACGTTGCGAGCCTGCTCTCCACGCACAAGCGCCCGCGCAGCGTCCGCTTCCTCGACGAGCTGCCTCGCAACGAGATGGGCAAGGTGCTGAAGACCGCGCTCAGGACCGGTGGCGCCCCGTCGGAGGGGCCGGATATATCCGGCCCCTACTAGCAGGAATAGACGGGCGAGCCGCAGGAGTGGACCGTCGCCCACAGCGCGTCCTCGCCGACCGCCAGCTCGTAGGCCGGGAACGTCAGCTGGAACGTCGCCGTCACGCGGTTGGTCTCCGGGTCGACGCGGGTGATGGTGCGGCTGTCCACGCTCGTCACCCAGATGGCGCCGAGGCCTGCCTTGACGTCGTACGCGCCTTCGCCGAGCTGGATGCGTGCCTCGACTTCCTTCGTGTCGGGGTCGAGGCGCCAGAGCTCATCGTTCCAGAAGTGGGCGATCCAGACCGCGTCGTCGGTGACGGCGAGCCCGCTCGGGCCGGGGCCCACCTCGAAGGTCTCGGCCTCGCCGCTGGGCGAGACCGTCGTGACGGTGTCGTCGCGGTGGCTCGGGATCCACGCAACGCCGTGGCCGAAGGCGACGAACCGAGAATCCATCCCGATCGGGGCGCTGCGGGCCACGTCCCCGGTGGCTACGTCGACCAGGCTCACCGTCTCCGGCTCCCCCTCCTCGGCGGGCGGCTTCACGACCCACAGGTAGCCGCCGCCGAGGCCGAGTGTTTCGACCTCGGGGCCCATCGGCACCGCGGGAGAGCCCGAGAAGCCTTCGACCGCCAGCCGCCTGACGGCCGGCGCTGCATACCCGGCGATCCAGACGCCGTCCGTGTCCGAGGCCGCGAGACCGTGTACCTTGGGCACCGAGTCGATGGTCTCGACGTCGCCACCCGCCTCGTCGACCCGCGAGACCGTGCCCGCGTCGCTGTTCAGCACCCAGACGTCGTCGCCGGCGAGAGCGACACGCTCGGGGTCGACGCCCACGTCGAAGGATGCAAGCACCTTGCCGCTCGACGGGTCGAGCTCGACGACCGTGTTCGGCTCCACGGTGATCGGGAGCGAGGGTGGCGACGCAGCGACGGTCCGCTCATTCTCCCCGAGGAGCAGGAACGCGCCCACACCCAGGACCGCGATGGTCAGCAGGACGACTGCGAGCGGGAGGACGAAGCGGCCGCGCCGCCCTGGCCTGTCGGCTACCTCCTGCGGGGCCGGACCGGGCGAGTCCTCCGTCGCAGTCTCGGCCGGGGGCAAGGAGCTCCGCCTCGGGTGGAGGCGGGGCACTCACCGCGATTCGGGCAAGGGCAGCGACCTCGGTGGCCAGATCGCTCTCGCGGGTGACCGCCTGCTCCGCCTCGAGCTGTGTGGCCGTAGCCGTTGCGCGCAGGCTCTCGAGCCGGCGTGCCGCGGGCTCGGCGGGCCCGGTCGGCTCGCCGCCGAGCACCGGCCCGCGCCAGAGCGCGAGCGCCTCGCGCAGGGCCTCCGCCGCCGTCTCGGCGTCGCCGCGAGCGAGCGCCTCCCGCCCCTCCTGGCTGAGCGCCAGGAAGCGAAGCGCGTCGAGCTCGTCCTCCTCGACCGAGAGCACATAGCCCTCCGGCCGGCTCTCGATCAGGCGCCGGTCGCCACCCTGCCCGAGCTTTCGGCGAAGTCCCGTCACCTGGGCGTTGAGCCGACGCACCGCCGTGCCGAGCGTGTCGTCCGGCCATAGCGCGCGTGCGAGCGTCTCCCGCGGAACGACCTCGTTCGCATGCAGGAGCAAAATGCCGAGCAGCGCCCGCTGTCCTGCCGTCAGGGCCTGTGCCGCCTGGCCGTCCACGCGGACCTCGAGCTCACCGAGGATGCGGAAATCGAACGTCGTCTGAACAGAGGTCGGGACGGGCATGCGCAGATCCCTACGAACGTCGCGAGTGGGTATGGAAGCTTACGCGTAACCCTAATGCTGGACCCTCGACGGTGTCTGTAAGACGAGCAACGTCCATGAAGGGAGTCCCGTGGCTGACTACGACGCGGTGATCATCGGCGCCGGCCCCGGCGGCGAGGTCGCCCTCAACACGCTCCTCACGGCCGGCAGTCGTGTCGCGCTGGTCGAGAAGGAGCGTGATCGGCGGTGAGTGCACCAACTGGGGCTGCATCCCGTCGCAAGACCCTGCTCCGCCCGACCGAGCTCGAGGGGAAGTGCGAGCGCGCGGCCGGCGTCACCACGCCGGGGCTCGACTTCCACGCGGCTCGTCCGCGTACCGCGACTACATGGTCTCGAGCCACGACGACTCGAAGCGGATCGCGCGCTACGAGGAGCGCGGCGTCACCGTGTTCAAGGATTCCGGCCGCATCGCCGGCCCCGGCCGGGTAGAGGTGAACGGCCGTGTCCTCGAGACGGAGGCGATCATCGTCGCCACCGGCGCCGACGCGGTCGTCCCGCCGATCCCCGGCCTCGCCGAGGCGGGCTACTGGACGAACCGGGAGGCGACCGACCTCACCGAGATCCCCGAGAGCGCCGTCGTCGTCGGCGGGGGAGCCGTAGGCATCGAGCTCGCCCAGTTCCTGGCCCGCTTCGGCCCCGCGTCACGCTCGTCCAGGGCCCGCCGAGGCTGGCCGACCGGGAGGACCGCAGATCGGGAGCTGCTCTGGCCGAGATCCTCGACGGCGACGGCGATCGAGCTCCGGCTCGGCGTCCGCGCGCCAGTCCGTGCGGCTCGAGGACGGGGAGCGAGTCGTCTCGCTCGACGACGGCACCGAGGCGCGCGGCGAGGTCCTGCTCGTCGCGACCGGCCGGCGGCCGCGGACGCAGGGCATCGGTCTCGAGACCGTCGGGCATCGAGCCGGGCAGCGCGGCATCCAGATCGACGAGCGCTGCCGCGCCGGCGAGGGCGTCTGGGCGATCGGCGACGTCACCGGCGTCGCCGCGTTCACGCACGTCGCCAAGTACCAGGGCGCGTATCGCCGCCGCGGACATCCTCGGCCAGGACGGCCAAGGCCGACTACCGCGCGGTCCCGCGGGTCATCTTCACCGATCCCGAGGTCGCCGCCGTCGGCCTGACCGAGGCGCAGGCGCGCGAGCAGGGGCATCGCCGTCGTCAGCGGCCGACGATCGACCTGCCGACCTCGATCGCGCGCCCCTACACGTTCCAGCAGAACCCGACCGGCACGTTCGGCGGTCGTGGTCGACCGACGCAGGCAGGTGCTCGTCGGCGCCTGGGCGGTCGCGCCGCTCGCGGGCGAGTGGATCCACACGGCGGTGCTCGCGATCCGCGCCGAGATCCCCGTGCCGGTCCTGAAGGACACGATCGCGCAGTTCCCGTCCTTCTCCGAGGCCTTCGGGGCGGCGCTGCGCAGCCTGCCGGATGCGCCGGCCGGGCAGTGCATGATGGATCACTGCCCGCACCCGATGCTGCGGGACGACGCGGGCGACCTCGGCTCCGCTGCCTAGGAGTTGCAGCCCGTCCTCGCCGCTCGTTAAAGTCGCCCGATGGTCACGTGGTACGAGTTCGCCCTCTGGGTGCACATGTTCGGGGCGGTGATCTGGGTCGGCGGCGGCATCGCGATCCAGTTCTTCGCCATCCGCATCATGCGGACGAACGACCCGATTCGCCTCGCGGGGTTCGCCAAGGACGCGGAGTGGATCGGCACCCGGGTCTTCATACCCGTCTCGATCCTCCTGCTGATCTTCGGGTTCATCCTCGTCTCGGAGGGCAACTGGGGCTACGACTTCTGGGTGATCTTCGGGCTCGTCGTGTTCGCGCTGTCGGCCGTGACCGGCATGGCCTTCCTCGGCCCGGAGTCGGGCCGCATCGGCAAGCTGGTCGAGCAGCACGGCGTCGAGTATCCCGAGGTGCAGGCACGCATCAAGCGGATCCTGATGCTGTCGCGGATCGAGGTCGCGCTGCTGATCGCGGTCGTCTTCGTGATGGTCGTCAAGCCGTTCGCGTAGGCCCCATCCGTTCGCTGCGTGGCCAAGTGTTCGCGGGATTGCGGCCCCCCCGACCCGTTCGCCGTGTAGTCAAGCTGTTCGCGTAGGGGCGGGTCCCCGACCCGCCCGTAACTCCTTCCGCCAGACCAGCTTGAGGCCCGACCAGGTCTCGTCCACGGCGCAGACCTTCGTGTCGACGAGCCCGAGCGGCAAGCGCCACCTCGCGAACGATGTCTTCTGTCATGTCGGTCTCGACCTTCGAGGCACGCTTCGGCCAGGCGACCCAACAGGCGCCGTCAGGGAAGATCGCCTCGCCCAGGGCGCCGATGCCGGTGGCCAGCTCGGTGCGCTCGGTCGTGAAGAAGAGAACGACCTCCGCCGGCGACAGGCCTCGGTCGACCGTGACGCGCGCGGGCAGCGGCTCGAGCAGCTCGACCGCGTCCCGGGATCGCCCACGATCGCGAGGCGGTCGCCTTCACGGATTCCGAGCTTGCGGACGAGCGGCGTCCCGGAGTAGCCGGCGCTGGACATCTTGGCACTGTAGGCGTGCCCGAGCCGGCGTGCTGAACATCTCCTTAAACCTGACCCGGAGGGCCTCCGCGTCCCGCCCGCGGGCGACACTGGGAGGCAGCCGACCAGGAGAGACCATGAGACGCTTGCGCCCGATCGCCGTTGTCATCGCCGTCGCGGCCCTGGCCGTGCCCGCCGCCGTCTTCGCGACGGCCGAGAGTCGGGAAGCGGCCGCGCCGGAACCGCGCGCCGAGTCCGCGACAGCGGCGCTCGTCAAGAAGCTGAGGACCAGCCAGTTCGGGAACGTGCTCGTGACGCCGGGCTTTCAGGCGCTCTACTACTGGACGCCGGAGAAGCGCAACCCCGGCGAGATCCTCTGTACCGGCGCCTGCGCGCGCGCCTGGCCGCCGCTCTACGTGAAGAAAGGCGTCGTCGTGCCGCGGCGGATCGCCGGCTTCCAGGGGCACGTTCGGGACGATCGTGCGGCCCAACGGACGACGCCAGCTGACGTACAACCGCCTGCCGCTGTACACGTACGCGCACGAGGAGCCACGCCAGGTGCTCTGCGACGACGTGGACGGCTGGTTCGTCCTCAGGGTGTAGACGGCGCCAGTCGACGACGGCCATGTCCGGCTGCAGGGCTAGGCTCGCCCGGTGGCGGGCAGAACGCAACGCGGCGCTCTACGAGGGCATCGACCTCGAGCTCTCGTGGCCCGAGGAAGCACTGCCCGCAGAAGGAGCGTACGAAGCACGTGCATGCGCTCCATCCCTACCTCGGCAAGTTCGTCCCCCAGCTCGTCGAGGTGTTCCTGCGACGGCTCTTCCGGCCGGGGCAGGCGGTCTACGACCCGTTCTGCGGGTCGGGCACGACCCTCGTCGAGGCGAACGTGTACGGCTGCCACGCGGCCGGATGCGACGTCTCGGCGTTCAACTGCCTGATGGCGCGTGTGAAGACCGGCTCGCACCGGCTGGGCGAGGTCGAGCTCGCTCTGCGCGGCGCCCTCGAGGCGGCGCGGCAGGCGGGCCCGCGCCTGCGGATGGAGGCGGGGGAGTGGGCTCGCGGCGTGGTATGCCGACCGAGCCCTGGGCGAGCTTCTCGCCTACCGCGCCGCCGCAGCCGCACTCGACCCGGACGCACGCGAGGTCGCGTGGCTCGTGCTCTCTCGCGCCGCCCGCTCGGCTCAGGCGGACGACCGCACTTCGACCTCGACTTCCCGCGCGGCGCCCGTCCTCGGCCCGTACTGGTGCCACAAGCACCGGCGCACGTGCAGGCCGGTCGGTGAGGCCGCCAAGTTCCTGCGACGCTACACGGACGACACGCTCGCCCGCCTGCGCGCGTTCGCCGACGCTCCGGCCGGACCGGCGGGTCGCCGTCCTGCACGACGACGCGCGCACGGCCAGCTGCCCTGGCCGGTGCGACGGGATCGTCACTTCACCGCCCTACCCAGGCCTGATCGACTACCACGAGCAGCACCGCTACGCCTACGAGCTGCTCGGCCTCGAGGACCGGCGCGCCGAGGAGATCGGCCCAGCGGTGCGCGGCCGAACGCAAAGCCGCGCAAGCGGCCTACGTCGACGCGATTGCCGGGACGATCGTGAATGCGCGCCGGTTCCTGCCTCGCGGCGCGCCCGTCGTGATCGTCGTCAACGACTCGCACGACCTGTACCCGGAGATCCTCGAGCGTGCCGGCGTCGTGCTCGAGGAGCGCCTCACGCGGCACGTCAACCGCCGCACCGGCCGGCGCGCAGGCGAGTTCTTCGAGGACGTCCTCGTCTGCAGAACGCGGTAGCTCGGCCCGGCCATCGCGCTGATCCAGCTCGCGAACGTACGCCCGATCGCGTCGCCGAAAGGCTCGGGATGACCCCCGAGCGGGACGCTGAGCTCACGGCAGGACCGTGCGTCTCCACACGCGCCGCAAGAGGTAGGGTGGCGCCATGACCAACGCAACGATCCAGACCAGCAAGGGCGTGATCGAGGTCGAGCTCTTCGACGAGGACGCGCCGAAGACCGTCGCCAACTTCCGCGAGCTCGCCGGCAAGGGCTACTACGACGGTCTCACGTTCCACCGGGTGATCCCCGACTTCATGGTGCAGGCCGGCTGCCCGAGTGGCGACGGCTCGGGCGGGCCGGGCTACGAGTTCGAGGACGAGGCGAACGGCCGCCGCGTCGTCCGGGGCGCTCTCGCGATGGCGAACCGTGGCCCGAACACGAACGGGAGCCAGTTCTTCATCGTGACCGCAGACGAGTGCCCGTGGCTCGACGGCAAGCACACGGTGTTCGGCCAGGTGACGGGCGGGATGGACGTCGTCGACGCGATCTCGCAGGTCGGCCGGGACGGGCGCGACCGGCCGCTCGAGGCCGTCACGACCGACGCGGTGAAGGTCGGCTGATGCCCGCGACGCCGATGGACGGCAAGGCGCTCGCCGAACGCGTGCGCGCCGAGGTGGCGCGCGAGGTGGCAGCGCTCGGCCGCCCGGTCGGCCTCGCGACCGTCCTCGTCGGCGACAACCCCGCGTCACACGTCTACGTCCGGCGCAAGCGGGAGGCCTGCGCCGAGGCCGGCATCGAGTCCTTCCACCACGAGCTCGACGTGACGACGAGCGAGGACGAGCTCCTCGCCCTCGTCGGCGACCTCAATGCCGATGAGCGGGTGACCGGCATCCTCGTCCAGCTTCCCGCTGCCCGACCAGATCGACGAGGACCGCGTCATCCGGGCCATCGACCCCGCCAAGGACGTCGACGGCTTCCACCCGCTGAACGCCGGCCTCCTGCTCCAGGGCAACCCGGTCCTGGTGCCGGCAACGCCCGCGGGGATCATGGAGATCCTCGACGCCTACGAGGTGGAGCTCCAGGGCGCGAGTGCGGTCGTCATCGGGCGCTCGAACATCGTCGGCAAGCCCGTCTCGCTGCTCCTGCTCCAGCGACATGCGACCGTGACGATCTGCCACAGCCGCACGCGCGACCTGGCGGCGGTCAGCCGGGAGGCCGACGTCCTCGTCGCGGCGATCGGCAAGGCCGGGTTCGTCACCCGCGACATGGTGAAGCCGGGAGCCGCCGTGATCGACGTCGGGATCAACCGGGTCGACGAGCGGCTGGTCGGAGACGTGGACGCCGAGGTCGCGGAAGTGGCCGGCCTGCTGACACCCGTGCCGGGGGGCGTCGGCCCGATGACGATCGCGGCCCTGCTGCGAAACACGGTACGGGCGGCGCGCCATCAGATGGCCGGCTCCGGCGTGCCTTCCTGAGCCGCGAGCGAGATACAACGGGGTCCTTGCCTTCGCGCAGAACTGAGGTTATGTTCATCCCCGCCGCGCGCGCGGCGTCTATGGACAGCGGCACCAGCTGCCTGCGCGAGGAGGGGGATGTGGCACAGGGCACCGTGAAGTGGTTCTCGAACGAGAAGGGCTACGGCTTCATCGAGCGCGACGAGGGGGACGACGTCTTCGTCCACTTCTCCGCGATCACGATGGACGGCTACAAGTCGCTGCGGGAAGGGCAGCGCGTCGAGTTCGAGATCGTCGAGGGCACGAAAGGCCTCCAGGCGGCGAACGTGCAAGCGGTCTAGGTCGCGAGGCCGCGAATCGGGCGACGGCGCTGCGGGCCCGTCGCCACGATTGCGGGTCCGTGGCATTCAGGCGACGTCACTACGACCTCTAGACTGACGACGTGGCCATCGGTCGCGAAGACGTCCTGCACGTCGCGCGACTCGCGCGCCTCGAGATACCCGAGGCCGAGATCGCGCGCGTCCAGGAGCAGCTCGGCGCGATCCTCGAGGCCGTCGGCAAGGTCTCCGAGCTCGATCTCACCGACGTCGAGCCGACGTCGCACCCGCTCGACCTCGTCAACGTCTGGGACGAGGACGAGCCTCGCCCGTCCCTCCCGCGCGAGCAGGCGCTCGCGAACGCGCCCGACCCGCAGCAGGGGATGTTCCGCGTCCCCTCGGCCGGGTGACTCCCGGCACGATGACGTCCCACTTCCGGCACAGGCCGTATCACACCCGTGCGCCCGTTCGCGTTACGCTCATCGCGGGTGGAGGCACGGGGTGGCCCCCGGAGCGCGAGCGGTGATCGACACCCTCCGGCTCACCGCCGAGGACGCGGCCGGGCTCCTCGAGCGGCGCGAGGTCTCCGCCGCCGAGCTGCGGGACGCCTACCTCGCGGCGATCGACGAGCGCAACGCGGAGCTCAACGCCTATCTCCACGTGCACCGGAACGGCGGCGACGCCGGCCACGGCGTGCCGATCGCGCTCAAGGACTGCATCACCACCGACGGCGTCCCGACGACCGCGGGCTCGAGGATCCTCGAGGGATACGTCCCGGTCTTCGACTCGACCGTCGCCGCGCGCTGCAAGGCGGCAGGCCTGCCGCTGCTCGGCAAGACGAACATGGACGAGTTCGCCATGGGCTCGTCGACGGAGAACTCCGCCTACGGTCCGACGCGCAACCCCTGGGATCCGGCGCGCGTCCCCGGCGGCTCCTCGGGCGGCTCCGCAGCGGCCGTCGCAGCAGGCCTCGCGCCGTGGGCGCTGGGATCGGACACCGGCGGCTCCATCAAGCAGCCGGCCGCGCTCTGCGGCCTCGTCGGCCTGCGCCCGACCTACGGCACGGTGTCGCGCTACGGCATCGTCGCCTTCGCGTCGAGCCTCGACCAGGTCGGGCCGCTGACCAAGAACGTGCGCGACAACGCGCTCCTCTACTCGATCGTCGCGGGCCGCGACCCGTACGACTCGACGACCGTCGAGCTCCCCGAGGAGGTCGAGCTTCCGACGGCAGAGGATCTGAAGGGGCTGCGCATCGGCGTGCCGACCGAGCTCAACGAGGCCGAAGGGATCGAGCCGGGCGTGAAGGCCGCCGTACAGAAGGCGATCGCGCACGCCGAGAGCCTCGGCGCGGAGCTCGGCGAGGTGAGCCTCCCGAGGTCGGTCGAGTACGGCCTCGCCTGCTACTACCTCATCGCTCCGGCCGAGGCGAGCTCGAACCTCGCCCGCTACGACGGGGTCCGCTACGGATACCGCGCCCCCGACGCGTCGGACCTCACCGACATGTACGAGCGCACCCGGTGGGAAGGCTTCGGCGCCGAGCCCCGGCGTCGCATCATGCTCGGCACGTACGCGCTGTCGGCCGGCTACTACGACGCCTACTACGGGCAGGCGCAGAAGGTACGAACGATCATCAAGGAGGAGCACGCCGCGGCGTTCGAGCGCTTCGACGTCCTGCTCTCGCCCACGTCGCCGACGGTGGCGTTCGAGCTCGGCGCGAAGACGGCCGACCCGCTGGCCATGTACCTCTGCGACGTGCTCACCATCCCGCCGAACATGGCGGGGCTGCCCGGGCTGTCTATCCCGTGCGGGCTCTCGGAAGGACTTCCCGTCGGCCTGCAGCTGATCGGGCCGCAGTTCTCCGAGAACCTCCTCTTCCGTACCGCGCACGCGCTCGAGCGCGCCCTCGGCTTCGACGTCGTCCCGGGACGGCTGCGATGACTCACGTCTCTGGGACGCCGCTGGCAAAGGAGGATGGGAGCGCGGAGCGCTGCATCCTGCCGCCAGCGGTGTCACCCTTCGGCGGAGCGCGGCTCCGCCGCGCTCAGGCCGAAGGGGGCCAGGGACGTGAGCGCGTGGGAGACGGTCGTCGGGCTCGAGATCCACGTCCACCTGAAGACGAGGACGAAGATGTTCTGCCGCTGCGCCACGGGCTTTGGCGACGCCGAGAACACCCGTACCTGCCCGGTCTGCCTCGCGCACCCCGGTGCCCTGCCCGTGCCGAACCGGCTGGCGCATCGAATGGACTGTCAAGCTCGGGCTCGCCCTCGGCTGCCGGATCGCCGAGCGAGCCGTCTTCCACCGCAAGCAGTACTGGTACCCGGACCTTCCGAAGGGCTACCAGATCTCCCAGTACGACGAGCCGCTGTGCATCGGAGGCCGTGTCGCCGTCCCGCGCGAGGACGGCGACGCAGCTGTCGGGATCGTTCGCGTCCACCTCGAGGAGGACGCGGCGAAGAGCGTCCACGTCGGAGGCGCTGCCGGCCGCATCGTCGGCGCGGAGGCGACGCTCGTCGACTTCAACCGCGGCGGAACCCCGCTCGTCGAGATCGTCACCGAGCCGGATCTCCGCGCCGCCGACGAGGCACGCCGGTTCCTGCAGCTCCTTCGCCAGTCGATCGTCGAGCTGGGCATCTCGGACGCGGAGATGGAGAAGGGAACGCTGCGCTGCGACGCCAACGTCTCCGTCCGCGAGGTCGGCGAGACCGGTCTCCGAACGCGGTGGGAGATCAAGAACATGAACTCCTTCAGCTTCATCGGCCGGGGGATCGAGGCGGCCGTCCGCGAGCAGATCGCGCTGCACGAGGCGGGCGAGTACGGTCGCCCAGGCGACGTACGACTACGACGCGGAGTCGGACTCGCTGACGCCGCACCGCAGCAAGGAGGAGGCGGACGACTACCGGTACTTCCCGGAGCCGGACCTCGTCCCGGTCGAGCCGTCGGCCGAGCTCGTCGAGCGCCTGCGTGGCGAGCTGCCGGAGCTGCCCGGCGCACGGATACGGCGGCTCGAGCAGGAGGTCGGCTTCGAGCTCGCAGAGGGTCTCGTGACGAGTTCGCGCGATCGCCTCTACGAGCGGGTCACGGGCGACCGGCGCGCGGTTGCCAACGTCGTGATGAACCAGCTCGCGGGCGCCGGCATCGACCCGGATGCCGTGAATCCGGTCGAGCTCGGACGGCTGATCGACGCTCGCGAGCGCATCCCGCGCACGGCGTTCGACGAGGCGATCTCGAACGCGGGCGCGCCGGGGTTCACGGCCGACGCCTACCTCGCCCAGGAGGCGGTCTCCGACTCGGCCGAGCTCGACCCCGTCATCGAAGCGATCCTGGCCGCAAACCCGGGCCAGGTCGACGCCTACCGCGGTGGCAAGGACGGGCTGCTCGGCTTCTTCGTGGGTCAGGTGATGAAGGCGACCGAGGGCAAAGCGAACCCGAAAGTCGTCAACGAGCGCCTGCGCGAGAAGCTGAAGGCGTGACGGCGCCCGCCGACTGGTGGCGCGGTTTCTTCGATAGCGACTACCTGCAGTCGTACGGCCCGAAGCTCACGGACGAGGCCTCCAGGGACGAGGCGCTCGCCGCGGTGGCGCTCGCCGGCGTCGCTCCCGGCGCCCGCGTGCTCGATGCGCCCTGCGGCTTCGGTCGCCACTCGATCCCGCTCGCCGACGCCGGCTACGACGTGGTAGGCGTCGACCTGTCGGCAGATCAGCTGGAGGCGGCGCGGGCCCGGGCCGGCTCGAGGGACAATCCCGTCCTCGTCGAAGGCGACCTGCGCCAGCTTCCCTTCGCCGACGGGGAGTTCGACTGCGCGCTCAACCTCTTCAGCTCGATCGGCTACTGGGGCGACGACGGGGATCTGGCGGTGCTCCGCGAGCTCTGGCGGGTGCTCAGGCCCGACGCGGCGTTGGTCATCGACACGATGCATCGCGATCGGCTCGCGTGGATCCTCCGCGAGCGGGACTGGGAACACCTGCCGGATGGCGCCGTCTTCTTCGAGGAGCGTCGCTTCGACCTCGTGACCGGGATCGTCGAGGCGACGCATACGCTGATCGGGGACGACGGCGTCCCCCGGCACCGGCGCCACAGTCTCCGGGTCTACACGGCGACCGAGCTCGTGCGCCTGCTCGAGCAGGCCGGCTTCGGGCGGATCGAGTGCTTCGGCAGCTTCGCCGAGGAGCCGTTGACGCGCGAGACCCGGCTCGTGGTCGTCGCCCGCAGGTTGTAGGGGCCGGATCTGATCCGGCCCGCCGAGCCCCGGCGCTTCAGGCCGTCGAGCCGCGATCGCGCAAGGCGGAGCCCCGATCGCGCAGCCGCGGCCAGGACACGCGGGCGCCGCTCGCGCCGAGAAAGCCGGCGTAGAGGAGCACGGCCGCGACGGCGATGAAGACCGCGGACTCGGCCTCGCCGAGGCCGGCGACGGCGCTCCCCGCCGCGGCGGTCGCGACGCCGGCAAGGACGAGCGCGTTCCCGAGCGGACGGCGGCGCAGCGTGGCGAGCGCGACCACCACGACCGCTGCCGTGCCGATCGTGTTGCCGAGGATCGCGACCAGGCGCGCAGGGATCAGGTCGAGGTGCGCCTGCGCCTCCGGGATCGACGATCCGGAGACCGGCTCGACGATGGGCACGGCGAGCGCGATGCCGACCGCCAGCCCCGTGTAGAGGAGGCCGAGCGGTGCGGCCAGGCGCCAGCCGATCAGCAGGAGCGAGCCGATACCGAGCAGGGGCGCCGTCAAGAGACCGCCGAACAGGTAGTACACGCGGAACGCGCGGTCGTCCCAGCCGGCGGCGGCGCCCCAGGCGAGCGCGGCCGCCGCGAGGGCGTATGCCACCAGGCCCGCCGACCAGGCTGCGAGCTGGGGGACGCGCTGCTCCCGCCAGCGCGTTGCGAGGCCGCCGGCCAGTCGCAATGCGAGCAGGGCCGCGGCGAAGGCGAGCAAGGTCTCCACCGCCGTTAGCGTACTGCGGCCCGACTCCAGCCCTCGGGTTCGATCTCCGATCCGTCGTCTACCGTTTTCTCCACCTGCGCCGTCGTCGCGAGCCGCCGCTCGCCGTCGTCCTGCGCTCGCCCCGGCCGACTGATCCGCTCCGCGGCCGCCCGGGTACCCTCAGAGGGAATGCCCGAGCCCGGCTACCTGATGACTCCCGGCCCGACGCCGATTCCGCCGGAGGTGGAGGCTGCGATGGCCGAGCCGCTCGTCTACCACCGCGGGCCCGAGTTCCGGCCCGTGCTCGAGCGTGTGCTCGCACGGCTGCCGGAGGTCTTCCGCTCGCGGAGCGACGCCGTCCTCCTGACCACGTCCGGCAGCGGCGCGATGGAGTCCGCCGTCGCGAACCTCGTCTCGCCCGGCGACCGCGTCCTCGTGGTGTCGGCGGGCCACTTCGGCGAGCGCTGGAGCGTGATCGCGCGCCGCTACGGCGCGCGAGGTCGTCGAGCTCCGGTACGCGTGGGGCGAGACGCCGAGGCCCGAGGACGTGGGCGAGCGCCTCGCCGCGTGCGCCGGCGTGACGGCGCTGTTCTGCACGCATGCGGAGACCTCGACCGGCGTCGTCTCCGACGTGCGCGCGATCGCAGAGCGAGCGCGTGCCGCGGGCGTCCTCACGCGTCGTCGACGCGATCTCGTCCCTCGGCGCGATCCCGCTCGAGCAAGACGCCTGGGGCATCGACGTGGTCGTGTCCGGCTCGCAGAAGGCGCTCATGACGCCGCCCGGGCTGGCCCTGGCGTCGCCCACCGCCGCCGCGCTCGAGGCGTCGCGCCGGGCAAGCTCGCCGCGGTACTACCTCGACTGGGAGCATGCCCTTCGCGCGCAGGCCGAGACCCTCACCCCGTTCACGCCGGCGATCACGCTGATCCGAGGCCTCGACGTGGCACTCGACCTGCTTCTGGCTGACGGCCTGGAGGCGGCCTGGGAGCGATCGCGGCGGCTGGCGCTCGCCTGCCGCGCCGGCGTCAAGGCGCTCGGCCTCGAGCTGTTCTCGCCGGACGAGGATCGCTCCGCGGTCGTCACCGCGATCCGCGTCCCCGAGGGAGTCGACGGCGCGGCGGTCGTCCGCGCGATGCGGGAGCGGTCCGGCGTCACGGTCGCCGGCGGTCAGGGAGAGCTGAAGGGAAAGATCGTGCGCATCGGGCACATCGGCTACGTGGGCCTCGACGACGTCGCCGCCGCGCTCGAGGCGCTCGGGCTGGCGCTCGCCACGAGCGGCGTGTCGATCGATCCCGGCGCCGGGCCCGAGGCGGCCCGAAATGCCTACGCCGGCGCAGTGCGGGCGTGAACGACCGCCGGAGACGTGAGCGAGCGACCGCGAGTCCTCGTCCGCGAGCGCATCGCCGAGGCGGGCGTCGACCTGCTGCGGGACCGCTTCGACGTCGACGTCGAGCTCGACGGCGCGCTCGAGGAGCGCATCGGCGCCTACGACGGGCTCATCGTTCGCAGCGCGACCAGGGTGACGGCGGAGCTGCTCGAGCAGGCGGCGCGGCTTCGCGTGATCGGCCGGGCGGGCGTCGGGGTGGACAACGTGGACGTCGACGCGGCGACGAAGCGCGGCATTCTCGTCGTCAACGCGCCGGAGTCCACCGTCGTCTCGGCGGCCGAGCACGCCATCGGTCTCCTGCTCGCGCTGGCACGCTCGATCCCGCAGGCGCACGCAGCGCTGAAGGATGGACGGTGGGAGCGCTCCCGCTTCGCGGGAATCGAGCTGGCCGAGAAGACGCTCGGCGTCGTCGGCTTCGGCCGCATCGGCCAGCAGGTGGCCCGGCGGGCCCGCGGCCTGGCGATGCACGTCGTCGCCTTCGACCCGTTCGTCGCGGCCGAGCGCATGCGCGAGGCGGGCGTGGAGCACGTTGCCTCGCTCGAGGGCCTGCTCGAGGTGTCGGACTTCGTGACCCTGCACACCGCGCTCACGGCCGAGTCGCGAAACCTGATCGGGCGGCGCGAGCTCGAGCTCGCCAAGGACGGAGTCCGCATCGTCAACGCCGCCCGCGGCGAGCTCGTGGACGAGGCGGCGCTGATCGAGGCGCTGCGCTCGGGGCACGTCGCCGGTGCGGCGATCGACACCTTCGGGCAGGAGCCGTACTCGGGGCCGCTGCTCGAGCTCGACAACGTCGTCCTGACTCCCCACCTCGGCGCCTCGACCCAGGAGGCGCAGGATCGGGCCGGCGTGATCGTCGCGGAGCAGGTCGCCGCGGTCCTCGAGGGACGGCTCGCGTCGAACGCCGTCAACGTACCGGCGATCGCCCCCGAGGAGCTCGCGTTCCTCGGGCCCTTCCTGCCGCTCGCCGCGAAGCTCGGCGAGCTCGCGTTCGAGCTCGCCGGCGGCGCCGTCGAGCGGCTCGAGTTCGCCCATCACGGCGAGCTCGCCGAGCACGACACCCGCCTGCTCACGCTCGCCGCGCTGAAGGGCGCCCTGAGCGGGCGCTTCGAGGAGCCCGTGAACGAGGTCAACGCGCCCGTGGTCGCCCGGGAGCGCGGAATCGAGGTGCGCGAGGAGAGCGCCCGAGCCTCGCGCGACTTCACGAACCTGATCCAGGCGACCGCGGTGGCCGGCCCGCGCGAGGTCGTCGTCGCCGGGACGACGATCGGCGCCGATCACCGCGCCCGGCTCGTGCACGCGCTCGGCTACGAGATCGAGATCGAGCTGGAGCCGCACATGGTCTTCGTCATCAACGCGGATCAGCCGGGCCGGATCGGCCGCGTCGGCACCATGCTCGGCGAGGGCGGCGTCAACATCGCCACGATGGCCGTCTCCCGCAACAAGCCGGGCGGCAACGCGCTCATGGTGCTGACCGTCGACACGCCGCTTCCCGCAGCGCTGTCTGCGGCGCTCGTCGCCGAGCCCGGCCTCCTGGACGTCCGCATGATCACGCTGACGTCGTGATCCGTCAGCCCCTCCCGGAGCCAGTCGCCCGCGTCGCCCGGTTCCTCGCCGAGGCGAAGGCGGAGGCACGCCTGCAGGAGTTCCGCTCGGGAACGCCGACCGCGACCGACGCCGCGGGCGCGATCGGCTGCGAGCTCGACCAGATCGTCAAGTCGCTCGTCTTCCTCTGCGACGGCAAGCCGGTTCTCGCGCTGGTGCCCGGCTCGCGACGCGCCGACCCGGGCAAGATCGCGGCCATCGTGGGCGCCTCCTCGGCGCGCATGGCCCCGGCCGCGGTCGTGCGCGAGACGACCGGCTACCAGCTGGGCGGCGTCGCGCCGTTCGCCCTGCCCAGGATCGGGCGAGTCCTCGTCGACCGGACGCTGCTCGGCTGGAGCGTCGTCTGGACCGGCGCCGGCTCCGATCGCCACATGGCCGGCCTCGCGCCCGTCGGAGCTCGTCCGTCTGCACGCGCGCCGTACGTCTGGTCGACGCCTAGCGCAGACTCGATGACGGGGTCAAGGGTCTTCGCGGATAACGCAGCAGTCAAGCCGGCGCCAGTCTCGGCGCGAGCTGAATCGGAGCACCCGCCCGTTAGACTCCGCCCCATGGAGCCCACCGAGAAGATCTGGCTGAACGGCGAGCTCGTCGACTGGGACGACGCGACCGTCCATGTCGGCGCGCACGGCCTCCACTACGGCTCCGGCGTCTTCGAGGGCATTCGCTGCTACGAGACCGCCGCGCGGGCCCGCGGTCTTCAGGCTGACCGACCACATCAGCGGCTCGAGATGTCGGCCCGCCTGATCTACATGACGCTGCCGTACTCGGTCGACGAGCTGATCGCGGCGACCCACGAGCTCCTCTCCGTGAACGGGCTGCCGGCGTGCTACATCCGGCCGATCGCGTTCTACGGCTACGGCACGCTCGGGGTGCCGCCACGCGAGAACCCGGTCGTACGTCGCGATCATGAGCTGGCCGTGGGGCACCTACCTCGGCGCCGAGGCGCTGGAGAAGGGGATCCGCGCCAAGATCTCGACCTGGCGGCGGGTCGGGCCGAACACGATCCCGCACGCCGCCAAGGCGACCGGCGTCTACCTCAACTCCATGCTCGCGGTCATGGAGGCGAACCGCGCCGGGTACGAGGAGGCGCTGCTCCTGACCGAGGACGGCTACGTGGGCGACGGCTCGGGCGAGAACATCTTCGTCGTCAAGGACGGCGTGATCGCCACGCCCGACCTGTCCGCGTCGATCCTGCAGGGGGTAACGCGGCTCGCCGTCATCCAGATCGCCCGCGACCTCGGCTACGAGCTGCGCGAGAAGCCGCTGATCCGCACCGACCTCTACATGGCCGACGAGCTCTTCATGACGGGCACGGCGGCCGAGGTGACGCCGATCCGCGCCGTCGACGACGTCGAGATCGGCGATCCCGGGCCCGTCACGAAGGCGATCCAGGAGACGTACCTGAAGACGGTCACGGGCCGGTCGAGCGCTACTCCGAGTGGCTCGAGCACGTCCCCAAGCCCTCGCCGGTCCCGGGCAGCTGACGCCCTCGGGCGAGCCGATCCCGCTCTCGCGCCCGTGGGTTGGCGCGAGAGAGGAGGAGCTCGTCCTCGAGGCGCTCCGCTCCGGGCGGCTCGCGCTCGGGCCCATGATCGAGCGCTTCGAGCACGCCCTCGCCGAGCGGGTCGGCGCGCCCTTCGTGGCCGCGGTCTCGAGCGGCACGGCGGGGCTCCACCTCTGCGTCCGCCTCGCCGGCCTCGGGCCCGGCGACGAGGCGATCACCTCGCCGTTCTCGTTCGTCGCCTCGGCGAACTGCGTTCTCTACGAGGGCGCGACGCCGGTCTTCGCCGACGTCGACCCGCGTGACGCTGAACCTCGACCCGGCGGCGGTGGAGGCGGCGATCACGCAGCGGACGAAGGCGATCCTCGCCGTCGACATCTTCGGCTTCCCCTGCGAGCTCGAGGCTCTGCGCGAGCTCGCCGGGCGGCACGGGCTGGCACTGATCGAGGACGCCTGCGAGGCGCTCGGCGCCGAGTACCGCGGACGGCCGATCGGCTCCTACGAGCACCCGGCCGTGTTCGCCTTCTACCCGAACAAGCAGGTGACGACCGGGGAGGGTGGCGCGATCGCCGTCCACTCGGAGGCGGAATGGCGGTTGCTCAAGAGCCTTGCGAACCAGGGCCGCGCCGACTCGGGCGGCTGGCTCGAGCATGCCCGGCTTCGGCTACAACTACCGCCTCGACGACCTCTCCGCCGCGGTGGGCCTCGCCCAGGTCGAGAAGCTCGACGAGATCCTCGCGCCTCAGCTCGGCGGCCGCGGCCCGCTACGCGGAGCTGCTCGCGCGCGCTCGACGGCGTCGAGCCGCTGTGCCCCGACGACGCGGACCACCGCCGCTCGTGGTTCGTCTACCCGGTCCGGCTGCCGGCGGCCATCGACCGCGAGCTCGTCATCGCGCGCCTGGCCGAGAGCGGGATCGGCACCGCGCGCTACCTGCCCTCGATCCACCTGCAGCCGTACATGCGCGAGCGGTTCGGCTACCGGGAGGGCATGCTGCCGGTCTCGGAGGAGGCGAGCCGGCGTCTGCTCGCGCTGCCGTTCTTCACCGAGATCGCGCCCGGCCAGCAGGAGCGAGTCGTCGCCGCCCGTCCGAGGCGCTCGCGGCGGAGCGGATAACGCCGCTCGGGCCCGCCGCGCGCGTCGCGGTGCGATAATCCGGCGTCATGGCGGACGCGCCCAAGATGGTCTTCCTCGGTTTCGGCAAGTTCGTCCGCTCGGACCGGATCTACGCGCTCGAGCCGATCACGGACGAGCAGCGCGGCTCGGGGCGCCGGACGCTCGTCTGGGTGGAAGGGATCCCGGAGCCGATCGTGGCGTCGCGCACCGAGCGCACGATCCTCGTCGACATGGGGCAGCGCGACGCGATGGCCTCGGGCCTCGTCGACCAGGCGGTCGCTCTGGCCGAGCGCGTGGCAGCCGACGCCGAGCGGGCCGGCCCGATGCTGCGCCGCTCGATCAAGGCCGAGGCGGGCGTCGATCTCGACGACCTGGCCCGCCACGCGCGCCGCCTGCTGGAGGCGACCGCGATGCCCGGCGAGGCCGAGCGGCTCTTCGAGGAGTGAAACGGGCTCCCGGCCTGCTGCGCCGGGACTTCTTCGCGCGCTCGGTCCACGAGGTCGCTCCGGAGCTCATCGGCTGCACCCTGCTCGTCGACGGCGTAGGCGGGCGCATCGTCGAGGTCGAGGCCTACGACCCGACCGACCCTGCGAGCCACAGCTACCGTGGCGAGACGGCGAGGACGCGGTCGATGTTCGGCCCTCCCGGCCACGTCTACGTCTACCGCTCGTACGGGATCCACTGGTGCGCCAACCTCGTCTGCGCGGGCGCCTCGGCCGCGCTCGTGCGGGCGCTCGAGCCGACGCACGGGCTCGAGACGATGGCGGCTCGCCGCGGCATGAGCGACCGGCGCCTTCTCTGCGCCGGGCCGGGACGCCTCTGCCAGGCGCTCGGCGTTACCGGGCGAGCACGACGGCCTGGCGCTCGACGAGCCGCCGTTCGCCGTGCTCGACGGCGCCGGGGCGGTCGAGCTCGCGCGCGGGCCGCGGGTCGGGATCACACGAGCGGCGGAGCTCCCGTGGCGCTACTGCGAGCGCGGAAGTCGCTTCCTGTCGCGCGCGGTCTCTGAGGCTCCTACGACCCGACCCAGAGCGTGATCGTCTCGTCGAGCGAGATTCCGCGCCCGGGGATCGGGAGCTGGCTCTCGATCACGCCCGGCTCGCCGCGTGTCAGCGCCTGCACCACCGCCTCGAGGTCGTTCTCCTCCAGCCGCTCGAGCGCCTGGGGCAGCGTGAGCCCGACGAGACGAGGGACGACTCCCACATTGCCGCCGGGCAAAGGCTTGGCGGCGATGAGCGTGACGCTGTCGAGCGCGCCCAGCGTCCCGCCCGCCGGCTCCTGGGAGATCACGACGCCGGCCTTCTGACCGGGCCGGAGCTCGTCGTACAGCACGGTGGCGAAGAGCGGCTGGTCGCGTAGGCGGGCGACCGCGTCCTCGACGGAGGCGCCGACGACGTTCGGCACCTCCACCTCGTTCGGCTTGCAGGGCGCCGTCGGGGGCTCGAAGCCGCTGAAGAAGACGATCGTGTGGACGTCCTTGCACTGCCCGTTGTCGCGCATGAGCTCACCGTCGCGGTTCACGATCGAGAGCGCCGTCGCGTACGGGTACGACGGTTGCGGGAAGACCAGCGGCTGCGGCGTGTACCCCTTCGCGCGTTCCATGTACTCGAACGCGCTCTTCGTGAAGGTCTTGAAGATGGCCGCCGGATAGGTTCCGCCGGCCACGGGCCTGCCGCCGAACTCGCGCAGCATGGGTTGCAGCCGATCCGGATAGCCGACCCATACCGCGACCGCGAGCTGCGGGGTGAACCCGACGAACCAGGCGTCGCCGTACTGCTCGGTCGTCCCGGTCTTGCCGGCAACCGTCCGGTCGTCGAGCGCGGCGCGCGTACCAGTGCCCGTGCGGACGACGTCCTGGAGGATGGACGTGATCATCGCGTCCACGTTCTCGTCGAGGATGCGGCGCCCGACCGGCGCGTTGCGCTCGAGGCGATCGCCGTCCTCGACGGCCCGAACGGCGCGCGGCAGGTTCCCGAGCACCGAGCCGTCGACACGCACGCCTCCGTTCGCGAACGTCGCGAACGCGCGCGCCATCTCGAGCGGGTTGACGGCCTCCGATCCGAGCCCGATGGCGAGGAAGCTGTCGAGCTGGCTCTGGATGCCGAGCCGGTGCGCCATGCGGACGATGTTCTTCGGGCCGAGCTGCGCCGTCAGCTGCGCGTACACGGTGTTGTCGGACTCGACGGTCGCCTCCCGGAGATCGATCGTGCCGAGGTACTGGCCCTCGTAGTTGCTCACGGCCCAGAGCTTGTCGTCGAGCGAGATCACCTGTGGCCTCGACACGTAGGTCGTCGAGGGGGAGATCCCCTGCGCGAGCGCGGTCGCGAGCACGAACGGCTTGAAGGACGAGCCGGGCTGCCGCTCGCCTTGGACGGCGAGGTTGAACTCGCTCTTCGAGAAGCTCGTGCCGCCGATCATCGCGAGGATGTCGCCCGTACGCGGATCGATGGCGACGAGCGCCGCCTGCGGCCCGTCCGGCTCGGGCAGCCACTTGTCGATCGCCTCGCGTGCGAGCCGTCTGGATCTCGAGGTCGATCGTCGTGTGGACCTTGAGCCCGCCTCCGAAGACCTTGCCGGAGCCGTAGTACGGGATGAGCTGGCTCTTCACGTACTCGGCGAAGTACTGCGCCGGGCCGCGAGTGCCCGGAAGGTGGACCTGGTCGGGGCTCGGCAGGGGCGCCTCACGCGCCACCTCGTACTGCTCCCTGGTGATCAGGCCCTGGCCGAACATGAGGGTCAGCACGGTGTCCCGGCGGCCCTTGGCGCTCGTGGGGTTCGCGACCGGGTCGTACGCGGTGGGGTTCACCGGGATTCCGGCGAGCAGCGCCGCCTCGGCGAGCGTGAGGTCGCGCGCGTGCTTGTCGAAGTACACGCGGGCGGCCATGCCGATTCCGTAGGCGCCGTTGCCGAAGTAGATCGTGTTCAGGTAGGCGGTGAGGATCCGGTCCTTCGACCAGCGGCGCTCGAGCTGCCACGCGAGGGCTGCTTCCTTGAGCTTCCGGCTGACCGTCCGCTCGGGCTTGATGTACGTGTTCTTGACGAACTGCTGTGTGATCGTCGAGCCGCCCTGGACGATCTCCTTGTTGCGGATGTCGGCCCACACGGCCCGGAAGATGCCGCGCAGGTCGACGCCGCGGTGCTCGTAGAAGCGCCGGTCCTCGACCGCGACGATCGCCTGCTTCATGATCGGCGCGATCTCGTCGGAACCGAGGATGGTGCGGGCCTCGTCTCCGCGCAGCACCGCCAGGATCTGACCGTCGGCGGCGTAGATGTAGCCGTTCTGCTCGACGCGGTTGTCGGAGTTGGCCGGGTCGATCGACGGGATATCCGAGGCGATGGCGGTCACGAAGCCGAAGGCGAAGGCCGCCAGGCCGCAGAGCCCCAGCACGGTGAGCAGGAGAAGGAGCCTGAGCTTGCGGATGCGGCGCCGGGGCCGCTTCGGCGCGGTGTCAGAGCGTCGTCGGCGGAGCACGACCGCAAGATTCTACCGGCAGGTGCGGCCCGAGCCGCACCTTGACGCCCGTCTAGACCTGCTGGGCGACGGCGAACGGGTCGGTGGTGGGCGCGTCGACGCCGCCGTCCGCCTCGACGGTCACGGCTACGACCGATCCGGCCGGCACGGGCTGCTCGACCGGCACCACGGAGGTGCCCTCGCCGCCTTCGAAGATGCCGGCCGGCCGCGGCGGCGTGTCGCCCTCGATCACCCACACCTGGTAGTCCTTGCCCTCGGGAGCCTCTTCGAGACCGGTGAAGAGGAGCGCCGCCTGGCCGTCCTGGTCGACCACGAGCGTGCCGTTCGCGCCCTCGACCGGGACGTGGGTCGCGTTCTGGTCGGCCACGAGCGCGAGCACGTCGCGCTCGTCCGAGAGCTCGCCCGAGAGGGAGGAGGCCCAGATGCCGACCCCGATCGCGATACCGGCGGCTGCGGCCGCCGCCGCCGCGAGGGCGGGCGTGGTCCAGCGGCGGCGCAGCGGGACCACGTTGGGGCGCTCGGCGAGCGCAGCGGCGACGATCCGGTCGCCGAGATCGTGCGGCGGCGCGGGGCCCTCCGCGAGGTACGAGAGCGCCGCGGCGGCTTCCTGCAGCCCGCCGAGATCCTCCCGGCAGCGCGGGCAGTGCCGCAGGTGCTCCTCGTACGCCCGCTCCTCGTCGGGATCGAGCGCGTTGAGCGCGTAGGCGGCGGTCAGCTCGTGGATCTCGGTTTCCATTGGTGCCCTTCCTGGGCGGCGTCGGCGAGCAGCTCGCGCATGCGCGCCAGGCCCGCAAACATCCTTGATTTGATCGTACCGAGCGGCTGGCCCAGCCTCTCCGCCAGCTCCGACTGTGTGAACCCGCCGTAGTACGCGAGCTCGAGCGCTTCGCGCTGCTGATCCGGGAGCTGCCGGAGGGCGGCCTGGACGCGCTCGCGCTCGAACCGCAGCCAGGCGGTCTCGTCGGTGTCGTCGCCCGCCGGCTCGAGTGCCTCGTCGAGAGGCTCGGCGCGGCGCCGCTCCTCGCGCCGCACGAGATCCACCGCGCGCCGGTGAACGAGGGTCAGGATCCACGTGCTCGCCTTGGAGCGCTCGGGCACGAAACGGCCGGCCGATCTCCACACGGCGAGGAACCCCTCCTGGACGGCGTCCTCCGCGAGCGCCGGGTCTCGAAGCACGCGGAAGGCGAGGTTGTAGGCGACCCTTCCGTAGCGGTCGTAGAGCTCGGCCAGCGCCACGTGATCGGAGCGCACGAGCAGCGCGACGAGGGCTTCGTCCGAGAGGTGGGCGAGGTCCTTCGGCATCGGTCGACGCCCCCCGCGACGAGCAGGGCGCGCGGGAGGCATCCCTAGTATGGCCCGCCCTCGTTCCATTGGGACGTATTCGCCTGCCGGGCGCATCCGGTTTGGGCGTCCCGGGACCTGAACCGAACTCGTAGCGAGGGCGAACAAGGGGCGGCCCGGACACCGCGGGTCCGGGCTGAATCGCGCAGTGGAGATGGAAGGCAAACGACCGAAAGGAGGGGGAGTGAGGAAGAAAGCGACCCTCGCGCTCCTCGGAGTGGCAGCCGGAGCGCTTGCGCTCACCGTCGCGCTGACACGGGGCCCGGCCCCGGAGCCGACGAACGCGGCAAGCCATCGTGAGGCACCCTTGATCTCGCAGGATCAGACGGCGGACGTGACGGACCTCTACGCGTTCGTCAGCCCCGACGATCCGGACTCGGTGACGCTGATCGCCGACTGGATCCCGTTCGAGGAGCCGTCGGCCGGCCCGAACTGGTACGGCTTCTCCGAGAACGCCCGCTACGAGATCAAGATCGACAACACGGGCGACGCGAAGGCGGACATCACATACCGCTTCGAGTTCCGTGACAACCCGGACGCGTTCTTCGGGCCGCTCGGCTGCACCAGCGGCACCTGCCAGCGCGGAACGCTGACGAAGATCGAGAACGGCCGGGCGCAGGTTCTCACGCGTAACCTGACCGTGGGCCCGAACAACATCGGCCCCAAGTTCACCCCGAACTACAGCTCGATCTTCAGCTCGCAGATCAAGTCGCTGCCCGGCGGCGGCAAGGTCTTCACCGGTCAGGCCGACGATCCGTTCTTCGGTGACATCGCGGCCGCGTTCGACTCGGTGACGATCCGCCCGTTCCCGGACAGCACGGGCCAGAACGGCGGCGGCATCGACTCGTTCGCCGGCTTCAACGTCCACGCCACCGCGCTGCAGCTTCCGATCTCGGAGGTCAAGGGCGACGGCGACGTCATCGGCGTGTGGGCGGCGGCCTACCGGCCGGCGAACTACGTCGGTCAGCAACGGGAACCGGTGGGTGCAGGTCTCCCGCCTCGGTAACCCGCTCATGAACGAGCTCATCGTCCCGACGAACCTGAAGGACCGCTGGAACCGCCTCAGCCCCAACAGGGACGCGCAGTTCAACCGGTACCTCACCGAGCCGATCCTGGCGCCGGTGATCAACAGCCTCTTCGGGCTGCAGATCCCGACGACGGGGCGGACCGACCTGCTCGCGATCTTCCACAGCGGGCTGCCGAACCTGAACGCGCTCGGCTCGAACGCGGACATGCTCCGGCTCAACCTGACGATCCCGCCGGCCGCGAGCCCGAACCGGCTCACGGTGGCCGCCACGCCTGCGGATGCCGCGGGCTGGCCGAACGGGCGCCGGCTGATCGACGACGTGATCGACCTCGCCGAGAACGGTCTCGAGGGCGCGTTCTTCACGCCTCAGTACTGGCCGGTCGTGCTCGGCGACGGCGTGAACGGGAACGACAAGCCCTACCAGTCGGCGTTCCCGTACGTCGCGCTGCCCCACCAGGGCTTCACGAACAGCCACGGTGACCTGCAGCCGACGACTCCGTAAGTCAATGGGTGTGGGGGCCCGCCACAGGGCCCCCACACCAACTCGAGCAAGCGAGGGAGAGCGATGAAGTTTGGAGCGAGGCGAATCGGGGCGGTGGCAGCCATCGCGACGGTCGCAGCAGTCGGTGGGCTCCTGGGTGGCGTCCTTCGCGACGACGGTGCGGGTGCGCGACCGCCCGCAGCCGCCGCCGCTCCGGCGGAGGCGGTCGACTCGGCGCTCGCCGGATTCTCGCTCGGCGACAGCGAGAGCCTCGTGGCGAGGCTGCAGCAGTCGCTCCGCGAGAACCCCGACGACGTCAAGTCGCTCACGCTGCTCGGGCTCGCCTACCAGCAGCGAGCTCGCGAGACCGGCGACCCCGTCTACTACACGAAGTCCGAGGGGGTGCTCGAGGAGGCCCTCGCTCTCGCTCCCGACGACCTGCTCGCGACGAGCGGCCTCGGCTCGCTCGCGCTCGCCCGCCATGATTTCGAGCAGGCTCTCGAGCTCGGCGAGAGGGCCCGCGCGCTCTCTCCCGACACCGCACGCAGCTACGGCGTCATCGGCGACGCCCTCGTCGAGCTCGGACGCTACGACGAGGCGTTCGCCGCCTTCGACCGGATGGCCGACCTGAAGCCCGGCCTCGCGAGCTACGCGCGGGTCTCGTACGGCCGCGAGCTGCTCGGTGACGTCGAGGGCTCGATCCAGGCCATGGAGCTCGCGGTGGACGCTGCCCGCGGCTCAGCCGAGCCGGCCGCCTGGGCGATGACGCAGCTCGGCAAGATCCACTTCTCCACGGGCGCCCACGAGGAGGCAGCCCGCTGGTACGAGCGGGCGCTGACCGCGCTCCCCGGCTACGTCTTCGCGCTCGACGCGCTCGCGCACGTCGAGGCAGCCGAAGGGAATCTCGCGAGGGCGATCGAGCTCGAGCTGCAGGCGACGGAGACGAATCCACTGCCCCAGTTCGTGGCCACTCTCGGCGATCTCTACGAGGCCTCGGGCCAGGACGTGCAGGCGCGGGAGCAGCGCGAGCTCATGGACGCGATCGAGACGCTGCTCGCCGAGAACGGCGTCCGGACCGACCTGGAGACAGCCGTGTACTACGCGGACCACGACATTCGCGCCGGCGAGGCGCTCGCGCTCGCCGAGCAGGCTCACGGCGAGCGCCCGTCGATCCAGGCGGACGACGCGCTCGCCTGGGCGCTCTACCGCAACGAGCGCTGCGAGGAGGCGCTGGCGTGCGTCGAAGCGGGCCCTGCGGCTCGGAACCGTCGACGCGGCGCTCTACTTCCACCGCGGCATGATCGAGCGCTGCCTCGGCAACGAGGCCGGAGCGGAGCGCTGGCTCGCGATGGCGCTCGAGACCAACCCGGGCTTCTCGGTGCTGCTCGCGCCGGTCGCGCGGGCGATTCTGGAGGAGGACGAGGCATGAGGAAGCTGATCGCGATCGGCGTCGCGCTGCTGGCCCTGCTCGCCCCGGCGGCCGCCTCGGCGCACCCGCTCGGCAACTTCACGGTCAACCATTTCACGCGCATCGAGGCGTCTGGCGACCGCCTCTACCTGCGCTACGTGCTCGACATGGCGGAGATCCCGACCTTCCAGGACCGCGACGAGGTTGCGGCGAAGGGCGAGGAGGCCTACGCGCGCGACCTGGCCGGCGCTCTCCGCGACGGCCTGTCGCTGACCGTGGCCGGCACCGCCCGTGACGCTGCGTGAGCTCGGGCGCGAGCTGACCTTCCCGGACGGCGCCGGCGGCCTCGAGACGACGCGCCTCGAGGTCGTGCTCGACGCGGGCGAGCTGCCCGATTCCGGATCGCCGCTCGAGCTGACGTACGCCGACATGAACGACCTCGAGCGGATCGGCTGGCGCGAGATCGTCCTCGTCGCGACGGGCGGAGCAGCCGTGGCGTCGGCCAGCGTGCCCGACGAGAGCGTCAGCGACGAGCTGCGCGCCTACCCCGAGGATCTCCTGCAGAGCCCGCTCGACGTGCGGCAGGCCACCGCCCGGGTCACCCCGGGCACGCTCGCGGGCCCGCCGCCGGCGCTCTCCGGCGGTGGCGAGCTCGCGTCGCCCGTACGCGTATCGGAGAGCACCGAGAACGGCTTCACGGAGCTCATCTCCCGCGAGAGCCTGTCGATCGGTGTCGTCGTCGTCTCGCTGCTCGTCGCCATGTTCTGGGGAGCGGTGCACGCGCTCAGCCCGGGCCACGGCAAGGCCATCGTGGCCGCCTACCTCATCGGGACGCGCGGCACCTCGCGCCATGCCCTCTACCTCGGCCTCATCGTGACCGTCACTCACACGATCGGCGTCTTCGCGCTCGGGGCGATCACGCTCGGGCTGTCGGAGCTCATCGTCCCCGACGATCTCTACCCGTGGATGAACCTCGCCTCGGCGATCCTCGTCGTCGGAGTCGGCGTCACCGTTCTCCGGATGCGGATCCTCGACTGGGTCCGCGGCGGCGCTCGGCGTCTGTCCGGCGGCCAGCCGCACGATCACTCCCATGACCACGACACGACCACGACCACGACCACGACCACGGGCACGAGCACGACCATGGGCACGAGCACGGCCAGGAACACGGCCACTCGCACGGACACGGCCACCATCACCACGTCCCCGCGGAGGGGACCGGCTGGCGCGGCCTTCTCGGCGTCGGCATCTCGGGTGGGCTGCTCCCGTGCCCGAGCGCGCTCGTCGTGCTGCTCGCCGCAATCTCGCTCCACCGCGTCGGCTACGGGCTCGTCCTGATCGTCGCTTTCTCTTTGGGCCTCGCAGCCACGATCTCGGCGATCGGTCTCGTCGCGATCAAGGCCCGAGGCGCATTCGACCGTAGGAGCTTTCAGGGACCGGTCGTCCGCGCGCTACCGGCCCTCAGCGCCGTGGTCATCCTCGCGCTCGGAATCGCGATGACCGTCAGAGCGCTGCCGGGTGTCGCCTAGGGCGAACCAGGTCCATGTCGCCGACGAACTAGGATCGGCAACGAAAGGGGGAGTCAGGCATGTTCGGTCTCGACGACAAGATCGCGGAGCTCTCCAGCGGCGCCTCCCTCTGGGTCGTGCTCCTGGCCGCGGTGCTGCTCGGGCTGCGCCACGCGAGCGATCCCGACCACCTCGCCGCGGTCACCTCGCTGGTTGCAGGGGGACGGGAGCGCGCCAGCCGAGCTGCCGCGAAGCTCGGGCTCGCCTGGGGCCTGGGGCATGCGACCACGCTGTTCGCCTTCGGGATGCCGATCGTCCTCTTCAACAGCTACCTGCCCGAGCGCGTCGTGCAGGCAGCCGAGGTGGCGATTGCCTTCGTCATCGTGGGCCTCGCCGCGCGTCTCCTCTATCGCTGGCGCAAGGGAGCCCTGCACATTCACGAGCACGATCACGGCAGCGCGAGACATAGTCACATCCACGGTCACGCGGTGGAGCGTGGCGGTCACGACGCCCATGCGCACCGTGCCCGATCGCCGCTCGGCGCGTTCGGCATCGGTCTCGTGCACGGCATGGGCGGCAGCGCCGGAGTCGGCATTCTCATCGTTGCCACGGTCGAGTCGACGGCCGTCGCGGCCGCGTCGCTCGTCCTCCTCGCTGTCTTCACCGCCGTCTCGATGACGATCCTCTCCAGCGGCTTCGGCGCGACGCTCGTCAGCCGGCCCTGCCGTGTCGCGTTCAACACGGTCGCACCCGTGCTCGGGCTCCTCAGCCTTGCGTTCGGCGTTTGGTACGGCCTGAGCGCGCTCGAGCTGACGCCGTACTACTTCTGAGCGCCTACGCCGGCTCTAGAAGTTCGGGCCGGATCGAGATCCGGCCCCTACGGGCGCGGTGGCGCCCCCTCGGAAATCGGGCCGGTCGGGGACCGGCCCCTACGGGTCGGCGAGGAAGGCGGCGACGCGTGACTTCGGGCGCCCGATGATGGCGCGGCCGTCCTTGACCACGACCGGGCGCTGCATGAGGCGCGGCCGCTCGACGAGCAGCTCCACCACCGCCTCGGGCGTCCGGTAGTCCGACTCGTCGAGGCCGAGCTTCGCAAAGAGCGAGTCCTTGCGGACGAGGTCGCCGACCGGATCCTCGAGCATGCCGACGAGGCCCTCGAGGGTCTCCCTGTCGGGCTTCGTCTTGAGGTACTCGACGATCTCGACGTCGAGCCCGAGTTCCCTCGCGACCGCGAGGGCGCTTCCCGAGGAGTTTCAGTTCGGGTTGTGGTAGATCGTGACGGCGGCCATGGCGCCGATCCTATCGCGGCCCCGTCATCTAGCATCGCCGAATGGCGTCCACCGTCCAGGAGCTTGCGCGCAACGCCGTCCACGTGCTCCCCGCGGGCGAGCTCGAGCGCAAGCTCGGGCTCGGACGGCCGCTCCGGGTCAAGCTCGGGATCGACGTCACCTCCCCCGAGATGCACATCGGTCACGCGATCCCGCTCCAGCGCATGCGCGCGTTCCAGGACGCCGGCCACGTCGGGGTGCTCATCGTCGGCGACTACACGACCAGGATCGGCGACCCGTCGGGCCGGTCCTCCGAGCGGCCGGTGCTCTCCGACGAGGAGATCGACGCGAACGCCGAGCGCTACTTCGAGCAGGCGAAGCTGATCATCGACGACGACCCGGCGCGGCTCGAGGTGCGCTTCAACGGCGAATGGCTGCGCGAGCTCGACTTCGCCGCGGTGCTGCGCCTGACCCGAACGGCCACCGTGGCGCGCTTGCTCGAGCGCGACGACTTCGCCAAGCGCTACGCGGCGAATGCGCCGATCTCGGTCTCCGAGCTCCTCTACCCGCTCATGCAGGCCTACGACTCGGTCGCGGTCCAGGCCGACGTCGAGCTGGGCGGCACCGACCAGCTCTACAACCTGCTCGACGGGCCGCGACGTCATGGAGGCCTACGGCCTCGAGCCCCAGGTCGCCCTGACGACGCCGCTCCTGCTCGGCACCGACGGCGAGAAGATGTCCAAGTCGAAGGGAAACACGATCGGGCTCACCGACGCGCCCGAGGAGCAGTTCGGGCGCACGATGCGGATCTCCGACGAGCTGCTGCCCGACTACTACCGGCTCGTGATGGAGCGGGATCCCGCCGAGATCGGCGACGACCCGATGGAGGCGAAGCTTCGAGCTCGCTCGCTACGTCGTCGCCCGCTCGCACGGGGAGAGCGCCGCCGCGGCGGCCGAGGAGCACTTCGCCCGGGTTGTCCGTCGCCACGAGGCGCCCGAGGACGTGCCGTGCATCGTGCTCTCGGCCGAGGACGTCGACGGCGACGACGTCTACCTGCCGGGCATGCTGGCCAGATACATGGGGATCTCGTCGGCGAGCGAGGGGAGGCGGCTGATCGCCCAGGGGGCCGTCAAGCTGGACGGTCGGCCCGTCGCCGAGCTCAGCGTGCCGGTGGAGCAGCTGGCGGGATCGCTTCGTGCAGGCAGGCAAGCGTCGGTTCGCGACCTTCCTGCCGCCGGGTGCCGAGCCCCGAAATCCGGTTTGAGAACCGCTCCGGCTTGACAAGCGGCGGCGTGCTGCTATCATTCTTCGGCTGCCTCACGGGCCAGCACCTTGAAGTCTGTCCATCATCGACCAAGGAGTCCTCTTCGGTAGGAGCGCGGGATAGAATGCGTTTACCGGGGGCCTCCGCGAAGTCGGGGGCCTTCTTCATGGAGTGGCCGGAGTGGCGCGGTCTTTGACAACTCAGCAGCGCAACGCGTTCGAGACGTCCTCGAGCCTTGGCTCGTGGGCGCTCATATCGCTCGTCTCGGGGCCCCGTCCTCGAGCGAGCAACTCCTGAACCAGCTTGCAGCCCGACCTCCGGCCTCGCCGGCGGACGGATTGCGAACGGTTTTCACGGAGAGTTTGATCCTGGCTCAGGACGAACGCTGGCGGCGCGCTTAACACATGCAAGTCGAGCGACGAAAGGGCCTTCGGGCCCCTGAAAGCGGCGAACGGGTGAGTAACACGTGGGCAACCAACCCTCGGTACCGGGATAGCCCGGGGAAACCCGGATTAATACCGGATGGCCTCTCCGATCTGCGGATCGGCGAGAAAAGGTAGCTTCGGCCTCCGACCGAGGACGGGCCTGCGGCCGATTAGCTTGTTGGTGAGGTAACGGCCCACCAAGGCGACGATCGGTAGCTGGTCTGAGAGGACGATCAGCCACACTGGGACTGAGACACGGCCCAGACTCCTACGGGAGGCAGCAGTGGGGAATCTTGCGCAATGGGCGAAAGCCTGACGCAGCGACGCCGCGTGCGGGAAGAAGGCCTTCGGGTTGTAAACCGCTTTCAGGAGGGACGAAGCTACTCGGGTGAATAGCCCAGAGGGTGACGGTACCTTCAGAAGAAGCCCCGGCTAACTACGTGCCAGCAGCCGCGGTAATACGTAGGGGGCAAGCGTTGTCCGGATTCATTGGGCGTAAAGCGCGTGTAGGCGGCCAGGTAGGTCCGACGTGAAAACTGGAGGCTCAACCTCCAGCTGTCGTTGGAAACCATCTGGCTAGAGTCCGGAAGAGGAGAGTGGAATTCCTGGTGTAGCGGTGAAATGCGCAGATATCAGGAAGAACACCAATGGCGAAGGCAGCTCTCTGGGACGGTACTGACGCTGAGACGCGAAAGCGTGGGGAGCGAACAGGATTAGATACCCTGGTAGTCCACGCCGTAAACGATGGGCGCTAGGTGTGGGCGGTGTCGACTCCGTCCGTGCCGAAGCTAACGCATTAAGCGCCCCGCCTGGGGAGTACGGCCGCAAGGCTAAAACTCAAAGGAATTGACGGGGGCCCGCACAAGCAGCGGAGCATGTGGTTTAATTCGACGCAACGCGAAGAACCTTACCAGGGCTTGACATGCACGGGTAAACCGTGGAAACACGGTCCCCCGCAAGGGTCCGTGCACAGGTGGTGCATGGCTGTCGTCAGCTCGTGTCGTGAGATGTTGGGTTAAGTCCCGCAACGAGCGCAACCCCTGTCCTATGTTGCCAGCGGATAATGCCGGGGACTCATGGGAGACTGCCGGTGACAAACCGGAGGAAGGTGGGGATGACGTCAAGTCATCATGCCCTTTATGCTCTGGGCGACACACGTGCTACATTGGCCGGTACAAAGGGCTGCAAACCCGCGAGGGGGAGCGAATCCCAAAAAGCCGGTCTCGGTTCGGATTGGAGGCTGAAACTCGCCTCCATGAAGGCGGAGTTGCTAGTAATCGCGGATCAGCATTGCCGCGGTGAATACGTTCCCGGGCCTTGTACACACCGCCCGTCACACCACGAAAGCCGGCAACACCCGAAGCCGGTGGCCCAACCCGCAAGGGAGGGAGCCGTCGAAGGTGGGGTTGGTGATTGGGGTGAAGTCGTAACAAGGTAGCCGTAGCGGAAGCTGCGGCTGGATCACCTCCTTTCTAGGGATGCCGGAGCTCTTACTCCGGCAGGCGCCCGGCTCTGTCGATGGCCGCAGCTCGGTGCCCGACTTCGGTCGGCATCGGTGTTGCACTCGTCCGGAGCACGGGCTCGCCTGGAACGAACGTCGACCTCGAGCGTCGCGCGCTGCTGAGTTGTGAGAGACCGCCCCTCGAGGCGGCTTCTCGCGTGGCGGGCGAGCCCGCGTGCACCTTGAGAACTCCATAGCGGCAAACATGGTGTTCTTCACGATCAAGAGACGAAGGGCACACGGTGGATGCCTTGGCGCCAGGAGCCGATGAAGGACGTGGGCGGCTGCGAAAAGCCCGGGGAAGGAGCTGACCATCCGTTGATCCCGGGGTATCCGAATGGGGAAACCCACGCGTGGTAGTGCGCGCGTACCCCTGCCTGAATCAAATAGGGCAGGAGGAGGCAAGCGGGCGAACTGAAACATCTTAGTAGCCCGAGGAAAGGAAAGAAACCTCGACTCCCTGAGTAGTGGCGAGCGAAAAGGGATCAGCCCAAACTCGTGCGACGTGATAGGCGGCGGCCGTTGTCGTGCGGGAGTTGTAGGGCCTGTTTTCGTCTGTCTGCCGGCGGATCGGGAGAGTTACAAAGTCGAGCGCTAGCCGAAGCGAGTGGAAACTCGCGCCACAGAAGGTAAAGGCCCTGTAGGCGAAAGCGTTCGGCCTCTCTGACAGGTTCCTGAGTACGGCCGGGCACGGGAAACCCGGTCGGAATCCGCGGGGACCACCCCGTAAGGCTAAGTACTCCCTGGCGACCGATAGTGAACTAGTACCGTGAGGGAAAGGTGAAAAGCACCCCGGAAGGGGAGTGAAATAGTACCTGAAACCGTGTGCTTACAAGCGGTCGGAGCAGGCTTTGTCCTGTGACGGCGTGCCTTTTGCATAATGAGCCAGCGAGTTGCTGTTCGGCGGCAAGGTTAAGGAAACGGAGCCGTAGCGAAAGCGAGTCCGAATAGGGCGATTGAGTCGTCGGACGCAGACCCGAAACTGAGTGATCTACCCATGGGCAGGTTGAAGCGGGGGTAAGACCCCGTGGAGGACCGAACCGACGTCGGTTGAAAACGGCGCGGATGACCTGTGGGTCGGAGTGAAAGGCTAATCAAACTCAGAGATATCTGGTTCTCCCCGAAATATATTTAGGTATAGCGTCACGTGTTCAACGACGGCTGTAGAGCACTGTTTGGCCTAGGGGGCCTACCAGCTTACCGAAGTCAGGCAAACTCCGAATACCGTCGTTCTAGAGCGTGGCAGTCAGAGTGCGAGGGATAAGCTTCGTGCTCAAAAGGGAAACAGCCCAGACCGTCGGCTAAGGCCCCTAATTCCTGGCTAAGTGGGAAACGATGTTCGAGTGCCGAGACAACCAGGATGTTGGCTTAGAAGCAGCCACCATTTAAAGAGTGCGTAACAGCTCACTGGTCAAGTGTTCGGGCGCGGACAATGTAACGGGGCTCAAGTCAGGAGCCGAAGCCACGGACTTCGAGCTTGCTCGGAGTGGTAGGGGAGCGTTCCCAGGCCGACTGAAGCGGCGGCGGCAAGCCAGCCGTGGAGGCCTGGGAAGTGAGAATGCTGGCACGAGTAACGAAAGAGGAGTGAGAAACTCCTCCGCCGAATGCCCAAGGGTTCCTGAGTAAAGCTAATCTTCTCAGGGTTAGTCGGGACCTAAGCCGAGGCCGAAAGGCGTAGGCGATGGACAACAGGTTGATATTCCTGTACCACGTAGCCACCGTTACCACCGAAGGGGGGACGGGGTAGGCTAGGGAAACCCAGGCGCTGGTTGTCCTGGGGTAACCGAGTAGGGCGGCCGGTAGGGAAATCCGCCGGCCATCAAGCCTGAGACGGGATGCCGAGCCCCACAGGGCGAAGTTCCTGAAGCCATGCCTCCGAGAAAAGCCTCTAGGGAGGTGGCGCGTGCCCGTACCAAAACCGACACAGGTGGGCGAGTAGAGAATACTCAGGCGATCGGAAGAACCCTCGTTAAGGAACTCGGCAAAATGGCCCCGTAACTTCGGGAGAAGGGGCGCCGCGGCAGGGTGAGAGCTCTTCGCGAGCTCGAGCCCGAGGCGGCCGCAGTGAAACGGCCCAAGCGACTGTTTACCAAAAACACAGGTCTCTGCGAAGTCGAAAGACGACGTATAGGGGCTGACGCCTGCCCGGTGCCGGAAGGTCACGAGGAGAGGTTAGCTTCGGCGAAGCTTCGAATCCAAGCCCCGGTAAACGGCGGCGGTAACTATAACCGTCCTAAGGTAGCGAAATTCCTTGTCGGGTAAATCAATTGCCCGAGTCCAGCCTCCGCTGGACATCCGGCTAATAACGGGGAAACCCTCCTCGTACGCGGCGCACAAGGACGTCGTAGCAGCGAGAGGGCAATCCCGTGGGAAGTCGGCTCGTTGAGAGCTTGACCCCGTAACGACTGATCGTCGAGGTGTCACGAGTGTGTGACAAGTAGACCTGAGATCGCATCTCCGTCCACATTCTGTGGGACAATCTTCGAGTGCGATCAGACGCCGGCCCTCTTGACAGTCGCGAGGTTCCTCGCGACGCTCAGAGGTGAAGGGATAGTCTGCGCTCCTGGAAACAGGAGATGAACGCGAAGTTCCGACCTGCACGAATGGCGTAACGACTTGGGCGCTGTCTCAACGAGGGATCCGGTGAAACTGTAGTCTCGGTGAAGATGCCGAGTACCCGTGGCTGGACGGAAAGACCCCGTGAACCTTTACTGCAGCTTGATGTTGGAGTCTGGGATACGTTGTCCAGGATAGGTGGGAGGCTTTGAAGCGGGGGCGCCAGCCCTCGTGGAGCCAACCTTGGGATACCACCCTTCGTGTTCTGGGCTTCTAACCCGACGCCGTGATCCGGGTCGGGAACAGCGTCAGGTGGGCAGTTTGACTGGGGCGGTCGCCTCCTAAAATGTAACGGAGGCGTGCAAAGGTTCCCTCAGTACGGTTGGAAATCGTACGCAGAGCGCAAAGGCATAAGGGAGCTTGACTGCGAGACTGACAGGTCGAGCAGGTGCGAAAGCAGGTCTTAGTGATCCGGCGGTGGAGAGTGGAATCGCCGTCGCTCAACGGATAAAAGGTACTCCGGGGATAACAGGCTTATCTTCCCCAAGAGTCCACATCGACGGGAAGGTTTGGCACCTCGATGTCGGCTCGTCGCATCCTGGGGCTGGAGTAGGTCCCAAGGGTTGGGCTGTTCGCCCATTAAAGCGGTACGCGAGCTGGGTTCAGAACGTCGTGAGACAGTTCGGTCCCTATCCGCCATGGGCGCTGGAGGCTTGAGAGGAGTCGTCCCTAGTACGAGAGGACCGGGACGAACGGACCTCTGGTGTATCAGTCGTCGTGCCAACGGCGCTGCTGATTAGCCACGTCCGGATGGGATAACCGCTGAAAGCATCTAAGCGGGAAGCCCACCTCGAGATGAGGCCTCCCATCCCCTCGAGGGAGTAAGGACCGTGGGAGACCACCACGTTGATAGGCGGGACGTGCAAGCACGGCAACGTGTTCAGCGGACCCGTACTAATCGTCCGAGGTCTTGATCTGAATACCGTAATGTCGCTATGGAGTTCTGAGGGTGCGCGGGGTTTCCGCGCGCCGTTCACAAGCTTCCGGCGGTCATAGCGGCGGGGAAACACCTCTTCCCATTCCGAACAGAGCAGTTAAGCCCGCCAGCGCCGATGGTACTCGGAGGGCAACCTCCCGGGAGAGTAGGACGCCGCCGGATTAGATTCGAAAGGGGCCTGAGGGCCCCTTTCGGCGTTCTTGGCCTACCTCGCGTGGCCGTTGGGCGACCTCCGGCATGCGCTCGGCCGTTCGACGAGTGCGGCGACCGACCGGCGCGTCACCTCCCGGCTAGGTCGACTCGACGACGATCGTCCGGCGCCGACCGGTGGCGCCGGCCCGTGGAATACCGCTTCGACGTTGTTCCCGTCGGGATCGAGCACGTAGGCCGCGTAGTACCCAGGATGGTACGGCCGCTCGCCCGGGGCGCCGTTGTCGCGGCCTCCTGCGGCCAGCGCGGCCGCGTGGAAACGCTCGACCGCCTGCGGACTGTCGGCCTGCAGCGCGACATGCAGCCCCCTCGTCGGCTCGCCGTCGTCGCTCACGAACAGCTCGTCGGCCTCGAACCAGCCCTCTCCTTCCCCGGAGATCGCCAGCCCGAGCGCTGCGAGTGCCGCGGCATAGAAGCGCCGGCTCGCTGCGATGTCCTCGACGCGGATGTGGACGTGGTCGATGAGGCGGCCGAGCCGGTACGTGCCCACGGCGATCCTCACGCAGCCTGCAGGCGCTCGCGCCAGCCGGGATCGAGCTCGCGGAGGCGCTGCACGCGCTCCGCGGTCTCGGGGTGCGTCGAGAACATCACGGCGAGACGATCCTCGCCGAAGGGACTGAGGAGGTACAGCGGCTCGGTGGCCGGGCTGGCGCCGCGGAACCCGATGAGCTCCATCGCCGGCTCCAGCCGAACGAGAGCGTCCGCCAGAGGGTGCGGCGAGCCGCAGATGCGAGCCGCCTCGCGGTCCGCGGCCAGCTCGCGCTTCGGCGAGAGCGTCACGTGGACGAGGCTCGCGGCGACGGGCGCGAGCACGAACAGCAGGGCCCGCTGCAGCCAGCCGCCGATGCGGCTGGCCTCGATCAGCCAGACCGCGAGCAGCACGACCGGCGTCTGCAGGGTGACGTCGCGGCGGCGAGCGTGGGCGAGCTCGTGGGCGAGAATGCCCTCGAGCTCGGCCGGAGGAGCCAAGGAGACCAGTCCCCGGCTAAGCGCGATGGACAGATCACCCGCGCCGCGGCCGACCGAGAACGCGCGAGGATGCGCGTCGTCCATGAGGTAGAGCTTCGGCCGCGTCACTCCGGCGGCCAGGGCGAGCTGCTCCGCTGTCGTGTGCAGCACCGGAGCCTCGCCCAGCGTGAGCTCGCGCGCGCCGAGCGAGGCGAGAATGACGCGCGGACCGTACCAGTGGATCGTGCCGACGATGAGCAGCGCGACGACGAGGCAGACGCTGCCGAGCCGGTACCCGCCGATCCACCAGCCCAGAGCGGAAAGCCCGGCCACGATCCCGCCGAGCACGAGCACGGTCTTGAAGATGTTCCGGGCTACCTGGAGGCCACCGGACACGGGCGTGATCAGCGCTCCCGACCGGAGTCGCGACCCAGCCCCGGCATCGGAAAAGCGACATCCATTCCCGACGGCCCACCTCGATCGGGCCCACCCACCGGCGCCCGGCGTCGCTCACGCAACGTCCGGATCGCCACGCGGGCCGGCGGGCATTCTCCCCGGCTCCGCGAGCTCCTCTCCAGGATCACGAGCGTCCTACCGGTCGGGGGCGCTCACGACCCGTCGTCGGGCTCGTCGGCGAGACCGCGCGGCGGCCAGTCGTCGCGCTCCGGCGCGTCGCAGCGACTCGTGCAGTGGATCGAGGCGACGTTCTGGATCGGCACGAGGATGTGCCCGTTGAGCTCGATGTGGACGACGTCCTCGACGAGGCAGTACGCGGTCAGGAGCCCGTCCTGATACTCGCCGCCGAAGAGCGCCAGCTCGACCGGCTCGCCGCGGTACTTGTTCGTGTAGTCCTCCACGAGAGTCAGTCTATCGACGCTCAGGAAGCTCTCAGGATCCGCTGGCAAACTCCTGAAGGTGAGGATTCTCGTGTGCGACGACGAGCCCGCGGTTCGGGCTGCGCTCGACCGTGCGCTCCGCCTCGAGGGGTACGAGGTCGACCTCGCCGTCGACGGCGAGGAGGCGCTGGTCGCCCTCGCGACCCGGCCCGCGAGCGCCGTCGTGCTCGATCTGCTGATGCCCGGTCTCGACGGGCTCGAGGTGTGCCGCCGCCTGCGCTCGGGAGGTGACGCGACCCCGATTCTCGTCCTGACGGCCAGAAGCGGTGTCGCCGAGCGAGTGGAAGGGCTCGACGCCGGAGCCGACGACTACCTCGTCAAGCCGTTCGCGCTCGAGGAGCTGCTGGCGCGCCTGCGCGCGCTCCTACGCCGCACGGGCACCGCGGACGGCGAGCGTGAGCCGCTCCGCTTCGACGATCTCGTGCTCGACCCGGTCAGCTACCGGGTCCAGCGCGGCTCGCGGGCGATCGAGCTCACGAGGACGGAGTTCCTCCTCCTCGAGCTGTTCATGCGCAACCCCCGGCAGGTCCTGACGCGGTCGCTGATCTTCGAGCGAGTCTGGGGCTACGACTTCGGGCCCAGCTCCAACTCGCTCGAGGTCTACGTCGGCTACCTCCGGCGCAAGACGGAGGCCTCGGGCGAGCCCCGGCTGATACACACGGTTCGCGGCTTCGGGTACGTGCTCCGAGAGCCGTGACGCTCCGGTCGCGTCTCACGCTCGCCGCCGCCGCGGCAGTAGCCGTCGCCGCGATCCTCGCCTCGCTGATCGCGTTCCTCGTCGTCCGGCACGAGCTTCGCGCGCAGGTCGACGAGACGCTGGAGCGGCGCGCAGCCGAGCTGGCGTCGCTCGTGAGCGGCATCGACGTCGGCCCGGTGATCGAGCCTCCCGCCCTGGCCGATGTCGGGACGCTCGTGCAGCTGATCGACGCAGGCGGCGACGTCCTGCTCGCGCAGACGCAGGGCGTCGACCTGCCCGTGACCGATGAGGCTCGGGCCGTCGCGTCGGGGTCGGAGAGCCGCGCGTTCGAGGACACGGAGGCGGAGGGAACCGATCTCCGCGTGCTCACCGTCGGACTGGGTGGCGATCTGGCGGTGCAGCTGGCGCGTCCGCTCGAGGAGGTCGAGCGCACCCTTCGCCGGGTGGGGTTCGTGCTCCTCGGCGTCGCGCTGGGGAGTATCGGCCTGGCGGCGCTGCTCGGGTACGTCGTCTCGCGTACGGCGCTCAGGCCGGTCGAGCGCCTCACCCAGGCGGTCGAGCACGTCACGGGCACCGGCGACCTCACCCGGCGGCTCGACGTCGGCGACGGCGACGACGAGCTCGGCCGCCTCGCCGTGCGCTTCAACGAGATGCTCGCGACGCTCGAGTCGTCGCTCGGGTCGCAGCGCCGGCTCGTGGCCGACGCGTCGCACGAGCTGCGCACCCCCCTGACCAGCCTGCGCACGAACATCGAGGTCCTGGCCAGGAACGAGGCGATACCGGCGGCCGACCGGGAGCGCCTCCTCGGCGACGTCACCGGCCAGCTCGAGGAGCTGACCGGGCTCGTCGACGACGTGGTCGAGCTCGCGCGGGGAGCCGAGGCGCCGCTCGTCATGGAGGACGTCCGGCTCGACCTGCTGGTGGAGCGGGCGGTCGAGCGGTCCCGGCTTCACGCTCCCGCGGCGCGCTTCGAGGTCGAGCTCGAGGAGACGCTCGTGCGCGGCGCACCGGACCGGCTCGACAGAGCCGTCGCGAACCTGCTCGACAACGCCGTGAAATGGAGCCCGTCCGGGGAGGCGATCGACGTGTCGGTTCGTGACGGTGCCGTGACCGTCCGCGACCGCGGGCCGGGCATCGACCCCGCCGACCTGCCGCACGTCTTCGATCGCTTCTACCGCTCCCCGAGCGCGCGTGGAACTCCCGGATCGGGGCTCGGTCTCGCGATCGTGCGCCAGACGGCGGACTCGCACGGGGGCACGGTCAGCGCGGAGAGCGCCGAAGGAGGCGGAGCGCGGCTGCGGCTCGTCCTCCCCGTGAGCAACGGAGACTCCTAGCCGCTCTCGAAGCGGTGCGGCCAGGCGCTCTTGTCGAAGCGCCCAACAGAATGGAGTACTGCGCCGTCTCCTTTCTGTTAGGCGCTCTTAGGCACGTCTTAGCCCGCTCTCAGGCTGCTCTCAGCTTCGCGTGATGACATGAGACCGTCTCGAGCGAAAGGAGCGCACCTTGCCCAACTGGAGATCGAAGCAGACGCTGGCCGGGGTCGCTGTGGGGGCCGTGCTCGTGGCAGGCGGGGAGCGGCCTATGCGGCGACGCAAATGGGAGACGACGAGGGCGGCGGCGAGTACGAGGCCGCGCTCGCAGACATCGCGGAGCGCCTGGGCGTCTCCGCGAACGAGCTCGACGCCGCGATCGACGGCGAGGCCGAGGAGCGGCTCGACGCGGCCGTCGCGTCCGGGCAGCTGAGCGAAGACCAGGCGGCCGAGATCGAGGACCACCTCGAGTCCGGCAGCGCCGGCCTGATCGAGCCGCCCGGCGATCCCGGAGCGGCGTTCGGCGGCCCGGGGCAAGACGGGCTGGGCGGCGACACCGGCGACCTCGTCCAGGTGGCGGCCGACTACATCGGCATCTCGACGGAGCAGCTCATGGCCGAGGTCCAGGGCGGCGCGACCCCCGCGGAAGTCGCGGAGGCGCACGGCAAGACGGCGGCCGGTCTCGAGGACGCGGTCGTCGCCGAGGCTGGCGAGGACATGCGGGCGCAGATCCACGAAGTCATCACCGAGGGGGTTGCCGGCGCCGGTGGCGTCGGCATCGACTAGGGGACAGCCCACGGGGGAGGGCCGATGCGGCGACCCTCCCCCGGGGCACGACCACCGCGCCCCGTCGCGCGTACGCTTCCAGCGTGCGCGACCACCCGACCGTGCTCGACCTCGTTGGGCGGACGCCCCTCGTCCGGCTCGATCGGGTGGCGCGAGGAATCGACGCGGCGGTCCTGGCGAAGCTCGAGTACCTGAACCCCGGCGGTAGCGTCAAGGACCGGATCGGCCTGCGCATGATCGAGGCGGCGGAGCGGGCCGGCACGCTCCGCCACGGTGGCACGATCGTCGAGCCGACGAGCGGCAACACCGGCGTCGGGCTGGCGCTCGCCGCCGTGCGCAAGGGCTACCGCTGCATCTTCGTCATGCCGGACAAGGTGTCGCAGGAGAAGATCCGCCTTGCTCCGCGCCTACGGGGCAGAGGTCGTCGTCTGCCCGACGGCCGTCGCGCCGGACTCCGCGGAGAGCTACTACTCCGTCTCGAACCGCCTCGCGGAGGAGATCCCGGGCGCGTTCAAGCCCGATCAGTACTCGAATCCGGCCAACCCGCAGGCGCACTACGAGACGACCGGGCCCGAGCTCTGGGAGCAGACGGGCGGCGAGATCGACGCGCTCGTCCTCACCGTCGGCACGGGCGGCACGATCACGGGCGTCGCTCGCTACCTCCGCGAGCGGAAGCCGGACCTGCTCGTCGTCGGCGCCGATCCCGAGGGCTCGATCTTCTCGTCGCCGAGCGTTCACCAGTACCTCGTCGAGGGCATCGGCGAGGACTTCTGGCCGTCCACGTACGATCCGTCGGTCGTCGACGAGTACGTGACCGTCGCCGACCGCGACTCGTTCCTCACCGCGCGCCGTCTCGCCCGCGAGGAAGGCATCCTCGCCGGCGGCTCCGGCGGAACGGCGGTCTTCGCCGCGCTGCAGGTGGCCAGGCGCTTCGGCGCCGGCTCGACCGTCGTCACCCTGATCCCCGACTCCGGGCGTGGCTACCTCTCGAAGCTCTACGACGACAGCTGGCTCGCGCAGCACGGCATCCTCCAGGTCTCGGCCGCCGAGCCGACGGTCGAGGAGGTGCTGGCCTTCAAGGGCGTCGGCGAGCAGGAGATGCCGCAGCTCGTGCTCATCGGGGCCCACCGGAAGGTCGGCGAGGCGATCGACCTCATGCAGCGCTACGGCATCTCCCAGATCCCGGTGGTGCGGAACGACCCGGCCGAGTCGCTTGCGGACGTGATCGGCTCGATCCGGGAGCGCGGCCTGCTCGAGCGGGTGTTCCGCAACCGCGAGGCGCTCGACGAGGAGGTGGCCGAGGCGATGGAGCCGCCTCTCCCGGCCGTGGAGATCGTCGAGTCGGTCGAAGAGGTCTTCGCCGACCTGTCGGGCGGGAGCCCCGCCGTCGTCGTCGCGCGGGCGGGCGCGCCGGTAGGCGTCATCACGCGGGCCGACCTGCTCGAGTACCTGGCCGCCCGCCGCGGCTCGAACGGAGGAGGGTAGCGCTAGGGTGGACTTCGAGACGCGTGCCATCCACGTGGGTCAGGAGCCCGACGCGGCGACGGGCGCGGTCATCGTCCCGATCTACCAGACCTCGACGTACGTGCAGGAGGAGGTCGGCGTCCACAAGGGCTTCGACTACTCGCGCACGGCGAACCCCACGCGCGCCGCGCTCGAGGAGTGCCTCGCCTCGCTCGAGGACGCCGCCCACGGGCTCGCGTTCTCCTCCGGCATGGGAGCGATCACGACGGTGCTCCACCTGCTGTCGCCGGGCGACCGGGTCGTGTCGGTCAACGACGTCTACGGCGGCACCTACCGGATCTTCACGAAGGTCTACGAGCCGAAGGGCTACCACTTCGAGCTCGCGTCGGTGGACGCCCTCAACGAGGGCCTCGCGGAGCTGCTCGACGCGCGCACGCGGATGGTCTGGGTCGAGTCGCCGACGAACCCGCTGCTCAACGTCGTCGACATCGCGCGCGGCCGCCGACGCCGCCCACTCGGCCGGCGCCCTCTGCGTCGTCGACAACACGTTCGCCACCCCGTTCCTCCAGCGGCCGCTGGCCCTCGGCGCCGATCTCGTGGTGCACTCGACGACGAAGTACCTCGGCGGCCACTCCGACGTCGTCGGAGGCTTCGTCGGGGTGAGCCGACGGCGCGCTCGCGGAGCACCTCGCCTTCCTCCAGAACGCCCTCGGCGCGGTGCCGGGGCCGTTCGACTCCTGGCTCGTGCTCCGCGGTCTCAAGACCCTGGCGCTGCGAATGCGCCAGCACTGCGAGAACGCCGGCAAGATCGCGGCCTGGCTGGCCGAGCACGAGGCGGTCGGTCGGGTTCATTACCCCGGCCTGCCGGATCACCCTCAGCACGAGCTCGCCGCTCGGCAGATGAGCGACTTCGGCGGGATGGTGAGCTTCGAGCTGCACGGGGGCGAGGCGGACGCGCGGGCGGTCGTCGAGGCAACCCGGATCTGGCAGCTCGGCGAGAGCCTCGGCGGGGTGGAGAGCCTGATCGAGCACCCGGGCCTGATGACGCACGCGAGCCTCGCCGGCTCGCCCTTCGAGCTGCCGGGCAACCTCATCCGGCTCTCTGCCGGGATCGAGTCCGCCGCCGACCTGATCGCCGACCTCGATCAGGCGCTCGCACGGGTCGGCGCCCGGTCCCCGGCCGGCTGACGGCGCCACGGCGCCGAGCTCGCCCGGCTCAGAGCTCGTCGGGCAGGTGCAGCAGCCGAAACGCGCCGTTCTCGACGCGCACGGCAGAGAGGCGGGCATTGGGCTCCACCGGGGCGCTGCGCCGGTGGGCGTGGAACTCGATGCCGAGGGCGTGGGCGTGCAGGGCACGCACCGTTCCGCCGTGCGAAACGACGAGCACGTGCTCGTCCGGGTGCGCCGCCGCGATCTCGCCGACCGCCCGGACGATCCTGACCCCCATCTCCTCGTAGCTCTCCCCGCCCTGCCAGCCCTGCGAGCCGCCCTCCCAGCGGGCGAGCTGCTCCGGAAAGCGCGCCGCGAGCTCCGCACGCGAGCGGCCCGACCAGGAGCCGACGTCGACCTCGCGCAGATCCTGGCGGGCGATCACCTCGAGGCCACGCCGCTCGGCGACGGCTCGGGCGGTGTCGAGCGCGCGGCGCAGGTCGCTCGAGTAGATCGCCGTCAGCGGATAGCCCTCGAGCCGATCGGCCAGCGCACGGGCCTGCGCCCGGCCGCGGGCCGTCAGCGGCCTGTCGGCGTGCCCCTGCCAGCGCTGCTCGACGTTCCAGTCGCTCTCGCCGTGACGGGCGAGCAGGATCGTCGTCACGGCCACTATCGTAGGCGGCGCCATGGATCTCGGGTTTCAGGACCGCGTATGCGTCGTCACGGGCTCGACCGCCGGCATCGGCCTCGAGACGGCCCGCATCCTCGCCGAGGAGGGAGCGACCGTCGTCCGTGTGCGGTCGGGATCCCCACACAGTGGAGCGGGCGCGGCGTCGACGTCGGCGCCGCCCTCGGGCGTGCCCGTCGACCTGGCGACACCGGATGGGCCCGGCGCGCTCGTCGCTGCCGCGGAGTCGTCGTTCGGTCGGGTGGACTGCCTCGTCAACAACGTCGGCTACGCGGCGCAGCGGTCGTTCGACGAGCTGACCGAGGCCGACTGGGAGTCGATGTGGCAGCTGAACGTGATGAGCTACGTGCGCGGGATCCAGGCGGCGATCCCGGGCATGCGCGAGCGGGGGTACGGGCGGATCGTCAACGTCAGCTCGACGGCGGGCAAGCGTCCGTCGACCGGCATGCCCGACTACTCGGTCATGAAGGCGGCCGTGCTGTCGCTGTCTCGCCTCGTGGCCGACGTGTACGCGAAGGACGGGATCCTCTGCAACGCCGTGTGCCCGGGGCCGACGCTGTCACCGGCCTGGGTGGGCCCCGGCGGGCTCGCGGAGCAGCTCGCCGGTCGCACCGGCAAGGCGAAGGAGCAGGTGCTCGAGGACGTGGGACGCGGCCGCCCCCTCGGCCGCATGGCCGAGCCCGCCGAGATCGCCGCCGTCGTGGCCTTCCTCTGCTCGGACCGGGCGAGCTACGTCACCGGCGCCGCGTGGAGCGCCGACGGCGGCACCGTGCCCATCATCATCTAGCCGGAAGCCCGTGCCGAAGTCGGCACGAAGAGGCGTACCTTTCAGTACCTCTCGGCACACACTCGTGACGCTTTTCGGGCTAGGCTGGAACTGGGAGGAGGCAAGGGGTGGCCCCGCGATTTTTCCAGGCGGGACCTGTCCTGACGGGGCGGCGCCGGCCGGGGGCTGAGCCGCTACGCTCAAACGGAGATGCCCGAGCTCGCTGGAGCGGTCGCCGAGAGCTTCGAGGGCCGCATACGCGCTCTCGAGGAGGACTCGCTGTCGCCCTTCGCCGTGCGCTCGTACGAGACGCGGGGGCGCGCGCAGGCGGAGGAGCAGTGCCGGCTGCGAACGCCGTTCCAGCGCGACCGCGACCGCATCGTGCACTCGAAGGCGTTCCGCCGCCTCAAGGACAAGACGCAGGTGTTCGTCGCACCCCGCGGCGACCACTTCCGCACGCGCCTGACGCACACGCTCGAGGCGAGCGGCATCTCGCGCGTCGTGGCGCGCGCGCTCCGGCTCAACGAGGATCTCACCGAGGCGATCGCGGTCGGCCACGACCTCGGCCACCCGCCGTTCGGTCACACCGGCGAGGAGGCGCTCGACGCGATCCTCGAGGAGCGCTTCGGGCGCCCGTTCCGCCACAACGAGCACTCGCTCCGTGTCGTCGAGGTGCTCGAGAAGGATGGCCGCGGGCTGAACCTCACCTGGGAGGTCCGCGACGGCATCCTCAACCACACGGGGCCGGGCGAGCCGGCCACCCTCGAGGGCAAGATCGTCCGCATCGTCGACCGGATCGCCTACATCAACCATGACATCGACGATGCCCTTCGCGCCGGCGTTCTGGCGCCCACCGACCTGCCGGCGGAGGAGCTGGCTTTGCTCGGACAGTCCGGCTCCCGCCGCATCGACACGCTCGTCCACGATCTCGTCGAGTCGTCCACCGGCAGGGACGACATCGTGCAGAGCGCTGAGGTCGGCGGCGCGATGCTGAGCCTGCGCTCGTTCATGTTCGAGCGCGTGTACCTCGGCCCGGAGGCGGACGAGGACCGACGGCACGCGACGGAGATCGTGCGGCGGATCTTCGACCACTTCGCCGACCACCCGGAGGAGCTGCCGCCCGACCGGCCCGGGGATCTCGCCGAGCGGGTCACGGACTACGTCGCCGGTATGACCGACCGCTTCGCCCTCGCATGGCGCTGATCAAGGCCGCCTCGATCGAGGCGGTGCGCGAGGCTGCGGACGCCGTCGACATCATCGGCGCCCGTGTGCAGCTCCGGCGTGTCGGCGCACGCTGGACCGGTCGCTGCCCGTTCCACGACGAGCGGACGCCGAGCTTCTCCGTCAGCCCCGAGAAGAAGACGTACCACTGCTTCGGGTGCAAGGCGGGCGGCGACCTGATCCGGTTCGTGCAGGAGACGGAGGGGCTCGATTTCGTCGGAGCTGTCGAGTGGCTGGCCGACCGCTACCGGATCGAGCTCGAGTATGAGGAGGGCGGGAGGCGCGACGAGGGCGAGCGTCGTCGTCGCGAGCGCCTGCTCTCCCTGCTCGAGGACGCGGCGCGCTTCTACGAGCGGTACCTGTGGGAATCCGCGGCGGGCGAGCGCGTCCGCGCCTACCTCGCCGAACGCGGGCTGGGCGAGGATGCGTGCAAAGAGTTCCGGCTGGGGCTCTCGCCGGGAGGCGACGTCCTGCCGCGTAAGGCGGCCGGGAAGGGGTACGCGCGAGACGAGCTCCTGACCGCGGGTCTCACGAACAGGCGCGGCAACGACTACTTCGGCGCGCGGCTGCTCTTCCCGCTCGCCGACCCCCGCGGGCGGGTCGTCGGCTTCGGAGCCCGGCGCCTCCACGACGCGGACCCGATCGCGGCGAAGTACGTCAACACGCCGGAGACGGAGCTCTTCCAGAAGGGCGCCGTCGTCTACGGGCTGCACCTCGCCCGGCCTGCGATCGCGAAGCAGGACGAGGCCGTCGTCGTCGAGGGCTACACGGACGTCATCGCCCTCCATCAGGCCGGTCTCGGGACCGCGGTGGCGTCGATGGGAACGGCGCTGACCGCGCAGCAGCTGCGTGAGCTGCGGCGCCTCTGCTCACGCCTGTTCCTCTGCTTCGACGCCGACAAGGCCGGGCAGGAGGCGACGCTGCGGGGGATGGAGCTCGCCTACCGCGAGTTCGCCGAGGTGCGCGTGATCGCGCTTCCGAAGGGCTCCGACCCGGCGGATGCGGCGGCCGGCTTCGCGGAGCGGCTCCAGGGCGCCGAGTCCTATCCGCGCCATCGCGTGCGGCTCGAGATCGAGCGGGCTCCGAGCAAGGAGGCGGCGTTCCAGCGCGTGCGGGAGATCGTCGCCGGCTTCGACCGCAACACGGAGGCGATCGACGCCGTCGAGTTCGCCGCTGACCGGCTCGACCTCCCACGCGATCTCCAGGCCGCGCTCATGCCGCGGGCCTCACGGGCGACGGGCGAGGTCTCGCGGAAGATCCTCGAGGCCGGCGACTCGCTCGAGCGAAGCGCGCTCGCCGGCTGCCTCGCGCATCCCGGGCTCGTGCGCGCGCTCGCCGAGATCTCGCCCGACCACTTCGCGCTGGAGCTGCACAGGCGGATGCGCGAGGCGCTCGTCCGGCCGAACGGACGCGACGAGGAGCTGGCCCGCTTCGAGGCCGAGCTCGATGCGCTCGCGGCGAAAGAGGGGATCGACGAGCGAACCGGGCGGGAGCTCCTCCTGCGCCTGCGCGAGCGCTACCTGCGCCGCCAGATCGCAGGTACCGACCTCGAGCATACGAAGGAGCTGCAGGTCGCGCTCGAGCGGATCCACCAGGCGCTCGGCGAGCTGGGCTGAGGGCGGGAACGGCTAGAATTCGCGAGCTGCCTTCCCCGGTAGCTCAATTGGCAGAGCATCCGGCTGTTAACCGGAGGGTTGCTGGTTCGAGTCCAGCCCGGGGAGCTTGAAAGGCCCCGGAAACCGGGGCCTTTCGTCGTCAGGACAGAGAACGATCCGGCTAGTTGCTACCGGATTTGCTGCCAGCGTGCTCCTGGCCCGATACAGCAGGTGGTGCTGCGGGCGAGTAGCAGCAGTTTTGAGAGCAGGCGCCGCGGCGCTGCTCAAGCGCGATCCTGAACTCGGAGAGGTCTATCGTGGCGAGGAAGGCATCGACCCTGTCGAAGCCGCCTCCGACTTGCTTTCCAGCCGGGTTTCGTCCTCGAGGAGCTTCCATTCGCCTCGTTCAGGACTTAGGCGCTGCTTGGCCCTCGACCATCGATTGCTGGCCGCCGCCGCTCTTTGTGACCTGCACGCGGCGCGGCTTCGCTGCCTGGGCAACCGGGATCCTCAGCGTGAGCACGCCCTGGTCGTAGTCGGCTTCGAGGCTGTCGGTATCGAGGCTATCGCCGAGCAGGAGCTGGCGCGTGAAAGTGCCCTGCGGCCGTTCGCTGATGACTGGCTCGTCACCTTCCTCGGGTTCGAAGCGCCGCTCGGCCTTGATCGTTAGAACATTCTGCTCCACCGTTAGTTCGATCGCGTCCGGGTCGACTCCGGGCAGATCGAGATGGATGAGGAAGCTGGTCCCCGCGCCGGTAGGCATCGATCGGGACGCTTCGCGGCGGACCACGTAGCCCGGCGATCTGCTCGGCGACGAGCCGATCGTAGTCACGGAAGGGGTCAAACCGCATTACGGACATCGGGTGCAGGTGCACAAAAGAGGGCAGTCGCCGAGACCCGGCCGGGACTGTCGGCCGACGCTGCCTGTCGCTATTGGGCTGGACGTGCGGGAGAGGCCACCGGGTGGGGCGGGCCTGCCCGGCCCTAGCTGAGCAGATAGCCGCCGACGAAGCCAGAGACGGTCGCGACCGCTACCCAGCGGTTCACCTCCGAGAAGACGTGCGGCACGATCGCCACCGTGATGACCGCAAGGATGGCGCCCGACGCAACGGCCTGCGCGGTGCCGACGAGGGCTGGGCTCGCGCCTGCGAGCACGGTCGCTCCGAGGACGGTCGAGCCGGCGAGCGCGAGTCCGATCGCGCCGAGGAGGCCGATCGCGAACCGCCTCGTCAGGCCGCTGGCGAGCATTGGCTGCGTGGCGCCGTAGGCCTCCACGACGTTTCCAACCAGGGTGCCGACCAGAAGTGTCGTCGAAATGTCTCCTTCGGCGATCGTGAGTCCAAGCGCGATCGACTCCGGCACCCCGTCGACGAAGAGGCCGGCGGCGATCGACTCGCCGCGGGAGGCCTCGGCGCGGTCGACTTGCATGCGAATGGGGCGCCCTGCCGCAGCCGCGTGGCCGTAGCGCCGCATCATCTCCACCGTCTTGTCGCGCGTCAGCCACACGTCGGCGGCGAGGTAGACCGCCATGCCGGCGACGAGACCGGCGGCGGTGAGCCATAGGCCTGCCCGCTCGTCCGCCTCCGGCAGGAGCTCGAGCGCGACCGCCGCGAGCAGGATGCCGCCGCCGAACGCCGTGATCAGCGCCGTGACGCCCGAGGGCAGCCTGAGCCCGGCGGCCGCGACGGCGCCGACGAGCAGGGCCGCGCCGACGGCGATACCCCAGACTACCGCTGCGCCGACCACGCTCATCGGGCTCAGATGGCGGGCGGCCGCGCTCCGTTAGGCAGGCGGGTTGGGCGAGGCAAGCACTCGCCCCTACGGGTTCACGCGCAGGCTGCCGTGGGCTGCTGCGCCCGGAAGAAGGGCTCCGCGAGGTAGAAGTCGAACCCATCCAGGTAGATTCGCCCCTCAGAGTCTCCTCCGTCAAGGGAAGCCACATCGAACGGCGACAAGAAAGGCGGCCGGCGTCCCGCGCAAGCGAGTCGAGTCGAATTCCTGCGCCGGGCGGTGGGACTTCGGGCGTGAAAACCCTAGAGATGAATTACCTCAACTCCCAACTCCCCGCTCGAGTTACTCCCGTTCGTTACGCCGGGAGCGGGCCGAGCCGTGCACCCCCGCTCCCGGCGATCGCTTCTCGCTTGCTCGAGACGTCTCAGAACACCCAGACCACCAAGAGAATGAGGACAATGAGGACAGCGAGCGCAAGCACGGATCTGGCTCCGATGTACATGCCGACCTGCTTTCTGTGGAGGCTCTACCCGCGGGCTGAGGGTCGCTGTCAGCGGCGGGCGAGCCGGCGACCGCTCGTCGTCTCGGGCGCGGTGTAGTTGAGCTGGTAGTGGTGGTAGAGGGCTGACTCTCCCGCCTCGGAGAGCTCGTCGCCCCGCATGTCGATGTTGGGGGCGGCCTGGACCTGCTCCTTGGCCACTTTCACCTGGAGGTTGTCGGGGCCGATTGTGAGCCCGCGCAGCGGCACGAACGTCAGGTGGCGGCCGAAATGGCCCTCCTTGACGGTACCGAACTGCGGCTCATCCGTCTCGACGTCGACGTAGACGTCCTCGAGCTTTCCAATCTTCTCCCCGTCGCGATCGACTAGCAGCTTTCCGTGCCATTGCGCAATGTCTTGCACGACGATCGCCTCGTCCGCGGCGCTCGGCGCCGGCTCAGGCCCCAGTTGAGTTGCCGCTCCGCCGTTCGTCTCGACGATGGTGGTTGTGGTGGTTGTGGTGGTTGTCTCATCTGCTGTCATCTCGGCTCCATTCGTTGATAGTGGGGGAAGCGCCGTGAGGGGAACGGCGCCGGTCAGCTTTCCGCTCCTGTCGCCATCACTGCCGACTAGCTCCTTGGCCGTGCCAATCGAAGATGTCTGTTCTCTCCTTCGCTCGTTTGATCAAAGCACGTCGATGGGTGCTGTCCGGCCGCATGGAACCGTCAAGCCAGCCCCTGAACGCGACCAAGAGACCACGAGAAGCTCGATCGAGCCACATCTCCATTCCCGATCCTCCCTCGCGCTCGAGTCGCCGCCATTCCACAGGCTGGGACGGCTGGAAGCCATTCGACCCAATTGCTGAGGGTAGATGTTTGGGGGACCGATTTCTGTGGCCCCGCCAGGAATGCCCGCGCAGCGATTGTTACGACGCGCACAAAGAGTCTAGCAGGCAACTCATCGCCGAAGGCGGTCTAGCGCAATGACTAGCGAAGCGTGACTGCTTCGCTCTCCCGGCTTCCTAGCGGCGTTTCCGGCCCCCACGAGGGAGGACGTACATCAGCACGAGGAGGGCGACGATGGCCACCGCGGCTATGGCGACTACGGCGACGGTGGACACGGCCAGGAGCACGCGCCCATGTTACCCCTGTGGCCTATTCAGAAACCTTCGCCGCGAGCGGACGGACCTTGCTCTGGCGAGCGCGATCGGCGAGAGCGGCGGAGGGTCGAGCTCCCTAAGCGCCCACCGGCAGCGGCGCTCGCCCGCTGCCGTCAGCTTCCAGCCGCTGCCGTTGCGCTCGACGACGCCGAGAGGCTCCAGGTCGGCGAGCAGATCGCCCTCGACCCACACGCGGCGAGTGTACGCCCGCCACGAGGCAGAGTGAGACCCCGGTGCAGGATCTCCCTCCCGTCCGGCCCAAGCCTTGCCTCGCCACGCGCGCCGGACGGTGTGGGACGCAGCCGGGGCCGGATCCCATAGAGGCCCTTCGGCACTGCTGCGCGGTGCTCGAGCTGTAACCGTCGGGCCGGCCGGCAGGCGGCCCCGACGCATCTGTAGGGCCGGATCCCATCCGGCCCGCCGGCACCGCTGCGCGGGGCTCGAACTGCCCGTCGGGGCCGCCGTCGGGTGGGTCCGACGCGTTCGTAGGGGCCGGATCCCATCCGGCCCGCGGCGCGGCTGTTAGGCTTCCGGCTCAGCCGGCGGAACGGGTCGGCGCGCCCGGCCTCCCGTTTCGGCTCCGACGGAGGCGTCGATGGCGGAAGGAACCGTGAAGTGGTTCGACCAGGCCAGAGGCTTTGGCTACATCGTGCCCGATGTCGGTGAGGAGGATGTCTTCGTCGCCCACACCGCTATCGCCGGCCCGCTAAGCGACGGCTTCCGGACAGTGGAGCCCGGCGCTCGCGTGCGTTTTCATACTCGCCGGGGAAATCATGGGCCCGAGGCCGTCCACGTCGCGGCGCTGCCACCGCTTTCCCCTCCGTCTGACCTTCCCGTGCCGGTGCCCTAGTGCTCCAGCGCGGAGCATGCCCGGAGTTGCCGCCATTCTGACGGCCACTCGGGGGGTGCCGGTGGACGCCTTGCTACCTGCTCGACGATGGGGCCGGGGTGAGCCGCGCCGCCTCGACAAGACGAGCGAGCCCATCTAGCCGGTGACCACGTTGCGGCGGGTCGCTATCACCGGTGTGGGAGGAGTTACTCCGCTCGGCAACGACGTGCAGTCGACGTGGGAGGGTGCCCTCGCGGGGCGAAGCGGCGTCGACTTCATCACCGGTTTCGACACCAGCGAATACCCCGTCCACATCGCCGCCCAGGTCAAGGGCTTCGGTGCGGAAGGGCCCGACTCGCCAACAGGAGCCGGGCTCGGGCGCTGCATCCTCTTCGCACTGTCGGCGGCCCGGGAGGCGTTCGCTGACGCGGGAGTCGACGCCTACAGGCCAGATCGTGTCGGCGTCGTGCTTGGTTCAGGCATCGGCGGCTTCGGCGAGCTCGCGTGCCAGTACGACATCCTCAGGGAGCGCGGTCCGGAGCATGTTTCCCCGACCTTCTTGCCCAACGTTCTGGTCGACTCGGCCAGCGGCCAGATCGCGATCGAGCTCGGGATCCGCGGGCCGAACTATGCGGTCGTCTCGGCCTGCGCCACCGGTGCCCATGCCATCGGCTTGGGAGCCGAGCTCGTGCGGCGCGAGTCCGCCGACGCAGTGCTGGCAGGGGGCACCGAGGCGTGCATACACCCGCTGCTCTTCGGTGGCTTCTGCGCAATGCGTAGCCTCGTTCCCGAACACGACGAACCTGCCCGGGCCTCGCGGCCCTTCGACGCGACACGGGCCGGGTTCGTGATGGGCGAGGGCGCCGGCGTTGTGATGCTCGAGGAGCTCGACCGCGCGCTGTCCCGGGGAGCAACCGTCTACGCCGAGGTACTCGGCTACGGTGCCTCCAGCGACGCCTACCACATGGCCGCTCCCGATCCACAGTGCCTCGGCGTGACCGAGATGATGCGGGCGGTGCTCCAGAGAAGCGGCATCGACCGGACGCGCGTCGGGTACATCAACGCCCACGGCACATCGACGCCTCTCGGTGACGCAGCCGAGACGAAGGCGATCAGAGACGTCTTCGGCAAGCACGCCTACGAGCTCGCTGTCTCCTCGACGAAGTCGACAATGGGCCATTTGCTCGGAGCCGCCGGTGCCGTCGAGGCGATCATGAGCGCTCTTGCGATCCGGCACGGCGTCATTCCACCCACGATCAACTACCGCAACCCCGACCCGGCCTGCGATCTCGACTACGTCCCCAACGAGGCGCGTGAGTCCGAGATCGACGTCGCGCTCTCCAACGCGATCGGCCTCGGCAGCCACAACGGCTGCCTCTTGTTGGGCCGTGTCGACTGACCGGCCGACTGCGGCGCTTCGAACCGGGCAATGTCGTCCGCGCCCAAGAGGCGGCGCTCCCCGGATGAGACCGTCTCGGCCTCAGCCGTTCGAGCCGGAAGCTCGGCGGCTGAGGGCCTCCATCACTTCAGCGTGCGGTCGCCTAGCCAGGGCCGTGGGCACCCGCCAGAGGTCCACGGTGCCGAAGAGCGAGAGAACGGTGATCCGTACCCGGGGCGTCCCACCGGCGGGTGCGAGCTCGTGTCCCCATGCACGACGATGTCCGATCAGGCTGAGTCCTCGCAGGTCGACGTCGACGCTCGAGGAGGCATAGAGGTCGACGTTCCCGAAGAGGACGAGCACGAGAATCGCCGCCGCCGTCCCTTCGAGCTCGGCCTCTCGCAGGTCGAGGTCGGCGTCTCCAAGCAGCGCGAGGGCGACATGCCACTTCCCGATCCGCCAGCGACCAGATCGCTCCGTGCCGCCGACGATCGCAGCCGTGAAACGCTTCCGCGGGGCTCGTGACGGCCCGGGCTCGGCTTCTCCCGCCCAGCGGGCATCCCGCTCCGCCGCCGGGGGCGTCGCGTCCGGCGCCCGCAGCGGTGGGAAATCCTCGCGGAGACCTTCGGCATTCGCCTGGTACAACCGCACGGGTTGCTCGAAGTCCTTGAGCCACGCCGGCTCCAACTCCCGTAACGCGATTCCCGGGAGCTCGCTTCCGGCGTCCTCGACGATGGCCACGGACGTCCCGGACACCAGGATCTGACCGCCGTGACCCGCCGCGCAGATCCGGGCCGCGCGGTGCACGGACAGCCCGACATAGCGGTCACCGGCAACCTCCGCCGGACCTGTGTGGATTCCCACCCGGATGCGCAGCTCGGCGCCATGCCGCCACGGATGAGCTGCCAGGGCACGTTGCGCCGCAACAGCGGCCAGGATCGCGTCGCGAGGCCGCTCGAAGACGGCGAAGAACGAGTCTCCCTGGGTATCGACCTCGCGGCCGCCGTACGCGCCGATCGCCTCCCTCACAAGGCGCTGGTGCTCTGCCTGCTCGGCGAGATACGCGGGCCCAAGCTGCCGAAGCAGCCGCGTCGACCCTTCGACATCGGTGAACAAGAACGTCGGCAGTGCGCTCCCCGGCTCCCGCATGTCGAGGCGTATCGTCGCCGCGAACGCACCGCACGGCAAACGTGGATGCCGCTTCGTAAGCGGCAAGGGGCCCCAGGGGCGGCAACCGCGAGCCGTATGCCCGCGCTACTTCAGGACGATGCGCTCGGGAAAGCGGGGAAGGCCGTCGTCCGGAACCGGCGCCCACGCCGGCGCGTAGTCGACGAACTGGTGCGCGCTCGGGCGCACGCCGGGGTCGCCGTCGAGCACTCCCAGGCGCACGCCCTTCAGCTCCGGGTTCTCGGGATTCGTGGTGAACAGCTGGCTGCCGCACTCGACGCAGTAGCTCTTGTGCCAGCCGCCGTCGTCGGGTCGGTACGTGCGCACGGCATCGCTGCCTTGCGTGATCGTCAGCGAGCCCGGCTCGACCAACCCGTTCACCGAGAAGGCCGACCCGGTCCGGCGCTGGCAGCGCTTGCAGTGGCAGTAGAGCGCCCGGAGCAGCGGCGCCGACACCTCGAGGCTCACAGCACCGCACATGCAATGCCCGGTCAGTGGGGCGAACTCACGACTCATGAAGCCATGTCCTCCTGTGTCGATCTCGGCCGTCTCGCATCTTCGCAGAGCCCTCTCGGCTCGAGCCGCGCTCCCCGGGCACTCAGCCGACCCGCTCGCCGAGCGCGCCCTTGGTGACCGGCTCGCCGGCGCGGATCAGCTCGCGGGCGTCGTCGACCCGACCGAACTGGTTCCACAAGAGCACGCCCCGGGGTCGCCGCTCCTCGTCGACGTAGTAGACGATGCCCGGCTCGTTGATGTCGCCCAGCTCGACCACCGTGTCGAGCCGCGCGTCGAGCTCGCCGACGGCCTCGTAGCCGAGATCGAACAGGTCGGAGTAGAAGAAGGGCAGGTGGTCGTAGGGCTCGCTCGCGCCGGCCATGTTCGCGCCCACCCGGCGGCCGTGGCTCTTCGCGTGGTCCTCGTGCTCGACGCGCATCTCGCTCCCGAGCGCGGCGGCCGGGAAGCGGGCGACGTCGCCGGCGGCGAAGACGTCCTTCCGCCCGCCGACGCGGCCGAGCGAGTCGACGACGATGCCGTTCGAGACCGGCAGGCCGGCCTCGGTCGGCGAGCTCCACGTTCGGCTCGATCCCGATCCCGGCGACGACGGCATCCGCGTCGAGCGCACGCCCGTCCTCCAGCGTGACTCTGGCGCCGGCGCCGTGCCGCTCGATGCCGCTGACGGATGCCTCGGGCAGGAGGTTGACGCCGCGGTCGCGGTAGTAGTCGATGAGCGCCGTCGAGAGCGTCGGCGGGAAGATGCGCGCGCCGATCCCCGGCTCCGGGAACACGAGCGTGACCGGGCTTCCGTTGAGTGCGAGCGCGGCGGCGATCTCGGAGCCGATGAAGCCGCCGCCGATCACGACGAAGCTGGCGCCGCCGTCGGCGAGCCTGCGCAGGTGGCGGTAGTCGTCGACGGTGCGGAAGTAGACGACGTCCTCGCCGCCGAACGGCAGCCGGCGCGGTCGCCCGCCGGTCGCGAGCAGCAGCCGCTCGTAGGCGTAGGACTCGCCGCGGTCGTCGCGCGCCGTGCGTCCCTTCAGGTCGAGCCCGACGATGCGCCGGCCGGGCTGAAGATCTACGCCGAGCTCGGCCGTCGCGCGCCAGATCGTGCTCTCGTCCTCGCCCTTCCAGAGGGCCTTCGAGAGCGGCGGTCGCAGGTACGGGGGGTGCGGCTCGTCGCCGACGACCATGATCGGCCCGTCGGGGTCGAGGTCGCGGATGCCCGCGCAGGCGGCGTCGGCGGTCAGGCCGCCTCCGACGATCAGGTACCGGGTGGTCTGCATCGCATGCCTCGCTCTCTCCGCTCAGGTCCAGGGGTTGTGGTTGCGTACCTCGGCGAGGAACTCGCGCCGGAGCTCGGGGTCGGCCGCGTAGCCGCCGCGCCACACCGTCGTCACCGTCCGCGAGTGCTCCTCGCCGACGCCGCGCATGCGCGTGCAGAGGTGCACGGCCTCCAGGTGCACGGCGACACCGTGGGGCTCCACCAGCTTGTCGAGCGCGTCGGCGATCTGCTCGCCGAGCCGTTCCTGGACGGTGAAGCGGCGGGCGAAGAGGCGCACGAGGCGAATCAGCTTCGAGATCCCGATGATCCGCTCGTGTGAGACGTAGCCGACGTGCGCGAAGCCGTGGAACGGCAGCGCGTGGTGCTCGCAGAGCGCGTAGAACGACACCGGCCCCTCGACGATCTGGCTGATCAGGCAGCCGGCGTCGCGGCGGCACTCGGTCGGGAAGGCGGTCAGCAGCTTGGGGTCCCCTTCGTAGCCGGCGGTCGCGTCGCCGAGCGCCTTCAGGAACCGCTCCGGCGTCCGCTCCGTGCCCGGCGTGCCGAGCTCCATCCCGAGCGCCGCGAAGATCTCCTCCATGTAGCCCTCGTAGCGGAGCCAGTCGGCGTCGCTGATCCGTCGCTCAGCGCTCGGCGGCCACGCCTCGGCCTCCTCCGCGGCGAGGGACGGCACGCGGGCCGCTCCATGACTCAGACCGCCGTGGAGCTCGATCAGCTTGGTCGGCGATTCCTCCTGCATAGCCCATCTCCTCCGTCGCGTCCGGCGCGGGCTTGCAGGCCGCGCTCAGCACGGCCTGCGCTCGTGCTCGTCGAGGGGAGCGAGTATGCGCGCGGCGAGCACGGGCGGGCAGCCCCGCTCCACGAGCTCGATGAGCGCGTGCAGATCGTAGGAGCAGGAGGCCGCGAGCTCGGCGGCAAGCCCGGGAGCGAAACCTGCCGCGACGAGCTGACGCGTACGCCACGCGACGACGTCCGTGTGCCTCCGCCTCGGGCGCTCCGCCCGCGTGCTCGTTCCATTCGCTGCTGTGCGTTTCAGTCTTCATGCCTCTTCTGTGTCGCTCCGACCGTGTTCCTTACCCGCATCGCGCGGATCTGCACACCGGAGCCGCCGAGCAGCCGGCTCGGATACGGAGGACACGTAAGGGCGCGAGCGGCGGCGACACCAATCCCCTGCCAGTCGTCCACGACCGAAAGGAACCCGCCATGGGCAGTCGCGCCCACCGTTCCGTCCCCCTCGCGCTGGCAGCGCTGATCGCCCTCGTCAGCGCGCTCGTCGCGCTTGCCTTCGCCGGCGGCCACGACGCCGCCGCACGCGACACCGGCCACCAGCCGGCCGCACATCACGCGGCGACGATCTCGAAGAAGGAGCTCGTCCTGCGCCAGAAGATGCGCCGCCTCTGGGAAGACCACGTCACGTGGACGCGGCTGGCGGTCATCAGCCTGACGACGGACTCGCCGGATACCGAGGCCACCGTCGGCCGGCTGCTCCAGAACCAGGCCGACATCGGCGACGCGATCAAGCCGTACTACGGGTCCGCGGCAGGCGGCCAGCTGACCGCGCTCCTGCGCGAGCACATCCTCATCGCGGCCGACCTGATCGCCGCGGCCAGGGCGGGCGACCAGGCCGCCGTCGCCTCCGAGCAGGCGCGCTGGACCGCCAACGCGGACGAGATCGCGGCTCTGCTCTCGAGCGCCAACCCGCGCTTCTGGAAGCTCGACGCGATGAAGGAGATGATGCACCACCACCTCCGCCTGACGACGAACGAGGTCCTCGCGCGCCTGGAGCAGGACTGGGCGGCCGACGTCCAGGCCTACGACCGAATCCACCGCCAGATCCTGCACATGGCCGACATGCTCTCGACCGGGATCGTCAAGCAGTTCCCAGGACGCTTCCGCTAGGGTCGCCGCGACCCTCACGCGCTTCCGCCCCGAGGCGACTGCGGTCTCCCCGGGGCGGACGCGTCTTGGCGCCGAGGTAAGAAATCGAACGCCGGCGGCGCTAACAAGGCATGGAGAGTCGCGTACGTGACGAGCCCGGCGCGGACGGGGCCCCCTCCGCGGTGGTGGTCGCCGAGGCCGGCGGGGCATGAGCGCGGTTACCGTTCCCAGCGCCGAGATGGAGCACACCTACTCGCGCGCGTCAGCGGACTCGCCCGCACCCGTGCGTGACCTCGACGAGGAGTCGCGCGAGTGGTTGCGCACGCTGCGCTCGGACGGCCTGGTCAAGGACCAGGCCGTCGCCCGGCTGCACGGGCTCCTGCTCCGCGCGGCGCGCTTCGAGGTCGGCCGGCGGCAAGCGGGGCTGCCCCACCTGCGCGGCGACGAGCTCGACGACATCGCTCTCGAGGCTGCCGACGACGCCCTCATGAGCGTGCTTCAGCGCCTCGACGACTTCCGCGGCGCCAGCCGTTTCACCACCTGGGTGTACAAGTTCGCCTTGCTCGAGGCGGCCGTCAAGCTACGGAGGCGCGCGTGGCAGGGACGGGAGCTACCGCTCGAGCCGGACACGTGGAGCGCCTTCAGAAGCGCCGGTCTCGAGCCCGACGCCCAGGTCGAGCAGGGGGAGCTCCTGGCCGTGCTGGAGGGTGCGATCGCCGAGGTCCTGACACCGCACCAGCGGCGCGTGCTCGTCGCCCTGGCGTTGAACGGCGTGCCCATCGACGTGCTCGCCGAGCGGCTCCACACCACACGCGGTGCGCTGTACAAGACCTTGCACGACGCCCGGCGCAAGCTGCGGCTGCACCTGCACGACCGCGGGCTCTCCCCGGAACCATGGCTGGAGGAAGCACACCGATGACGCAGCCAGACCCGAAGCAAGCGCTCGCCCGGCTCCTCGGCCCCGCCGAGCCGGAGGTGGGCTGCGAGGCGTGCTTCGAGGCGCTCGACCGCTACGTGGAGCTCGAGCTCGCCGGCGAGGACGTCGACGCGGCGATTCCCGGCCTGCGGGCGCACCTCGACGGCTGCCCCGCCTGCCGCGAGGAGCACGAGAGCCTGCGCGCGCTCGTCAGCGGCGAGCAGGACGCGTAGCGCGCGCGTCGCGTGCGGGCTCGTCCCCATGTGGGGCGGGCTTGCGCGGTAGCGCGAGAAGCTGAAGCGGCAGTGACGCGAGGCACGCGGCCTCGCGGAGGAGCAGCGCGGCCGACCAGGGTGACGCCGCGGCGACCGTGCGCGTGCGAATGCCCGCGGAGCGCGCCGCGCGTCGCACGAGCGCGGCCGCGCGCGGCCGGTGCCACCACGAGGTTACGACCACGAGCTCCTCGGCGTCGAGCTCGCGCGCCAGGGAGACGATGCTTGCCGCGTTGCCCACGGTGTGGCGCGCGCCCGAGTCGCGGACGACCGAGACCGCGGGCCCGGTCCACGCGCGGGCCATGAGCTCGGCCTCCGCGGCGGCAGAGCCCCGCCTGGCCCAGCCCGAGAGCACGACGACGTCGCCCGCCGTGGCGATGGCCTGCGCTCCCGTGACGCGGGCCGCGCAGACGGGGTGCAGCGACTCGTGCCGCCGCGCCGAGAAGCCCAGCACGGCGACGACGCGAGTCATCGCTGCCGGCGGCTGCGTCTCCATCCCTCCGCCGCGACCAGCGTCCCGATGACCGTGAGGACGAGCACGACCGCCTTCTTGCCCTGCAGCTTCGACTCCCCGCTCGCCCGCTCCCGCATGTCGACCGGCACCTCCGCCACCCGCAGCCCGGCGTTGTGCAGCCGGATGAGCGCCTCGACCTCCGGAGCCCCGCTCGAGTAGGGCTGCGCGAGGAGCGGAAGCGCCTGCGCGTCCGCGGCAGTCATTCCGCTCGTCGCGTCGCCGAAAGGGCGGCCGAGGCGAACTGCCATGGCGCGGCGAAGGAGCGCCGTGCCGAAACGACGTGCCGGCGAGGGGAGGTAGCGGTACGCGGGGTAACCCTCGCCGGACACGAAGCGCGAGCCGACGGCGACGTCGCACTCGCCGGCACGCACCGTCTGGAGCAGACGGCTGAGCTCGGCGACGGGGTGCTGCCCGTCGGCGTCGATGCGGCCGACCAGCTCGTACTCGTGCTCGCGCGCCCAGTCCCAGCCGCCGGCGATCGCAGCCCGCAGGCCGCGGTTCTCCCCGAACGAGAGGACGTGGGCGCCGTGTGCGCGCGCGACCTCGGCGGTCCGATCGGTCGAGCCGTCGTCGACGACGAGGACGTCCGCCTCGGGCAGCCCGGCCTCGAGCTCGTCGAGGACCGCGGGCAAGTTCGCCTCCTCGTTCCAGGCCGGGACGAACACGAGGGTTTCCGAGGCTCGCGCCATCCCAAAGAGCCTACCCTGCCACCCTCGCGTGTCCGGCCGGCTATGGACGTGTGTCGCACCGCCGCCGGCGGCCGTCCGAGCCCGCCGCAGCTCTGGCGGAGGTGAACGCTCCTCCCTGGACCGCCCGCCTGGTCAGTCGCCGACGACCTGCACGAGCCAGCGCCGCTCGCGCGAGCGGTCGAGCTCGATGAAGAGCACGCGCTGCCAGGTGCCGAGGCAGAGCTCGCCCTCGCGCAGGGGAATCGACTCCCCGGCCGGTCCCATGAGCAAGGACATGCAGTGCGAGTGGCCGTTGCCGAACTCCAGGTCGTCGGGCGGCTCGCTCTCGTTGCGGAGGTCCCAGTCGTCGTGGGCGTAGTACTTCTCGCTCGGGACGAGGCGGCGCATGAGCCGGCTGAAGTCCTCGAGCAGGCCCGTCTCGAACTCGTTGATGCGTACGCAGCATGTCGTGTGGGGCGAGAAGACGCAGACGATCCCGTTCTGGATCCCGCTCTCCTCCGACGGCGAGCCTGACCTCGTCGGTGATGTCGCGCACCTCCAGACCGTGCTCGGTCCGCACTCGGTGCTCGATCTGGAAGACTGTCACGAGTTCGGCCTCCTCCGGTCCGTCGTCGCTGCTGCTTCCCGGGGACAGGGTGCCATCCCGCCCCGCTCGCGGGCAGTCTGTCGACGCGCAAGGGTACAGCACGCGGAGGTCGGAGCGGCGGCCGAGGACGGCCGGTGCTCGACGGGACGCACCGCCGCGGCTTGAAGGCCGCGCTACCGCTCGCGGAGATCGGCGAGTTCGCGTTCAACCGCTCCGCCGGACGAGCGGTGGCCTGCGCCTGAGTGGCTGTCGGGCTCGAGCAGGAGTTCGTCACCGCCCCACACCAGGCGTTATCCCGGGCGCTAGGCTCCTTCGTGGGCCCGTAGCTCAGCGGTAGAGCAGCGGACTCATAATCCGTCGGTCCCTGGTTCGAATCCAGGCGGGCCCATTACGACCCCAGCCAAGCGGTCTTGCTTTCACTACACGGTTCACCGTCGACGCGGAGGTCACGTCCCGTAGCGTGAGCTCCTTCTGTCAAGGGGGATCGTGTGGAAGGCGAGGGCGTCGTCTTGGAGCTGCTTGTAGATGACGTCGGAGAGATGGCGTTTGAGCGAGCGGATGGCGTCGCGGCAGGTCTTGCCTTTGCTGCGCCGGCGGCTTCGATGGCGCCTTTGGAGCAAGCGACCATGCTCGAGACCGCAGGAGTCAGGCGTCAGACGCCCGGCCGCCAATCCAGTAGCGGGGTCCCGGGCCGAGACCCCCTGCCCGGTCGCCCGGGTTCGAGAGCTTGCAGCGGTCAAGCGATAGGCACCCGCAGCCAATACATTCCGTCAATCCGAGCTTGAGTCGCTCGAGCTCGGCGATCCGCTGATCGATCCGCGAGGTCCACTTGCTCGACAGTCTTGACCAGTCGCGGCGGGTGGGTGCCCGGTCCGGCGGCAGCTTGGCCAGCTCGGCTTTGATCTCGTCGAGCGTCAGCCCGACGCGCTGTGCGAAGACGATGAAGGCGATCCGTCGCAGTACCGGCCGCGGATAGCGACGGTGCCCCGAGCCGGCCCGCTCGGAGGTGATCAGGCCCCGCTCCTCGTAGAAGCGCAGCGCCGACGACGCGACGCCACTGCGCCGCGACACCTCGCCAATCGTCAGAAGGTCCGCCATGGCCAAAGGAAAGCGTCTCTCGCGCTTGACATCAAGTTTACTTGAACTTGTAGTCTGGTCCTTCGATTCATCAACGTGGAGGAGGCGGCCATGAGCGAGGTCAAGACAGCGAGCGAGCAGATCAGTGAGGAGGTCACATCCTGGCCGGGTGTTGAGGCAGGTCTGGGCAGGCGAGGTGAGTTTGCGTTCCGAGTCGAGCGCAGGGAGATCGGCCATCTACATGGAGACCACGCCGCGCATTTCTCCTTCCCCAAGGACGTCTGGCTCGAGCTGCGCGCCCAGGGACAGATCGTTGACCACCCCGTCTTCCCCGGCAGGCAGGGTCCGGCCGCGCGCGGCATCAAGGACGAGGCCGACGTGCGCGACGTGATCGAGCTGCTGCGCCTCAACTACGACCGCGTGGTCGCCCGGAACGGCCTGGCAACCCACGCCCGAACATGATTCTGGTCACCGGCGCGACCGCGCTCGGCGCCGGGAAGCGCCTCTTCGAGGACATCGCCCAGCAGGTGCGACTGGAGCTCGCGAAGTCAGGCGCCTTCAGCACCGGCGTTCTGTTCGCTCACTACGAGCCAACGGGCAAAGAGAGCGAGGGCTGAACCTTGCGGTACAAGCTGCTCGGCAGGACAGGTCTTCGCGTCTCGGAGCTCTGTCTAGGGACGATGACCTTCGGAGACGAGTGGGGTTGGGGCGCCTCCAAGGAGGAGTGCGCGCGGATCCTGGAGGCGTTCGCCGAGGCCGGCGGGAACTTTGTCGACACCGCCAACCACTACACGGACGGCTCGAGCGAGCGGATTCTGGGCGAGCTGATCGACGGCGAGCGCGAGCGCTGGGTGCTGGCGACCAAGTACACGCTGAACATGCACCCGTCCGACCCGAACGGCGGCGGCAGCCACCGCAAAAGCCTCGTGCAGTCGCTCGACGCGAGCCTGAAACGCCTCCGCACCGACTACGTCGACCTGCTCTGGGTGCATATCTGGGATGCCTTCACGCCGGTCGAGGAGGTCGTGCGAGCGCTCGACGACATGGTTCGAGCCGGCAAGGTGCTCTACGTCGGCATCTCCGACACCCCCGCCTGGCTCGTCTCGCAGGCGGTGACAATGGCCGACCTGCGCGGCTGGACGCGCCTTGCCGGCCTGCAGGTCCCCTATAGCCTCGTGAGCCGCGAGGTCGAGCGCGACCTGCTGCCCATGGCGAAGGCGCTCGAGCTGACCGTCACCGCCTGGTCGCCGCTGGCCGGCGGCCTGCTGACCGGCCGCTACGGCAGCGACCGCGAACGGCCGAAAGACACGCGCATTGCCGCAACCGGCGAGTACGGCGAGAGCCGTCTGACAGAGCGCAACCTCGCGATCGCTGACGCGCTCAACGAGATCGCCGCCGAGGGCGGCGCAACCGCCTCCCAGATCGCGATCGCCTGGGTTCATGCGCAGCAGCAACGAAGCGTGATCATCCCGATCCTCGGCGCGCGCACCCGCGCGCAGATCGAAGACACGCTGGGCGCGCTCGACGTCGAGCTGACCGACGCCGAGCTCAACCGCCTCAACGAGGTCAGCCGGATCGAGCTCGGCTTTCCGCACGACTTCGGCGGCACACTCGCCTACGGCGAGAAGTTCGAACTGATCGATGACCACCGAAGGCTCGTGGAGCCAGCGGCCAGCAGGACACGGTGACCAGGAGGGAGCAGAACCATGAGCGATTCCCCAGCAGCTGCGAGAAGCGCGGCGCCGCACACGATCACTCCACACATCGTCGTCAGCAATGCGGCACGCGCAGCCGACTGGTATAGAGCCGTCTTCGGTGCCGAGGAGCGCGGGCGCCTCGAGGTGCCCGGCGGCAAGCTGATGCAGGTCGAGCTCTGGTTCGGCGACTCGGCGGTCATGCTTGCCGACGAGTTCCCGGACATGAGTGTCCTCTCCCCGCTCAGCATCGGCGGCACCGCGACCGTTCTGCACTTCTCCACCGATGACGTCGACGCCGTCTGGCAGCGGGCCGTCGATGGCGGCGCCGAGGTACGCCAGCCGCTCCAGGACGTCTTCTGGGGTGAGCGCTACGGGCAGATCACCGATCCCTTCGGCCACCGCTGGGGGATCGCTCAGCATCTGCGTGACGTACCGCGCGACGAGCTCGCCCGCGCCGTGTCCGAAGCGTTCGGCGGGTGAGCCTGTCCGACCGGACGCGGGCTCGCGTGCAAGTACTGCCTCACGGGGGACCGGGGTTGCCCGAATAGGGTCGAGCCGGCCGGGGCTATCAGCAGCCGAGGCGGCGGGACGAAAGCGCCGGCTGTGTCAGCGGGTAGTGATGACGGCGCCCTCAGTGCCCGCAGCGACCCCGGCGGAGCGCGCCTCCGTTGACGTCCCGCACCGACGTACCCCTGCAGTCCGCGCCACGGTCCCGGCCGCAGCCACCAGTGCCGGGTCGAGAAGGTCGAAGAGGTACTTCCATTGCCGCGGAGCTCGTGCGGTTACGAACTCGTTCGTGCCCGGCGACTCGCCAGATGCGACCGTGGTGCTCGTACGTCCGCGGCGGTTGTGGGCGCTCCGGAAGGAGCGGCGTCCGGGGGAGGCGCGACCTCGTGTTCCTCTCGGAGCGGGGCGGGATGCTCGAGGCAGAGCAACCTCGTCTCGCGGGTGTTGAAGCCCGCGGCGAGGGAGGCAGGGGTCGAGTGGGTGACGCTTCACTCGTTCCGCCACACGTGCGCGAGCATCCTGTTTCGGGCGGGTCTGAACGCGAAGCAGGTGCAGGCGTGGTTGGGGCATCACTCTCCGGCGTTCACGCTCGCGACGTACGTCCATCTCGTGGCGGATGATCTTCCGGAGGCGGGGTTCCTCGACGCGGTCACGGCGGCTCCCGCTCCTACGCCCGAGATCATTCACGTGAATAAGGTCGCCGAGGCCGAGCCGCCGAACGGGCCCGTCCGTCGCCGAGGGAGTTCGATGAGCTCCCGGACACTGGCCCCGGACAGCAGGACGGCCCCCGGATGTTCTCCGGGGGCCGTCGGGGGCAGTGCTGAGCGATCCTGCTTGCTACGGCCTAGGGAACGAGGAAGTTAAGCCCCGTGGCAGTGAGCCACGAGCCACCGGGATTGTTGTTGAAGAAATCGAGATGAGCCGTGTGGCTTCCAGAGCCGCAGACCGCAAGTTGCGAGCGGAGAGAACGAAGCGACGTTCCCCTTCCCGCTGCGTCAGTCGTGAGCACGGGCCCAAAATGGAGCGTGATGACCGCACCGGTATTGTGGACGGCGCCACACAGCACCTGCAGGCCGTAGCTCATATTCGGGTCGCTTCTGCCCAGAAGGCGCCGATCTGTAGGTCGCCGTTGCCGAGCTGCTTATGAAGCACGTTCCCCACCGTTGGCCCGACCATGTCCAGCCCGGACCCCAAGAAGCAATCCTCACCTGTGATCGGACCGCAGTCGTAGAGAAGCTGGCTTCGCCCGCCCGAGGCTCCGGCCGAGGCAGCGAAGACGGCCGAGACGCACAGGGCTAGTGCCCCAGCAATGAGTAACCGTCGGATACTCCGGATGTACCCCTCCCTTGAGATTGGCCGCTACCAGCCCCCGCTTGGTCGCGAAGCTGATCGTTGTCTAACACAAACGGGGGCGGGCGCAAGCGACAACCGTCGCGAGGCACCGCGCGCACCGCACGCTCGATCGGCACGGGGAGAGGCGGACGGGACCGACCGTGATCAGCGATCGGTCCGGGCCGGAATCAGGTGGGACGATGTCGGGACCCGGATCAGCCGAGATCGGCGGGGATGCGGCAGAGCGGGTCAGCCAGGAATCCGCTCCCGGAGCGGGTTCGGTCTACCTCTATCTACCTCTTCCGGGCTCCCCCCGCGGCTCATAATCCGTCGGTCCCTGGTTCGAATCCAGGCGGGCCCCCCAGGAAAGCCCCCGCAAACCGGGGGTGCCCCCGAAATCCCGCGCCTGCAGCAACTCGGCGAGCGCGCGCACCCCGCCGGCGCAGCTACGGGCCTGGGAGCATCGACAGCAACGTCACCTGCGCCTCGCTC
>CAWIQC010000026.1:0-39661 GCA_963838105.1 uncultured Thermoleophilia bacterium | reverse complement strand
CACGGGGGACCGGGGTTGCCCGAATAGGGTCGAGCCGGCCGGGGCTATCAGCAGCCGAGGCGGCGGGACGAAAGCGCCGGCTGTGTCAGCGGGTAGTGATGACGGCGCCCTCAGTGCCCGCAGCGACCCCGGCGGAGCGCGCCTCCGTTGACGTCCCGCACCGACCTACCCCTGCAGTCCGCGCCACGGTCCCGGCCGCAGCCACCAGTGCCGGGTCGAGAAGGTCGAAGAGGTATTTCCATTGCCGCGGCGCTCGTGCGGGGTCAACGAAACTCGTTCGTGCCCGGCGACTCGCCAGATGCGACCGTGGTGCTCGTACGTCCGCGGCGGTTGTGGGCGCTCCGGAAGCAGCGGCGTCCGGCCAGGGCCCCGGTCTCGTGTTCCTCGGAGCGGGGCGGGATGGTCGAGGCGAGAACCTGGTCGCGGGTGCTGAAGCCCGCGGCGAGGGCGGGTCGAGTGGGTGACGCTCCACTCGTTCCGCCACACGTGCGCGTCGGTGCTGTTCCGGGCGGGGCTGAATGCGAAGCAGGTGCAGGTATGGCTCGGCCATCACTCTCCCGCGTTCACGCTGGCGACGTACGTTCATCTGGTCGCGGACGACTTCCGGAGGCGGGGTTCCTCGACGCGGTCACGGCGGCTCCCGCTCCTACGCCCGAGATCATTCACGTGAATAAGGTCGCCGAGGCCGAGCCGCCGAACGGGCTCGCGTCCGTCGCCGAGGGAGTTCGATGAGCTCCCGGACACTGGCCCCGGACAGCGACGGCCCCCGGATGTTCTCCGGGGGCCGTCGGGGGCAGTGCTGAGCGATCGTGCTTGCTACGGCCTAGGGAACGAGGAAGTTAAGCCCCGTGGCAGTGAGCCACGAGCCACCGGGATTGTTGTTGAAGAAATCGAGATGAGCCGTGTGGCTTCCAGAGCCGCAGACCGCAAGTTGCGCGGCGGAGAGAACGAAGCTGACGTTCCCCTTCCCGTTCGCGTCAGTCGTGAGCACCGACCCTAAATCGAGCGTGATGACCGCACCGGTATTGTGGACGGCGCCACACAGCACCTGCAGGCCGTAGCTCATATTCGGGTCGCTTCTGCGCACGAAGGCGCCGATCTGTAGGTCGCCGTTGCCGAGCTGCTTATGAAGCACGTTCCCCACCGTTGGCCCGACCATGTCCAGCCCGGACCCCAAGATAGCAATCCTCACCTGTGATTGGACCGCAGTCGTAGAGAAGCTGGCTTCGCCCGCCCGAGGCTCCGGCCGAGGCAGCGAAGACGGCCGAGACGCACAGGGCTAATGCCCCAGCAATGAGTAACCGTCGGATATTCCGCATGTATTCCTTCCTTGAGATTGGCCGCGACCAGCCCCCGCTTGGTCGCGAAGCTGACCGGTGTACTTAACACGAAACGGGGGCGGGGCGCAAGCGACAACCGTCGCGAGGCACCGCGCGCACCGCACGCTCGATCGGCACGGGGAGAGGCGGACAGGACCGACCGTGATCAGCGATCGGTCCGGGCCGGAATCAGGTGGGACCATGTGGGACCCGGATCAGCCGAGATCGGCGGGGATGCGGCAGAGCGGGTCAGCCAGGAAACCGCTCCCGGAGCGGGTTCGGTCTACCTCGATCTACCTCTATCCGGGCTCCCCCCGCGGCTCATAATCCGTCGGTCCCCGGTTCGAATCGAGGCGGGCCCCCCAGGAAAGCCCCGCAAACCGGGGGTGCCCGAAATCCCGCGCCTGCAGCAACTCGGCGAGCGCGCGCACCCGCCGGCGAGCTCGGGCCTGGGAGCATCGACAGCAACGTCACCTGCGCCTCGCTCGGGTCGTACACACCGAGCACTCGGCCGTCCGGCCCGGCTATCACTTGAACAGGCGACACCGTTGGTCGTCGACGGGCTGCCGAAGCGCGAGCGCGACCTCGTTCGCTCCCACGCGCTGTAGCCGAGGACGCCGGCCAGGGCTCTGCCGACCGTTGCTAAATGAGCGCCGACCGATGAGTGTTCGCCATCCTTCGCGTCTGTATCGGTAAACGACGAAGGAGGGCGCATGCAGCCTCGCGTACTGCTCGACGGCCTGGCCATGCCCGAGTCGCCTCGCTGGCACGAGGGCCGGCTGTGGTTTTCGAACTGGGGAACGAGGCAGATCGTCGCCCTCGATCTCGACGGAAAGAGCGATGTTGTTGGAGAAGGCCCCGACGGGCTCGGTTGGGCGACGAACTGGCTTCCGGACGGTCGGATGCTCGTCACGGGCCGGAGTTGATCCGGGTCGAGCCGGACGGGTCGCGCGTCCGGCATGCCGATCTCAGCCAGATCTCGCCGCTCGGCTGGAGCGAGATCACAATCGACGGGCGCGGCAACGTCTACGTGAACACGGTCAACTTCGACTTCGCCGAGTTCAGCGAGGTGCTTACGAGCGGCCGAGCGCCCGGCAAGATCGCGCTCATCACCCCGGACGGCGAGGCGCGCGAGGTGGCGGACGAGCTCGCCTTCCCGAACGGCATGGTGATCACGCCGGACAACCGGACGCTCGTCGTCGCCGAGTCCTTTGCCGCACGCCTCAGCGCCTTCGACATCGAGCACGACGGCACCTTGTCGAACCGTCGGGTCTGGGCCGACGGGGTCGGCCCAGACGGCATCTGCCTGGACGCGGACGGCTGCATCTGGGCCTCGAGCGCGAACATGGCGAACGACTGCGCTCGCATCCGCGAGGGCGGTGAAGTGCTCGAGCGGATCGATCTCGGCCGCCCCTGCTTCGCGACCATGCTCGGCGGCCCGGACCGACGGGCGCTGTTCATGCTCACGGCCGACTGGCGCGGCACCGATGCAATCGAGGACGTCATCAAGGCGAGAACGGGACAGGTGCTCGTTGCCGAGGCGCCCGCGCCCGGCGCCGGCTGGCCGTAACGGCCGCCGGGGCTCGTTCAGTGGCGACGTTCGCGCTCATCCACGGAGGCGGCGGAACCTCATGGGACTGGCACCTGGTCTCGTCCGCGCTGCGCGAGCACGGGCACGACCCCGTCGCCGTCGATCTCCCCAGCGAGGACGACTCGGCCGGCTGGTGGGAATACGCCGACACGGTCGTCCAGGCGGTCGGCGACCGCGGCGACCTCGTCGTCGTGGGGCACTCGCTCGGCGGCTTCACGGTGCCGCTCGTCTGCGCGCGCATCCCTGCCGAGCTGCTCGTCCTCGTGGCGGCGATGATCCCCTCGCCCGGCGAGCTCTTCGCAGACTGGTGGACGAACGCCGGCTACGAGGAGAGCGGCTACGAGGACGTCTTCTACCACGACGTCCCGCCCGCGCTCGCCGCCGAGGCGAGGCGAAGAGAACGGGGCGAAGACTCGAAGGCGCTGCAGGAGCCCTGGCCACTCGAGGCCTGGCCAGACGTGCCAACGAGATACCTCCTCTGCAGGGACGACCGCATGTTCCCCGTCGCCTGGGCGCGCCGCCACGCCCGCGAGCGACTCGACCTCGAGGCCGACGAGATAGACGGCGGCCACTACATCACCCTCAGCCGCCCGCGCGAGCTGGCCGAGCGGCTTGCAGCATACGCTGCCACCGTTCGATGACCGCTACGCGAAACGGGCAAGCCGCCGCGTCCAAAGGCCGCGGCTTGCCCCTCGCCGATTTCAGTCTCGCTCGACGACCGTACTTCGCGAGTCAGAGGCCGGAGCCGAGGACCCGCTCACCGAGCTTCCAAGGCCGAGCTGCTCCGATCGCCGGGCGCTGTACTGTGCTGCGCTCCGAGCGCGCGCCCGAGACGGAGCGCGAGCCCGCCGAGCGGGGCGGCCGCCGGGCCTACGGCGAGGCCTGATGAAACAATGACGGCGGTGAACCCCGCGAGCGCAACGATGAACGGCGAGTCGCTGTGGCCGCGGCTCGCGGGGCTGTCGCTCATCATCGAGGCGTGCGAGTACGATCGCCTGCACGCCGTCCTCGCCTACGAGTTCGAGCGCATCACGACGCATGTGCGGCTCGTCGGCGCCGGCGCCGACGGGCTGGGCGAAGACGTCTCGGTGTTCCGCGAGGACGGCACCGCGCTGCACGAGACGCGGCCCTCGCTGCCGGTCGAGGGCGAGTGGACGCTGGCCGGCTTCTGCGACCATCTCGCCACGCTCGAGCTGTGGCCGGAGCCGCCGGAGTGGGATGTGGCGCTGCGCTTCCGCAACTGGGCGTTCGAGTCGGCGGCGCTCGACCTCGCGCTGCGCCAGGCCGGCCGCTCGCTGCACGACGTGCTAGGGCTGGAGCCGCAGCCGGTGCGCTTCGTCAACTCGCTTAGCCTCGGCGAGGAGCCTTCGATCGAGCCGGTGCGCCGGCGGCTCGCCCGCTCTCCCGGTGTGCGCTTCAAGCTCGACGCGGAGGCGACCTGGGCGCCGGCGCTCGTCGACGAGGTCGCGGCGACCGGCGCGGTCGACACGATCGACTTCAAGGGCCAGTACGGCTTCGAGGTCAAGGATCCCGAGGCGCTGGGTGCGCTGTACGACCACGTGCTCGCCGCGTTCCCGGACGCCTACCTGGAGGACCCGCACGACCTGCCCGAGATCGCGCAGCGGCTCGGCGATCACCTCGAGCGCGTGTCGTATGATTCGCCGATCCACAGCGCCGAGGACATCGGCGCGACGCCGCTGGCCGCGCGCGTGGTGAACGTCAAGCCGTCGCGGATCGGTAGCCTGCGCCCGTTGTTCGAGGTCTACGCGCGCTGCGCGCGGGAGCGGCGGCCGACGTACGGCGGTGGCATGGGCGAGCTGGGCGTGGGCCGCGGGCAGATCGAGCTGCTCGCCGCGCTGTTCCACGCCGACGCGCCCAACGACGTGGCGCCGAGCGCCTACAACGAGGACGACCCGCGGGGCGGCCTGCCGGCCAGCCCGCTGGCGCCGCGCCCCGAGGCCACCGGCTTCCGCTGGGCGGCGTAGACGCGCACCACCACGTGCGCCGGGCGCGTGGGCGGCTCGAGCGAGAGGAACTCGCGCAGGGCCTCGGCGTGCGTGCAGAACGGGCACGCGATCCACTCGGCCGGCGACAGCGGGCGCGACCCGCGCGTCGCAGTCCCCGTCGCGATATCGCACGACCTCGGGTCGAGGGGCACGGGGCCAGCATCCTGAGCGACGTGGCGCTAGCGGCCGATCAGGCTCCGGAAAGCGGGCTCGTCGCGGATTGGGTCGAAGTCAGTGTCCTCGTTCGCCATGTCGCGACAGCCCTCCCACATGTCGATCGCCCGCTGCAAGTGCTCGATCGCGTGGGCTGTGCGGCCCGCGAGGCTCTCGCAGCACGCCACGTTGTAGTGGAGGTCGGGCTGGTCGGGGCGGGCTTCGATGAGCTCCCGGCCCCTGTCCGCTGCCTCCGCGTACCTGCCGGCATCGTAGAGGGGGCGCGCCGAGGCCCACCAGAGCTCGGGGGCGTACCGCTGGATTGAGTTGGGCAGACCCACCCAGCGGTGACGGCGAGAGTCGTAGCCCGACTCGGTCGGCGGTGGGAAGGATGGGTCGGCGAACGAGCCGACCGAGACGACGACCAAGTCTGGCTCTGCCGGCTCTGTGTAGAAAACCTGTGAACCGCAATCAGGGCAGAAATGGAAGACGTGCTCCTTCCTGTCCGCCTCGTCCGAGATTCGCGCGTAGTCGCGAAAGCGACCGAACACCCGCACTTGATCGGCTCTAAAGCCCGCCTGCATTCCGAAGGCGCTTCCGGTCCGATGTTGGCAGGCAAGACAGTTACAGATGGATACGGCAAACGGGTCGCCCGTGACTTCCAGTCGAAGCTGGCCACAGTGACAGGCAGCATCTCGGTTTACCATCGAGGCGAAAGCTAGCCGAGGCCGTTTCCAGCATGCGGGCACCCTGGTCGAGCGTGCACAGCGGGAACGCTGGCGGCCGGTCCGTGGCTCGCTGGGCGGCCAAGCGCGAAAGCGCCGGGCTGAGCTCGAGCGAGCCGGCTGCAACAGACGGCAGCCCACGGGCGCTGCCGTTGGAAAGCCGCAGTCACGCCTCAGAAGCGGTGGCGGGTCTGGCTGAAGGTGCCTTTTCCGAAGGCGAGAACCTTGCTGGGCGATACCGAGAACACGAGCGCCTGGCCGCCGTCAGGGTGCTGAAAGGCACCATTGCCGACTGTGTAGCGCCAGCGCCCGTCCCACTTGCCCGCCCAGGCATCGGCGAGACGCGTGAGCTCTTCCTCGCCGGTCACGCGGCTCGCGTCTCCTTCGACCACGACGTCGATCCCGCGGTCCCAGTCGTTGCAGCCTGTGGTCAGGGTCACATGCGGGCCGTGGGCGAGGTTGACCGCCTTCTGCTCCTGAGGGCCCGTGCAGAAGTAAATCGCGTCGTCCAGCCAGACCGCGACGAGTGGCGTCACGTGCGGCCGACCGTCACGGCGGACAGTCGTGATCCAAAACAGCTCGGCCGTCTCGAGCACCCGCCGAGTCTCCTCCCAGCTGGTCACGACCGCCTCCGGGTCGCTGAACCTCCTGTCAAGCATCGTCACTGGATCGCTCACCATCGCCTCCTGCTTGTGCTGTCAATCGATCGCCTTCCGAGGATTCAGCCTCACCCATGCTCGATGTGTTACCCCACGTCTCGCGACACTGCTTGATCTCTACCGCTCGAGCGGCGAAACTCATCGCCGCCTCGGCAGCGCCGCACGGACAGACTGGCGGGCGGCGGCATGGTTCCTCGAGCGCGCTTATCCGGCTCCTCCGGCGAGCGGGCAGTCACGAGCCAAGCCCTGGCCGGCGCGGGCCACTAGACTCCTGCGCCTCCCGTGGGATCGTTCGCCTCCGACCTGAGGGCCATGCAGAAGGAGCGCCTCCGGCTTGAGTTGGGCGGCGAGCTGCGCGACCCGAGCGACCCGTGATCCGCCGTGTGGTCGAGAAACTACGTGGCTCCAGAGCCGCCGGGCTCAGCCGTTCGGAGATAGGCGAACGGCTCGGCGGCTTTACCTACGGCACGATCGTCGCCCTGGCAGTCATCGTGGCGGGGGCAAGGGCATACCCGGTCGAGGCCGGACGGATTGCGGCGCTGGTTGCAGGCACCTCGGTCGTCTTCTGGCTCACACACGTGTACGCTCACGGCCTCGCGCATAGTGTCGCCAAGGACGAACATCTCTCACTGGCGGTACTACGGCACATCGCCCGGCGAGAGCTGTCGATCGTGGGGGCGGCGCTTCCACCCGTCGCCGCGCTGTTGCTCGGGGCCTTCGGGCTGGTTTCGACGAGAGCCGCGACGTGGGCAGCGTTCGGCCTTGGCCTGGCCGTGCTCGCCGTGCAGGGAATCATCTTCGCCCGCGTCGAGCGCCTGGGGCGGCTCGGGACACTCGCGGTCGTCAGCGCGAACCTGAGCCTCGGCGCCGTGCTGGTCGGTTTCAAGTTGGCGGTCAGCCACTGACGCATGGGCGTCGGCTTCACCGCGAGCGGCGGTCTCAATCTCTGGCGACCTGGGACCTGATCGACGTGGGCTTGGTGCTCACGACTTCCACGGGCCGAGCTCAGCCGCGTGGCTCGAAGACCAAGGCGCTCACGATCGGCCGAGACTCCGGGGCGGGCTGGTCCTGCGTCGAGTAGGGACGGTTGAGGAGATGTCTGCGATGCACGAGGGTCGTGGAGCCGCCTCCGTCGAGGTTGATGGCGCTCTCGGCGCCGAGCTCGACCATTACCTCGGCCAGCTCGGGCATCGAGAGCCCCCCGTCGACGCGCGAGCGCCGCCCGTCGCACGCCACGGCCAGGACGAAATCGGCCGAGATCCCGAGTGCGGCGCGCGGATGCCGGCCCTCCGTGATGTCGGAGTCGAACTGCCCCGCGCCGGCGGAGAACCCCTCGTGATCCTCGCTGGGATCGAAGACGACCGCGCTGTCACGGACGAGCAGCGGTCCCGCGTGCACCAGGTCGCCTTCCGGCGCGTCGGGCGCGTCGTCGCGCGGAGCGAGGCGGATGTCGCCGCCCTCGACGACCACGCAGCCGCGGCGGGAAGCGTACGGGGCAAGGATCGGCTCGTGGGGCACGGAGCGGCCCCCGATCCAGAGATCGCCCAGCGGGCGATAGGGATCGCGCAGGAAGAAGCCGCCGATGATCGCCTCGTCGACCTCGTGCCCCGCGCACCAGACGTCGAGCCGCTCGGTGCGAGGAAAGTGCACCACCCGGGCGCGGGTCGAACGGCGCGGGTACCGGACAGCGTAGAGGGTCGTCACCTCGCGATCGGCGAGCTCGTGCCGCCACAACAGGTACTCGACCCCGTCCGCCATCGACGCGGCTTCAGCTCACCCTGGGGTCAGCGTTCAGTCGGTCCTCACCTAGCCAGGTCCGGAAGCGGCGATTACGCAGCTCACACCGCCCAGACCGTGATGCTTGCGATGCAGCCCATCGTCAGATCAGCGGTGGTACGCCGACGTCGTCGGAAGGCGCGCTGCGCCGATCGAGTAGGACTCCCTGAGCGCCGACCGTCCCTGCTGGTTCGCGACGCTGACATTCACTCGTCCGCATCCACCGAGCAGCGCCTGCCGTCAGGGCATATCGCGTCGCCTAACGCTCGTGCCTGCCGCGGCGTTCGCCGCTATGGGCACGGTCGCAGACGTGAGGATACGCGTAGCCCGCGCGGTCCCTGTGGTCCCTGGGCTTCCCTCACGCTCGACGATGTACCCAGTACTTGTGTGGCGTTCTGATCGCTCCGGAGATCCGCTGCGGCCGTCGATCGCCCAGCTGGGCCACTCCGGTCCGCGCCGTCGCCGGCTCGGTTCCGGCGAGCCGCCTGCTGGCCCGTTCCAGTCCTTGATGTGGAACATAGTGCAGTCGATCGTCTCTGCGTCGAGCCCGGTCTGATGTCGTGGATCCCGAGTCGACGCCTGTCGTGTCGCGTGTGTACTGCGATCCACATCACGTCCAGCTCGAAGAACACGAACTCAGGGTCGGTCTCCTCGATCCAAAGCCGTCGAAGAGAACCTTGCCGGTCCGTCGGATCGCGCTCGTACACCGCGACCTCTCGTTGTGGAGGTCCAAGAGAGCATGCCGTCCGCGTGGTCTTCGTGAGCTCGCCCCACCTGTTGAAGGTGCCTCGGCGCTGCCAGCCTGTAGCCCGCCGCGTGCTCCGGCTGACTCCGGCGGGGCCCGCAGGTCTCCACCTCGCCGCCTTGTCCCTTCGACCGAGTCATCTCGGGCCTGGTACGGTTCCGGGCTTGCAAGTGCATGCGATACCGCTCGGGCAGCGGTTTCCGACGTCCGCACTTGAGCTCGCCGATGCGTTGTCGCAGGTCCTCCTAGCTCGACGCAGCCATCTACTGAGCCCGTGCCGATGCGCTGGTCGACGAGCCGGCTGACACCGACAGCCGACGCCGGTGAGCGCGATCACGCCGACCGTACGCGATCGCAACGAACATCCGCCGGAAGCTGCATGGCCGACCTCGCCTCTCGTGCCGATCGCTACCGGGGGCTCGCCACCAGGCGAGGTCGTGCTCGTTCCTGCCGCGCCCGAGCAGCGCCGAGCGATCCGGACCGCATGCTCGGTGCGCCGACGTCCCCCCTGCCGACGCCCGCGGCTGCCGGTCGCTGCTCTTGTCCATGCGCACGCCAACAGCGCGCTTCTGACCAGCGTCGCGACGCTCGGGTCGCGGCTCGTGCGTCGCCGTCATGCGAGCCCCGATCTGCCTTACTCCTGCTCGGCCCGCTCATCGGGATCGGCGACTTCCTGAACGCCTCCGCCATGCTCCGCGGCATCAAGGAGCGCAGCCAGCGCGTCACCGCGCCGGCGGGCGCCAGGCCGGCGGGTAGCCGGGCTACGGCCAGGCCCGGTCGCCTGCGAGCTTCGGCGCGAAGCCGCCCGGGATGTCCACCGGCGTCCGCGTGGCCAGGTCGAGGACGACCGCGCTGCCCGCTCCCCGGCCGAAGGCGACCGAGCCGAGGCTCGGGGACGCGGAGAGGCCGAAGACGTCGCCGTGCGCAGCCAGCACGTCGATCGCGTGTGACGAAGCGTCAACGAGGACGAGGTCGCCCGCATACACGCCGGGCGCCGTGCGCGTCAGGCGAACGGCCGCGAGCGCCGTGTCGGACACCCAGCGGGGCTCCGTGTAGAAGACGGCGCAGGTCCCGTCGAGGAGCACGCTTCGCGGCGCGCTCGGCTGTGTCTCCATGACAACGAGATCGCCGGCGCGGAAGCCCGGCGGCGGGCCGCCGCACTGCGTCTGCTCGCGCAGGAAGGCGATCCGCTCGCCGTCCGGGGCGATCGTCGCGTGCCTCGAACGGCGGCCGGTGGTGGCGCGAAACGCTGATCCCGACGGCACGTCGACCACCCAGACGTCGTACCGAAAGACGTCCACGTCGTTTCCCTCGACGACGACCATCGTCTTTCCCGCGGTGTCGAAGGCAAAGCCGAGGATCGTGGCCGAGTCGATTCCCGTGCGGATGCCCGGCAGGCTGCCGCCGTTCGAGAACTGGACGAGCCGGCGGATCGCGCCGCTCCGCGTGCGCAGCCAGACGGAGTTGACCTGGCGATCGCGCCGGCCGGAGTGGTCGGGCAGGAAGGCGACGCGCTTGCCGTCCAGCGCCACGGGGCCGAACGCGTTCCGGATCCTGAAGCGCAGGCTGCCGGTGACCGCGTCGCGGCCCACGATGCGGTCGGCACCCGTGTCGCCGGCGAGGAGCGTGCCGGCGAGGGACCAGAACCGGTAGGAGCCGAACGTCCTGATGCTCGCTCCGTCGGCGTCGAGCACCCGCGTCGACGAGGCGACCGCCACGGCCACGGCGGGAGGCCCGAGGGCGGCTGCCGGAGCGGCCGCGGGCAGGAGAGCCGCGAGCGCGACGCCCAGCCACAGGGAGCGGCGACCCATTCGGGCGGAACGGTAGAGCGCCATCCGGTCGGAGGGGGCTGCGAGAATCCGGCAGGTGAGCGAGGAGTTCGAATCCCTGAAGGGCCATCTGCTCATTGCGGCGCCGGCGCTCGTCGATCCGAACTTCAGGCGCACCGTCGTACTCGTCACCGAGCACACCGAAGAAGGAGCCATGGGCGTCGTCCTGAACCGCGCCGCGCCGATCGAGGTCGCAGACGCGATTCCGCACCTCGCCGGCCATGGCCGGAGAGGGAGCCTTCGTGTACGTCGGCGGCCCGGTGCAGCAGGAGGCCGTCGTCGCGCTCGCCGAGCTCGAGGATCCGACGGTCGCGGCCGCGATCGCGTTCGAGAGCGTCGGCTACCTGCCCTCCGACGTCGACCCCGACGAGATCGGCAGCGCGGTCCTGCGGCTGCGGATCTTCGCGGGCTACTCCGGCTGGGGCGCCGGGCAGCTCGAAGGCGAGCTCGCCGAGGCGGCCTGGATCGTCGAGCCTGCCATCGTCGAGGACGTCTTCGCGCCCGACCCCGAGGGCTTGTGGAGCAGCGTGTTGCGCCGCAAAGGCGGCCCCTTCGCCGTGCTGGCCACGATTCCGCCGGATCCGTCGCTGAACTAGTCAGAGGGTTGCGGGAGCGGGCCGGATGAGATCCGGCCCCTACGAGACCCTCGCCGCGCGGTCTGGGCCGGTCGGGGACCGGCCCCTACGAACCGTCGGGCCGTGACCGGGCCGGTCGGGCTCGAGCGGGCCGGATGAGATCCGGCCCCTACAGGTCCGGGAGACCGCGCAGCCCGATCGTTCCCTGGGAGGCCGCGCTCTCGGCGGCGAGGCGGCGCAGCCTCGTCCGAACCTGGGACACGAAATCCGTGCTGGAAAGGTCCGGAGCCTGCGACAGGACGACCCGCTTCCGGCGCGGAGCGACGTCGGCGACGTCGTCGATCGGGACGAGCACGAGACGGCGGCCCAGGACGCCGGCCCGGACGACGAGCGCGTCCGGCTCGTCGGGTCGTCGCCGGAACATGACGGCCTCCACGAGGCCGAAGCGGCCCTCGGGGGAGTCGACCCGGAACCCCTCGCAGCGGCAGAGCCAGTAGAAGCGCGGGCCGAGCGTTTCCCGTAGCGATCGTGGTTCGTGGGGGTTCATTCGCAGCTTGCTTATACAGCCCGGGTGCTAAGTGGAGGCAAAGCCTGCGTTAAGGAATGTTGACGCCTGCGGCGAACGATGTAAAGGGGCCGGCGAAATGGAAGGCGTCATACTCCAAGGGGTGCACGAGACCTCCGCCTGGGCCAGCCGGCGAGCGGCAAGACTGCGCGCATCCCGGCGCTGGCGCATCGGGGCGCTCGCAGCCCTCACGCTGCTCGTAGCGGGTACCGCGTTCGCGATCGTCGAGCTGACCGGCTCGGACGGAAACGCATCGCCGGCCGCCGGCGACCCGGCTGCCGAACCGGCGTCGGCGATCCAGGCTCCGGAGCCGGTGCCACCGCCGGCCGAGCCTCGGGTCGCGGCGCCGCCCGATGCGACCGTCTCGATCGCAGCGGTCGGCGACGTGGTCATGGGCACCGTCGGAGACCTCCCGCCCGACGGCGGGCGCACGTTCTTCGACGGCGTCGACCAGGCGCTTCGCGGCGACATCGTCATGGGCAACCTCGAGGGCGCGCTGACGAACGACGACTCCTACACGAAGTGCGGGAGCGACAGCTCGGGCTGCTTCGCCTTCCGAATGCCACCCTCGTACGCGCGCTGGATGCAGCGCGCAGGATTCACGCTCATGAGCCTCGCCAACAACCACACGCTCGACTTCGGCCCGGTGGGTCTGCGCGACACCCGCCGCGCGCTCACCCGCCACGGGGTCCGCCACACGGGAGCGCCCGGCCAGATCGCCTACGTGGACGTCGGCCCGGTCCGGGTCGCGGTGCTGGGCTTCGCGCCGTACACGTGGACGGCGAGCGTCGTGGACGTCTCGAGAGCCGCCAGGCTCGTGCGCAGGGCGGCAGAGGGCGCCGACCTCGTCGTCGTCAACATGCACGCCGGCGCCGAGGGCTCCGACAAGACGCACGTCACTCCGGGCACCGAGTGGTTCCTCGGCGAGAATCGCGGCGACCCGATCAGGTTCTCCCATGCGGTCATCGACGCCGGCGCGGACCTCGTCGTCGGCCACAGCCCGCACGTTCTGCGTGGCATGGAGTGGTACAAGGGCCGGTTGATCGCATACAGCATGGGCAACTTCGCGGGGTACGGTGTCTTCTCGCTCGCAGGACCGTTGGGGATCGGGGGCGTGCTGAAGGTGACGCTACGGGCCGACGGTCGCTGGGTCGGCGGCCGCCTCGTCGCGACGCACATGGTCGATCGGGGCATCCCCGCTCTCGACGCCGCCGAGCGCGCTCACGGCATCGTCAGGACGCTCTCGCGACAGGACTTCGGCGCCAGAGCGGTGCGCGTGACTCCCACCGGCCGCCTGCTGCGGCCTGCCTAGGCATCGGCGCAAGCCCGCTCTGACCGCGGGTTGCGTTGCGACGAGGGTGTGCCGATTGCGTGTCGAAATTGCCGTTGCCATTTGACCCTGTCCGTCTGCCCTGGTACTTTGCCCGACTTGAATCTGCAGGCATTCGCAGAGACTTTTCCGCGGCTGGGAGGGGACGATCATCGGTAGCCATACGAGGAGGGTGCTCGCGATGGTCACGGTGGCAGCCGTGGCCGCCCTCGCGGCGACCTCCTCGTCCGTGGCCACCCCGGCCGAGATCAGGGCTGCCCAGGCCGAGGCCGAGCGCGTGCTGGCGGAGATCGCCGAGATCGACCGGAACCTCGAGCTCGCGGTCGAGGCCTACAACTCCGCGACGCTGCGGCTCGACGAGATCCAGGCCGACATCGAGCAGAACGAGCGGCACCTCGCCATCGCCCGCAGGTCCCACCGGCTCGCCCAGCGTCACCTCGCCGAGCGCCTGGTGGCGCTCTACACCGAGGGCGAGCAGTCGACGCTCGAGGTGATCCTCGGGTCGGCCAGCCTCGACGAGCTCGTCGACCGGCTCGACTCGGCCGAGCGCATCTCCGAGGAGGACGTCCGCATCGTGGAGCAGATCCGCGGGGCCCGGGCCGAGATGCGCGTGCGCGAGCGCAAGCTCGCGAAGGCGAGAGCGGAGCAGACGCAGGTCGTCGCGGAGCGCGCCGAGCAGCGCGAGTGGATCGAGGGCCAGCTCGTCGAGCGGCAGGCGCTCTACTCGTCGATCGAGGATCAGATCGCCCAGCTCGAGGCCGAGGAGCGGGAGCGCCAGCGGCGCCTCGAGGAGGAGCGGCGCCGCCAGCAGGAGGAGGCGCGAGCGCATCGCGGCCGCCGCCGAGTCCGTTGGCGTCTCGGTCCCGGAGGTCGTCTCGGCCCCCGAGGGCATCGGCACCGCGCCTCCCGGCGTCTGGGGCGGCGTCGTCGGCATCGCGATGCAGTACCTGGGCGTCCCGTATGTGTGGGGAGGCTCCTCGCCGTCCGGCTTCGACTGCTCCGGTCTGGTCGTCTACGTGTTCGCGCAGGCCGGCCTGCCGGGCCTGCCGCACTACACGGGGGCGCTCTGGCAGATGGGCGTCGCCGTCTCGCGCGACCAGCTCGCAGCCGGCGACCTCGTCTTCTTCAACGGTCTCGGCCACATGGGGATCTACATCGGAGGCGGCCAGTTCATCCACTGCGCCCCACACCGGCGACGTCGTCAAGATCTCCGACATGAACAGCGGCTACTACGCCTACAGCTACGTCGGCGCCCGCCGCCTCACCTGAGCGCGCGGCGCCGGGAGCGCTCGGCCGCGGCCGGGCGGCTCAACGCGATCTTAACGTGCGCCCAAATCCCTCTCGCGAGGTTTCGTCGAATACCACGACGTGGGGGACCGGAGCTACACTCAGTCCATGAACGGTGAGGACCGCTCCCTTGCCGCGACCGCTGAAGGGGAGCTCACCTCCACCTCGCCCGGACTGACGACCACGAGCCCGGCGAGCAGCGAGCTGGCGCTGCAGTGGCGCAAGCTGACGCGCGTCGCGACGGTCGTCGCGGTCATGACGATCCCGGTGCTCTACGTGTGGCTTCACGAGCAGGCCGGGCTCGGCGTGGGCTGGTCGATCCTGTTCGCCCTGCTGATCGCCGTGTGCTTCCGGGGCTTCGCCGACGTCGCCGTGCGCCGCTGGATCCCGTGGCCCACGCTGTTCGGCCAGGAGGGCATGGCGATCAAGGAAGAGGACGTCGTCAACCGGCGTCGCGTCTGGTACTGGCGCAAGAAGGTTCGGCTCCTCCTCTGGATCGGCGCGATCATCACCGTGATCTGGGTCGTGCGCCTCTTCACGGAGGAGCCCGGGCGACCGCTCGTGGATCGACGCTGCCGCGTCGATCCCCGCAGCGCTCGGCTTCATCGTCTCGTCCGGCATGTGGATCTACCTGGTCATCTTCCCGCTCTTCTTCCTCGGAAACTTCCTCATCCTCTTCGGCCCGATGGTCTTCATGGGCGTCTCGCAGATGCGGGCCTACGAGCCCGGGGACGCCGACTGGGGCGTCAAGCTCGACGACGTCCGTGGCCAGGCCGAGGCGAAGGAGGAGGTGCGCCGAGTGGTGACGCTCTGGCAGTCGGGCGAGGCCTTCGAGAAGGCCGGCGGCAAGCGCGAGCGCGGGCTGCTGCTGCTCGGCGCGCCGGGCACGGGCAAGACGATGCTGTCGAAGGCGATCGCGACGAACTTCAACGCGCCCTTCGTCTCCATGCCGGGCTCGGGCTTCGCGCAGACGTTCATCGGCATGGACGTGGTCATCGTCCGCTACCTCGCGTCCAAGGCGAAGCGGCTGGCCCGCAAGTGGGGCGGCCAGTGCATCGTCTTCATCGACGAGATCGACGCCGTGGGGATGCGCCGCCGCAGCCTCGGGACCGGCCAGGGCTTCAGCGGTGCCGACCCGGGTAGCTTCCACGACTTCTGCTTCTACGGCCCCAACGGCGCCTTGACCTCGACCGGCGACCTCGTGCTCGAGACGCGGGCCTGGCGGGAGCGCCTCTTCGCGGAGCGGCACGAGCCCGCCAGCTCGCCGTATCCACCGGCCTATCAGCGGCTCGCCAACTTCGTCTTCCCCGGCGGCATGGGGGGAGGGAACATGGGCGGCCTGGCGCTGAACCAGCTGCTCGTCGTCATGGACGGAATCGGCGACCCGCCCTTCTGGCGCCGGTTCTGGACGAACCGCTTCAACACCTTGCTCGACGCCTCGTACGTCGTTCCCCGCCGCGCCGGCACGAAGTCGCTGCGGTTCCCGAAGCCCCAGCCGCGCCAGGAGCAGATCTTCTTCGTCGGCGCCTGCAACGTGCCCATCGAGGTGCTCGACCCGGCGCTGATCCGGCCTGGCCGCATGGGGCGTCACGTCTGGTTCAGGACGCCGACGAGGCAGGACCGGCTCGACGTCTTCAACCTGTACATCAACAAGGTCGCCCACGAGGAGGACCTCGACACGCCGGCGCGCCGGGACGAGCTCGCGCGGATCACGAACGGCTACTCGCCCGCCATGATCGAGCAGGTGTGCTCGATGGCGCTGACCATCGCCCACTACGACGGGCGGGAGCGCTTCGGCTGGCCCGACATCGTGGACGCGATGACCTCCATCGAGTCGGGCACGGCGATCAACATCGAGTACGTCGCCGAGGAGACCCGCGCCGTCGCCATCCACGAGGCCGGACACGCGGTCGCCGCGCACGTGTACATGAAGGGCACGGAATCGACGCGGCTCTCGATCCGCCGGCGCGGTCGCGCGCTCGGTCATCACCAGGCGCTCGAGAAGGAGGAACGGTTCACGTCCTGGCGGCACGAGGAGATGGGCCGCCTGATCTGGACGCTCGGCGCGATGGCGGCCGAGCGCGTCTTCTACGGCGAGAACTCGACCGGGGTCGGCGGCGACGTCCAGAGCGCCACGGCGCGGGCCGCATGGATGGTCGGCTCCTGCGCGATGGCGCCCGAGCGCGTCGATCTCGACGGGCGCTTCGAGACCGAGGAGCAGGAGGAGGAGGCCCGCGAGAAGATCATGAAGCGCTTCGAGCGGATCGGCAGCCAGATCATGCAGCGGGCGGGCTCGGGCGGCCCCTACGAGCAGAACCCGATCGCCGGCGTTCTCGGTGATCCGTCCAAGCGCGCCCTGGCAGCGCAGCTTCTCGGCCAGGCCTACATCGCAGCCCACCAGGTCGTGGCCGCCAACCGGGACGGCCGTCGAGCACATCGCCGACGTCCTCGTCGAGCGGCGCGAGCTCCACGGCGACGAAGTGCTCCACCTCCTCGACGGAGCCGAGCTCGTGCTACCCGAGGTCGATCTTCTCGACGAAAGCGTGTGGCCGAAGCTGTGAGCGCGGACGACACCGAGACGTTGCCCGAGCCGGCCGAGGCCGAGCCCGGCGCTACATCCGCCCCGAGCGAGGAGCAGCCCGTCACCGAGCGGCGGCTCCCGCAGGAGCCGGAGGCCGACCACCGTCCGAAGTTCCGCCTCGTCTACGCAGCGCTCGCGGCTATTGCAGCCCTCGCCGCCGTCGGAGCTCGTCTTCCTCCTCGCCAAGCCCGGGTCGGACCCTGCCCAGGCCTGGTCGACGTGGGAGCCCGTCTCGGACGAGCCGCTCGCCCGAGCTCAGGAGATCGCGAACGAAGTCGCGGCGGCGTACCGACTCCCGAGCGGCGCGCAGCTCGTCTACGTCCAGGCGGAGGCGCCGCAGGTACAGGACATCCCGGTCGCGGCGGTCGCGATCCGGACCGCTCCCGGCGGAGCCACGTTCACGGGTGAGGGCATCCCGGTCTTCCCGGCCGACGAGACCGTCGTCTACATCCTCTGCGGCCTGGGGCGCGAATGCGCGATCGAGGAGGGTGAGCCGACCGAGGAGCGCCTGCGGCTCCTGCGACGCGAGGCGCTCGAGCTCGCGCTCTACACCTTCCAGTACGTCGACGGGGTGAACAACGTCGTGGCGTTCCTGCCGCCGAGGGCGGGATACCGGCCCACCTACGCCCTCTTCTTCCAGCGGCCGGACCTCGAGGCCTTCCTCGACCAGCCGCTCCGGAATACGCTTCCCGCGGTTCCGCCGCCTCTGCCGGAGGAGATCTCGCCCGTGGAGGTGAGCATCATCGACGGGCTGACCCAGCCGCGCTTCTATGCCTTCGCGTTCCAGCAGCTCCAGGACGGTCAGGCGGTGATGGTGCTGGAAGACCCGAACCGAGCGCCGCCGCCCGAGCCGATCGAGGCGGCGCAGACGGACACGACCGGAGACACCGGGTCGGCTACCGATACCGGCAGCGCGACCGAGCCCGCCAGCACGACCGGGACCAGCGGATAGCCGGGCCGGATCGGCGTCGCCTTCGCGGCGCAGCCCGGCCGGCGGCGTGATACATCTGGGGCCTGTCCAGAAACCTCAGCACGCCCGGCGGCGGCCCAGAAGACCGTCCGGCGGCGTCCTCGGAGGCACCGTTACTTGCCCAGTAGCGGCGCCTCCTGCGTCCTTGCCGGACGGCCTTCTGGGCGAGTCCCGAACGCACCGGGGTTTCCGGACAGGCCCCTTGTTCGCAGCCGGACCGGGGCGACATCATCGCCGGACCGTGGACCTGACATGCAGCACCCTCGTCATCAGCCGAACGCGAGCGAGGAGATGACGCGCGATCTCGGCAATTGCCCGCAAACGAGCGTGCCGGCGTGACGGCCGGCGCTCCTGACGTCGTCGTCGTCGGCGGCGGCGCGATCGGGGCGTGCTGCGCGCTCGAGCTCGTCCAGCGCGGCGCCCGCGTCACGCTCCTCGAGCGCGGCGGCGACCTCGCATGGGGCTGCTCGGCCGGAAACGCAGGCCTGATCTGCCCGAGCCATGCGACGCCGCTGGCGAACCCGGCGGCGCTCCGCGACGGCCTGCGCTGGATGGGGAAGCAGGACAGCCCGTTCTACCTTCGGCCGCGGCCTTCGGTCCTTCCGTGGATCGCCCGCTTCGTCAAGGCATCGGCGCCCCAGCGGGCGAAGGCGTCCTCGGCCGTCATCCGTGAGCTCGCGCTCGCGAGCCTTGCGATTCACGCCGAGCTTGCCGAGCGTGGGCTGGACACCGGCCTCGAGCGGCGTGGCTCGCTCAGCGTGTACCAGCAGGCAGACGCGTTCGCCGGAGCCCGGCGCGAGGCCGAGCATGCACGGCAGCTGGGCCTCCGCGTCGACGTCCTCGACCGCGGCGCGGCCAGAGAGCTCGAGCCGTCCGTCGGCGGCGAGCCCGCCGGTGCCGTCTTCTACCCGGACGACGCGCACTGCGACCCCCAGCGGTTCGTCGAGGCCGTCGGCGCCGCCGCCGTCGACGCCGGCGCGGAGGTGCGCACGCGCGTCGAGGTGCTCGGGGTCCGGAGGCGCAACGGGCGGGCGGAGTCTCTGCAGACCACAGCCGGGGAGGTCAAGGCCGGCGCCGTCGTGCTCGCGGCCGGGGCCTGGACGCCGCGTGCTCGCCCGGCCGCTCGGGCTCTACGTGCCGGTCGAGGGTGGCAAGGGCTACCACGTCGACCTGGAGGCCGGGACCGGTGACCCTCGTATACCGGTCTGGTCGCATGAGACGCGCGTCATCGCGACGCCGCTCCGCGGGCGGCTGCGGCTGGCCGGAACGCTCGAGCTCGCAGGGCTCGACGAGCGCATCAACAAGGTTCGCGTGGACGCGATCGTCAAGGCGGCGCGACGCCTCGTCGCCGGCCTCGAGGGTCGCCGGGTCGTGGAGGTCTGGCGAGGCCTGCGACCCTGCACCCCGGACGGGCTGCCGATCGTCGGTCGCCCGCCGTCGCTCGAGAACGTCGTGCTCGCGACCGGCCACGCGATGATGGGCCTCACGCTCGCGCCGGTCACCGGCCGGCTCGTCGGCGAGATCCTGACCGAGCAGGCGCCGAGCCACGATCTTCGCCCGCTGCGCCCCGAGCGCTTCCAGCCCCTCTTCGGCCGCGACTGAGGCCCCGGCGCGTGAATCGTCACGCCTCGGCGACGCTGTTGGCACGGTCCGTGACACACGTGTAGGGGGTCTGACCCCCATGGGTCAGACCCCTGGACGACCCCTGGACACGTCCGTCGGCCGGAATCTCGAGGCTGGAGAGCTCTCGGCCGCAGGCGTCCGTGTCGCGTAGAATGGGCGCCATGGCTGAGCTCGGGACGATGCGTGTGAAGGGCGGCCTCGCCGAGATGCTCAAGGGCGGGGTGATCATGGACGTGACGACGGCGGAGCAGGCGCGTATCGCCGAGGACGCAGGAGCGGTCGCCGTGATGGCGCTCGAGCGCGTCCCCGCCGACATTCGCGCCCAGGGCGGGGTCGCGCGCATGGCCGACCCCCACAAGATCCAGGAGATCAAGGACACCGTCACGATTCCGGTGATGGCGAAGTGCCGGATCGGCCACTTCGTCGAGGCCCAGATCCTCGAGGCGCTCGAGATCGACTACATCGACGAGAGCGAGGTGCTGACTCCGGCCGACGAGGAGAACCACGTCGACAAGTGGAAGTTCCGCGTCCCGTTCGTCTGCGGCGCGACGAACCTCGGCGAGGGGCTCCGGCGGATCAACGAGGGAGCCGCGATGATCCGCACGAAGGGCGAGGCCGGGACGGGTGACGTGGTCAACGCCGTCCGCCACATGCGGGCGGTCTTCGGCGAGATCCGCCGGCTGCAGAACCTGCCCGAGGAGGAGCTCTTCACGGGCGCGAAAGAGCTGCAGGCGCCCTTCGAGCTCGTGAAGTGGGTGTCCGAGCACGGGCGCTTGCCGGTCGTGACCTTCACCGCCGGCGGGATCGCGACGCCGGCCGACGCGGCCCTCTGCATGCAGCTCGGCGCCGACGGCGTCTTCGTGGGCTCGGGGATCTACAAGAGCGAGGAGCCCTCCGTCCGCGCCAAGGCGATCGTCGAGGCGACCACGCACTTCCGCGACCCGGAGATCCTCGCGCGCGTCTCGACCGGGCTCGGCGATCCGATGCACGGCATCGCGAACGCGAGCCTGCCGCCCGCCGAGCTGCTGCAAACGCGCGGCTGGTAGGCGTCAGCCGAGCGCGAGCGCGCCCAGGACGATCCGGGCCGTCTCGTCGGGCGCTTCGAGGTGCGGCCAGTGGCCGACAGGCGCCAGCACGTGCCGCTCGACCCCGGCCGTGAAGCGCGCCTCCGTGCCCTCGTAGATCGCGGGGCCGATGCAGCCATCCTGGCTGCCGTGGACGACGGTGGCCGGCACGCGGACGTCCCCCGTCGATTCGCCCACGCCGTCGAGGTCGCAGCGGTACCACGCGCGACGGCTCTCCCCACCTCGGGTCGGGTGAGCACGTCGAGCACGGCGGGCCAGTCGTCGCGTACGAGGCCGGGCGACCACGTGTGCGCGAGCTGCGTCAGCCAGCCCGCGTCGGACGCCATCTCGGCCGCGTCGCCCGCGTACGCGAGGATCCACGCATAGGCGGCCGACTGCTGCTCGCGGACGACGCGGCGGCGCAGCCGGAAGCCGGTCGGATGCGGCACCGAGAGCGCGACGATCGCCTCGATCCGCTCGGGGTGCGTCGCGCCCAGGTGGTAGGCGAGCAGGCCGCCCCAGTCGTGCCCGACGACCGCGAAGCGTTCGAGGCCCAGGCCGTCCGCGAGCGCGAGCAGGTCGCGCGACACGGCGCCGACGCTGTAGTCGCCGTCCGGCAGCGGGCCGGACGGGTGGTACCCGGGCAGGGCGGGGAGGATCGCCTCGGCGCCGGCCGCCGCGATCCGCTCGCCGAGGCCGAGCAGGCCGAGGCCGTGGTCCGGGAACCCGTGGAGGACCAGCACCGGTCGCCCGCTGCCGAGCCGCCAGCACGCGACCGGCGCTCGGCACTGGACGGTCGAGTCCGGGCTCCTCACGGCGCGACTCTACCGGCCGCCGGCTGCGGCGGAGTCGGCGGGAGCGGTCGCGACGACGCCTACAATGACCGGCGTGACCATCGGCGTCCTCGCCGTGCAGGGGAACTTCCGCGAGCACCTCGCGGTGCTCCGCCGGCTCGGCGCCGAGGCGGTCGAGGTGCGGCTCCCGGAGCAGCTCGACGGCCTCGACGGCCTCGTCATCCCCGGCGGCGAGTCGACCGCCATCGGGCGTCTGATCAGGCTCTACGGCCTCGAAGGGGCGATCGAGCGCTTCGACGGCCCCATCTTCGGCACCTGCGCCGGCATGATCCTGCTCGCGCGGGAGGCGGTCGACGGGGTTCCCGGTCAGCCGCTGCTCGGGCTCCTCGACATCGCGGTGAGGCGCAACGGCTACGGACGCCAGGTGCACAGCTTCGAGGCGGATCTCGAGCTCGCCGGGGACGCGCGCCCGTTGCGCGGCGTCTTCATCCGCGCCCCACGCGTCGAGGAGGCGGGCCCCGAGGTCGAGGTGCTGGCGGAGCTCGACGGCGATCCCGTGCTGCTTCGTCAGGGCCGGTTGCTCGTCGCGTCGTTCCACCCGGAGCTCACCGACGACGTACGAGTCCACGAGCGCTTTCTGCAGCTCGTGCGGGAGACGCGCGCTTCTCGTGCTCCTGGGGCGTCGCTCTGCGGGAGGAAAAGGAGGCGCATGTCGGGGCATAGCAAGTGGGCGACGATTCGGCGGAAGAAGGGTGCGGCGGACGCGAAGCGCGGTCAGCTCTTCTCGAAGCTCGCGCGGGCCATCATCGTGGCGGCGCGTGAGGGCGGCCCCGACCCTGATTCCAACCTCGCCCTCGCGAACGCGATCGAGAAGGCTCGCGAGGCCTCGATGCCGAAGGACAACATCGAGCGGGCGATCGCGCGTGGCGCGGGCGCGGGGGCCGGCGGCGAGGCGTACGAGCACGTCACCTACGAGGGCTACGGGCCGGCCGGGGTGGCGCTGCTCGTCGAGGCGCTGACCGACAACCGCAACCGGACGGCGTCGGATGTCCGCCACATCTTCACGAAGAACGACGGCAACCTCGGTGGGAGCGGGGGAGTCGCGTGGCAGTTCGAGCGCAAGGGCATGATCATCGTCGATGCCGACCGGGTCGACGAGGACGAGCTCACGCTTTCCGCGGCCGACGCCGGTGCCGAGGACGTCACGGTCGACGGCTCGAGCCTCCAGGTGACGACGGCCCCGGAAGACCTCGCCGCCGTGCGCGGTCGCGCTCGAGACAGCCGGCATCCCGCTCGAGTCCGCCGAGCTGACGCTGGTGCCGAAGACGACCGTCCGGGTGGAGGACGAAAGCGCCGCCCGCAAGCTCGTTCGGCTCATGGACGCTCTCGAGGACAACGAGGACGTGCAGGGCGTCTACGCCAACTTCGACATTCCGGAGAGCGTGCTCGAAGCCGTCGCGTCGTAGACCGCCGCGCCGGGACGAGTGCCGGCTGCCCGCAGGTCGAACTGGGGCGCGGCTGCAGGAGATGTCCGGGCCGATCCGTACCTTTCCGGGGTGACGGTGCTGGGGATCGACCCGGGCATGGCGGTCTGGGGATTCGGTGTCGTGGAGCGTGACGGCCGCACCGTCTCGCTCGTCGAGCACGGCTGGCTGCGTACTCCGGCGGGCGAGCGTCTCGAGCTGCGCCTCAAGCAGATCCACGACGACGTCGCCGAATTGCTCGCGCGCTTCGAGCCCGAGTCTGTCGCGATCGAGGAGTCCTACGTGGGCGCGAATCAACGAACCGCGCTCTCGGTCGGCCAGGCGCGTGGCGCGGTGCTCGTCGCCTGTGCCGCCGCCGGCGTCGCCTGCGTCGAGTATCCGCCCGCGACCGTCAAGCAGGCGGTGTGCGGCTACGGACGCGCCGACAAGACCCAGGTCCAGCGAATGGTGAAGGCTATCCTGCGCATGGAGACGGAGCCCCGGCCAGACCACGCCTCCGACGCGCTGGCAGTGGCGATCTGCCATGCGCTCGACTCGCGTTCACTGCGGCCCCTCGGGGAGGCTGTCCGGTGATCGCCCGCCTCCGCGGTCGTCCCGTCGCCCTCGACGCCGACGGGCTCGTCCTCGACGTGAACGGCGTCGGCTACCGCGTCCTGCCGACTGCGAGCGCCGTACGCAAGGCCGATGGGCGCGAGGAGGTCACGCTCGAGACCCATCTGCACGTGCGTGAGGACGCGCTTCAGCTCTTCGGCTTCGCGGCCGTCGACGAGCGGCAGCTCTTCGAGCAGCTCCTGAGCGTCGCCGGCATCGGACCGAAGGTCGCGCTCGCGATCGTGTCGGCGTACGCTCCCGCCGACCTCCGCCGGGCGATCGCGAGTGGAGACACGGCGCTCTTCGAGTCCATTCCCGGCATCGGCCGAAAGCTCGCGCAGCGCGTCGTGCTCGAGCTGAAGGAGAAGATCGGACTGGCCGTCGTGTCCGGCGGCCCGCCCGTGCCGGGCGCCGGGGACGGCCATCTCGTCGCCCGCGACGCGCTCGTCGAGCTCGGCTTCACGCCCGCCGAGGCGGAGCAGCGGCTCGCGTCCGTGGACCCAGACCTGCCGCCGAGCGAGCGCGTCGTGCTCGCGCTTCGCGCGGCCTGAGCGATCCGGTGGGCGCCTGCCCCCGTCCGGCGTGAGATCTACGCTCCGGTCTGTGGGCGAGCGGGTCACAGGGGCGGAGCTTGCTCTCGACGAGGAGGAGCTCGACGGCTCGCTGCGGCCGCGCCGGCTCGGGGAGTTCGTCGGCCAGGAACGCGTCAAGGAGCAGCTCGGCATCGCGCTCGAGGCCGCGAAGGGCCGGGGCGAAGCGCTCGACCACGTCCTGCTCGCCGGGCCGCCGGGCCTCGGCAAGACGAGCCTTGCCTTCATCATCCGGGAGGAGATGGGCGGCGACATCCGGACCGTCGCCGGGCCCGCGCTCGAGCGCAAGCGCGACGTCGCCGCGATCCTGACGGGGCTCGGTGAGGGCGACGTCCTCTTCATCGACGAGATCCACCGGCTGACGCGGGCGGTCGAGGAGATCCTCTACCCGGCGATGGAGGACTTCCGAATCGACATCATCGTCGGGGAGGGCGCCGGAGCCCGGACGCTGACGCTCGACCTGCCGCCGTTCACGCTCGTCGGCGCCACGACTCGCACCGGGCTGCTGACGACGCCGCTGCGGGATCGGTTCGGGATGACGTACCGGCTCGACTACTACGAGCCGGACGAGCTTGCCCGGATCGTGCGCCGGTCGGCTCGGATCCTCGGGATCGAGATCGAGCCCGAGGCGGCAAGGGAGATCTCGGTGCGATCGCGCGGCACGCCACGCGTCGCGAACCGCCTCCTGCGGCGCGTCCGCGACGTGGCCGAGGTGCGCCACGACGGCGATGTGACGCTGGCCGTGGCGCACGAGGCGTTAGCGCTGCTCGAGGTGGACTCCGAGGGCCTCGAACGGCTCGACCGGGAGCTGCTGCGCGCGATCGTCGAGAAGTTCGGCGGCGGGCCCGTCGGGCTCTCGACCCTGGCCGTCACGCTCGGTGAAGAGGCAGATACGATCGAGGACGTGTACGAGCCGTACCTGCTCCAGCTCGGCCTCATCCAGCGCACGCCGCGCGGTCGGACCGTCACGGAGCTCGGCCGCTCCCACCTCGGTGCGGCGCCCGACCACGAGAGCCTCTTCTGAGCGTGTGAGCGTGCCGGAGCTCTGGGTTCCAGGCGCTGCGGCGCCGTCGCTCGAGGACTTCGTCAAGCGGCTGCACGCCGCGATCGAGAGCTTCGCGGAGCGCCGCGGCTGGGAGCACGCGGACGTCGACGTGGAGCTCGTCGACGGCACGCGCCTGGGGCTCCACTCGATCCGTCCGGAGCCCGGCTACGGCTTCATCACGCTCTGCCCGTACCCGGAGGACGAGGAGCAGCCGTGGCCGCGCGCCGGGGAGGAAGGGGAATGCCCGCCCGAGGAGATCATCGTCCCGGTGGGCTCGATCAAGCGGATCATCCTCGGGGGGCCCGAGGATCGGCCGGCCCGCTTCGGGTTCTCCGTCGGGGAATCGGCGACGTGAGTCGATCCGCGCGCTCGGGCTGACCGATCACCCGCACGAGGGAGGCGGGGCACCGGATCGGCTGTCATGCTCACCGCTGAACGACGTCCGGGGCTCGGTCGAGTCGATCGCCGAGGCTGCCCTCGGGGCGCTCGCTGACGTTCCTGGGGCGCCGCTGGCAAAGGAGGCAAGCGAGCGAGCCGGAGACAGTACTCGAGTACGGATCCGGCGAGCGAGCGCGGCCTCCTGCCGCCAGCGGCGCCAGGCGGCCCGGAGGCCGGGCTTTGCCCGGCCGCAGGGCCGCCGGCCAGGGACGTCAGCGGCGGAATTGGAGGTCGTGCCAGGAGGGAACGGGAGCGAGCTCGAGCAACGCTCGGCCGCCGTGTGTGTCGCGGTACATGAAGTCCGAGCTGTCGTCGTCCCAGGCGACCTCGAGCAGGTTCTCCTTGACCCGGTGGTCGAGCCACGCCCCGCGGAAGACGAGCTTGCGCAGCCAGTAGACGAGCGACTCGTCGCCGACGAGCGAGAGCCGCTCCCAGTGGCGGACGAGGTACTCGCCGAGACCGCTACGGGGCTCGTCGATTCGCCCTTCGGCGGTCAGCTCGACCAGGTCCAGCACCTCCCCGGCGTCGAGCTCCCCGGCCTCGACGAGCCCCAGCCGGACGGCGGCCGCGTTCACGCGCTGCTCGAAGTCGACGGCGTTGAAGCCGAACCGGTAGCCGAGGAACTCGATGACGTAGTCGTCACCGGATAGGTAGTTCGAATCGGACACGGAGACAGGATACGGCGCCGGACGCGACCGCTCGGGACGCCACCTGCCGAGAGCTCGCAGGTCACGGTTCCCGGCCGGTGCCCGGAACACACTTGGCGCGAAGGCGGCACGCTTCGGTGCGTCCCCGGGCAGGGCGCCGTCCGACCTTCGACCTAGGCTCTAGAGCAATGCACGAGGGCACCTGGACGCTTCGTCCGTGCCCCCGCCGAGAGGTCGAGGCCCTGGCGAGCGCGCTGGGGATCAGCGAGGTGACGGCAAGCGTCCTCGTCCGGCGAGGGTACGGCGACCCCGCGGAGGCACAAGCCTTCCTGAGGCGGAGGCGCCTGCCCACGATCCGTTCCTGCTCGGCGACATGCGCGCTGCCTGCGACACCGTGCTCGCGGCTGTCGCCGCAGGGCGCCGCATCTGCGTGCACGGCGACTACGACGTCGACGGCATCTGCGCGACGGCGCTCGCCGTCACGGCGCTGCGCGAGCTCGGGGCCGACGTCGGGCTGGCACCTGCCGAGCCGGTTCGCCGAGGGATACGGCCTGTCGCGCGAGGCGCTCGAGGCGATCGCTGCTCGAGGGGTACGGCCTGGTTCTGACCGTCGACTGCGGAATCACGGCGGTCGATGCGGTGGCCGGGGCGAAGGCGCTCGGGCTCGACGTCGTGATCACCGACCACCACCGTGCGGGTGGCGAGCTCCCCGACTGCCCCATCGTCGCGACGCGGCCCTCCGACTATCCCTTCCCGGAGCTCTGCGGGACGGGCGTGGCCTACAAGCTCGCCCAGGCGCTCGGCGTCGCGGACGAGCGGATGCTCGACCTCGTCGCGCTGGCGACCGTCGCCGACGTCGTCCCGCTCGTCGACGAGAACCGGGGCCTCGTCGACGGGCGGGTTGTCGCGGCTCGCCACGCACCGAGCGGCCGGGGCTCGCGGCGCTCATGCGGACGGCCGGCGTCGATGCCGCGACGGTCGACGCCGGCGCCGTGGGCTTCCGCCTCGCCCCCCGGATCAACGCCGCCGGCCGGCTCGGCCATCCCGGTGCGGCGCTCGAGCTGCTGCTCACCGACGACCGCGCGGGAGGCAGCGCAGGCTCGCCGGCGAGCTGGAGACGCTGAACCGCGATCGTCAGGCGGTCGAGGACGCGATCCTCCGGGCGGCGCTGCGCCGGATCTCGGAGTGGCCGGACGCGCTGCGCCGCCGCCGTGCCTACGTGCTCTGGGGCGAGGACTGGCACGAGGGCGTGATCGGGATCGTCGCGTCTCGTCTCGTCGAGCGGTTCCACCGGCCGGTCGTCCTCATCGCCGGAGGGCGCGACGCGTGGAAAGGCTCCGGGCGGTCGATCCCGGCTCTTCGACCTCCACGCGGCGCTCGGCGCCTGCGCGGGCGAGCTCGAGGGCTACGGAGGGCACCGGGCCGCAGCCGGTCTCTCGATCCTGCCCGGACAGAGTCGAGGCGTTCGCCGATGCGTTCGCAGAGCACGCCGCGTCGGTGCTCGGCGAGGACGATCTCCGCCCGCTCGTCGAGGTCGACGCGGTGGTGTGGGGCGACGAGCTGACGCTGGACCTGTGTGAAGAGCTCGAGCGCCTGGCGCCGTTCGGGCTCGGCAACCCCGGTCCGCTGCTGCTTGCCCCCGCCTGCGAGCTGTCCGAGCTCGGCGCGGTCGGCGACGGGCAATCACCTGAAGCTCGCCGTCACGGCGAACCGGGTGCGCTCCGGCGGGATCGCGTTCGGGCAGGGAGGCCAGCTCGACCGTCTGCGCAGTGCCGAGCGCTAGGACGTCGCGTTCCGGCTGCAGGCGAACCGCTGGAACGGGACCGTCTCGCCGCAGCTCGTCGTACGGCGGTTCTTCGAGACACCGCCCCGCTATCTGGAGCTGCGCGACCGACTCGCGGCGGAGTGGCGGGCGGGCGAGCCGGCCTGGGGAGCGGAGGCCCGTGCCGTGTTCGGCGAGCTCGAGCTGTCGGGCGAGACGCCTCGTCGGCGGCACCTGCTCGAGTCGGAGGAGTTCCGGTCGCTGCTCGGCAGGGAGGAGGTGGCGCTGCCGGAGGCGGCATGAGGCCCCGACAGGAATCGGGCTGCGGCGCTCCCGAACCGCTCTCAGCGGCTGGGCGCGGCGGTCCTCGAGACCTATCGGCCGTACGAGGGGCTCCACCTCTGCCGCCTACAATGAGCTCATGGAGCAGGTCGTCAGCCCCGCCGAGCGGCACCGCCCGCTCCTCGACGAGCTCATCGCGACCGTCGGCGAGCACAACCCCGACGTCGACCGTGACCTGCTCGAGCAGGCGTTCGAGCTCGCCTGCGAGGCGCACGAGGGCCACAAGCGCCAGAGCGGCGAGGACTTCATCGTGCATCCGGCCGGGGTGGCGCGGATCCTCGCCGAGCTGCGACGCCCCCCGCCGGCGATCGCCGCCGGGCTGCTCCACGACGTCGTCGAGGACACCGACACGACGATCGAGCAGGTACGGGCCGACTTCGGCGAGGACATCGCCCGCCTCGTCGAGGGCGTCACCAAGCTCACGCCGGATCTCGTTCCAGAGCCGGGAGCAGGCGCAGGCCGAGAACTACCGCAAGATGATCGTCGCGATGGCCGAGGACCCCGAGGTCATCATCATCAAGCTCGCCGATCGCCTCCACAACATGCGGACGATCGAGTACCTGGGCAAGCAGAAGCAGCTGCAGAAGGCCCGGGAGACGCTCGAGGTGTACGCGCCGCTCGCCCACAGGCTCGGCATTCACCAGATCAAGTGGGAGCTCGAGGACCTCGCCTTCCAGACCCTCCATCCGCGCAAGTACGAGGAGATCGCGGCCATGGTGGCGCAGCGGCGCAGCGAGCGCGAGGCGTACGTCGCCGAGGCGAGCGGCGTGCTCGCGAGCGAGCTCGAGAAGGCCGGGATCCGGGCGGAGATCTCGGCTCGCGCGAAGCACTTCTACTCCATCTACGAGAAGATGGTGAAGCGGGGCAAGGAGTTCAACGAGATCTACGACCTCACGGCGATGCGCGTCATCGCGGAGCGGTCGGAGCGCGAGGGCCAGGGCGACTGCTACGCGGTGCTCGGGATCATCCACTCGCTGTGGAAGCCGATGCCCGGTCGCTTCAAGGACTACGTGGCCATGCCGAAGCTGAACCTCTACCGGTCGTTGCACACGACCGTGATCGGGCCGGAGGGGAAGCCGCTCGAGATCCAGGTGCGCACGCGCGACATGCACGAGACCGCCGAGCTCGGCATCGCCGCGCACTGGCTCTACAAGAGCGGGCGCCGGGATCCGAAGGCCGAGGCCGAGCGGCTGGCCTGGCTGAAGCAGCTCCGCGACTGGCAGCAGGAGGAGACCGACGCCGGCGAGTTCATGCGGACGTTCCGTGCGGATCACCTCGCGGACGAGGTGTACGTGTTCACGCCGAAGGGGGAGGTCAAGTCGCTGCCTGCCGGCTCGACCCCGATCGACTTCGCGTACGCCGTGCACACGGACGTCGGGCACCGAACCGTCGGCGCGAAGGTCAACGGGCGCATCGTCCCGCTCCACTACCAGCTTCAAGAGCGGCGACTTCGTCGAGATCCTGACCTCGAAGCAGCTCGGTCGGGGGCCCTCCCGGGACTGGCTCTCGATCGCCGTCTCGTCCCGGGCGCGCAACAAGATCCGGCAGTGGCTCTCGCGCGAGACCCGCGAGGACACCGAGCAGCGTGGACGCGAGTCGCTCGAGCAGGCGCTGAAGCAGCACAACCTGCCCGTACAAGAAGATCGCCGGCTCGCCGTTGATCGCGGGCGTGATCCGGGAGATGAACTTCAAGAAGGCCGAGGACTTCTACCTCGCGCTCGGCTCGGGGAAGCTGCAGGCCTCGCAGGTCGCGAACAAGGTCCTGCACAAGCTCAAGACGACGGAGGTCGCGCAGGAAGAGTCCATCCCGCTCAAGCCGAAGGCTCGCCACACGGTCGCCTCGCAGGCGGTCGGCATCTCCGTGCCCGGCGTCGAGGACGTCCTCGTTCGCCTGGCGAAATGCTGCAACCCGGTCCCGGGCGACGAGATCTGCGGCTACATCTCGCTCGGCAAGGGCATCACGATCCACCGAGGCGACTGCCCCAACGTCAAGGCGCTGCGCCGCAACCCGGAGCGGTTCACCGACGTGGAATGGGACGGCGGGACGACGCAGAGCTTTCGCGTGCAGATCGCCCTCGACTCGTGGGACCGGCCGCGCCTGCTCGAGGACGTCGCCCGCACGTTCGCCGAGCACGGCGCGAACATCGTCGAGTACGGCGGCCACGTGGACGACCAGATGGCCAAGAACTGGTACGTGGTCGAGATCGGCGACGTCAAGGTGTTGCGCGCGCTCCTGAACTCGCTCCGCAACATCGAGTCGGTCTTCGACGCCTATCGCGTCACGCCGTCGTGACCCAGGCGCTCGAGCTGCTTCGCGAGCTCGCCGACGCCGACGAGGCTCACCGCGCGACGCTCGCGAGGCTCGACGGCCTGCTCGCGCGTGCGACCGAGCTGCGCGCTCGGGCGGACCGCCTGTCCGCGTTCCTCGCCGCGGCACCCGGCGAGCGGCAGCGGCTGGCCCAGGAAGTCAGCGATGCGGAGGCAGGCGTCGAGGAGCGGGCGAGGTCCCTCGCGGAGGCCGAGGCCGAGCTGGCGGAGGCGGAGCGGCGCCGCGATCGCGAGCGCCTGCTCGCGGCGCGCCGCTTCCAGGTGCGGGCCGCGGACGCTTCGGCGATGGCCGAGAAGCACCTGGCCGCCGCTCGCGAGGCCCTCAGCGCCCATGAGCGGGCCGTGGAGAGCGCCGAGCTCGAGGCGCCCGAGGTCGAGCAGGCAGCCGCGTCGGCTGGCCCTCGAGCTCGCCGGCGCGCCGCGGGTGCCCGCGGACGCCGTGCAGCCACCGGGCGCCCGGCCTGGACGGGGTGCGGGCGTGGGCGACCGGAGCCCGCGCCGCGCTCGTGGTCGCGCGAAGCGGAGTGACGTCCGAGCGCGAGGCGCTGATCCGTCAGGCGAGCGAGCTGGCCTCGCTCGTGCTCGGCGAGCCGCAGGTCGCGACGAGCGCGGCCGCGGCGGCGGACCGCGTCGAGCAGTCGCTCGCCCGCTGACACGCCCTGCCGGAGCGGCGCGCTCAGCTCTGCGAGCCCGACCTCGATCTCGACCAGGGGTGCCGTGAAGCCGATCTTGTTATGGGTGCCGTCGCAGAACGGCTTGTTCTCCGAGTGCCCGCACCGGCAGAGGAAGATTGCCGGGCGCTCCATGACCTCCTCGGCGCCGTCCCGCTGCACCCGCCAGCCGCCCGCCTCGGCCTCGAGCTTGTTCGGCCCGTTCTCCATGCTCGTGATCTTCACCGCTGCCTCCTCGTCGCCTGACTCGTTTACGCGGGCCGGCGCGATCTCGGTTCGCGCCGCGACGAACCCGACCCTCAGGTGCGTCATGTCACAGTACGGCTTGCTGGACGACTCGCCGCAGCGACAGAGCGCGAGGCGCAGGCGCTCCGTCGACTCCTGACGACCCGCACGCTTGATGACGCGACGGGCCGTCGCGCTCGACGAGGACCGAGCCGTTCTCGCCGGCCGTTACGCGCACCGCACCTCTGCCGCAGTCGGAGCCGGCGGGAGCAGCACGAGCGTCGCGAGTCGGCACGGCCACGGCCTAGCCGCACCTCGGGCCACGGCACGCCGCCCGTGTCCCAGCCGACGAGGCAGTGGGCGGAGATGAGCACGGCGACGCGGGCGAGGAAGGCGCTCTCGTCGTCTCCCGGCTCGGCCGAGGACTCGACGCCGAGCACCGCGGCCCGCGTCCCGTCGTAGACGACCGGAACGTCCGTGCGGCGCGAGCCGAGGCCAGGCTCGCCAGCCCGGGGGCCGAGCACGAGCTCGTCTCCCTCGACGAAGGAGAGCCCGACCCACGTGTAGTGCGGGACCCGCTCGTGCAGGACGGCAACGGTCTGGCGTAGCACCTCGTCGGCCTCCGCCTCTCGGTTCAGGATGCGGTGGAGCGCTTCGAGCGCGCCCGGCGTACGGCTGGGCGGCGAGCTCGCTCACAGGCGGGCGGAGACCATCCTCGCGACGTGCTCGAGGAAGGCCCGGTCATCCTCGTCGAAGGCGGCCGGCTCGTCCGAGTCGATGTCGATCTCACCCAGGACCCGATCTCGTCCCGTGCCCGAGCGTTCCGGCGCGAAGATCGGCACGACGATCTCGCTGCGGGTCGACGGGAAGCAGGCGATGTAGCGCGAGTCTGCTTCGACGTCGTCGACGATCTCGGTCTTGCCGCTCGCCGCAGCCGCACCGCAGATCCCCTCGCCGATCCGGATCCGAACGTGCTCGGTCTCCTGAGGGCCGCTGCCAGGCGGCGAGGACGAGGTCGTCGCCCTCGACGAGGTAGAAGCCGACCCAGGAGTAGCGCTCGAAGCGCTCGTGCAGCAGCGCGGCCGTCCGCTCGAGCACTCGCTGTGCCGTCGGCTCCGTGCTGACGTAGCGCTCGATGGCATCGACCGCTCCGCGGCGGGTATCGGCGGTCGAGATCAGGCTGCCACCTCCTCGAGATCGGCGCCCTCGAACGAGCGGATCGGAGCCCGGTAGGCCTCGGGCACGACGGCGGGCTGCCGGCTGGCGAGGTCGACGAAGACGAGTGTCTGCTCCGCCACGCACATGAGCGTGTCGTCGCCGACACGGTGGACGGCGAACGCGCTCGTGAGGCTCGTCCGCCCGATCCTCCTCGCACGCACGAACACCTCCAGGAGATCGTCGAAGCGCGCGGGCGCATGGTACTCGACGCTCGCCGCGCGCATGACGAACTGCCGGTCGTCGTGCGCGTTGAAGAGCAGCCCCAGGTGCCGAGCGTACTCGACGCGTGCGAGGTCGAAGTAGGGCATGTAGCGCCCGTAGTACACGATCCCCTGCGCGTCCGTGTCGGAGAAGCCGACGCGGGCCAGCGCCGCGTACTTGAACGGAGGCTTGCGGTCGGTCGTCCGGCCGAGCTCGAGGGTCATCGCGCGGATCGTAGTGGCGCGCCGGCCATCGAGCACGGCTCGCTTCGGGCGGGCCGCTCGCACCGAGCCGGCGGCGGAGGGGCGGCCTCGCCGCTGAGCTCCGAGGGCATCCGCCGCAGCGCGAGCGTTCGTCAGGCAGCTCGTGGGCCGTGCCTCGGATGCGCCTTCGTCGGTGCCCTAGTCTCCCATGCCCGAGCGGTGGTCATGACGCGAACGATCAGCACGGCGTGCGGCGGCCGCGTCCGACATCTGGTCGAGCGCGCGTCGAGCTGACGTTGTCGAACGTGTCGCAGGCCTGGTGGTAGCACGGGTCGTAGGCTCGCCCGCCGTGCCGCCGTAGATCGCGGCCTGCTCGGCGTCTTGATGCCCTCGGCTCCGGTGAAGAGCCCGCCGGCCGGGATGCCGACTGCGATGAACGGCCCGTAGTCCGAGCGGCCGTCGAAGGCGGTCGGCTCCGTCGGCAGGCCCTGGCCGCCGAAGTAGTCGTTGAAGACGTCCTCGATCGACGTCCGAGCCGTTCGGGCCCGACCGTGCCGGTCCCGGAGCCGTCGCCGTCGTAGACGAAGCGGGCGTAGTTCGGCGAGCCGACCATGTCGAAGTTCAGCATCACGGCGATGTCCTTGATCTGCTGTCTTCGAGAGCCGGCTCGACGTAGTACTCGGAGCCGAGCAGGCCGCTCTCCTCGGCGCCGTACCACATGAAGCGGACCTTGTTGCGCGGCGCGATGTCGAGATCGGCGATCTCCTCGGCGATCTCGAGGATCGTGCCCGAGCCGGAGCCGTTGTCGTTTATCCCGGGCCCCTCGAGCACGGAGTCGAGGTGCGCCCCGACGACCACTACGTGGTCGGCGCGGCCGCCCGGTGTCTCGGCGATGACGTTCTCTGTCTGTGCGGGTCTCGGACGTGGTCGTCGTCTGAATGTGCACGGTTGCCCCGGCGGTCGCGGCGAGGTCGTTGCCGACCGCGAAGCTCGTCCCGATAACCGGGATCGTCACGACGGGCCCGCCGAGCGTGCCGACGAACGCGTCCGTCCGGCCTTCCTGGCCCTCGTTGAAGATGATGACCGCAGACGCGCCGGCTGTCACCGCGTTCGTCGCCTTGTCCTCGAACGTGCACGTGCCGCGCTGGATCAGCGCCACGTTGCCCGCGGTGAAGCCGCGCGAAGTCGGCCGTCTCGCAGCCCGAGGTCGAGCTGGGCGTGGCAGTCGGCGGCAGGACGAGGTCGACAGCCTGGCACGAGCGCGCCGATCACATCGCCGCTGCCGGAGTACTCCATCGTGAAGAAGTCCGGTGCCCTCGACGTAGACCGTCGCGTTCGGAGCGGTCTGTTCGAACACCGGCGAGGCGGTTTCCTGGAAGAACGGAAACGAGAACGGCTGGCGGCTCACCGTGTAGCCGGCTGCAACGAGCTTCTCGACGACGTAGTCGGCCGACTGGTCGTAACCCGAGGTGCCGGAGTGCGCGCGTGCCCCCGTTCGCGGTCGGCGATCTCCTGCAGCTCCTGCCTGGTGCTCGCGGATGCCGTCTACGGTGACGGCATCCCTGAGCGCTTGCGAGTCGACGCCGACCGCCCGTCAGTGCCGCGGGCACGGCCACGGCAGCTGCCGCGGCGCACGCCGCGGCGAGAAGGACGAATCTTCGTCTCATCGGACCTCCCCTGATCCGGTTGGCGACCTGTCCCGGGTCCCTCAACCCGGGTCGGCTCGCTGCAGGAATCCCCATCCGGCGCATGTTTCAAACGGCATTGGAGAAACAGCCCGCTCGCCGGGCTCCAGGAGGCCGATTCAGCTCTGGATGACGGCGAGCACCTCGTCGCGCTTGCGCTCCATGAGCTCGCGCGATGTGGCCTCGAGGTTCAGGCGCAGCAGCGGCTCGGTGTTCGACGGGCGGACGTTCATGTGCCAGTCGCCGGCGGTCACGGAGATCCCGTCCAGGTGCGACACCTCGCCCTCGGGCCCGAAGCGCTCCTTGAGCTCCTGGAGCTTCACGGCGACGTCCGCGACCCGCATGTTGAGCTCGCCGGTCAGGAAGTACCGCTCCCGGAACGGCGCCAGGATCTGCGAGAGCTTCCCGCCCTTGCGCGAGAGCAGCTCGAGGACGAGCAGCATGGGCACGACGCCCGAGTCCGCCTGGTAGTAGTCGCGGAAGTAGTAGTGCCCCGACACCTCGCCGGCGAAGGCGGCGTTCTCCTCGCGCATCCGGTGCTTGATGAAGGCGTGACCGACCCGGTTGACGAGCGCGCGTTCCGCCGGCTCGCTCCACGATGTCCCGGACGGCCCAGCTCGCGCGGACGTCGTAGATGATCGTGGCGCCGGGCTCCTTCTCGAGGACGGCCTCGGCGAGGAGCGCGGTGAGGAAGTCGCCGGGGACGAACTCGCCTGTGTCGTCGACGAAGAAGCAGCGGTCGGCGTCGCCGTCGAACGCCATGCCCACGTCGGCCTGCTCCTCGAGCACCTTCGCGACGATGAACTCCCGGTTCTCGGGGAGCAGGGGGTTCGGCTCGTGGTTGGGGAACGAGCCGTCCGGCTCGAAGTAGCAGCGCACGGCGTCGACGGGAAGGCGTGCGAGCACGGGCGGCAGCATGGCGCCGGCCATCCCGTTGGCCGCGTCGATCACGACCCGAAGCGGCTCGCACCGCCTCCGGCGTGACGAACGACATGACCTTGTCGGTCCAGCCCGGAGTAGATGTCCTGCTGGCTGACATCACCTCGCCTCGTCACCGGTTCGAAGCCGCGCTCGGCTCGGTCTCGCACTGATTCGAAGGCCGGACTCGCCGCCTACCGGAAGCGCGCCACGGCGCACGATCTTCATCCCGGTGTACTCCTTGGGGTTGTGCGACGCGGTGACGGCGAGGCCGCCGTCGAGCGAGAGCGCCCCCACGGCGTAGTAGAGCATCTCGGTTCCGATCATCCCGACGTCGACCACCGCTGCGCCACCGTCCGAGGCCCCGCGGATCGCGGCCTCCGCCATGGCGGGCGAGGAGAGCCGCATGTCGCGCCCGACGGCGATCGCCTTCGGCTCGAAGTGCTCGACGTAGGCACGGCCGATCGCGTAGGCGCCGTCCTCGTCCAGCTCGCCCGGGTAGATGCCGCGCACGTCGTACGCCTTGAAGACCTTCGGGTCGAGCATCGAGCTTCCTATGCTAGAGGCCGGCCGTCGTCGAGAAACCGTCGGCGTCGGCCTAGGCGCGCCCGCGGTCGTCGTGGGCCAGGCGGCCGCGAGCTTGCGGCGGGTCTCGGCGAGGGCCTCGGGCATCACCTTGACGTCGGCGAGCACGGGCATGAAGTTCGTGTCGCCTGCCCAGCGCGGAACCACGTGCTCGTGGACGTGATCGACGACGCCGGCGCCGGCGACCCGGCCGAGGTTCCAGCCGAGGTTGTATCCCTGGGGCGCATGACGGTGTCGAGGACACCGAGCGCCGTCGCGACAGCCGATGGATGGAGAGCGCCTCCTCCGTGCGCGAGCTCGCCGCAGGTCGCCGCAGTGACGGTACGGCGCGACCATGAGGTGCCCTCCGGCGTACGGGTACTTGTTGAGGAGGACGAACGCGAGGTCGCCGCGATGGACGACGAGGCCCTCCTCGTCCGGGAGCTCCGCCGCCGTGCAGAAGACGCAGCCGGGCTGGGCGTCAGCGCGACTGGATGTACTCGAGCCGCCACGGCGCCCACAGGCGCTCCATGTCTCCCCGGGATGTCAGAGCCACTTCCTCCAGCGGAAGAACGCGAGCATGCCGATGAGCGCGACGACCAGACGCCCGAGGATCGCCCAGAACGCGGTCCGACCGCCCTCTCCGGGGAAGTCGACGTTCATGCCGAAGATGCCCGCGATGAGGGTGAGCGGCAGCACCGTGACGCTGAAGATCGTCAGGATGCGAAGGACGTCGTTCTGCCGGTGCTGGATGACCGACTCGTTCGTCGACTCGAGCCCCTCGACGACCTCCTTGTAGTTGTCGAGCAGGTCCCAGACGCGCTCGGCGGCGTCGACGATGTCGTCGAAGTACAGCTCGAGGTCCTCGGGGAGGAAGCGCTCCGTGTAGCGCTCGAGCAGCCGCAGAGTCGCGCGCTCGGGCTTGATGATCTTGCGGTAGGAGATGATCTCCTGCTTCGCCTTGGAGATGTCGCGGACGACCTCCTCGCTAGCGCCCCTCGTCATCTCGTCCTCGACCGAGTCGAGCTTGTGCCCGATCTTGTCGAGGATCGGGAAGCAGTAGTCGAAGAGATCGTCGAGGACGTGGTAGAGGAGGTAGCCCGAGCCCTTCGAGAAGAGCTCGCCGCGAGCTCCTCGTCGCTCTCGCAGCGGCGAACAGCCGCGAGACGGGAAGCAGCTCGACGTTCGGAAGCGTGATCAGGAAGTCGTGGCCGAGGAAGACGTCCAGCTCGGCCGCGTTCAGCCGCTGGATCGCTTGTCGTAGACCGGGAAGTGGAGGACGACGAACAGATAGCCCGGGTACTCGTCGACCTTCGGCCGCTGGCGCTTCGAGAGGACGTCCTCGACGTCGAGCTCGTGGAAGCCGAAGCGCTCGGCCAGCTCGCCGAGCTCGAGCGCGGCCGGAGTCTCGACGTGAACCCAGGTGAGTCCGCTAGCGGAGAGCTCGTCGATCCGCGGAGCCCGCGGCTCGACCGCCTCCCCGGGTAGCCGGGGACGTCGCCTGATCCGTGCGAGCGTTGGCCGTGCCATCGGTACTGAGCGGGTCCTCGAGACGCATCTCCACGCTCCGATTGTAGTTGGCCGGCACGCCGAGGGGTAGTGCCGAGCTCGAGGAGCGGAACATCAACGCGACATGCGCCTGGCAGGATTCGAACCTGCGGCCTTGCGCTCCGGAGGCGCACGCTCTATCCCCTGAGCTACAGGCGCTTGCGGCTGACCGTAGCAGACGGACGAACGGGGCGCGCGCAGGCGCCCCGTTCAGCGTCAGGCTGGGATCAGCGTCTCGGTGGCGACGGGATTCGGGTCGATGCCGAGGTCGTAGAACGCGGTGTCGGCATCCTGCCCGCCGTTGATGCTCGTGTCCGCCTCGTCGTCGTCTGCGTGGAGCGTATCTGCGCCGGGGCCGCCGATCAGGGAGTCGGCGCCGGCACCGCCGGTCAGGTCGTCGACACCGTCGTTCCCGGCGACCGTGTCGGTGCCGCCTGCGCCGTCGAGCTTGTCGCTGCCCGTAAACCCGGTCAACGAATCGGCGCCAAGGCCTCCGTACAGCTCGTCGTTGCCCGAGCCGCCGGTGAGGGTGTCGCCCGAGTCACCGGCATGGAGCACGAGCGTGCCGGTGTAGGTGGCGCCCGCGCCCGAGCCACCGCGCCCGTTGATCGTGTTGGGCCCGTCGAGGCCGAAGACCTCGATCCGGGCGGGCAGGGTCGCGAAGGTGAGGTCGCCGTCACCGTCCGCATTCAGGGCGAGGCCCGCCAGACCGATCGAGATCGCGTCGGCGCCGGTCGTGCCGTGCACGATCACCAGGTCACCCACGTCTCCCAGCAGAGCTGCGATCTCGATCTCCGACGTAGCCGCCTCGGCGGTAGCGCCCGGAGCGAACGGGCCGCCCGTCTGATCCACGACGAGGGTCTCCGTGGAGCCGGCCGCCCCGCTGACGGTGATCGTGTCGGTGTTGGTCGTCGTCGCGGCGCCGCAGGCGGTCGGGCTCTCGCCGAAGTGAATCTCCCCTCCGACGACACGGAGCGTCGACTGTCCGCCGGCTTCTATCGTCGCGCTGACCGCCCGCGTCACCGCGTTGTACGCGCACGCGGCGCCGCTCGGCGGAGGTCCGCCGTCGCCGATCACGTTCTCGACTGCGATCGGCGTCGGGTCGAGGCCCGTATCGATGTGTGCGGTATCGGTGCCGCCACCGCCGCTGATCTGGATGTCCGCCTCGTCGTCCTGCGCGAAGAACGTGTCGTTTCCGTCGCTCCCGTTGAAGGTGTCGCGGCCGGGGCCTCCCGTCATCGAGTCGGCCTCGCTGCCGCCGGCCATGAAATCGTCACCGGCCCCGCCGTTCATGATGTCGTCGCCCTGCTGCGCGTCCAGCAGGTCGTTCCCGGGACCGCCGTCGATCGAGTCCGCCGCGGATCCGCCACGAAGGAGGTCGTCGTTGCCCTCGCCCCCTGTGATCACGGTGGGCCCGGTGAAGTGCAGGCCTGCGCCTCCGGTGCCGCGAGCGTCGAAGTGGTCGTCGCCGCCGAGGAGGTGGACCTCGAGGTTGAAGGCATTCGGTGAGAACGTGATGTCGGTGTCGCCGTCGGTGCTCGTGGCGAAGCCGCTCTGGCCCGCGGCCATGAAATCGTTGCCCTCCGTGCCGTAGACGATCACGCGGTCG
>CAWIQC010000025.1:0-158120 GCA_963838105.1 uncultured Thermoleophilia bacterium | reverse complement strand
GGATCGGGACGTCGCAGTGGTCCTTCGCCTCGATGCTGTAGGAGCCCTTCACGGCGGCGCCTGGGTCGGGGCCGCCGTTCGCGTTCCGGCTCGAGGAGTGATTCGAGACGACGACGTACAGCCGGTCGAAGTCCTCGTCCGGGAAGTCCCGCAGAATGTGAGGGAAGACGAATCCTCCCTGAGCCGCCGCCATTCGTGCTGAGCCGGGGCGCCGAGCCGACCGACGATGTCGAGGTCGGTCGTGCCCGGCGTTCTGGAGCATGCTCAGATCGATCTTGACCTGGCGTACGCTGGGTCTGTGATTGTCGAAGAGTCGTCCTGGGCCGCGAGCGCATCGACTGTTCGGCACCTGATAGCCGGCCGAGCCCGATGGTCTGAGCGTCGACGAACAGATGGGAGTCCTCTGGGAAATCGGATTCCGACCCTGGACTGCCAGCGTCGTTCTCGAGCCCGTGTCGCCGGGCGATCGTAGTCCGCCGGGTTCAGGTTCCATACGGAGAAGTCCCGGAACTGTCCTCGAACGGGAGTTGCGAGTTCACCGCGTTGTCGATGCCAGCAGGAGCGGTTGCGGTCTCCGCGCTTTCCCAGTCTGGTAGACCGCGGTGGCGCCGCCACCCTGTGCTGCATGGAAGAGCGGCCATATCCAGGACCGGTACATGTGTGGTTGGAATGCGATGCCTCGAGCAGCGACAGCGTTGTCCTGCTGGAAGCACGGAACCGCTGATACAAGGGGTTCTTGGAGGGCTCCTGCGCGTATGGGTACCACTCCGCCCATTGCGCGCGACGCTCCACGTACCAGCTGCGTGATCCGGGCTCCCGTTGGAGGTCGAGCCATACCATCCTTCCACGGTTGTGGGCCATCTGCGAGTATGTGGAAGAACTCGTGCGCCATGCGTGGTCCCGATCTTGATCCCTGCTATGCGTCGGCGTTCACGATGATGTAGCCGCTCGAGCTGCCCGGCGGATGCCCGGGCCGCGCCGAGCGTGGCCATCCGGCAGTTGCCTGGGCGAGCGCAGTTACCCCGGATTGTCTCGCAGCGACAGTTGCGGTCACGGCATTGATTCGCGGCAGAGGAGGTAGACGTCGATCTTCCCGTTCCCGCCGTTGTCGACCGATCGCGTGTCGGGCACGGGGCTGCCCATCCCGGCCGGTTCGGGTTGGGTGAAGGCTCTCGCGACGCCGGTCAGCGGCGGTCAGTGAGCGGGTCGAGGATTTCTTTGAGCTCCTTCCGGGCTTGCGGCGCACCCCAGGCGCTGAACCCGTCTCGGTGCCGCCGTTGGGGTCAGTCCGTGTGGAGCCACAGCTTGAGGTCGGTGCATTTGTCGGAGAGTATCCTCCGCGGCGCCCCGGGTCTGGCCGGCAACGTCCGCGGTCCGGACGCCCCAGGGCTGCGGGGATCGGTCGGGCGCGAGATCCACCCCTGCACCTCGCCTGCTGCGCGGGCGGGAGGCTTGGGAGCGCGGCCTCGATCTCGGGGAACAGGCTTGTCCTCGCCGGTGGACCGGCACCGTCGTAGCGAGCGGGGAGTCTCGCGTCTCCAGAAAGCGTCCACGCCCGGTAGATCAGCGAGTGCCGTAGTCGATCAGGCCGGCGTCGAGATCAGCCTGGATAGGGCCTGGGAGGAATCACCAGACGGCGGAGGGTCGGGATCCGGCGGAGGGTCCGGGTCGGGTCGGGCGGAAGGTCGGGGTCGGGGTCGGGGTCGGGCAGAGGCTCGGGATCGGGCGGATGACCGAACGAGACGGTGCCCGCCGATGTGCGGCAGTTGTCGGTCTCGTCGGATTCGGCGACGAGGCTCCGTGTCGTCGGCGCAAGCGAGCAGGCTGTAGGTCCCAGGGGCGGGCGTGGCACCGAGCGTGAGCGCGACCGAGCCCGTCTGGGAGCGATGCTTCTTCAGCTTTCCGACAGCGAGCTCCCCCGAGAGCGCCACGTCCGAGGGACCGAGCATGGCATCGGTCGAGAGGTAGAAGCCCGTCACGGAGGCTTGCGCCGGGCGCCTCCCGGCATTCGTGGTCGTCGCCGTGACCGTAAACGGCGTCCCGCCACGATTGCCGAGGGTGGGTCGGAGACGGCCGAGACCGTGAGATCGGGCAAGGCGGCGAGCACGAACTGCGGATGCGGCTTGGACGGGTGCGGCTTCGACGAGCGCGATGAGCATCGCGAGGAGGGCTCCGGCCGCGATCGGGAGCGAGGCGCCATGGTTACGCCTGCCTGCCTCGACGGCGGACACCTGCGTGCGGGCGCTCGCACGCTTCAGCCGCATGATCCGTCTGGTCATCTCTGGTCGCCCCTTCCGGTTGTCACCGTGCTGATCTGTTGGCGTAGGTGGGCTAGGTGGTTGCTTCGCAGCGGGTGATCACGTTTGCCCCTGCTCCGGGCGCGCACGTGTCGAAGCCGAGGCCGCCGTCGATCCGTTCGTTGCCGGCGCCGGCTGTGAGCGCGTCGGGTCCGGCCTGGCCGTTCATCGTGTTGTTGCCGTCGCCGGCGTTGACCGTGTCCGCTCCGGCACCGCCGCTGACGGTGTCGTTGCCGCCGGCGGTGGTGACGGTGTCGTTGCCCGCACCGCCGTCGATGGTGTTGTCACCACCCGTGTCGATGACGATGTCGTTGCCGCCGCCCGCCCTGATGGTGTCGGCTCCGGCGGTGGTCCTGATGGTGTCGTTGCCGGCACCGCCGTCGACGATGTTGTTGCCGCCCGTGTCGATGACGGTGTCGCCGCCGCCGCCAACGAGAATCCGGTCGTTGCCGGGGCCGGTGCAGACGGTGTCGTCGCCACCGAAGCCGCGGACGACGTTGTCGCCGTCGAGGTCGACGATGACGTCGTCGCCGCTGGTGCCGACGAGCTCGGACGATCCCGGGGCCGCCCCGACCGTCGGCGGGCAGCCCGTCGCAGGTGGGCACCGCGGGCGGGCGGTCGTTGGTGGTGATGGTGCAGGTCTTCGTCTCGCCGGCGGCGATGGTGCCGCCGCAGTCGGGGAGAAGGCGGTGATGGCGTAGCCGGCGGCGGGTGATGCCGACGCTGTAGTTGCCGGGGTCGAGGCGTGACCGGGCGGCCGGGGGGCCCTTCGCCCGGGGAAGCTGGCGGGGGAGGGGTTGCCGCCGGTCACGCTGATCGTGAAGTCGCTCGGCCGAGCGTGCCGCCGTCGTCGTTGACGACCTCGCCGACCACGAGCAGCGTCCCGCGCCGGGGCAGGTCGTTGATGGTGATGGTGCAGGTCTTGGTCTCGCCGGCGGCGATGGTGCCGCGGCAGTCGGGGGAGAAGCGGTGATGGCGTAGCCGGCGCGGGATGATGCCGACGCTGTAGTTGCCGGGGTCGAGGCGTGACCGGGCGGCCGGGGGGCCCTGCGCCGGGGAAGCTGGCGGGGGAGGGGTTGCCGCCGGTGACGCTATCGTGAAGTCGCCCGCGGCCGAGCGTGCCGCCGTCGTCGTTGACGACGTGCTGATCACGAGAGCGTCCCGCGGGTGGGCAGGTCGTTGGCGGTGACCGTGCAGGTCTTCGTCTCGCCGGCGGCGATGGTGCCGCCGCAGTCGGGCGAGAACGCGGTGATGCGTAGCCGGGCGTGGGGTGATGCCGACGCTGTAGTTGCCGGGGTCGAGGCGTGACCGGGCGGCCGGGGGCACTTTGCCCGGGGAAGCTCGCGGGGGAGGGGTTGCCGCCGGTCACGCCCATCGTGAAGTCGCTCGCGGCCGAGCGTGCCGCCGTCGTCGTTGACGACGTTGGTGATCACGAAGAGCGTCGGCGGTTCGTCGACGGTGAGCGTCCAAGTACCGCTCCAAGCGCTCGCTAGGTTGCCGTCGTCGACCGCGCGTGCGCGCCAGCAGTAGATGCCCGGGGTGAGTGGCGAGCCGGGCGTGAACGTCGACGCGGCCAGGCCGGTCTCGTTGAGCTCCGGGCTCAGGAAGTCGCAGTCGCTGTTGTCGGCCTGCAGGTCGTACGTGACCGCGTCACCCGTGTCGGGGTCGGTCGCGTCGCTCCAGTCGAAGGTGGGGGTGGTGTCCACTATCGTCGACCCGTCCGCCGGGGAGGAGAGCGTCGGGGCGCTCGGCGGCTGGTTGTAGGTCACCGTCGCCGTTATCGTGCCGACGCGGATGGCGCTCCCGTCCGGCGGCGTCTTGACAACCCCGATCTCGAGCGTCGTGGTGGCCGATTTGACGACGTCCGGGACGTCGATCGTCTGCGTCTTGGTCTCGCTGCATTCGTCGAAGAGTTCCGCCGTCGCGGCGAGGTTCACCCCGGAGTTCGTGTCGGTCGTGTTGATCCGCACGAACGTTTGGTAGGTGCCGCCAACGTCTGCAGGGCTCGCGCCGTCCCTGACGGTCACGGCGACGCTCGTGATCATCGCCCCGATCGGGACGGAGGAGATGTCCACGGTGAACGACTCGCGATCAGGATCGGCGCCGCCTTTGCCGATCGAATCATTTCCGCCGCAGTTGAAGTTGCTGGTCTCGTCCACGTCCTGAATGTCGCCGAACCAGCCTATGTAGTTGCCGTTGGCCACGGGCTGCAGCGCGGCGGTCATGGTGTGGGACATGGCGGGTCCCGCCGCCAGCGCCGCAGCGACGACGGCCGCCGTCAGGACGATTCCGAACCGAAACCGATTCAGACGCCGCGTGACCGAGCCCCTACCGCGCGAGGGGGTTCGTCCGAGCCGCGGAGAGAGCGACATGCCGCGGATGGGGCGGCGAGCGTCTTCCGGATACATCTCATCCTCCTTGACCTGTCGGGACCTTCGAAGCCTCGAGCGCGATGTCTGGCTTTCCGCGCGAGAACTGCCGTCACGGACTCCCTCGCCACCGAGCAGGCCTCAGCGGCCCTTGCGGTAGGCGAGCGCGAGCGGCGAGCGGTGTGTCTCGCGCTGGCGCGCGGGCGAGCTCGGCAGCGAAGTGGTTGCGCCTGCTCCGCCTCGATGGCGAAGACGCGCGCGTGGGGGTTGAGGACCTGGAGCTGCATGATCCGCCTGGTCATCTCGAGCCTTCCTTTCGGGTGTGGTCCTCAGAGAGCTCGTGCCGCAGGGTTCGATCTGCTCGGCCGGGACGACGCGGTCGACGTCGATCCCGGCCCGCTTGGCAACTGCCCGCACATCTGCCTCGCACCGCGCCTCGAACAGGTGCAGGCAGGTCTCGTCGGTGGGCAGGAAGATCGTGTCCAGGTAGCGCACCGGGTTGCCCTCCCGGCTCAGCTGCCGGGCGCTTTCGGCAAGCCGGTCGGCGGCCCCTCGCAGGGACTCGGCGCCCGAGCTGGGCCGGTAGAGCTCGATGACGTAGCGGGCCATTGGCATTGCCGACGCTACGCCGCCCGGCCGCGCCGAAAGGTGGAAACCCCCGGACTTTGACCGCGCACACGCAGCGATCTTTCGCGCCACCACTGCGACAACGCTGGAGGAACCCTGGGACAAGACTGTCTCCTTTCGCCGGAGAGCCGCCTCGTGCGACCTCTCAGGCGGAGGGTCGCGCGCCACGGTCGACGCGCAGCATCAGTCGGGTAAACTGGGCTCCGGCCACCTGGGCCGTCCGCTGCTACCGTCCGAGGCGAGCTCGGCAGCCCGGTCGTGGTGGAGTTCCGTATCCTCGGACCCCTCGAGGTCTCCTTTGATGGAGGCCTTGTTTCGCTCGGGGGAGGCAGGCAGCGCGCGGTGCTGGCGCTGCTGCTGGTTCGCCTGGGCGCGGTTCGTCTCCAAAGTGAGCGAGTCCAACCGGTCGCCTTCCGGGCCGCGCCGGCTCGGTCGTCGGCCGTGGCTACATTCACGTTGTGGTGACGCTCGACGACGCCTCTCTGACGCCCGCCGAGCGGCTCGTGCTCGAGCGGTTCGTCCGGCTGCTCGTCGAAGACTTCGGGCCGGAGCTCCACGGTGTCTGGTTGTACGGCTCGCGCGCGAGGGGCGAGCCACCGGGTCCCGAATCGGACATCGACGTGCTCGTCGTCGCTAGCCGGCGCGGTATCGAGGACGACCTGCGTGTGCGCCGGCTCGTCGAGGAGGCCGCCGAGCCGGAGAGCATCAGCCCCTCCTGGTTCTCGACCAAGCTCTACGATCCGGAGCTCGTTGCGAACCGGCGCGGGGTCCAGGTCGTTCTTCATGCAGGAGATCGACCGTGACAAGATCGTTCTGGCCGGTGAGCCGTGAGCCCGCGGTCGGAGGAGTTCATGGCGGAGGCTCGTGCCCGCCTGCAGGGCGCGCACGGGGCGCTGGCCGGCGGTTTCCAGCCGTTGGCCGTGAGCGCCGCGTACTACGCGATGCTCTACGCAGCCAGGGCTGCGCTCAGCGAGCAAGAGCGCTATGCGAAGACTCACAGCGGGACGTGGGCTCTCTTTCGGGAGACGTTCGTCCGCGACGGCCGCTTCGATCCAGAGCTCGCTCGGAAGGCGGATCAGACCCAGGAGCTGAGGGAGGCCGGCGACTACGATGCCCGCGCTGTCTCCCAAGAGGAGGCGGCGACCGTGCTCGCTCACGCGGAGCAGTTCGTCCATGCGGTCGAGCGAATGCTCGCCGAGTGATCGGCTCCAGCGCAACGAGCGTTCCCTTACCCGCGGCCTGTGTGTGCCTCTGGGTCGGAATCCGCGCGAAAGGCGGAGGGGCGGTCACCCGCCCCTCCGTCCTGCCCGGCTGGGAGGTCTCTCAGGTGCCCTGAAGCGTGCCGCGCCGGCGGCTGCTCGTCAGGATCGCCAGCCCGACCAGGGTGGCGACGCCGATCCCGATAGCGATGCCGATGGCGGCGTCGGACCAGTCGAATCCGCTCTGGACCGTCGGCGTCTGGGCAGCCGGGGCTGCGACGGGCTCCGGGGCGGGTCGCGGTGCGGCGGTCTGATACCGGGGCAGGTTGACGACGCTCGGAGGTTCAGCGGCCAGGCTGTCCGCCGGAGCGGGCCGCGAGAGAAGGCCGTCATGGGGCGCATCGCCGATGGAAGTGACGCTGGCAGAGGTCGCGCCGAGCCCCTGGCTGACGCTATACGCCGGTGCGGGCCGGCTGGCAGCCTCCCCCAGCGCGGCGATTCCGAACGCCGGTGCGGGCCGGTCCTCGGCCCAGGCTGCCGTCGGCCCGACGGCCATTCCGAGCAGGACTACGAGGGCTGTGACGAGCCGTCTCGATGTGTGGGCGTTGCGCTTCAACGTCTCCTCCTTCGCCGGGAAGTCGCCCTTCTGCGACTTCGTACGTTGAGGGTCACGCGCCACGGTCGACGCCCGGCGTAAGTCGGGTAAACATGGGCAAACGGCCGCCTGGGCGACCTGCTGCTACCGTCCCAGGCGAGCTCGGCAGGCACGTCGTGGTGGAGTTCCGCATCCTCGGACCCATCGAGGTCTCCTCCGAGGGAGGCCCGGTTACGCTCGGAGGAGGCCGGCAGCGCGCGGTGCTGGCGCTGCTGCTGCTTCGGCTGGGCGAGGTCGTCTCGACAGAGCAGCTGGTCGAGGAGCTATGGGCGGGCCGGCCGCCGGCGACGGCGACCAAGGTCGTCCAGCTCTACGTCTCGCGACTTCGCAAGCAGCTCGGCGATGGCCTGCTCCTCACGCGGGCGCCGGGCTACGTGCTGCGCGTCGATCCGGACAACCTGGACGCTCACCGGTTCGAGCGCCTTTTCGAGGAGGGCAGACGAGCGCTCGCCGGCGGAGATCCAGCGCTTGCCGCCCCCGAGCTGCGCGAGGCGCTCTCGCTCTGGCGCGGGCCTGCGCTGGCTGACTTCACCTACGAGCCGTTCGCGCAGGGCGAGATCTCCCGCCTCGAGGAGCTGCGGTTGGCCTGCCTCGAAGAGCGTATCGAGGCCGACCTGGCGCTCGGTGCGCCGTTCCGAGCTGGTCGGCGAGCTCGAGGGGCTGGTCGCCGCCCAGCCCCTGCGCGAGCGTCCTCGCGGTCAGCTCATGCTCGCCCTCTACCGCTAGGGCGGCAGGCGGAAGCGCTCGCCGTCTACCAGGAAGCCCGCCGCACACTCGTGGAACAGCTCGAATCGAGCCGAGCCCCTCGCTCAGCGCCTCGAGAAGGCGATCCTCAACCAGGACCGCGAGCTCGAGCTGCCGGAACCCGCCGAGACGCCCGTCGCCGCTCCTGTCGGGTCAGGGCCACTCGTGCCAGCGCAGAGGACTCGCGCGCGTTGGCGGCCCCACAGGAGCGGAAGCTCGCGACGGTGATCTTCGTCGATCTGGTGGCTCGACGAGCTCGGGGAGGGCGACCCCGAGCGAACGCGCGCGCTGCTCGAGCGCTTCTACGACGCGATGGCGGCCGAGATCGAGGCCGCCGGGGAACGGTCGAGAAGTTCGCCGGCGACGCGTCATGGCGATCTTCGGGGCTCCCGCGGCTCAGGAGGACCACGCCGTGCGCGCCCTCCACGCGGCGCTCGCGATGCGCGATCGGCTCGCGGAGCTCTTCGGCGAGGCATCTTGCGCTGCGCATCGGCGTGGACACGGGCGAGGTCGTCGTCGGCCGGCCCCGGAGGGCAGCTCGTTCGCCACCGGCAACGCGGTCAACGTGGCCGCGCGGCTCGAGCAGGCGGCTGCAGCCGGTGAGATCCTCGTCGGCGAGCGCACCGTCGCCGCCGCACGCGGCGCGTTTGCCTTCGACGAGCCCGTGATCGTCGAGGCGAAGGGAAAACGTGGAGGCGTCGCCTGCCGCCAGCTTCTCGAGGCGCTCGCTCGAGAGGCGCGCGGGGCGTCAGCGACTTGCCTCGGGCCTTTGTCGGACGGGCGGGCGAGCTCGAGCTCCTGCAGGCGACATACCGCCGCGCAGTTCGCGGAGAGGAGCCGCATCTGGTGACGATCATGGGCGAGGCGGGGGTCGGGAAGACGACCCTCATGCGCGAGCTCTGGAAGCAGCTCGAGGAGGAGGCGCCGGCAGTGCGGCGCCTGACGGGCCGCTGTCTCGCCTACGGGCGGGGGATCACGTACTGGCCGCTGGGAGAGATCCTCAGGCAGCATCTCGGGCTCCTCGAGGGCGAGCTGCCCGGAGACGGTGCTGGAGCGGCTCGGCGATCGCCCGATCCTGGGGCTGACGCTCGGCCTCGATGTCGCCGGTGATCTGCATCCGCTCGAGGCCCGTGAGGCTCTCATGCCGCCTGGGTGGAGCTGCTCGGCGAGCTCGGCGCCGAGCGGCCGTCGTCGTGCTGGTCGAGGACCTGCACTGGGCCGAGGAGCCGCTGCTGGATCTGTTCGAGCGCCTGCTCCGCGACGTGCACGGCCCTGTCTTCCTTCTCGGCACGGCCCGGCCGGAGCTCCTCGGCCGCCGCCCGGCGTGGGCGGGCGGCCGGCGCAACGCCGCCAGCCTCTGGCTCGAGCCGCTTTCGCAGGACGAGACCGCCGAGCTTGTCGAGTCGCTTCTCGGCACTGAGCTCGCCCCTCGCTCTCGCGAGCTCGTGCTCGGACGGGCCGAGGGGAACCCGTTCTTCGTCGAGGAGCTCCTCGCCACGCTGATCGACGCAGGGGCGATCGCCCGCGAGAACGGCGGCTGGGTGGCGCGGGAGCTCGCCTCCGAGCCTGTCGTCCCGGACTCGGTCCAGGCCACGCTCGCGTCGCGCATCGACCTTCTGCCGGCGCGGGAGAAGGCCGCCCTGCAGGCGGCCGTCGGTTGCCGGCCGAGTCTTCTGGGTGTCTCCGGTCGTCGAGCTCCTCGGCGAGGAGCCCGACTTCGCGCTGCTCGAGGAGCGCGACTTCGTTCGCCGGCGGCCCGTCTCGTCGCTCGCCGGCGAGCGTGAGTTCTGGATCAAGCACGCGCTCACGCGCGAGGTCGCCTATGCCAGCCTCCCCAAGGCACAGCGGCTCGTCTCCATGCCGCGTTCGCGGCCTGGATCGAGCGAGTCGGGGCGGCCGCGACGAGCACGCGCCCTTCCTCGCGCACCACTACGCCGAGGCCGTGCGGCCCCGAGGACGCCGACCTCGCCTGGGCGGGCGAGGAGGAGGAGCATGCCGGTCTCCGCGTCAAGGCGGTGAGATGGCTCCGACGAGCCGCCGAGCTCGCAGTTAGCCGGTACGCCATCGACGAGGCGATCGCGCTCCTCCAGCGGGCACTCGAGCTCGAGCCCGAACCAGCCGGTACAGGCCGAGCTGTGGCTAGCGATCGGCCGGGCGAGCGCCCTCAAGTTCGACGGCGAGGCCTTCCACGTCGCGATGGAGAGCGCGATCGCCCTCTCGGCCGGTACAGGTGTACCGTGGAGGCCTACAGCGAGCTCGCCTACGAGACGGCGACGAGGTACGGCATGTGGCGGCGACGGCCGGCGGCCGAGCTCGTCGACGAGTGGATCGACCATGCGCTGGCGCTCACCGAGGGCGAGAAAGGCCCGGACCGTGTAAAGGCCCTCGTGGCCCGCGCGACCTGGGACACGTCACAGGAGCAGGCCGCTCGCGAGGCGGGCCTGCTCGCGAAAAAGCTCGGAATCCCACAGCTCACCCAGGCCACCCACAACGCAGCCGTGGAGGTAGCGCTGGCTGCCGGCCGCTACGACGAGGCGCTCGCTCATGTCCAGGCGGAGCTCGAGCTCGTCCCGGAGCTCGCAAGCCCCGATGACCGTTCGTTCGCTCATTGGGACGGGTTCCTCGCGAATCTCTACTCCGGCCGCCTGGACGACGCACGACGACATGCCGTGCTTCACGACGAGATCCTGAGGCGTCTCACCCCGCACCAGGTGGTTCACGGGCTTGGCGTTCGGCTGCTCCTCGAGGAGTGCACCGGCAACTGGGACGTGATCCGAGCCGCGAAGGAGCTCGAGCCCGCGGTGAAGGCGAATGCGGACACCCCGTGCGTTCTGAATCCACGGATGCTCCTCATGTCCGCGTACGCCGCCGCGCTCGCCGGTGACGACGCCGAGGCGACACGCCTGGAGGAGTCCGCCGCGGCGATCGACATGGAGGGGTACGGATTGACGATTGCCGCACCGCGCCTCCGGCTCGCCCTGCTTCGCAACGATCTCGGGGCGGTCGAGCAGCTTCTCGAGCTGCCGATCGGGCTGAGCTACACGGCACCTGCGGCCCAGACCGCTCGGCTCGAGGGCCTCGTGGCGCTTCGAGACCGGGAGGGAGTGGAGGCGGAGGCGCCGCCGCTGCTGCGGCCGGGCAGCTACCTGGAGCCGTTCGCGCTGCGCGCGCTCGGGATCGTCCGCGAGGACGACGAACTCGTCGAGCAGGCAACGGCGCGTTTCGAGGCGATGGGCCTCGACTGGCACGCGGCCGAGACCCGTCGGCTCGTGGCCGCTCGCTGATCGGCCGAGCCCGCTAAGGGCTCAGCCCGTCCGCGAAGCGTCGTGCGAGCTCCGAGCGCGAGCGAATGCCGAGCTTCGCGTAGATGCGGGTCAGGTGGCCCTCGACGGTGCGGTCGGTGACGAAGAGCTCGCGGGCGACCGCCTTGTTCGTCAGCCCCTGGGCGACGAGCTCGGCGACGCGCTCTTCCGTCGCCGTCAGCTCACCGTCGCTGGCTCTGCGACCGCTGACGCGGGCGAGCTCGGCGCGCGCATTCTCGGCCCAGATCGCTGCGCCGAGGTCCTCGAAGATCGCGAGTGCCTGGTCGAGCGCTTCGCGTGCGGCGCGCTTCATCCTCGCCCGCCTTCGCGCCGAGCCGAGGACGAGAAGCGTGCGGGCACGCTCGAATGGAATCGCGTACGCGGTCGTGCTGGACGAGCGCCGCGCTCGAAGCGAGGCGAGCGCGCCGTCGAGATCGCCTCGGGCGGCCGAGAGCAGGCCGCGGCATCGGCCGACAGCAGCGAGCGCAGATGGGCGGTCGAGTTTTCGCGCTGGCTCCTCGAGCCGAGAGAGAAGCGCCTCCGCCTCGTCATGGCGACCGAGGAGGATCAGCGCCTCGATCTCGTCCGGGACGAAGCGCATGGCCCCCGGTTCGCGGACGCCTGCCGCCTCGAGCGGCTCCAGGAGGGGTCCCATGTGGCGGTCAGCTTCAGCCGGATTTCCCAGGGAGAGCTCGAGAAAGCCGAGCGCCGAGGACGCGAGCAGCGTGCCGAACATCGCACCCGTCTCTCCCGAGAATCTCGCCGCTTCCTCTGCGGCCGCTCGCGCGTCGTCGACCTGCCCGAGATGAGCGAGAAGGAGTCCCCTCACCCCCGCAAGCACGCCCTGCTGGGAGGTCTGGCCCGTCTGAGCCGCGATCTCATAGCCCTCCTCGGCTTCGTTCGCCGCGGCCTCCCAATCCCCCTCGAGCCAGGCGGTTGTCGCGAGATAGCGCTGGATCAGCGGAAATGAACTCTCGTCTCCCTGCTCGAGAACGCGCTTGCGCGCGGCCTCGAACAAGGTGCGGCTTTCTTCGAGTCGATCCGCCCATTGGAGGAGGACACCGTGCATGAAATCCGCGCCGCCCAGCGTGCGGGCGAAGTAGTCGCCCCCCGACTTGCCGCTCGCGTCGGCCGCCTGCTGGAGCTTGGCCGCATTCCTCGCGAGCTCGAGCGCGTCCGGATCGCCGAGTAGCGCGTCGATTAGGGCCTGTCGCGCCCTGAACTCCGGCAGCGCGTCCCTGACCGCGTGAGCTTCTGCAAGCTCCACCGCAGCGCGGGCGTGGCGTGCCGCTGTCGGCAGATCGTCGAGCATTCGCATCATTGCCACCGCCAGCCCCGCCTCGGCCTCGATCCTCGTCTCCACGTCGTTGCCCGCCTCGGCCAGGGCTTGGCGATAGAGCGTCACTGCGGTGCGATGGTCTGCTTCGAAGACGTGGGCGCGCGCGAGGCGCCAGAGGGCCTGCGCTCGTCGCGGACCAGGGGCCACTGACTTCGCCGCGTCGCCCAGGAGGCGTCGCGCGCGATCCGGGTCGCCCGCCTCGAAGTGGTAGCCGCCGGCGGCGATCGTTCGACGGAACTCGTCGTTCGGTCGCTCCGCGGGGGTCAGCCGGACTGCCTCCTCCGCAAGCTCGGCCGCCGCGGTGGGCGCCCCGCGAGCACGCGCCAGCCGCGCCGCTGCCTCGAGGAGATCGGCCACGTCGGCCGAGGCCCCATCCGTCGCGAGCGCCATGTGACGCGCGCGCTCCTCGGGATCGGCGACGAGGCCGGCGAGCCGCCGGTGAAGCGCTCGCTTCTGCGCGGCGCTAGCCGTCCCGTAGACGGCGGAGGAGAGCAGCGGATGGGAGAAGCGAAGCCGATCCTCGTCGAGCTCGATCACGTGGGCCTCCAGCGCCGCCTCGAGCCATTGCCCCGGATCGTCGCCGGCCGCGCGGGCGACGAGCTCGAGGGTCGGCTGCGACAACGCCGACGCGGCCAGCAGGACGGTACGCGTCTTGGCTGGAAGAGCCGCGAGCCTCTCCTCGACGAGCGTCGCGAGTGTCCCGGGGAGCGATTCGCCGGCCTCGAGCTCGATGATCCCGCGCTCAAACGCGCGCCCGAGCTCGAGGGCGTAGAAAGGATTTCCACCCGAGAGCTCGTGGAGCCGGCGCAGCCTCGGACGCGAGAGCACGAGCCCGAGCCGACCGCTCAGCAGGTGGCGGACGGCCCCGAGACTGAGCGGACCGACCACGAGGCGCTGGAGCCGCCCCTCCGGGAGAGCGCGCTCGAGTCCAAGCGCTGCTTGATCCTGGCTGCTCCTCAGACCGAAGAGAGCGGCAACACGCTCCTCGCGAAGGCGGCGAAGGGCGAACTCGAGCACAAAGGCAGAGGAGGGATCGAGCCACTGGATGTCGTCCACCGCCAGGGCGACCTGGTTGTCGTGCGCAAGAGCGCGCAACGCTCCAAGGAAGGCGCGCGCGACCGCCAGCTGATCCGGCGGCGGCCCATCTGGGTCCTCGAGCAGCAGCGCAATCGCGAGGGCGCGCCGCTGAGGTTCCGGCAGCGGGGTGAGAACCTCCTCGAGGACATCCTCGAGCAGGTCGCCGAGCCCTGCGAAGGAGAGCTGGGTCTCCGACCCGGAAGGGCTGCACGAGAGCACGCGGTACGAGCGTGCAGAGGCGAGCTCGATGCCGCGCCGCCAGAGCGTCGTCTTGCCGATCCCGGCCTCGCCTTCCAACACGAAGGCGCCCGGAAGGGCGGACGATCGGTCGAGGAAGCCGGCCAGGGCCTGAAGCTCCGCCTCCCTGCCGACCACGTCGCTTTCTGCTTGGGCCATGCCCCGGTCCATCGCACGAGCTCGACCCGTGAATTAGTAGTCAGTCGATCAACAGTCCGTATTCGCCGATCCTTGCTAAGGTAAGGACATGGCAAGGGTAACGAGCAAGCTGCAAGTCACGATCCCGAAGGCGATCGCCGAGCGATACGGCATCGAGCCCGGGGCAGAGATCGAATGGCTGCCCGCGGGCGAGGCGATCCGCGTCGTCCCGCCCACGGATCGCGAAGCTGGGGCGGACCGCGCCCGCCGGCTCCAGCTCTTCGATTCGGCGACGCTACGGCAGCACGTGCGGCAGGACGGCAAGCAGGCCGGCCCGGCAACGGCCGATCGTGGCTGGAGTCGCGAGGACCTGTACGCGCGTGGCAGCGCTCGTTGACACGAACGTCCTTGTCTATCGCCACGACTGGCGATTCCCGGACAAGCAGCGGCGCGCGACCGAGGTCTTGCGTGCGGGGATCGCAGACGGTTCGGTATTCGTCCCCCACCAGGCGATCGTCGAGTTCGTCGCCGCCGCGACGCGGCCGCTCGGCGGGACCGCTCCCCTGCTCGACCCGGTCGATGCGCGTCGCGAAGCCGAGGAGCTGCTGAGCCAGTTCGACGTCCTCTTTCCCGACCAGGAGCTCGTGCGGATCGCCTTGCGAGGGGCGGCCGCCTACCAGCTCTCCTGGTTCGACGCACACCTGTGGGCGTACGCGGAGCGATTCGGGCTCGATGAGTTGCTGTCCGAGGACTTCGAGCACGGCCGCCTGTACGGCACCGTCGAGATCGTCAACCCGTTCGCGGCGAGCAGCGCTTGAGCGCGCGTGCCGGGGGAAGGTAGCGGGCCGGATGAGATCCGGCCCCTACAGCTGTCTCAGCCGGCCGCTTTGCCGGCCACGGTGCCCTCGGCGGCGGACTCGATGCGGGCGACCTCGGCCTTCGGCGCGACTCGCCAGAAGCGGCCGAGCGCGGCATCCCAGTCGGCGAGCAGCGCGGCCGCACGCTCGGACGCCGTGTAGTGGACGTGGCGCTCGAGCAGACCGCGCAGCTGCTCTGACTCGGCGGTCGAGATCCGGTAGGCGGACACGAGCTGGCCGTTCAGATGGCGCTCGAGCTTGTCCTCCGGGTCGTAGACGAGCGCCTGGCCGCCGGTCATGCCGGCGCCGAGGTTGAGCCCGTACGGGCCGAGGATGCACGACGGTGCCGTCCGGTCATGTACTCGCAGGGGTGATCGCCGGCGCCTTCGACCACGGCGACCGCCCCGGAGTTCCGCACGGCGAAGCGCTCGCCTGCGGCGCCGGCGCAGTAGAGCTCGCCGCCGGTCGCGCCGTAGAGCACGGTGTTGCCCATGAGCACCGGGTCGCCGGCGTCGTTCTCGGGTGGCCGGATCGCGATGCGCCCACCGCCCATGCCCTTGCCGACGTAGTCGTTCGCCTCGCCCTCGAGCCGGAGCTCGACCCCGGCGGCGAGGAAGGCGCCGAAGCCCTGGCCGGCGACGCCCGTGAACGATGCCCGCACGCGACCGGGCGGCGGAGCGGCGCCGAAGCGGCGCCCGATCTCGCCGCCGAGCCGGGCGCCGACGGTGCGATCGGTGTTCGCGATCGCGTAGCGAAGCTCGACGAGCCGGGCCGAGTCAAGGGCCGGGGCGGCTTCCTCCGCCAGCCGGTCGCCCAGCTCGTGACCGGTCGGAGTCGACGTGCGCCTCGCCGACGAAACGGGTTGGGCCCTCGCCGCCGCGAGCCGTAGAGCGGCGAGAGATCGAGCGAGTCGGCTCTCAGGTTCCCTGACCTCGGCTGGCGCAGGAGCTCGACACGGCCGATCGCCTCGTCGAGGCTGCGCAGGCCGAGCGAGGCGAGGATCTGCGCGCACTTCCTCGGCAACGAACACGAGATAGGTCATGACCTGCTCCGGCGTGCCGACGAACTTCTCGCGCAGCTCCGGGTTCTGCGTTGCGATCCCGACCGGGCAGGAATCGACGTGGCAGGTGCGCACCATGATGCAGCCCTCGGCGAGCAGAAGGGCGGTACCGAAGGACATCTCGTCGGCGCCGAGCAGCGCTGCGACGACGACGTCGCGGCCCGTCTTGAAGCCGCCGTCGACGCGGACGCGAACCCGTCCGCGCAACCCGTTGGCGACGAGCGCCTGCTGCGTCTCGGCGAGGCCGAGCTCCCAGGGAGCGCCCGCGTTCTTGATCGAGGTGAGCGGGCTCGCTCCGGTGCCGCCGTCGGAGCCGGCGATGTGCACGACGTCGGCGAGCGCCTTCGTCACGCCGGCCGCGACGAGCCCGACGCCGCGACTCGGAGACGAGCTTGACGGAGACCGCCGCCCGCGGGTTCACCTGCCGCAGATCGAAAATCAGCTGGGCGAGGTCCTCGATCGAGTAGATGTCGTGGTGCGGCGGCGGGGAGATCAGGGCGACGCCGGGCGTCGTATGGCGGAGCCGTGCGATCTCGTCCGAGACCTTGTGGCCGGGGAGCTGACCACCCTCGCCGGGCTTCGATCCCTGGGCGATCTTGATCTGGAGCTCCTCCGCGTACGCGGCGTACTCGGGCGTCACGCCGAAGCGCCCCGACGCGACCTGCTTGATCTTGCAGTTGCGCTCGTCCCGGAAACGCTTCGGGTCCTCGCCGCCCTCGCCGGAGTTCGCCTTGCCGCCGAGCCGGTTGAGGGCGATCGCGATCGTCTCGTGCGCCTCGGCCGAGAGCGCCCCGTGCGACATCGCGCCCCCGAGAAGCGGCGGAGAATCGCCTCGACCGGCTCGACCTCCTCGAGCGCGACCGGCGGGCCGGCAGGCACGACCTCGAGCAGGTCACGGGGCTCCATCGGCTCCCTGCCGTTGACGAGGCCGGCGAACCTCGTGTAGAGGTCGGCTGCCCTCGGAACTCGCCTCCGTTCTGCACGGCCTTTCGGAGCGCGTGCGCCGCGACGAGCTCGTGCGCGGCGTCGACGACGTCGCCGTTCGTCTCGTGCGGCTCGCCGCCCTTGCGCCACTTCACGTAGCCCGGGTTCTCGAGCTGTGGCTTCGCGCCCGCACGCCGCCGCGAAGCGGGCGCGGATCTCGCGCTCGAGCTCGGCGAAGCCGATGCCGCCGACCGGGCAGGGCGTCCCGACGAACGCGCGCTCGACGACCTCGTGGGCGAGGCCGACCGCGTCGAAGATCTGCGCGCCGCAGTAGCTCGCGACGTCGGAGATCCCCATCTTCGACATCACCTTGAGCACGCCGTCCTCGACCGCGTGCTTGAAGCGCAGCTGCGCCTCGGCCGGCGAGGGGCGGTCGCCGCCGACCTTGTCCGCGGCGGCCATCGCGGCGAGCGTCTCGAGCGCGAGGCGCGGGCAGACCGCCTCGGCGCCGTAGCCGAGCAGGCAGGCGAAGTGGTGCACCTCGCGCGCCTCGTCCGTCTCCACGACCAGCGTCGCCTTCGTGCGAAGCTGCCTGGCGACGAGCCGGTGGTGGACGGCGCCGACGGCGAGCAGCGCCGGGATCGGCAGCCGTTCCGGCGCCGTGTCGGCGACGAGCAGCATCCCGGCTCCCGCCCGGACGGCGGCCTCGGCGTCGCCGGCGAGCCGCTCGCAGGCCTCCTGCAGGCTCGTGGCCGGGTCGAAGGTGGCGTCGAGCCGGACGGGCTGGAACTGCTCGAGGGCGTCCGGGAAGAGGAAGAAGCTGTCGAGCTCGATGCCCGCTGGCGACCTCCGGGCCCTCGGAGAGCAGGGGCGCGCGGCTGCCGAGCACGGTGCGCAGCGACATGACGAAGCGCTCGCGCAGGTGGTCGATCGGCGGGTTCGTGACCTGGGCGAAGCGCTGCTTGAAGTAGTGGTAGAGCGGTCCGGGCGCGGCCGGCGAGCGGCGCGAGCGCGGTGTCGTCGCCCATCGAGTACGTCGGATCGTGGGCGTGCGAGGCGATCGGCCGCAGGAACTGCACGATCTCCTCGCGCGTGTAGCCGTAGCAGCGCCTGGCGGGCGGTGAGATCCGCCTCGGGAGGCTCGACGGGGGAGCCGGTCGAGCCGCTGACGAGACCCTCGGCGAGCCAGACCCCGAAGGGCCGCTCCGCGGCGAGGCGCCGCTTGATGACGTCGTCGTCCTCGAGCCCGCGCTCGGGGTCGATCGCGATCATCTGGCCGGGGCCGAGCTTCCCGCGCCGGACGAGGCCGTGCCCGTCGACCGACACGGCGCCGGCCTCGGACGAGCAGACCACGAACCCGTCCTCGCAGACGGCGTAGCGAAGCGGCCGCAGGCCGTTGCGGTCGAGGGCAGCGCCGACGACGCGCCCGTCGGTGAAGACGATTCCGGCCGGCCCGTCCCAGGGCTCCACGAGACCCGCGTGGTAGCGGTAGAAGTCGCGCACCTCCTGCGGCAGCTCGGTGTTTCCCTCCCAGGCGGGCGGGACGAGCATGGAGAGCGCGTGACGGATGTCCCGGCCGCCGTGGACGACGAAGTCGAGCGCGTTGTCGAGCATGGCCGAGTCGGAGCCGGCCTCGTCGAGCACGGGGTGGTAGAGCACGTCGTCGGCCGTGCCGAAGTTGCCCTCGCGGGCGCGCATCCAGTTGACGTTGCCCTGGATCGCGTTGATCTCGCCGTTGTGGCAGAGGAAGCGGAACGGCTGCGCGCGCTCCCAGGAGGGCGCCGTGTTCGTCGAGAAGCGCTGGTGGAAGATGCCGAACGGGACCTCGAGATCGGCCCGCTGCAGGTCGAGGTAGAACGCGCCGAGCTCGTCCGCCGCGCAGAGCGCCTTGTAGGTGACGGTCCTGAAGGAGAGCGAGGCGATGTAGGCGCCGCCCGCCCGCTCGGCGCGACGGCGCGCGCGGTAGGCGCGCCACTCGGCCTCGTCGTCGGAGAGCTCAGCAGGCGCGGCGAGCAGCAGCTGCTCGATGCGCGGCATCGTCGCCAGCCCCAGCTCGCCGAGGTGATCTGGATCGACCGGCACCTCCCGCCAGCCGGCGGGCGTCGAGTCCCTCGGCGCGGCAGGACTCCTCGAGGGCGGCGCGCGCCGAATCGTCGCGCAGGAACACCATTGCCAGCCCGCCTCCCGGCTTCCGGACGCAACGCGTCCGGAAGCGGCAACAGGAGACCGGCTCCGTCGCCCGTCCGGCGGTCGCCCGCGATGGCGCCCCGGTGGCGCACCCGGCACAGGCCTTCGAGCAGCGCGTCGAGGATGGCGCGGGAGGGCTGCCCGGCGCTGTCGGCCACGAAGCCGATCCCGCAGGCGTCGCGCTCGGCGGACGGGTCGTGGAGCGTTGGTCTCCGGCTCACAACCTGGCCTCTCCTCCGGGTTGCGGGTGGCTGAGGCCCTGCCTTCGCTTCGGCTTCCGGCGTCGACAGAGCTGGAAGCGTTGTTCAGCGAGCAGCGACCCGCGCGCTGCGCTTCGACGTCGTGCCGGTCGAGCGGTTGTCCACGCGGGCCATAAGTAGGGCCAGTGTAGGGACGGGGTGGCCAAGATGCAAGTCTGACGACGGGGTCGGACCGAAGCTCCCTGCCGCGCTTGACAGCCCAGCCTCGGGTCGCCACACTCAGCACACATGGAGCGAAGGCCCGTACGTACGCGCGCTCGCGCCGCTGAGGCGCCGACGCGTGCCGCGCTGATCGCGGCCGGCCTCTCGCTGCTCGCCCTGCTCCTCATCGTGGTCCTCATCGTCCCCCGCTAGGGGGACGCGACTGCACACGCGCCGCGAGGCGCAGACGCCCACCCGCTCACGGGAGGAGTGCGCCCGGCGCCGCCAGGCGTGAAGCCGTCCCGGGAGCGGCTACAGTTTCCAATTCCGACGGGCCGTCCAGATGACTGGCACGGTCGACAGGTGGTGAGGACGATCTCATGAAGATGCTCGGATCCGATGCCGTGCTCCGCTCGCTCGAGGCGGAGGGCGTGGACGTGTGCTTCGGGATCCCGGGCGGGGCGATCCTGCCGATCTACGACGCGTTCGCGCGCGGATCAGCCGTCCGCCACGTGCTCGCCCGCCACGAGCAGGGCGCGGGGCACATGGCGGAGGGCTACGCGCGGGCCTCGGGCCGGGTCGGCGTCGCCATGGCGACCTCGGGGCCCGGCGCGACGAACCTCGTCACGCCGATCGCCGACGCGTGGATGGACTCGACGCCGCTCGTGTGCGTCACCGGCCAGGTGCGAAGCCACCTGATCGGCACCGACGCGTTCCAGGAGTGCGACATCACGGGCGTGACGATTCCGATCGTCAAGCACTCCTGGCTGGTCTCGGACGTGAACGAGATCCCCCGCGATCATGAAGGCCGCCTTCCACGTCGCCCGCACGGGGCGCTGCGGGCCGGTGCTCGTGGACGTCCCTCGCGACATCCAGGAGGCCGAGATCGACTTCCACTATCCGGCCGAGGTCGACCTGCCCGGCTGGAAGCCGCCCAAGCAGGGCCATGCGCGCCAGATCCGGGAGGCCGCGGCGGCGATCGCGGCGGCCGACAGGCCCATCCTCTACGTGGGCGGCGGCACGCTGAACGGCGACGCGACCGCGGAGCTGCGAGAGCTCGCCGAGGCCGCCAGGCTCCCGGTCATCACGACGCTGATGGGCAAGAGCGCGTTCTCCGAGACGCACGAGCTCTTCTTCGGCTGGCCCGGCATGCACGGGCCGAAGTGGTCGAACTGGGCGCTCAACAAGGCCGATCTGCTCGTGGCGTGCGGCTCCCGCTTCGACGATCGCGTGACGGGCAAGCTGTCCGCGTTCGCGCCCGGGGCGCGGGTGATCCACCTCGACATCGACGCGGCCGAGATCGGCAAGCTCCGCCACGCCGACATCCCTGTGGTGGGCCCGCTCAAGCAGGTGCTCCGCGATCTCGCCGCCGAGTCGCGCAAGCTCGTCGCCGAGAGCTCGGGTCCCACGCACGGAGGCCTGGCTCCGCCAGATCGCCGACTGGCGGGACGAGTTCCCGCTGCGCTACTCGACGAAGGGCGACTCCCTGAAGCCGCAGACCGTCGTCGAGACGCTGCGCGACCTCACCGCCGGCCGGGACGACGTCGTCTGGACGACAGGGGTCGGCCAGCATCAGATGTGGGCGATGCAGTACGTCGTGTGCGAGCGCCCGCGGACCTTCCTCACATCGGGCGGGCTCGGGACGATGGGCTACGGGTTGCCGGCCGCGGTCGGCGCCAAGGCGGCCCGCCCGGATGCAACGGTCGTGTGCATCGACGGCGACGGCTGCTTCCAGATGACGTGCCAGGAGCTCGCCACCGCGGTGCTCGAGAACCTGCCGATCGTCGTCGTGATCATCAACAACGGCTACCTCGGCATGGTGCAGCAGTGGCAGGACATGTTCTTCGGCGAGCGGCTCTCGCAGGTGCACCTGACCCACCAGGTGCCCGACTACGCGCAGCTCGCCGAGGCGTACGGCGCCAAGGGCTACACGATCTCCTCCGAGGACGAGCTCGACGTGCTCGACGAGGCGCTCGTGCTCGGGCAGACGCGCACGGTCGTCGTCGACGCCCGCGTCGACGCGAAGGAGCAGTGCTTCCCGATGATCCCCGCCGGTGCCGCCGCGCTCGATCTGATCGAGTTCGAGGAGGGCGAGGGAGCGGGGCTGACGAACGCTGATGATCCACACCCTCTCCGTCCTCGTCGAGAACCGCCCGGGCGCGCTGATGCGCATCACGTCGCTCTTCGCGCGCCGCGGATTCAACATCGAGAGCCTCGCCGTCGGGCCGACCGAGCGCCCCGACGTGTCCCGCATCACGATGCGCATCAACTGCGAGCAGCACACGCTCGAGCAGATCGAGAAGCAGATGCACAAGCTCGTCAACGTGCTCCGGGTCGTCGAGCTCGAGCCGGGCGAGGCGATCGAGCGCGAGCTGCTCCTGATCAAGGTCGCGGTGCCGCCCGAGCGGCGCGCCGAGGTGATGTCGCTCGGCGAGGTGTTCCACGCGCGCGTCGTCGATCTCGGTGCCGAGGACCTCATCTTCGAGGTCGTCGGTCATCCGGAGGAGCTCGAGTCGTTCGAGGAGCTCGTCCGCCCGCACGGGATCAAGGAGCTCGTCCGTACCGGCCGGGTCGGCCTTCCTCGCGCCTCCACGGCGAGGCAGGCTCGCCGCCGGCGCCTCACCGTCCTGCAGTAGGTCACGGAACAGGAAAGGAACGACCCATGGCTGAGATCCTCCGCGACGGCGACGTCTCCCTGCTCTCCGGCAAGGTGGCCGTGATCGGCTACGGCAGCCAGGGGCACGCCCACGCGCTGAACCTGCACGACTCCGGCGTCCAGGTCGAGGTCGGGCTCCGCGAGGGCAGCGAGTCGTGGGCGCTCGCCGAGGACGCGGGGCTCGCCGCCCGGACGATTCCCGACGCCGTATCCGGCGCGCAGCTCGTCGCGCTGCTGCTTCCCGACCAGGTGCAGCCGAAGGTCTACGCCGAGCAGATCGAGCCGAACCTCTCGGCCGACGCCGCGCTCCTCTTCGCGCACGGGTTCAACGTCCTCTACGAGCGGATCCAGCCGACCGGGGCACGACGTGATCATGGTCGCCCCGAAGGGGCCCGGCCACATCGTGCGCCGCCTCTACACGCAGGGCCTCGGCACGCCGGCGCTGATCGCCGTCGAGCAGGACGCGAGCGGGCGCGCGCGCGAGCTCGCGCTCGCCTACGCGGTCGCGATCGGCTCGGGGCGCGCCGGCATGCTCGAGACGACGTTCAAGGAGGAGACGGAGACCGACCTCTTCGGCGAGCAGTCGGTGCTCTGCGGCGGCGTCACCGAGCTGATCCGGGCGGGCTTCGAGACGCTCGTCGAGGCGGGGTACCAGCCGGAGATCGCCTACTACGAGTGCCTGCACGAGCTCAAGCTGATCGTCGACCTCATCTGGGAGGGCGGCCTCTCGTACATGCGCTACTCGATCTCCGACACGGCCGAGTACGGCGACTACTCGCGCGGCGCGGTCGTGATCGACCAGCACGTGCGCGACAACATGAAGAGTGTGCTCACGAACATCCAGAACGGCCAGTTCGCGAAGGAGTGGATCGCCGAGATGGACGAGGGCGAGGCGAACCTCAAGCGCGTTCGCGGCGAGAAGCGCAACCAGATGATCGAGAAGGTCGGCGAGGAGCTGCGCGCGCTCATGGCGAAGCCCGAAGCGAAGGTGTAGGGGCCGGATCTCATCCGGCCCGCGCGGAGGCCAGGGTCGATGCCTGACGTCACCGACGTCCCCGTCGCGCTGCTCGGCTACGGCGACCGTCGGCTCCGCCGTCAGCCGGCTGCTCGCCGAGAACGAGGACGACATCGTGCGCGCGACCGGGCACCGGCTCCGCGTCGTCAAGGCGCTCGTTCGCGACCCGGCCAGAGAGCGCGGCTTCCCCGCGGCCGACGGCCTTCTCACGACGGACTTCGGGGAGATCGCCGGCGACCCGTCCATCGAGCTCGTCGCGGAGGTGATGGGAGGCGTCGAGCCGGCGCGCGACTACCTGCTCGAGCTGTTCGCGGCCGGCAAGCCGGTCGTCACCGCGAACAAGCAGCTGCTCGCCCAGCGCGGCGCCGAGCTCTTCGCCGCCGCCTCCGCGGCCGGCGTCCAGCTCCGCTTCGAGGCGTCCGTGTGCGCCGCGATCCCGGTCATCAAGGTGCTGCGCGAGGCGCTCGTCGTCTCGAACGTCCACCGCGTGCTCGGCATCGTCAACGGGACGACCAACTACATCCTCACGAAGATGGAAGCGGGCGGAACCTACGAGGACGCTCTCGCCGAGGCGCAGCGGCTCGGCTACGCGGAGGCCGACCCGACGGACGACGTCGGCGGGGCCGATGCTGCGGCCAAGATGGCGATCCTCGCAACGATCGCGTTCGGCTCCCACGTCACGCTCGCCGACGTCGCCTACGAGGGCATCACCGACATCGTCCCGGCTCATATCTCCGCGGCGCGCGAGATGGGGATGGTCGTCCGGCTGATCGGCCAGGCCACGCTCGCCGACGGCGCCGTCGACGTGCGCGTCAGCCCGGCCCTCGTCGACCGTCACCATCCCCTGGCCGCGGTCGAGGGGGCGTTCAACGCCGTGATGCTGCAGGGGGACGCGATCCGCGAGATCGTGCTCGAAGGCCCAGGGGCGGGCGGGGTGGAGACGGCGTCGGCCGTGATCGCCGACATGGTCTCGATCGTCGGCACGACCGGCACGGGCTTCCTCCAGGACGACCCCACCTGGCGCAGCCTGGGCACGCTGCCGGCGGGGGAGCTGCGCCTGCCGTACTACCTCCGGATCGAGGTCGACGACCGGCCCGGCGTCCTCGCCCACGCGGCCGAGCGCCTGGCCGCGCACGACGTCTCGGTCGCCCGCCTGATCCAGTACCAGCTCGAAGGAGGCGCGGAGCTCCACGTCGTCACGCACAAGGCCGCCGCGGGCGCCGTCGAGGCCGCGCTCGCCGAGATCGCCGCGCATCCCGCCACGCACGGCACGCCCACCCGCCTGAGCGTCATCGCCGCGCCCGAGTCGGGTCTGTAGGGGCCGGATCTCATCCGGCCCGTCCTGAGAGGGGTGGGCGGCCCGAGCTCCTACGGCCAATAGGATTGTGGCCGTGGCGGCGGGCATGAACCGGCAGAGCGTCGGCGTGATCGAGCGCTTCCGCGATCGCCTGCCGCTCGCCCCGGGCGGGGCGGTCGTCGCGATGGGGGAGGGCTCGACGCCGCTCGTGCCGGCGCCCAGGATCTCGGAGCGGCTCGGCGTCGAGGTGCTGCTGAAGCTCGAGCTCACGAACCCGACCGGAAGCTTCAAGGACCGCGGCATGACCGTCGCGGTCTCGCAGGCGCTCGTCGAGGGAGCGGAGGCGGTGATCTGCGCCTCGACCGGCAACACGGCGGCGTCGGCGGCCGCCTACGCGGCGCGGGCCGGAATCGGCTGCGTGATCCTGCAGCCGGCCGGAGCCGTCGCGCTCGGCAAGCTGGCGCAGGCCCGCGCGGTCGGGGCGCGCGTGCTCGAGGTGCGCGGCAGCTTCGACCAGGCGCTCGCTGCGGCCCGCGAGCTCGGCCGACGCGGGACGCACGCGCTCGTCAACTCGGTCAACCCGTACCGGATCGAGGGCCAGAAGACCGCCGCCTTCGAGATCTGCGAGGAGCTCGGCGGCCCGCCGGACGTGCTCGCCCTCCCGTACGGCGGCGGCGGCAACACGGTCGCCTACGTGAGGGGCTTCGAGGAGTGGGGCGCCGGCATGCCGCAGATCGTCGCCGCCCAGGCCGCCGAGCGGGCTCGACCGTCGCGAGCGCGATCCGCATCGCCGAGCCCGTCCACCAGCAGCGAGGTCGAGGTGGCAGTCGCGCGCCACGGGTCGAGGTCGTGACGCTGACGGACGACGCGATCCTCGCTGCCTGGCGCGAGCTCGCCAGGGCCGAGGGCGTCTTCTGCGAGCCGTCGAGCGCGGCGAGCGTGGCGGCCCTCGAGGCCGCGCTGCCGCCGCCGGGCTCCCGCTGTGTCTGCGTCGTCACCGGCCACGGGCTCAAGGACTCGGCGATCGTCGAGAGCTCGACGCCTCGCGCCGGTGCCGGTCGGCCCGGACCCGGACGAGATCGCCGAAGCGGCCCGCGGATGACTGCGACGGGGGACGCGGGCGCGCGCAACCTGCCGGTCAGGGTGAGGGCGCCGGCGACGACCGCCAACCTCGGATCCGGCTTCGACTGCGCCGGCGCGGCGCTCGACCTCTGGAACGAGCTCGAGGTGGCCGAGGGCGAGGGCGTGGAGGTGCTCGGCGAGGGCATCGACGAGTGCGCCCACGACCGCAGCCACCTCGGCCTCCGCGCCTTCGAGCTGGTCGCGCCGGCCGACGGGATGCGGTTCACGTTCACGAACCGCATCCCGTTCACGCGCGGGCTCGGCTCGAGCGCCGCGACGATCGCCCTCGGCCTCGTCGCCGCCTCGATGGCGTCCGGCCGCTGGCCGCAGCCCGAGCAGCTGCTGGCGCTCGGTCTCGAGCTCGAGGGCCACGCCGACAACCTCGCGCCGGCGCTGGCAGGGGGCGTCTGCCTGACCTGGAAGGCGAAGGACGGGCGCCAGCGCGTCGTGCGGATCGCGCAGTCGCTGCCGCTCGTCCCGATCGCCGTGATTCCCGAGGAGCGGGTGGAGACTGCGGCCGCCCGCGCGGCGCTGCCGGCCGAGATCCCGCATGCCGACGCCCGCTTCAGCGTCAGCCGGCGGCGCTGCTCGGAGCCGGCCTCGCCTCCGGCGCTCCGGAGCTGCTCGCGGAGGCGTTCGCCGACCGCCTGCACGAGCCCTACCGGGGGCCGCTTTCGCCCGTCTACGGGCCCATCAAGGAGGAGCTGCCGCCGGGTGCGGCCGGCGCGACGATCTCGGGGTCGGGACCGACCGTGCTCGTCTGGGCGCGCGCCGGCGACGCCGGTCTCTGCGAGGAGGAGCTCACGACGAGGTTTCCGGCGGCCACGGTGCTGAGGCTGTCGGTGGTCGGGGCCGGGGCCGGCCCGCTCTGAAGGGGCTCGCCTGGCCCCCTATACGATGGGGGCCATGACCGAGAATCCGTACTCCCGCCCGTCCGATCCCGCCAAGCGCCAGAGCCGCGCGATCACCGACGGCTTCGAGCGCGCCGGCGCCCGCGCGATGCTGAAGGCCGTCGGGTTCACACGACGACGACCTCGCCAAGCCGCTCATCGGCGTCGCGACCGAGTGGATCGAGACGATGCCCTGCAACCTGAACCAGCGCGAGCTCGCCCAGCACGTGAAGAAGGGGATCCGGGCGGCGGGCGGGACGCCGATCGAGTTCAACACGGTCTCGGTCTCCGACGGCGTCTCGATGGGCACGACCGGGATGCGTTGCTCGCTCGTCTCGCGCGAGATCATCGCGGACTCGATCGAGCTCGTGGCGCGGGGCCATCTGCTCGACGGCCTCGTCTGCCTCGTCGGCTGCGACAAGACGATGCCGGGCGCGATGATGGCGCTCGCGCGGCTCGACATCCCCGGCCTGTGCTTCTACAACGGCACGATCGCACCCGGGCAGCTGGGCGGCCGGGACGTGACCATCCAGGACGTGTACGAGCAGATCGGAGCCTGCGCCGTCGGGAAGATCACGCCGGCCGAGCTGCACGCGCTCGAGTCGGTCGCCTGCCCGGGCGCGGGGGCGTGCGGCGGGCAGTTCACGGCGAACACGATGTCGACGATCCTCGAGTTCATCGGGCTCTCCCCCGGCGGCCTGAACGCGATCCCGGCGCTGCACCCGGGGAAGGAGCAGGCGGCCGAGCAGGCCGGGCGGGCGGTCATGGAGCTCGTGCGCAAGGACGTTCGGCCGTCGCAGATCCTCACGCGAGCGGCGTTCGAGAACGCGATCGCCTCCGTCGCGGCGATGGGCGGCTCGACGAACGGCGTCCTCCATCTGCTGTCCGTGGCGCGCGAGCTCGACGTGCCGCTCACGATCGACGACTTCGACGCGATCCTCGAGCGCACGCCGGTCATCGCCGACATGAAGCCGTGGGGCCGCTTCGTCGCGACCGACGTCTACGCCGCCGGCGGCCTCGGGCTCGTCAGCCGCGAGCTGCTCAAGCGCGGGCTGATCGACGGCGACGCGATGACCGTCGACGGACGGACGCTCGCCCAGGTGGCCGACGACGTCGAAGAGACGCCGGGCCAGCAGGTCGTCACGACGATCGAGCGGCCGGTGAAGCCGCGCGGCGGCCTCGCCATCCTCCGGGGCAACCTCGCGCCCGACGGCTGCGTGATCAAGCTTGCCGGCCACGGCCGTTACGAGCACGAGGGCCCGGCGAAGGTCTACGACTCCGAGCCGGAGTGCTTCGACGCCGTCAAGGCCGGGCACGTCGTTCCGGGCGACGTGGTCGTCATCCGCTACGAGGGCCCGGCAGGTGGGCCGGGCATGCCGGAGATGCTGCAGATCACGGCCGCGATCGTCGGCGAGGGGCTGTCCGATTCGGTCGCGCTCGTCACGGACGGCCGCTTCTCGGGCGCGACCTACGGGTTCATGGTCGGCCACGTCGCCCCGGAGGCCTTCCGCGGCGGGCCCATCGCGGCGCTGCGAACCGGCGACACGGTCACGATCGACGTCGAGTCGCGCCGGATCGACATGGACGTCGGGCGACGACGAGATCGCCGCCCGTCTGCGCGACTGGAGCCCGCCGCCGCCGCGCTATGCGGCAGGCGTGCTGGCGAAGTACGCCTCCCTCGTCTCGTCGGCCTCGGAGGGGGCGGTCACGAGACCGCTGTGACGCCGGCGGTGTGGCGGCGCCTGCGCCCCTCGCGCCACGCGCTCCTGCGCCTCGACGCAATCGGCGACGCCGCGCTGGCGGCGTTCCTGCTCGCCGCCTCGTGGGACGGGCTCTACCGCTGGCTCGGCCTGCCCGTGCCCGAGCCGCCCTGGTACGCGCAGCTCCTGGGCGCCGCGCTGCTCGCGATCGCGCTCGTCGAATGGGCAACGGCGGGGAGGCCGGGCGAGCGGGACGTGTCCCGCATGGTGGCGCTCGGCAATGCGCTGGCGGCGGCCGTCCTGGTCGTCTGGCTCGCCTCGGGCGAGAGCGGGGCCGACCTCCACGGCGAGATCCTGCTGTGGACGATCGCCGCTTCGCTCGTCCTCGAAGCCTGGCTGCACGGACGGGCGTGGTGGCGATGACGGGCGTGTCCCCGCTCGTCCGGCCTGAGCCCTGCGCCGGCGGCGCACCGGCCGGTGGCCGACTAGCTACGCGCCGTACAGCTCGACCTTAGCCTGGTGCCCGGTTGTGCCGCGAGCCGCGCGTCGCACGTCACGAGCGGGGCATGTGAGGATCTCGGCGAGAGCGACGAACGCGGCGTCGTAGACCGTGAGGCTATCGCGTCAGCTGCCAGATGCGCGCTCGAGGAGCGGCAGGTGCGGATAACGGGTCAGGCGAGAGCACGACGAAGTCCCGCCACGTGTCGGCGGCGCGGTCTGGCGCCCAGCACGCGTCTGCGCACGAGACCGCGAAAAGCGTGCATCACCTCGACGTCGAGCAGATACGGGGCGTGCAGGCGCTCGGCGGTCAGCCGCGCGGCCGAGACGCGGATCGGCCGATCGCCCCGTGAGCGCGTCGACAACGGCGGAGCTGTCGACGACGATCACGCGTCGCCGGCGTCACGCGCGGCCCGGATGACGTCTCACGATTGCCTGACGGTGGACACGCCGCCGGACTCGCTTGGCCGCCCGGGCCAGCACTTCCTCGACGCTCGGCTGCTCCGCGACGAGGGTGATCTCGTCGGCGCAGGTACTCGGACAACGAGATGACCGGCGGCCGCGGCGCGCGCCCGCAGCTCCCGATGGACGTCGTCCGGGTACGTCGCGGATCTGCACGCTCTTCGACACGGACTCACTCTAACACCCAGAGTGCATGCAATACATGCACCGTGGGGCATGTCAGTACAGGACGAGCCGGTCTCGGTGCACGACCTCGAGGCCGCGCGGACGGCGCCGCACCTGGGCCGAGCCCGCGCTCGCCATTCCCTTCGCGAACGCTACGCCGTCCGGGCCGACGATCTCGATCCCGTCTCCCGCCTCGAAGCGGCCCTCGCAGCGCGCGACACCGACGGCGAGCAGGCTCGCGCCCTCGCTCACGAGCGCCGTCTTCGCCCCTTCGTCGACGCGGAGCAGGCCCGACACGGGCTTGCCGAAGCGGAGCCAGAGCTTGAATGCCGACGGCGCGCGGTCGTCCGCGGCGAAGCGCGTCCCGCGCGGCTCGCCGGCGAGGATCGGAAGGAGCACGTCCTTCCCGGTGCCGGCGGCGATCACCGTCGGGATACCGGCGGCGGCGGCGACCTCGGCGGCGAGCACCTTGCTGCGCATCCCGCCCTTGCCGAGCGGAGACGCCCCGCCCAGCATCGCGCTGCGCGCATTCGAGCCGTCCGCGACGAGTTGCGCGCCCGGAGTGCCGGGAGCCCGCGACAGCACGCCCTCGACCTCGGTCAGGAGCACGAGCAGTCTCGCCTTCGCGAGGACGGCCACCTGGGCGGCGAGCGCGTCGTTGTCGCCGAACGTGATCTCGTCGGTCGCCGTCGTGTCGTTCTCGTTCACGACGGGCACGGCCCCGAGCGCGAACAGCGCGTTCAGCGCGTTGCGCGCGTTCACGTAGGTCGACCGCTCGGCGACGTCGACGGAGGTCAGGAGCACCTGCGCGGCCGGCACGCGCTCGGCGCCGAGGGCCTCGTCCCACGCTGCCTGCAATCGCGTCTGGCCGAGCGCCGAGGCCGCCTGCAGCCGGGGCATGCTGCGCGGACGCCGGTCGAGCCCGAGCCTGGGCAGCCCGAGCGCGATCGCGCCGGACGAGACGATGCAGACGGGAGTTCCGTCGCGCACGACCTGCGCGATCTCGCGTGCCCGGGCGCGCAGCACCTGCCGGCGCACCTGCTGCCGCGGCCCCACGATCAGGCTGGTGCCGAACTTGACCACCAGCGGACGTCTCACCTGCCCGACCTCGTGGTGCGCTCGCAACGGGCCGGATGAGATCCGGCCGCTACAGACGTGGTGAGTGGTCGCGACGTGGTGAGTGGTTGCCTCATCTCCGCTGTGTGCCGTCGCCGACCACGCGGTATTGCCGCAGCCACAAGTCGCGATAGGTTACCGGGCCACGGGGGCCCGGCGTGTGGTCGACGTTGATGCCGGTCTCCGGCGCTCCGGTGAGCGCGAAGCCGTCGGTGAAGCGGGTCGTCGCGTTCCAGAACGCGGCCGTCCCGCGGTACCCCTCGAGGAACCGCCCGGCTGCGTCGGCGTCCTCGGCGACGATCCCGGCGGCGAGCCCCGAGGTCTCGCCGTTCGCGAGCGCGACCGCCTCCTCGAGCGAGTCCACGACGTCGAGGGTGACCGACGCGACACGGTCGGGGTCGTTCGCCCACTCGTAGCCCAGGCGCTCGGTCAGCGGCTCCCCGGGCGCCACGGCACGAGCCCGGCTTGTGTTATATAACACAAGCCCCGAGCCGCTGCACGGTCTCGGCGAGCCGAGGCACGAGGTGGCCCGCGGCGCGGTCGACGAGCAGCAGGTTGAGCCGGTTGCAGACGCCGAGGCGATCGAGGCTCGCCTCCGTCACGGCCGCGGCCTTCGTCTCGTCGGCGCTCGCGTGGACGTAGAGGACGCCGCCCCCCTCGGCATGGGCGAGCGTTCGAACGCCGTTCTCGGCGGCGAGCCGGGCGAGCGCGGCGGTCGTCTCGCCGGAGCCGCGCAGGATGACGAGCGGAATCTCGCGCGGCAGCGAGCAGAGGGCGCGGGCGCCCTCGCGGTCGGGCGAGCGGACGAGGCCGACCGCGGCCGCCGGCAGGCCGCTGCGCTCGAGCGCGGGTCGCAGCACCTCGTCGACGAGGACGGTCACGGTACGCAGCGCCGCGCCGCCTGTCCGCAACACGGCGGTGTTGAGGCTCTTGAGCAGCTGGCATGCCACGTCGAGAGCGACGTTCGGCCTCGCCTCGAAGTTCGCGCCGACGGTCCCGATCGGGATCCGCCGCTCGCTCACGTCGAGCCCGCTCGGCAGCGTCCACGACGCGATCTCGCGATCGAGCGGGGGGATGGCCGCCATCGCGGCGACCTGCTCGGCGAGCGCGTCGACTCTGCGCCCGTCCAGGCGGAGCCGATCGAGAGTCCCCTCGTCGAGCCGCCCCGTCGCCTCCTCGACGTCCGCCTCGTTGGCTGCGAGGAGCTCGCGCCGGCGCTCGCGCACGAGCTCGGACGCCGTCGCCAGCGCCGCGTCGACGGCCTCGTCGCGCAGGTGCGGCGCGGCGAGACCCGCCTCCGCCGCCTCCTTCCGGACGAGCTCGAGCAGTTCCACGGGTCCTGGCTGGTTGATCGGAATCGGTGCGCCAGGCGTTGCCGGTCGAGTTCCGATCGATCATCTGATCGTTATACTCCACCTCGCGAGCGGGCCACGCCCCGCTCCACATCGAGAGGGGGCAGAGGGAACCGGCCCTGCGAAGCCCCGGCAACCTGCCAGACGACGGCAAGGTGCCAAACCCGGCCGGGCCACGGCCCGGAAGGATGTCGAGCGAGACGAAGGAGATCCCAGTGGCCGCCGTATCCCTCCGCTGTCGAGTCTGCGAGACCGAGCACGAGCTCGGCCCGTTCGCCGTCTGTCCCGCGCGACTTCGGCCCGCTCGATCCCGTCTACGACTGGGAGGCCTTGCGGGGCGAGGTCACGCGCGAGAGCATCGCGGCCGGGCCGGCGTCGATCTGGCGCTACGCGCCGCTTCTGCCCGTCGAGCCGCCCGCCGAGCCGCGGCTCGCGCCCGGCTTCACGCCGCTCGTGCCGGCGCCCCGGCTCGCGTCCGCGCTCGGCCTGTCCGAGGTCTGGCTGAAGCTCGACACGTCGAACCCGACGCACTCGTTCAAGGACCGCGTCGTCGCCGTGGCGTGCGCGAAGGCTCAGGAGCTCGGCCTCGACACGCTCGCCTGCTCCTCGACCGGCAACCTCGCGAACGCCGTCGCCGCCCGGGCAGCCGCGGAGGGCATGGAGGCGGCCGTCTTCTGTCCCGCCGACCTCGAGCCCGAGAAGCTGATCGCGACGGCGGTGTACGGCGCCACCATCTACGCGGTACGGGGAACCTACGACGACTGCTCGCGGCTCACCGTCGAGCTGTCGTTCGAGATGCCGTGGGGCTTCGTCAACGTCGGCCTGCGCGCCTACTACGCCGAGGGCTCGAAGACGCTCGGGTACGAGATCGGCGAGCAGCTCGGCTGGGAGCTGCCCGATGTCGTGATCGCGCCGATCGCCTCGGGCGCGATGTACTCGAAGGTGAGCCAGGGCCTCGGCGAGCTGCTCGAGCTCGGGCTCGTCGAGGGCCAGGAGCCGCGCATGTACGGCGCCCAGGCTGCAGGCTGCGCGCCCGTGGCGACCGCTTTCGCCGAGAACCGCCGCGTGACTCCGGTGCGGCCCGCCTCCATCGCCCGCTCGCTGGCGATCGGAAACCCGGCCGACGGCGAGCTCGCGCTCGCGACCGCGAAGCGGACGAACGGCGACATCCTCGTCACGCCCGAGGACGAGATCGGGCTCAACATGGCGCTGCTCGCCGAGACCACGGGCGTCTTCGGCGAGACGGCGGCCGGCGTGACGCTCGGGGCGCTGCGCGAGGCGGTGCGGCGAGGGCTGATCGGCGAGGGCGAGCGCGTGGTGCTCCTCGTCACCGGCGACGGCCTCAAGACGCCGGACCCGATCGCCGAGCGCCTCGTGCCCGTCGAGATCGATGCCGACGCCGACGCGCTGCTGAGCGGCTCGGGGTGGCGTACGATCTGACAGGCGGGCCGGATGCGTATCCGGCCTGCGGCATGAGATCCAGGCCCCTACGCATCGGCCTCGCAGTTCGTGCGTCTCTAGGGTCCCTACGGCCTCGGCACGAGGGGCTGGCCGGAGAGCAGCCGCTCGACGCCACCCGTGCCCCAGTGCCACTGTCCGTCCTCGGAGACCAGCGACGGCACGCCGCGAATGCCGCCGGCCTCCGCCTCCCGGCGGATCTCGCCCAGGCGCTCGATCCGCTCCGGGGCGTAGGCGGCGGCGAGCGCGCGATCCGGGTCGAGGCCCGCCCGCTCGGCCGCGCGGGCGATCTCGCCGTCGGTCGCGATGTCCTCGCCCTCGCAGAAGAACGCCTCGTAGAAGGCGCGGCGCAGCTCCCGCAGCCGGCCCTGCTCCTCGGCCCAGAGGCTGGCGGCGAGCGGAAGCGTCGAGCGGGGCTGGAAGCGGGGCAGGTGGATCTCGAGGCCGAGCGCGCCCGCCCGCCGGTAGACGTTCTGCGTCCAGTCGACGCGCAGGTGGTCGCCGCGCGGCTCGAGCAGCGGGCGCGGGGCGGGACGCAGCTCGAGCGGGAGCCACTCGACCACGACCGCGTGCTGGTCCTCGGCCGCTTCGACCGCCTGCGACTCCATGTACGAGTAGGGGCAGACGAGATCGAAGTAGAAGCGCACGTGCCTCGGCACGGGCTCAACGGTAGACGGAGCCGACGGTGGGAGGGCCGGATGAGATCCGGCCCCTACAGGCATGCGGGCCGAGTTACACTCGGCCCGCATGCTCGTCGGCGTCGCCCAGATCGAGCCGCGGCTCGGGGAGCTCGACCGCAACCGGGAGCTGTGCCTCGCACGGCTCGAGGAGGCGGCCGCGGCCGGGTGCTCGCTGCTCGTCCTGCCCGAATGCTCGAGCTCCGGCTACATGTTCGACAGCGCCGCCGAGGCTTCGCCGTTCGCGGAGGAGCTGCGACGGGCCGTTCGTCACGGCCCTTGCCTCGGCGTGCAGCCGGCACGGCATGCACTGCGTCTCCGGGATGCTCGAGCGGGACGGCGACGCGCTACGCAACACCGCGGTGCTCGTGGGGCCCGACGGCCTCGTCGGGCGGTACCGCAAGAGCCACCTTCCGTTCCTCGGCGTCGACCGCTTCGTTCTCGCGGGCGACGAGGTCGAGGTGTTCGACACGCCGATCGGCCGGATCGGGATCGAGATCTGCTACGACCTGCGCTTTCCCGAGCTGACGCGCGCGATCGCGCTGCGTGGCGCGGACATCGTTGCGCATCCGACGAACTGGCCCATGGCCGCACGCTCGAACGCCGATGTCCTCACGCGTGCCCGCGCGCACGAGAACCACGTCTTCGTGCTCACGTCGAACCGCGTCGGGCACGAGCGCAGCGCGGAGTTCTGCGGCTGGAGCCAGGTGTGCGACGTCTGGGGTGCCCGGATCGCCGAGCAGGGCGAGACGGGCGAGGGCGTGGCCTTCGCCGAGATCGATGTCGCGGAGGCGCGCGAGAAGGACATCCTGCCCATCCCCGGCGAGTACGAGATGTACCTCTTCGGCCACCGTCGCCCGGAGCTCTACGGCGCGCTGGTCGAGGAGCACGCAACCGTCACCCGACGACAGGAGGTCGCCTGATGGCCACGACGGAGGAGAGCCTGACGTTCGAGCCGCTGCTCGAGCGCGAGGGTGTCAAGGTCTCGAAGAGCCCCTGGGGCCCGGACGACGAGATCGGTCGCCTGAACTGGATCACGCCGGAGACGAACAAGGCGATCCTCGAGCACCTCGACGGCAGCCACGTCTTCGACCTCAACGTCGAGTACTTCATGGGCATGCCGTCCTGGCTCGCCGCCGGCGACCCGAAGTACGAGATCTGGATGACGCACACGCCGCAGGGGTCGATCAACGACAGCCTCTCCGGGCTTCCGCCGGAGGTGCACGAGAAGCACAGCTACTGCGGCGACTCGATCCACATGTACACGCACTGCGGGACGCACGTGGACACGTTCAACCACCTCGGCTTCTACGGGACGTTCTGGAACGGCTGGACGCCTGACAAGGATCTCGGCAGCCGGGTCTGGAACAAGGGCGGCCCCGAGAACTACCCGCCGATCATCGCTCGCGGCGTCCTCCTCGACATCGCCGGGCTCCACGGGGTCGACGGCCTGCCGGAGAGCTACGGCGTCACCGCGGACGACTGCAAGAAGGCTGCGGAAGCCCAGGGGGTCGAGCTGCGTCGCAAGGACGTCGTCCTCGTCCGCACCGGACGCATGGGCGTCTGGCCCGACTTCGACGGCTACCTGCAGAAGCCGCCCGGCATCAACCTCCCGTGCGCGAAGTGGCTCTGCGAGGAGGCCGGCGCCATGTGCATCGCCGGCGACTCGATCGGGCTCGAGGTCATGCCGTGGGAGGAGGAGGGCGCCTTCCTACCCGTCCACTGCTACATGTTCGCGACCGCCGGCGCCCAGATCATCGAGGTCGTCAACATGGAGGAGATCGCCGCGGAGAAGCAGTACGAGTTCGCCTTCCTCGGCTTCCCGCTCAAGCTTCGTGGCGCAACGGGTGCTCCGATGCCCTGCTACGCGGTGCCGCTGAAGAGCTAGCTCACAGCGATGGGGTCAAGTCTTGCAAACACACATAAGGGCCGGAGATTTGCACGTCCTTATGTGCGAATGCAAGACTTGACCCCGGTCGTTCCGTCTTGTCCTAGAAGCGTGCCGTCGCCCTGCAGACCTGGCCGCTCGGGCTCGTCGCCCGGGCCCTGATGACGTCGGTCCCGGGCCCATTGGCCGTGACCCGCCGCAGCTCGAACGAGCCGCTCGGTCCCCGTGTCACGCGCGAGCCGCGGAAGAACACGTTCCCCTGCCGGCGCAGCACGACCTGCCAGCGGACGCCGGCCCGGTTCTGATCGACCTCGAACTCGACTTCGATACGCCCGTCCTCGGGGCTGAGCTCCAACTCGGACGTGGCGCTGCCCGTGCACCGGCCAGAGACGCGAACGTCGTCGTCCCCGCCCCCGTCCCCGGCAAGGGCGGCCGAGGCAAAGCCAAGCGCGGAGACCGCGAGCAGGCCCGCGATCGCCGCTGTCACTCTTCGAGACATTCTCGTTCCTTTCGTCGCTTCAAGCCGGCCGGCGGAAGCGTTCGAGTAGGTCAGGCTATACCGCTGGCGAGCTCGACCCGGTTGACTCCCGCAAACGCGTCAGCGGCGGGCTCGGCGCGGTAGCGCTCGAGGATCGCGGCCGCGCTACGGCGAGGTCCTGAACGGCGAGCCCGGTCGAGTCGAACGCCGTGATCTCGTCGTCCGATCGGCGTCCGGGCTGCTCGCCGAGAAGGACGCAGCCCGAGCTCGGCGACGTCCTCGCGTGCGAGGCGCCCGGCCGCCACGGCGTGCGCGATCTCGCCGTTGTGGCTCGCCTGTTCCCATTCGTCGCAGACGATGCGGCAGCGCAGGAGCTCCTCGATCTCCGCCTCGGCCTTGCCCGGTCCGTCGGCGCCCATGAGGCTGACGTGCTGGCCGGCCCGCAGCAGCCCCGCACCGAGGACCGGCTCGCGGCCCGGGGTCACGGTGACGACGATGTCGCACGCGAGCGCATCGGAGATGCTGGCTACGGCTGCGCCGGAGCCCAGCTCGGCGGCGGCGGCCACGGCCGCGTCCGGGCGAGCGTCGGCCAGCGAGGACGTCCCGGCCGCGCGCAAGGAACGTGCGCGCCGCCGCCCGCCCGTTCACCCCGCAGCCGACGACCCCAGCCGTGCCGGCGCCGGCCCTCGCCAGCGTCTCGGCCGCGAGCACGGCGGCCGCCCCCGTCCGTACGCGCGGTGACCGAGGCGGCGTCCAGCAGCGCGAGCAGCTCGCCGGTGCGGGCATCGGAGAGGAGGACGACGCCGCTCACCGTCGGCAGGCCGCGGGCGGGATTGCCCGGGAACGACGTGACCCACTTCAGCACGGCGTAGCCTCCACCGGCCGCCGGCATGGCGCGGAAGTCGCCGTCCGGCGGAGCCTCGACGTACACCTTCGACGGCATCTGCCACGCGCCGCGGGCGTGCTCGACGAAGGCGCGTGCGGACCGCCTCGACCGCCTCACCCGGCGGGAGCACCGCGTAGACGTGGCCCGCGGCGAAGACCGGAACCGGCGCCACGTTACGAGCTGCTCTCGAGCGCGCGCGCGTAGGCGGCGTAGGCCTGCTGCCGGAGCACCGAGTCCTCGAGCTGCGCTTCCAGCTCCGCGATCTGCTTCTCGAACCGCGCGTGCGCCTCCTCGGTCGGGCGCGTGCTGGATGAAGCCGATGCGCCGAAGCGTCGCTACGTCCTCGTCGGCCATGCCTGGAATCGCCGCCTCGTCCGCGCGCCATCCCTCCGCGTCACGGAGCATCGGCTCGAGCCGCTTGCGCAGCATCGCCTCGCGCTCCTGCTCGTACTCGAGCCAGTTGAGCGCCTCCTGGTGCCGGCGGGCGCGCGCGACCCGTTCACGATTCGCCCGTTCCGCGGTCACGACTCGAAGATATCGAGCGGCAGCAGAGCGGAGACGAGCGGATTCGGGCACGTCGACGATCTCCGAGAGCCGCAGGTCGACGGCGACGCTCGCGAGCACGTAGGCCTGCTCGGGCGTCAGGCCGCGCTCGTGGCCCAGGTACGCGATCATCTCGAGCAGCGCCGTCCGTGTGGCCAGGCCGAGATCCAGAGACTCGTTCCTCCCCTCGGGCGTCACGGAGAGTCCCGTCGTGGCGAAGCAGCGCCGCGCCGGTCTGGGCGGCGTCTCGTACGCGGGGAAGCGGAGTGGCCAGCCGGCCCCCTTGCGCACGTCGAAGCGGACCGTCACCGCTCCCGGCGATCTCGATCGCGACGCCGCAGCACTCGCCGTCGCCTTGCGCGATAGTGCAGGTCGCCGAGCGAGAACAGGGCGCCGGGCACGTGCACGGGGAAGTACACGGTGCTGCCGGCGACGAGGCCGCGCACGTCCATGTTGCCGCCGGTCTCCCGAGGCGGGATCGTCCGCAGGCCGTCCGCCGCAAGCGGACGGGATCGCCACCTCCGGCGCATCGTCCGCCACGGCGCCGCCCCGGGCGCGGAGCTCGTCCTCCCGACGGCGCGTCTCCTCCATCAGCTCGCGCGACGGCGCGATGCCGATGACCCCGGGGAACATGTCGGCGGGGATGGCGATGCCGGGCAGCTCGTCCGAGCGAGCGATGCCGTCCGCGAGACGCCATTTCACGAGATAGGGCTCGGTGAAGACGTCCGCCAGGAAGCCGAAGCCGGGGACGATGCAGGTCGATCCGAACGGAGCCGACTCGAGCTCGAGGATCTCGACCGAGAGCACGTCGCCGGGCTCGGCGCCGTCGACGTAGACGGGGCCGGTCAGCGGGTGGGGGAGGCGCAGGTCGATCGCGAGGACGTCGGCGACCGTGCTCTCCGGCCCGAGCGCGCAGTCGAGACCGTCGCGCGCCTCGAGGGTGATCTGCTCTCCCGGCGCGCACGGTCGCGACGGGCGGGATGTCCGGGTGCCAGCGGTTGTGGCCGGAGCCCGGCTCGGCGGCGAGCGGCCGGGAGGCGTCGACTCGGATACGGGTGGCCGGGTCACGTAGGGGCCGGATCTTATCCGGCCCTGCGTAGATTCCACTCCGTGCTCGTCCTCTACGACCACCCGGCCTCGTCCAACGCGCTCAAGGCTCGCTTCCTGCTCGCCGAGCTCGGGCTCGAGTACGAGCGGCGTCACGTCCCGTTCGCCGAGCCGCGGCCGGCGGAGTATCATGGCGCTGAACGCCTTCGGGCGCATCCCGACGCTCGTCGACGGCGATCTCGTCCTACCCGAGTCGAACGCGATCCTGCGCTACCTGGCCCACCGCGAGGAGCGGTACGACCTCTACCCGCAGGAGCCGAGAGAGCGGGCGCCGGTCGACGCGGCGCTCGACGCCTGGTCGACCCAGGCGCGGCCGGCGCTGTTTCCGCTCGAGGGAGCTGCGCTCTTCCACCGCGACCGGGAAAGCGGCGGCGGCAGGTGGGAGGACGGCGATCAGGCGGCGATCGAGGCGGCGCTGCCGCGCGCGATCCCAGGGGCTCGACGTCTTCGAGCAGTTCATCGCCGACAACGGCACGGTCCTCGGACGCTTCACGATCGCCGACGTCGCCGCCGGCCCGGTCATCTGGCGGACGAAGCGGCTGCCGCTCGACCTCGAGCGCTGGCCCAAGATCCTGCGCCTTCGGGACGCGATCGAGGCGCGTCCCGCCTTCCAGGCCGCCGAGCCCGTCGGCTGAGACGTTCAGCTCCGGAGTGGCAGGCGTGTGCCGCGCGGCGGCGGCACGTCGAGCGCCGGATTGCGGTCGAAGAAGCCGCACGGCTCGAGCCGGAAGCCGATGCTGGCCGCCGGCATGACCGGCCAGTCCTCCGGGCGCGGGACGTGGTGGGCGTTGAACACGTACCAGAGCACGACGTCCGTGTCCGCGACCGGCCGGTCGGCCGCGGTCCACTCGGGCAAGCCCGCTCCGCCGGGGTGCTGGTTCGGGTAGTCGCCGGCCGGGAAGAGCTCGCGCGGCGGCGAACGGCGTCACCCAGAGGTGGCGGGTCATGAACTCGGCGCGGCGAGCGATGCTCGAGTCGGGCTGGGCGAACGGCGCGGTGTTCGCGCCGGGCACGAGCCGGTAGCCGACGGGCTGGCCGAGCGCGCCCCTTGACGCGCGGGTTGACGACCTTCCAGTAGCGAGCCGAGAGGGGATCGACGAGGCGCTGCGCCTCCCGCTCGGTCGTGAGCGGCGTCTCGCGCGTCACGAACGCGCTGCCGTACGGGTTCTCGGGCCCCCACGGGAGCGCCTCGCTCGAGACCTCGACGACGGTGTTCTCCTCGCCGTCGACGTCGAGGTCGAGCCGGGCGCAGTAGACGTGCTGGTGGTATAGGCCCGAGAGCTGGGGCGCGACGAGCGTCCCGTGCCGCGGGGTCTCGCCGGGCTCGGCGGCGGCCGTCAGGATGATCCCGGTCGCCTTGACCTCGAGCTCGATCGCGCCGTCCTGGTACAGGCGCCAGTAGAAGGCGTACTCGTAGTTGTCGACGGTGACGATCGAGGAGACGACGAGGCGCCGCGAGCGCCGCACCTCGGTCGTGTCGGTCGTCCAGTCGTAGTGCTTCCAGAGGAGGCCGTCGTCCTCCTCGTGCAGGCAGATCGCGTTCCGGATCGTCGTCACCTCGCCGCCGGGCGTGGCGAGGTCGACGTCGAGGTAGCGGATCTCGCCGAGACAGTCGCAGCCGAGCTCGAGCGAGTTCGTGAGCAGGCCCAGCCCGTACTCGCCGATGTCGAAGGCGTTCTTGCGGTACCCGCCTGGGCCGGGATCGCCGTACGGGATGACGAGCTCGGCGATCGGAGAGCCGGTGAGCGACCGCGCGCACGCGGTCGCCGTCCACGTAGCCGACCTCGTGCAGGGTGAGTCCCTCGCGCTGGTTGAAGCCGACGCGGAGCCGCCATTTCTGCCAGCGCACCTGCCAGCCGTCGAGCTCGAAGCTCGGGCCTTCGGGCTGGACGACCTCGAGCGGCCGCAGGTCGTCCCGGTAGCCGCCGCCGTCCGCCTCTCCGTAGTTCCCCGGGCTCGGGTGGGAGCGGGGTGATGCCGTGGTCCTCGAGCTTCACGACCTCCATCGCCTGCAGGTCCACGATCGCATGCAGACCCGCGGATCGGATGCGCGTAGTGGTTGTCGGCCGGGTCGCTCTTGACCCAGCACGGCGTCCAGACGAGGCGGCGGCCCTCGAGCCCCTCCGGCGCCATGTCGCCGATCGACCAGGCCTCGATGTGGACAAGATCAGGATCGTCGATGCCGCGCCGCTCGAGGGCGGCACAGAAGTCGGGGTTTGCCCGGACGGCGGCGATCGCCTCGCCGAACTCGTCCAGGGTCACCTGCGGCTGCACGCCGGGCACCGGCGTCCACGAGCGGATCTCGCCGCTCGCGGGCGCCACGATCGCCTCGCCCGTCTCGCCGGTATCCCGGTCGTACACGACGGCGAATGCCTCGCGATCCATGGCGTCGTCCGGCGTGAAGCCTCGCACGACCGTGCTTCGGAGGCTCGCTCGAGCCGGACGATCACGAGCCGCGCGCGCGGCCCGAGCTTTCCGGCCGAGCGCAGCGCCTCGATGGTGGCCGCGATCTCGTCAGCCGTCAGAGGGTCGAGCGGGTGCGTGACCGTGCGGCCGGTCGTCGCGGCGGAAACACCAGGTTTCATGCCTTGCCCGTGGCGGGGATGACGCTTCGTACCGACACAGCGCAGAGGACGATACCGCCGATCGTTGGGTAGGCGCGGCGAGAGCGCCAAGAACCTCGGCTGCTAGAGGCTTGATGTGGAATTGGCGTGCTTCTGGGGAGGGCACCAAGGAGCAGCGTCTTCCCGGGTCGGTGAGGCAATGCTCGGAAAAGCCTTGGCGCCGACGCGGGAAGCACTGATCCGCCGTGTGCAGGCCCCCAGCCAGGATGGCGTGAATTTCACATCAACCTCTCGAAGAGTCCGACACGGTGATCGTGATCGTGTCGCTCCGGATGTTGCCGGCGGAGTCGTAGGCGGTCATCCTGATCTCGTGGGTGTTCGCCTCGGACACGTTGGGTGCGTACAGGCGGACGGTCACCGTCGAGCCGGAGCCGAGCGGGGTGGACCCTACGGCGTCGTTGACGCGGTCGGTCCATGAGATCTGTGCATCCGGCAGCAGGCCGTCCTCGGGATCGATCGCCGAGCCGGTGAGAGTGACCAGCGCGAACCATTGCCCGCGGGCGGCGTCGAAGGTGTCGGCGTTGAAACTGGCGAGGTGGCGGGGCGCCGTGATGACGACGTTCGGAGGCAGGTCGGAAGGGTCGGCGGTGAGCTCGATCGTCACGCTGGCCTCTCCCGTCAGTTCGCCGTCGTTGCCACGGAAGGTGATCGTGTGCATGCCGGGTGACGCTCCGGACAACGCCGCGCTCGCCGCATGGCCTCTGGCGAAGGGAACCTCGGACCTGTCGAGGTACCAGGCGACCTGAGAATCGGCGAGCCGGAAGCCGTGCTCGACCTCGTTCGCGTCGAAGCTCTCGCCACGAAACGTGATCACCTCTGAGACGGCGAACGTCTGCCCGGGATCCGGGCTCTGGATTGTCACGCGCGGCGGATCGTTCGTGATCGCGATCGTCACGCTGTCGGAGGCGACGAAGCCGTCCGAGAACCGAGCTGTCACGGTGATGGCGTGCGTGCCGGCCGAGAGGTCGGTCCGCCGCAGCTCGGCGCCCGATCCGATGGAGCCGTCCCGGTCGCTCGTCCACGTGATGATCGGCGAGCCGCGCCCTGCCGCCTGGACGAACGCTCGGAACTCGATCGTCGTTCCTCTCGGGATGCTAGCCCCGTTCTCCGGTGAGACGATGTTGACGAGCGTCGGAAGCGCCCGATCGACCGCTCGCGCAGCCCACACCCATCGTTCCACGGAGCGGTCGAGCGAGCCCACGTGCGCCGTCTCGATGAGGATCCGCTCGAGGTCTCGCGGTCCGAGCGCGGGATTCGCGGCCCAGAGCAGCGCCGCGACGCCAGCCGTGAAGGGCGACGCCATGCTCGTCCCGGACACGCTGAGCGCGTAGTTCCCGAGCGCTGGTAGCTGCGGGTCGTCGGCGACGAGCACGGTCCCGGCGCAAAGATGTCCACGTCCTCGAGACCCCAGTTCGAGTAGGAGGCGCGCGCGTCCGAGTCGAGTGCGAGCGCGCCGACGCAGACAACCGTCCGGTTCTCGCACGGGGCCTGCCAGCCCTCCTCCCAGCAGAGGATGAAGCAGTCTTCGGCGTCGACGTCCCGCCGCGCGTTGCCCGCGGCTGCGAAGAGCACGGCGCCGCCGACGGACAGGCTGGTCGTGATCGCGTCGAACGTGGCGGTGAAGACGGTGGCCGCTGCGGGGGTCATCCCACCCCAGCTCATGTTGATGATCCTCGCGCCGGCGAGATACATGGCCACCAGCTCGTCCGACGCACTGAAGATGTCCCCTTCCCGGTAGAAGGCTTGTGGAATCCCGACGGGCCCGGCGGCGCCCGCGGCGCCGAACCCGTTGTCCGGAACGCCCATGGCGGCATCGATCACGTTCGTCCCGTGCCAGGGCACATGCCTCCGCCGCTGCAGGGATCGAGCCCGGGAAATTCGGCCTGTCGATCGTTCCACCCGAGGGGAAGTCCGGATCGGGCGCAAACCCCTGGTCGTGCACGCCGATCACCACACGGTTGGCGAGGCGACCCGCGGCGTCGAGCTGTGTCCACGCCTGCGTCACGCCCGTGTCCTGTCGCGTGCCGGCCCGTAGGTGCGTCCAGTCGTAGGCATCTCCTCCGTAGACGAGCGGGTTCGAGTTGAAGCCGGCGTCTCCCACTAGGGCCTCGACCGTGAACGCGCTTGCGAAGTCGGTCGGCTGGAAGACCCAGTTGAGCCCGACCTCGAGCCCACCTGCGGCCTCGCCCGCCGCGGCGGCAAGCGTTCCCGCCCCTGCATCGCTCGAGATGCGCAGGGCCGACTGCACGCCGGGGTGAAGGGCCATGAGCCGGCTCTCGAGACCGTCGGGGCTGATTCGGTCCGGATCGAATCGGATCAGGAAGTGCGTGCCTCCGCCGGGCAGGCCGGCGGCTGCCAGATCCAGCCCATCGACCACCACGCCGACCCAGCCGATCGGCCACGCGAAGCGCTGTGGCCTCGTCGCTTGCGAGCACGAGCTCCCCGGTCACGAAATCCGCCTGGTGGCCGTTGTCGTCCCGCAGGCTGGCCAGAGGGCGAGGCGATCCACCGCTCGGGTCGGCCAGCACCGGCATGGACGGTTCAACAGCCGGGTCGACCAGCGTCGTGATACCGACGGAGCATGTCGTCCCGGGAGGCAGTGCGGCGAGGAGTTCGTAGCGAAGCAGCCAACCGCGTCGGTAGAGATCGGACCCGATGGCGGCATCGCGTGCGCGAAGCGCCTCTGCCTCGTTCAGGTAGGCCTGCAGGATGCGTGCCGCCACGCACGCCTGCCCCGCTCGATATCGATCCTCTGCAGTGTCGAGCTTCGACCGAAGGCTGGTTTGCTGCCCCGCGGTGAGGCCCGGCAACGTCGTCACGTGGGTCTCGAGCACATCGAACTCCTCCAGCACCGACGGAGCCGGCGGACCGGTCGGGACGTCCGCATGCGCCGTGCTGGCGGAGAGGCACACGAGAGCGACGGCAACGAGCGCCGCACGGATCAACATGCGCCGGACGGGAGCGGTAGCCGGAGCGGTATGCACACCGGCGGGTTGCGACCTCATGGCTCTCAGCCTCCCTTCGCGTCTGGTCGATCCACGATCGGCGGTCTCGCCGACGCCCGGCTTACCGGCCGCTGACGGCGGGCTGACGGCGAAACGCGCGCGGGGCCGGAGCGGCGTTCCCGGCCGAGCTGACCAGGTCTCGGCGCTGTGCCAGACGGCCCGCGGTCATGCGATCATCAGCACATGTCCATCGGGCTGGGCTCGCCGTCGAGCGCCACACCGCGGCGCCGGTTCGGCAATGACTGACCGCGGCAGACACCGAGGCTAGCGGTGCGCTTCGCAATCCTCGGTCCCCTCGAGATCGCGACCGACGACGGACGGCCGGTGGCGACCGGCGGGATGCGCGTGGGGATGCTGCTTGCGGTGCTGCTCGCCCGCCACGGCGAGCTCGTCCCCGCCGACCGGCTGATCGAGGAGCTCTGGGGCGCCGAGCTGCCGGATGACCCCCGCGGCGCGCTGCAGGCCGCCGCGTCGAGGCTGCGCAAGGCCGTCGGCCCCGACCGGGTCGTCTCACGTGCCGGCGGGTACGCCGTCCTCGTGCGACCCGGCGAGCTCGACGCCGACCGGTTCGAGCTGCTGGCGCGGGAGGGGAGGCAGCTTCTGGCCACGCGCGACTTCGGCGCCCGCCTCGGCGAGGCTGGCCGAGGCGCTGGCGCTCTGGCGCGGGCCGGCCCTCGTCGACTTCGCCTACGAGTCGTTCGCCCAGGGCGAGATCGCGCGACTCGAGGAGCTGCGGCTCGTCGCTCTCGAGGACCGCTTCGAGGCGGACCTCGGCGCCGGTGAGCACGGTCGCCTCGTCGGGGAGCTGGAGTCGCTCGTCGCGCGCATCCGCTGCGCGAGCGCTTTCGCGCCCAGCTCATGCTCGCGCTCTACCGCTCGGGCAGGCAGGCGGACGCGCTCGAGGCGTACCGCTTCGCCCGCCGGACGTTCGTCGAGGAGCTCGGCATCGAGCCGGGCGCCGTCCTCCAGGGGCTCGAGCGGGGGATCCTCGCGCACGACCCGTCGCTCGACCTGGCGACTCCCGCCGCAGCGGCCGCGCGACCGCGCGAAAGACGGGGTGCGGAACGGCAGACCGTGCTCGTCGTCCCGCACGATCTCTCACGCGTGGGAGATCTCCTCGCCGTGGCCTGGCCGCTGGCGCGCCGGCCCCGCCGGGAGGTCGTGGTCGCGGCGCTCGTCGAGAAAGACGCCGATCTCGAGAGCGCAGTGCGCCTGCTGGACGAGAGGCGTGCCGAGCTGCTCGAGAGCGGCGTCGCTGTCCGGACCGTGGTGTTCACCTCCGAGGAGCGGGACGAGGACACGCTTCGCCTGGCGGCGCAACAGCGTGCCGCGTTGATCGTCCTCGACGCGTCGCCGGCGCTACTCGAGCGGGGCGATTTCGAGGAGCCGCTCCGGAGCATCCTCGCGGAGGCCGACGCGGACGTCGCGATACTCGTCGGCGAGGTCGAGATCGTGAATCCGGACGCGCGGCCCGTGACCGTGCCCTTCGGCGGCGGCGAGCACGAGTGGAGAGCCCTCGAGGCCGCCGCATGGATCGCCTCCGGCTGGGGGGCCGGTCTCTCGCTGGTCGGCACGGCCGCCGACGACGAGCGTGGCCGGCGCGACGCCAGCCGGCTCCTGGCGACGGCGTCGCTGATCGCCCAGCGCGCCGCGGGCGTCACGGCGACGCCGCGTCTCGCGCCGCCCGGCGCCGCCGCCGTGGCCGAAGCGGTCGGAGGATCCGGGCTCTTGGTGTGGGCGTGTCGCGGACGCTGGGAGCAGGAAGGGCTCGGCACTGCCCGCCTCACGCTCGCCCGCCGGGCGAGGCGCCCGTGCTCCTCGATCCGGCGCGGAGCACGTGGCGACGAGCTCTCCGGCGTGTCCGAGCTGTCGAGGTATACCTGGAGCCGCGGCGAGGAGCCCGGCTAGCCGGTCGGATCGGACTCGAAGTCCCAGGCATTGCGAAGGAGACGCCGGTGTCGTCGTAGATGCCGCGGTCGGACATCGTTCCGGTCTGGCCTCTGAGGCGCTCCGCTGACCCCGACCCACGTCCGGTCCTGAGGACGCAGAGCACACCTGCGTCCGGCGCCACGCTCTCGTGCACGCTCAACGCCCGGTCCCAGCGTGATACCGAGCGTCCCCAGGCCGTCGACGTCGAGCCGCGCGACACCGGCCTCTCCGCCGCGAACGTCCGATACGACGGCATCGCTGTACGTCCTCCCGTTGCACTCGACCGTGCCTCCCTCGCGCGGCCGAAGCGTGAACGCGTGCGCGCACGAGCGTGATCTCCGCCCGCTGCCTCGAACGGGCCCGACGTGACGAGAACGCAGTTGCGAACGATCGACTGCGGGTCGCAGACCTCGCCCGGATCGGCGGGCCCGATCGCGTCGACCTGGAAGCCGGGCGGTATGGCCTCGAAGTGTCCCGCCAGCGAGCTCGACCGAGGCAGGGCGGCACCGACTGCGACCCACACCCCGTCGTCGCTCACGGCGACAGCCGACGGCCCCGGCCCGACAACGATCTCGGCGAGGATCTCGGCGCTCGCCGGATCGATGCGGAGCAGAACCCCGTCCGCCGTGAGAGCCCACACCGAACCCTGGCCCACAGCAAGGTCGACGGCGCGCCGCCCGAGCGCGATCCGTTCATTCGGTGTCGCCGGAGTCATCCAGATGCGAGATCACGCCCCGGCGCTCCGCGACCCAGACGCCCTCCGCGCCTGCCGCCAGCGCGACGGGCGGCGACGCGAGAGGGGCTCGTGAGGTGATCCGGCCCGCGAAGTCGAGGGCCAGGATCTCGTCTCGTCAGCCTCCGACCCACAGCAGGTCGTCGCGGGCGGCGAGCGCGACCGGTGCACCGCCGACGTCGACGGTGACGTGCTCGGGACTGCGTCGAGTCAGACGGTAGGAGAACGCCGCCGGCGGCGTCGGCGACCCAGACGGCGGCGCGTCCGTGCGAGACGGTGATCGCCATGGCGCTCGGCGACGGCGCTACGGGCCAGGCGGGCGTCGGCATCCTCACGTCTCAGCGGTGCCTCCGCGCACCGCGTCAGTCTGCATGATGGCTCGCCGCGCTCCGGATCGATCTCGTCCATCGGCATGCCCGTCGGAGTCCGTCGCCTGCCAGCCCATATCGTGGCCTTCCCGTTACGTGCAACCGCTCGTCGATCCCGTCTGCGCTCGTGGTCTCCTCGCTCGATGCTGGGATCGATGCGGGACCAGGATGCCGCGCTCGGTGTCGACGGCCCAGATACCCTCCGGCCCGGCGGCGACGTCCTCTCCACCGGCCCGAGAGCCTGTACGTGGCCACGAGCTCGCCCGAGCACGGGATCCGATCCGCTGCAGCGCGCCGCCCGCCACGTCGGTCGTAGGCGCGTTCGCAGATCGCTCCCCGTCTCGACCCAAGCCCACACGCCGACCGCCGTAGCGGCCGCGATCACGATCGCGAGCCGCGGCGATCGTCGAGCCGTCGACCACCGCGGCGGTGTACCCCGCCACGCCGGCAGCGCCGCCCGGGCCGCCGAGACGAGAGCTCCCGCCGTCTCGAACCGCTCCTCTGGGGCCTTGCGAGCGCACGCGCCAGGACACTGGTCGAGCTCGCGGGGCAGCCCCGTACGCTCCTCGCTGATCGCGGGCGGCTCCTCGCTCAGCTGGGCGTAGAGGACCTCGAACTCGGAGCCGCGCCGAAAGGGCACCGACCCGGTGAGACACTCGAACAGCACGCAGCCGAGCGAGTAGACGTCGGAGCGGGCATCGACCACGCCCGCCGCTCGATCTGCTCGGGCGCGACGTAGTCCGGCGACCCGACGAGCTGGCCGTGCTGCGCTGCGTCCGTGCCCGCGACAAGGTGAGGCCGAAGTCTGCGAGGTAGGCATGTTCGCGGCCCCCGACGGAGGCGACGAGCACGTTCGACGGCTTGACGTCGCGGTGCACCAGCCCTCGTGCATGGGCGGCGTCGAGTGCCTCGCCCACCTGGGCGAGGAGCGTGACGGCTCGCGCCGGACTCGAGCGGACCCTCGGTCTTCAGCAGGGTCGCGGAGATCGGTGCCCTCGACGTAGCGCATGGCGATGTAGAGGACGCCCCCCGCCTCTCCCGCGTCGTGGATCGGGATGACGTTTGGATGGTCGATCGACGCAGCCAGCTCGCGACTCGCGATGGAAGCGCTCGCGGAAGCGCTCGTCCTCCGCCAGCTCCGGAGCAAGCAGCTTGAGGGCGACCTTGCGCTCGAGCGCGAGATCCTCGGCGAGGTAGACGACGCCCATGCCGCCCCGGCCGATGACCGCGTCGAGGCGGTAGCCGGCGAGCTCCCGCCCGAGCAGCGGGTCAGCCCCGACGGACCGCGCCACAGGCATACGTTAGTGCGCGGCCGTGCGGATCGCCACAAACCCGTCGGCGCCGTTCAGGGCCAGGCTGTTCCGGCGGAGCGTCGTTTCCGGTGCGTCCGCGACGACGATCCCGGCATTCTCGTTGTGCATGACCGTGTTTCCGATGACCAGCGTCCGGCGAGGCCCGGCTACGATCGCGACGCCTGTGCTGTTCCCGATCACGTGATTCCGTACGAGCGCATTGCGCTCGGAGTCACCGGTCGCGACAATCCCGCGGCCGCTCGAGAACGTCGTGCTCCTGCGGACGACGTTCGCGTCCGAGCCGCGATCAAGCAGACCCCCGTCCCGCCTGGCGAGGAGGCCCAGCTAACCACGACGAGGTTGTCGTCGGAGCCGGATAGCCACATCGCGGCAAACGTCGCCCCGGTCGCGGAGACCCGCCGGATGACATTCCCGCTGGCCACGTCGAGGCGAACGCCGACGGCGAAGCGCTCGACGTTCCCGTCCAGGATGCGCACACCGTCGAAACCTGCGGAGTTGTCGATGCCGAACCCCTCACCCACGCCTGAGATCGTGTGGCCGGCGAGGTCGAGGACGACGCCGTCCGCGCGAATGACCAGGCCGGAGCCGGGGCAATACCCGAGATCGGCGGTGAGCACCGTGTCCTCGACGATCCACGACCCGCACTGAAGCGGTGCGCTCCCGGGCGCGGCGGCGGCCAGCGCCGCGACGATCCAGACGGCCAGTGGAACCATGAGCACGAGGCGGAATCTCCCACTCCTCGCTTTCGGCGTGCTGACGGCGTGCTGACGAGCGTGGCGCGGGAGGCCGCTACGACTTCTCGAGGCGTCTTCACGGAGGCCAGCATACGGGGTCGATTGAGACGCCGCCGGCACGCCGAGCTGCGACGGGGATCGCTGTCGCTCACGACGGCTCGAGAACGATCCGCTCGTTCTCCGGGCCATACCAGGTGAACCGGCCCTGCTCGCCGGTCACGGGGCCGGCGATCCCGCGCCACACGCCGGTTCCCTTGCCGCAGATCGCTCCGACGCCGGCGCTCGCCGCGCTGCGGGCGACGGCCATCTCCTCGAAGCGGAGCGCGAGGGTGCCGAGGCGGTCGATGCGGAGTCTCGCGGCGCCGGCGTCGTCGACGATCGAGGCGAAGGGTGCCTGGACGCTCCCGTCCTCGCACTCGACCGAGCCGCCGGCCGGGTTGTTGCGCTCGAGCCAGGCACCCTCGTAGACCGCCTCGGTTCCGTCTGCCGACCGCATCTGCACCCTTCCCGCGACGAAACAGCGTGACGGAAGCGCGTCGGCGGCATCGCACGAGCCAGGAACGCGGATCGAGGCGCTCGCGTAGGACTCGAACGTCTCCTGCACCTGGGCCGGAAGGTCTGCGTCTCCACCACGGGCAGCGACCCACACGGCGCCGCGACCCACTGCGAGGGCGACCGGGTTGGCGCCGACGTCCTCGGAATCCTCGCGACTGCCGCTCTGCGGATCGAGCCGGTGCAGCGTGCCGTCGTTCGTCAGGAGCCAGAGAGCCCCCTCGCCCAGAGCGAGATCGACCGGCCGTCCGGGCGCTTGAACGCTCACCGTCACCCGACCTCCGGCGACACGTACAAGCGAGCCCTCCCTCGTCGCCACCCAGGCGCCCGTCTCGCTCGCCGCTACCGCGACGGGCGTGCCGTCCACCCGTGTACGCGAGGCAATCCGTGTAGAGACATCGGGAATGGACGAGTACTCGAGCAGCTCGTGCTCCTGCGCGACCCAGAGCGCCGCGCCGGCCGAGTAGGTCGGGGGCTCGGTGGGCGCGAACACCGTGCTTATGGCGGCCACGTCCAGAGCGAGCGGCGTTCCTCCCGTCTCGAGCCTGGTCAAGCTGTATCCGGAGGCATGCGGACGGATCTCCAGTAGCGAGCCGTCGGCGGCGTCGAGCACCCAGCCGGCGAACTGGACGCCTCCGTTCGGGTCGGCCTCCAGGGCCGCGATGGCGTTCACGGGCGGTGGCGAGCCGGCGGAGCCGATCGCAAGCTCGCGCAGGTTCACGGTCGTCCCCAGGGACACGGTGTCCGGTCCCGACGTGAGCTGGTGCAGGACGCCCTCGCCGTCGAGCCCGTGGCCGGCAAGCCACAGTCCCACCGGACCGGCCGCGAGATTGCTCGAGCCGGCGCCGGTCACATGGCTCGGAGCCACGGAGCCTGTCTCGATGTCGATGCGATAGACGGTGTTCGTCGCGGCGTCTGCTACGACCACGCCGTCGCCGCTGAGGGCGACGTCGACGGGGTCTCCTGCGAGCTCGTAGGTGGCCGCCAGCCGTGTGCCGTCGACATCGACGCGCTGGAGGGCTCCGCCGCTGAGCTCGACTGTCGGAGCGGTGCTCGCTTCCCCGTCTCCGCCCGTTGCGACGACGATCGCCGTCACCAGGGCGGCCGTCAACAGGGCGACCAGCGCGAGAGCGAGCGCCAGCACGGCTCGCCCCGAGAACCTGGATGTCATCGGAAGCGCGGCCCTCGCGGCGGCGGCGAGCTGGGAGGGAGTGGCGTAGCGCTCGGCCGGATCTTTGGCCAGGGCGCTGGCGACGACGTTGTCGAGCGCCCGCGGGAGGTTCGGCCGCGTCTTGCTGGGAGTGGGCGGCGCGTCGTCGACGTGTGCCCACAGCGTCTCCAGCTCCGATGGCTTCGGGTACGGGACCTGCCCCGTGAGAGCCTGGTAGAGCACGCAGCCGAGCGCGTACACGTCCGCCGACGCGCCGGCCGCTCCCTCGGTGATCTGCTCCGGTGCGACGTAGTCGACCGTCCCGGAGAGCCTGGGCGTGGCGGCGCCGTCGTCGGCCTCGCCCTCCGTCTTGGTGAGGCCGAAGTCGGCCAGGTAGACGTGCTCACGCTCGCCCTGGCTGGCGATGAGGACGTTCGACGGCTTCACGTCGCGGTGCACGAGACCCAGTGCGTGGGCGGCCTCGAGACCGTCGGCCACCTGAGAGGTCAGCTCGACGGCGCGCCTCGGCTCGAGCGCGCCCTCGTTGTCGAGGAGGCTCCGCATGTCGGTCCCGTCGACGTAGCGCATGGCGATGTAGAGCCGGCCCTCCGCCTCGCCCGCCTCGTAGATCGGGATCACGTTCGGGTGGTCGATCGAGGCGGCCAGGCGCGACTCGAGGCGGAAGCGCTCGCGGAAGCGGCGGTCCACCGAGAGCTCGGGAGCGAGGAGCTTCAGCGCCACACGGCGGCCGAGAGCCCGGTCCTCGGCGAGGTAGACGACGCTCATGCCGCCACGTCCGAGGAGCTGCTCGACGAGGTAGCCGGCAAACTCCTGTCCGACGGCGATCTCCGCGACGGAGTCGCCCTCCGTCATGTCGAGAGGGTAGGCGTTCGGGTCGGCCAAGACAACAATCGCCAGGGTAAGCCGGTCACCCGCTGCCGGTGACGGGGGTGGCATGTCGCCGCATCAGCCTGGTCAGAGCGTCCAGTGCTCGACCGGTGGCGCGCGGTCCCGGTGGTCGCCCCTCGGGTACCGGGCACTCGGGCTGTCGCGGCTCTGGCGGGGCGGCGACAGGCCGGGCGAGCGCGCGAGCCAGCTCCCTGGCGACGAGCGGGTGATGCATCGAGGTCTCCTTCGGGCTCGGAATCGACGGCGCCAGGATCGCCGCCGATCCTGGCGGTGTCCTGGGAACCGCCTGAAGCGTTGCTGGAGACCGGGCGTGCAGCGGCTCGGTGAGGGCCTCGTCGGCGAGCTCAGCGACAGCTGCCTTCTTTCCGAGCTGTGCCGATAGGATGAGGCGGTCTCCCGCAGCCGTGGGAGCCGCGGAGCCAATGCGAAACGAAGCTGCTCCAAGGGCGAAGTCCTCGGCCTCGCCCGAGCGGTCGACCGTGCCGGCCGTACGCGCACGCGTGCTTCGCACAACAGCCGACGTCGAGTCGCTGCGGGAGCCGTGGTGCGAGCTGCAGGCGGGAAGCCTCGCGACCGATATCGACTACTTCCTCACGATCGCCCGAGCACATCCGGAGGTCGTGCGACCGCACATCCTCGTGCTCGAGCGAGACGGCGAGCCCGTTACGATCGTGCCAGCCCATCTCCACGAGCAGCGGCTCGTGCATTCGCGTGGCCGGACTCGACGTCTACCGACCGAGGGTGCGCGCGGTGAACGTCGTCGGCGGCGTGCTCGGCGACGCACGACGAGAGTTCCTCACGCTTGCCCTGGCCGCGTTGCGACGCACACTCGCTGACGATGAGGCCGACGTCCTGCTGCTGCGCTACCTCGACCCGGCGTCGCCGCTCTACACCGTCGCCAATCAAGACGTGCCTCCGCTGTTGAGGCAGCATTTCATCCGGCCGGCGGCTCACTGGGAGATGCAGCTCGAAGACAGTCTCGACGCGACCCTTCGCTCCCGATCGCCGAAGGTGCGGGAGAATGCGCGCCGGATCAACCGCCGCATCCACGCCGAGTTTGGCTCGACCGTGACGGTTCGCGTCTTCCGTGAGCCGGACGATCTCGAGACGCTGGTTCGGGATGTCGACGCCGTCGCTTCCCTCAGCTACCAGCGTCCCGGCCGCCCGCTGTTCGGACACGACGGCCTCGAGCGTGCGCTCGCCCGGCTCGGCCTGGAACGAGGCTGGTACCGCGGATACGTGCTGGAGCTCGACAAGGTTCCGGTTGCCTTCTGGACCGGGTACGTGTACGGGGGCGTCTTCGGGCTACGAGGGGCGACCGGCTTCGATCCGCGCTTCTCGCGCTACAGCCCTGGCACGTTCCTGATGATGCGGCTGATCTCCGATCTCTGTGACGAGGGCGTTGGGCTGTTCGATCTCGGCCGGGGGGACCTCGAGTACAAGCGCTGGCTGGCGAGCGGGTACAGGTCGGAGGTCGACGTCCGCGTGCACGCTCCCAGGCCGGCCGAGGTCGCCGTTGCTCTCGCCGCGTCCATGGTCAACGGGACGCACGGGCTCCTCCGGACGGTCGGTTCCGTCGCCGATCAGGACGGACGTCTGCGGCGACGGCTTCACCGACGGTCCGCGGCCCAGCGCCTAGGCGGGCCGTAGGTGCCGCTGCCCGCCGCGATCACCTCCAGCGGATAGGCGTGCCAGTGGTAGTCGTAGACGTAGGCCCAAGCCCGCTCGTAGACACCCACGTCGAAGCGATAGCTGCCCGGCGGTACATCCAGCCGCTCGAGGGTCAGCGTGATGGTGCGCGGGCCGTCCAGCCGGCCGAGTCGCGAGCCGTCGGCCTCGGTGCTGACATCGAGCACCTTGACGACGTCCTCGACACGGTGCAGCGAGACGCTGACGATAGGGTCGTCGACCGGGGTGTGCGGCACGAGGTCGATCTCGAGCCGGACGGGCTCCGTGGTGCTCGAGCCGCCGGCACGGACGGTGGAAGGGTAGAGCCGAACCGCGGTGATCTCGACCTCGAGGGTGCCGAGCCGGTCAGAGCCTCGAGCCTGCGTCGCCACCCCTAACGCCTCTGTTCGGCGGGCCGTCTCGGCCGCCATCGCACCCCGGTAGGCGTCGTAGACATCCTCGGGCGCGCCGACGGCCTGCACGCTTCCACGTGCGAGCCAGAGCGCGCGGCTGCAGAACCTCCGGACGATGCTCTCGTCGTGGGAGGCGAGCAGCACCGTGGTTCCATGCTTCCGCAGCTCGCCCAGTCGATCCAGGCACTTCTCCTGGAAGCGGAGGTCGCCGACCGACAGGACCTCGTCGATGAGCAGGAGCTCCGGCGTGCGGCTCGTCGCCACCGCGAAGGCGAGGCGGAGGCGCATGCCGTCGCTGTACGTGCGCAGTGGATCGTCGAGAAACGGCTCGAGCTCGGCGAACTCGGCGATGTCGGCCATCCTCGCGCGGACCTCCGTCGTGACTGGCCCGCGAAGATCCCGGCCGTGATGGCGTTCTCGCGCCCCGTCAGCAGCGGATCCAGGGTGTCGCCCAGCGACAGCATGGCCTCGACGCTGGCGAAACGCCTGATGCGACCCTGGGTGGGCTGGCCCAGCCCGCCGATGAGCCGCAGGAGCGTCGACTTTCCGGAGCCGTTCGCGCCGATGAGTCCCACTGCCTCGCCGACTTCCACGTCGAGAGACACGTCGCGCAGAGCCCAGAACCAGTCGCGGCGGGTCTCCGCCAGGGGATGCAGCGCGAGCCTCTTGAGTGTCAGCGCCCGCGTGCCGCGGCGGCTGAATCGTTTCGAGATCGCCTCCACGGTGACCGCCGTGCTCACAGCTGCTCCGGAACTGCATCGCGCAGCCGGGCGAACACGGCCCAGCCGAGCGCGAGCGCGATTGCTGCCGCGGCGGCGACGACACCAACGTCCTCGAGCGACGGAACGACGCCGACGAGGAGAACCGCCCGGATCGACTCGATCAGGCGGGCCATCGGGTTGATGTCGTACAACCAGCTGAGGGAGTCCGGCACCTGGGTTCGCCGGTAGAACACCGGCGTGAGCCAGAAGCCGAGGCCGATGGCCATGGCCACCACCTGGCGGACGTCGCGCACGAAGACCTGGAGCGGCGCGAGAAGCAGGCCCAACCCGACGCAGAACGCGAGCTGGAGCGCGAGCAGCACCGGAAGGAGCAGCGCCTCGATCGCGAGCCCGGACGTGAGCCCGATGGCGAGGAGGAGCACAGGCAGACCGATCAGGTAGTCGATCAGTCCGACCAGGACTGCGGCGACCGGCAACAGCTCCGTCCTGAACCCCGGCCGCAGGACGAGGAGCCTGTGTGCCTCGAGTGACGATCGTCGCATCCCCACCGAGCGCGCGAACCACGTCCAGCTGAGGATCCCTGCGAGCAGGAAGACCGGGTAGTTCGGGATGTCGAGCGGAAAGACGCGCGTGAACAGGAAGTACGTCGCGGCGAGCTGGAAGGCCGGCGGACCGAGCGACCAGAGCCAGCCGAGAATGGAGCCTCGATCGCGCGCTGCGAGCTCAACGCGGACGAGCTGCAGCAGGACGTCGGTCTGGAGTGCGATACGCCGTCGCGCGCCGGGTCGCTTGGCTGCTGCGGCGGTGAGCGTGCTCATCGTCGTAGGCGTGCTAACCCGTTGGGCCGGCCTCGGCTGTTCATCGAGCTCACTGTAGATCGAGCCGGAACGGAGCAGATCATCGTCGATCGGAGTGCCCTCCGCAGAGGCCCGAGCCACTCCTCCGCCTGCGCGCGCCACTCAGGGTCGAGAAGGGCGCGGCGTTTCGCGTCCTGGCGCTCGACCCAGCCGGGGCGGAGCGCCACGCTGGCGGCACGCAGTGCGAAGTAGGGGCGCCTCGCCCGCAGCGCGAGGCGGGCATAGCTGAGGGCCGGTCGAGCACGCGCGCCGCCGCGCCGGCTCATGTCGGCAAGCCAGGCTTCCCATTGATCGCGGTCGATCTCGATCCCGCTCTCGAGGCGCGCCGCCGCGGTCTTGTCCTCGATGCGCCGCAGCTCCTCCAGCACGTTCCCGCCGGCGGCCGTCATGTTCGCGCCATGAAGGACGTATCCCACGAGCGGTGCGTCGGCGTAGGCGATGGGGGACACCTGCGCGAGGCGGATCCAGAGATCCCAGTCGGCGAATACCCGCAGGGCAGGGTCGAAGGCGCCGACGCGCCGCACGAGAGCGGTCGAGGCGAGAACTGCCGGACGCACCGCCCGGGACGACGTTGTAGGACAGCAGCCGTGGCATGGTGACGGAGGGCTCGCGAAGGCGCTGAGCAGCGGTCGGCTCGAGATCGCGGTCGAGGATGACGGCGCCGGTGCAGGCCCATTCGGCGTCCGCCGCGGCGTCGATCGCGGCGAGTTGAGCAACGAGCTTTCCCGGGGCCCAGACGTCGTCGTCGTCGAGGAACGCGATCCAGGGATGGCTCGCGCGGTCGATGCCGTCGTTACGGGCACGCGACACCCCGGTCGGCGTGTCGTGTCGGACGACGACGACGCGTCGATCGTCCAGAGCCTCCAGGTAGGTGGCGGTGCTGTCGCTCGAGGCGTCGTCGACGACGATCGCTTCGACGTCGACGTCTCGCTGCGCAAGAGCGCTCTCCGAGCGCCCGCTCGAGGAGGCTAGACCGGTTTCGCGTCGGAATGACGACGGAGACACGCTCGCCCGTCGACGTCATCCCCTGCCACGACCGCCGCGCATTCTCCGATCGTCCCGTCAAGGACGACGCAGCGCCGCCGAGACGGAGGCTCCCATCTCCCGGGCCTCCTCCTCGCCGACAAGCCGGTGGGCGAACGGCGTATCGACCGGCTCGCAGATGAGCGTCTGCGCGAAGGCCTCCTCCCCGCGGCCCACGACACGGAAGCCGGCCGTGCGCAGAAGCGAGCGCACGCAGCTCGGCGTCAGGCCCCAGAACCAGTTCCCGTAGCCCTGCTCGGGCTCGAACTCTGCGGTCAGGCCGACCTGGCGACCCGGTCGTGCGGCCGAGCGTCCAGAGCTTCCGCTGATCGGCTTGAAGCAGCGGGTAGTACACCGCCGCGTGCTGGCAGCCCGCGTACCTCGGGGATCGTGGCCGTGCGAAGGATGAGGAGCGAGCCGCAGATGCGGCGTAGCGCCACGAGCAGATCGAACGGGCTGGGGTGGTGGTAGAGCACACCGGCACAGAAGACGACGTCGCAGACGCCTACTCGCGCGATCGTGCTCGGTTGCGAGATGTCACCGAGAATGAACTCCACGCGCGATTCCCGCTCGACGCCAACGCTGCTTCGAACTCGGGCGTCGGACCGAAGACGTCCACGCCTTTGATGACAGTCGCTCCCGCCTCCTCGGCGAGGAAGGAGTACCACCCGTTCACTCCCCACATGCAACCAACGTCGACGAAGCTTCGCTCGGGGCGCGTGCTCCGCGATGTAGCCGGGTAGCGCGTCGATCCTGCTCACGGTGCCGCCACGCCACGCCCGCCAGCGGCGCCAGAGCCGCTCGCCGGCGCCCGTCTTCAGGAGTTGCACCTTGCGGACGTAGATCATCGCTCACCCCTTTTCGTGCCTGTGTCGGCTGCAAGCTCGAGCGCACGCGCCCGCCGGCGGGCCCTCGTGTACAGCACCGGCCCCCACAGCATCCCGAAGGCCTCGACGAGGATCAGCCGCATCGGCATGGCCTCGCGGCGGAACATCCGTCTGACGATGCGTCGCAGGTGCCACCAGCACATGAACGAGCAGTATTCGAGCACGACGCGAAAGCGCTCCTTGCCGCGGGCTCGCCGGAAGGCAGCCCAGAGAGCCGCCGAGAACCCGCGGCCGTTGTCGAGGAGCTGGCGCCGCAGCTGCCGCATTCCGCGTCGATGGAGGTGCCGGACGATGGCGTCGGGGGAGTACACGAGCGTTGCGCCGCTCTCGAGCACTCGCTGGAACGCGTCGAGGTCCCCGCCGCCGTACGTCACGGTGCCCACGTCGAGCGCAGGATCGAAGCCGCGGAGCGCCTCGAGGGCCGATCGACGGAACGCCATGTTGCAGCCGGCCCCGTAACGGCTGAGGTGGTAGGTCGGGGGGCGGCCGCGGTCGGAGTAGCGATGCGCGCGAAAGCCCTTGGCCATCCCGCCGTAGACCTGCTCGAACAGCCACTGCGCTTGTGTCTCGAGCTCGGCGGGCACGACGAGCCCGGTCACCCCGGCGACCTGAGGTGTCGCGAACTGTCTGGCCAGGGCGGCGATCCAGCCCGCGTCCGGTCTCGCGTCGTCATCGGTGTAGGCGACGATCTCGCCGGCTGGCCTCCTGCCAGCCGCGGTTCCGTGCCCAGTCGAGCCCCGGCGTCGGCTCGCATACGTAGCGAACCTCGTACTCGGCCGCGAGGTGGCGCGTCCGGTCGTCGGTCGGCGCGTTGTCGACGACGAGGACCTCGAACGGCTCGTATGTCTGCGTCGCGAGCGCGTCCAGACAGCCGCGAAGCTGCTCTGGCCTGTCGCGCGTGCAGACGACCGCGGTCACGAGCACGGTCTCGCCCGGCGCGTCGTGCACCGGGCGCAGGCGATGCTGCAGCCCGGCCTCCCAGATCTCGCGGGCCAGGGCCCGCGCGACCGCCGCCCCGACGAGGTCTGGCGCGAGCGCACGGGCGTCGTTCGGAAGCTCGACCCAGCCGAGGGGCGAGCCTTCGCGACGAACGAGCAGCCGGACCGCCTCGTGCCGAGCTCGATACGGCAGGCGCGGTGAACGGGCCGGCGAGATCCCACTCGAGCAACCTATGCATCGTCGGGCCCCTGGGCACGGCAAAGCTGCTCCAGGGCGAGCGCCTCGCGGACGCTGCCGCCCGCTTGTCGAACCACCCGCCTGCGCACCTGCTCGATGCTCCAGCGGCCGCCTGCGTCGTAGGCCGCGAGTTGCCCGGCCGGTCGTCCCGCGACGCGCAACGCCAGCTCGATCGAGCCGGCCCTCTCGGGGACGTCGAGGCCCGGCCTCGTCGAGGAGGTCGAGAGGCAGGATCTCCACCGATTCGGACCGACGCGGCCGCCATGAGCTGCGAGAGCTCGGGGAGGCGAGCTCGTCCCGCCAACCCGAGCGCGTAGGCATCCCGCAGAAGGCTGTTCGCCAGGCGCCGCCAGCGGGCGCGCAGATGGAGCGCCTCGAGCCCGTCGAGCACGCGCGCGACGTGCAGCGATCGCCGCACGGCCGCGCGGCCGGTAGCCGTCGGCGAAAAAGCCGAGCGGCAGCTCCGCCCTCACAGGTTCCGGATGCTTGCGGGCGAGCAGCAGGTCGAACCGCGCCTCCTGCCTGCGCGAGCGCATCGCCGTCTCGAAGCTCGTGTCGAGATCGTGCCATCCCATCGCTTTCGGGTAGTAGGCGAATCGAACGCCTGCCTGGAGCAGACGGACGCCGTACTCCCAGTCCTGCCGCCGCCCGCCGGTGAAATCCTCGTCCCAGCCGCCCGACGAGAGGAACAGCGACCGCGGCATCGACGAGTTGCCGTCACAGAAGTCGGTGAAGCCGAAGCGGTGATCCGGATCGGCCTTCGCCCGGAAGTGATCCTCCCACCAGGCGCGCAGCTGGATCGCCCAGAGCGTTCGTGCCGGGCGCACGGGCGGGTAGTAGCCGAGCGCGAGATGGGGCTGGCGCGCCTCGTCGTGCGCGGCCGCGTGCGCCTCGAGGAACCCGGGCTCGGGGACGATGTCGTCGTCGAGCCAGACGACGATCGAGTGGCGAGACTCCCGGGCCCCGCGGTTCCGTGAGGCCGCAAGCCCTCTGTTCTCCTGCTCCAGCACCCGCAGCTCGTACGGAAGCTCGAGACTACGCGCCATCTCGGCGCTGCCGTCCGTGCTCCCGTCGAGGACGAGCACGACCTCGAACGAGCCGGGGTAGTCCTGGCCGGCCAGGGACTCGAGCACGGCCCGCAGCTTGTCCCTGCGGTTGTAGGACGCGATCGCGACCGAGAGGGGCGGTCGCTCCCGCCGCACTGCCGGGTGCGGAGGGGCTGCCGGCGCCGGGAGCTCGAGCCGCGGCGCTTCGCGGCGGGGATGCCGCGATCGCAAGAGCTGCGCGGGCCCGACCAGCAAGCCGAGCGCCTCCCCTCCTGTGAGTCGTAGCGGCACGGCATTCGGCCTGCCGCGCAGCACCCGCCAGACGTCGCGCGGGAGATGGCGAAACCACCACCAGAACCAGACTCGCACCGCCGCCGGCTCGCGATGGCGCACGAGGCAGCGGGCCAGGAACGCGGACGATCCACGTCGTATCGTCGCCCAGGATCCGGCCGAGACCGTGTAGGTCGCGGCGATGGCGGTGCCAGACGATGCGAGAGGGCTCGTAGACGACGCGGTAGCCCGCGCGCCAGCACGCGGTAGACGGCGTACGGCGTCATCCGAGGAGCGCGCCGGAGTTCCCCGCCCGAGATCCTCGGCGAAGAGACCGACCTCCGCGAAGACGCTGCGACGGTAGATCTGGTTCGCGCCCGGCCCGGCGAGGCCGGCAGACTGGACGGGAGGCAACCTGCCTCCGTCGATGACCCGGCGCTCGAAGTGCCGTTCGAAGCCGCCGTGCACCTGGAACAGGTACTGCGCCGGGGTCTCCAGTTCGAGGGCTGCGACATACCCGCTCACGACCATGACGAGCGGGTCTGCGAACGTCTCGCCCAGCCCGCGCAGCCAGGCCGGATCGACGACGCAGTCGTCGTCGGTGAAGGCGATCACGTCACCAGCGGCCTCGATGATCCCACGGTTCCGCGCCCGCGAATGGCCCGCCACGGGCTCCCTCACGTAGCGGCACCGGATAGCGGGCGCAGACGCGCTCGGCGGCATCGTCGCTCGGGCAGTTGTCGACGACGACCACCTCGAGCGCAGGCGGGTCGAGCGCGACGCAGGCTCTGCAGGCAGGACTCGAGCTGATCCGGCCGGTCGCGCGTGCACACGACGACGGAGACCGCCGGGGCCTCGACGGGGCGCTCGACGCGATCGGAGCGGCGCGCGGCGCGGCCCACGGCCTCTGCGAGCCAGCGGTCGTAGATCCGCCGGCCGAGCTGTGCCGCGATCCGGCCGGCCAGGAAGTCGCCGGGAATACGGCCCGCGCCGGGTATGACGAGCTCGCCGACGACGCTGCCGCCCTCCGTCACGACGACATGCGCCTCGCGGTAGCGCTCATCCACCTCGAGATCGCGCAGCGGCTCGTCCAGCGATACGTGGAAGACCTGGGCGGCGTAGATCAGGGTCTGGTCACCTGTGCCAGCGCACTGGGGTCAACCGGTCCACGCGGCGTTCGATCCACCATTGCCTGTCATCGTAGGGGTCCAGACTCCTGCGATCCAGTCACCCCGGTTCGTATGCAGCGGGGAGAACAGGCGTTCGTTCCGTCGTCAGTCGCCGTTGGCTCGATGTCGGCTAGAGGCGTCCGGCGCTGACGATCCGGCGCAGAAACTCGCGTGTCCGCTCCTCCAGCGGCTCGGAGAAGACCTGATCGGGCGGGCCCTGTTCGAGGATCACGCCGCTATCGAGGAAGCAGACGCGCGAGGCGATCTCCCGGGCGAAGCCCATCTCGTGGGTCGCGATCAGCATCGTCATGCCGCCCGCAGCGAGCTCCCGGATGACGTCGAGCACCTCGCCGACGAGCTCGGGGTCGAGCGCGCTCGTGATCTCGTCGAGGAGCAAGACCTCGGGCTTCATCGCCAGCGCGCGCACGATCGCGACGCGCTGCTGCTGGCCGCCCGACAGTCGGTCCGGGTAGTCGGCGGCCTTGTCGGCGAGACCGAAGCGCGCGAGCAGCTCCCGCGCCTCGGTCTCGGCGGCGGCTTTCGGCGTGCCGAGCACCCGGGTAGGGGCGAGCGTCACGTTGCGCAGCACGGTCATGTGCGGGAAGAGGTTGAAGGACTGGAAGACGATGCCGATCCGCCGCCGGACGCGGTTCACGTCCACACCCGCCGCCGTCACCTCCTCGCCGTGAACGACGATCCGCCCGGCGTCGACCGCCTCGAGGAGGTTGACGCAGCGAAGCAACGTCGACTTGCCGGAGCCGGACGCGCCGATCAGGCAGACGACCTCGTGCTCGGCCACCGCGAGATCGACACCGCGCAGCACCTCGAGCTCGCCGAAGCGCTTCCGGATCCCTTCGAGGAGCACCGCCGGCCCGGTGCTCACGACAGCACCCCGGCCTGGCGGCGTCGCCGCTCGCGCGCGATCAGCCAGTCGGTCAATCGGGTGAGGGGGATCGTGAAGACGAGGAACACGAGCGCGAGGGCGATGAACGGCGTGAAGTTGAACGTCGCGGCCTGATCCAGCTGTGCCTGCCGGAACGCCTCGACGACACCGATGACGGCGATCAGCGCGGTGTCCTTCTGGAGACCGATGAAGTCGTTCAGGAGCGGGGGCACGATCCGGCGCACGGCTTGCGGGACGACGACGTGGCGCAGCGAGCCGAGGCGGGAGAGCCCGAGCGACCTCGCCGCAGCGTCCTGGCTCGGATGCACCGACTCGATCCCGGCGCGGTACACCTCGGCGACGTAGGCGGAGTAGACGAGGACGATCGCCACGATCCCCCAGAAGAACGGATCGATCGGCAGGCCCCCGAGCTGCAGCGCCGGGAACCCGAAGCCGAGCAGCGCGATGACGAGGATCGTCGGCATCCCCCGGAACAGGTCGATGTACACGATCGCAAGGGCGCGGATCGGGAAGAAGACCGGCCCCGGCAGGCTGCGCATGATCGCGAGGCCCAGTCCGAGCACGAGCACGATCGTCTCGGCGATCACGAACGCCACGACGTTCTTGCCGAACTTCTGGAGGATGTCGGGGAAGCTCTCCCGGAACACCTCTCCGTTGAAGAACGCCTCGCGGAACGCGTCCCACCCGGGCGCGTTGACGATCAGCACGCCGAGCACCGTGAGCACGACGACGGTGCTGGCGAGCGCGATCAGGACGCCCCGAGCCCCCTGCTGACGGTGCCAGCCGCTCAGGATGCGTGAACGCCGGTCGCCCTCGGGTGCGACCGGCTGCCTGCGGCTCGTAGAGCGGTCCCGGCGGCTGACTCACCGGGCAGGGCGTCCTACTGGGTGATGACCGGCGCGCCTCCGACGTCGGCGAGCCACTCGTCCTGGAGCGCCTGCAACGTTCCGTCGTCCTCGAGCGCAGCGATCCCCTGGTTCACGCAGTCCACGAGGCCGCTGCCCTTCTCGAACGAGAGCCCGAACTGCTCGACCTCGCCGACCACCGGGAACTGCCCCGCGATGATGCCGTTGTCGAGCTCGACGTCGCGGAGGTAGAAGCCGGTGTACAGGTCGGTGACGATGCCGTCGACCTGCCCGTTCTTGAGCGCCTGTACGGCGCCCGCCTGGTCGTCGTACACGGCGGGCTCGACGTCGGGCTGGATGACCTCGACGACGTAGTCGTAGCTCGTCGTCCCGACGGGTACGCCGAGCTTCGCATCCTCGAGGTCGGCGAACGTCGTGGCGCCGTCGACCTTGGAGCCCTCGACGGACACGAGCGCCTGCACGTTGTCGTAGTAGCCGTCGCTGAAGTCGACCGCCCTCGCACGCTTCTTCGTGATCCTGATCTGCTGGATATTGAAGTCCTACTTCTTCGGCCCCGGGGCGATCGACTGGTTGAACGACGTGGGCATCCAGACGACCTGATCCGCGGTAAAGCCCAGCTCCTCGGCGAGCGCGTACACGAACGCGCCCTCGAACCCCTCGCCGTTGTTCGGGTCGTTGAACTCCCAGTCGCCGGTCTCGGTGCCACCCTCGAACCACGGCGGGAACGCCGGGTTGCCGGTCGCGACGGTGAGCTGCCCGGGATTCTTGAGCGCCAGGCTCTCGACCGCGCACGGGTCCGGCTCCTCGGTGGTCGCCGGCTCCTCGGTCGTCGCCGGCGCCTCCTCGGTCGTCGCGGGCGGCTCCTCGGTCGCGCGGGCGGCTCCTCGGTGGCTGCCGGCGGCGCGGCGGCCGGCTCCGCGGGCGCCGTCTCCTCTTCTCCGCCGCCGCACGCGGCGAGCACGAGCGCCGCGACTGCCAGCAGCAATACCAGCCTGCGCATGAGCGATCTCCCTCTCTCCCCTGAGGGCGTGACCCTAGCACGGCCGGGAGGAGACGCGGCACGCCGCGCGGCCGCAGTCGTCGGCCGGATCTCATCCGGCCCGCTGGCCTCAGGCCGTGCAGCCCGGTCGCCGGGCAGCACGAGGTCGATCCCGATCGACCAGAACCGCGGCGAGCCGTCGGCCTTCTCGCCCGAGGCGTAGAGCGCCGTCCATTCCTCGCCCTCGGCAGGAGCCAGGTACGGCTCGAGCTCGGCGCCGCGGATCGTGAGGCAGGAGCCGCCGAACGCGGTGTCGCTCGACGCGGGCGGCCAGTCTGTCGGAAGACGCTCGAACGGCCACTCGGGCGCGGTAAAGCCGGGCTCCACCTCACGCTCGAAGACGTACACGTCGGCCGCCTCGGGCTCGTACGGGGCGGGCTGTTCCGCGAGCGCTCCGGTGCGCTCGTCGGAAGCTCGCGGAGGTAGTCGGCGAAGCCGGCGAAGCGCTGACGCGCCTCTCGCTGTGCCGCGGTGAGGCCGGGGGCGTCATCGAAGCTCGAGCGCGTAGGCGCTGTGAGACACCGAGGTCCCGTCGACGGCGATCGTGAGGATCGTCGTGGGCAGGTCGGTGACCATCGGTTGGCCGTAGTCCGGCGCCTCGTCGAGCAGGCCCGCGTCCTCGGCTGCGGCGAGGACGGCCTGGATGCCCGTCCGGTGTGAGCCGGTAGCGCACGAGCTGCGGCGGGCTCGGGAAGGTCTCGTTCTCCGGCCGGGCGAGGACCGTGCCGTCCCCGTAGAGGCGGAAGTCCGGGCGGCCGTCGATGGAGACCTCGACCGGCACGAAGCCACCGCCCGTCGTGAGGTCGACGATCGACGACGTCGGGGTCGGTCGAGTAGTCGTAGCGGGGATCGTCGGAGGTGGTCGCGGGCGGCTCTGCCGGCGGCGGCTGTGCGGCGGCGGCGGCTCGGCCTCCGGCACCGTCCCGCCGCAGGCGGCGAGGGCGAGGACACCGGCCGTGGCGAGGGTGAGGAAGGCCGCTCGTGTGTGCATGTCCATTCGACCGCGCTCGGCCGCCGGGAGTTCCCGAGCGCCATGCAGCGACGAGTCGCGGCTGCCCGGTGGGCGCCGGCTCGAGCTCGCTCACGCCTACTCGATCTCGAGCGAGGTCGTGACGTCGATCGCAGCGGAGATGGAGCGGTAGACCGGGCAGCGGGCCATGTGGTGGTCGAAGGCGCGCTGCACGGCGGCGCGATCGGCGTCCGCGTCGAGCCGCAGCTTGTAGGTGACGTGGATCCGCTTGATGATGAGCACGCTTGTCCTCCGACTCGACCTCGCCGACGGCCTCGCCGACCAGTCGCCCTTCGCCCGCCGGGATCTGACGCGCCTCCAGCGCGCCTCCGAAGGTGCCCGTGAGTCAGCCGCCGGCCGCCGCGACGATGTAGTCGAGCGTGGCGGCGCGCTCCGACTCGGAGCCGGGTGGCACGCCGTAGTGCTCCGCGATCTCCGAGTGCATGCCGAACGCGACAGGCTCCGCCTCCCCTGGGAGATACGCGAGCCGCAGCGGCCCTCGGATCCGTTCGATGCGGGAGCGAGACGTGTAGACGATGTCGCCCATAGGGGCCCATCGTACGTCCGCCCCGCTGGTGCCCGCAGGCCGGCGATATGCTCGGCCCGATGGCGCGGATCGCATTCGTCGGCCTCGGCACGATGGGCAGGCACATGGCGGCGAACCTCCTGGCTGCCGGTCACGAGCTCGTCGCCTGCGACCTCGACCCGGCTCCCGCCGCGGCGCTCGGAATCCCGCTCGCGGCCACTCCGGCTGCGGCTGCCGCCGACGCGGACGTCGCGATCATGTCGCTTCCGTCGCCGGCCGCGGTGGAGGAGGTCGCCGTCGGCGCGGACGGGCTTCTCCACGGCGTCCGCCCGGGATCCGTCGTGGTCGACATGTCGACGAGCCCCCCGTCGCTCGCGCGCCGGCTGGCCGCGGCGTTCGAAGCCCAGGGAGTCGAGTTCCTCGACGCGCCGGTCAGCGGAGGCCCGGCCGGAGCCGAGGCGGCCACGCTCGCCATCATGGCCGGCGGGCGGCGCGAGGCCTTCGATCGCGTCAGAGAGGTGCTCGAAGCGATGGGAAGCCTGGTCGAGCTCGTCGGCGCCGCCGGCGCGGGCCAGGCAGTGAAGCTCTGCAACAACCTGATCGTGGGCGTGACGATGGCGGCCATGTGCGAGGCCTGCGCATTGCTCGAGCAGGAGGGGATCGACCCCGCCCAGGCCTTTGAGGTCTTCACGCGCTCGACGAGCGACTCGTCTGTGCTGCGGCGCCGGTTCCCGATCGGCGGCGTGCGGCCCGAGCATCCGTCGTCGAAGGGCTACGAGCCGCTCTTCCGGCTCGATCTTCTCCGCAAGGACCTCGCGCTGGCGCTCGAGCTCGCAGCGGAGCGCGGCGTCCCGGTGACTGTCACCGAGGTCGCGGCCGGCGTCTACGACGACGCGCTCGAGGCCGGGCTCGGGGGGCTCGACTACTCGGCCGTGTATCGCGCACGCCGGCCGTGACCGGGTCGCCGCGGACCGTCCTCGCGACCGCCACCGCCGCCCAGTCCGCGATCTCGCTCGTGAACTTCGGGCTGCCCTCGATCGGGCCCGAGCTGGCGGAGGAGTTCGATCTCGGTCTCACGATGCTCGGTGTCGTGCTCACGGCCGGGCTCCTCGGCTCGGGGCTCTCGCTCATCACGGCCGGCGTGGCCGTCGACCGCTACGGGGCCCGCACCATCACCTTCGCAGGAACGGCTCTGGGAACCGCGTCGCTGGCGGGAGCGGCATTCGCATCCGGGCCGGCGACTGCTGATTGCGCTGCTCTTCCTCTTCGGGGTGGGCACCTCGGCCGTCCCGATCGCCGGTATCGGAGCCATCTTCCGCGTCTATCCGGCCTCGCGTCGCGCCTGGGCGCTCGGCGTTCGGCAGATGGCGGTGCCTCTCGGCGGGATCACGGCCGCCGTGGCGCTTCCACCGCTCGCCCACGCCGGCGGGACGCGCACGGCACTGCTCTTCTGCGCCGGGATGCTCGGCGCGCTCGGCGGCGTCTTCGGTATCGCGAGCGGTGACGTGCGGGCCGCGAGCGCGGAGCGGCCGAGGGCCGAGTTGCGCAAGATCCTCGACCTCCCGGGGATGCGACGTCTGCTCCTCCTCGCGGCCCTCCTGATCCTCGTTCTCCAGGCGGTGCTGGTGTTCGCGGTGCCGGCCGCCGAGGCGGCCGGCCTCTCGCGCTTCGCGGCGGGGGCGGTGTTCTTCGCGATCCAGATCGCCGCCGGCGTCGCGCGCATCGTCTGGGGTCGGCTCGCCGACGCGGGCGGCGGCGCTCGCCGCGTCCGCACCCTCGTCGAGGCCGGCTGGACGGCTGCAGCCGGCGGCGTGCTGTTCGCCCTCTCGCTGCACGTGGGCGCGGCCGCCGTCATCCCGGCTGTGATCCTGTTCGCGTTCGGTGCGCTCGGCTGGAACGCGCTCGTCTACGTGCGGGCCGGGGAGATGGCGCCCCCGCAACTCGCCGCGCAGTCGGTGTCGGTCGCCGCCACGCTCGTCTTCCTCGTCTCCGCGGTGCTGACGCCGCCGATGGGCGCGCTTGCCGAGTACGCCGGCTGGGACGTCTTCTGGCTCGTCGCGGCAGGGCTCGCGGCCGTCGCCGCGCTTCTCGCCGCGACGATCGGGGCCACCGCCGCGGAGCGAGTCGCGACGGAGTCGGCGCGTACGCTTCGCCCATGAGCCTGATGGAGCGGTTCAGGGTGGCCGCGTGCGACCGGCTCGGCAGGGGCTGGGAGGAGCGGCACGGCCAGGAGTTCCGCGGCGACCTCCTGGCAGCGGCCGGCGGGCGCGTGCTCGAGGTGGGCGCGGGAACGGGCCACAACGGCGCCTACTACCCGGATACGGTCGAGGAGCTCGTGCTCAGCGAGCCCTCGGCTCCGTCGCTGGATCGCGCGCGGCGACGGCTCTCCGAGGCCGGGCGGGACGCGACGTTCGTGCAGGCGCCTGCCGAACGGCTTCCGTTCGACGACGGCTCCTTCGACACGGTGGTCTCGACCGCGGTGCTGTGCTCCGTCTCCGATCCCGCCGCCTCTCTCCGCGAGATCAGGCGCGTGCTCCGCCCGGGAGGGCAGCTCCTGTTCAGCGAGCACGTGCGCTCGGAGGACCCGGCCCGGGCGAAGCGGCAGGATCGGCTGGAGGGCGTCTGGCGCGTGGTCACGGGCGGCTGTCATCCGAACCGCGACACGCTGGCCGCCATCGAGGCGAGCGGGCTCGAGATCGTCGAGCTCGAGCGGGGCGAGCTTCCGCAGTCACCGCTCATCGTCCGACCCCTGATCACGGGGCGCGCGCGTGATCGCCACCGTGCCCGAGAAGGTGAAGCGCCGCCGGGAGGCGCGTATGCTTTGCGCACGGCCTCCGGCGAGCCGATCCCGTGAGGGAGACTCGATCGACATGACGCACGAGCACGACGCGCCCGGGCGGCCAGCGCCCGCAGCCGGCGGCCCGGAAGACGCCGCCGATCCCCGGCCGCATCTCGCTCGCGTGCAACCGCTCCCGAGCCGGGAGCCCTCCGGTGCGCCGGCGGTCGAGATTGCCGCCCGGCTGCACGCCAGCGTCGAGGAGGTCGTGCGGGGGAAACGGCGCCGAGATCACGCTCGTCCTGGCTGCGCTTGCCTGCGAGGGCCACGTCCTCTTCGAGGACGTCCCCGGCACGGCGAAGACGGTGCTGGCGCGCGCGATCGCGTCGTCGATCGAGGGCGCGACGCCGTCACGCATCCAGTGCACGCCCGATCTCCAGCCGGCCGACGTGACCGGCTCGTCGATCTTCGATCAGAAGGAGCGCGACTTCGAGTTCCGGCCGGGACCGATCTTCGCGAACATCGTCCTCGTCGACGAGATCAACCGCGCCACGCAGAAGACCCAGTCCGCGCTCCTCGAGGCGATGGCCGAGCGGCAGGTCACCGTCGACGGGGTCACGCGGAGCCTCGCCTCGCCGTTCCTGCTGCTCGCAACCGAGAACCCGATCGAGCAGGAGGGCACGTTCCTCCTGCCCGAGGCCCAGCTCGACCGGTTCTTGCTTCGCACGTCGCTCGGCTACCCGGGCGAGCACGACGAGCGGCAGATCGTGCTCGACCAGCGCCACGGCCATCCTCTCGAGGGCGTCCGTCCGGTTGTCTCGATCGCCGAGGTGCGCGCATTGCAGCGCGCCGTCGAGGACGTCTACGTCGATCCGCTGTTGCAGCGCTGGATCGTGGGCCTCGTGCGGGCAACGCGGGACCTCGACGTCGTCCAGCTCGGCGCCTCCGTCCGGGGCTCGCTCGCGCTCGAGCGCTCCGCGCGCGCCTGGGCGCTCCTGGACGGCCGCGAGTACGTCGTCCCGGAGGACGTCGAGATGCTCTTCGGGCCGGTGCTCGGGCACCGCATCCTCTTCACGCCGTCGTTTCTCGCGGCCACTCGCAGGATGGAGAGGAGACGCGGTCGCTGGAGCAGGTCTTCGGTCGCTGCGCCGAGCTCGCGCCGCGCCCCGGCGACGCCTGAGCGCCCGTGGACGAGCGTCTCACCTTCCCGCTCCTGCCGCGCCGCCGCATCGCCGGCCTCTCGTTCGGAGCCATGCGGTCGCGCACCCGCGGCGGAGGTCTCGATCTCGCGGGCGCTCGTCCGTACCGGCCCGGCGACGACGTCCGGCGGATCGACTGGCGCGCCTCGGCGCGGCTCTCCTCCGCTCGCGACAGCGACGAGTTCGTCGTGCGCCAGCACCTCGCCGAGGAGGCGACGCGGGTTGTCGCCGTCGTCGATCGCAGCCCCTCGATGGCGCTCTTCCCGCCGGAGCTGCCGTGGCTCTCGAAGCGTCGTGCCGTCGAGGAGGCCTGTGCGATGATCGTCGAGAGCGCGATCCGCGCCGGGTGCCTCGTACCGGAGCGCTTCATGCCGTACGAGGCGGGCGAGGGAGCGACGCTCGGCGCCGCGCTCGCCGAGCTCTCGGAGCGCGAGCGCTCGCTCGACGCCGGCACGTTCGTGTTCCTCTTCTCCGACTTCCTGGGGTTGCCGACCGACGCCGTCTGGGAGTCGGCGGCCGCCCGGGGCTGGGATCTCGTGCCCGTCGATCGTCCAGGATCCGCTCTGGGAGCAGAGCTTCCCGGAGGTCGCAGGCGCCATGCTGCCGCTCGCCGATCCCGCAACCGGCCGACGCTCGTCACGTGAGCCTATCCCGTGCGGACGTGCCGAGCCCGCCGCGCAGAGCACGAAGCGAGGCTGGTCGCGATCCTCGAGCGGCTCGAGCGAGCTCGGGCTCGACTGGGTGCTCGTCTCCTCCCACGATCGCGGTCCGGCTCCTGGAGGCGTTCCTCGACTGGTCGCACGGCCGTCACTCGGGCGCGAGGCTCGCGCGATGAAGCGCGCGCTCGCAGTGCTCGGCCGGGCTGGCCGCGGTGGGAGGCGTGGTGGCGCTCGTCGTGCTCGCCGGCTGACGGGCGGGAGCGTGCGCGTCGAGCCGCCGGCCGGCGACCCGGTCGTCCTCGAGGCGAGCATCGTTCCCTCCCGCTACACCTTCGGCGACCGCGCTCGTCGCGGAGCTCGAGCTCGTCGTCGACTCGGAGCAGGGTCGACCCGGCCAGCGTCGTGACGGCGGCGGCCTTTCGTCCGTTCCGCCGCCTCGGACCGATCGAGACGGAGCGGCTCGACCTCGGGCGAACGACCGTGCTGCGCTTCCGCTACGACATCCAGTGCGTCGACCGAGCCTGCGTGCCGGGCGAGGCCGAGCGTGTCATCGAGCTGCCGCTCGGTCTCGTGCGCTACTCGCCGCGCCAGGGGGACGTCGTGACGCTCCCGCTCGAGTGGCCGCCCGTCGAGGTGGCGTCCCGCCTGTCGTCCGGCGTGCGGAGCGACGTGAGCGTGCGCCCGTCGGCGCTGGTCGCGCAAGCCGATGCGGAGGACCTGCCGCCCCTGCGGATGCGCGGCGGGTCCCAGCTCCTCGGGTGGCTCCTGGTCGGCGCCGCGGCCGCGATCGTGCTGGCGCGTCGGCGGGTGGCTCGCCTGGCGCCTCTGGCCCCGCCGCAGTGCCCCTGCCGTCTCCGAGGAGCCCGCGCAGCGGCCCCTCGAGGCTGCGCTCGCTCGCGTCGACCGCGCGCTCGCCGGCGGCGGCGAGGCAGAGCGCCGAGCGGCGCTCGACGTGCTCGCCCGCCGCCTCGTGGACGCCGGTGACATCGAGCTCGCGCGGGACGCTCGGCGGCTTGCCTGGTCCGAGGCCGGCCCCGAGCACGATCCGGTGGCGGACCTCGCGAACGTCGCGCGAGAACGGACGGAGGCGGCAGCCTGATGCCGGCACCCTGGTGGATCGCGCTGCCGGTGCTCGTCGCGCTCGCTGCGATCGCCGTTGCCGCACGACGTGGCCGCCGGGTAGCGCCGTTGCCGCTCGCGGATGCCGCGATGCTGCGCGGTGCGGCGCGCAGAACGGCGGGTGTTCGTGCCGCGCTGCTCCTCGCGATCGGCGGGAGCGCTGGCCGCGGCGTACGTCACGGCGCCTCGACCAACAGGCGAGCTCTCCTCGCTCGTCTCGTCCGGGCAACCCACGGTCGTCGTCCTCGACATCTCCCAGAGCGTGTCGGACATCGTCTACGCCGAGATTGCACGCACGCTCGAGGGAATCGTCACCGCGGCCGGCGATGGGCGGCGTCGGCCTCGTGCTCTTCTCGGACAACGCAGTGGAGGCCCTGCCTCCGGATTCGCGGGCTGCGGAGCTTGCGCCCTTCATCCGCTACTTCAAGCCCCGGAGCGAGCGCGGGGTGACGGGCAAGCCGGTCTACTACCGGGCCGCCGGCCCGACCGAGCAGGCTGGCCACCCAGTATCCGCTCAGCCCCTGGTTCGGGCGCTTCTCGGGTGGCACCCAGATCTCGACGGGTCTGCGCGCCGCCAGGGAGGCGCTCGAGCGCGACGGGACGGGCGGCCGGGCCATCCTGCTCTCGGACCTCGGCGAGGCAGAAGAGGACCTCGAAAAGCTGACGCAGGAGCTTCTCCGCTGGGAGGAGAACGCGGCGCTCGAGCTCAAGGTCGTCGCGCTGCCATCGGCGACACGGCGCCAGCAAGACGGCCTTCCAGCGGATCACGCGCGACTCCGATCTCGTCGTCGACTCGCTCGCGCTCGCCACCGGCAACGAGAGCGCCGGCGAGCCGGCGGAGAACATGCCGTGGCTGTTCATCGGCGTGGTCGTGGCGCTGGCCGTGCTGCTCGCCGCCAACGAGGCCCGTGGGGTGGCGCTGTCCTGGCGGCCCGCGCAGGGAGCGCGGTCGTGAGAGGACGTGTCGGCTACGTCCTCGCCGCTGTCGCGCTGCTCGCGGCGATCGTCCTCGCGCTCGTCGGCGTCGCCGTGCTCGATGTCGCAGCCGATGCGGAGGCCGACGACCGTGTGGTCGCCAACGCCGCTCCCGACCCCGAGGCGGCGAGGCATGAACGCCCCGTCGGGGTCCGCATCGGCGAGGCGATCCTCGGCGTGGCCGACGACCGTTCCTACCGCGATGCCGTCGAGCTCGCCAAGGCGTCGACGCTCGAGAGCCTTCCGCCGGCCATCGTGCTCGAGCGCCGGGCGGAGGCGATCGCGATCCTCGGCTCGATCGTCCGGGGCGACGACGACCGGGTGCTGCGCGCCCAGGCCGCGAACCTCCTCGGAGTCCTCTACTTCGAGGACGCCAAGACGACCACCGAGAATCCCCGCCGGCTGCTGGAGCAGTCGCTCGGGGCCTTCCAGGAGGCCGCCATGCTCGACCCGGCCAACGAGACCGTCAAGGCGAACCTCGAGCTCCTCGCCACGCTCCCAGCCGCCACCCGGTTCCAGCGTGAGGAGGCGAGCGGTGCGGAGGCATCCGCCTCGCCGAACCCGTTCGGAGGATATTGAGCCTCACGTTCCTCGCCCCTCTCGGCGCGCTTGTCGCCCTTGCCGTCCTGCTCCCGGTGGCCGGCATCTGGGTCAGGGAGCGCCGCGGTGCCCGGGTCCGCGCCGAGCTCGGTCTCGAGCCGCCGCCGCGCAGGGCGGCTGCTGCCGGTGGTCGTCGCCTGGGTCGCCGCTTTCGCGTTGTTCGGCGCCGCCGCGGCCCAGCCCGTCGTGCGGGTACGGAGCACGACCGAGCGCCGGACCGATGCGCAGGCGTTCGTCGTCATCGACATCACGCGTTCCATGCTCGCCGCGAGCGCGCCCAATGCGCCCAAGCGCATCGAGCGGGCCGCGGACGCGGCGATCGCCATACGCCGCGCTTCTGCCGGACGTGCCGGTGGGGGTCGCCTCGATCACCAATCGCCCGCTGCCGCATCTCTTCCCGACCGCGGACGCCGATCAATTCGAGCTCGTCGTCCGTGAAGCGATCGGCGTGAACCGCCCGCCCGGCGACGATCGAACGTCGCCGTTCGCGGTCGCCACCGACCTCTACGCGCTCGAGACGATGGCGAGCGACAACTTCTTCGCCGCCGACTCGACGAAGCGCGCTCGTGTTCCTGCTGACCGACGGCGAGAGCAACCCCTTCGCCTCCCGCCGGCTCGTCGGGGAGCTCCAGAAGGGGGGCGTCGAGCTGTTCACCGTACGGTTCTGGGACACGGACGAGCGAGTCTGGCAGCCGAACGGCACGCCCGAGCCGGACTACCGACCTGTGGCTATCGCGCTCGAGTATCTCGACGAGCTCGCCGCGCTCACCATCGGCGGCAGGGTCTTCCGGCGAGGACGAGATCGGAGCGCCTGTGACAGCCGCGCGGTCGGTACCTCGGCGAAGGACCGGTCGTCGGCGTGCCCGACCCCCGGCCGAACGGTCTCGCTCGCCCCATACGCCGTCCTGGCAGCCTGTATCCCGCTTGCAGCGTTGCTGCTGCCCGGCAGCTCTGCGGCGACGGAAGCCTCTTGCATACAGTATGCTCGGCGCCGTGGCGGGCGTCCTCGAGCACGATCGGGAGCCGCTTGCCCGCAACGCGAGTGCCGTCGCGGCCGACGTCATCCGAGCCGCGATCGTCGACGGGAGGCTCGAGCCCGGCAGGCGACTGAAGGAGGAGGAGCTCGCGCGCGAGCTCGGCATCTCGCGCACGCCCGGTCCGCGAAGCGCTGCTCGTCCTGCAGACGGAGGGTCTCCTCGACTCCGCCCCGAACCGCGGCGCCACCGTCCGCGCGTACGAGGCCGAGGATCTCGACGACCTCTACCAGCTGCGCGCCGTCCTCGAGGGCTTCGCGGCCCGGCGGGCTGCCACCCGCGTCTCGCGCGACGACCTCGCGCGGCTGGCCGAGAGCTGCGAGCGCTTCGAGGAGCTTCGCGCCGGCGACGACCTGACCGAGCTCGTGCGCGAGAACGTCCGCTTCCACGACATCATCCTGGAGGCCGCGAGGCAGCCCTCGGCTCGCCCGGCTCGTGCGCGGCGTCGTGCAGCTGCCGCTCGTCTACCGGTCGTTCTACTGGTACTCGCCCGAGCAGAAGCTGATCTCGGAGCACTACCACCGCCAGCTGACGACCGCGCTCGGCAGCGGGTGACGCCGAGCGCGCGGAGATCGTGATGAAGGAGCACGTGCTCGAGGCCCGCGACTTCCTCGTCGCCAAGGTGCGCGCCTGGGAGCCGGCATCGGCGGAGAGCCTGTGAGCGAGCCCGCGGCAGCACCCGGCACCGCCCGCGAGACCGACGCGCCCGGGCCGCTCGCCGGCGTGCGCCTGCTCGAGCTCGGGCAGCTCCTCGCAGGCCCCTTCACCGGGCGCCTGCTCGGCGACCTGGGCGCCGAGATCATCAAGGTCGAAGCCCCGGGACAGCCCGATGCGATCCGCGACTGGGGCAAGGCGAAGTACCAGGGCCGCTCGCTGTGGTGGCCCGTGCAGTCGCGCAACAAGAAGTGCGTGACGCTCAACCTGAGACACGAGCGCGGCCAGGAGCTCCTGCTCCAGCTCGTCGAGCGCGCCGACGTCGTCACCGAGAACTTCCGGCCCGGAACGCTCGAGAAGTGGAATCTCGGCTTCGAGCGCCTGTCGGCCGTGAACCCGCGCATCATCCTCGCCCGGATCTCCGGATACGGCCAGACCGGGCCGTACGCCGCGCGGGCGGGGTTCGCGTCCGCCGCCGAGGCGATGAGCGGGATGCGCTACATCAACGGCTTTCCGGGTGAGCCCCCGCCGCGCATGCACCTCTCGCTCGGCGACTCGCTGGCCGGCATGTTCGCGGCGCAGGGCATCCTCTCGGCGCTCTACTGGCGCGACGCGCTCGGCGGCGGCAAGGGTCAGGTGATCGACGTCTCGCTGCTCGAGAGCTGCTTCGCGTTCCTCGAGTCGACGGTCCCCGAGTACGACCGGCTCGGCGTCGTGCGCGAGCCCGGCGGCACGCATCTGAAGGGGATCGCGCCGTCCAACATCTTCAAGTCGAAGGACGGCAAGTGGATGGTGATCGCGGCGAACCAGGACAACGTGTTCAAGCGCCTCTGCGACGCGATCGGCAGGCCCGAGCTGAAGGACGACGACAGGTTCGCGACCCATCTCGCGCGAGGCGAGAACCAGGACGAGATCGAAGGCATCATCGCCGACTGGGCCGCCGCCCACACGGCAGCGGAGATCGACTCGGTGCTGAACGACGCCGGGGTCATCTGCGGTCCCGTCAACACGATCGCGGACATCTTCGAGGACGACCACTTCTGGGCTCGCGACATGCTGCTCGAGCACGAGGACCCGGAGTTCGGCACGTACATCGGTCCGGGGATCACGCCCAAGTTCTCGGAGACGCCCGGCGCCGTCCGCTGGTCGGCGACCTGGGAGGAGGGCAGCCACAACCGTGAGGTCTACGGCGGGTTGCTCGGCCTTACCGACGACGAGCTCGCTTCCCTGAGAGAGGAGGGTGTCCTGTGAGGCCCACCGTCACCGTCTGCGACGTCGCCGCCCGGGACGGGTTGCAGAACGATCCCACGATCCTCGCGCCCGAGACCCGCGCCGAGCTCGTCGATCGGCTCGCGGCGGCGGGGCTGCCGCGGATCGAGGCCGTCAGCTTCGTGAACCCTGCGCGCGTGCCGCAGATGGCGGGCGCGGAGGAGGTCGTCTCCGCGATCGACCCGCGCGAGGGAGTCGTCTACGCCGGCCTCGTCCTCAACGAGAAGGGCTACGACCGGCTGCGCGAGACGTCGCTCGGCGAGGTGCACTCGGCGTTCGCGGCGACCGAGACGTTCAACCAGCGCAACTCGAACGCGTCGGTGCGAGGACTCTCTGGAGGCCTCGAAGCGAGTCGTCGAGCGGGCCCATGCCGACGGTCGCCGCGCCACGGTGACGATCGGCGCGTCGTTCGGCTGTCCCGTTCGAGGGCAGGGTGGATCCCGGGCGGGTGCTCGAGATCGCCGCGCGAGCTGGCTGAAGCCGGCGCCGACGAGGTCGGGTTCGCCGACACGATCGGCGTCGCGGTTCCGTCGATGGTGAAGAGCCTGGTGGAGCGAGGCGGCGCAACTGCCCGTACCGGTAGGTGTTCACCTGCACAACACGCGCAACACCGGGATCGCGAACGCATTGGCGGCGGTCGAGGCGGGCGCCACGGTCATCGACGCCTCCGTGGGCGGTATCGGCGGCTGCCCGTTCGCTCCGCGCGCGACGGGAAACATCTGCACCGAGGACCTCGTCTACATGCTCCACGGCGAGGGCGTGGAGACCGGGATCGACCTCGACGCGCTGATCGAGGTCGCGACGTGGCTCGAAGGGGTCCTCGGGCGTCAGCTCGAGGGCATGGTCTACCGTGCCGGCACGTTCGCTGCGGTCGCCGGCTAGCCGGCTTACGAGGAGAGGACAAGGCAAATGGCGTACAGGCTCGGCGTGGACGTGGGCGGCACGTTCACCGACCTCTTCCTCGTCTCCGACGAGGATCGCGCGCAGTTCCGGGTGAAGACCCCGTCGACCCCGGCCGACCCGTCCGAGGGCGTGCTGACGGGCGTGCGGCGGATCTGCGACGAGGCGGGAATCGGCGTCCCCGACATTCGCAACATCCTCCACGGCACCACCGTGGCCACGAACGCGGTGCTCGAGTCGAAGGGAGCCCGCGTCGGCCTGATCACCACCGTGGGCTTCAAGCAGATCCTCCACCTGGCGCGCTCGCAGACCCCGGGCCCGCTCGCGGGCTGGATCATCATGATCAAGCCCGATCCGCCCGCGCTCCTCTCGGACACGCGCGAGGCGGTCGAGCGCATGGACGCGCGCGGCGACACGGTCGTGCCGGTCGACGAGCAGCAGGTGGAAGGGATCGTCCGGGACCTCGTCGAGTCGGGTGTCGAGTCGCTGACCGTCGGGCTCGTCAACTCCTACGTCTCGTCGCGGCACGAGGAGGAGATCGGTGCGATCGTCGAGCGCCTGTACCCGGGCTTCCCGGTCACGCTCTCCTCGCACGTCCTGCCCGAGTTCCGCGAGTACGAGCGGACGCTGACGGCGTGCATGAACTCGTACGTGAGGCCGCGCGTGGCGACCTACATGGAGCAGCTGCAGCGCTCGCTCAGGGAGATCGGCGCTGCGGCGGAGGTGAACATCCTGCGCTCGGACGCCGGCCTGATGACGACGCGAGAGGCGACGCGCAACCCGATCTACGGAGTCCTGTCCGGCCCGTCCGGCGGTGTCGCGGGCGCTCTGTACGTCGCCCGCAAGGCTGGGTTCGACAACATCCTCACGTTCGACATGGGCGGCACGTCGACGGACGTGGCGCTGTGCGAGAACGGCCAGCCGACGATCGGCCGCGAGACGACAGTCGGGCACTTCCGGATCAAGGTGCCGTCCGTCTCCGTGCACACGGTCGGCGCCGGCGGCGGCTCGATCGCGCACGTGCCCGAGCTGACGAAGGCGCTGCGAGTCGGGCCGCAGTCGGCGGGCGCGGAACCGGGGCCCGCGGCGTACGCGAAGGGCGGCGACAGTCCGACCGTCACCGACGCCAACGTCGTGCTCGGCTACCTGCCGCCCCGCCTGCTCGGCGGGGAGATGCAGCTCGACGCGGAGGCCGCGCGCGCGGCGGTCCAGGCGATCGCCGACGCGATGGGGCTCGACTCGGCCGAGCAGGCCGCCGAGGGGATCATCAAGATCGTCAACGAGAACATGGCCGGCGCCCTCCGGGTCGTCTCCGTCCAGCGGGGCCACGACCCGCGCGAGTTCGCGCTCGTCGCCTACGGCGGCGCGGGCCCGCTGCACGCGAACGCGATGGCGAAGCTGATGGGCTCGTTCCCGGTGGTCGTCCCGCCGGCGCCCGGGCTCCTGTGCGCGATCGGAGACCTCGTCGCCGACTTCCGCGACGAGTTCGCCCAGACGTACATCAGGCTCGTGGCCGAGGCCGACCCGGCGGACGTGGCCACGATCCTCGAAGGCCTGGGCGAGCGCGCGGCGGAATGGCTCGAGGAGGAGGGGATCGCGCCCGAGTCGCGCGGCATCTCCTACGTCGCCGACATGCGCTACCACCGGCAGGGCTACGAGATCCCGGTCGCGGTCGACCCCGGCGAGGCACGCTCGGCCGGGCTCGGCAACCTCGAGGAGCGCTTCAACGGCCTGCACGAGCAGCTGTACGGCTTCCGCATGCCGGGTACCGCGTCGGAGATCGTCAACCTGCGGGCCGTGGGCTTCGGAGCAGTGCCCAAGCCCGAGCTGCCGGCCGCCGAGCTCGGTGAGGCGGATGCCTCGGCAGCCGTCGTCGACGAGCACGAGATCGTCGTCGAGGGCGACCGCGTCATGGCGACGATCTACGACCGCGGGAAGCTCACGCCGGGCGCGCGCTTCTCCGGTCCGGCCATCGTGACCGAGTTCGACTCGACGACGCTCGTCCTTCCGGGCTACGAGGCCGAGGTCGACCGGAACTTACAACATCCTCATCACTCCGAGCGCGTAGGGGGCGGCGAACATGGCAACGATCGAGAAACCGCGGATCGCCGAGATCCCCGACATCGACGTCGACCCGGTCACGGTCGACATCATCGAGGGCGCGCTGAAGAGCGCCCGCTACGAGATGGACGCGGTGCTCTTCCGCTCGGCGATGAGCCCCGTCATCAGGGAGCAGCACGACGAGTTCCCGATGATCACCGACCCGAAAGGCCGCATGGTCGTCGGCCAGTTCGGCGCCTACATCAACGAGATGATGGACGAGTGGGACCGGGGGATCTATCCGGGCGACGTGATCCTCACGTCGGACCCGTTCAAGTGCTCCGCGTCGATCTCGCACACGAACGACTGGCTCGTCCTCGTCCCGATCTTCTACGACGACGAGCTGATCGGCTGGTCGTCGCAGTTCGGCCACCAGATGGACTGCGGCGGCCCGCTGCCCGGCTCGCTGCCGACGGGCGCGAAGACCATCTTCGAGGAGGGCCTCATCATCCCGCCGCTCAAGATCATCGAGCGCGGCGAGGTGCAGGAGGACGTTCTGCGCCTGATCCTCAACAACATGCGGCTGCCCGAGGTGAACCGGGCCGACCTGTTCGCGATCGTCGCGGGTTGCCGAGCCGGCGAGAAACGGATGATGGAGCTGTGCGACCGCTTCGGCAAGGACGTGTACCTCGCGACGCTGCAGAAGCTCCTCGACCGCACCTACGAGGCGATGCGCACGCTGATCCAGGTCGCCATCCCCGAGGTGCCGCAGAGCTTCGAGGACTACATCGACGACGACGGCCTCGGCAACGGGCCGTTCAAGATGAAGCTGACCATCTGGCGGGAGGGCGACCACGCCTTCTTCGACTGGTCGGGCACCGATCCGCAGGCCCTCGGACCGATCAACTTCTACCTCTCCGAGGGCATGTTCAAGATGTTCATCGGGATCTACCTGATCATGGTCAACGATCCCCAGATCCTCTTCAACGACGGCTTCTACCCCCTGCTCCACGTGGTCATGCCGGAGGGGAGCCTGCTGCGTCCCCGCTTCCCGGCCGCGCTCGGCTGCCGCACCCACGCGCTGGCCCGCCTCTTCGACGTGCTCGGCGGCGCGCTCTGCAAGCAGGCGCCGGAGCTGAACACGGCGTCCGGCTACGGCACCAGCCCGTACATGCTGTACTCGGGCTGGGACGCGCAGGGCGAGTTCTTCTACTCGATGGAGATCCTCTACGGCGGCATCCCGGGCCGGCCGATCGGCGACGGGATGGACGGGCACTCCTGGTGGCCGCTGTTCGAGAACATCCCGACCGAGTACCTCGAGGCCTACTACCCGCTGCGGATCGACGGCTACACGACCGTCACCGACTCGGGCGGGCCCGGCTTCCACCGCGGCGGCAACGGGGTCGAGAAGCGCTACATCTACCTCGAGCCGGGGGAGGTGTCGATCCACGACGACCGCTGGCTGACTCGCCCGTTCGGCGTGCTCGGCGGCTGGCCCGGCGGCCGCTCCTCGAAGCGGCTCGTGCGCGCCGACGGCACCGAGGAGATCCTGCCGTCGAAGTGCGACCTCGTCCAGGTCGAGCCGGGCGACATGCTCGTCTACCGCACCGCCGGCGGCGGAGGCTGGAAGGACCGGCTCGATCGGCCCGCCGAGGCGGTCGCGCGCGACGTCTCGTTCGGGCTCGTCAGCCGCGAGTTCGCGCAGGAGGGCTACGGCGTCGTGCTCGGCGACGACGGCAGGGTGGACGTCGACGCCACCGAGGCGGAGCGGGCGAGCCAGCGCGAGCAGCGAGGGGAGGCGCTCGCGTTCGACTTCGGGCCGCCGCTCGAGCAGCTGCTCGAGCGCTGCGAGGAGGAGACCCGGCTCACGCCGCCGGCCCCGGCGACGCCGCTGCGCTGGTCGGCGCTCGAGCCGGGTGACGAGGCGCTCGCGCGCGTGCGCGGGCGGGGATGACATTCCGGCTCCGGAGAAGGCGTAGGGGCCGGATCTCATCCGGCCCGCGATGAAGGGGTGACCTCGTGAGGTTCGAGGGATTCCACGGCAGAGCGGGGCTCGGCGAGCGGCCGGCTCTGATCGTCGTCGACGTCAACGTCGGCTTCACCGACCCCGCCTCGCCCCTCGTGTGCGACCTGGACGGGGTGGTTGCCGCCATCCAGGCGCTGCTTCGGAGAGTTCCGCGCGGCGGGACTCCCGGTCGTCTACACCACGGTCGCCTTCGACGAGGCCGCCAAGGCGGCAGCGAAGGCCTTCATCGAGAAGGTGCCTGCGCTGCTGACCCTCGAAGCCGGCAGCCGGTGGGTCGAGATCGACCCGCGCATCGCGCCGCTTCCGGGCGAGGCGGTGCTGGTGAAATGCTTCGCCTCGGCGTTCTTCGGGACCACGCTCGCGAGCATCCTCGCCTCGCACGGCTGCGACTCGGTGATCGTGACCGGAGCGTCGACGTCGGGCTGCGTCCGCGCAACGGCCGTCGACGCGCTCCAGCACGGCTACCGCGTCGTCGTGCCTCGCGAGGCGGTCGGCGACCGGAACCCGGCCGCGCACGAGGCCAACCTCTACGACATCGACACGAAGTACGGCGACGTCGTGGCTGCTCGACGAGGTGCTCGGCGCACCTCGTCGACGGTGCTGTAGGGGCCGGATCTCATCCGGCCCGCCCGCAGGAAGGGGCTACCCATGCTCGTTCGTGACCGCGGCGACAGCTGGCAGCTGGTGCTCCAGCCCGATCACGCAGACCTCTCAGGGCAGCTCGCCGTCGCGTGGGGAGGTGACGGCTTCGCGGCGCCGGCGCGGCGGGAGTCGATGGTGCTCGCGGCCATCCGCCACGACGACGGCTGGGGCGTGTGGGACCGCCGCCCGGGCTGGGATCCGGAGCGGGAGCGCCCGCGCGCCTTCCTCGACGTCCCCGTCCCGGTGCACCTCGCCTTCTACCGAGCGTGCATCGCCGCCGTGACGCACGAGGACCCGTACGCCGGGATGATGATCTCGATGCACGGGGCCGGGATCTACAACGGGCGCTACGGCACGCAGCCGAGCCTCGGCCTGAGCGGTCAGGCCGAGCACAAGGAGCTCGTGGACGAGTTCGTCGGCGAGCAGGAGGAGCGCTACCGCTCCATCTCGGCCGAGCTCGGCGTCTCCGACGACGAGCGCTGGACGAACTACAAGCTGCTGCAGATGTACGACCGGCTCTCGCTGTACTTCTGCCTCAAGGACCTCGAGGCCGGGGAGGCCGACGAGGTCGGGCCCGCCCCGAACGCCCTGGGGGAGGACGTGGCCCTCCAGCTGGAGCCCGCCGGCGCGTGGCGGGTGCGCATGACGCCGTTCCCGTTCGCGCAGAGCCCGGCCCGGTTCACGCTCGCGCGGCGTGTGCTGCCGAAGCGCGACTACACGACCAACGACGAGCTCCGCCATGACATCTACGAGCTCCCGCCGGAGACCGTCGAGATCACGATCGACGAGGCGTAGGCCACCGACTGCGAGGAAAGGAGCGCCAGTGGAGCTTCCCGAAGGACAGATGATCGAGGTCAACGGCATCAACGTCTGGCACCGGATCACCGGTGAGGGAGAGCCGGTCGTGCAGATCCACGGCGCCGGCTTCGGCCACTACAACCTCGATCCCGTGACGCCGCTCATCGCCGAGGCCGGCTTCATGGTCGTGGACTGGGACATGCGCGGCTACGGCGTCTCCGACAAGCCCTCCCAGCACTACGACATGGAGGTCTGGGCCGACGACCTGGCCGCGCTCATGGACGTGCTCGGGATCGAGCAGGCCCACGTGCACGGGACGTCGATGGGCGGCATGGTCGCCATCGCCTTCGCAGGCAAGTACCCGGACAGGACGACGTCGGTCGTCATCAACTGCGCGGCGGCGAAGCTCGGCGTGATGGGCAAGCTCATCTTCAAGAACTGGATCGACATCGCACGGACGGATCCGGCCGGGCCGGGCAGCCGGCTGCTGGCCGAGCTGATCACGTGGCAGGGCGTCTCCAAGACCTTCCTCGAGTCAGCAGGACGCAGGTCGCGCTCTCCGACCACATCCAGACGATCCTGCGCGACTCGAACACGACCGAGGTGTTCACGGCCGCCTGCCAGGCGATGTGCGACATGGACCTGACGCCGTTGCTGCCGAAGATCACGTCGCCGGCGCTCGTGATCGGCGGCGACGAGGACGTCATGACGCCGTGGGACCAGGGCCCGAACGGGTGCGGGCAGGAGGGCATCTACCAGGGGATTCCGAACGCCGAGAAGCACGTCATCCGCGGGAGCCGCCCACTCGAACGTCTTCGACGCGACCGAGGAGTACGCACGGGTCGTGATCGACTTCCTCACGCGCCACGGAAGGGCGACGAGCGGGCTCGCGGTCGGCGGCGAGGCGGCGTCCGCCTGAGGGCGTCGACCCAACAAACACGGCCCGATGACGTCTCAGAAGCATGTGAGAGCGCGACCAAGGGCGGCAGCCTGGACCCCGATACAGCGAACGTCAGACTTCGACCGGTTGCTGTTGACGCGCGGGGTCGAAAGCACGTATACAAGAGCCGTCACGGCGCGAGAGGCGGTGTCCGGCCTCCGTGGTCCTCACACTGACGGGTAGGCCGGCGAGGAGAAAGGAGCACAGAGGGGATGGCAGACTGGAGGGAGCTCGATCGAGATCAGCTCGAGAAGCATCTCGATCACGAGTGCAAGAAGCGGGGCATGACCCGCCGCGACCTCATGAAGGGCGGCGCCGGCATGGCCGCGGCGCTCGGGCTCGGCTGGCTCGCGGCGGCGTGCGGCGGCGACGACGAGGCTGCTGCTCCGAGTGAGCCTGCTGCCGCTCCTCCGAGCGGCGAGCCCGCGGCTCCACCGGCTCCACCGGCCGACGCGCCGAAGTTCACGGGCACGCTGCGGGTCACCGGGCTCGGCGTCGACCTGATCGACCCGATCAAGGCCGCCGGCGAGACGGCGCTCGGCTTCACCCTCGCCTTCGACGTCACCGACTCGGTGACGATGGTGCAGAAGGCGATCACGCAGCCGGGCTCGTTCGACGTCTTCTCCGGCTACACGTACCAGTACAACCAGGCGTTCCAGGCGGGCAACTTCCACCACGAGGAGATCGCGAGGCTCACCAACTGGGGGCAGATGTCCCCGCTCATCACCCACGGCAAGGTCGATCCGGCCTCGACGACCTGCACGTACGGCGACGGCGACGCGCCCTTCCGCACGCTCTACATCGACCCGGAAGGCGGGGCGGGCGGGTGGCCGAGCTCGTCCGGAGACGCCCAGCGAGCTGGCGGGGACGCTCGTCTCCTGGGTGGACGAGGCGACCGGCCAGACCGTCGGCGACGAGCCGCTCTACACGATCGGGCCGCCGAACAACTTCAACATGGACTCGATGGGCTACAACGCCGACGTCATCGCCCAGGAGCCGGAGGCGGTCGACTGGCCGGAGCTCTTCAACGCGAACTACCAGGGCCGCGTCGCGCTGCTGAACGACCCCGGCATCGGCCTCCAGGACGCGGGCAACGCCGCCAAGGCGTCCGGCATGATGACGTTCGGCTCGCTCGGCAACATGACGAAGGAGGAGATCGACGGGATCGTCTCGATCCTCCTCGACCTGAAGGCGAAGGACCACTTCCGTGCCTTCTGGACGACCTTCGACGAGTCCGTCAACCTCATGGCCTCGGGCGAGGTCGTGATCGAGTCGATGTGGTCGCCGGCCGTGGCGCTGCTCGTGGCGCAGGGCCTGAACGTGCGCTACGCGGCGCCGCCGTCGGGCTTCCGCGGCTGGTGCTCGACGCACTCGATCTCCAAGGAGGCCGAGGCCGACCCGAGCCTGCTGCAGGCCTGCTACGACTACATCAACTGGTGGCACTCCGGCGAGCCCGGCGCCATCATGATGCGGCAGGGCTACTACAACGCCGTCCAGGAGACCTCCCGGCAGTTCGTCGAGCCCGAGGAGTACGCGTTCTGGATCGACGGCGAGGCGGCCGCCAAGGACCTGCCCGGCATCACCGGCCAGGTCGGCGACGTCAAGGCGGGCCAGGTTCGCGACGGCGGCTCGTTCGCCGACCGCGCCTGCAACTACAGCTCCTGGAACTCGTACTTCGAGGAGAACGAGTACCAGATCCAGCGCTGGAACGAGTTCCTCGCCGCCTGAGGAATGGCGGACGAGGCCCAGACGTCGAATCAGGAGGAGGGGGCGGCACCGGCCGCCCCCTCCGTACCGGCTCCGCCGGCGAGCTCGGGCCTCGAGCTACGCGCTCTGACGAAGATCTTCGCGGGAGGCGTCGTCGCCGTCGACGACGTGAACCTGACGATCGAGCACGGCGAGTACGTCGTCCTGCTCGGCCCGTCGGGCTGCGGCAAGACGACGACGCTCCGCATGATCGGCGGGCACGAGACGCCGACGCTCGGGCGAGATCGTGCTCGACGGGGAGAACCTCGCGGGCCTCCCGCCCGACAAGCGCCCGACGACGACCGTGTTCCAGCACTTCGCGCTCTTCCCGCACCGCTCCGTGGTCGAGAACGTCGAGTTCGGCCTCAAGATGCACGGGTCGCCGAAGGAGGAGCGCCGCCGGCGCGCCATGGAGACGCTCGAGATGGTGGGGCTCTCGCAGCTGGCCGACCGCAAGCCGCGGGCGCTCTCGGGCGGCCAGCAGCAGCGCGTCGCGCTCGCCCGCGTGCTCGTGACGAGCCCGAAGGCGCTCCTGCTCGACGAGCCGCTCGGCGATCTCGACCGCCTGCTCCAGCTACGGATGCGGGTCGAGCTTCGCAACCTGCAGCGCCAGCTCGGCCTCATGTTCGTCCACGTCACGCACAACCAGGAGGAGTCGCTCTCGATGGCCGACCGGATCGTCGTCATGCACGAGGGCCGGATCCAGCAGATCGCCGACCCGCTGACGATCTCCACGAGGCCGGAGAACGAGCTCGTCGCCTCGTTCATGGGCGACAACAACATCATCCGCGGCACGGTGGCATCCCGGGAGGGCGATCGCCTCGTCGTCGACGACGGGCACGTCAAGGCGAGCGTTCGTGCGCCGGGCTCGGAGCTCCAGGTCGGCTCCGCGGCCTCGCTCGCGGTCAGGGCGGCGGCGGTCCGGGTCCACGACGACGGCGCCGACGGGCGACGGCGAGGTCAACAGCGCCCGGCCGGAGATCGTCTTCGTCGAGTACCTCGGCGACCTCGTCAAGCTCCACCTCACGCTGGGAGGCGAGCGGCTGCTCGCGAAGGTGGCCGGCGACCGCTTCCCGCAGCTGCGCGGGCGCGAGGGCACGCCGATCGGCATCTCCTGGGACGAGGCGGATGTCCAGCTCCTCGGGGCCTGACGACGGCACGACGCCGCGCCTCGACGTCGCCGAGATCGAGCAGGTCGAGGGGCTCGTCGAGCAGGCGCCGGCCGAGCGGGCCCTCGGCACCGAAGCCGCGGGCAAGAGCGGCGGTCGACGCGGCCTGATCACGGCGGCCTGGGCCGCGCCGGGCGCCCTCTGGCTGCTCTTCTTCCTCGTCGGCCCGGTCGTCATGATCATCCTCGTGTCCTTCTGGACGCCGAGCCTGACCGGCTTCGAGAAGGACTTCACGCTCGAGAACTACCGGACGCTGTTCGGGTCGGACGTCTACTGGGACCAGCTCAAGGACAGCTTCTTCGTCGCGCTGATCGTGGTCGGGGCCTGCCTCCTGCTCGGCTTCCCGATCGCCTACTTCCTGACGTTCCAGGTGACGAGCCTGCGCAACCAGGTGGCGCTCTTCCTCGTCCTCCTGGCGCCGTTCCTGACGAGCTACCTGATCCGCGCGGTGGCGTGGCAGTACCCGCTCATGGGCCGCAACGGCGCCGTGAACCAGGTGCTGCAGGACATCGGGCTGATCGACGAGCCGCTCGAGATCCTCGGCTTCTCACGGCTCTCGGTCACGCTCGTTCCTGATCCAGCTCTACATCCTGTTCATGGTCACGCCGCTGTTCTTCATGCTCGCCCAGGTCGACCGCAGCGCGCTCGAGTCGGCCCGCGACCTCGGCGCGAGCTGGTTCAAGAGCTTCCGCGAGGTGATCATCCCGCAGACGATGCCGGGGATCGTGATCGGCTCCATCTTCGTCTTCGTGCTGACGATGGGCGACTACGGGACGACGCGGCTCGTCGGCGCGGGCCAGGTCGCCTCGGTGGGGACGATCGTCCAGAACTACGTCGTCGGCATCCAGTACCCGATCGCCGCGGCCTCGGCGGTCTTCCTCGTGCTGGCCATGATGCTCGGCGTCTTCGTGCTGCTCCGCTTCTCGAACCTGCGAGAGGAGCTCTGAGCCGTGCGAGCGCGCGCAGGCTCGTCGAAGTGGGCGCTGGCGGCCTACTTCGTCCTCTTCACGGCCGTCCTCTACCTGCCCGCGATCCTGATGGCGATCCTGTCCTTCCAGGGCGAGCGCGGGCAGCCGCACTTCCCGATGCAGGGCTTCAGCGGCCACTGGTGGCAGTCGCTCTTCGACGACTCGATCCCGACCTCGCACGCGACCGAGATCCGCTCGGCCGCCCTCTCGTCGCTCTATCTCGCGCTCATCGTGCGGTGCGCTCGCGTCGCTGCTCTCGCTCTCGCTGTCGATGGCGTTCAGGCGCCGCTTCCCCGGCGACGGCGTCCTCTTCTACGTGATCATGCTCGCCCTGATGACCCCCGGCTTCCTCCTCAGCCTCGGCACGTCGCTCTTCTGGCAGTTCATGGGCAAGGACTTCGACTGGCCGAGCGTCCTGACCGAGTTCGGCGGGCTCGCAGCCATCGGGACGGGCGTCGTCTGGGCGATTCCGTTCGGCTTCCTCGTCATGGTCGCGGTCTGGAACCGCTACGACGTGCGCGTCGAGGAGGCGGCGCGAGATCTCGGCGCCTCGACCCCGCGCACCTTCCGCGAGGTGACTCTCCCGCTGATCTGGACGGGCCTCTTCGGTGCGTTCCTGTTCGGCTTCGTCCTCTCCTGGAACGAGTACGACCGGACAGCGCTCGTCATCGCCTCGGGCACGCTGACGCTGCCGATCCAGATCTTCGCGCTCACGACCGGCTCGGTGATCCGGCCGGACCTCTACGCGCTCGGCACGGCCACGACCGTCTTCATCCTCGTCGTCGTCGCGATCGTGCTCGTAGCGGCGGCAATCGTCCTGCGCCGCCGCGGCGCCGCGCAGGTGCCGCTCGAGGCTCAGGTGGCCGAGGAGCTCGGGGAGGTCGAGGGGCTCGAGCTCGAGGTCCCGCCGGACACGGCAGCCGGCGGCGCCCGAGCGACCTAGGATTGCCTGGCGGCGGAGGCCGGCTGAGCGATACCGTGCACGGGAGCGGGCCCGATCCCGTCCGGCCCGCGCGGGGTGGCCCGCCGCGAGAAGGGAGACACACATGTCCGTGCTGATCAAGGGTGGCCGTATCGTCACCGCCTCGGACGACTACGTCGGCGACGTCTTCGTCGAGAACGGGACGGTGACGCTGGTCGGCCAGGCGCTCGACGTCCCCGCCGACAAGGTGATCGACGCGACCGGCAAGGTCGTCATGCCGGGCGCCATCGACCCGCACACGCACCTCGAGATGGCGTTCGGCGGCACGGTCACCTGCGACGACTTCACCTCCGGCACGGCGTCGGCGGCGTTCGGCGGCACCACCTGCTTGATCGACTTCTGCATGCAGACGCCCGGGCGAGTCGTTTCCGGCCGCGCTCGAGAAGTACCAGGAGAAGATCGAGCGCTGCAAGCCGCTGATCGACGTCGGCTTCCACATCGGCGTCACCGACCTACGCGAGGGCGGGACGCTGGACGAGCTCGCCAAGCTGCCGGACGAGGGCGTCACCTCCTACAAGCTGTTCATGGCCTACAAGGGCGCCGTCATGGTGGACGACGAGACGCTCTTCAGGACGATGTCGGTCGCCTCCGAGACCGGGGCGCTCGTCATGGTGCATGCCGAGAACGGCGACGCGATCGACGTGCTCGTCAAGAAGGCGGTCGCCGAGGGCCACACGGAGCCGATCTGGCACGCGCGGACCCGACCTCCCATCACGGAGGGGGAGGCCACGAACCGGGCCATCCAGCTGGCACGGGTCGCCGGCTGCCCGCTCTACGTCGTCCACGTCTCCTGCAAGGAGGCGATCGACCCGATCGACCAGGCGCGCACGAAGGGCTGGCAGGCGTGGGGCGAGACCTGCACGCAGTACCTCTTCATCGACGAGACGGCGCTCGATCAGCCGAACTTCGAGGGCGGCAAGTACATCTACACGCCGCCGCCCCGGCCGAAGGAGCACCAGGAGCACCTCTGGCACGCGCTCGCGACGGACGTGCTCTCGGTCGTCTCCACCGACCACTGCCCCTTCAACTGGGACGGGCAGAAGACGCTCGGCAAGGACGACTTCTCGAAGATCCCGAACGGCGGCCCGGGGATCGAGAACCGCCTGCACATGCTGCACCACTTCGGCGTGAGCGAGGGGCGGCTCTCGTGGAACCGGTTCGTCGAGCTCGTCTCCACGAACGTCGCGAAGTCCTTCGGCCTGTACCCGCGCAAGGGGACGATCGCCCCCGGCTCCGACGCCGACATCGTCGTCTGGGATCCCGAGAAGCCACACACGATCTCGGCGGCCACGCACCACTCGAACGTCGACTACAACCTCTTCGAGGGCACGCAGGTCGTCGGCGCGCCCGAGGTCGTCCTGGTGCGCGGCCAGGTGATCGTCGAGAACGACGAGCTCGTCGGCCAGCCCGGCGCGGGCCAGTTCGTGAAGCGCGCCCGCTTCGGGGAAGAGCTCGTGGCACAGAAGGCGGTGGTCTAGTCATGAGCGATGTCAGTCGACGAACAAGCGCGCGAGGTCTACCGGGAGGCGCGGCTCGGGCAGTCGCTCACGTGGGGCGAGCGGCCCGGCGTCCTCGTCATCGACTTCACCTGCGGGTTCACCGATCCGGAGTGCCTGCTCGGCTCCGACCTCAGCGCCGAGGTCGAGGCCACGCGGCGGCTACTCGACGCGGCGCGGGCGAAGGGCCTTCCGGTCGTCTACACGACCATCGGCCTCGAGCCGCACCTGCGAGGACGGCGGTCTCTGGGTGCAGAAGGCCCCTGCGCTCGGCCGAGCTCCAGCTCGACGGGCCCTGGGTCGAGATCGACCCGCGGCTCGACCCCCGCGACGACGAGCCCGTCGTGCTGAAGAAGGGCGCGTCGGGCTTCTTCGGCACGAACCTCGCCACGATCCTCCTCGACCCAGGGCGTCGACACGGTGATCCTCTGCGGGGCGACCACGATCGGCTTGCGTCCGCGCGACGGCGATCGACCTGCTGCAGCACGGCTGGCCGACGCTCGTCCCGCGCGACTGCGTCGGCGACCGTGCGCAGGCTCCGCACGAGGCGAACCTGTTCGACATCCAGGCGAAGTACGCCGATGTCGTCTCGCTCCAGGAAGCGCTCGAGTACGTCGAGAGCGTGCCGTCCCGGCTGGTCGCGGCGTGACGGCCAGGGTCGATCCGTGAGGGTGTAGGGGCCGGATCTCATCCGGCCCGCCTACTCGGCCAGGCGGTGCCGTTCGCGTGAAGATCGTCCTGCTCCCCGGCGACTGCATCGGTCCCGAGGTCGTCGGCGGAGGCACGGCGCGCGTTGCTCGCCTTGCTTCCGGACCTCGAGATCGAAGAGCGCCTGTTCGGGGAGAGGCGATCCGGGCCACCGGCGCTCCGCTCCCCGACGAGACGCTCGAGGCCTGCCGCGGCGCCGACGCGATCCTGAAAGCGCCGGTCGGCCACCCCGAGTTCGACGCCGCCGACGTGCGGCCCGAGCAGGGGATCATGCAGCTCCGGGCCGAGCTCGGCCTCTTCGCGAACCTGCGCCCGGCGCGCCAGGGCGACGTCGACCTCCTCATCGTCCGCGAGCTGATCGGCGGCATCTACTACGGCGCCCGCGGCGTACGCGAGGACGGCACCGTCTTCGACACGTGCGAGTACCACCCGGGCCAGGTCGAGCGCGTGGTCAGGCAGGCCTTCGAGCTCGCCCGCACGCGGCGCCGGCGGCTCACCTCGGTCGACAAGGCGAACGTGCTCGAGACGTCGCGCATGTGGCGGCGGGTCGCAGCCGAGGTGGCCGGCGACTACGACGACGTCGAGTTCGAGCACATGCTGGTCGACAACGCCGCCATGCAGCTCGTCCAGGCTCCCGAGCGCTTCGACACGCTCGTCATGGACAACATGTTCGGCGACATCCTCTCCGACGAGGCCGCCGCCGTCACCGGCGGTCTCGGCCTCGCCGGCTCGGCCAGCCTGGGCGGGAGCGGCCCCGGCATCTTCGAGCCCGTGCACGGCTCGGCGCCCGACATCGCCGGCCAGGGGATCGCCAACCCGGCCGGCATGCTGCGCTCGACGGCGCTCATGCTCGCCCACGGGCTGGGGCGCCACGACGAGGCGCGCCGGCTCGAGGCGGCCGTCGACCGGGCGCTGGGCGAGGCGCCGACACCCGATCTGGGTGGGACGGCGACGACCACCCAGTTCGGCGACGCGGTGCTGGCGGCGCTGCGATCTAGGCTTCGCATCATGATGCTATGATGCGGTTATGGCGAAGGTGCGCACGACGGTCACGCTCGACGAGGACGTCCTGCGGGCAGTCAAGCTCCAGGCCGCCCGGAGGGGCAAGCGCGACAGCGAGGTGATCGAGGAGGCGCTTCGGCGCCAGCTCTTCGTCGGCTTCATGGAGCGTCTCTGGGCAAAGGCGACCATGGACCCCGACGAGGCGATGGAGCTCGCGCTCCAAGCACAGCACGAGGCGCGCGAGGAGCTGCGCAGGGAGCGAAGGGCGTCCGCGTAGGTGCCTCACCGTCGCCTGGCGCGTGCCGTTCTCGATACGAACGTTCTCGTCTCGGCGGTGCTCTCCGTTTCGGGACCGCCTCGGCAGCTGGTCAGCCGTTGGGAGCTGGGCGAGCTCGAGATCGTCGTTTCAGAATTGCTGCTGGTGGAGCTCGAGCGGACGCTCGCCCGGCCCGCGGTTCGAAGTCGGTTGCCCCCGGACGCCCCTTTGCTCGTCGAGGTGCTGCGCGAGTCGGCGCTGCTGGTGGCCGACCCGCGTGAGCCAGCACCGCTGCGTGCGCCCGACGCTTCCGACGACTACCTGATCGCTCTCGCGCATTCGAGCGAGGCGGCCCTCGTCTCTGGTGACGCTCACCTCCTCGCGCTGGCGCGCAGGTTCCCCATCTATTCGCCGCGTGCCTTCCTCGATCTGCTCGAGGCGGACGGATGACGGAACGAGTTCGCTGCGAGTGGGCGCCGGTCGCCGATCCCCTCTACGTCGCCTACCACGACGAGGAGTGGGGCGTGCCGTCGCGCGACGACCGCCATCTCTACGAGATGCTCGTCCTCGAGGGCGCTCAGGCCGGTCTCTCGTGGACGACGATCCTGCGGAAGCGGGAGGGCTATCGGCGGGCCTTCGCCGGCTTCGACGTGGAGGCCGTCGCGCGCTTCGGCCCGGACGACGTCGAGCGGCTGCTCGCCGATCCGGGCATCGTCCGCAACCGCCTCAAGGTCGAGTCCGCGGTCGCGAACGCCCGCGCGACCCTCGCGGTGCGGCAGGAGCACGGAAGCCTCGCCGCCTACCTCTGGAGCTTCGTCGGCGGCGAGCCGCTGGTGAACGGCTGGACGGCCGTGGGCGAGATCCCGGCCGAGACGGCCGAGTCGAAGGCCATGAGCAAGGATCTGAAGCGCCGCGGCTTTCGCTTCGTCGGGCCGACCATCTGCTACGCGTTCATGCAGGCGTGCGGCCTCGTCAACGACCACGTCGTCTCCTGCTTCCGCTACGAGGAAGTCGGCGCGTTCGGCTGACTCCGCCTGATGCGGAGCCGTGGATCCGGTCCCGACCGGCCCGCTCGACCCGGGGCCTGTAGGGGCCGGATCTCATCCGGCCCGCTCGACCCGAGGGCCTGTAGGGGCCGGCCATCCGCCCGCTCGACCGGCCTGTAGGGCCGTCCGACGGGCCCGCTCGTCCCGCGGCCCCTCAGACCAGCGCCTCCGCCCGCTCGAGCTCTCCCTCGTAGATGTAGCGCTCCTCCGGATCCCAGAGCTCGCGCCCGGCCAGCTCGCCCTCGTAGATCGCGTGGTCGAGCTTGCGAGGGGCCACGCAGTCGCCGATCCGGTGCAGGTTCGCGACCGTGCCCTTGAGCGCGAGATACAGGGTGTCGTTCGCCTTCGGGCCCGTCGCGAGGACGACGGTGTCGGCCTCGAGCAGGCTCTCCTGCCCGGTGAAGAGGTTGAGCACGGTGACCGTCGATCCGTCCACGGACTTGGCCCACGAGTTGAGCCGATCGCTCAGGCCCTTCGACATGAGGCGGCCGTAGAGCGTCGCCAGGTCGAGGTTGTAGAGCGTCTGCGGGAAGAGCGCGTTGAAGCGGCTCACGACCTCGACCTCTTTGCCCTGGTCGAGCAGCACCTCGCAGACGCCGGCCGCGTACCGGCTGCCGTCGTCGTCGAGCACGACGACGCGTTGCCCGACAGGCCGCTCGCCGGTGAGCACGTCCCAGGCGTGCACGACGTTCTCCTGATCGACTCCGGGAAGCCGATCGACCATCGGGTTGACCATCGAGAACCCGGATCGCGACGGGACGGCGCCGGTCGCCACGACGACGCCGTCGGCGCCGATCTCCTCGACGAGCTCCTGCGTCGCCTCGGTCCCGAGCCGGATCTCGACCCCGCCCTTCGCCATGTGCACGACGAGGTCCTTCGTGATCCAGCCGAACGGCTCCCGGCCGGGTGTCTTCAGGATCAGGTTGACCTGGCCGCCGAGCTCGTCCTCCTGCTCGACCAGCGTGACGCGGTGCCCGCGCTTGCCGAGGATCGCGGCCGCCCGCATGCCTGCCGGCCCGCCGCCGACGACGAGCCAGTGCCTGGGCTCTGCAGCCGGCTCGAGCGTGCCGGCGCCGAACCGCGCCTCCCGCCCCGTGGCCGGGTTCACGGTGCAGGTGATAGGGAGGCCTTTGAAGACTCGTCCGATACAGCCCTGGTTGCCGCGGATGCAGTGGTGGATCTCGTCCTCGCGCCCTTCCATCGCCTTGTTGGCCAGCTCGGGGTCGGCGATCTGGGCACGGGTCATCGCGACCATGTCGGCCTTGCCTTCGGCGAGGATCGCCTCGGCCATGGCCGGGTCCTTGATCCCGCCGATCGTGAACACGGGGACGGCGCGGACGGCGCTCTTCACCTCCGCGGCGAGGTCGACGAGGAAGCCGTCGGGCTCGTCCGAGGGCTGGATGGCCATGTGGATGTTGTGGTAGCCGGCGGCCGAGACGTTGACGTAGTCGATCTGCCCGTCGTCCTCGAGCAGCCTCGCCGTCTGGCAGGCGTCGCCGGCGGTGAGGCCGCCGGGGATGAAGTCGGAGAGCGTTACCCGGACGCCGACCGCCCAGTCGCGCCCGCAGCGCCGCCGGATCTCGGCGATCACCTCGCGCGTGAAACGCAGTCGGTTCTCGAACGACCCGCCGTACTCGTCGTCGCGCTTGTTGTAGAGCGGCGAGAGGAACTGGTGCAGCAGGTAGCTGTGCGCGATGTGGACCTCGGTGCCGTCGAAGCCGGCCTCTCTGGACAGCTCCGCGGAGCGGGCCCACCAGTCCACGACCTCGGCGATGTCCTCGTGCTCCATCGCCTTCGCCGTCTCGCCGTAGGCGGGCGACTTCACCGCCGACGGTCCCCAGAGGACGCGGAAGTCGTCCGCTGAGTCGCTCGTCGCGTTGACGCCGAAGTGGTTGAGCTGGGTGAAGATGGCCGCACCGTGCTCGTGCACGGCGGCCGTCATCACCTTGTCGACCTCCAGAGCGCCCTTGACGTACTGGTAGGCGAAGCGCGGCATGCCGGTGGTGGAGGTGGGGTGGACGAGCCGGTTGCCGGTGATGAGGAGCCCGGCGCCGCCCCTGGCCCGTGCGGCCTGGTAGGCGACGTTGCGCTGGGAGTCGTGGCCGTCGGTCGTGAAGAGCTTGACGTGTGCCGTCTGCATGATGCGGTTGCGCACCGTGACCGGCCCGATCTGCAGCGGGCTGAAGAGGTTCGGGTAGCGGCTCATGCAAGACCTCCGTGCTCGTTGGACGGGCAAGAGCCTACTCGGGCGCATGGCCCACGGCCTCGAGGGCGCTCGGCGCCTCGCACCGCCTTGACAGCCGAGCACGGGGGCGGCGAAGATCGGGCGTCTGGAAAATCGTTTCTCCGGCGGGGCGGCTCTCGTGATCGCACCGGGCGGCACAGCGGCAAGGTCGTGTTCGTGACCGGCGGCGGCAGCGGCTTCGGACGGGCCACCGCGCTGCGCTTCGCGGCGGAAGGAGCTGCGACCGTCTACATCGTCGACCGCGTCCAGGAGCGGCTCGACGCCGTCGCCGCAGAGCTCGAGGCGGCCGGCGCGACGCCCGGCACGATCCTCGCCGAGCTGTCCCAGGTCGAGGAGTGCGACCGCGCCGTGCGGGAGGCCTACGAGGGCGCGGGCCGGCTCGACGTCGTGATCTCGAACGCCGCCGCCTGGACGAAGGAGCCGTTCCTCGAGATGGAGGACGACTCCTGGCTCAGGGTGATCGCCGTCAACCTCACCGCGTCGTTCGTCATCGGTCAGCGGGCGGCGCGGGCGATGGTCGAGCAGGGAGGCGGCGGCGTCATCCTCTACACGGCGTCGATCTCGTCCCTCGGCGGCTCGCCGGAGTTCGCCCACTACAACGCCGCCAAGGCCGCGACCGCGAACCTCGTCAAGACGATGGCGCTCGAGCTCGTGGCGCACGGCATCCGGGTCAACTGCATCAGCCCGGGCCCGAGCGACACGCAGCAGTCCGTCGATCTCGTCGGCGAGGAGCTCATGGACACCTGGCGTCGCGAGGGGTTCCCCGTCGTGCCCATGGGCCGGCTCGGCTCCGCGGACGACATGGCCGCCGCCTTCTCGTTCCTCGCCTCCGACGACGCCGCCTACGTCACCGGGGTCAACCTCGTCGTCGACGGCGGCCTCACCGCCCACGCCTACAGCGTTCCGGAGAGCTGAATGAAACTCACAGATGACGTCCATCTCGTCGGCGGCGGCGACTACGGGTTCAACCTGACCCACCGCCTCGACTGCCACACCTACCTCGTCGACGGAGGCGGCGAGCTCGCGCTCATCGACGCGGGCTTCGGCCCCGGCGTCCGATGAGATCCTGGACCTGATCCGCGAGGACGGCTTCGACCCCGCAGCCATCTCGACGATCGTGATCACCCACTACCACGCCGACCACGCCGGCGGCGCGGCCGCGCTGCGGCGGGCCACCGGCGCTCGTGTCTGGGCGGGCGTCGAGGCCGCGCCCTTCATCCGCGTCGCCGACGCCGAGCAGATCGGGCTGAACTGGGCGAAGCAGTTCGGCTTCTATCCCGCGGACTACGAGTGGGAGCCGTGCGAGGTCGACGACGAGTTCACGGACGGGACGCGTATCCCGGTCGGCAATCTCGAGCTCGAGCTCGTCTCCACGCCAGGTCACTGCATGGGCCACTACTGCGTCCGCATGGTCGGCCGCGACCGCACGTACATGTTCTCGTCGGACGGCGTCTTCTGGGGCGGGGCGATCATCCTGCAGAACGTCAAGGACTCGAACGTGCAGGAGTACGCGGCGTCCTGCAACAAGATCGCGGCCCTCGAATGGGATGCGCTGCTGCCGGGCCACCACATGATCTCGCTTCGCAACGGGCACCGGCACGCCGAGGCCGCGGCGAACGAGTTCAACCGCATCGGCCTCCCGAAGGACCTCCTTCGCTAGTCGAGGGCGACATGCGCTCCGATGGCTGAGGCTGGCCGGGGCGGCCGAACGGCGCGGCTGGCCGACGTCGCGCAAGCGGCCGGCGTCGGCACGTCCATCGCGTCCAGGGTCCTGAACGGCGATCCGACCGTCTCGATCCGGCTCGAGACTCGCGAGCGGATCCTCGACGCGGCGCGCGAGCTCAACTACCGGCCGAACGCGATGGCGCGAGGCCTCCGGCTCGCTCGCACGATGAGCCTGGGGATCATCATCAACCTGGCGTACTACTACGAGAACGCCGAGATCCTCGCCGCCGTCGAGAGCGCCGCCGCCTCGGCGGGCTACGTCACGCTCATCGCCGATACGGCCGACTTCGTGTCACGCGGCGAGGCGTATCGGCGGCTTCTGTTCGAGCGGCGGGTCGACGGGCTCCTCATCGCGAGCGTCTTCGTGACCGACGAGTTCATCCACGAGCTCAAGGAGGAGAGCCTGCCCTTCGTCCTCATCAACCGCCGCGTGGCCGGAATCGGGCCGAGCGCGACCGTCGACGACGAGCTCGGGATGCGAATGGCCGTCGACCATCTCGTCGGTCTCGGCCATCGGCGGATCGGCTACCTCGCCGGGCCGGCCCACCTCGATCCCGCCAGCCGGCGCCTCGACGGCTTCCGGTCCGGGATCCATGCGGCCGGGCTCCGTGTCCCCGCACGGCTCGTCCGCCACTGCCCGGTCGACGACGAGAGCGTTCTCTTCGCCACGGAGCAGCTGCTCGAGGGAGAGCCGCGCCCGACGGCGATCGCGGTCTGGAGCCCGACCGCCGCCGTACCTGCGCTGGCCGCAGCCCGCCGCCTGGGCATCCGCGTGCCGGAGCACATGTCGGTCATCGCCTACAACGACTCGCCGATCGCCGGCTACCTCGAGCCTTCGCTGACGACAGTGCACATGCCGCTTGCCGAGATGGCCCGCGGGGGAGTCGACTGCCTGCTCGAGACGATCGACGGCGGGGAGCCCCGAAGCTTCGTCGTCCGGACGCCGCCCACGCTCGTTCAGCGCGAATCCACGGCGCCCGCCCCCTAGGTGGTCAATTAGCGTCAGCCATCGAGCTTGACATTCGCCGAGGATCCGGGAAGATGGGCCGCGCGGAAAAACGATTCTCTAGCCATTTGCGCGCGTCCGTGCGTCTAAACTGATTGAGCCGTAGCACGACACCGAAGAGGAGGGGTTGGGGTGAGGAATAGGGACGATTCCGGACCGGAGAAGGACTCGGTCGAGCAGCTGGTCGACGACTACACCGCGCGCCAGATCACGCGGCGCGATTTCTTCAAGCGCTCGGCCGCCCTCGGCATCACCGTCTCGGTCGCGGGCGCGCTGCTCGCCGCCTGTGGCGGAGACGACGAGGAGGCCGCCGCTCCGCCCGCGGAGGGGGAGCCCCCGGCCGAGACGCCGCCGGCCGACACGGCCGCGGCCGAAGAGCCGCCGGCCGAGGAGCCGGCCGGCGAGCCGGTAACCGGCGGGCAGCTCATCGAGGGGTACGACCGCGACTTCACGCGGATGGACACGGTCCAGTCCAACTGGGCCGATCCGGCCTACGTGGCGCTGTACGAGTTCACGGTCGTCCGCGATGCGGAGGGTGGCTACCAGCCTGGGCTCGTCGATTCGTGGGAGATCTCGGAGGACCTGCTCACCTGGACGTTCATGATCCGCGAGGGGCTGACGTTCCAGTCCGGCGCGCCGCTCGACGCGCAGGTGATCGCCGACAACTTCAACGCGTTCCGGGATGCCACCGGCGACGCCGGCGGGCCAGGACAGAACGCGATCTTCTGGCCCACGGTCTCCGACGTGCAGGCTCCCGACGCGACGACGGTGGTCTGCACCATGAGCGCGCCGTTCACGGCGTTCCCGGAGACGCTCGCGACCGAGTACGCGATGATCCAGAACCTCGCGAAGCGCGCGGAGCTCGGCGAGGACTACGGCGCGACCGAGGCGGACGGGTCGGGGCCGTTCACGCTGGCGAGCTTCCAGCCCGGCACCGAGGTCGTGGTGAACCGCTGGGATGCCTACCCAGGCACGAACGTCCCGTACATCACGAACACCGGTCCCGCCTACCTCGACTCCGTCAAGTGGGTTCCCATCCTCGAGGCGGGGCAGCGGGCCAACGAGATCGAGGGCGGCACCGTCAACGTGGTCAAGAACCCGGCGGGACAGGACATCGAGCGGCTCCAGGCCAACGGCGATCTCGTCACGGTCAGCTTCCCGAGCCTGTCGAACTTCTTCATCGGCCTCAACGCCCAGCAGACGGATAGAGGATTCGACGACGTCCGCGTGCGCCAGGCGATCTCGCACGCGATCGACCGCCAGTCCCTCGCCGACTCGCTCTTCTTCGGCCAGGCCGTGGCGACCTACGGACCGATCGCGCCGAACTTCAAGTGGTACGAGCCGGGAGTCGAGGCAGTTCAACCAGTTCGATCCCGAGATGGCTGCATCGCTTCTCGACGAGGCGGGCTGGGTCGAGGGCTCCGACGGCATCCGCGAGAAGGACGGGCAGAAGCTCTCGTTCACGCTCACGAGCAACGACAACTACCAGCCGACGACGGCGGCGGTCGATCAGGCGATCGTGCCCATGCTGGCGGAGGTCGGCGTCGACATGCAGCTCGACGTCCCCGACGCGGCGGAGTACTTCGGTATCGTCGCCGCGGCAGCGGCGCCCGAGGAAGCGCTCTCGGTCGACGCGTGGGGCTTCGAGTGGCTGTGGTCGTCGCCGGTCGACCTGCTCATCTTCTTCCAGGCATTCCCGAGCACGGCCTTCAACGGCGACCTGCCCGACATCGCCGCGGCCGTCACGAAGTGGCAGACGGCTCCGGACGAAGCGACACTCGAGGAGGCCGCGCGGGAGTTCCAGCTCGCCTGGGCCGAGCAGCTTCCCGAGATCCCGATCCTGACCCGGAACGACACCTGGGTGCACCAGACGACCGTCATGGGCTACACCCCGCTCGAGACGATGCTGTACCCGTTCTACAACGACGTCTACATCGCGTCCTGATCTCGCCTTACCATGCTGTAGCGGGCGGCCGCGCGGCCACCCGCTAGCCGTGCGCGCCGATGGCCACGTTCATCCTCAAGCGCTTCCTCTACGCGCTCCTCCTGCTCCTGATCGCGTCCCTCCTGATCTTCTACGGGCTGCGTGTCGCGCCCGGGGACGTGACCGGGTCGATCGTGAGCATCACGGGCACAGAGCTGCTCGTGAACGACGTCAAGGAGCGGCTCGGGTTGAACGAGCCGCTTGCGGCCCAGTACTTCATCTTCATGAAGAACGTGGTGACGGGCGATCCCGGGAGCTCGCTCGTGAACGGCGCCAAGATCACCGACGTGATCAGGGACGCCGGGATCCAGACGCTGAAGCTCGGCCTCGCCGCGCTCGTGATCGTGTACGTGCTTGCGATCCCGTTAGGCCTGCTGGCGGCCTGGGGGCGTAACCGGCCGTTCGACCAGGGCGCGCGCCTGATCGCCGTCCTCGGCATGGGCATCCCCAACTTCTTCCTGGCGGTGCTCCTCATCCAGCTCTTCGCCGTGAGGCTCGGCTGGCTTCCGCCGGCGGGGCCCGGAGGACTCGACCACCTCGCGCTCCCAGCGGTCGTGCTCGCGATGGAGTCGATGGCCGTGAACATGCGCCTGATGCGGTCGTCGACGCTCGAGGAGCTCTCGAAGGACTACGTCCGCACCCTGAACGCGAAGGGCCTGGCCGGGAAGCGGATCCTCTGGGTCCATGCCCTTCGCAACGCGCTCGTGCCCGTCATCGCCCTGGCGGGCGTCACGATCCCGCTCGTGCTCGGGTACACGCTGATCGTCGAGGTGATCTTCCGCTACGAGGGCCTCGGGTTCCAGTTCGTCCAGTCGATCCTGAAGCGGGACTACGCGCTCGCCCAGACGCTGGCGCTGCTGTTCACGGCCATCGTGATCATGTCGAACTTCCTCGCGGACGTCGCCCATCAGCTGATCGACCCGCGCGTCCGCGACCGGGCGAGGGCCGCGTAGCGAAATGGCGACGACCGAGCCAGTCGTCGACCTTGCCGGCGTCGAGAACGTCCCCGCTGGCGCAGAGGGGCGTCTCCGCGACGCGTTCGCGCTCCTCAAGGCGAACAAGATGGCGCTGGTCGGCCTCGTCCTGACGATCTTCTTCCTGCTCGTCGGGATCGTCGGCGCGGTCATCCTGCTCACGCCGAGCCTGCACCACCTCTGGGAGGAGCAGCGGCTCGCCGAGGCGCTCCAGCCCCCGAGCAGCTCGCACCCCCTGGGCACCGACCACTACGGGCGCGACCTGATGTGGCGCGCGATCGGCGGGGTCGGGATCGCGGTCCTGATCGGCGTCGGGGTGACGATTCCTCGTGATCGCGATCGGCCTCGTCTTCGGCTCTGTCGCGGGCTACTTCGGGGGCAGGCGGGACACCGCGATCAGCGGGCTGATCGACCTGACCTGGGGGTTCCCGCTCCTGCTCGTGGCGGTGATCGTCGCCGGGATGGTCGGCAAGGGGCTCCAGGGCGTCGTGATCGCGGTCGCGGTGATCCTCTGGGCCGGCTTCGCGCGGATCGTGCGCGCCCAGGTGAGGACGCTGTCGGAGCGAGAGTTCGTCGAGGCGGCCAGGATGCTCGGAGTGCCGGAGTGGCGGATCCTGCTTCGCCACATGGTCCCGAACGTCATGGGGACGGTGCTCGTGATGGCCTCCTACTACGTCGCCTGGACCGTCGTCGCCGAGGCAGGCTTCTCGTTCATCAACCTCGGCGCACAGCCGCCGACGCCGAGCCTCGGCGCCATGGTCGCCGAGGGCCGCAACTACTGGACCATCTCGCCGTGGGCCGCCGTCGTCCCCGGCGCGATGATCGCCCTGATCGTGCTCGGGCTCAACTCGCTCGGCGACGGGCTGCGCGACATCTTCGACCCGCGGCTGCGACGCTTCTGATGGCCGGCACCGACCCGAGCGGGACGTCCTCCGCGGTGGCCGTCTCGTGCCGCATCGGACCTGCTCGTCGTCGAGGGGCTGACGACGGAGATCCGCCGCCGGCGCGGCTCGTTCGCTGCGGTGGACGACGTGTCGTTCACCGTCAGGCGCGGCGAGATCATGGGCCTCGTCGGCGAGAGCGGCTGCGGCAAGACCATGACCGTGCTCAGCCTGATGCGGCTGCTGCCCGCGGCGGCGACGATCACGTCCGGGCAGCGCGCTCCTCGACGGGCGCGACCTGGTCGGTCTGAGCGAGCGCGAGATGCGAAGCGTTCGCGGCAAGGACGTGGCGATGGTCTTCCAGGAGCCGATGACGAGCCTCGATCCCTCGTTCACGATCGGCAGCCAGATGACCGAGACCGTCCTCGCCCACGGAGCCGGGAACGAAGAAGGAGGCGAAGGAGCGGGCGATCGAGATGCTCCAGCGCGTCGGGATCCCGCGGGCGGCGGCGCGGTTCGGCGACTACCCGCACCAGTTCTCCGGCGGGATGCGCCAGCGCGTGATGATCGCGACGGCGCTTCTGCTGGAGCCCAGGCTGCTCGTCGCCGACGAGCCGACGACCGCCCTGGACGTCACGATCCAGGCCCAGATCCTCGACCTGCTCGCCGGTCTGCGGGACGACCTCGGGATGAGCGTGATCCTGATCACGCACAACCTCGGAGTCGTCCACGAGATCGCCGACCGCGTCGCGGTCATGTACGCCGGGGAGATCGTCGAGGCCGACACCGTAGCCTCGATCTTCGAGGACCCGCGCCATCCCTACACCCAGGGGTTGATGCGCAGCATGCCCGATCTGACCGACGCGGGGGAGCGGCTGCCCGTCATCGTCGGCCGTGTCCCCGATCTGACCGCGCTGCCTGCCGCGTGCCGCTTCTCGCCGCGCTGTCCCAACCGCATCCCGCGCTGCGATGCGGAACACCCCGACCTCGAGAGGTTCGATGGCCGCCGAGAGCTCCGGTGCTACAACCCGAAGCCCTTCGAGCTCCGGATCCGCTGACGCCCTCCTGACGGTCCGAGGGCTCGGCAAGCGCTTCCCGGTGGCTCGGGACTTCTTCGGGCGCCCGACGAGCTGGCTGTCGGCGGTGGACGGCGTCGACCTGGACGTGCGGCAGGGCGAGACGCTCGCGCTCGTGGGCGAGTCCGGCTGCGGCAAGAGCACGCTCGCGCGGCTCGTGCTGCGCCTCATCCCGGCAAGCGAGGGCAGCGTGACGCTACGAGGGCATGGACGTGCTCGCCGCGAAGGGGCCCGAGCTGAGGCGATTCCGCCGGAGCGCCCAGCTCGTCTTCCAGGACCCGTACGGCTCGCTCGATCCGCGGATGAAGGTCGAGGCGATCGTCTCCGAGGGCATGCCCAGCGGGGGCACGAAGGCCGAGCGGCGGGACCGCGTGCTCGAGCTGCTCGACCTCGTCGAGCTGTCGCCGGACGCCGATCGAGCGCTTCCCGCACGAGTTCTCCGGCGGGCAGCGCCAGCGCATATCCATTGCCCGTGCGCTCGCCGTCGACCCCGCCTTCCTCGTCGCCGACGAGCCGGTGAGCGCCCTCGACGTCTCGGTGCAGAGCCGGATCCTGAACCTGCTGCACGACCTGCAGGAGCGGCTGAACCTGACGTACCTCTTCATCTCGCACGACATGTCGGTCGTGCGGCACGTCGCCGACCGGATCGCGGTCATGTACCTCGGCAAGATCGTGGAGACGGCACCGGCCGCCGAGATCTTCGACAACCCGCTGCACCCGTACACCCAGGCGCTGCTCTCCTCGGTGCCCACGCTGACCAGGCGCCGGTTCACGAAGCGGATCGTCCTCGAGGGCGACGTCCCGACGGCGATCGACCCGCCCGAGGCGTGCCGCTTCGCGAGCCGCTGCTTCCGCGTGATCGAGCGCTGCCGCTCGGAGGTGCCGCCGCTCGAGGGCATCGCCGGCGACGCCGGCCACCGGGTCGCCTGCTTCAACTACGAGCCGATCGTGGCGGAGCCGAAAATGAAGGCCGAGGCCGTCCAGGCGACGACGGCTGACGGCGTCACGCTCCGCGGCGAGCTCGTCCGGGGAGGGGACGTCTGGATCTGCCTCGTCCACGACGTCGGCGAGGACATCGACGCCTGGCGGCCGCTGCGGCCCGGGCTCGCGCGCAAGGGCTGGAGCGTGCTCGCGCTCGACCTGCGCGGGCACGGCGGCTCGGACGGCGAGTGGACCGACGAGAGCGGGCGCGCTCGACGTCGACCTCGCGGTGACGCTCGCGCGGCGGCTCGGCGCGCGCCACGTCTGCGTCGTCGCGGCCGGCCGCGGCGCCGTGATGGCGCTCCGGCCGTCGAGCGGGCGCTCCCGGAGCCGCCGTTCGCGCTCCCGGACTCGCTCGTGCTCGTCTCGGCCGGCCCGCTCGGCGGGATCGATCCCGATGGCGCTGCGCGGTCAGGGCCTGCCGAAGCTCTTCGTGCGCGGCGCGAAGGATCCGCTGGCAGGCGACTCCGAGGCGCTCCGCAAGGCCTCGATCGGCTGGACGGTCGGCGTCACGTTCGGGACCGAGGCGCGCGGATCGGCGCTCGTCGCGGAGTGGGCCGCGAACGTGCTCGACAAGATCGTCGGCCTGCTCAAGGAGCAGACGAAGCTCCGCGGCCTCGGCGAGAAGCGGGCAGCCTCCGGCTGACGCGCTACCAGGCCGAGATGAGCTGATTCGGGATCAGCAGCCTGTCGAGCGCGTCGTTGGCGCGCTCGATGTGGCGCTGACCGTCCGACGAGCGAGTAGCCGAGGTGGGACGGGATGAGCGCGTGACCTCGAGCTCCCGGAGCCGGCGCAGCGTGCGGATGACCGCGTCGAGCCGGCAGTCCCAGATGCTCTGCAGGAGGATGTAGCCCCCGTAGAAGACGGCGTCGGCCGAGAACAGCGTCCGCTCGCCGTCGCGCTCGAGCAGCAGCGAGACGTGACCGTCCGCGTGGCCGGGCGTGTCGATGACGGTCAACGACAGGTCGCCGACCCGGATCGAGTCGCCGTCGGCGAGCTCGCCGTCGACAGGGCACGGCTCGAGGACGTAGTCGGCGGGGTAGAAGGCCGCCTTCTTGGCGACGTCGAGGCTGACCTTCTCCTCGTCTCCGGTCCTGACCCAGTCGGCGCACACGGACGAGGCGAGCACGGCCGGGCTGTCGAGCAGCCCGCGCAGCTTGGCGACCCCGCCCGCGTGGTCGACGTGAGCGTGCGTCAGCACGATCTGGCGTATCGCGCGCCGGGTCGAAGCCGTCCGCCCTGACGTTCGCGAGGATCCGCTCGGCTCCCATGCCGGCGCCGGTGTCGACCATCGCGAGCTCGTCGCCACCGTCGATCAGGAAGACGTGGCAGTCGTAGGCGTCGCTGAGGTCGAACCCGAATGTCCCCGAGCCGACGAGATGGATGCGGTCCGCGATCTTCATTCGATCTCCCCCAGCACGGTATCGACAGGAATGACGTCGGGCCCGGCCGCAACCGCGATCCGCAGCGTGCCGCTGGCCGGCGCCTCGATCTCCGTCTGCGTCTTCTCCGTCTCGAGCAACACGATCATCTCCCCGGCGATCACCTCGTCGCCGTCGGCCCTCAGCCACTCGAGGACGACGACCTCCTCGACGAGACCGTACTGCGGAATCACGATCGGCGTCGGCATGCGTCAGATGATCTATATATGGCCGTGCTTCTGGAGGCCCTCGAGGGGCGACACGCCGGCGCGCATGTCTGCGCGGACGCGCGTCTCGGCGGAGACGATCTCCTCGGCCTTGACGAGCACGCGCTCGGCATCGGCCTCGGGCACGACGAGCACGCCGTCGAACTCCGCGATCACGACGTCGCCCGGGTGCACCGTGACGTCCGCGATCGTGACGGGCTCCTGCGAGGCGACCATCTCCCAGCGCCCGATCGCGTTGAGCGGCGAGAGGTCGCGGTAGAAGACCTGGAAGCCGATCTCGCGCAGGCCCTCGATGTCGCGGAGGTTGCCGTCGAGGATGCAGCCGACGCAGCCCTTCTGGCGGGCGGAGTTGGCGGTGAGCTCGCCGAAGTGGCCCACCGGGCTCGTCCCGTTCACGTGCACGAGGATCGAGTCCGGCTCGAGCCGCTCGAAGACCTCGAGGTAGGACGTGATCCTGCCGATCCCCTCCTCCCAGCCGATGCGAGGCTCGATGGCGCGGCCGACCACCGTGAACGCGACGCCCGCGATCCGCTGCTCCGGGAAGAGGGGCCGGAGCCACGTCGGGAGGACCTGCTCCGGCAATCCGAGCTCGTAGAGCGCGTCGCACACCGCCGGCATGTAGAGCTTCCGGTAGCGGCTACAGAGCTCGGCGAGCGTCCATCTGACCTCCAGGAAAAACGTTTCTCTTGCGGGTGGAGAGTATAGAGTCCCGCACTCGCATGGAGGGCGTCTTCGCGCTCTTCTCGCTGGCCGGGCGGGTGGCCGTCGTCACCGGGGCGGCGAGCGGGCTCGGCCGCGCGATCGCGGCCGGCTTCGGCGAGGCCGGGGCGTTCGTGATCGCCGTGGACCTGCCGGGATCGGCCCTGGACGACGTCGTGGGCTCGATCGGCGAGAATGCGCGCTCCGTCGCCGTGGACGTGACGAACCGGGACGAGGTGGACGGGATGCTCGAGCTCGCTACCGAGGCGGCCGGCGGTCGCGTCGACGTGCTCGTCAACAGCGCCGGCATCGGAGGTCGCGGTGCTGCCGAGGAGTACGAGGCCGCGGTCTGGGACCGGGTGCTTGCGGTGAACCTGACCGGGACGCTCAACTGCTGCCAGGCCGCCGGTCGCCACATGCTGGAGGCGGGCCGCGGCTCGATCGTCAACATCGCGTCGATCGGCGGGCTCGTCGGGTACGCCGGCAGTCTCGGCTACCAGGTGAGCAAGGGCGGCGTCGTCCAGCTGACGCGCACGCTCGCCGTCGAGTGGGCGCCGCGCGGCGTGCGGGTCAACGCCCTCGCCCCGAGCGTGTTCGAGACCGCCGTCGTCGCGCGGCAGCGCGAGGCCGAGCCCGACCTCTACCCCGCCATGCTCGCGCGCACCCCGATCGGGCGCTTCGGGGAGCCCGAGGAGATCGTCGGGCCCGCTCTCTTCCTCGCCTCCGACGCCTCCGCGATGGTCACGGGGCACATCCTCGCCGTCGACGGCGGCTACACGGCCCAGTGACGACGCTTCCCGCTGCCGACACCCTGCTCGCCGTACACCGGACGATGGTGCGGATCCGGCTGTTCGAGGAGCGCGTGCAGGAGCTCTTCCTCGGCCGCAAGCTGCCCGGCTTCGTCCACGTCTACGTCGGCGAGGAGGCCGTCGCGGCCGGCGTGTGCGCTGCGCTGCGTCGCGACGACTACATCACGTCGACCCACCGCGGGCACGGCCACGCGATCGCCAAGGGCGTCGGCCTCGACCGGCTGATGGCGGAGCTCTACGGGAAGGCCACCGGCGTGTGCCGTGGTCGGGGCGGCTCGATGCACGTCGCGGACTTCTCGCTCGGCATGCTCGGTGCGAACGGAATCGTCGCCGCGGGCTGCGGCATTGCCGCCGGCGCGGCGCTCTCGGCCGCCTACCGCGGCTCGGGCCAGGTGGCCGTGTCCTTCTTCGGCGACGGCGGCGTCAACAAGGGCAGCTTCCACGAGGCGCTCAACTTCGCCGCCGTTCGCAAGCTGCCGGTCGTGTACGTCTGCGAGAACAACCAGTACGCGCAGTACACGGCCATCGCCCGGACGACGGCGGTCGACGATCTCGCCCGCCGAGCGGACGGCTACGGGATCCCGGGCATCACGGTGGACGGAAACGACGCGCGTCGCCGTGCACCAGGCGGCCGAGGCGGCGGTCGAGCGCGCCCGCTCCGGCGAGGGGCCGACGCTTCCTGCATCTGCGCACGTACCGCTTCGGCGGCCACTTCGTGGGCGACGCGGAGGAGTACAGGACGAAGGAGGAGGTCGAGGGCTGGCGCGAGCTCGACCCGATCCTGCGGCTGGAGGCCGTTCTCGACGCGGAGGGCGTGCTGGACGAGCCGGGCCGCGCCGAGGTCTGGGACGCCGCCCGTGCCGAGGTCGCCGAGGCGGAGCGTTTCGCCGAGGAGAGCCCGTACCCCGACGAGGCGGAGGCGCTCGAGGGTGTCTTCACGTGAGCGAGCGCTCCGGTCAGCTTCGGCCAGGCGACGCTCGACGCGATGCAGCTCGCCATGCGCGGGGACGACCGCGTGATCGTGCTGGGCGAGGACATCGGCTGGGGCGGGAGCTTCGGCCAGTTTCGCGGCTTGCTGGCCGAGTTCGGGCCCGAGCGGGTGATCGACATGCCGATCTCGGAGGCGCAGATCGTGTCCGCGTGCGTCGGCGCCGCTCTGACGGGCCTGCGACCGGTCGGCTCGATCAGCTTCGTCGAGTTCACGATGGGCGCGATGGACGAGATCGTGAACCAGGCCGCCAAGCTCCGCTACATGTTCGGCGGCCAGGTGAGCGTCCCGATGGTGCTGCGCGCCTCCGACGGCACGCTGCGCTCCTCGGCCGCCCAGCACTCCGAGAGCTTCGAGGCGATCTTCGCGCACGTGCCGGGCCTGAAGGTCGTCGCGCCGTCGACGCCGGCCGACGCGAAGGGCCTGCTGGCGGCCGCGATCGCCGACGACGACCCGGTGATCTACCTCGAGAACAAGAAGATCGGCTCGACTCGCGGTACCGTCCCGGAGGGCGTCCACGAGGTCCCGCTCGGGCAGGCGATCGTGCGCCGGCCGGGCTCCGACGTCACGGTCCTCGCCTACTCGATCATGGCGCGACACGCCGAGCAGGCCTGCGAGGAGCTGGCCGAGGAGGGGATCGACGTCGAGCTCGTCGACCTCCGCAGCCTCGTCCCGCTCGATCTCGAGACGGTGCTCGCGTCGGTCGCCAGGACGCGCCGCGCCGTCGTCTGCCACGAGGCGTGGACGGCCGGCGGCTTCGGCGCGGAGGTGGCGGCGCGCATCACCGAGGAGCTGTTCGACGAGCTGGAGGCGCCGGTCGCGCGCGTCGGCGCGCGGACGGCGCACATCCCGTTCAGCCCGCCGCTCGAGCGGGCGGTGGTGCCGCAGAAGGAGGAGATCGTCAGCGCCGTCCGGTCCGTCGTCGAACGGGCGGGGGCGGCCGCGAATGGCACGAGGACCAGGAGGTGAGGATGGAGCTCGAGCGAGATACCAAGGAGGCGATCGAGAAGCGGAAGTGGTACGACGCATCGATGTCGGGGCCGCTGTCGGGCGATGAGCTCGAGGAGTTCCTGGCCGGCAAGTGGCTCATCAAGATCGCCGCCCTCAAGCCCGACGGGTGGCCGTACGTGGTTCCGGTCTGGTACGTCTGGGAGAACGAGGCCTTCTGGGCCGTCGGCCGCAAGCGCTCCGAATGGGTGCACGACCTGCAGCGGGAGCCGCGCTGCGCGATCTGCATCGAGGAGAAGGAGATCCCGCCCGACGGCGGCAACCGCAAGGTGCTCGCGCAGTGCCTGGCCGAGGTCGTCGAGGGCCCGTGCGTCGCGGAGGGCTCGCAATGGGTCGAGGTCGCCAATCGCATGGCGCTCAAGTACGTCGGGCCCGACGGGCCGGCCGCGCTCTCGCGTTCCTACGGCTGGGAGCGCTACCTCGTGAAGATGACCCCGCGTGACGGCAAGCTCACGACGTTCCAGGGCGTGGACTGGCACCGGCGCTACTTCGACCCCGGGCAGCGGCCCGACCTCGAAGCCAAGGCTGCCGGGGCGAGGCGGCACCGGCGGCGCGTTGAAGCCGCTCGCCCCACGGGCCGTCGCGGCCAGGCGCTCCACGATCCGCGAGGTCTTCGACCTCGCCAACCGGATGCCGGACGCGATCCGGCTCGAGATCGGCGAGCCGAGCTTTCCCACGCCGGAGCACGTGATCGACGCGGCGTTCGCCGCCGCCCGCGCCGGGCTACACCCGCTACACGCCGAACGGCGGCTTCCAGAGCCTGCGGGAGCTCATCGCCGAGCGCCTCCGGCGTGTCGACGGCTACTCCCCGGAGCCCGATCAGGTCGTCGTGACGCCGGGCGGCATGAACGCGCTCTTCTCCATCTACCTGGCGCTGCTGGCGCCGGGCGACGAGGTTCTCCTGCCGACGCCGGGGTTCCCGAACATGGACGAGATGGTCCCTCTCCTCGGCGGCGTTCCCGTCTTCTACGAGCTGCGCCGGGAAGACGGCTTCCTGCCCGACCTCGACGAGCTTCGCTCGCTCGTCACGCCGAGGACGAAGGCGATCTTCGCGAACACGCCGGGGAACCCGACCGGCGCCGTCTTCCCCGGCGAGCTGGTCGAGGCGCTCGTCCGTCTTGCCGACGAGCACGACGTCTACCTGATCGCGGACGACGTGTACGACGAGATGGTGCTCGACGAGGATCGCGAGCACGTCGCCGCCGCCCGCTTCGACGAGGCCGGCCGCGTCGTCTCCGTTTACAGCTTCTCGAAGGTCTACGCGATGACCGGGTGGCGGCTCGGCTATGCCGTCGCCTCGGCCGAGCTGGCGGACGTCCTGCGCAAGCTGCAGGAGCCGGAGGTGTCCTGCCCGAGCGCGGTCTCCCAGAAGGCTGCCGAGGCGGCGCTCTCGGGCCCGCAGGACGTGGTCGCCGAGATGCGCGACGCCTACCGCGTGCGCCGCGACCGGGCCTGGGAGCTCGTACAGGAGCGCGGGTTGCGCGCGTTCCGCACCCAGGGAACCTTCTACATGCTGATCGACGTGTCGGAGGCGGGCCTGCCGTCGCTCGAGTTCACGCTGCGGCTGCTGGCGGAGTGGGGGGTGGCGGTGGCTCCGGGCGAGGTCTTCGGCCCCGGCGGCCAGGGTCTCGTCCGCGTGTCGCTGGCCGAGGAGCCGGACGTGATCGAGGAGGGCCTCGGGCGGCTGAGCGACGCCGTGCGCGCGCTCGCGACGTCCAGCGCATGAGCGCCGAAGCCGAACTGCTCGCCTTCCTCGCCGAGCGCGAGAGCGAGCTCGTCGAGTTCACCCGCGCGCTCGTCGCGACGCCGAGCGTCAACCCGCCGGGCGACGAGCGCGCCGTCGCTGCGCTCGTACGCGAGCGCCTGGAGGAGCTCGGGGTCGCGGACGTGCAGGAGCGCGCCGCCGTCGAGGGCCGGCCGAACGTCCTCGCCGGCTTGTCCGGCTCGCAGCCGGGGCGGACGCTGATGCTGTGCGGCCACCTCGACACGAAGCCGCCGGGCGACCTCGAGGCCTGGCGCACCGATCCGTGGGATCCCGTGATCGAGGACGGCGAGCTGTACGGTCTCGGCTCGGGCGACATGAAGGCGGCCGTGGCGGCCATGGTCTACGCGGCCGGAGCCGCTCGCGCCGCAGGGCTTCCGGCCGGGCGCCTCGTGCTCGCGCTCGTCGCCGACGAGGAGGCCGGCTCCGCATCAGGGCACCCGCTGGCTCGCCGAGTCCGGGCTGCTCCAGGCCGACGCGGCGGTGATCGGCGAGCCCTGCGGCGTCGTGCGCGAGTGGGAGGCGATCGACCTCGTCTCGCGCGGCGCGGCGCTGTTCAAGGTGCGGGTCCGCGGGACGCAGATGCACTCGTCCATCTCCGACCGCTTCCCGGCGGTCAACGCGACGGTGACGATGGCGCGGCTCGTCGAGCGGATGCACCGCGAGCTCAGGGACGCGCTCACGTACGACGGGCATCCCCTCGGCGGGCTCGGGCCGACGGTGAACGTCGGCGTGATGGCGAGCGCGGGCGTCTTCTACGGCGTCTACCCGGGCGAGGCCGAGTTCGCCTGCGACATCCGGACGCTGCCCGGCATGAGCGGCGAGCAGATCGAGGCCGACGTCGAGGCGTTTCTCGAGCGGGCCAGGGCCGATGATCCCGAGCTCGACGCGGAGCTCGTCTTCGAGGCGTACATCCCCGCCACCGAGATCGGCCCGGACGAGCCGGTCGTGCGCGCCGTCCAGAGCGCCGCCGCAGACGTTCTGGACGAACAGCCCGAGCTCGCCGCGTTTCCCGGCGCGACGGACGCGGCCTACGTCCAGGGCACGGCCGGCATCCCGACGCATCGCCGCCTTCGGCCCCGGCTTCCTGCCGCGGGCGCACAGCCCCAACGAGTCCGTGCCGGTGCGAGCATCGGCGAGGCGGCGAGGATGTACGCCCTCGCCGCCGTGGCGGTATCGTCGGGTCGGAGAATCCGTACGGGCCGGATCGCGATCCGGCCCGTTCAAACGCGGCGGTCAGGCGATCCAGGCCTGACTGCTGAGAGAGCCCGGGCCGGTGATCGGCGGCGGGATGTAGACGTGCTCCTTCGCGACCCAGAACGTGCCCGTCAGCTTCGCGTAGTTGGCGACGTCCGCCCAGGCCGCCTGCTCCTCGGGCGACGCCATGGCCTCGTCGAGCGCCTCCTCGTCGTCCCACCAGAGCTCGACGAACGCGTCCGCGTCGAGCTCGCCGCCCTCGTACTTGCGAACGACCTCGGAGACGACGTAGCCGCGGATCCCGGGCGCTTTCGCCGTGATGGGCGCGTGGACGTCGCGCCAATAGCGGAAGAACTCCTCGGTCGTGAAGTCGTCCCGCTTGTACGCGGTTCCGATCAGCTTGACCATGCGATCACGCTCCCCGAGGCGGTTCCTGCGCGAGCCAGGCCTGGCGGCTCAGCGTGCCGGGGCCGGTGATGGGCGGCGGGATGTACACGTGCTCCTTCACCGCCCAGAACGTCCCGGTCGTCTTCGCGTAGTTGGGGACGTCCTCCCAGGCCACGGCGACCTCGGGCGAGGCCTCCGCCCGCTCGAGCGCCTCCTCGTCGTCGAACCACTGCGAGACGAAGCCGTCGGCCTCGAGGTCGCCCTGGAGCTTGCGGATCACCTCGCGTGACGACGTAGCCGCGGATCCCGGGCGCCTTCGCCGAGATCGGCGCATGCACGTCACGCCAGTAGTCGAAGAAATCGCGGGTCGTGAAGTCGTCCCGCTTGTAGGCAGTGCCGATGACCTTGATCATGGCGGTCCCTCCTGCGCTCCTCGCGATTGCGGGCCGGCTGTAGCCGGCCCCTACGGAAGGTCGTAGATCTGGGCCGTCAGGCCCCCGTCGACGATCAGGTTGTGGCCGGTGACGTACGACGCCGCATCGGAGGCGAGGTACAGGAACGCCTCCGCGATGTCGTCCGCGCTGGCGAGGCGGTTCAGCGGGACGCCCGGGAAGTCGCTCCGGTACTGCTCCATCTTCTCCTCGCCGACGAGGTCGACGGAGCGCTGCGTGTCCGCCGGCCCAGGACTCACGCAGTTGACGCGGATTCCGAGCGGCGCGAGCTCGACGGCCATCACCTGGCACAGGGAGACGAGGCCGCTCTTGGTCACGCAGTAGGGGGCGAACTCGCGACCGGCTCCGAGCGCGTTCACCGACGCGGTGAACAGGATCACGCCGCCTCCCGACTGAGCCATCGAGCGGGCCGCCCGCTGGGCCAGGACGAAGAAGCTCGTGAGGTTGATCTGGAGCTCGCTCGCCCAGGCCTCGTCAGGGAGCTCGAGGAAGGGTGTTGCCCAGGACATCGCGGCGTGGTTGACGACGACGACGTCGAGCCGGCCCGCCGCCTCGAGGGCGGTCGCGACGGCTTGCTCGCACGAGCCCGTGTCCCCGAGGTCGGCCAGGATCGGGACGGCTCTGGTACCGAGGCTCTCGAGCTCGGCGCAGACCGACTCGAGCCTCTCCGGCAGGCGCTCGACGACGCATGCGGTTGCGGCGCCCTCGCGGGCGAACGCGAGGGCGGTGGCTCGCCCGAACCCGCTGCCTGCTCCGGTCAAGAAAACGTTTTTCTTCGGCATTCGCGGCGCCATGACGAGTAGTATCCCGCGAGTCCGGGCTCCCTGTCGTCCCGGCGCGTCCCACGGAGGCGTCCAGACTCATGAGCAAGGCGAAGGTGAACGGAGTCGAGCTCTGGTACGAGCTCGGGGGCTCGGGGCCCTACCTCGTGCAGATCGGCGGCGCCGTCAGCGCGCACGAGGGGTACGCGACGATCACCGACGCGATGACCGAGCACTTCACGGTCGATCGACTACGACCACCGCGGCTACGGCAGAGCGACCGGCCCGAGCAGCGCTACACGATGGCGACCTGGGCCGACGATCTCGCCGCGCTCCTCGACGCGATCGGCGTCGAGCGCACGCACGTGCACGGCGGCTCGATGGGAGGCTTCATCGCCACGCTCTTCGCCGCGCGCTACCCGGAGCGAGTCGACCGGCTCGTCATCAGCGGAGCGATCGCGAAGTGCGACCGCATGGCGCGGGCCCAGTTCGAGGTCTGGAAGGCGATCGCGCGCGCGTACGGCACGGACTCCGACGAGCTCGCGATCGAGCTCTGCACCAAGGCGCTGTCGCGGCCGTTCCTCGACGAGAGCTTCGGGCCCGGAGGAGCTGCAGGCGATCCGGGAGGTCGTCGCCCGCAACGTCGACGTCGGACGTCTTCTGCGACGCCTGCGACGCGATGATCGAGACGGACGTCACGGCCGAGCTCGGTCGCAGATCGCGGCGCCGACGCTGCTCCTCTGCGGCGACGGAGGACTGCCTGACGCCGCTCGACTGCGGGCCCGACGGCGTCGGGATGCGGCGCATGGCCGAGCTCATCCCCGGACGCGCGCCTGCACGTGTTCGCCGGCTGCGGTCACGGCAACCTCATGGAGCGCGCCGACGAGTCGATCCAGGTGATCGTGGACTTCCTGGAGCGCCTAGGGTGCTCATGAGCGGGGACCAGGAGGTGGTGGGGAGGCGACGAAAGGGTCTCCAGCCCTGTTCCCTCGTGATCGGAGCACAATTGACAGCATCGCTGGAGACCCTTGTTGTCGCGGCGTACATGTTCGCGGATGGCGTGCCGATCCCTCGCCCGAGCCCACGCGGCAAGATCACGGACGCCGAGCTGATCGCGCTGGGGGTGGCCCAAGCGCGATGGGGGTGCCCTCGGATCGGCAGTTCCTGCGCCTGGTGGACAAGGTCTTGCGCGGCTGGTTCCCGCAGCTGCCAGGGCAGTCGCAGTACAACCGCCGTTTGCGTCGGCTCGCTCCCTGGATCGCGATCGTGCAGCTGCGGGTCTCCGAGCTGATCGCCTCGGGCGATCTGCGTATCGCCGTCGGCACCCTGATCGGGGTCGCCAACTATGCGGGCTGCGCCAGTCACAGCGAGTTCGCTGGCAGCGCCGCCTACGGCTACTGCGCGGCCAAGAGCCAGTATGGGCCGTGATCCTGCGCGAGGCGTTCGACTACGAGTTCTCGCGGCTCGATCCGACCGGCCCGCACATCGATCCGTGCCACCTCGCCGTCTACGAGCTGCTCATGGTGAAGGGGCCCGACTGGGCGCCGCACCCGCGGCTCGCCGAGTCGTGGGAGTTCTCCGAGGACGGGCTCCAGCTGGCGGATCCGGCTGCGGCACGGCGCGCGCTTCCACTCCGGGGCCCGCTGCGACGCGCAGGCCGTGCTCGGGCCCGCTCGAGCATCTTCGCTACGAGTTCCCGTCGGGCCAGCTCTGGTACTGGGATCCCGGTCGACACGGTGGAGGCCGAGGACGAGCGGACGCTCGTCTTCAGGCTCCGCTATCCCTACAGCCGGCTGCCGTCGCTGCTCTGGGGGACGCACACGACCATCTACAACGAGGCGCTGCGCGAGGCCGAGCCGGACCGCTTCGGCTTCGAGCGTCGCCGACGGCACGGGGCCGTTCCGGCTCGTGTCGTGGGCGCCTGATCGAGTCGTCGCCGAGCGCTTCGACGGCTACGGCGGACCGGCCCCGAAGCTCGACGGCATCGAGTGGCACGCGATCCTCGAGCCCGGCCGATCGGCTGGCGGCGCTCGAGCGGGGGGAGGTCGATGTCGTGCACGGGCCGCCGATGGAGGACGTCGACGCGGCTACGGGAGGATCCGGCGCTTCGTCGTCGTCGAGCACCCGCAGCCCTCGAGCATCTATCTCGGCCTCGACTGGCGCCGCAGCGACCTGGGCTTCGACGACCTGCGGGTGCGGGAGGCGATCTCGCTCGCGGTCGATCGGGAGGCGATCGTCCGGGAGGTCTATCGCGGGCCACGCACGCCCGACCTGGGGACCCGTGCCGCCCGGCGACGAGTTCTACGACCCGGCGGTCGATCGGGGCCGATCGCGCGACGCTCGGGAAGCGCCGCCGAGCTGCTGCGAGAGGTCGCGCGGCGGCGAGCCGATCCGCTGCGAGTGCGTGGTGCAGGACGACTCGTTCATCGGCCCGCTTGGCCGGCTCGTCGCGGAGCAGCTCGCGGAGGTCGGCGTCCACCTCGAGCTTCGGTTCGCCAAGCCGTTCGCGCCCGTTCTACGAGGCGTGCGCGGCCGGGCCGCCGGCCTTCGTCAACAAGTGGCTCTGGCAGGACGCGCTCGACGCGGTCATCGGCTTCGCCTCGACCGGCTGCAAGGGCTTCCCGAACTGGCAGCACGCGTCCATTCCGGCCCTCGACGCAGGCGTTCGACGAGCTGGCTCCGCGCCGGGACGAGGGAAGAGCTCCAGGCCGCCGCCAGCCGCGGCGCAGCGGATCGCCGCCGAGCGGAGCTTCCCTACGTGCCGCTCGTCACGCCGAGCGACGTCTGGGTGCACACGAAGCGGCTGCAGGGCTTCGAGCCCCATCCGGCCGACCTCTACCCGCTCTACGATCGGGCCCACCTCGTGCTGATGCTGGCCGCGCGGCTGCACGCCGGCGAGTCGCGGCTGCGGCTCGAGGACGTGCCGGTGCCGGAGCCGACCGGCGACGAGGTGCTCGTCCGCGTCGCCGGGGCGGGCGTCTGCCGCTCCGACCTCCACGTGCTCGACGGCGGCTTCGAGGAGCTCGTCCGGCCGCCCGGTGACGATGGGCCACGAGATCGCCGGCCGGGTCGCGGCGCTCGGGCCGGCGCGCCGCTGGGCTCGCCGCTGGGCGATCCCGTCGCCGTGATGGTGGGCTGGGGCTGCGGCTCTGTCCGCTGGTGCGTCGCCGGGCACGAGCAGCTCTGCCCGGACGGGAGGGAGGCCGGCGCGACCGCGGACGGCGGCTTCGCCGAGTACGTGCTCGTCCCGCACCGGCGGCTTCCTCGTGCCGCTCGGCGACCTCGACTCCCGTCGAGGCGACCCCGCTCGGCTGCGCGGGAATCACGGCCTACGCCGCGGTGAAGCGCGTGAGGCCCGTACCTCGACGGACGCGGCAACCGCTCGTCGTCATCGGCGCGGGCGGGCTCGGCAGTATCGCCGTTCAGCTCGCCCGGGCGCTCAGCGGAGGCCACCCGTGGTCGCGGTCGACGTCGACGAGGAGGCGCTCGCGCGCGCGCGGGAGCTCGGCGCCGACGACGCCGTGCCGAGCCGGCGCCGGTGCAGCTGCGGCCGTTCGCGAGCTCTCGCGGGTGGCGCCGAGGCTGTGCTCGACTTCGTCGGCACGGACGACTACGCTCGCTCTCGCAGCCGACGTCGTGGCCGCCGCGGGGGATCGTGGCCCTGCTCGGCCTTGCGGGAGGCACGCTGCCGTTCGAGTTCTTCCGGCTCGCGCCCGAGGCGTCGGTCACGACTGTCGTCGCGGGTACGGTGCGCGACCTCCAGGAGGTCGTGGCGCTCGCCCGGGCGGGCCGCATTCGCAGCCCGATCCAGCACGTACCCTCTGCGGGGATCAACGACGCGCTCGACGACCTGCGCGACGGCCGAGTCGACGGGCCGCGCTGTCGTCGTTCCCGACCAGGAGGTGCAGAGATGAGCGAGACATCGCAGGAGTGGCGGGGCAAGGTCGGCGGCATGAGCGAGGAGGAGCGGGACGCGTTCCTCGAGCGTGGCGTCGTGATGCGCCTCGCCTGCCTCGACGCGGACGGCAGCCCGTACGTCGTGCCCTGCTGGCACGAGTGGCGCGACGGCGCGTTCTGGGTCGTTCCGCGCCAGCGCTCGGTGTGGGGCGAGCACCTGAAGCGCGATCCGCGCGTGTCCTTCACGATCGACGTGCCGGACACGCTCGAGAAGGTGATCGGGCAGGGCAAGGCGGAGCTCGTCGAGGAGCCGAACGTCGGCGGGCAGTGGGTCGAGGTCGCCACCCGCATGTCGGTCCGCTACCTCGGCCCGAACGGCCCCGACCTATCTCGAGCCGACGCTCGACCAGCCGCGCTGGCTGTTCAAGATCACGCCGACCTGGACGCAGACCTGGCAGGGCGTCGGCTGGGCGCGGCGCTACTGGGTCGAAGGCGGCGGCACGTCCTACGAGGAGGCGCACGGGCTGGCGTAGCGGCCTAGCGCCGCATGCGCCTACGCGGCGACCGTGGCAACCGTGTACTGGCGAACCACAGGTCCCGCGTCAGGAGGACGAGGTCGTCCTCGAGCGCCTGCGCGACGAGCATCCGGTCGAACGGGTCGCGGTGAAGCTGCGGGAGCGTCGCCGCCCGGAGTGGCATGCGCCCAGCGAACGGGCAGCTCGAGGAAGCCGGCGTCACGGGCGGCGAGCTCGGTCGGCGTAGGAGGGTCGAGCCTGCCGGCCTGCGCCTTGATCGCCGTCTCCCAGAGGCTGACCGAGCTCAGGTACGCGTCGTTGCTCCCGTCGGCGACGAGCGCGCGCGCCTCGTCGCTGAGCGCGGAGGGATCGTTCAGCCACCAGAGCGCCACGTGGGTGTCGAGCAGGAGCCTCACGTGCCGAACAGCTCCTCGATGCTCCGGCAGCGGCGCGTCGAAGTCGGGCGAGCATCCGCGGCTGCCCGCTCCACTGGCCGCCACGTCGTTCTCCGTGCCGGGTGGCGCACGCGACGAGCTCGGCGACTGGAACACCTCCTCGCGCGATCACGACGCGCTCGCCCTGCTCGGCAAGCTCGACGAGTTGGGAGAGCCGCGTCTTCGCCTCGTGCATGTTCACCTGTACCATGATTAGCTAAGCTTACGCTACACGTGCTGGCGGAACGCAGCGAGGCCGCCTCCTCTGTGCGCTGCCGCCGATAGGCGAGAATCGCGGGATGACCGAGGCAGACCGCTCGCTGCGCGCGGCTTCTCCTCGCTCGCCGGCCGCATCGAGGAGGTGGCCGGCGGGAGCTGGCACGTCCACCGGCTGGCCCGCGAGCGCGCCGCCGCCGGGCACGACGTCATCGTGCTCAGTCTCGGGGAGCCGGACTTCCCGCCGCCCGAGCCGGCCGTCGAGGCGGCGGTCGGCGCCCTGCGGGCGGGACGCACGCGCTACACGTATGCCCGAGGTGAGCCCTCGGCGCTCGAGGCGATCGCGCGGCGCGCCTCCGGACAGGCGGGCCGCGAGGTCGCGACGGATCGGGTCGTGTTCTTCCCCGGCTCGCAGGCGGCGCTCTTCGCGACCATGCTCTGCCTCGTCGAGGAGGGCGACGAGGTGATCCTCGGCGAGCCCGCCTACGCGACCTATCCGGGCGTGCTCGCGGCGGCCGGGACCGCGGCGGTTTACGTGCCGTTGCGACCCGAGGCCGACTTCCATCTGCGCGTCGAGGACGTCGCCGGCGCGATCACGCCGCGGACGCGGGCGATCCTGCTCAACTCGCCGCACAACCCATCCGGGGCGGTGACGACGCCGGAGGCGCTCGAGGGGCTCGCCGCGCTGTGCCGGGAGCAGGGGCTCTGGCTCGTCGCCGACGAGGCCTACGCATCCCTCGCCTGGGCACGGCAGCACACGAGCGTCCTCGCGCTCGACGGAGCAGAGGACTTCGCCATCTCGCTCGGAAGCCTGTCGAAGTCCCACGCGATGACGGGATTCCGCTTCGGCTGGGCGGTCGCGCCGGCGGACCTCGCGGCGCGGCTCGAGCGCCTGCTCGAGTCGATGCTCTTCGGCTCGCCGTCGTTCGTCCAGGACGCGGGTGTGGCCGCGCTCGCCGACGAGCGGGCGACGGTCGCGATGCGGGAGGCCTACGAACGGCGGGCGCGGCTCTTCTGCGAGGCGCTCGCCGGAGCCCCCGGTCTCGTTGCCCGCCCGCCCGAGGGCGGCATGTTCGTCCTCGTCGACGTCCGTCCGACAGGCCTCTCCGGCGACGACTTCGCGCTGCGCCTGCTCGAGGAGGAGGACGTCGCCGTCACGCCGGTCGACGACTTCGGCCCGAGCGGCGCCGGCCACGTCCGCGTGAGCCTCGGGGCGGAGGACGAGCGCCTCGCCGAGGCGGCGGAACGGATGGCGCGGCTCGCCGCGCGACTTGCTCAGGGGACGTAGGCGCGCGGGCCCGTTACACGGGCGAGTACAGCTCGAGCTCGGGCAGCTCGGTTCGGAGCTGAGCGAAGTGGCGGTCGAGCGTCCAGAGCGGGACGCGAGCTTGCGTGCACGCAACGCCGATGACGACGTCGAGCAGCGGCACCGTTTCGCCGCGTCCACGCACCGCGCGGGCGACCTCACCCGCGCGTCTCCACGTCTGCCGGGTTACCTCGACGAAGCGGAGGCCTGTCAGCTCGAGGAGTGCTTCGGCGTCGCTATCGGTGCGGGCGCCTGCGATGAGCTCCGCGAGCACCGGCCCGCAGACGAGGGCCTCGCCCTCTCGCACGAGTCTCTCCAGGTGCGCGGCCACAGGGTCACGACCCCGCAGATAGTCCACCCAGATCGACGTGTCGGCAAGAACGCTCACGACTGGCGGTCGCGGCGCAGCTCCTCGGAGAGATCCTCCACGTCGACCGACCCCTTCAAGGCGAGCACCCGACTGATCGCGTCACGCTCGAGGTACTCACGAATCGCAGTTTCCACCGCCTCTCGCTTCGAGGCGCCAGGGTGTCGCGCCGGCAGACGCTTCCATGAGCACGTCGTCCAGATCCAGGGTGGTTCGCATTATGGCATCGAGTATGGCACAGAGCTGTGCCGTCATCGTGGACGACTCGTGTCGGTGCGCGAGCTACGGCACTCTTGACATCAAATCTGAGTTAGACTCGGCACATGGATCCAGGTTCGCTCCTTCGCGAAGCCCGTCTCCGGCACGGGCTCGACCAGCGATCGCTGGCCCGGCGGGCTGGCACGAGTCAGGCGCAGATCAGCCGCATCGAGCGTGGTGAGACTTCCCCGAGCGTCTCCACGCTCGCGCCGGCTGCTCGCAGTCATGGGAGAACGGCTCGAGCTCGTAGCCGTTGCAGAGGTGCCGGTGCACGCACAGAGGGCCGATGTCGCCTCGCCGGTCGCCGAGCGGGTGCGTGAAGCGGCCGAGCTCAGCTACGCGCTGACGAGCATCGCGGCTCGCCGGGCGCGCCGGTGACTGCCGAGTCCGGCGGCATGTTCGTGCTGCGGCCGCTGGAGCTGCTCGGAGTTCTCAGGAAGCACGACGTCGATTTCGTGGTGATCGGAGGTTTCTCGCTCTCCGCTCACGGCTTCGTCCGGGGTACTAAAGACGTCGACATCGTCCCGGCGCCGGATCGGGCGAACCTGGAGCGCCTGCTCGTCGCACTCGAGAACCTGGAGGCTGAGCCACTGGAGGTCGAGGACTTCCGTCCTGAGGAGCTGCCCGTCGACCTCGATTTGGACGGGCTCTTGCAGGGAGGCAACTGGGCGCTACGGACCCGGCTCGGCCGTCTCGACGTCATGCAGTACGTCATTGGGATCGAGGGCTACTCGCCACTCCGGGAGCGGTCGGTGGCGGAGACGATTCCGGAGGTGGGCGGTCTCGTACGATTCGCGGGTCGCGAGGATCTCATCGCCATGAAACGGGCGGCAGGGCGCCCGCAGGATCTCGTCGACATCGAGGCGCTCCAGCGAATCTCAGGCGCGGACAGCCTGAGGGCGCCGGGCGATTCACCCTCCTGGGACTACGGGGAGGCGGATCTCAGCTCAGCGAGCAGGGTCTGCGCCTTGCCGCCGAGACGACGTTGCCCTTGCGCTCGTAGAGGGCCACGGCCTCCTCGAGCGGGCCAGCGGCCTCGGCGGGCCTGCCGTCGCGCTGCAGAACCTCCGCCAGGACGAGCAGCGCTTCGGCATGGTAGCCGAGGAACTGCGTTCCGCTCGGCGTGGCGCACGGCCTCTCTGGCCAGCGGTTCTGCCTGCTCGAGCCGCCCCAGTCGTGCGAGCGCGAGAGCACGCGGTCGTTGCCCTCTTGACGACGATGCTCGATGTCGGGCGGCGCAGGGTGCTGCTCGCTCTCCTCGAGGATCTCCAGGCTCTCCGCCGGGCGGCCCAGCTCGCACACCGCGCGGGCGAGGTCGATCGAGGCGAGCACGTAGAACCAGTTGTCGCCGATCTCGGCCGCAGCGCTTCACCGCCGCCCGCGTCGTCCGCTCGGCCGCCTGGAGGTCACCGGTCCTCGTCTCCACGCGCCCGCCACCAATCAGTTCGACGACACTCCTGAAAATGCCCAACCCGAACTCTTGAGCTTCTGCTCGGCTGCGGGCAATCAGCGTCACGGGCGTCTTCGAAACGACCTTCCATGGCCATGAGATTGGCGAGGGGGATGCTCGCGATCGCCTCTCCGAGCGGATCGTTCGCCAGCTCGCGCAGCAGTTTCTCGGAGATGCGGATGCCCTCGCCGACCAGGTGTCGGCCCTTCGACCAGCAACCAGCCGAGGAATACCAGGCTGAAGGCCTCGTCGAGGCGGCTGCCGGCCCGCCTCGCGTGCTCGAGCGCCCGTTCTCCCGCTTCCCGTCGCGCGGCCTCGTCTCCCGTACACGCGTACAGGATCCGGAGGAAGTTCCAAGCGCGTGCGAGGGCGATGTCGTCGCCTGTTTCCTGCGAGGACCGCGAGCGACTCCTGGCCCTCGCGCAGCGACTCGGTGAGATCGAACTGCTCCGGGTGCCAGAACAAGCGAGACGACTCTCGCACCAGCCAGGCATGACGCTCCGTCTGGCGCTCACCAAGGACCTTCGCGCGCTCGATCGTCTCGCTCAGCACGGACTCCGCCCGCTCCAGCTCTCCGGCCTGGAACAGAGCGAACCCCAGGTCCGGGGCGAGCTCGAGCCGAGACCGCTCATCCGAGGCAGGGAGGGCGCGGGCGCGCTCGAGCAGGTTGACCACCGCTCGGTGTCGCCGCGGCGAAACGCGCGACCGTGCCGCCGCGGTCAGCGAGCGGCGCGCCCGGTTGGCCAGCCCGAGCGCCTCCTCGTCCACTCCGTGCAACTCGGAGCGATACCGGTAGGCCTGCTCGAGGTGGTAGCCGAGGAACTCCTCCGGCTCTCCGTGGCGCCGAGCGTCACCTCCTCCAGCCACCCCGCCAAGCCGCTCGTGTAGCTCGCGAGCGCTCTTCCTTCGTCACCGCCTCGTAGGCCGCGTCGCGGATGAGCGCGTGGCGGAAGCGAAACGCGTCCTCACCCGCCATCGTCCTGCCGGTCGGGCTGCACGAGCTCCTTGCTAACGAGCTGACAGCAACGTCTCGACGTGCGGGCGCTCGCGCCGCGGGCGACAGGGCCGCTACCGCGCCGACGTGGAAGCTCTCGCCCTCGACGGCAGCGCTCGTCCGAGCAGCTGGCGCTCCTCGGCCGGAAGCCGCTCGAGCCTCGAGGCGAGCAGTGCCTGGATCGCCGGTGGGAGTGCGATGCGCGCCCTCGACGCCGCTCGTCCTCGGTGAGCATGGCCAGCATCTGCTCGAGGAAGAGCGGGTTTCCTGCCGCTGCCGCGAGTCGGCCGCTCTGCTCGTCTCCTCGGTGAAGCTCCGCGCCCAGCTCGCCGGCGAGCGCTCGTGCTGTCGGCCTGTGAGAGTGGCTCGAGCAGGATCGACGTCGAGTTCACCTTGCCGCCGCCCCAGCCCGGGCGCTGCTTCGAGCAGCTCGGGGCGGGCGAGGCAGATCAGGAGTACGGCGGCCTCGCGGATCCAGTCGGCGAGGTGCTCGACCAGGTCGAGCAGAGTGGGCTCGCCCCAGTGGACGTCCTCGAAGCACGAGAACGAGCGGCTGCTCGCGCGCGAGTGCTTCGAACAGCTTGCGAAAGGCCCAGAACGTCTCCTCGGCGGCAACGGCGCCCTCGGCCTGGCCGATGCGCCGCGCCGAGGCGGTCGGCAATCGACCTCGGCGTCGCTCCTCGCCGGCGAGCACCTCGGTGAGCGTGCGGCTCCCCGGCTGCCTGCTCGACGATCTCTCGCAGCGGCCAGTAGGTGATCCCCTCGCCGTAAGAGAGGCAGCGGCCGGTAAGCACCGCTCGCCTCGCCCGCGAGGCTGCTTGCGAGCTTGCGCGCGAGCCTCGTCTTGCCGATCCCAGCCTCCCCCAACACGGTGAAGAGCTGGGCGCGCCGCTCGCGCTCGAGCGCTCGAAAGCCTTGCGTAGCTGGGAGAGCTCGCCGTCGCGGCCCACCAGCGGGGCGTCGAAGCGCCGCAGGAACGGCGGAGCGCCCGGTACGAGCTCGAGCAGTCGCCAGCACGGGGGCTTCGCCCTCGTCGAGCTTCGACCGGCTCGCTCTTGACCGCATCGCGGACGAGCCGCCGCGTCGTCTCGCCGACCAGGATCTCGCCGGTGCCGCTTGCCTGCTGCAGGGACGCCGCGGCATCGACGACCCTGCCGGTGACGAGCGGCTCCCGGGCGTCGACGTCGCCGGTCAGCACCTCCCCGGAATCGATTCCGGTGTGAACCGCCTTGGGCCGGCCGGCGAAGGCGTCGTGCAGCTCGACCGCCGCCCGGACAGCACGGAGGGCGTCGTCCTCGTGAGCAACCGGCGCGCCGAAGACCGCCCTCACGCGACCGTCCGGCAGCTGCTCGACCGTGGCGCCGTGACGCTCGAGCACCGGCCCGAGCTCGGCAAGCGCCCAGGCGCCGGCCCGCTTGCGCAGCTCCGGGTCGAGGCCGGCAGGGCTCTCGGCGGTTCCGGTCACCAGAACCGTGACCATCTTGCGAACCGCCGGGGGTGGGGAGGGAGGCTCGGGACCAGCACCTGCGATTACGGCGGCCTCAGGGGCAGTCGGCGCCGGCGGCAGCTCGAGCTCGGCGTCCTGCCGCAGGATGGCGGCCTCGATCCTGCGCAGAGCCGGGCCGGGCTCGATGCCGAGCTCCTCGGCGAAGAGCTCCCTTGTGCTCCGGTAAAGCTCGAGAGCGTCCGCCTGGCGGCCAGACCGGTAGAGCGCGAGCATGAGCTGCCCGCGCGGGCGCTCGCGCAGCGGGTGCTCCCGCGTCAGGGCTTCGAGCTCGGCGACGAGCTCGGCCGGGCGCCCGAGCGCGAGGTCGGCCTCGATGCGCTCCTCCAGACAGGCGAGGCGCGCCTCCTCGAGCCGTGCGATCTCGGCCTGGGCGAATGGCTCGTAGACGAAGTCGACGAACGGCGGCCCCCGCCAGAGCGCCAGCGCACGGCGAAACGTCGCCGCGCGCCTCCTTCGCCTGACCGTTGCTCCGAGCTGGCGCCTTCCCTCCTCGGTCAACCCCTCGAACACGTCGCGATCGCACTCTTCGGAGCCGACACGCAACAGATAGCCGGAAGATGAGGTGACCACGCGCTTCGGGTTCTCCGAGCGCCTTGCGCAAGCGAGACACCGAAACCTGGAGCGAGCCGGCCGTCCCGGCCGCCCCGTTGCCCCACAGTTCTTCGAGCAGGCGCTCGCCGGGCACCACCTCGTTAGCGTGAACGAGCAGGCAGGCGAGCAGTGACCGCAATCGCGGGCCGCCCAGCGCGACCGCACGGGTTCCGTCGACTACCTCGAGCGGCCCGAGAACGCGGAACTCCACCGATCCCTCCAAGCGGCCTCGACCGTGCGAGGCCGCGCGGTGATTGTCGCCAGGCTCCACGCTCAACGCAAGAAGGGGAACGGCCGGTCATGGCGCCGTGTTCGCGGCGCTCAACTCGCGGCCGCGCTGTATCAGGGGCCGCTCGTACGCGCAGGCCCGCGATTCGCTCCGGGGCGGCTGACATGCTCTCGAGCACCGCTCGCGCCCTCGCAGCGGAGACGACGTTGCCCTTGCGCTCGTAGAGGGCCACGGCCTCGCGGAGCGGGCTCGCGGTCCCCTCGGGCCGGCCGGCTGCCTGAGGATCTCGGCGAGATCGACCAGCGTGTCGCCGCGGAGGTTCAGGCAGTCCGTGCCGCGGGCGAGCTCGACCGCCTCGCGGGCGAGCGCTTCGGCCTCGTCCAGGCGGCCGATCGAGCCGAGCGCGAGCGCTCGCGGCTCGCGGCATCTCGTGCGCCAGTAGACGTCGACCAGCGGCGGCATGGCTTCGATCGCCTCCGTGAGCGCGAACGCGTCGTCGTGGCGCCGCTGGGCGTGTACTGCGTGAGCGAGTTCCGCCTGGGCGGACGTGCTCAACCAGCGATTCGGCCGACATGCCGGGGACGCTCGAGGACCTCTCGGAGCATCCGTTCCGCGAGCTCGAAGTCCGTGGCGAACATCGCCAGCTGCGCGGCGAGCAGGCCGGACATGTCGTACCCAGTAGTGGAGCCCAAGCTCGGCGAGCGCCGCCGTCCGCTTCCATCCGTTCTCGTGCCTCGTCCGAGGCGACCCTCCATGCCGTCGAGGAGCGCGAGAAATACCGTCGGCGAGCGCCTCGAGCGACCGATCGGAACCGGCGCCGAGCACGACCTCCTCGATCCGCCGCCGCGCGATGCTGGCCGGCGTCGTCCCCCAGCACATCGACCAGCTGAAGCCGGCGCAGGATTCGAGCTCGTCCGGCCGGATGCCGGCGCGCCGCGCGTAGCGGATCGCCCGCTCCGCCGAGCGGCCCATCTCGTCGGCGTTCCCGGATGCCCACTCGGCGATGATCGAGGTTGAAGATCGCCCGCGCGCGTCCCGCGTCGTCGTCCAGCTCGTCGAAGATGGCAAACGCCTGCTCGGCCTCCTGGCGCATGGCCTCGACGTCGACGCGGTCGGCGCGAAGGTAGGTGCCGTAGTACGTGCGCGTCGACGGCGGCGCGAGCCCGTGCGGCAACGTCTCCGGCAGCTTCTGCCGCTGCCATCGCCTCGCGCGGCAACTGCATCCGCTCGCTCTGTGCTGCCCGTCTGGAAGAGCGCGAGCGAGAGGTCGGGCATGAGCTCGCGACCGCAGCGGGCTTTCCTCGGCCAGGAGCGCGAGCGCGCGGTCGTAGAGGTTCACGGTCGCCGGCCAGTCGCCGCGCATGAAGGCCCGGCGGCCCGCGGAGGCGAACAGGTCACCGGCCCGGGCGGCGAGGGCCTCGGTCGCCTCATCCTCGATCGCCGAGCTCGACCCGGTAGCGGTGGGCCTGCTCGAGGTGGTAGGCGAGGAACTCCTCGCCCTCGACGACCGGTCGCCGAGCGTGCGCTCGAGCCAGGCGGCGTAGCGCTCGTGCAGGTCGGAGCGCGCCTGCTTGGGGAGGCTCGCGTAGGCGGCGTCGCGGATGAGGGCGTGGCGGAAGCCGAACGCCTCCTGCCCCGGAAGGGTCGGGAGCTCCGGGCGGATGAGCTCCTTGCGCACGAGGCTCATAAGCTGCGACGCGACCGCGTCGCGCGCCTCGGGGACGAGAGCTCGACGACGGCGCCGACGTGGAAAATCTCACCCTCGACGGAGGCGCGCTCGATGCACGCGGCGCTCCTCCGGCGTCGAGGTGGTCGAGGCGCGCGGCGAGCAGCGCCTGGATCGCCGGCGGCACGGCGATCTCGCCGGTGCCGTCGCCGCTCTCGGCCAGCATGGCGAGCATCTGCTCGAGGAAGAGCGGGTTTCCTTCGGCGGCCTCGGTGATGCGGCGGCTCGCCTGTGGCGAGAGCTCCGTTCCCGCCGCAAGTGCGCCGATGAGCAGCGACGACTCCTCCTCGGAGAGCGGCTCGAGCAGGATGGAGGTGGCGTTGAGCTTGCCGCCGCCCCAGCCCGGGCCGCCGTCGAGCAGCTCGGGCCGGGCGAGACAGAGGATCAGCACGGGAGCGCTGCGCGATCCAGTCGGCGAGGTGCTCGATCAGGTCGAGCAGCGTCGGCTCGGCCCAGTGGACGTCCTCGAAGACGAGCACGAGCGGCAACTCATGGCCAGCGCCTCGGCCAGCTTGCGGACGGCCCAGAAGACCTCCTCGCCGACCGCCCCGCTCGTGCCGGTCCCGACGGCGCCGTCGAGCGTTCGGCGATCGCGTCCGCGTCCGGGTCATCGCCGAGAGCTCCCGCACCTCCCGGCCGCCGGTTGCCTGGGCCACGATCTCCCTCACCGGCCAGTAGGTGATGCCCTCGCCATACGAGAGGCAGCGGCCCGTCAGCACCTGCGCCTCGGCTCCGACGGAGCGAGCGAGCTCGCGCGGCAAGCCTGCGTCTTGCCGATCCCGGCCTCGCCGAAGACGGTGAAGAGCTGGCGCGGCGCTCGCGACGTGCGCGCTCGAAGGCCTGGCGAAGCTGGCCAGCTCGCCGTCGCGGCCGACCAGCGGAGCGTCGAAACGCCGCAGGAAGCGGCGGAGCCCCGCGACCAGCTCGAGCACCCGCCAGGCCGTGCCTCTCGCCCGCCGGCTGGAGCTCCGACCGGCTCGTCTGGACCGCGTCGCGGACGAGTCGCCGGGTTGCCGCGCCGATGAGAATCTCGCCGGGGCGCGCTCGCCTGCTGGAGGGAGCCGGCCGTGTCAACGGCAGTGCCTGTGACGAGCGGCTCCGCCGAGCTCGCGTCGCCGGTCAGCACCTCCCCGGAATCGATTCCGGTGCGAACCGCGTCGGCCCGGCCGGCGAAGGCGTCGCGGAGCTCGACCGCCGCGCGGACAGCGCGCAGGGCGTCGTCCTCGTGGGCGGCGGGCACGCCGAAGACCGCCATGAGGCGACCATCGGTCAGGCGCTCGACGGTCGCGCCGTGGCGCTCCAGCACGGGCGTGAGCTCGGCGAAGTGCCCGGTCGCCGCGCCGCCGGCGCAGCTCGGGGTCGAGGGCGGTGGCGCCCGCCGGCTCGCGGCGCCGGTCACGAGCACGGTGACCGTCTTGCGGACGGCCGTGGACGGAGCGGCGGCATCCGGGCTCACCCGGAGCTTCGGACGGCTCGACGGCGATCGGCGCTCGCGGCAGGTCGAGCTCGGCGTCCTGGCGCAGGATCGCCTGGTGCGAGCTCGCGCAGCTCGCCGCTCGGCTCGATGCCGAGCTCCTCGACGAGCGGCGCGCGCGTCGCCTGGTAGACCTCGAGCGCGTCGGCCTGGCGGCCCGAGCGGTAGAGGGCGAGCATGAGCTGGCCGCGCAGGCGCTCCTGCAGAGGATGCTCGGCGGTGAGCGCCTCCAGCTCGCCGATCAGCTTGGCGTGCTGGCCGAGGGCGAGGTCGGCCTCGATGCGCTCTGCCAGGCAGTCCAGGCGCGCCTCCTCCAGGCGGGCGATCTCGGCCTGGGCGAAGGGCTCGTAGCGGAAGTCGGCCAACGGCGGGCCCCGCCACAGGGCGAGCGCCTCTCGCAGCTGCGCGCGCGGCGGCGGCCGCCTCGCCGGCTGCCAGCAGCCGGCTGCCCTCGGCGTGGGCGAGCGCGAACCGGGCCGCGTCCAGCTGCTCGGGGATCGATCTCGAGCATGTAGCCGGCCGCCTGCGTGCGTATGAGGGCCGGGTCACCGAGCGCCTTGCGAAGACGTGAGACCGCCACCTGCAGCGCCGCCGCCCGGTCGCCCGAGCCGTCCCGCCAGAGCTGCTCGATCAGCCAATCGGCCGCAACCAGGCTCGCCCGCCCGAATCAGCAGGCAAGCGAGCAGCGCCTGCTGGCGCGGCCCACCGAGGCTGAGCCGCCGCGCTCCAGCACTGACCTCGAGGGCCCGAGAATCCGGAAATCCAGCACGGCCTGAGGCACGATCCCCCGGATCAGCCCAACTCTGCGAGCGCAGCCCGCGCCTTCGCGGCGGAGACGACGTTGCCCTTGCGCTCGTAGAGCTCGACCGCCTCGCGGAGCGGGCTGGCGCCCTCTTCGGGCCTGCCGGCGCGCGTGAGGATCTCGGCAAGATCGACCAGCGTGTCGCCGCGGAAGTTGAGGAAATCGCTTCCACGTCCAAGTTCGACCGCCTCACGGGCCAGCTCCTCGGCCTCGTTCAGCCGGCCAACCGAACTGAGTGCGAGCGCTCGCGCCCCGCGGCACCGGATACGGAGGTCGGAACCGGAGACACTGCATCCGATCGCCTCCGCGATGGCGAGTGCGTCGCCATGTCGTCCCTGGGCGTGGAGCGCCCGAGTGAGCTCCGCCTGGGCCATGGTGCTTGAGTAGCCATCGGCCGATGCCCCGGGTACGGCGAGAGCTTCTCGGAGCATCCGCTCGGCAAGCGGGAAATCGGTCGCCAGCATGGCGAGCTGTGCGGCAAGGATGCCGGACTGCCAGACCCAGTGACGAAGACCAACTTCTGCGAGCTCTCGCCGCCCTTCCTCCATCAATTCGTGCGCCTCGCCCAGGTGACCCTGCATGCCCTCCAAGAGCGCGAGGACTGTCGCCGCTAGGGCTTCGAGTGAACGATCGCGCCCACCGCCGAGAACAACCTCCTCGATTCGCCGCCGGCCGTCGCCGGCTCGCGTGGTCCCCCAGCAGATCGACCAGGTGAAACCGGCACAGCACTCGAAATCATCGAGTCGGTTGCCCGTGCGCCGTGCGAGCTGGATCGCCTTCTCCGCGGAGCGTGCGCACTTATCGGCGTTCCCGGATGCCCACTCGGCGATGTCGATGTTGAAGATTGCACGCGTCCGTCCGGTGTCGTCGTCGAGCTCGTCAAAGATGGCTAAGGCCTCCTCTGCCTCGCGGCGGATCGCGTCCGGGTCCGCAAGGTCGGGGCGAAGCCAGAACTGGCAGTACGTGCGCGTTACCGCAGCGCGGGCGCGTACGGCCACGTCGCCGGCGGCTTCCGCGGCCGCCACCGCCTCCGAGGCGACCCGATCGGCACGCTCCTGCTGCCCATCTGGCGCAATGCGAGCGCGAGGTCTGGCATGAGCCGCCGGCGTGGAGCGCTGTCTTGTGCGAGGAGTGCGAGCGCGCGCTCGTAGAGGTTCACGGTTGCCGGCCAGTCGCCGCGCATGAACGCCCGGCGACCGGCGGAGGCGAAGAGCTCGCCGGCCCGGGCGGCCAGGGCGTCGGTCGCCTCGTCCTCGGCGCCGAGCTCCGTCCGGTAGCGGTGGGCCTGCTCGAGGTGGTAGGCGAGGAACTCCTCGCCCTCGACGGCTATCTCGCCGAGCGCTCGCTCGAGCCAGGCTGCGTAGCGCTCGTGCAGGTCGGAGCGCGCCTGTTTCGGAAGGCTGGCGTAGGCGGCGTCACGGATGAGGGCGTGACGGAAGCCGAACGCCTCCTGCCCGGGAAGCGTCGGGAGCTCGGGCCGGATGAGCTCCTTGCGAACGAGGCTCGTCAGCTGCGATGCCACCGCTTCGCGTGTCTGGGGCGAAGCCAGCGCGACCACCCCGTCCAGTGGAACAGCTCGCCCTCGACGGAGGCGCGCTCGATGACGCGGCGTTCCTCCGGCGTCAGGTGGTCGAGCCGCGCGGCCAGCAGCGCCTGGATCGCCGGCGGAACGGCGATCTCGCCGGCGTCTCGCTCGCCTTCGGCGAGCATGGCGAGCATCTGCTCGAGGAAGAGCGGGTTCCCTTCGGCGGCCTCGGTGATGCGGCGGCTCGCCTGCGGCGACAGCTCGGTTCCCGCGGCAAGTCCTCGATCGAGCAGCGACGACTCCTCCTGGGAGAGCGGCTCGAGCAGGATGGAGGTGGCGTTCAGCTTGCCGCCGCCCCAGCCCGGGCGGTCCGTCGAGCAGCTCGGGTCGGGCGAGGCAGACGATCAGCACGGCAGCGCTCCGCGACCCAGTCGGCGAGGTGCTCGATCAGGTCGAGCAGGGTCGGCTCGCCCCAGTGGACGTCCTCGAAGACGAGCACGAGCGGCCGGTCCTGCGCCAGCGCCTCGGCCAGCTTGCGGACGGCCCAGAACACCTCCTCGCCTACTGCCCCGCTCGTGCCGGTCCCGACGGCGCTGTCGAGCCGTTCGGCGATCGCGTCCGCGTCCGGGTCGTCGCCGAGCAGTTCCCGCATGCTCGCGGCCGCCGGTTGCCTGGGCCACGATTTCCCTCACAGGCCAGTACGTGATGCCCTCGCCGTAGGAGAGGCAGCGGCCTGTAAGCACCGTCGCCTCGGCCTCGACGCGAGCGAGCGAGCTCGTGGGCGAGCCTGGTCTTGCCGATCCCGGCCTCGCCGAAGACGGTGAAGAGCTGGGCGCGGCGCTCGCGAATCGCGCGCTCGAAGGCCTGGCGAAGCTGGGCCAGCTCGCCGTCGCGGCCGACCAGTGGAGCGTCGAATCGCCGCAGGAACGGCGGAGCGCCCGGCACCAGCTCGCGCAGTCGCCAGGCCTGCGGGCGGCCGTCGCCGAGCTCGACCGGCTCACCCGTGACCGCCTCGCGGACGAGCGCGTGGGGTCGTCGCGCCGATGAGGATCTCGCCGGGACCGCTCGCCTCCTGCAGAGCCGCGGCCGTTTCGATGGCGGCGCCTGTGACCAGTGGCTCGCCCGAGCCCGTGTCGCCGGTCAGCACCTCCCCGGAATCGATCCCGATGCGAACGGTCTCGGTGTCGCCCGGGACGGCGTCGCGCAGCTCGACCGCCGCCCGAACGGCGCGCAGCGCGTCGTCCTCGTGAGCAGCAGGCACTCCGAAGACCGCCATGACGCGACCGTCCTGCAGCCGCTCGACCGTTGCGCCGTGGCGCTCGAGCACGGGCGCGAGCTCGGCGAGCGCCCGGTCGCCCAACTTCCGGCGCAGCTCGGGGTCGAGGGCAGCACCCGGCCGGCTCGCTGCCCGGTCGACGAGCACGGTGACCGTCTTGCGGACCGCCGGGACGGAGAGGCGGCATCCGGGGAACCGCTCGGAGCTTCGGCCGGCTCGACGGCGATCGGCGCTCGCGGCAGGTCGAGCTCGGCGTCCTGGCGGAGGATGGCCTGGTGCAGCTCCCGCAGCTCGCCGCCCGGCTCGATGCCGAGCTCCTCGACGAGCCGGCCGCGGGTCGCCTGGTAGACCTCCAGCGCGTCGGCCTGGCGGCCGGAGCGGTAGAGGGCGAGCATGAGCTGGCCGCGCAGGCGCTCCTGCAGAGGGTGCTCGGCGGTGAGCGCTTCCAGCTCGCCGATCAGCTTGGCGTGCTGGCCGAGCGCGAGGTCGGCCTCGATCCGCTCTGCCAGGCAGTCCAGGCGCAGCCTCCTCCAGGCGGGCGATCTCGGCCTGGGCGAAGGGCTCGTAGCGGAAGTCGGCCAGCGGCGGGCCCCGCCACATTGCGAGCGCCTCCCGCAGCAGGCGCGGCGGCGGCGGCCGCCTCGCCGGCTGCGAGCAGCCGGCTTCCCTCGCGCGTGGGCGAGCGCGAACCGTGTCGCGTCGAGCTGCTCGGGCTCGATCTCGAGCAGGTAGCCGGCCGCCTGCGTGCGTATCAGCGCCGGCTCACCCAGCGCCTTGCGCAGCCGAGAGACCGCCACCTGCAAGCGCTCCCGCGCGGTCCCCGGACCCGTCCGCCCAGAGCTGCTCGATCAGCCAATCGGCCGCAACCGGCTCGCCCGCCCGAATCAGCAGGCAAGCGAGCAGCGCCTGCTGGCGCGGCCCACCGAGGCTGACCAGACCCGCTCCTCGACTGACCTCGAAGGGGCCCAGAATCCGGAAATCCAACCTGTCCTCAGGCAAGGCCACCCGCTGCTCAGTTCACCTCTTCTAACAAGGCCCGCGCCTTCGCGGCCGACACCACATTCCCCTTGCGCTCGTAGATCGCGGCTGCCTGCGTGAAGGCAGCGCGCTGCCTCGTCCCGCCGGCCGGCGAGTCGCAAGACCTCGGCAAGGTCTGAGAGCGCGTTGCCCTGTTCCTCGAGGAAATCGATCGTCGCCGAGAGATCCACCCCTTCACGAGCGAGTGCCTCGGCCTCTTCGAAGTGACGGCGTCGTGCGAGCACCTTCCCCCGCACTCCTCGCCACATGATCTGATCGAGGATGTCGTCGCTCGCCCCGAGTTCTCGGCACTCGGCTGCGGACTGGTCGGCCTCCTCATAGCGCTCCTGCGCGTAGAGCGCCCGCGCGAGGAGACCGGAGACTGTTGACAGGTAGCCTCTCTCGCCCATCGTCTCGAGCTCTTCCGACGCGGCGCCAGGTCCGTCTCGGCGGTAGCCGGATCGTCCATGACCAGGTGCGTCCACGCGCGCATGATCGATTGCCGAGCCGCAGTCAAGGGCATCCCGAGGTCGTCGTAGATCATGCGTGCCCGAGCGAACAGGGCTCTGGCTTCCGAGAACCGGAATTGCCGCCCGTAGAGATATCCGAGGATTTCAAGTACCGGCGCCTCGACAGTGGGCTCGCCCGTTGCGGCAGCGGCGATCGCCTCTAGCTGTTGGGTTCCGCGAGTAACAGGGGTAGGCCCGATCGCAACGGCAAGCACCAGCCAGGAGAGGATCTCGGCACGCTGGCGGCGATCGCCTGCCCGTTCCGCTGCCGCGAGCGCCTGACGGAGAGCGGCCTCCATCTCCTGACCGTGACAGGCCCAGAGGTGCACCGTGCTCATCAGGAGCCATGCTCGGGCGAGCGCACGATCTGCGCCGAGATCCTCGAACACCGAAATCGCTGACTCCGCCTCCTGCCGCGCTTCCGCCGTCCTGCCCGCGGAATGGCGGATGACCTGCAGCTGCAATCCCAGAATGCGCGCGTGTGCTTCGTGCCCGCGCTCCCCGCGGTCGCGCGCTTCCTGGGCGACGCGCTCGAGCAGCGTGTCCGCTTCAGCGAGCTCGCCGCTCTCGATCAGGGCCTCGGCCAGCTCGAGAAGCACATCACCCCGGGCCGTGTTCGCGTCCGGCAGGAGCGCGGCGGCGCGTCGAAGCAGGTTGGCGGCTGCGTGGGCGTCACCTCGTTCCGAGGCACGCCGGCCTGCCGAGGTGAGGCGCGAGCTCGCCCTCTCGCCGAGCACGAGCTGCCGTTCATCGAGTTGTGACACTGCGTGCCGGCAGCGGTAGGCCTGTTCCAGGTGGAAGCCGACGAGCTCGTCGAGCTCTGTTGCCCGCTCGGCGGGCTGGTCCTCTATCCACTGCGCGAAGCGCTCGTGCAGCGCTGCCCGGACGGCCTTCGGAATCGCTCGATATGCGGCCTGCTGAATGAGCACGTGCTGGAAGCGGAAGGAGTCCTCGCCGGCCTGAGACGGCGGAGCTGCCTGGAGGAGCTGCCGGTGGATCAGTGCTTCGAGGTGCGGCGCGACTGTCGGGTGCGCGTCGGGCAGAAGAGCTTCGATAGCACCCTGCCAGAACTCCTTGCCGATCACGGCGGCCCGATCCACGATCATGCGCTCGGCGGAGTCGAGGCGGTCCAGACGAGCTGCCAACACGGCCTCTACGGTTTTTGGCAAAGGAACATCACCGGTTGCGTCGGGGCGCTCGGCCAGCAACGCCGCGACCTGCTCGAGGAACAGCGGGTTGCCCTGGGCTGTCTCGAGGATGCTGATCCGCTGCGTGCGATCGCGCCGGCCGAGGCTCGCGAGCAACTGGGTGGCGTCCTCGGTGCTCAGCCGCTCGAGCTGGACGCTGCTCGCGTTCGGTAATCCCGCTGCCCATGCCGGTCGATCCTCGAGGAGCTCCGGTCGCGTGAGGCACAGGATGAGCATGGGCGAGTCCGCTGACCGAATGACAACGTGCTCGACCAAGTCGAGCAGGGTGGGCTCCGCCCAGTGCAGGTCCTCGATTACGAGGACAAGCGGCTGGCGGCGGGAAAGACACTCGAAGAGCTTGCGGAAGCCCCAGAAGGACTCCTCGACCGCAACGGCTCCCGCAGTCTGACCGAGCGCGGAGCTGACGCACTCGGCGATCCGTGGACCCGCGGCTGCCTCGGCCACGAGATCGGCGATCGGCCGCTCTCCCGCGGCTTCCTGGACGATCTCGCGCAGCGGCCAGTAGGTGATTCCCTCCCCGTAGGAGAGGCATCGACCCGTGAGTACGATGGCTTCCTGCGCCAGCGTGTGTGCGAACTCGACGCCGAGACGAGTCTTTCCGATTCCTGCTTCGCCGAAGACGGTGACGAGCTCGGGACGCCGCTCGCGGGTTGCGCGCTCGAAGGCCTGGCGAAGCTGGGCGAGCTCGCGGTCGCGGCCGACGAATGGGGCGTCAAAGCTCCGGTGGAGCGCAGGGGCGCCGGGAACAAGCTCGAGGAGCTGCCAGACCGGCGGGGCGGTCTCGCTTGCCGTGTCGAGCTCGAGCGGTTCGACTTTGACCGCGTCGCCGACGAGCGAGCGGGTGGCATCGCCGATGACGATGCCACCAGCCCGGCTCGACTGCTGTAGGAAGGCGGCGCCGTCGAGCGTGTCGCCGGTGACGAGGCGCTCTCCTGCTGCGGGGTTGCCGGTGAGTACCTCTCCGGTGTCGATGCCGATGCGGAGCTCGTCGCCGCTGGGGACGAGCGCCTCGCGCAGCTCCACGGCCGCCCGAATGGCCCGCAAGCCGTCGTCCTCGTGGGCTGCGGGGACTCCGAAGATGCCCGCCACACGGTCGTCGAGGAGCCGCTCGAGGGCGGCGCCGTGGCGCTCGAGCACAGGCGCGATCATCTCGAAAGCATGCTGGCCGAGCTGGCCCCGCAGCTCAGGATCGACACGGCGGTCGTGCAGCGATTCGGCCGGGCCACAGACAAGAACCGTCACCGTCTTGCGAACGCCGCCGGGATACGAGCGGACCCTCGGGCATCTCCGCAGGTGCATCGGGCGCAGGTTGAGCCGATGCGGGCAGGTCGAGCTCGGCGTCCTGGCGCAGGATGGCCTGGTGCAGCTCGCGGAGCTCGCCGCCCGGCTCGATGCCGAGCTCCTCGACGAGCCGGCCGCGGGTCGCCTGGTAGACCTCCAGCGCGTCGGCCTGGCGGCCGGAGCGGTAGAGGGCGAGCATGAGCTGGCCGCGCAGGCGCTCCTGCAGAGGATGCTCGGCGGTGAGGGCTTCCAGCTCGCCGATCAGCTTGGCGTGCTGGCCGAGCGCGAGGTCGGCCTCGATGCGCTCTGCCAGGCAGTCGAGGCGCGCCTCCTCCAGGCGGGCGATCTCCGCCTGGGCGAAGGGCTCGTAGCGGAAGTCGGCCAGCGGCGGGCCCGCGCCACATCGCGAGCGCCTCGCGCAGTAGCGCGCGCGGCGGCGGCCGCCTCGCCGGCCGCCAGTTGCCGGGTGCCCTCGGCATGGGCGAGCGCGAATCGTGTCGCATCGAGCTGCTCGGGCTCGATCTCGAGCGCGTAGCCGGGCGCCTGCGTGCGTATCAGGGCCGGGTCACCGAGCGCCTTGCGAAGCCGAGAGACCGCCACCTGCAACGCTCGCCGCGCGGTCGCCCGGAGCCGTCCGCCCAGAGCTGCTCGATCAGCCAATCGGCCGCAACCGGCTCGCCCGCCCGAATCAGCAGACAGGCCAGCAGCGCCTGCTGGCGCGGCCCGCCCAGACTGACAAGCCGCGCTCCAGCACTGACCTCCAAGGGCCCGAGAATCCGGAAATCCAGCACGTCCTGAGGCACGATCCGCCGCCTGCGCTCAGCCCAACTCTGCGAGCGCGGCCCGCGCCTTCGCGGCGGAGACGACGTTGCCCTTGCGCTCGTAGAGGCGCGACCGCCTCCTCGAGGGCGCCCGCCGCCTCCTCGAGCCTGCCGGCGAGACGCAGCACCTCGGCCAGGACGAGCAGCGCGTCGGCGTGGAAGCCGAGAAACTGCGTCCCGTCGACCTAGGCCGACCGCCTCCCTGGCGACCGGTTCTGCCTCCTCGAGCCGCCCCAGCCGCGCGAGAGCGAGGGCCCGGGTGGTCGCCCGCTTGACGACGATGACCTCGAAGTCGGGCGGCGCGGGGTGCTGCTCGCTCTCCTCGAGGATCTCCAGGCACTCCGCCGGGCGGCCCAGCTCGCACACTGCGCGGGCGAGGTCGATCGAGGCGAGCACGTAGAACCAGTTGTCGCCGATCTCGGCGGCGCGCTCCGCGGCCGCCCGAGTCGTCCGCTCGGCCGCCTCGAAGTCGCCGGTCCTCGTCTCCACCCGCCCGCACCCAAACACCTCGACGTTGCATCCTGAAGATAGCCCAGCCCGAACTCCTCAGCTTCCGCTCGGCTGCGCGCAATCAGCGCTCGGGCGTCGTCGAAGCGGCCTTCCATGGCCACGAGATTGGCGAGGTAGGCGCTCACGATCGCCTCTCCGAGTGGATCGTTCGCCAGCTCGTGCAGCAGTCTGCTCGGAGATGCGGATGCCCTCGCCGACCGGTGTCGGTCCTTCGACCAGCGACCAGCCGAGGAGAGCCAGGCTGTAGGCCTCGTCGAGACGGCTGCCGGCCCGCCTCGCGTGCTCGAGCGCCCGTTCTCCCGCTTCCTGCTGCGCTGCCGCCTCTCCCGTGCACATGTACAGGAACCAGAGGAGGCTCCACGCCCGGGCGAGCGCGAGGTCGTCGCCTGCCTCCTCGAAGCACCGCGAGCGACTCCTCGCGCCTCGCGCAGCGACTCGGCGAGATCGATCTGCTCCGGTTGCCAGAACAAGCGAGACGACTCTCGCACCAGCCAGGCATGGCGCTCCGTCTGGCGCTCCCCGAGCGATCTTCGCGTGCTCGATCGCCTCGCTCAGCACGGACTCCGCCCGCTCGAGCTCTCCGGCCTGGAACAGCGCGAAGCCCAGGTCGGGGGCGAGCTCGAGCCGGGCCCGCTCGTCCGAGGCAGGTAGCGCGCGGGCGCGCTCGAGGAGGTTGACCACCGCCCGTATGTCGCCGCGGCGAAACGCCAGCCGGCCGGCCGCAGCCAGCGCAGCGTCGGGCCCGGTCCGCCAGCCGGATTGCCTCGTCGTCCACCCCGTCAGCTCGGCCCGGTACCGGAAGGCCTGCTCGAGGTGGTAGCCGAGGAACTCCTCGTACTCGTCGGCACGCTCGCCCGCCGCCTGCTCGAGCCACGCGCGTAGCGGCCGTGGAGCTCGGATCGCGTCTCCTTCGAGAGCCCCTCGTAGGCGGCGTCGCGGATGAGGGCGTGGCGGAAGCCGAACGCCTCGTCCCCGGTCAAGTCCGGTGGCTCGGGACGGATGAGCTCCTTGCGCACGAGGCTCATGAGCAGCGAGGCAACCGCCTCGCGCGTCTCCGGCGCCGCGAGCTCGGCGACGCCGCCGACGTGGAAGACCTCGCCCTCGATCGACGCGCACGCCAGCACCCGGCGCTCGTCGGGCTCGAGACGGTCGAGCCGGGCGGCGAGGAGCGCCTGGATCGCCGGCGGAACCGCGATCTCCGGCTCGACGTTCTCGCTGTCGGCGAGCATGGCGAGCATCTGCTCGAGGAAGAGCGGATTTCCCGCCGCGGCGGCGGCGATTCGTGTGCGAGCCTCGGTGTGCAAGCCCTGCCCCGGTCGAGATGTCCGCCATGAGCTCGGCCGACTCCTCCTCGGTGAGCGGCTCGAGCAGGATCGAGGTCGCGTTGAGCTTGCCGCCGGCCCAGCCCGGCCTGCCGTCCAGGAGCTCCGGGCGTGCAAGGCAGACGATCAGCACCGGAGCGTCACGCACCCAGTCGGCGAGGTGCTCGATGAGGTCGAGCAGCGTCGGCTCGGCCCAGTGCACGTCCTCGAACGACGAGGACGAGCGGGGAGCTCGCGGGCGAGCGCCTCGACGAGCTTGCGCACCGCCCAGAACACCTCCTCGGTGACGGCTCCCGCCGTTCCCGAGCCGATCGCGCTCTCGAGCCGCGCCGCGACGACGTCCGCATCCGGGCTTCCGTCGAGCAGCGCTCGGACACCGCGATCGCCCGCAGCCTGACCCACGATCTCCCTCACTGGCCAGTACGTGATGCCCTCGCCGTACGAGAGGCAGCGGCCGATCAGCATCCTGGCATCACCGTCCACCGAGCGACCGAGCTCCTGGACGAGGCGTGTCTTGCCGATCCCGGCATCGCCGAAGACGGTGAAGAGCTGGGCGCGGCGTTCACGCCGCGCGCGCTCGAAGGCCTGGCGAAGCTGGGAGAGCTCTTCGTCGCGGCCGACGAAGCGGCGCATCGAAGCGGCGCTGGAAGGCGGGAGCGTCCGGGAGCAGCTCGAGCAGCCGCCAGGCCGAGGCGGCTCCGCTTCCTGTGCCGCTCGGCGGCAGGGCGATCTCCTCCACCGTGACCGCGTCTACGACGAGGCGCCGGGTGGCCTCGCCGATGCAGATCCAGCCCGTCGTGCCCGCCTGCTGGAGCTGGACGGCGACGTCTACCGCGTCGCCGGTGACGAGGGGCTCGCCCGCTGCGGGGTCGCCGGTCAGCATCCTTCCGGTGTCGATGCCGATGCAGAAGGGGTCGCCGCCGGCGAGGAAGCTGTCGCGCAGCTCCACCGCCGCGCGCACCGCGCGCAGCGCGTCGTCCTCGTGTGCGCTCGGGACGCCGAAGACTCCCATGACCCGGCCGGCGACGAGGCGCTCGACGGCCGCTCCGTGTCGCTCGAGCACCGGCGCGACCAGCTCGAATGACCGCTCGCCCAGCCGGTGACGCACCTCCGGGTCGACGTGGCCCGCGATGCCGCTGACGAGAACGGTGACCGTCTTGCGAGCCGGCGGCGGCGCCGGACCTGGCTCGGGCTCCTCGTCCGGCGGTGGTTCGAGCGGCGCGGTTCGGACTCCGCGGGGAGGCTCCTCGGCCGGCTCGTGGCTTTCTTGCGGCTCCGGCTCGGGAGCCTCGAGCTCGGCGTCCTGGCGCAGGATCGCCTGATGCAGCTCGCGGAGGTCGCCGCTCGGCTCGATGCCGAGCTCCTCGACCAGGTGGCGGCGCGTTGCCTGGTAGATCTCGAGCGCGTCGGCGTGGCGGCCGGTGCGGTAGAGCGCGAGCATGAGCTGGGCGTGGGGGCGTTGGCGGAGCGGCTGCTCCCTGGTCAGCGCCTCGAGCTCGCTCACGAGCTCGGTATGGCGGCCGAGCGCGAGGTCGGCGTCGATCCGAGCCTCCAGGCAGGACAGGCGGAGCTCCTCCAGGCGGGCGATCTCGGCCTGCGCGAAGGGCTCGTAGCGGAAATCGGCCAACGGCGGGCCCCGCCATATTGCGAGCGCCTCCCGCAGCGCGCTCGCGGCGGCGGACGTGTCGCCGGCCGCCAGTTGTCTGGTGCCCTCGGCATGGGCGAGCGCAAATCGTGCCGCATCCAGCTGCTCCGGCTCCGATCTCGAGCGCGTACCCCGCTGCCCGCGTGCGAATTACCGCCGGGTCGCCGAGCGCCTTACGAAGCCGAGACACCGCCACCTGCAGCGTCGCCGCGTGATCGCCGGAGCCGTGCTTCCAGAGCTGCTCGATCAGCCAGTCGGTCGCGACAGGCTCACCACGGTGAATCAGCAGACAGGCCAGAGCGCCTGCTGCCTCGGGCCGCCCAGACTGACAAGCCGCGCTCCAGCACTGACCTCGAGAGGTCCGAGAATCCGAAAATCCAGCACGGCCTGAGGCACGATCCCCCGATCAGCCCAACTCTGCGAGCGCAGCCCGCGCCTTCGCGGCGGAGACGACGTTGCCCTTGCGCTCGTAGAGGCTCGACCGCCTCGCGGAGCGGGCTGGCGCCCTCTTCGGCCTGCCGGCGCGCGTGAGGATCTCCGCAAGATCGACCAGCGTGTCGCCGCGGAAGTTGAGGAGATCGCTTCCACGTCCAAGTTCGACCGCCTCGCGGGCCAGCTCTTCGGCCTCGTTCAGCCGGCCAACCGAGCTGAGTGCGAGCGCTCGCATCCCGCGGCACCGGATACGGAGATCGACGACCGGAGACACTGTAACGATCGCCTCCGCGATGGCGAGTGCGTCGCCATGTCGTCCTTGGGCGTAGAGCGCCCGAGCTAGCTCCGCCTGGGCCATGGTGCTTGAGTAACCATCGGCCGATGCCCCGGGTACGGCGAGAGCTTCTCGGAGTAAACGCTCGGCAAGCGGGAAATCGGTCGCCAGCATGGCGAGCTGTGCGGCAAGGAGGCCGGTCTGCCAGACCCAGTGACGAAGACCAACTTCTGCGAGCTCTCGCCGCCCTTCCTCCATCGATTCGTGCGCCTCGCCCAGGTGACCCTGCATGCCCTCCAAGACCGCGAGGACTGTCGCCGCTAGGGCTTCGAGTGAACGATCGCGCCCACCGCCGAGAACAACCTCCTCGATTCGCCGCCGGCCGTCGCTGGCTCGCGTCGTCCCCCAGCAGATCGACCAGGTGAACCCGGCACAGCACTCGAGATCATCGAGTCGGTTGCCGGTGCGCCGTGCGAGCTGGATCGCCTTCTCCGCCGAGAGTGCGGTCTTATCGGCGTTCCCGGATGCCCACTCGGCGACATCGATGTTGAAGATTGCACGCGTCCGTCCGGTGTCGTCATCGAGCTCGTCAAAGATGGCAAAGGCGTGCTCTGCCTCCCTGCGAATCGCGTCCGGGTCCGCGAGGTCGGGGCGAAGCCAGAACTGGCAGTACGTGCGCGTTACCGCAGCGCGGGCCTGTACGGCCACGTCGCCGGCGGCTTCCGCGGCTGCTACCGCCTCCGAGGCGACCCGATGGGCACGCTCCATGCTGCCCGTCTGGCGCAATGCGAGCGCGAGGTCTGGCATGAGCCGCCGGCGTGGAGCGCTGTCTTGTGCGAGGAGTGCGAGCGCGCGCTCGTAGAGGTTTACGGTTGCCGGCCAGTCGCCGCGCATGAACGCGCGGCGACCGCCGGAGGCGAAGAGCTCGCCGGCCCGGGCGGCCAGGGCGTCGGTCGCCTCGTCCTCCGCGCCGAGCTCCGTGCGGTAGCGATGGGCCTGCTCGACGTGGTAGGCGAGGAACTCCTCGCCCTCGTCTGCGCGGTCGCCGAGCGTCCGCTCGAGCCAGCCGGCGTGGCGCTCGTGAAGGTCGGAGCGCGCTTGCTTCGGGAGACTCTGCGTAGGCGGCGTCGCGGATGAGGGCGTGGCGGAAGCCGAATGCCTCCTGCCCTGGCAGCGCGGGCGGCTCCGGGCGGATGAGCTCCTTGCGTACGAGGCTTGCCAGCCATCCCCTCACCCCATCCCGCGTCGTCGGGCGAGGAGAGCTCGACGACACCGCCTACGTGGAACAACTCACCCTCGATGGACGCGCGCTCGATCACGCGGCGCTCGTCCGGCGTCAAGCGGTCGAGCCGGGCGGCCAGCAGCGCCTGAATGGCCGGCGGCACGACAAGCTCGCCGACCCCATCGCCGCTTTCGGCCAGCATGGCGAGCATCTGCTCGAGAAAGAGCGGGTTCCCCTCGGCGGTCTCGGCAATACGGCGGCTCGTCTCCGGGGGGACATCGATTGCCGGCCGCGAGAGCGTCGATCAGCAACGACGACTCCTCCTCGGAGAGGGGCTCGAGCAGGATGGAAGTCGCGTTGAGCTTGCCGCCGCCCCAGCCCGGGCGGCCGTCGAGCAGCTCGGGCCGGGCGAGGCAGACGATGAGGGCAGGCGCAGTCCGCATCCAGTCGGCGAGGTGCTCGATCAGGTCGAGCAGGGTCGGCTCGCCCCAGTGGACGTCCTCGAAGACGAGGACGAGCGGCCGGTCGCGCGCCAGCGCCTCGGCCAGTTTACGGACGGCCCAGAAGACCTCCTCGCCGACCGCCCCACTCGTGCCGGTGCCGACGGCGCTCTCGAGCCGTTCGACGATCGCGTCCGCGTCCGGGTCGTCGCCGAGCAGCTCCCGCACCTCGCGGTCGCCGCACGCCTGAGCCACGATCTCCCTCACGGGCCAGTAGGTTATGCCCTCGCCGTATGAGAGGCAGCGGCCCGTCAGCACCGTCGCCTCGGCATCGGTCGAGCGGGCGAGCTCCTGGGCGAGCCTCGTCTTGCCGATGCCGGCCTCCCCGAAGACGGTGAAGAGCTGTGCGCGGCGCTCGCGAACGGCGCGCTCGAACGCCTGGCGAAGCTGGGTGAGCTCGCCGTCGCGGCCGACCAGCGGAGTGTCGAAGCGCCGCAGGAAGGGCGGAGCACCCGAGAGCAGCTCGAGCAACCGCCAGGCCGAAGCGGCTCTCGCCTCCTTGTGCGCTTGGCGGCAGGGCGATCTCCTCCACCGTGACTGCGTCTACGACAAGGCGCCGGGTGGCCTCGCCGATGCAGATCCAGCCTGTCGTGCCCGCCTGCTGGAGCTGGACGGCGACGTCTACCGCGTCGCCGGTGACGAGGGGCTCGCCCGCTGCGGGTTCGCCGGTCAGCATCCTTCCGGTGTCGATGCCGATGCAGAAGGGTCGCCGCCGACGAGGAAGCTGTCGCGCAGCTCCACCGCCGCGCGGACCGCGCGCAGCGCGTCGTCCTCGTGTGCGCTCGGGACGCCGAAGACTCCCATGACGCGGCCGGCGACGAGGCGCTCGACGGCTGCCCCGTGTCGCTCGAGCACCGGCGTTACCAGCTCGAATGACCGCTCGCCCAGCCGGTGACGCACCTCTCGGTCGACTGGCCCGCGATGCCGCTGACGAGAACGGTGACCGTCTTGCGAGCCGGCGGAGGCGCCGCACCCGGCTCGGGCTCCTCGCCCGACGGTGCTCGAGCGGCGCCGGCTCACCAGCGGCGGACGGCTCCTCGGCCGGCTCAGGGCTTTCTGCGGCTCCGGCCGGGAGCCTCGAGCTCGGCGTCCTGGCGCAGGATCGCCTGGTGCAGCTCGCGCAGCTCGCCGCTCGGCTCGATGCCGAGCTCCTCGACCAGGTGGCGGCGCGTTGCCTGGTAGATCTCGAGCGCGTCGGCGTGGCGGCCGCGTGCGGTAGAGCGCGAGCATGAGCTGGGCGTGGGGGCGTTGGCGGAGCGGCTGCTCCCTCGTCAGCGCCTCTAGCTCGCTCACGAGCTCGGTATGACGGCCGAGCGCGAGGTCGGCGTCGATCCGAGTCTCCAGGCAGGACAGGCGGAGCTCCTCCAGGCGGGCGATCTCGGCCTGCGCGAAGGGCTCGTAGCGGAAGTCCGCGAAGGGCTGGCCACGCCAGAGCGCCAGCGCTCGGCGCAACGTGTCCGCCGCTTTGTCGGCGCCGTCCCGGTCGAGCCTCCGCCGCGCCTCGTCGAAGAGCTGCTCGAACAGCTCGCGGTCGCACTCCTCGGGAGCGACGCGAAGCAGGTACCCGGCCGGCTGGGTCAGCAGACGGTCATCGCCGCCGAGAGCCTTGCGCAGGCGCGACACCGACACCTGCAACGCGTTCGCACCGGACGAACTGCCGCCCCAGAGCTCTTCGACCAGCCGCTCCGCCGCCACCGCCTCGTTCGCGTGTACGAGCAGGTAGGCAAGCAACGCCCTCTGGCGCGGACCGCCAAGCTCGACCGCGCGATCCCCTTCGACCACCTCGAGCGGCCCCAGAACACGGAACTCCATGAATCCCCTCCAGGACGCCGCATCGCCCGGCGACGCCTGTGCCGATTGTCGCAGCCTGGCTTCCGGATGAAAAGCCGCAAGGCTCCGCAAACTGCACGAGAGCCCGGCAAGCGATTCGAAAGCGTTTGGACAGCGCCGGCAGGCAGGTTGTGCGACAGATCGGATCCCACCATGAGCCGTTCGGCGCCGGTCCGGTTGACATCAGCGAAGACCGGTTCTACGTTCGCCACAACCAAGGAGGTACCGATGCGCGTCGTCCTGCTCACCGGCTGCAGTAGCGGCATTGGCCTGCACGCCGCGCTCGCGTTCGCCCGTCAGGGCGACCGTGTCTACGCCACGATGCGCGACCCGGGCAAAGGCGGCGTGTTGACCGCAGCCGCGGCCGCTGAAGGGCTGAGCGTGACCGTGGCAGAGCTCGACGTGACGAAGGACGACTCCGTACGAAAGGCAGTCGGGCAGGTGCTCGAGGCCGAAGGCCGCATCGACGTCCTCGTGAACAACGCCGGCATCACACACTTCGGCTCGGTGGAGCTGCTGCCCGAGGAGCTGGTGCGCGCGATCTTCGAGACGAACCTGTTCGGCGCAGTCCGCATGATCCGGGCGATCCTGCCCACGATGCGGGCCCAGGGCTCGGGGTCGATCGTCAACGTCTCCTCGGTTGCCGGCCGTCTTCCCACGATTCCGGTGCACGGCTTCTACGCGGCGAGCAAGCACGGCCTCAGCGTGCTCAGCGATGCGCTTGCCCTCGAGGTCGAGGCCTTCGGCATCAGGGTCGCGTGCGTCGAGCCGGGCTTCTTCGCCACTGACATCATGCACAAGGCCGTGCGATCTACCGAAGACGGCTCTCCGTACCAGGCTCTCGAGGAGGCGGTGGTGGCCGCCTGCGAGCGTGAGATCGGGCAAAGCCCTGATCCGAAGATCGTTGCCGACGCCATCGTCGCCGCCGCAGACGGCACCCGCGACGGTTCCGTCCATGTTCTCGTCGGTGACGATGCGGAGCAGTTCACGGAGGCCTTCCGCACGCTGAGCGAGCTCGAGTACACGGCGCTCGTGCGCGAGTACGTCGGGATGAAGCCAGTCGCCTGAGCCGTCGTGCTCTCAGGCGGCGAGCGCCTCGAGCGTGGCACGCGCCTTGGCGGCAAGCACGGTATTGCCCTTCCGATCGAGAACGCCGACCGCGTCTTCGAGCGCGCCTCTCGCGGCCACCAGATCTCCGGAGAGGCGCAAGACCTCGGCCTGGACGAGCAGCGCCTCGGCCTCGTAGTTGAGGTAGCCCCTACCCTCGGCGTTGCTCACCGCCTCTGTGGCAAAGACCCGAGCATCGTCGAGACGGCCGAGCTGGGCCAGCGCGAGCGCCCGCGCGGCCGGTCGCTTGACCACGATCTCCACATCGGGGGGAGCCGGCGAAGCCCTGGTGCTGGTCGTGATTGTTACATCCTTCGAGTCTCGAATCCATCCTGCCGCCATCTCCTCATCAGCCGCTATGATGTAACCATCATGATGGCTCGGGTCCAGGTGTCCTTCTCGCCGGACGAGCATCGGCGTGCGCGAGCACGCGCGACCGAGCTCGGGATCTCGTTCGCCGAGTACGTGCGCCGGCTTGTTGCCCGTGATCTCGGCGAAGGGAGGCGGTCGGCCGACCCGGGGGAGCTCTTCGACCTCGGGGACTCGGGTGGCTCCGATGTGGCTCGAGAGAAGCACCGTTACGTCGGCGAGGCGGTCGAGGCCGCACGCTGACGCTGTTCGTCGACAGCTCGATGTTCTACGCCGCGGCCGACCGAGGCGACCGCAGCAACAAGCGCGCGAAGCGCATCCTCTCGAGCGGGGAGCCACTTGTGACGAGCGACCACGTTCTCGTCGAGACCTGGCTCCTGCTCGCCCACCGCTTGGGCCGAAACGCGGCCGAGTGGTACTGGGAGGCCGTCCGAAGCGGCGCGGCCTCCGTCGAGCCGATCATGGCTGCCGACCTCGAGGTCGCGTTCGCGATCGGCGAGGGTTTTCCCGATCAAGACTTCTCGATCGTCGACCGGACGAGCTTCGCCGTGATGCAGAGGCTCGGTGTGTTCCGGGCGGCGACGCTGGACGAGCATTTCGCGATCTTCCGCTTCGGCCGCGACCGGACCCGCGCCTTCGAGATCGTTCGCTGACCGTGGGGAGCTATTGCTCAGATCGCGTGGACGGCGACGCCTGCCGCGCGTGCGAGCTCGGCCTGGTGATCGTCGCGGGTGTGAAGGGTGCGATCGTGAGCGGCGGCGGTGGCGATGATCAGGAGATCAGAGGCCTTGGCGGTACGGCGTTGGGAGCGTGCGACGGCGAGGACCTCGCCGTAGCGCTCGGCTACTGGCTCGTCGACCGGGAGCGGGGCGAAGGCGGCCCGGACGGCGTCGAGGCGCTCGTGCCGGAGAGCCCGCGTGCGCTCATCGTCCGCGAGCAGGACCCCGGCATGGAGCTCGCCCAGCGTGATGACCGAGATGGCGGCGGTCGGCGGCAGCTCGGCGGAGGATCCGGAGCCCGGGGCGATCAGGATGCTCGTATCGAGCAGGTTGCTGCTCACCGAGACGGCCAGGGATCGTCGAGCGCCGCCTCGGCCGCGTCGAGCTCGGCGGCGAGCTCCTCGTCGATCGGGGCTGCCAGGATGTGCCGGATCGTCTCGCGGTCGACGTCGATCCGCGGCCGGCTCGGATCGCCCGGTGGGACGACCCGCGCGACGGGTCGGCCGCGAACGGTGACAGTGAACGTCTCGCCGGCTTCTGCCGCGCGGAGGACGGCGGAGATGTTGTTGCGAAGCTCGCGCTGAGCGATCGTCTGGTCCGGCATTTGCTACGAAGTGTAGCAAGGGGGCAGCGGCGCACCAAGCGGTGTCCTCGGTTTGCTTCTTAGCTGTCGTATCCTCCCCGCATGGCCATTCGGGTGCTACTTGCGGAAGACAACCTTTTCGTCCGCGAGGGCCTGCAGCGGCTGTTCGAGACGACGGACGAGCTGGAGGTCGTCGCCGCGTGCGAGGATTTCGACTCGTTGCTCGCCTCGGTGGAGGCGGCGGCACCCGATGTCGTCGTCACCGACATCCGGATGCCCCCGAGCGGCAGCGACGAGGGAGTCCAGGCTGCCGAGCGTCTCCGCGTAGACACACCCGGACATCGCTGTCCTCGTCCTGAGCCAGTTCGCTGAGCCGGAGTACGCCCTTGCGCTTCTCGCCGGCGGCTCAGCAGGCCGCGGCTACCTGCTGAAAGAGCGCGTCAACGACCTCGACCAGCTCGTCGGCGCGATTCGCGAAGTAGCGGCTGGTGGCTCGGTCGTCGACCCGAAGGTCGTGGACGCGCTCGTCGCTGCGAAGGGGTGCAGGGTGGGAGCGGTCACCGCTGGCCGCGTTGACTCCGCGCGAGCGCGACATCCTCGCCGAGATGGCGCAGGGCAAGACGAACGCCGCCATCGCCGCCTCGCTCGTCATCACCGAGCGCTCGGTCGAGAAGTACATCAACCTCGATCTTCCAGAAGCTTGGGCTCAGGTGGGAGCCCGAGAGTCATCACCGGGTCAAGGCGGTGCTGCTCTACCTCGCCGAGCGGGAAGGGCTGACCGCTCGTGCCAGAGCTGCTCCAGGACACGGGCGCCGAAGTCCGCCTTGTGCAGATAGGCCGCTGCCCCGCAGGCGCGCGCGGTCGAGGGGCAAGTCCTCTTGGCTGTAGCTCGACAAAAGGACGATCACGGTATCGGGATGCGTCGCGGCGATCCTCCGTGCCGCCTCGATTCCTCCGATCCCCGCCATCATCACGTCCATCAGCACGAGATCGGGCTCCACCTTCGTGGCGAACTCGATCGCCTCCTCGCCCGAGGCAGCTTCGCCGACGAGGCCGAAGCCGGGCATTGCACGGAGCACCGAGCGGGCGGGCACGCGAAACGGCGCCTGATCGTCCACGACGAGTACGCTGACTTCCCTGGTGCTCCAACGACCTCACCTCGTGAGAGGAATCGCTCCGATGACCGCGGGTCCCCGCCCGGGTGCCGAGTCCACCTGCAGGCTTCCGCCGATCGCGCCGAGACGATCGGCCATGCTCGCTAGGCCGGCGCCAAACTCGGCGCCGGCCGGTCCGAAGCCGCCGCCGTCGTCCTCCACCTCGAAGAGCAGCCCGCCCTCCTGCTCGCCGACGCGGACGGTCGCCGTGGCTCCCGCGCCGGCGTCCTCCAGGCGTTCTGAAGCGCCTCGAGCGAGCAGAAGTACACCGTCGCCTCGATGTCCGGCGCGTACCGGCCTACGGTGCCGAGCTCGAGGCGCGCCCGCCCCGAAGCACGTCGCGTGGCTGCCGCGAGGGCCTCGGCTAGGCCACGATCCGCCAGCAGCGGCGGGAAGATGCCATGGGCGAAGTCGCGAAGCTCGTCGAGGGCAACCTGAACGTCGTGTGTTAGCCGGTCGAGCAGCTCACGTGCCTCGTCCGGGCTCGTCCCGGCAAGCTCGTGGACGAGCCGGATGTTGATCGCGAGCGCGGTGAGGTGCTGCTGAGCTCCGTCGTGTAGGTCCCGCTCGATCCGCGTCGTTCCGCATCCGCCGCCGCGACGACACGGGCCCGCGACGCCCGTAGCTCCTCGGCCTGGCGCCGGAGCTGCTCGAGCGACGCCTGCAGCTCCGAGTCCAGCCGCACGTTGCGAAGCGCGAGGCCCACCTGGCGCGCGAGATCGGCGAGCACGCGCTCGTCCTCCTCGGCGAAGGTTCCGTTTGAGGGACGCTCGACGACGATGAGGCCGAAGAGCTCTCCCGAGTGCGTGATCGGCGCGACGCGCACCTCCGACTCCTGACGGCCTTCGAGCAGGCGGGGCAGCCACACGCGCAGCCATCCCGGCCCGACCACGGCCGTCCGCGAGATGACCGATCGCTCGGCCTCGTCGAGCGCGATCGCCGCTGGGGGCCGGTCGGGGTCGGAGGCCGCACGCTCCAGCACGCCGCTCGAACCGGTCCACACCTCGGCGACCTCGAGCGCGAGCGTGCGGCGGAGCAGCTCGGCCAGCTGGAGCAGCAGCTCGTCGAGCGGGAGCGAGCGGGTCATCCGCCCCCCGAACACGCGTAGCACTTCGCTCCGGCGGGCTGCTCTCCGTACACGAGCCGCCGGGCGAAGCGGCTGATTCCCTCCCGTCCGGCCGCATAGACGAGCGCCGCGACCGCGGCGGCGATCATCGAGACCGCCAGCAGCGCTCCTCGTCCTCCGTCGGCCGCCGCCCGAGGCCGAGGACGATGACGAGGTAGACCCCGACCACGATGGCCACGAGCCCGGTCGCGGAGATCGATCCCACCAGGAGCCGATCGCGGAGGCGCCGCAGCTTCGGCCGGAGCTGCCGCGGCTGCGTCAGGACGATGCCCGCCGCCGAGCCACGGCCATATCACTCCGTCCTCAGGACGAGCGCCGGCCGCGTCCGGGCCGCGCGCTGCCCGGAAGGAGGGCGACGAGATTGGCCAGAAGGAGCGCCGCCGGAACAGCGAGCAGCAACAGGCCGAAAGGGATCACCGGCTCGGGGACGACGCCGAGGTTCTCCGCGTAACAGGGTCCACGCCCAGCGACCGAAAGCTGACCCCCAGCGGGAGTCCGACCACGAGCCCGACCAGGGCCACGCTCGACGCCTGCCAGCCCACCGTGGCGAGCACCTGACGGCGGACGAAGCCGAGCGTCTTCAGTATCGCGATGTCCCGCCTTCGCCTTCGAACGACGGTGACGAGCATCTGGGCGAGCACCGCGAATGCCAACAAGCCGCGACGACTCAGAGCAAGGATCCTCGGCAGCACTCCTCGGATCCCGTCAGTTCGGCCGGCGTGCGCTGGCTTCAAGTCCCGAATTCTCAAGGCGAACGCGGCAACCGCCCGGCGAGCCGCGTAGAGTGGGCACACATTCAGGCACTAATACAATCAGGACGTGTCGATGTCGTCCGATAGACGCAGGAGAAACATCCCCGGCCCGAGGTGTGCCCGGCGCTGAGCCGTTTCGAGGTCTCGTCCGAGGCGATCCTGGCGCCCTCTCCGAGCCTGGACCGCCGGTGCGAAGTCCGGGAAAACACCGCGCCCGACGACCCTTCATAGCTGCGCTCGCCTCCCTCCAATGCCGCACCTCGACCGTCTCCGCCGCGTGTGCGCATCCAAGCGCGTTCAGCGTGCGGGTCCCGAGCAATATCTCGTCGGGCGCCGAGGGCGACCTGCCCTCGATGACGGCCGGCCCGAGCGTCCCCTTCACGACTTCCGATCGCCAGTGCGTCGACAGCCAGCGCCATCGACCACGACCCGAGCCGGCGTGCCGACCGCGAAGCTCGGCGATCTCCGGGTCTTCGCCGCAACCGGTAGTCGCGCCCGCTCGTACTGCGATCGGGGAAGATGCCCGTGCCGACCTGCACGTCCCAGGTCCGAGCCGTACAGGCGAGGCGTTTCGAGGAGATGCCTCAGACCTCCGGTGAAGGTGAGGGCGGCGGTGAGCGATGTGATCGCGAGGGCGCTCGCCACCATCGTCGTCCGAACCGGTACCGCGGTCTGGCCGCGACCGGGCTCGAGGGCCATCCGGATGCCGGCGACAACGAGGGGGCGAGCCGGCGCGCGCGACGGCTTCGGTGATCTGCCGCCGCGCGCCTGCGGGCCCCCGGTCGGCGGGAGCCGGACGCCAGTGATCGCGGGGCACCGCGCCTCCCGCCATGCGGGCCGGCGCCGAGACGAGCATCGACAAGAAATAACACGGCGCCGGCCCCGAGGCCCACCACCGGGCCGTCGAAGAGCGAGGCCGGGGTCGGACTCGGCCGTCCGCGCAACGCCGACCGGCGCCAACGGCGAGAGCAGGACACGAGCGCCGCCGCTAGCGCAGCGCCGAGGCCGCCGATCGCCGCGGCTCGAGCCAGCCCCAGCGCAAGAAGCTGCCTCGGCGTCATCCCGAGCGCGCGGAGCGTCGGGTGCGTCCCGTCGCCTCGAGAACGATCTGCCGCGCGACCGCCTGCCCGACCGCGAGCAGCGCTGCGGCTCCGAGGAGCCCGCCACATCCAGAGCAAGCCGCGAGCGATGAATCGACCGCTGTACGTTCGCCGTCTGCTCGGGCGCCGTGCCCGTAGAGCACCGCCCGGCCCTTCCCGAGCCGCTCGAGGGCGGTCGAGAACGGGCCAAGTCCGCCTCTCCATGCCCGAGCTTGACCGCGAAGAGCTCGGTCGCCGCGACCTTCCTCCTCGTAGGCGCGGTAGAAGGCCGGTGTCAGGAAGATGCGGGACCGACCCTGCGCTTGACTCTCCGGTGATCGGTGCTCCGGTCCCGGCGGAAACTCGCCTGGCGAGGCTTGATCCCGACGACGCGGAGTTCCGCAGCGGGCGGTCCCAGCGGTCGGCCGTCTCCGGAGAGCTTCCCGTTCCGCTACCGACGGTGGACAGAATCGGAGTTTCCCGCGGCTCCAGGAAGCGGACGCGCAGCGTGCTTCCAACCCGTGATCCCGAGCGCGCTCGGCACGTGAGAACCCGACGACCACCTCGTCGACTCGATCGGGGTTGGCCCGCCGGCCGGCGACCATCTCGAAGCGGTTGATCTCCTTCCCGTACGCCGTCGGGAGCTGGCGGCGAGCAGCAAATCGTCTCCGGGACAGCAGCCTCCCTGTCCGGTCCGCGCCCAGGACGTAGTAGCCCGCTAGCCGGATCACCGATCGTCCGCGTGGGGAAGCCGCGATACTTCCTGCGAAGGCGATCGGCGCGAACGCCCGCCCTGGTTCGAAGTGACTCGTCTCCGCTAAGACGACGACGTCCGCAGGGCTATGGCGGGCGAGGAAGCGGGATAGGCGCTGTCGCGGTGCGCACGCGCGGCCGCGGCGGCAGCGATCGCGAGACCCCGGCGAGCCCGACGAGCAGCGCTAGCGCGAGCCACGCCTGCCAGCGTGAGCGAAGCTCGGCGCGCCAGCGGAGCCAGACAGCCGCCACGCTTACAGCGTCCCGGTCGCCGTCGCGAGGGTCCTGACCGGGGTCCGCGGCGACATCCTCCACGAGCAGCCCGTCGCGCATCTCGACGATCCGCGGACGCGCGCCGGCCACCCGCTGGTCGTGTGTCACGAGGAGGATCGTCTGGCCGCTCGCGTGCAGGCGGCGGAAGAGTTCGAGCACCTCCGCCCCACCGTCGGAGTCGAGCGCGCCCGTGGGCTCGTCAGCCAGGAGCAGCGTGGGCTGGTTGGCGAGCGCCCGGGCAATCGCGAGGCGCTGGCGCTGGCCGCCCGAGAGAACCCCCGGAGAACTCCGCTCCTTGTCCCTCAGGCCGAGAAGGTCGAGCAGGTCGCGAGCCCTCGTCTCCGCCTGCCGCCGGGGCGCGCCGGCGATGGCCGCAGCCAGCGCCGACGTTCTCGAGGACGCTCATCCCCTCGAGCAGGTTGAAGAACTGGAAGACGATCCCGATGTGTCGACGCCGGATGAGCGCGAGCTCGTTCTCGCTCTTGCCGGGAAGCGATTCACCGGCGAGGACGATCTCGCCGCCGGTCGGCGTGTCGAGTCCGGCGATCAGGTTGAGCAGGGTTGACTTGCCGCAGCCCGAGGGGCCCATCACGGCAACGAACTCGCCTTCGTCGATCGAAAGGTCGATGCCGCGGAGCGCTCGAACCGGGCGTTCCCTCGGAGTCGTAGGTCTTTCGGAGGCCGCAAGTCCTGAGAACTACGCTCATGCCCTTCGCCTTCCGTCGTCCGCTGTTAGGACATTGGGCCTGATTGTGAGCGCTGCGTCAAGGATGCAGCCCCGGGGCCGACGCCATGGCTGGCACCCCAAGCGCACTCGACTCGCTCGCACGCGTCCGAGATGCCCGCCCGCACGGTTGTTCCGCCCTTGCTCGCTCCGTAGCTTGAGGGGAGCCAAAGCCAAGGGCTAGGAACGAGAGGAGGGGCCGTGAGAACGGTGATTTGCATGAAGGGCCGGCTTCTGAGATGGAGCACAGTGCTGGTCGCGATGGGCTCGACTCTGGTGCCCGTAGCACACGGAGGTCAGGCGCTCGACTCGCTCGGGACTTCCGCTCAGTGCGCGGCGCTTGGGCCGCGTCCGTTTGCGCAGAGTCCCAGCAGCCGCTGGAGCTCGCGAGCGCCGCTGCCGGCCCTGGGCCGGGTGTCGGCCCGGTTGCCGGCTTGAGCCTGGCGCGGCCAACCGTAGAGGTAACTGCGTCGCCGGTTGCCGGCGCGGACCCCGTTGGCTCGCGCGGATCCGGCAGCTTCGATTGGGCCGACGCCAGCATCGGCATCGCGATCGGCTTGGCAGGCGCCGCTCTCGGTGGGTGCGTGATCGTCGCCCTGCGCCGACGCGGTCCCCTTGCGGATTCCTGAGCCTGGTCGCCTCGGGACTTACAGCCTGAAAGGCGCTGCAAGCCGGTTGCAAGTCCACGGCAAGCGCTCGGCTGCACCGTATGGCTCACATGCAACAGGAACACATACCAGGGGAGGAACAGGCAATGGCTATCTCGTTTCCAGCAGCGGAAGTGGCAGCGAAGCATCGCGTGGAGCTCGCGACGAGCGAGCGTGCACAGGGGACCTCGCTGGTCGCCTCTGCCCGCCAGACGCTCAGGCGCTGCTACGAGCCCGTCTACAGCACGATCTTCGACGGCGACGGCGACGGCATGCGCTTCTGAGCTCCCGGGCAAGGGCGGCCGGCCGCGGGCACGCTGGCCGGCCGCGACGAAGACGGGCGCTTCGTTGAGTCCGACAACTGACCGAAGGCGAAGGAGGCGTGCGATGAGAGCGACAGGCTGTGTCAAAACGATCGTGGCCAGGCGAATCGCCGGAGCGACCGCGGCGCTGCTCCTGCTTGCGCTCGCGCCGGCAGCTTCTGCGGCGATGTTCACCGTCGTCTCCGCCGAGGGCCAGCCCGACCCGGCTCAGGGTATGGGCTTGCACGAGGCGATCGAGGCTGCGAAGGCGACGGCCGACGGCCCGGACGAGATCCTGTTCGACTCGTCGGTCACGACGATCGCGCTGCGCCAGTCCCTCCCGCTGGTCACCGGGATGACGATCGACGGACGCGACGCGGCCGGCGAGCCCGGTGTGCTGCTGACCACGGCTCCCATGTTCGCCTTCTCGAACGGATTGGTTCTCACCGGCGCGCCCTCGACGATCCGGGGCCTCGCGATCGGGAGCGGTTTCGACACCGCGATCCTCGTGACGTCCGCCGGGAACACGATCGAGAGCACTCGGCTCCAAGGGACAGGGTTCGTGGCGCCGCCGCCCACACCTCCGTCGCGCTTCGGCGTCGTGGTCGGAGGTGCCGCCGCGACGGGCACCCACATCGTCGACAGCGTGATCACCGGCTTCAGGAACGCCGGAATCTTCATCCAGCTCGCGGCGGGGACGGTCGTCACCGGCAACTCGATCGGCACCGACGCAGCCGGAACGGCGCTTCCCAACGGGCTCGGCGTGGACATCCAGGCCGACGGAGCGACCGTCGGCGACAACGTCGTCGCCCACAACGCCTTCGCCGGGATCCAGACCGCCGGCGACGGCAACCGGGTCGAGCGAAACCAGATTTATGCGAACGGCGGCGGTGGCATAGCCGTCGGCTTCGGGCCGGCCGGCTCGAGCGGCAACGTCCTCACCGAGAACGAGATCGACGGCAACACCGGGCTCGGCATCGACCTGCGCGGACCCGGAAACGGCTCGCAGAGCGCGCCAACGATCACCTCGGTGTCCCTGCCGGGAGCCCGGTCACGATCGGCGGCAGCGTGGTCGGGCCGGGCCCGGAGTACACGCTCGAGTTCTTCGCCAGCTCGGCCTGCGATCCCTCGGGCTTCGGTGAGGGCGCGCGCTTCCTCGGCTCGCTGCAGAACGTCGCGCCGGGTACGTTCGGCGTCACGCTCAACTCCGGCGTCGCTGCCGGCGAGGTCGTGACTGCGACAGCCACGGGCCCGAACGGGACCTCGGAGTTCTCCGGTTGCTACGGCGACACGGACGGCGACGGCATCCAGAACGTGGACGACAACTGCCCGGCCGTCGCCAACGCCGACCAGACGGACACCGACGGCGACGGCGCAGGCGACGCCTGCGACGAGGACGACGACGGCGACGGGCTGACGGACGAGGAGGAGACGGGGCTCGGCACGGATCCGCTCCTGAGCGATACGGACGGCGACGGGCACGGCGACGCTGCCGACAACTGCGCCACCCTTGCTAGCGCCGACCAGACGGACACCGACGGCGACGGCGCGGGCAATGCGTGTGACGAGGACGACGACGGCGACGGGCTGACAGACGAGGAGGAGGCCGGGCTCGGCACGGATCCCCTCCTGAGCGATACCGGACGGCGACGGGCACGGCGACGCTGCCGACAACTGCGCCACCGTCGCCAACGCGGACCAGATCGATACTGACGGGGACGGCGCAGGCGACCCCTGTGACCCGGACCCGGATGGCGACGGTCTCGTCGCCGGCGACGACAACTGCCCGCTCGTCCCGAACGGCGACCAGGTCGACACGGACGGCGACGGCGCCGGCGACGCCTGCGATGCCGACGACGACGGCGATGGGCTGACGGATACGGAGGAGGCAGGGCTCGGCACGAATCCGCTCGCCGCCGATACAGACGCAGATACCCATCCCGATGGCGCCGACGCCTTCCCGCTCGACCCCGCCGAGTGGGCGGATGGCGACGGGGACGGCATTGGCGACAACGCCGACAACTGCGCCGCGGTGGCGAATCCCGGCCAGACGGACTCGGATAGCGACGGAGCCGGCGACGCGTGCGACGAAGACGACGACGGCGATGGCCTCACGGATGCCGACGAGGCTCTGCGAGGCACCGATCCGCTTGACGGGGACACGGATGGCGATGGCCTGAGCGACTTCGACGAGGTCGGGCACGGTACCGACCCGCTCGAGGACGGACACCGATGGCGATCTCCGCGACGCGGCGGACTCGCCAGGCGCACCGATCCGCTTCTCGCGACACCGACGGTGATGAGGTTCCGGACGCGCCGACGCGTTCCCGCTCGACCCGCCGAGTGGACGGACGGCGATGGAGACGATCATTCGGCGACAACGCCGACAACTGCGCCGCAGTCGCGAATCCGGAGCAGGTGGACACGGACGGCAACGGCGACGGCGGCGCGTGCGACGCGACGACGACGGCGACGGCCTCACCGACGCTGAGGAGGCCGGCTTCGGCACCGATCCGCTCCGGACCGATTCCGACGATGACGGACTCGGCGACGCGGACGAGGCGGCAGGGGAGACGAGCCCGACGATCCGACTCGGACGACGACGGCGTCTCGACGAACCGGCTGACCCGGGCGGGCTGACGGCCGGGCCCGACAGCTGCCCGCTGGTTCGAACGCCGGCCAGCTCGACGCTAACAGCGACGGTGCCGGCAACGCCTGCGACACCGACGACGATGGCGACGGACTCAGGGATGACGACGAGCTGACGAACGGACCGACCCGCTCGACCCCGACTCGGACGGCGACGGCATCTCCGACGGCTTCGCTGGTCCGGGCGGGCTCAGTACGGCCCTGACAACGCTCTGCGGTCGCGAACCCGGCGCAGCGGATACGGACGGCGACGGCACCGGCGACGCTTGCGACCTGCCCGCCTACACGTTCGTCGGCTTTTTCCCTCCGGTCGACAACCTACCCGTCGTCAACACCGGGCAGGCCGGACGCACCTACCCGCTCAAGTGGCGCCTGCTCGAAGAGTCGGGTGCCTATGCGTCCCGCCTCGACGCCGTCGAGTCGATCACCTACAAGCAAGTCACTGTGGTGACTTCACCCGCGACCCGACGGACGCGCTCGAACGACGGCGACGGGTGGGACGGCACTCCGCTACGACGCGGATGCCAACCAGTACGTCTTCAACTGGAAGACCCCGATTGGCACCTGGTTACCAGAGCTCTTCGTCACGCTCGACGACGGGAGCGTCCACGCCGCCAACTCCGGATGAAGAGCTGATACCAGCGTGGAGGCTCTCGAGCAAGACCTCGCCGCAGCGCCGGAAGGCTGGCGCAGAAGAGGAGGAGCCATGCTCTCGCGCAAGCATGTCGCGGCCCTGACAGCGCTCGTCGCCGCGCTCGCGACGCCGCTCGGCGCGCACGCGGCGCCGGTCACCAAGGTCTATAGCAGCGGCAATCTCAACGTACGATCGCCGACGCGGCCCTGGACCCGGCGCCGCCCGGCGTATGTGTCCTGGCCTCACCAGCGTCGAGCTTCCGATCGCGGACATCGGGCACCTTCTCGACGTCAACCTGCGGTTGCGGATGAACCACGTGACCGACGCGGCTCCGCTTGCGCCGCTCCACAGCTTCAGCCTGGGCGCGCCCGGCGCGGACGCTCCCTCGGTCTGGATCTCGAGCGTGATCGCAGAGTTCGGGAGCGGTGCGCCCGATTGCAGCGGAACGCTCGGGGTCGTCGACGACGAGGCGGCGACCCCGCTCGCGGGAGCCACGCCTCCTGTTCACCGGAAGCTACCGCGGGGAGAACCCCTTGTCCCAGCTCGACGGGATGGCCCTGAACGGCACGTGGGGCCTGTTCTTCATCGACGTCCAGCCGTCGAGCCCGGGGGCGATCTGCTGTTGGGAGCTCGAGATCACCTACGAGCCTGCGGCCGATCGACCTCTCGCTTGCGAGGGCGACACGCCCGATCCGGTCAGGCCGGGAAAGCGGCTGAAGTACACGATCACCGCCAGCAACGAGGAACCGGGCGGCGCGACCGGCGTGAGCGTCGTGGACACGCTTCCGGCCGGAACAACCTTCGTCTCGGCCAAGACGACGCAGGAAGCTGCTCGCGTGCGGCCAGGAAAGTCACATGTGATCTGGGTGAGCTCGCGAGCGGCGCCCGGCGACCGTGACAGTCGTCGT
>CAWIQC010000024.1:0-155376 GCA_963838105.1 uncultured Thermoleophilia bacterium | reverse complement strand
TCGGCCAGCATCACCTCCTGCACGCGGAGTGGCTCGCCGGGAGCGAAGAACAGCGCCGCGCGGGCTGCAAGGCCCATCGGCGGATCACTATACTGTACGCCCATACGCTATTTGCGAGAGTGTCTGGGGCCGGCCGAACGGGGCCGACGACACGATCGACTGCTCCATGGACACGGTCACCGTCTACGAAGGCCCATGAGTCTCCCTCCAGCGCCGGTCTCCGCGACGTCGACCGACGGGCGGCGCCGGGGCCAGAACGTGGACGTCCTCATCGTCGGCGCCGGCTTCTCGGGGCTGTACATGCTCCATCTCATCCGCCGGCTCGGCGTATCGGTGCGGCTGCTCGAGGCGGGCGCGGGCGTGGGTGGCACGTGGTACTGGAACCGCTATCCCGGGCGCCCGCTGCGACGTCGAGAGCACCGACTACCAGTACTGGATTCGACTATCGAGCTCGTGCAGGAGTGGACGTGGAGCGAGCGGTACGCGAGCCAGCCGGAGATCCTCGCCTACCTGAACCACGTCGCCGACCGCTTCGAGCCTGCGGACGCAGCATCAGTTCGAGACGCGCGTCACGAGCGCGCTGCTTCGACGAGAGCGACGAGCCGGTGGACGGTGTCGCACTCATCGCGGCGGACGACGTTCTCCGGCACAGCTTCTGCGTGATGGCGACCGGATGCCTGCTCCGCCGCCAGACTGCCCGACATCCCGGGCCTGCGATACCTTCGAGGGCGGCTCGTACCACACGGCGCGCTGGCCCCACGAAGGCGTCGACTTCACGGCAAGCCGCGTGGGCGTCGTGGGCACGGGGTCCTCCGCGATCCAGGCGATCCCGCTGCATCGCCGAGCAGGCCGTCCAGCTGACGGTCTTCCAGCGAACGCCGCAACTACAGCGTGCCGGCGCACAACCACCCCCGCGACCCGGACGCGGAGGCACGGATCAAGGCGACCTTTGCCGACCAGCGGCGAGATGCGCGCGAGTCCTCCATGGGCGTGTTCGCGTCCTGGCATCCCGAACGAGCAGTCGGCGCTCGAGGTCGACGCCGAGGAGCGCCGCCGCGGATGTTCGAGGCTGGCTGGAACGACCGGCGGGTTCGGCTTCCTCAACACGTTCTCCGATCTCGTCACGCAGCCGGGAGGCCAACGCGCTTGCCGCCGGCTTCGTGCACGAGAAGATCCGCGCGGATCGTGGACGATCCCGAGGTCGCCGACATGCTCTGTCCGACCGACCATCCGTTCGGGACGAAACGGCTGTGTGTCGACACCGGCTACTTCGAGACCTACAACCGCGACAACGTGACGCTCGTCGATCTCAGGCGAACGCCGATCGAGGAGATCACGCCGTGGGGTGTGCGTATCTGCTGATGGACGAGATCCCGCTCGATGCGCTCGTGTTCGCCACCGGTTTCGATGCCATGACCGGCGCCGTGCTCGACGTCGACATCCGCGGCCGAGGCGGCCGTCACTGCGCGGAGAAGTGGGCGGACGGGACCGCGCACATACCTCGGCATCCAGACCGCCAGGGTTCCCCAACCTCTTCCTCATCACCGGTCCCGGGAGCCCGTCCGTCCTCAGCAACATGATCGTCTCCATCGAGCAACACGTCGAATGGGCCGCCGACTGCATCGACCACCTCCAAAAGCACGAGCATGACATCCATCGAGGCGACGCTCGAGGCCGAGGACGCAGTGGGTCGAGCACTCCAACCAGTGCGCCGCTCGGACACTCCTACCGGAGGCGGATTCCTGGTACACCGGTGCGAACATCCCGGGCAAGCCGCGCGTCTTCATGGTCTACACCGGCGGTGTCGGAGCCTTCAGGAGGCGGTGTACCGAAATCGCGGAACACGGATACGAAGGATTCCTCCGACCCGTCTGCGTGAAGTCGGCGGGCCGCTTCGTCGGATCCGCGTGTGGCGCGGCCAGACGCCGGGCAGCGTGAACGCGTTCAGCGAGTCGGATCGGCCTCGTCGCTCGGTGCGGGCTCGCTCCGCTTCGCCTGGATGTGCGCTGCGGGATCCCAGGGGCCCTGCTCCCCGACGCCGAGCACGACACGGCTCTCGAGCAAAAGCTCGCCGTTCTGGTTGTATCCCTCGCCTTCGAAGATGACGATCCCGCCTCCGCCGAAGGCCGGCTTGTCGTTCTTCTCCGCCACCTTCCAGCGGCCGATGAGGGTGTCGCCGAGCCGGGTTGGTGCTTTCCAACGGGTGGTCAGCTCGAGCATCGCGACGATGGTCGAGCCGAGCCCGTTACCGACGATTCCGAGCATGATCCCGTTCAGGAGCGTGCCGTGGGCGATCTGTGTCCCGAAACGGTTGCTCTCCGCCTGGAGGCGATTGATGTGGTTCGGGCCCGGGTCGTTGAACACGCCGGCGGCGAGCACGACGTGGGCGTCTCGGTGACGGTGAGCGCGCCCCACAACTCCTCTCCCATCACTAGGGAGGAGTAGGGTCGGCCGGGCAGCGTCACGAGCGCGACTCCCACGGAAGGTCCGGCAGAATCCGCCGTGCTTCGGCCCGAAGCTCGCCGAGGGCGGTCTTGCCCGCTGCGTGCGCGGCATCTCGGGGATCACGCTGACGTAGCGGGGGCGCTTGTAGCTCGCCATGTTGTCGCGGGCCCAGGCCAGAGCCCCGTCTTTCGTGAGCCCTTGCTCATTACGGACCGTGATGAAGGCGAAGGCCACCTCGCCGAGCCGCTCGTCGGGGACGCCGAAGACGACGACCTCCTCGATTCCGTCCAACTGCTCGAGCTGGCTCTCCACCTCGCGGGGATAGACGTTGAAGCCGCCACAGAGAAACATGTCCTCGGAGCGCCCGGTGACATAGAGGAAGCCGTTCTCGTCGAGGCTTCCGTGGTCGCCGGGGATGATCCACTCGCCCCGGTACTTCTTGCGGGTCGCTTCCGGGTCGTCGAGGTAGCCGACCATGTGGTTGTAGCCGCGGGCGCCGATCTCCCCGATCTGGCCGTTCGGGAGCGGGCGGCGGTGCCGGGCTCGAGGTTGGCGAGCTCGACGCCCGGTGTTGCCCGTCCGACCGATTCGAGCAGCGCTGTGGGCGGCGCTTCGGGCAGAAGCTGGGTTAGCGTCGGTGACTCGGTAGCGCCGTAGACGACCGTGAGGCCGCAGCCGAGGATCGCCATGACCTGCGAGCGGAGCTTGGCCGGCACCGGCGCCCCGGCGAGCAAGGTCACGCGAAGGCTCGAGAGATCCCGCGGCCTTTCCTTCTGGGCCGCCACGACGGCCTGGCCCATGGCGGGCACACCGTAGAGCACTGTGCCGCGGTGCTTCTCGATCAGGTCGAGCACCCTGCCGGCGGAGAACGGCTCCGCTTCGATGAGGGACGCGCCGCCGACCATCGGTTGCAGGATGCCCATATGGAAGCCGAACACGTGCGCGAACGGCATGGCGCTGACGAGCTTCTCGCCGGGGGCGAACCCTGTCAGTCCTGACGCGATCGTGCAGTTGCGCGCGATCGTGCGATGATCGTGAACACACCCTTTCGGCCGCCCGGTCGTTCCACCCGTGTAGCAGATCACAGCCGCTGCCCCGGGGTCGGGCGGAGCAGGCAAGCGGGGAGCCGGCCGGAGCGTCCCGTACGCGGTCGCCCCTCGAGGCGGCTCGCCGTCGGCGCACCGTATCGCATGATCCAGAGTCGGTAGACGGCCGCGATCCCGCAGCTGCAAGAGCTCGAGGACCATCGACTCGTAGTCCGTCTCGAGAAACCTCGGTGTATAGACGATCGCGCTGGCCTGCGAATGCTCGATGAGGTACGGCATGTCCGCCATGCGGAGCCGAGCCCCGGCTGTCACCAGCACGACGCCAAGACGAGCGCAGGCGAAAAGCAGCTCGAGCCAGCGGGCGCCGTTGGGGAGCCAGACGACGAGCCGATCCCCGGGCCCGAGCCCCAACCCGGCGAGCTCGTGGGCGGCCTGGTTCGATCGTTTGTGTACCTCTGCGAATGTGATCCGGTCCCCGTCGACGTCGTTGAGATCGAAGACGCCTCCGGGGTCGCGCTCGAGCGCCCGCTCGAGGATCGCGTGAATGGTGGTGGGGGAGGGGGCGCGGTCAAGCAGAGCGGTGCTGGAGGGAGTCGCGTGGGACACGGTCATGACCGCCGGTCCGGCGGCGGCGCTGTCGAAGGATCTACGCCGATGCTGTAGGTCACGAGCCTCTCGCACCTCAACCAGCCGCCCTCCGGGCGGTGACTCGGGTCTCGTGCACGTGCCTGGTCACAGGAGATCAGCCAGCTCTGCGCCTAGCCGGCCGCGTTCGGCGAGGGCAGGCGGCGGCGCCATCGTACAACGGCCGCGGTGCTGGAAGCCGCTCGCGGTGTCTCCGCGGCCGACGAGTTCGAAGTCGAGGTTCAGTCTCGGCCCCCTCGGCGAGAAGACGGCCTGGCTCACGCTCACGGCCCTCGCGCGGCGGGCGACGAGGTTCCGGCGCTGGGCGGAGCACCCGGCGCGGGCACTCGAGGCGTTTACGCGCGAGTAGCCCTGCCGACGCGCCCTGAGGACGCCGGCCGCCGGCGCCGCCGCGAGATCACTGCAGGCGATCGGTGCCCGGCTATCCTCTTCGACGTGGGAACGGTCGGAGATCCCGAGCGCGACGCGGCTGGCGATCTGCTGCGCTCCGCCTACGTCCGCGGGTACTTGTCTCCACAGGAGCTCTCGGAGCGGCTCGGCTACGCGCTCTCGGCCCGCACGCAGGGCGACCTGGCTGGCAGCGTCCGCGGCGTCCCGGGCCGTGCGCGTCTGGCGCTGTCTGCCGCTCTGCGCCCGCTCGGCTCGGCCGGCACGATGCCGCTCCGCCGGCGTGCCGGGGGCCTCCTGCGCCGCCTCGCCCTCGCGCTCTTCGTGGCGACGAGCGCGGTCGTCGTGCTCGGGTTCGGCGTCTGGACGCTCGCGGATGGCCTCTCGGCGAGGATCGTCCTCGGCTTTCTGCTCGTCTGGCTCGCCCTGAGCGTTCCCCCGTTTCTGATCTGGCGGGGCGCGCGCAGCCTGCTTCGTTGACGGGCTCAGCCCGCTGCTCGCGTAGTGGGGGGGGGTGTGTGTTTTTGCCGGATCCGGCTCGCGAGCGGAGCGGGAGAGATTTGAACTCAGAGGGACGAAGCCGCCCCTAACGGTCTTCGAGACCGAACTAACATGCCCGATTTGCAGGGCTTTGTATCCGGTTCCTCTTGCCAGTCATGCGGCGGCTGCGGGCGACGCGCCGCCGACTCGCGACCTCCGCTCGCCGAAGGAGCAGTTAGCCTCCAGGCTCTGGGGATTGGAGGTTGGTCTTCGACGAGATCATCCGTAACCCCTTACCGCGGGAGGAGATCGTGCCGCTCGTTCCGGTCACCCACCAGTCCTGGTTGTTCAGCCCGCCGCTGGAGCTGCCGCTCCAGCCGCGCCTCGAGAACGGGCGTTTCGACTCTTTCCGGCGCAGACCGCTCGTCGACCCGCCGGACTGCAACACGACCCAGATCATCCTCGCCGGCGATCCTGGGAACCCAACGGGCCGCGACGTCCGTTTCTTCAACCGCCTGCACCAGGCCGTCGACCTCGCCTCCGAAGCAGGGAACTGCGTCTACGCGGCCTACAGCGGGCGCATCGTGAAGGTCGAGGTGCAACCGGGCGGCGACACGGCCAACGTCAGCATCGACCATCACCCCCGGGGGCTTGGCTTCGTCACCAACTACAACCACATCACCGGCGTCCAGTTCGCCGAGGGCGACTTCGTCGGCACGGGCGAGCCGATCGCCCAGGTCTCGGGCGTGCCGGACGACCCGACCTGCATTTCGAGCTCTGGGCGGTCGTCGATCGCAAGGATCCTGGCGATGACCCGCCGGGCGACAGCGACATGGTGCCGATCGACCCGACTCGGGCGCTCTACGCGTGGGAGCGCCGGGTCATCGGCGACGAGCCGCTCCCCGGCCCGCAGATCCCGCTCGCCGTCGGGGTCACGCGCCTCAATACCGTTCACTTCTTCTTCGCGAGGTTCGAGTCGGACGTCACGCTGCACGTGCCTATGTACGAGCCGATGACCGACGACGAGCGGCTCATCGTCGACTTGCTCCGTGAGGCCCACCGTCGCAGCGACGCCTTGGAGCTGTCCTTCCGCCATTCGTCGTTCTGGGGAGTCGACGTGGCAACGCAGGCGGAGCTGGCGTAGGCTCGCGGGCCCACGATGGCTCGTGTCCGATGGGCGATCACGGTCAGCGGCGGACAGCGGACAGCGTTGACAGCATCTGCGACACGAACGCTGTCTACACCTCTGAGACAAGTCTGCGCGCTGTCCGCCGACTTAGGCTCTTTCCACCTTCGACCTGATCGTCAGCCTTGAACGGTCGTCGAGGCTTATTCTTTTTTTCAACTACGGCTGCGACTTGCCAGGGCGAAGCGCGCGACCCTCTGGTGTTCGTTCCTGCGGTCACCGAGCGGTGAGCAGCCACATGGCCGAAAGCGCATGCTCGTGGTGGGCGAGCGCCGCTGACAGCCGCGCCGCTCGCAGGCCAATCGCTCGACGAGTCGTGCAAACGGGCGCTGCTAGCGAAGCGGCCCAGGCCGAATCCCACAGGGTCGCGCGGGATTCGGCTGAGGGAACGGAGGGGGAGAGATTTGAACTCTCGAGGGACGAAGCCGCCCCTAACGGTTTTCGAGACCGAAGACGTAATGGGCCAAATGCAGGATGATCGTTGCCAGTCCCGTCCCTGCGCGACACACGTCGCGACAGTCCGAGCACGGCCACCACGCGGAGTTGGTCGGCAGAGCGGAGAGCGCTGCGCCCCAGCTGCCGTCGGGGAGCGACCTAGTAATCGTTCCATACAAACTGGAGGCTCTGATGGCACGTAAGAGCGTTTTCGTTTTGGGCCTGTTCGGGTGACGAAATCCCTGAGGGGAAGGGCGCGAAGGTTCGAATCACGTTCGCCGATGCACGTCGGGGAAGTGCCGAACTCGACGTGACGGACGAGGAAGCTGAGGAGTTGGCGCGTAAAGGTCGAAAGACCGCGCGTCGCGGTCGGCGGCCGAGCGCGCAATCCTTGAGCTGACGGCGACGTCCGCCTGCCGTCGTCGAGACGGGACACGAGCTGTCTTCGTGAGGGAGGCGAGCGAAGGCGTATGACCATCGTGTGCCGTGTCCGATCTTGGACCCAGCGTAGGGGTGCGTACACGCGGCTGTGCCTCAAGCGCGGCCGGATGCCGCAGCGGGTTCAGGGCCAGCTCGGTCACGCCGACCTGAACCTAACGATCGGGTGTACAGCGAGTGGACGGTTGCGGCGAAGGCGGCCGTGGCGGCCAAGCTGGCGGCCGAGAACATGCCGACGTTTCCTGTCTAACGTCGATGGGACGTCATCGTCACTCCGACATCGACCATCGTGCTGCCTGCCGCCCAGGGGGAGGTCGGGGTGGGGGTGTCCCCTGGGGCGAGCGCGTCGAGGACTTGTGAACAAGCTGTTCGGGGCCCGAAAGGATCGGGGGCCGGAGGCTGCCCGGGATGCCCCAGCGCGGGTAGACCCGGGGCGTGACCGGCTGGGGCCGCAGGCGCGACCCGGGCAGCCCTTGGATCTCGGTCCGCCGCCATGAATGGCGGGCGGCCTGACTGTGGCCGCACGCAGGACGCCCGCGCGCGCCAGCTTGACCATAGGTGCGGCTGGGCGATGCGTGAACGAATCGTGTCCATCCCATAGAAATCGTGCGCTTGAAGTTGCGGGCGTTCCTCGGCAGCCGCAAGCTTCCTGTGACTGGCCGGGCCGTTCCTCCAAGGGTCGCACGCAACCCAATCCGCTGGCCCGGGCAGCCGGCGGTGGTAGACGGCCTGGTGTTGGGGCTAGCTAGTGCTTGTGGGTGCCACTCCGTACCCGCCGCCGTGTACCCGCGCTCGTGGGTGACTCGGAGTAGGCAGCCAGGCGCCGGACTAGTGCTGACTGGCCTGTGGCTTGAGAACTGTCGCAATCGTGCACGACTGCAACACGAATGCTCTCCGAAACCGGTGGTTCCACCTACGACGATCTGTACGTAGCCCGCGGACCCGGGATGTGACGCGCTACACGCTCCATCGGCGCGTTCAAGATGGAAATCCACGAAGTCGCCGACGTCCAGTGGTACCGCGGCTTCGCCGGGGATGCTTGTGTGGAGCGAAGCACGAGGCGATCTGTTAGGTCCCGAACGCTGAAACGGGATGGGTTGAGCTGCGCAGCACCGAGGACAGCGTTCCGCCTGAGAGGGGGAGAGGGAGAGTACGACGCCAATCTCGGGTTGGAGCTCATCCACGGCGATGCTAGTCAGAACTGGGCTGCGGGAGCAAGTAGGCCGCCGTCGTGTCCCACGACGCGTCGACGCGGTCGCCGAGGGTGGCCGACATGCGGGTGAGCTGGTGCTCCTGCTTCTGAATGCGAAACTCGGTGCCGTCGTCGAGGTCGAGGAAGAGCGTCGCCACCGCGCCGACGAACTCCTGGCCTCTCAGGCGGCCATGGAGGCGGTTCTCGAGCAGGTCCCCCTCGGCCGCGGTCGTGATGCGATCGGCGGCGATGACGAACGTGGCCGCCTCCCCGACCGCGGGCACGCCGTTGGTGGCATGCACCGCGAACTCGCCCATCGAAGTGGAAACCGTAAGCCTGCCCGCCTCCACCGCCGTGACGGTGCCGGAGAGGATGTTGTTGGTGCCGACGAACTCCGCCACGAAGCGGTTCTGCGGCCGCCGGTACACCTCCTGCGGCGGGCCCGCCTGATGGATCTCCCCCAGATCCATGACGATGATCCGGTCGGCCGTCGCGAGCGCCTCCGACTGGTTGTGCGTCACGTACACGAACGTGATGCCGAGCTCCTGCTGCAGCAGCCGCAGCTCGCTCTGCATGCGCACACGCAAATGCGCGTCGAGGGAGCCGAGCGGCTCGTCCAGCAGCAGCACCTTCGGGTCCATGACCAGCGCCCGCGCGAGACCCACCCGCTGCTTCTGACCGCCCGAGAGCTGGGCGATCGACCGTCCCGCCAGCTCGCCGATACCCACCTTCTCGAGGGCGCGCTTGACCCGCTCCCTGCGCTCGGCCTTCTCGACCTTGCGCATCTTGAGGCCGAACTCGACGTTCTTCGTCACGTTCAGGTACGGGAAGAGCGCGAAGTTCTGCCACACGAGCGGCGTGTCGCGCTCCCACGGCTTCATGTCGTTCGTCAGCTGCCCGTCGATATGGATCGACCCGCTCGTCGGCGTCTCGAGCCCCGCGATCAGCCGCAGCGTCGTCGTCTTGCCACAGCCGCTCGGGCCGATGAAGGCGACGAACTCCCCGTGGTCGACCTCGAGGCTGATGCCCGCGACCGCGGTCACCTCCCCGAACTGCTTGACCACGTCCTCCAGCACGAGCGCCTTGTCGCTCACCTCAGGCCCCCTCCTCCTCAGCCCGACCCGCCGGCTGCCCGTCCTCGCCCACACGAAGAGGATGAGCTGCGCGACGACGACGAGCGTGATCGTCACGCCGAACACGATCGTCCCGATCGCGTTGATACGCGCGCTCACCTGGCCCTGGAGCTCGTTGAAGATCGCGACCGGGAGCGTCACCTCGAGGCCCGACACGAACCACGAGATGATGAACTCGTCCCACGAGACCGCCATCGTGATCAGGAGCGACGCGAGCAGCGCCGGGGCCACCTGCGGAAGCACGACCTCCTTGATCGTCCGCCACTGGGACGCGCCCAGGTTCCAGGCCGCCTCCTCGAGCGTCGCGTCCATCTCGGTCAGACGCATCCGCACGATCCCGAGCGCGAACGCCGAGGCCAGCACGACATGGGAGATGACGACCGACGTGAGCGAGCCCGACAGCCCGATCTCCTTCAGGTAGATCAGCAGCGCCAGCCCGAGGATGATGAGCGGAATGCACGGCGGCAGCACCGCGATGCCCAGGTAGACGCCCTTGCCCTTGAAGTCCCAGCGGTTCAGGAAGTAGGCCGCTGTCCCACCGAGGAACGTCGCGATCACCGCGACGATCCCTCCCACGACGAGGCTGTTCTTGAGCGCATTGGTGAACTCCGGCGTCGCGAACACGGCGTCGAACCACTTCGTCGAGAAGCCCTTCCACGGCAGGCTCGGGAACCGGTCCTCGTTGAAGGCGAACACGATCAGCGACACGATCGGGGCGAAGATGAACGCGAACCCGAGGACGATGTAGAGCTTGAAGCCGATTCCGATCAGCCGGTCGGTCACGCCTCCACCTCCTCCTGCTGGGGCCGCCACACGCGCTTCCTTCTGCGGCGGGAACGCGGCTCTGAACGCGGCGAACACGACGATCACGAGCGTCACCACCATCACCAGGGCGACCGTGGCCGCCTCGGGGAAGTCCGCCCCCGACTTGATCTTGGCGTTGAGGAGGATGGACAACGTCACCGCGTTGCTCGAGCCCAGCAGCGACGGCGCGATGAAGTCGCCGAACGCGAGGATGAAGGCGAAGCTGAACGCGAAGACGATGCCGATCTTCGCGGAGGGAATCACCACCGTGAACACCGAACGGATGCGCCCCGCGCCGAGGTTGTTCGCGGCCTCGACCAGGTCGCGGTCGACGTTGACGAGGCTGAACAGGATCAGCAGCGTCGTCAGCGGGAAGAACAGCGTCAGGTAGCCGATTCCGGTCGCGAACGGCGTGCCGAGCAGGTTGAGCGGCCCGATGCCGATCTCGGCGAGCGCTCTGTTGATGATCCCGTCCTCGGCCAGGATCAGCTGCCACGAGTAGGCCCTGACCACGTAGCTCGTGAAGAACGGCGTGATCAGCAGCATGATCGCGAGCCGCCGCGCGCCCGGCGAGACCCGGTACGCGAGCGCGTACGCGAGCGGGAAGGCGAGCACGGTGGCCGCGACCGCAGCCACCAGCGCGTACACGAACGTCCGCACGTAGACCTGATGGAAGAGACCCGACCACAGGAGCTCGGTCCAGTTCGCGACGGTGTAGTCGCGCACGAGCCGGAAGTTCTCGACGATCCAGAAGCTCATCAGGATCAGGAACACGAGCGCGGCCAGGAAGAACGCCGCCTGCCACGTCATCAGCGGCGCGCCCCAGAACAACTTGAACGTGTCTACGCGGCGAGGCCGCTTGCCCGCACGAGACTCGTCAGCGCCCTGCGAGGTGGCAGTGTCGACAGCTATTGGAGGCCCTCCTTCGGACGCTCGAGCGGGCCCCGTCGCTACGGCGGGGCCCGCTCAGGCGTTTGCTACTGCGCCTTGAACTCCGTCCAGGCGTCGTTCCATTCCTCGATCGTCTGCTGCACGGGCAGCTTGCGGATCGAGATCCGGCCTTCGTCGTAGAGATCGAGGATGTTCGGCGGCTCGACGCTGAGATCGAGGCGCTCCACCCAGTCGGGCTGCTCCTCCGCCATGAGCTCCCAGCCCGCCGTGTTCGGGATCTCCGCCTGGTAGGCGGGCAGGATTGCGGTCTGCATCTGCCCGCGAGGGCCGAGCGCGTAGTGGATGAACTCCTTCGCCTGCTCCGGGTTCTTGGCGCCCTTGAAGATGCCGAGCGTCTCCGTCCACTGGATGGCGCCCTGCTCCGGGACGCTCGCGGCGACGGGATGGCCTTCGGCCTCGAGCAGGAGAGCCGTCCACCCGCCGCCTGCCGGCTGGATCCAGATCTCCCCGTTCGCGAAGACGCCGAACAGGTCCGCGATCGAGTAGAAGCCCGCCGTGGCCGGCTTCAGGCTCTTGACGGTGTCCACCATCGTCTGGAACTGCGTCGCGTCGATGTCGTACGGGTCGAGCTCGCCGGCCGGCCACCAGCTGCCCTTCGCGCCCTCGTACAGCCCGATCGGGCCCATGTGGGCCCACCAGTCGAACCAGCCGACCTTTCCGGCGACCTTCGGGTCGAAGAGGATGTCGTAGGACTGAGCCTCCTCCTCGGTGACCTGGTCCGAGTTGTAGGCGAGGCCGAGGAAGCCGAAGCGCTGGATCAGGCCGTACACGTCGCCGTCGAGCACGAGGCCGGGCACGAGCTCGCCTTCGGGCTTGAAGACGTCCTGGAAGTCGTTGAGCTCCGGGAACTCCGACGGGTCCAGCGGCTCGAGCAGGTCCGCCTCTTTGAGCTGCACGATGTACTCGGCATCCGCCTGGACGACGTCGTAGGTGCCCGGGGGCGAGGTCGTCGCGAGCGCGAGCATGTTGTCGCCGCCGGAGTACTCCTTGCCCTGGACGGTGATGCCGGTCTCGTCGGTGAACGGCTGGATGAACGACGGGTCGTTGTGGCCGGGCCAGGAGAGCCAGCTCACCGTGCCGCCCTCGCCGCTCGCCGGCGGCGCGGCCGGCTCCTCCCCATCGGCAGGGGCGGGAGCGGCAGGCTCCGCGCTCTCCTCGTCGCCGCCTCCGCAGGCCGCCAGCGTCCCTCCCAGCGTCACGGCGCCGAGGAAAGCGCCGCCGCGGATCAGCAGGTCGCGCCTCGAGATGCCCGCCCGCTCGAGCGCCCGCAGACGCTCGGCGATCCGCTCGAGATCTTCGCCGCCAGTAGCCATCGCGTCCTCCCTATCGGCTTGGTTCAGGCGCGCGTAACCTAGGAGCGCGGGTATGAAAAGTCAAGAATCATTGCCTGAAATAGCAACAGCTCGGCTGGAGGCTCGCGCAGGATCGCGGTGCTACGCTGCCGCCCTTACCAGCGGCAGGTAAGGAGGAGCGACCCCACATGGACGGCGAGCAAGCGAACGGCTCCGGACCGAACGGCCAGCATCTCGGCGTTCGCATCCGGGCGCTCCGTGAGGCGCCGCAGCATGTCGGCCCGCGAGCTCGCCGACCGTGCCGGTGTCGCCCCCGCCTACCTGAGCCGGCTCGAGAACGGCCGGCTGAGCCCGACGGTGTCGACCCTGACCCGGGTCATGCAGGCGCTCGGGGAGCCCGTCTCGCGCGTGTTCGGGGACGACGACCTCGCCGGCCCCGTGGTGCGCGTGAAGGATCGCCGCGTGATCCGGAACCGAGGCGTCGACGACTACCTGCTCTCCCCCACCCGCTCCGGTCGGCTCGAGGTCATCGAGACGATCGTCCAGCCGGGCGAGGGAAGCGGCGAGCCCCCGTACAGCCATCCCGGCGACGAGGAATGCATCGTCGTCCTCGAAGGCACGCTGCGCGTGTGGGTCGACGACGACGAGTACGACCTCAGGCCCGGCGACGCGATCACGTTCCCGTGCCGCTCGCCGCACCGCTGGTCGAATCCGGCGAAGAGACACACCCGGGCGCTCTGGGTGCTGACGCCGGCGGGGTACTGACGTGGCCGCACCCTCCACCGCTCGCCGCAAGTTCTGGGGCTGGGGCCTCGAGCACGAGGGGCTCGACGCCGCGGAGCTCGAGGAGCTCGGCACGACGTTCGCCGATCGCTTCGGGCTCGACGGCGTCCGCATCCAGGAGCCGCCGCGCGTCGAGGAGCTCGCCCTGCCGGAGCCCCGCGTCGCCCCGCCGGGCACGCTCGAGAGCCTGTTCAGCGCCGAGCCCTACGAGCGCGCCGCCCACAGCTACGGCAAGTCGTTCCGCGACCTCGTGCGGGCCTTCCGGCGCGAATACCCGCACCCTCCCGACCTCGTCGCCTTCCCGCGCGACGAGGCGGACGTGGTCGCCATCCTCGAATGGTGCACCGACGAGCACGTCGCCGCCGTGCCCTTCGGCGGCGGCTCGAGCGTCGCGGGAGGTGTCGAGCCGGACGTCGGCGAGAGCTACCGGGGAGCCGTCTCGATCGACCTGGGCCGGCTCGACCGGGTGCTCGAGGTGGACGTGGCGTCGCGCTCGGCGCGGATCCAGGGAGGAACGCTGGGGCCGTCGCTCGAGGCCCAGCTGAAGCCCCACGGGCTGACGCTGCGCCACTTCCCGCAGGCCTTCGAGTGGTCGACGCTCGGCGGCTGGATCGCGACCCGCTCGGGAGGCCACTTCGCAACGCTCTTCACCCACATCGACGAGTTCGTCCAGGGGCTGCGCGCGGTGACGCCGCGCGGCGTGCTCGAGACGCGCCGCCTGCCGGCTCCGGCGCCGGGCCGTCCCCGGACCGCTTCCTCTGCGGCTCGGAGGGAACGCTCGGCGTCATCACCGAGGCCTGGATGCGGCTCCAGGGCCGCCCCACCGTTCCGGGCCGGCGCCTCGGTGCACTTCGCGAGCTTCGAGGACGCCGCGGAGGCCACCCGGCTCGTGGCCCAGTCCGGCCTGCACCCGAGCAACTGCCGGCTGCTCGACCACGACGAGGCGCTCCTCTCCGGCAGCGGCGACGGCTCGAGCTCGATCCTCGTGCTCGGCTTCGAGTCGGCCGACCACGAGCTCGAGCCCTGGCTCGCCCGCGCGCTCGAGATCTGCCGCGAGCACCGCGGGGAGCCGCAGGCCGAGGAGCGCGGCTCCGACGCGGCCGCCGCGTGGCGGGCGGCCTTCCTGCGCGGGCCGCACATCCGCGACGCGATGCCGAGGCTCGGCCTCATCCACGAGACGTTCGAGACCGCGGTAACGTGGGATCGCTTCCCGGAGTTCCACGACGGCGTCCGCGCGGCGGTCCGCGACGCGATGGAGCGCGAGTGCGGCGGCGGCGCGCTCTCCTGCCGCTTCACGTACGTCTACCCGGACGGGCCGGCGCCCTACTACTCCGTCTACGCGCCGGGCCGGCCCGGCGCCGAGCTCGAGCAGTGGGACGCGATCAAGGCCGCCGCCTCGGAGGCCATCCTCGCGCTCGGCGGCACGATCACCCACCACCACTCGGTGGGCCGGGACCACGCGCCCTGGTACCGGCGCGAGGTGCCCGGCCTGTTCCTCGAGGGGCTCGGCGCCGCCAAGGACGCGCTCGATCCGGCCGGGATCATGAACCCCGGCGTCCTGCTCGAGCCTCGCGGCTGAAGCGAGCTGCGCAACGGCGCCGGCTGACCCGCCGTCACCCGGCGCCCTGCACGCTGCATAATCCTCCCGTGAGCGGCAAGGTCTACCGGTCGGAGCTCGATCCTGTGGACCTGCTGCGGCGCGCCGCCTACATGTACCCGGAGAAGGCCGCGTGCGTGCACGGCGAGCGCCGCATCGCCTACGGCGAGCTCGGCGAGCGCTGCTGGCGGCTCGCGAACGGCCTGCGCGCCGCGGGCGTCGCCCGCGGAGACCGCGTCGCGACCCTGCTCCCGAACTCCCCGGCGATGCTCGAGGCCCATTTCGGCGTCCCCGCGGCCGGGGCGATCCTCGTCACGGTCAACACGCGCCTGTCGAGCGCAGAGATCGAGTACATCCTCGAGCACAGCGGCGCCCGCGTCCTCCTGCTGGACGCCGAGCTCGCCCCTCTCGTCGAGCCGCTCGACCTTGCCGGCATCCGCGTGATCCGGGTCGACGACACCGGGTCGCCGGGCGACCCGTACGAGGACTTCCTCGCCTCGGCCTCGCCGGCCGAGCCCGAGCGCTGGCTCGAGGACGAGGAGCAGACGATCTCCATCAACTACACGTCGGGGACGACCGGGCGGCCGAAGGGCGTGCAGTACACATACCGCGGCGCCTACGTGAGCGCCCTCAACGAGGCGCTCGTCACCGGCCTCTCCGACGAGTCGGTCTACCTCTGGACGCTGCCGATGTTCCACTGCAACGGCTGGACGTTCCCGTGGGCGGTCACCGCCGTCGCGGCGCGCCACGTGACGATCCGCAAGGCCGACCCCGAGGCCGTCTGGGACATGATCGACCGGGAGGGCGTGACGCACTACTGCGGCGCTCCCACGGTGCAGCTCTCGATCATCAACCACCCGCGGGCGCATCACGTCGAGCCCGCGATCACGGCGATCGTCGCGGCTGCGCCCCCGTCACCGACGCTCTTCGCGCGGATGGGCGAGCTGAACTTCCGCGTAGTCCACGTCTACGGCCTTACCGAGACCTACGGGCCGGTCACGGTCAGCCCCGAGCAGGAGGAGTGGGTCGACCTGACACCGGAGGAGCGCGCGAAGCTCCTCGCCCGTCAGGGCCAGGGCTTCCCGTCCTCGGACCTCGTGCGTGTCGTGGACGAGGACATGAACGACATCCCGCGGGACGGCGAGGCCATGGGCGAGGTGATCATGCGCGGCAACATGGTCATGGGCGGGTACTTCGACGACCCCGCGGCGACAGAGAAGGCCTTCCGCGGCGGCTGGTTCCATTCCGGCGACCTCGCCGTCTGGCACCCCGACGGGAACGTCGAGCTGCGCGACCGCGGCAAGGACATCATCATCTCGGGCGGCGAGAACATCTCGTCGATCGAGGTCGAGCAGGCCATCGTCGCGCATCCCGCCGTGCTCGAGTGCGCCATCGTCGCCATCCCGCACGAGCACTGGGGCGAGCGCCCGAAGGCGTTCGTCACCCTCAAGGAGGGCGCGAGCGCGACGGAGGAGGAGATCATCGAGTTCGCCCGCGGCCGGCTCGCGCGCTACAAGTGCCCGGACGCCGTCGAGTTCGGCCCGCTGCCGAAGACCTCGACCGGCAAGGTGCAGAAGTACGTCCTCCGCGAGAAGGAGTGGGCCGGCCGGGACACTCGCGTCGGGGCCGCGTAGCACTCTCGGGCGACCACGAACGGCGACGGGCGATGACTTTCGCCGGCCCGAGGGGTCTACTCTCACGAACCGACTCGTCGACGAGTAACCCGAAGGAAGGCACGAAATGAACATGCCGCCGATCGTCTCGCCGCAGGAGTGGGAGGCCGCCCGCCAGGAGCTGCTTGCGAAGGAGAAGGAGCTCACCCACGCCCGCGATGCCCTGGCCGCCGAGCGCCGCCGGATGCCGAGGATGGCCGTCGAGAAGGAGTACCGCTTCGAGGGCCCGAACGGGCCCGCGAGCCTCCTTGACCTGTTCGAAGGACGCCGTCAGCTGATCGTCTACCGCTTCTTCTACGAGCCCGGCGTGGCCGACTGGCCGAAGGGTGGCTGCCGTGGCTGCAGCTTCCTCGCCGATCAGGTCGCCCACCTCGCTCACCTGAACGCCCGCGACACCACCCTCGCGTTCGTCTCCCGCGCGCCCCAGCCCGACATCGAGCGCTGGAAGGCGCGGATGGGCTGGGAGATGCCGTGGTACACGCTCACGGACGACTTCGACGCCGACTTCGGCGTGGACGAGTGGCACGGCACGAATGCCTTCCTCCGTGACGGCGAGGGGATCTTCCGTACGTACTTCGTCGAGAGTCGCGGCGACGAGGCGATGGGGAGCACCTGGAGCTACCTCGACATCACCGCGCTCGGGCGCCAGGAGGAGTGGGAAGACTCGCCCGACGGCTACCCGCAGACCCCGCCCTACCGGTGGTGGAACCTCCACGACGAGTACGCCGCCGGGTGACCGACGGCGCCCCTGACGAGCCCGGGAGTCAGGGGTCAAGTCTTGCATTAGAACATCAGCAAGCTCTCTCCTGCGTAAGAACCGCTCAGGTCTCCATCTGCGGCCGACGCTCGTGCTATATGAACGTCGACCTAAGCCGCCTGCCGGTACGCTGGCGCTTGCACTTGACCTGAGCGAGCTGTCGGCCGGTCGGCAGCCCGCCCGCGTCGAGCCGGGGAACCGCCTCGGCTCAGCTCAGATAGCTCGGGCTCCGTTCCCAGAGACGCTCGGTCGCGTACGCCTCGCTCGCGGTGCTCGTACTCCGCCAGCTCGATGACGGCGAGCGCCAGCTCCTCTCGGATGGCAGTTGAAGCAGCGAGTGGCTCCCGGCACCTCGGCGTACGTGAAGCCGGTGACGTTCCCGGAGAGGCGGGGATCCCACGCCTTCCGGTAGTCCCAGTCGAAGCACACGTCCTTGACGCCGTTGATGAAGCTCTTGGGGATCGCCGCCACCCGCGGATCCGCATAGAAGCGAGCCAGATCCGGCTTGTCGGTGAACGAGCGAAGCGGCTGGGGCTGCCAGCGGGCCAGGTCGGCGGTCTGCGCCTCCGCGGACATGTCCTGCATCCACCGCGCCCGGATGACGTCGTGCGGAGGCACCGGATAGCGGTTGCCCGTCATCTGGTCGAGATGAGCGGAGAACTCCGGCGGGCAGGCGTCGAGGATCGACTCGCCGTCCTCGAGGACGAAAGCCATGTACCAGACGATGTGCGAGATCCGCTCGGGGATCTCCTGGGTCAGTCAGCTGGCATATCGAGGCCGCCCGTGGAGTTGCCAACGAGGACGACCTGGTCGAGCCCCCGCTCCTCGATGAACTCCATGACGACCCTTCGGGTAGTCGGCCAGCGTCACCTGCTCGATCTCGTGCAGCCGCTCCCCGTGACCCGGGCAGTCGACGGCGTACGCCTCCTGCCCCACGCCGCCATGACGGCAAGCACCTTGTCCCAGCACCGGCGCCTCTTCCACGCCGGGCTGGTAGGAACACGTACGGGACGTCTGCCTTGACTACCGCTGCCGACTAGATGGATGCCTCCGGCCCGGTCGCAGCGAGCGCGGTGTCCTTCCGCCGGTCGACCACGCGACGGGACTTGAACTCGGTGGTCGGAAGCGTGTTCGGCGCTGACGCGCGACGTTGGGCGTCACGCCGCAGGCGGCCTTGACCCGGTCGCGCACGACGATCTCGACCGCGCCGTCGTCCGACTCGACCTCGAGCGTCAGCAGGTCGAAGCTGGCTGGGCGCTCGACCAGGCATCCTGTACTCGGGCCCGACACCGGGTACGGACCCGAGACGCGTTCTCGATCACGTTGGGATAGACGTTGACGCCACGCACCAGCAGCATGTCGTCGATGCGCGCCGTAGACGCCGTCGGGGAGGCGCCGGTAGGCCTGCGCCGCACGGGCACGGCTCCGACGTCACGCGGGCGAGGTCGCCCGAACCAGAGCCGGATCATGGGCTGCGAGGTCCGCTCGAGGTGCGTGTACACCGGCACGCCTTCGCCCTCCGCGATCACCTCCTGGCTACGAGCGTCGACGATGCTCCGTGTACACGACGTCCTCCCAGAGGTGCATGCCGGAGCGCTCGGAGCATTCCGCGCTCGTCATCCACGGCGTCATCTCGGCCATCGATCCCGTGTCGATGCAGATCGCGTCGAACGCCTCCTCGATCCGAGCGCTTCGTGGCCGGGATACCGGCGCCCGGCTCGCCGGAGAAGAACATGATGCGAAAGCCGAGGCCCGCTCGGGTCGACCGCGCGCTCCTCGCGCCACCCGGGCGAGATGGAGCGCGTAGGACGGCGTGCCGTAGAAGACGTCGGACGGACGAGCGCGAGGTAGTCGAGCGCACGCTCGGTCTGCCCGGCAGGCCGGCGCCGAACGGGAACACCGCGCGCGCCGAGCGCCTCGGCGCCGGCGAGCGCCCCCAGCTCCCCAGGTAGAGGCTGAAGAACGAGGCGATGAACACGGCGTCCGACGGGTCGGACACCGAAGCCCCACATGATGCGGGCATGCGTTGCGCCGATCCGTGCCCAGTCGTCGCGCGAGATCGCGAAGGCGGTCGGCCGGCCGGTCGTGCCCGAGGTCCCGTGGACGCGCGCGATCGGCCTCCAGCGGGCAGCAGACGATTCGAGCCGAACGGCGGGTGCTCCTCCTGGTCGCGCGCGGATGGCGTCCTTCGTCACGAACGGGAAGCGGGCCAGGTCATCGACGCTTCGGAGCGTCTCTGGCCCGACGCCGGCCTCGGCCCACAGGCGCCGGTAGAAGGGGAGCGCTCGTGGCAGTAGGCGACCTGCGCCTTGCAGCTTCGCGAGGATCGATCTCGGCGCGTACGCCGGGGTCCATCGTCTCCTCGGCCCCCCGGTAGGACGGCTCTCCGGCTTCGGGAGGACAACCTCGCCGGTCGGGCGGCCAGCTCACGCCTGACCCGCCTTCTCGGCCACCGCGCTCCCGGATCGCGTCCACGATCTCCTGGAGGGGCGTGTCCACTCGCGAAGATCTTCCGCACGCCCATTGCCTCGAGCTTCTCGACGTCGCCGGCGGAGGATGGTGCCGCCGCCGATGACGACGATCTCCTCCACCCTCCTCGCGGAGCTCTGCGAGGAGCGCCGGGAAGATCGTCATCTGGGCGCCGGACAGCACCGAGACGCCGATGGCGTCCACGTCCTCGTCGATGGCCGTGCGCACCACCTCCGCCGGGCGGCGGTGCAGGCCCGTGTAGACGACCTCCATGCCGGCGTCGCGTAACGCACGCGCCACGATCTTCACGCCGCGATCGTGGCCGTCGAGCCCGATCTTCGCGAGCAGCACGCGGATCGGCCGCGCATCAGAAGACCTGCCGTCTCGACGTACGAGCCGTAGACCTGCCGGTACGGCCTCCACGTATCTCCCCTCCCGTGGCAGCGGGCGCGAACCGCCTCGATCGTGCGCGGGCATGAGGTTCTCGTCGGTCTCGGCCACCGCGCGCAACTCGGTCGAGCCGCGCCGACAGCGCCGTCCTCGTCACGCCGCGCCTTGAAGGCCCGCAGCTCGGCGACCTTGCGCGTCTCGACCTCAGGATCCACCTCGTGCAGCGCGAACGGGCGGCCGCCGCCTCCGGGATCGCTGGTAGCGTTCACGCCGACGATCACGCGCTCGCCGCGTCCTTCTCGAGCTGGAAGCTGGTAGCGCGGCGTCGGCGGTCTCCTCGCTGGAAGTACCCCGACTCGATACAGGCGACCGTCCCGCCGAGAGCGTCGATCTCGTCGAGGTAGCGCTTGCGCTTCGCGCTCGATCGCGATCGGTCAGCGTCTCGATGGCGTACGAGCCTCCCGAGCGGGTCGATGCGTTCCGGCGACGCCGGTCTCCTCGAGCGATGATCTGCTGGGTGCGCAGCGCGATTTTCATCGCCTCCTCGGAGGGGATGGTGAACGCCTCGTCGAGGCCGTTGTGTGCAGTGATTGCGCGCCGCCGAAGACGGCGGCGAGCGCCTGGATGGCGGTCCGCGACGACGTTGTTCATCGGCTGCGGCGCCGTCAGCGAGGCGCGCCGCGGTCTGGCAGTGGAAGCGCAGGCGCATCGACTCCGGCTTCGTCGCGCCGAAGCGCTCCTTCATGATCTTCGCCCATAGCCGCGGCGCAACGCCCGGAACTTGGCGACCTCCTCGAAGAAATCGGCCTGGCAGATGAAATAGAAGGAAAGCCGGGGCGCGAATTCGTCGATCGCGCATGCCGGTCTTCGCGACCTCTTCCACGTAGGCGATGCACGTCGGCCAGCGTGAAGGCGACCTCCTGCACGGCGCGTCGAGCCGGCCTCGCGAGATGTGGTAGCCGGAGATGTTGATCGGGTTGTACCGGGGCATGTCTTCGCGGCAGTACATGATGCAGTCGCGCACGATGCGCATCGAGGGCTCGATCGGGTAAATCCATTCCTTCTGGGCGATGATACTCCTTCAGGATGTCGGCCTGGATCGTGCCGGAGAGCCTGTTCAGGTCGTAGCCGCGCTTCTTCGGCGAGCGCCACGTACATCGCGAGCAGGATCCAGGCCGTCGGGTTGATCGTCATCGACACGGAGATCGATCTCGAGGTCGATGCCCTCGAACAGGTCTTCCATGTCCTCGAGCGTGTCGACGGCGACGCCTTCGCGGCCCACCTCGCCGATCGAGCATCGGATCGTCGGAGTCGAATCCCATCAGCGTGGGCATGTCGAAATCGGTCGAGATGCCGGTCTGGCCCTGCGCGATGAGGTACTTGAAGCGCCGTTGGTGTCCTCGCCGGTGCCAAAGCCCGCGATCTGGCGCATCGTCCAGGGCCGGCGCCCGGTACATCGTCGGGTAGGGGCCGCGCAGGTACGGGCACTCGCCGGGGAGCCCTTCGTCGTCGCCGCATCCCGCTCGACGTGCTCTTGCGTGTAGACGCGTTCGAGGACGCGGCCGGACATCGTCTCGAACTCCTGCTTGCGCTCCGGCTGGCGGGCGGCGAACGGCGCCACCGCGTCCTGCTCCCAGCGCTCGCGCTCGCGGCGCCAGTGGTCCGACTTCATTGTGAGCAAAGGTATAAGGTTGGACCAAAGGCGTCAAACCGCAGGGAGGAGCGGATGGCGAGAGCGCCGCAGACGGGCGAGCGGCCCGCCTTCATCAGACCGGTGGAGCGCCGGCGGGCCTTCGAGAGATCCTCGACCACCTGGAGGAGGCGATCGCGGACGGTCAGCTCGCGGCAGGCGACCGGCTCCCACCGGAACGGGAAGCTGCGGCGGGCTTCGGCGTGTCGCGGACGACCGTGCGGGAGGCGCTGCGGGTCATCGCGACGCTGGGCCTCGTCGACGTCCGCCACGGCGCCGACTACGGCGTGACGCTTCGTCGCGAGCCGGGCAACGCGCTCGCCCATGCCCTGCGCTTCCAGCTGGCCCTGCGCCACCTCAGCGCCGATAGCCTGATCGAGTTCCGGGCTGCAGTCGAGTCCTGGGCCGTGCGGGTGGCCGCGATCGGCGCACAGGAGCCGCTGCTCGCAGAGCTCGACGCGCCCCTCGTGCAGATGGAGCGGGACGATCTCGGCCAGCACCAGTTCCACGAGCTCGACGCAGCCTTTCACCATGGAGCTCTCCGAGCATCGGGAAGCTCACGCCGTCCTCGTCCTCGGAAGCGCTCGATCGGCGCCATCCAGCGCGCGCATGCTCCGAGGCGATCCTGAAGGTCGACGACTGGCCCGCGACAAGAGCAGAGGCTGGTCCGGGAGCATCGAGGAATCGCCAGACGCGGTCGCGCTAGCGATCCCGGCACGCGCAGCGCAGCGGGTGCGAGTCTCCACATCCGCCGCTTCTACGTGCGAGCACGTCGGATGACCGGCGGCCGGTCGCTGACGGGCATCTCGCCGCAGCCAGATCGAACCATGCTCACGCTCATCGCCGCCATCACGGTCTCCCGGTGGTTGACGCGTGCCACCAGATCGGCATCCGCCTGGTGGACGTGCGCCACGAGGAGACCGCCGGCCACATGGCCCACGCATGAGCAGCGAGTCACCAGGCGGACCGGAGTCGTGCTCGTCACCGCAGGGCCCGGCGTCACGAACACCGCGACGGCTGTCGCGAACGCCTGGTCCACGGGCGCGCCGCTGCTCCTCCTCCAGGCGGGGGCGTCCCACGGGCGCAGCTCGGACAGGGGAGCGCTCCACCGATGGACCAACTGGGGCTAATGACACCGATCACGAAACGCTCCCGAGAGCGCGACCGATCCGGCGGATCTGCCGGCGCTGCTCGCCGAGACCCTCGCGGAGACCCGTCGCGGACGTCCCGGGCCGGTCTTCCTTCGAGCTGCCGTCCGACGTGCTGCGCGCGAAGGCCGTCGAACCCGGAGACCTGGCCCACGCCGGGCGAGCCCGCCCGCGGCGGCGCCGAGGACGTTACCTCGAGCGGCCGCCCACCTGCTCGCCGAATGCCGAGCGCCCGCTCGTGGTGGCCGGCAGCGGCGTCTACTGGGCCGAGGCATGGAACGAAGCTCCGCTCTCTCGCTGGTCAGCGCATCGGTGCGCCGGCGATCACCTCACATGCCGCGCGAGGCGTCCTCCCCTTCGCCCACCCGCAGCACGTGCCCGCCGCGCGCTCCCGCGCCCTCCGCGACGCGGACGTCGTGCTCGTCGCCGGCTCCAGGCTCAACTTCATGCTCGCCTACGGCCAGCCGCCTCGCTTCAACGCCGAGGCTCAGATCGTCCAGATAGACGTCGACCCCTTCCGCGATCGGCCACAACCGCCCCGGTACCTGGGGCTCGATCGGCGACGACCATACCGTGCTCGGCAGCTCGTCGACCGTCTCGACGAAAGGTCGCCCGGGGCGTGGCTGGGAGCGCTCCGCAAGACGACGCAACGCACGGGCCGCTCTCGAGGCCGAGGCGGCGACGGGCGCAACGCCGATCCATCCGCTGCGGCTCTGCCGGGAGCTCACCCTCGCACTGCCGGAGGATGCCTTCGTGGCCGCGGACAGGAGGCGACATCCTCTCGTTCGCCCGGCAGGCCGTCCAGGTGTCGGCGCCCGGCTGCTGGCTCGACTCGGGCCCCTTCGGCTGACTCTGTCTATCGGATCGCGTCGGCGTGCGCCGCCAAGCTCGCGCGCCCCGACCGGCCCGCGGTCGCTCTCCTCGGGGACGGAGCGCTCGGTCTCCAGGCGATGGAGCTCGACACGGCCTCCCGCCACGGTCTCGGCATCCTCGTGGTCGTGTCGACGAACGGCTCATGGGCTATCGAGGCGACCAGCCAGGAGATGGAGTTCGGTCGGGCCGTAGCGACTGCGCTCCAACGGCGGCCCTACCACGTCCTGGCAGAGGCGCTCGGCTGCGACGGGATCGAGGTGACGCGGCCCGAGGAGCTGGCGACCGCCCTGTCGTGCCGGCCACGAACCGGCCGCTCCTCGTGAACGTGATCACCGACCCAGCGGCGCGTAGCCCCGATGCGCGCCGCGGGCTCAGGCTCGTGCCGAAAGAGCAGGCGATCGCGTTCTGACCGGCGCCGCGCACCCCGAGGCGGACGCTTGCTCCGAGGCGAGCCCGGAAGGGCCCGACCGCCGCCAAGGTGCCTTCAGCTCGGCAGCTCCAGCCCGTAGACGGCGAGCGCGTTGCGGTAGAAGACCTTCTCCAGCAGATCCCGGTCGAAGCCGAGCCCCGCGACGGCCTCGGCGTTCGCACGGATGCCGGGGACGCCCGGCCAGTCGGTGCCGAAGATGAAGCGCTCGGCGAGGCGGGCGAGATCGAAGCGGGCGAAGTACTCGGGCAGCCTCTTCGGCGGGCAGGCCCGAGATCTCGATCCAGACGTTCGGCCGGCCGAGCGCGAGGACGCCGCGCCACCTCGTACGCCCAGCCGCGACCGCCGTGCGCGAGCACGAGCTTGAGGTCGCGGAAGTCGTCGACGACGTCGTTCAGCTCCGCCGCGTCCACGTAGCGGTTCGACGGCTCCCGGGTAGATGCTCGTCCCGAAGTGGACGATGACGGGAATGCCGCGCTCCTCGCAGATCGCGTAGGCCTTGTACAGCGCCCGCCGTTGACGGGAAAGCCGCCGTGCACCGGGTGGATCTTGAGGGCGACGGCGCCGAGGGCGAGCTGGCGCTCGAGCTCCGCCGGTCACGGGATGATGCAGGTGTGGGTTGAGGTTGGCGACCAGGCGGACGCGACCGGGGTCGTGCTCGACGAGCGGCAGGATGTCCTCGACGGCCTGGATGCCCGTCACCTTCGGGCTGTACTCGGCGAACACGAGGGCGATGTCGACGCCCTCCTGCTCGAGGTAGGCGTGGAAGCGCTCCGGCACCACCAGGCCCGTTCTCGTAGAGCGCCCGCGTCGCCTCGCCCGACGGAAAGCCGCCCGTCCAGTCTGCCCACGGTACCTTGAGCCCCTCCAGAGCCGGGGCGTGACATGCGCGTCGACCAGCGGGATGCCGTCGATCATGCGGCGCCCGCCCGGTCGCGCAGCACGGCGCGCTGGATCTTGCCCGTGGCCGTCTTCGGCAGCTCGTCGAGGACGAGGACGCGCCGCGGCCGCTTGAACCCGGCGAGGCGACCGCGGCAGTGCTCGATCAGCGCCTCGGGCTCGAGCTCCGCCCCGCCACCGGGACGACGCAGGCAACCGCCTCGACGAGGCCGTCGGCGCGGGTCGCGCCGACGACGACGGCCTCGAGCACGTCGGCATGCTCGATCAGCACGGCCTCGACCTCAGCCGGAGCGACCCACTCGCCGCCGACCTTGAACATGTCGTCGGCGCGTCCGAGGTAGGTGTAGAAGCCGTCCTCCGACTCGACGTACATGTCGCCGCTGCGAAACCACTCGCCCTGGAAGCTCAGGCGCGTCGCGTCGGTGCGGCACCAGTAGCCGGTCGCCGCGGAGGCACCCGAGACCCAGAGCTGCCCCGGCGTGCCCGGGGCCACGTCGTTGCCCGCCTCGTCCGGCAGACGGACGCGGTACCCGCCGACCACCGTGCCTGACGACCCGGGCCGGCAGCGTCCGGGGCGGTTCGAGGCGTAGATGTGGGTCATCTCCGTCGAGCCGATCCCGTCGAGGATCTCGACGCCGAAGCGCTCGCGGAAGCGCGTGAACAGCTCCGCCGGGAGCGCCTCCCCGGCGGAGACCGCCTGCCGCACCGAGGCGAATGTGTCCGTCGGGGAGATCGGCGGCCAGCAGCGCGGCGTAGAACGTGGGCACGGCGAAGAACAGCGTCGGCCGGCCCTCCCGCACGACCTCGGCGACCCGGTCCGCCTTTGCGGGGGCGGCGCGCTCCAGGATCGCGGACGCGCCCACCGACAGCGGGAAGCCGAGCGCGTTGCCGAGCCCGTAGGCGTGGAAGAGCGGGGCGACCGAGAAGCAGCGATCCTCGGGCCCGATCGCGAGCACCTCGCGCGCGATAGCCCTCCGCCGTGATCCGCAGGTCGGCGTGGCGGTGCATGGCGAGCTTCGGCCGGCCCGTCGTGCCCGACGTGCAGAGCCAGAAGCCCGGCGAGTCCTCCCAGGTGGCGTACGGCTCGCCCTCCGCCGGGTCCGCGCCGAGCACAGCGTCGAAGCTCGCGGCCGTGCGCCGGCCGAGCGCTGGCAGCGGGCCCTCGCCGACGACCATGACGTGCGCGAGCTCGGGAGCGCGCTCGACCAGGTCGGAGGTCGGCCGTGACGCGCGCTCCGCGGAGACGGCGACCACGCGGCGCCCTGGCCTCGGCGATCGAGAGCCCGAGATCGGCGGCGGGCAGCAACGGGTTCAGCGGCAGCGGGATAGCGCCGATCCGCATCGCGGCGAGGAAGGTGACGACGAACTCGACGCTGTCGAGCAGCACGAGCGCCACGCGCTCCTCGGGCCGCACGCCGAGAGCCCGCAGGCCGCCCGCCGCGCGGCAGACGAGGTCGTGCAGCTCCGCGTACGTGACGCGGCCGCTCTCGGTGCAGCAGGCCACGCGCCCGCCGTCGCCGGCTGCCAGCCGACGGTCGACCAGGTACGCGGACGCGTTGAAGGGCTCTACGGCGTCCTCCCCGGCGCGCTCAGCCCGGCTCGGTCGCGAGCCGCTCCCGCAGCGCTGCCGTCGCCTGCTCGTCGACCCGTTCCTGCTCGAGGTCGAGGACGACACCGTACGCGTCACGGGCGTCCTCGACGCCGATGAACTCCTCGAGCACGTCGTCGAGCACCTTCTGCGGGTCGCGCTCGAGCGGGTCTCCGTACCCGGCCGCGTTGGGGCTCACGGTCCGGATCGTGTCGCCCGGCTCCGCCCAGCGCGACTGCAGCTTCGACGGGAGCTGGATCTCCTCGCCGTCCTTGGTGATGTAGATGGCGGCGCCGGGATAGCCGTCCTTGCCGCCGAAGATCCCCGGCGGCGGGTGCCGGTGGCCGTCGCCCTCGAGGCTCATGTGCGCCCGGCCGAGGAACTGCATGTCCCTGATCGAGCCGAGGCCGCCGCGCCATCTCCCCGCCCCGACCTTGTCCGTGCGCAGCTCGTAGCGGGTCACGCGGAGCGGGTAGTGGGCCTCGATGTCCTCGACCGGGTTGTTGCGGGTGTTCGCGTAGAGGACGTCGACGGCGTCGATGCCGTCCTTGCCGAGCCGGCCGCCGTACGCCCCTTCCGTGATGTCCATGTAGACCCAGTGGTTCTGGTCGACGACGCCCGAGTAGGAGATCACCTTCATGTTCCCGATCCCGGACGAGACCCGCTCGGGGCAGATCTGGGACAGGGCGCGCATGAGCGTGTCGGCGACGATGTTCCCCGGGCAGAAGCGCCCGATCGTCGCGCACGGGAAGGTCGGGTTGGCGAGCGAGCCGCGCTCGGCGATGATGCGCACCGGCCGCACGAGCCCTGAGTTCTGCGGAACGTACTCGTGCGTCGCCGTGTCGAGCAAGATCGACCGCAACGTGACGTAGATCGACACGTCGACGGTACCGACGAACGGCATGTTGATCGACCGGTCCGAGATCTGCGGCGACGTGCCCGTGAGGTCGACCGTCACCGTGTCGCCCTCGACGATCACCGTCACCTTGATCCGCTGGTCGCGCTTGGCCGGGTCGGGGTCGTCGGCGAACCCGTCGATAAAGCCCTCGGCGCTGTACGTCCCGTCCGGAAGCTGCTCGATCTCCTGCCGCAGCATGCGCTCGGAGTAGGCCATCAGCTCCGCGCAGGCCGCCTCGACCGCCTCGCGACCCCACTCCTCCAGCAGCTCGATGTAGCGCTGCGCGCCGATGTGGCAAGCGGCGACCTGCGCCTCCATGTCGCCCACGACCATGTCGCTCGCGCGGATGTTGTCGCGCATGAGGCGCCAGACCACGTCGTTCTTGACGCCGCGGTCGTAGACCTTGAGAGCCTTGAACTGCAGCCCCTCCGCGTAGGCGTCGACGGCGTCCACGATGCCGCACGACCCCGGAGTCATGGCCCCGACGTCGAGGTGATGCGCCGTCGTGACGCTGAAGCCGACGAGCTCTCCACGCAGGAAGATGGGCACGCAGAAGCCGATGTCCGGCCCGTGCGAAGCGCCGTAGTAGGGCGAGTTGTGGAGGATGACGTCGCCCTCGTTGAACGTGTCGCCGCGCTCGGCGAAGAGCCGCATGATCCCGCGCACATAGCCGGGGATCGGGCCGAGCTGGAGCGGCGTCGAGAGCGCGCACTCGCAGATCTGCCTGCCCTCCGCGTCGAGCAGCGCGACGCCGAAGTCCTCGGACTCGCGGATGATCGACGAGTACGACATGCGGGTGAGCTTGTGGCCGACCTCGAGCGCGATGTTGTCGAGCGCGCCGGCGATGACGCGCGCCGTGATCGGGTCGATCGTGCCCTCGGTGGGCTCGCCGCGCTCGTACTCGATGACGTCCACGACGGGCGTCGTCGTTTCCTCGGTGACTGCCATCCTTCCCTCTCCTAGATCATCTAGACGCGGACGAGGACGTCGCCGGTCGGGAGCGCCTCCGCGCTCGCTCCCGGTGGCACGACCACGGTCGAGTCGAACTGGACGAGCACGGCCGGCCCGCGCACCACCTCGCCGACCGGCAGCTTCTCGCGGTGGTAGAAGGCCGTGGCGCGAGAGGCGACCGAGCCGTCCTCGGAGAACTGCACCGGCGCCTCGTCGATACGGGCGTCGGCCAGGCTCGTCGCCTGCGGCGCCGGCAGGGCCGGCAGCTTCGGCATCTCGCCGATCGCGACGACCCTGATGTTGACGATCTGGATCGGGTTCTCCGGGAAGACGTGGCCGTACTCCTCCTCGTGCAGCCGGTTGAAGTCGCCCGTGAACGCCTTCATCGCCTCCTCGTCGAGCGTTCCCGCCGCCATGGGGACCCGCAGCTCGTAGCCCTGGCCGACGTAGCGGGCATCGGCGGCGTGCAGGAGCGTGACGTGCTCGTCGCGCGACCCCGTCGCGGCGCAGCTGCTCGCGCGCCTCGGCGTCGAGGCGGGCGAAGTCGGCGTCCAGCCGCTCGAGGTCGGCGTCGCGGTCGAGCATGAACTCGTTCTGGATCAGGTCGTACTTGAGGTCGGTCGAGAGGAGCCCGATGGCCGACGTCAGCCCGGGGAATACCGGCACGAGCACCTGGGGGATCCCGAGCGAGCGGGCGACCTCGGCCGCGTGCAGGGGCCGGCGCCGCCGAAGGCCACGAGCGTGAACTGGCGCGGATCGTGCCCCTTCTGGATCGTCCGCGAGCGGATCGCGTTCGCCATGTTGTGGTTGACGAGCGTGATCACGCCGGCGGCCGTCTCGGAGATTCCCAGCTCGAGCTGCGCGCTCAGCCGCTCGATCGCCGCGGTCGCGAGATCCGGATCGATCCGCATCTCGCCGCCGAGGAAGTACTCGGGCCGCAGGCGGCCGAGGACGACGTTCGCATCGGTGACGGTCGCCTCTTCTCCCCCGCGGCCGTAGCACGCGGGGCCGGGCTCGGCGCCGGCGCTCCGCGGCCCGACCCGGAAGGCGCCGCCCGGGTCGACGTAGGCGATGCTGCCGCCGCCGGCGCCGACCGTGTGGACGTCGATCATCGGGACGAGGATCGGGTAGCCGGCGATGAACGTGTCGCGGGCCGTCGCCTCGGTGATCCCGCGCGGCGTGACGATGCCGATGTCGGCGCTCGTCCCCCCGACGTCGAACGTGATCAGGTTCTCCTGTCCGCGAGCTGCGCCCGGCGTGGGCGCCGGCGAGGACGCCGGCCGCCGGGCCGCTGAGCAGCAGCGTCGCCGGAAGCTGCGCGGCCACCTCGCCGGTCACGACGCCCCCGTTCGAGCGCATGAGGCGTAGCTCGGCGGGCATGCCCCGGTCGGCCATCCGCTGGCGCAGCCGATCGAGGTAGTTGCGCACCTTGAGGCCGACGAAGCCGTTGATCGCCGCCGTCGTGAAGCGCTCGTACTCGCGAAACTGCGGAAAGACGCTCGCGGACGTGGTCACGAAGACGTCCGGCCAGACGGAGAGCACGATCTCGCGCGCCCGCTCCTCGTGGGCCGGGTTGCGGTAGCTGTTGATGAACCCGATGACGACCGACTCGACGCCCCTTCTCGCGAGCTCCGCGGCGGCCTCGGCGACCTCGTCCTCGTCGAGCGGGACGAGGATCTCTCCGCGACGGCCCGATCCGCTCCGTGACGACCTTCCGGTAGCGCCGCCGGATGAGCGCGCGGTCCTGCCACGGGCACCTCCTGATGGATCGAGTAGTGCTGCGGACGCTGATGGCGCGCGATGTGGAGGATGTCGCGGTAGCCGCGCGTCGTGATCAGCCCCACGCGCGCGCCGTCGTGCTGCAGGAGCGCGTTGGTCGCGATCGTCGTGCCGTGGAGGAGCGCGTCGATGGCAGCCGGATCGCCGTCCGCGCCGCTCACCCCCGCGATCAGTCCCTCGGAGGGATCGGCGGCCGTCGAGGGCACCTTGTGGATCCAGACCTCCGCGGTCTCGGTGTCGGCGACGATGACGTCCGTGAACGTCCCGCCGACGTCGACGCCGGCGAGCTTCATCTACCCTCCCCCGGTGCCGGCTCCTGCAGTCGATCCGTTGATGACCCGACGTCTCATCCTCTCCTCGCCTGGCTCGTCGGGCTCGGCGTAGACCCCGTCGAGCAGCGTGCTCGGGTCGGGAGTGGGCTCTCCTCCGCCCGGCGCACGGCGTCGTGGAGAAGCCTACTCACCCACGCCGTCAGCTCGGCGTCCTCATCGTCCGTGAAGCCGACCTGCTCGCGCAGCCAGACGCGGTAGCGCTCGATCGGATCGCGCTTCGCCCACTCGGCCACGCAGCTCGCCTGGGGATGTAGGAGGAGTCGTCGTGCGCTCCGTGGCCCTCCATCCGGAGCGTGACGCACTCGAGCAGGGTCGGGCCGCCCCCCTCGCGCGCCTTCTCGATCGCCCGCGTCGCCTCGCGGTACACGGCGAGGACGTCGGTGCCGTCGACGACCACCCCCTCGAAGCCGTAGGCGGCGGCGCGGTCGGCGACGTGCTCGGTGGCGAACTCGAGGCTGAGCGGGCGTCGAGTAGGCCCACTGGTTGTTGTCGCAGACGAACACGACGGGGAGCCGGCGCACGCCCGCGAAGTTCAGCGCCTCGTGGATGGCGCCGATGACCGAGGCGCCCTCGCCGAACCACGTGACCGCGACGCGCTTCTCGCCGCGGATCCTGAAGGCGAGCGCCTGGCCGACCGCGATCGGCACCATCGCGCCCATGTGGCTGACCATCGCCACCATGCCGAGGCTGGGGTCGGCGAAATGCACGTTGGCGTCGCGGCCGCGCGCGGGACCGTCGACCCGGCCCATGTACTGGGCGAGGATCCGCCACGGCTCGAGCCCGCGGATGATGTGCACCGCCATGTCCCGCTGCGTCGCCGTCGCGACGTCCTCGGGACGAAGAGCCAGCCCGGTGCCGACCGCGGCGCCCTCGTTCCCGCGACCCGTGTAGAAGCTGCCGGGAACCTTGCCCTGCTTGTAGAGGAGCAGGCCCCGCTCCTCGACGCCGCGATGCAGGAGCATGTAGCGGAGCATGTCGATGAGCTCGGGCCGCGGCAGCCCGACGTCCGAGAACGTGCCCGGCGAGTCCGCTGGGGGGGCGAATCGCATGCCCGCCGCCTATCCGGAGCCGGCCGTGCGCTTGACCACGACGGACTTCAGGTCCGTGTAGTAGTCGAGCGCCTCGGCGCCGTGCTCCTTGCCGAAGCCGCTCTCGCCGACGCCGCCGAAGGGCAGCTCGTCGTAGATCTTCTGCGGCGAGTTGATCCAGGTGTAGCCGGCCTCCAGCCGCTCGGCCGCGATCGTGGCCGTGTCGAGATCGGCGGTGAAGATCGAGGAGCCGAGGCCGAACGGCGAGCTGTTCGCGAGGCTCGATCGCCTCGCCCAGCCCGCCGACGCGCCAGATCGGCAGCACCGGCCCGAAGACCTCCTCGGTGGCGACCCTCGCGTCCTTCGCCGGCTCGGCGAGGAGCGTCGGCTCGTAGAAGAACCCTGCGTCGAAAGCGCCGCCGCTCGGCCGGCCGCCGCCGAGGAGGACGCTCGCGCGCCCCGCTCGACGCGCGTCCGCCGACCTGCTCCTCGATCGCCGCGCGCTGCTCGGCGCTGTGGAGCGGCCCGAGCGCGACTCCCTCCTCGGTTCCCGGCGCCGACGCGCAGCCGCCGGACCTTGCCGAGCAGCTTCTCGACGACCTCGTCCGCAACCGCCTCGTAGACGTAGAGCCGCTTGACGGCGAGGCAGGCCTGACCGCAGTTGAAGAAGCGCCCGACGCTCGCGGCGCTGACCGCGGCGTCGAGATCGGCGTCCGCGCAGACGATCATCGGATCGGAGCCGCCGAGCTCGAGCGTCAGGCGCTTCGTGCCCTCGGCGGCGAGCGCCATCACCTGGCGGCCCACCGGCGTCGAGCCCGTGAACGCGACCTTGCGCACGAGCGGGTGGCGGACGAGCGGCGGGCCGAGCTCCGAGCCCTTGCCCGTCACGACGTTGAAGACGCCGGCGGGAAGGCCGGCCTCGTGCATGAGCTCGGCGAGACGGAGCGTCGTCAGCGGCGTCGTCTCGGCCGGCTTGGCGACGACGGTGTTGCCGGTGACGAGCGCGGGGCCCAGCTTGTTGGCGAGCAGCGTGGTCGGGAAGTTCCAGGGCACGATGGCGACGACGACGCCGAGGGGCCGGCGCAGGATCAGGCCGTGCGCGCGCTCGTCGAGGTCCGGGACGTACCCGCCGCGGATCGCCTTCGCGAGCCCGGCGTAGTGCTCGAGGGTGTGGACGAAGCGCGTCAGCTCGATCCGGGCCTCGCGCAGCGGCTTGCCCTGCTCCCGCGTCAGGAGCAGGGCGAGCGGCTCGACCTCCTCCTGGACGCGCTCGGCCGCGGCGCGCAGGATCTCGCCCCTGGTCGACGCGGGCAGCTGCGACCAGCCCGCGAACGCTCTCGCGGCCGCCTGGACGGCCAGATCGGCCTCGGCTGCCCGGGCCTGCGGCGCCTTGCCGACGTCCTCGCCCGTGGCCGGGTCGCGGACCTGCGTCCACTCGAGCCCGTCGCCGGCGACGAACGCGCCGTCGACGAACATGCCCCGCTCGGTGCCCGACTCGACGACCGTCATTCGCCCGTGAACTGCGGCGGCCCGCTTCTCGACGAACGCGGTCACGCCCTCCTTCGCGTCCTGCGTCCGGAAGAGCGCGTCCATGAGCTCCTGCTCGCGGCGCATGCCGGCGTCGAGTGGCCCTTGCATGCCCTCGTGGACGGCGAGCTTGATCGAGCCGATCGCCCGCTGCGCGCCCTTGACGAGCGTCTCGCAGTAGGCGGCCGTCTCCGCCTCGAGCTGCTCGGCGGGCACGAGCCGGTCGAGCAGGCCGACCTGGAAGGCCTCGGCCGGAGTCAGCGTCCGGCCGGAGACCATGAGGTCGAGCGCCCGGCTCGCGCCGATCAGCCGCGGCAGGCGCTGGGTGCCGCCGTTGCCGGGCAGCAGCCCCAGCGTCGACTCCGGCAGCCCCAGCCGGTGCTCGCCCTCCGCGCCGAAGCGCAGATCGCACGCGAGCGCCATCTCGAGGCCTCCGCCGAGCGCGTGGCCGGCGATCTGCGCGATGAAGACCTTCGGGATGGCCGCGATCGAGCCGAGCACCTCGTGCGCGCGGCGCACCATGTCCATGTTCGCGTCCGGCGTGTTCGCCATGAACGCCTTGATGTCGGCGCCGGCCGAGAAGAAGCGCTCGAGGCCGCTGCGCATGACGACCGACCTTCACGTCGTCGTCGCCGGCGCACTCGCCAACGGCGGCGCCGAGCTCCTCGACGAACGCCATGTCGTAGGAGTTGGCGGGCGGGTTCGCGAGCGTGATGAAGCCGACGCCGGCGTCCTTCGAGAACTCCACAGCCATTAGCCGAGCCCTCCTACGACGACGGATTTGAGCTCGGTGTAGTGGTCGAGCCCCTCGATGCCGTGCTCCTTGCCGAGGCCCGAGTCCTTGACGCCGCCGAAGGGCAGCTCGTCGTAGCCGTAGTGGATCTGGTTGACCCAGGTCATGCCGGCGTCGAGCTCGTGCGCGGCGCGGTGGATGAGCCGGGCGTCGTACGTCCAGATCGAGGAGCCGAGGCCGTAGCGCGAGGCGTTCGCGCGGGCGATCGCCTCGTCCATGTCCTTCACCTTGAAGATCGGGAGCACCGGCCCGAACGTCTCCTCGACGGCGACGCGCGAGTCGTCCGGCGCGCCGGCCACGAGCGTCGGCAGCATGAAGTACCCCTTCTCCGCGTCCTCCGGCGCCGCGCCGCCGAAGAGCACGTCGCCGCCCCGCTGCCGTGAGTCCTCGACCTGGGCGAGCAGCGTCTCGCGCTGGGCAGCGGTGTGCACCGGGCCCATCCGGATCTTCGGCTTCTCGGCCTTCACCCAGCCGGCGCCGGGCTCGTAGCGCTCGAGCTCCGCGACGAGCTGCTCGACGCACGCGTCGTAGACCTCCTCGAAGACGTAGACCCGCTTGCCGGCGAGGCACGACTGGCCGGCGTTCCAGAAGCGGCCGATGAGCACGCCCTTGACGGCCCGCTTGACGTCGGCGTCCGGGCAGATGATCACCGGGTCGGACCCGCCCAGCTCCATGGTCACCCGCTTGAACTGGGGCCCGGCGAGCGCCATGATCCGGCGCCCGGTCTCCGTCTCGCCGGTGAAGGCGACGCGCCGCACGTCCGGGTGGCCCGAGAGCGCGTCCCCGATGTTGGCGCCCGTTCCCGTGACGACGTTCAGCACCCCGGCGGGCAGCCCGGCCTCCTGCATGAGCTCCGCCACGATCAGCGCCGAGAGCGGCGTCGTCGAGGCCGGCTTGACGACGACCGTGTTCCCGGCCACGAGCGCCGGGCCGATCTTCGTCCCCATGAGGGTGAGCGGGTAGTTGAACGGCACGATGGCCGCGACGACGCCGACCGGCCGGCGGATCACGAGGCCGTAGCACTCCCCGAGAGCCGACGGCAGCGGCTGGTAGGAGCCGCGCAGCTTCGTCGACAGGTCGGCGTAGTAGCGCAGCCCGTGGATGAGGTGGTCGAGCTCGCCGGAGGCCTCGAAGGTCGGCTTGCCCTGCTCGTGGACGAGCGTGTCGACGAGCCGCTCGCGATTCTCGTCGAGCAGCTCGAGGCTCCTGCGCAGGATCTCGGCCCTGCGCCTCGGGATCGGTGCGCGACCAGGCGGGGAACGCGGCCAGGGCGGCCGCGACCGCGGCGTCGACGTCCTCGGGGGAGCCGCTCGGCACCGTGGCCACGGTCTCCTCGGTAGCCGGATCGAGGACGTCGAGCTCGTCCCCTTTCCGCGCGGCGCACCACTCGCCGCCGATCAGCATCTCAGGCATCTGCCAACTCCCTCGTCTCCTCTCTGGTAGCGCCGCCGCAGCTCATCGTAGGCGGGCGCGGCCTGCGCGACCCAGGCCTTCGAGCTGCCGCCGAGCTCCTTCGCCACGCGGGCGGGAACGCCCACCGCGAGGTGACCGCCGGGGATCTCCTGACGCTCGGCCAGGACGGCGCCCGCGGCGAGCATGGCTCCCTCGCCGACCCGGGCGTGCTGGAGGACGACGCAGCCCATGCCGATGACCGCCCAGTCCTCGATCGACGCAGCCCTCGAGCAGGGCGCCGTGGCCGACGATCACGTTGCGGCCGACGACCGTCGGCAGCCCGGGAGCGCAGTGGATCACCGCGTTGTCCTGCACGGACGTGCCCTCGCCGACCTCGATCCGATCGAAGTCGCCGCGCAGCACCGCGCCGAACCAGATGCTCGCGCGCGAGCCCGACCGACGACGTCGCCGATGAGCGTCGCCGTCGGGGCGAGGAAGGCGTCGTCGGCGACCTCCGGCGTCTTCCCTTCGAAGGTGAGGATCGTCGCCATTCCTAGGCACCGCCAGCGGTGTTGTAGGGGCCGGATCTCATCCGGCCCGGTCCCGCTTCCTGACGAGCTCGAACGGGCTGCGGCAGGCGCGGCAGAACCACTGCTCCGTCATCAGGCCGGGGCCGAAGTCGCCGAGCCGCTCGACGTCCTCCGACTCGCACCACACGCACCTCACTGCGCGGCTCTCCGTCGGAGCAGGCTCGAGGCGTCTCTCCAGGCTGTTCCAGCTCTCCCACGGCAGCGTCTCGTACTCCCATGCTTCGCTCTTGCGCGTTCCAGACTATGCCGACCTCGAGGCCTGCCTCGGCGAGAACCGGCATGACGCGCGCGAGGAAGCTCTGGCGCAGGCGCTCGTTGTCGAGCTCCACGAGGCCCGCCGCCCGCAACGTCTCCAGCCCGCTCTCGCCGGGAGGGCCGAACCAGCAGAGGATCTCCGGCAGCAGCTCGACGGCGCAGCGCGCGAGCTCCGGCGCGGCCGACGGTCGCCGCGACCTCGCGCACCCGGCCGGCGGCGAACTTCGCGTGCGTCGGCTCGTCCGCGACGACGCGGCTCGCTCGCCGGCGCAGCACGTCCGGGCCCGCCTGCTCGAGCCCCTCGAGCATGATCGTCACGGCCGCGTCGACGAGGAAGAGCGCCGCCACGGCGTACGGCCAGCTCGGGAAGCGCTCGCGCAGCAGCGTGAGGCAGTACTTGCGCTCGCGGTCGTCGTCGCGCTCGAGCGGGACGGGCGCGCCCGGCAGCTGCTCGAGGAAGGAGTACAGCGGGCGCGTGTGCCCGAGCTCCTCCTGCGCGATGGCGGCGCAGGCGACGGCGCTCTCGAGCGTGGGCGCTCCGATCGCCGACTCCGACAGCCGGCGGCCGAGGAAGTACTTGTTGTCGGCGAGCACGACGACGAGGTTGGCGAGCGCCGCGTCGACGTTCGCTCGCTACTCGCCGTCGTCGTCATCCCCGTCCTCTCCGTCCTCCCGGCGCAGCACCCAGACGACGTCGTAGTCGGGGACGAGCGAGAGCTCGATCAGCCCCTCGCCGTGGCGCTTCAGCGCCTCGCTGCGCGCCTGCTCGTCTGCGCGGCGGCGAGCAGCTCGAGCTCGTGCAGCGGCTCGTCGTAGGCGGTGCGGCCGAACACGTGGTAGGAGCGGACGACGGTCATTCCGGCCGGATGACCTCGATGATGGCACGGCGAGGCGCGATGAACATCTCCACCCACCGGAACTCGTCGTAGAGCGTCGTGGAGAAGACCTCGGCGTCGCCCGAGTCGACGGCCTCGACCGACCCGACGTGGCGCATCGGCACGTCGCGGTCCTCGCGCGCGAACACGTCCCAGTGCTCCCGCTCCGGCGCGGCGTTCACGCCACCCCGACCTGCCGCAGCTCGGCGAGGCCCCGGGGCGTGATGTCGGCGCGCGACCAGGGCTCGTAGACCTCCTCGATCTCGACCGCGTCGATGCCCGGGAGCTCGAGCAGGCGCTCCTCGATGTCGTCCCGGATCAGCTCGGTGCACGGGCAGCCGAGCGAGCAGAACGTGACCTCCACCCTCGCCGTCCCGTCCGTCGACGGCGAGGCCGCGGATCAGCCCGAGGTCGACGAGGCTGACCGGGTACTCCGGGTCGGCGACGTCGGCCAGGGCGGCGCGGAGGCTCTCCGGCGTGGCAGCGCGTCACGCCGCCAGCCCTGCCTGGAGGTCGCGGTAGCCGGCCTGGAGCTGCGAGACGAACTCCTCGTTCGACGGCCCGCGGCGCTTCCAGCGCGCGAGCACCTGGTCCCACGTGATCGCGCCGTCCTCGAGCAGCCAGCGCTTCTCCCCCTCGTCGAACTCGACCGGGAACGGCATGTCGATCGCGTACTTCCCGCTCTCCTCGTCGAGGTGGGCGGGAACGTCGATCCCGATCGACTCGCAGAACGGCACGGCGGTCGACATCCACTCCTGCCGCAGCGTGTCGTTGCTCTTGCCCTTCAGCCCGAAGCCGAGCTGCTCCTTGTGGCGCTTCAGGTCGTCCGGCAGCCCGAACCACTCGAGCGTCATGACGAACATCCAGTCGACCGCTGCCTGCAGCTTCGGCTTGTGCTCGGGATCCTGGGCGAGCGTGCGCATCCAGCGCTCGCCGTGGCGCAGGTGGAACGTCTCCTCCCGGTCGACCTTGACGAGCGCGCGCTTCCACGGCCCGTAGCTCGTGTGCTCGTAGATGTCGGACAGCAGGACGAACCCGGCCCGGTCGTAGAAGCCGTTGGCGACGACCATCTCGTACCAGGAGTCGAGCGGGACGTCGAACGCGTACGGGTAGCGGAAGTCGCTCGGCTCGCGCTCGTAGATCAGCGCGTCCGTGTCGACGCCGAGGTCGCGCAGCATCCGGTAGGCGATGTGCGCGTGGCCGAGCTCGTCCTGGATGATCCCGACGACCGAGATGTAGGACTGCATCCGCGGCGCGTGCTGGGCCGCCCGCAGGTAGGCCGGCGCGCTGACGAGCTCGGTGTCGCCGGAGACGATGAGCGTGCGCTTGAGCCCCTCGACGTAGCGCTCGTTCGCGTGCTCGGGCCCCTCGACGAGCTTCCCCTGCCCGATGCGCTCTACAAGCTCGGCGTCGTCCATCCGACGATCAGGCCGACACGGGGCCGTACGCCTTCGGGTAGCTCACGAACTCCTTCGGCTCCGGCGCCATGAACGACGCGACGCGGCTCGTCGTCACGCCGTAGTCGACGAGGCTCTCGATCAGCTTGACGCCGCAGGCGATGCCGTCGAAGACCGGCACGTCGACCGCGCTCTGCACGGCCTTGTCGAGCGGCCCCATGCCGGCGCACCCGAGGCAGATCGCCTCGGCGCCGTCCTCCTCGACCGCCGCCTTCGCCGCCTTCACGATCTCGCGCTCCGCGGCGCTCGGGTCGCGCTCGCAGTCGAGCACCGACAGCGGCGTCGTGCGGATCGACGCGCAGCGGGCCTCGAGGCCGTGCATGCGGATGACGTCCTCGACGAACGGCTTGACGCGCGGCAGCACCGTGACGACCGAGAACTTGTGCGCCACCGGGCAGGCCATCAGCATCGAGGCCTCCGCCGTCCCCACCACCGGCACGGGCGAGATCTCGCGCGCCGCGTACAGCGCCGGATCGCCGTAGCAGCCGATCACGACCCCGTCGAACTCCGAGACCCGCTCCTGGATCGTCTCGAGCGTCGCGAGCGCGGCGACCGTCTCCTCGTAGTGCCCCTCGATCGAGCGCGGCCCCCACTCCGGGCGCGTGATCTCGATCTCGGTGTCGGCGCGCGCGTAGCGCCTCGCGGCCTCGCCGATGTCGCGGGTCATCTCCTCCGAGGTGTTCGCGTTCACAACCAGGATCCGCATGCGGTGCCTCCAGTGAGTCGGGCCTAGGAAGAGCTTACGGCGGCGGGAAACCGCTCCCGCCAGTGATTCGCGATGTCGATGCCACGAGCGAGCCAGACCCGGTCGTGGCTCTGCACGTGGTCGATGAAGCGCTCGAGGGCGCCGATGCGACCGGCCCGGCCGACGAGTCGGCAGTGCAGGCCGATGTTCATGAGCCTCGGCGAGCGCTCGCCCTCCGCGTAGAGCGCGTCGAACGTGTCGCGCAGGTACTCGAAGAACGGCGTGCCCCAGTTGAACCCGGGCGTCGTCGTGAAGCGGTGGTCGTTGACGTCGGCGGTGTACGGGATCATCAGCAGCGGGCGGCCCGACTCCGTGACCCAGTAGGGCAGCTCGTCGGCGTAGGAGTCCTGGCTGTAGACGAAGCCGCCCTCCTCGGCCACGAGGCGCACCGTGTTCTCGCTGCGGCGGCCGAGGAAGTGGCCGAGCGGCCGCGTGCCCGCGACAGCGGTCGTCACCTCGACCGCCTTGCGGATGTGCTCGCGCTCCTCGTCCTCCGGCATCCCGTGGTGGTCGATCCAGCGGTAGCCGTGGCTCGCGATCTCCCAGCCCGCCTCCACCATCGCCGCGACCGCGTCCGGGTTGCGCTCGAGCGCCATCGCCACCCCGAAGACCGTGATCGGGATCTCGCGCTCCGTGAAGAGCCGGTGCAGCCGCCAGAAGCCGACGCGGCTGCCGAACTCGTACATCGACTCGACCGGCAGGTAGCGCTCGCCCTGCCGCGGGCAGCGCGAAGCCGAACTCCGTGAGCAGGCTCTCGGAGGCCGCGTCGCCGTGGAGGATCGTGTTCTCGGCGCCCTCTTCGTAGTTGATGACGAACTGCACCGCGACGCGGGCGTCGCCGGGCCAGGCGGGATCGGGACGACTCCTCCCGTACCCCACCATGTCGCGCGGGTACGCTCCCGCCGCGCCGGCAGCGCCATCGCTCACGCCGGCAGCTCCGCGACCGCGCGCACCGGCGAGCCCGTGCCTCCGACCCACTTGAGCGGGATAGCCGCTGAACCGGAACTCGCCCTTGCCGAGCAGCTATTCGAGGTTGACGAGCCACTCGTAGTGGACCATCCCGCGGTCGCGGCAGACGCGGTGGTTCGGGAACTCCTTCGTGCCGGCCTTGTCGGTCGAGGGCCCTTCGACGCCGTGCACGCGCGAGCCCTTGTCGGCGAGCCAGTACCGAGGCCTCGTTCGTCATGCCCGGGTTCATCGTCACGATCTCGCGCTCGGGCCAGTGGCGCGTCGTGGAAGCCGCTGCACATGCAGCACGATGTGCTCGCCGATCTCGACGCCGGACTTCTCCTCGGCCGCGCTCGAGCTCGCGATGTCGATCGTGCCGAGATCCGGGATGTGGCGCAGGTCGAGGCAGACGGCCTTGCCGCATGAACCAGTCGAGCGAGCAGCTGGTCGACGGGGTCGCCGTCCGTCCTGATGTGCAGCGGCGCGTCGACGTGCGTGCCGACGTGCTCCAGCATCGAGAAGTAGTTGATCGAGTACGTCATCGGGTCGCCCGGCTCGCCGAGGCCCGCCGACTTCGCCAGCTCGTGCGTGACGTACGGGAGGATGATCGGCGACGGGAAGAACGCATGGGCGGGCATCTGGTTCTCGAGGCCGATCGAGAGGTCGACGAGGGTCGTCCCGCGCTGGCTCTTGGCGAGAAACGTTTCTTCGGTGGTGCTCATCCTTCCCTCCTCACCGGGCCGGATGAGATCCGGCCCCTACGACAATCTCCGGCCGGATGAGATCCGGCCCCTAACAATCTCTGGCCGGCTTGTATCCGGCCCGTACGACTCCACCGCGCGCCGCCGCTCGACGACGCGGCGGGACTTGAACTCCGTCGTCGGCAGCGTATTCGGTGCATGGACGACGACCCTGGGCGTGACACCGCTCGCGGCCTTGACCCGATCGCGCACCGGCTGTGTGTTGCCGGCAAGACGACCTCCACGAAGGATGGCCAGGTCATCAGAGCGTCATCCCGGGTGGGACGGCGAGGTCGGGATGCTCCGCCCGAAAGCGACGGCTGGTCGGCACGGTGCGCATCCACTCGTAGAAGAGCTGCTTCGTCGAGAGGATGAGAACACCGGCCGCGCGCATGCGCGAGAGCCCGTACTCGTGGGGCTCGCCGGGCGAGGCGACGGCGTCCCCGACCGCGACGACCTGGTAACCCTTCGCCAGTAGAGAGAGCGCGGACTGGGCCACGCAGACATCCGTCTCGAGGCCGCTGAGGACGACGGTGCCGCGCTCGACGGCGCGGAGCAGCGCCCACACCGCCTCGTCGTCGGCAAGGGCGAACACTTCCTTGCGAATCGGTGCCGTGTCCGGCACGACGCGTGCGAGAGCCGGATGCAGGCCGCCCCAGTCCTCGGGCCGCTCGACCGTCGCCAGGACCGGGATCCCGAGCCAGCGAGCGGCCTGGGCGAGGAACTCGACGCGCTCGAGAAATCCTGCCTGGCGCTCGGCCTCGACGCGCTCCAGGAACTTCTCCTGGACGTCCACGAGCACGAGGACGCTGTCCGCCGCGTCGATCAGCCCATGACGGTCGGACGTGCTCGTCGGGGCGGTGCTCACCGTCGTCTCCTAGAGCCCGATCCGCGGCGGGGTCTCGCCGGGCCTGAGGAATCCCACGTCGATGAGCACACGCCGTGCGGCGAGGTAGCTCGGCGTGTAGATCTCGATATCCGGCCCGTTCGGCCGGGGAGCCTTGACCGTCATCAGCCGGACGAGCGCCTCCGCCCAGGGGAGCCCGGCGTCACGCGCCTCCGACGCCGTCGACTCGAGCGTCTGCAGGTACTCGAGATCCTGCAGGCCGATCGCGCGCGCCTCGCCGGGGCTGAGCACATGGCCGTGCCCGGGAACCACCCACGACACGTCGTAGCGCTCGAGCGCGCCGAGCAACCGCTCGACGGTCTCGGCGGCCGCCGAGACCGACCAGAAGACGAGCGGCGCCCCGAGCGAGCAGAGGTTGTCGCCCGGAACGAGGATGCCCTCGTCGATCAGCACATAGGCGGCGCCGTCCAGCATGTGGCCGGCGGCGTCCAGCGTAGCGATCCGGAACGGGCCGAGCGACAGCTCCGCCCCGACCTCGAAGACCTCGTCGTAGTGCGGCTCGAAGGGGAAGTCGAGCCCCCACTCGGCGCCGGTGTCGTGGAGGAACCTGCCCGACAGGCCCTCGTCGATGAGCGCGGCGCTTCGCGACTCCACGTGGATCCGCGCGTCCCGGAACGCCTCCATCCCGCAGATGTGGTCGGGATCCGCGTGGGTGAGGACGAAATGCCGCTCGCCCTGCGCAACTGCCGCGGCGGCGTGGATGTCGTGGATCTCCGCCGGCGTCCAGGCCGGATCGACGACGAGGGCGTGCCCGTCCCGGAGGACGACGAGCGAGTTCGTCTGCCACTGCGGCGACTGGAACCGCTGCACGCCTTCGGCGAGCCTCGTCGCGGGCCGAGTCATCGTCAGTCGACGGGCACGGCGGCCACGAGCCGGACCGGCGACCCGGTGCCGGGCTCGATCTTGAGCGGGAACCCGAACAGCGTGAAGCGTTTGCCCGCCACGGCCTCGAGCGGGCCGACGTTCTCGAAGTGCGTCACGCCCAGCTCCCGGCAGACCTGGTGGACGGGGAACGCGTAGCGATCGGGGACGTCGACGCTCATGGCCTGGTTGCCGAAGACCTTCGTCCCCTGCTCGATCAGCCAGCGCGCAGCCTCCGGCTCGAGCCCGGAGAACTCCGTCAGGTACTCAGGCGTGCCCGCCGTGCGCTCGTAGTGGCCCGTGTGGAGCAGGACGATGTCGCCCTCGCGAAGCTCGAGCCCGTCTTTCTCGAGCGAGCGCTCGAGCTCCTCGACCGTGATGCCGGTCGCGGCGGCAGGTGCGAGAGGTCGATGCAGATCGCCTCGCCGCAGAAGAGGTCGAGCGGCATGCGGTCGATCGTCGGCGCGTCGGGTGCAGGGTCGAAATGGCAGAGCGCGTCGACATGCGTCGATGCGTGATCGGACATGACGAGCAGGCGCGAGTGGTACGAGAAGCCCGTGTCGAGCAGCGCGCGCGAGTTCGCGTGCGACTCGAACTGGTAGACCTCGCAGCGCGGATGGAGCGGGTGCATCTGCGTCCGCTGCGAGAGCTCCTGGGTGAGATCGTGCAGCCGCACCCGCCGGCCGAGCAGCGTCGTTTCCACCACGGCGTCGGTGTCGGTCACGGCTGGGCCTCCTTCAGGGACAGCTTCTCGGCGGCGCGCTCGCCGACCATGAAGCAGGTGAGATTCGGGTTATTCGTCACGTGGGCAGGAAACACGCTCGCGTCGGCGACCGTGAGGCCCTCGATCCCGTAGACGGCGAGATCCTCGTCGACGACCGCGCCGATCGCGCATGTGCCGACCGGGTGGAACGCGGTGCCGAGCCGCTCGGCGAGAATCTCCTCGAGGGAGCGGCCGGCATCCCCGTCTCCCGCCCCGCGTCGTGTGAAGGCGGCCGTCGCGACCAGCTCGCGAAAGGTGGCGAAGGCGGCCTCGAAGTCCCCCCGGGCGATCACGTCTCGGTAGCGGTGGTCGATCAGCGGCGCAGCCGTCGGATCGGCGGAGGCGAGCGTGACCGTGCCGGAGGCGTCCTCGGAGGCGAGGGCGAAGGCGACGGCGCAGAGGCCCTCCTCCTCGTCCATGCAGAGCGGGAACGACCACCAGCCGTCCCCTCGCGCCACGACGGCGAAGCCTGGGCCGCTCATCGCCGCGAGCCCGGGCGGCGTGCGCACCATGAAGAGGCATTGCGGATGGTCCCCGAGCCGCCTGCCGACCGGCAGGTCGACAGCGGCGCTCGATCCCGAGCGCGCCGCAGATCCTCTGCAGGCCCGACGCCGGAGCGGAGAAGGATGGCCGGCGTGCCGTAGGCGCCGGCCGAAAGGACGACCGCGTCCGCCTCGATCTCCTCCAGCCGCCCGTTCGCCACCGACGCGAATCCCGCGGGCACGGGAGCCGTCGAGCATCACCGAGCCCACAGGGACCGATCGCGGATGGTCAGGTTCGGCCGCGGCCTGGCCTCCCGCAGGTACGTCGTCAGCGTGCCCATCCGGATCTCGTTGCGGCGGTTCTGCGGCCAGGCGCCGACGACGCGGCCCCAGGAGTCGGGCGCGTTCATATCCGCGACACGGCGGTAGCCGAGCTCCGCGAAGCCCTCGACGAAGGCGTGCTGGAAGGGCAGCCAGTGCTCCTCGAGGTAACGCTTGATCGGGACGGCTCGCTCCACGCGCTCGAACACCGGCTGCACCGCGTCCCAGCCCCAGCCCGGGGCACCGAGCTCCTGCCAGCGGTCGTAGTCCCGCGGCGCCCCGCGTACGGCCACGGTGCCGTTGATCATCGACGTGCCGCCCGCGAGCTTGCCGCGGCGCAGGTGGACCCTCCGCTCGCCGGCGACGGGCTCGCTCCAGTAGCCCCAGTCGTGCTCGGGCGTGGCGGCACCGGCGCCCGCAAAACCCTCTCCGAGCAGGTTGCCGCCGGTGAGGAAGGCCGGCGGCGACACGGCCTCGTCGGGGAAGTCCGGGCCCGCCTCGACCAGGAGCACCGAGCGCGACGAGTCCTCGGAGAGGCGGGCTGCGACGACGGCGCCGGCCGACCCGGCGCCCACCACAGCCACGTCGTAGCGCTGGCCGCCCATGCGCGGCGAGTCTAACCGGGTGCGCGCGCGCACCCGGTCCGTGGAGGAACCATGGGTTCCCCCACGCTCCCTAGCGGAACACGCCGATCAGCGCCCCGCCGCCGACCACCAGCACGGCGGCGAGCACGATGTGGCGCCCGACTCCCTCGCTGCGTCCGAAGACGAGAAAGGCGAGCAGGACCGACCAGAGCACGTTCGTGCCGGCGAGCGGGGCAAAGACGGTCACCGGCCCGGCCTCGAGCCCGTGGAGGAACGTGAGGTAGATCAACGCCATGAAGATGCCGCACGGAAGCCACGGCAGGAAAGCGCGTCGCAGGACGGTTGGACGAAGGAAGCTCCGCCGCCTCGTTACGACGTAGGCGAGGAGCAGCAGCACCGCGCCCGCAACCATCGTCGTCGCCGCGAGCAGGGGATCGACGTCCCGGTTCTCCGAGAGGCCGCGGACCGTGTTGTCGCGCCCCGCCTGCATCACGGCCGCCACGAGCGCCAGCACGATCCCGATCCGCTTGAAGTCGGCGGGCCGATCGCGCTCCCACGCGATCGCGACCCCGCCGGTGACGATGAGGACCGTGCCGACGATGAGGGGCGCCTCGAACGGCTCGTCGAGGAACGTGACGGCCATCAGCACTGAGAACAGGGGTGCGACGCCCATCGCGATGGCCGCCCGCGAGACCCCAGCGTCCCGAAGCGCCTTCACCCACAGGATCTGCGAGGCGCCGGGCACGACCATGCCGGCGACGAAGTACGGCCAGAGCTCGCCGGCATCGATCTCGTCCGCAGCGACGCCAGACGCGGCCGTGACCACCACGAGGATCGGTAGCGCGATGACCGCCATCACGAAGCCCCCGACCTCGGCGTCCGGAAACCACCGCATCGCGAGCCTCGCCGCCACGTTGACGGCGCCGAGCAGGACTCCGGCCAGGCAGCCGTAGAGGACGACGGTCACGGTGGCCAACCCTATGAGGGGGCGCCGTCGAGCGGCCCGGAGAACGCATCGACGGCTCCCGCCGCTCCGTGCCAATAGTCCTCATACGATGAGGTGGTGGCCGCACTGCCCAGGATCCGCCTCGTCGCCGTCGGCGGCACCATCTCGTGCGTTGCACAGGAGCCTCCCCGGGATCCCTGCCTACGCTCACGGCAGCGGACATCGTCGAGGCGACGCCCGAGCTCGCGGCGCTGGCCGACCTCGAGCTCGCCGACTTCGCGACGATCGCGAGCTTCGCCGTCACGCCGGCCGACATGCGCGCGCTGGCCGAGGAGGTCACGAGAGCGCTCGACGACGGCTGCGCCGGCGTGGTCGTCACGCACGGCACGGACGCCATCGAGGAGAGCGCCTATGCCCTTGCGCTCGTGCGTACCCCGCGGCCACCCCGTGGTGCTCACCGACGGAATGCGGGATCCAGAGCGTGCCCGGCACGGAGGGCGAGGGGAATCTCGTCGCCGCCGCCGCCGTCGCCGCCGACGAGCGCTTCGGCGCCGCGGGCCCGGTCGTCGTCCTGAACGACGAGGTCCACGCCGCCCGCTTCGTGGCGAAGTCGCATTCCACCCGGCTTTCGACCTTCGCGTCGGCCGGCGCCGGGCCCCTCGGCGAGGTGGCCGAGCGCAGGCCCCACCTCTGGTATCGCCCCGTCTGGGAGGACTACCTCGGCCTGCCGGAGTCGCTCGACGGGATCGACGTCGAGATCGTCCGTATGGTGACGGGCGCGGGGCCCGGCGCAGCTCGCCGGCGCGCTCGAGCGCCGGCCGGCCGCAATCGTGATCGACGGCTTCGGCGGCGGACACGTGCCCCCGCCGCTCGTTCCCCCTCGTCGCCGAGGCGGTCGCCGCGGGCATCCCGGTCGTCATGGCGCCGCGCCCGCCGGGCGGACGGACGAGCTCGAGCGCACCTACGGGATGCCCGGCGGTGAGATGGACCTCGTCGGGCTGGGCGTGATCCCCGAGCAGCCACCTGCCGCCCCACAAGACCCGCCTGCGACTTCTCGTCGGCCTCGCCCTCGGCCGCGAGCCCTCGAACACTCTTCCCGGTCTCGTGACCGCGCCGCCCCCGCTCGCCGGACTACGGGTGCTCGAGCTGACGCACTACCTCGCAGGTCCAATACTGCACGCTCTTCCTCGCCGACCTGGGCGCCGACGTGATCAAGATCGAGTCGCCGGATCACCCCGACCTCGGCCGCGCCATGCCCGGCTGCCAGGATCGAGGGCGAGCCCGCATACTTCCACTGCCTCAACCGCGGCAAGAGAAGCGTCGCCCTCGACCTGAAGAGCGAGGCCGGCCGTGCGGCGTTCTATCGCCTCGTCGAGACCGCGCAGGTCGTGGTCGACAACTTCCGCCTCGGGGTCATGGAACGACTCGGAGCAGACTCTGAGACCCTGCGCCGGATGAACCCGAGCCTCGTCACGTGCTCGCTGACGGGCTTCGGCGCCACAGGGCCCAAACGCGACCTGCCCGCGTACGACTACCTGATCCAGGCCCTGTCGGGGATGATGAGCCTGACCGGCGACCCTGGCGGCAAGCCGACGAAGTACGGCATCTCGATCGTCGACCACACCTCTGGTGTCATGGGTGCGTTCGCCATCCTCGCGGCCCTGCGTGGGGTCGAGCAGACGGGCATCGGCCGGCACGTCGACCTAGCGTTGCTCGACTCGCACGTGCACATGCTCACGTACCTGGCCGCCGATTACCTCAACTGCGGCATGGAGCCCGAGCGCTACGAGGACTCGGCGCATCCGTACATCGTCCCGTCGCAGCGCTTCTCGACCCGCGACGGCGACCTCGTGATCATGCCGATGGCCGACCGGATGTGGATCCAGCTCTGCGAGGCGCTCGAGGTCGGCGACCTCGCGGCGGACACGGAGCTCCGTACCGCCGACGGGCGTCTGCAGAACCGGGATCGAATCGTCCGCCGGCTCGTCGAGGAGTTCGCCGCCAGAGAAACGGCCCCCACAGTCGAGCTCCTCGTCGCCCACGGGGTCCCGGCCGCGCCGGTCAACTCGGTGCCGGAGATCCTCGCCGACCCGCAGATCGAGGCGCGCGAGATGGTGGTCGAGGCCGACGGCGTGAGGATGCTCGGGAACCCCATCAAGCTCTCCGACGACGACGGGCAGCCGTACAGTCGCGCACCTCATCTCGGTGAGCACACGGAGGAAGTGCTGCTCGCGGCCGGTCTTCCGCCCGAGGAGGTGGGCGTGCTGTGGCCGGCGAGCTGATCCTCGAGCAGGACGGTCACGTCGTTCGTCTGACGCTGAACCGCCCGGCGCAGCGCAACGCCGTGACTCCCGAGCTGATCGAGGAGGCACTGGAGGCGTTCGACCGCATCGATGCGGATACGGAGATCCGTGTCGTCGTCCTGACCGGGGCCGGCACGGCGTTCTGCGCCGGCTTCGACATCAACCGGATCGACAGCGCGGGAGGCGCCGCCGGGGCGTCCGAGCGCCTCTGCTCCCGCGTCCGAGCGCTGCGCGTGCCGGTCGTGGCGAAGGTGAACGGCGTCGCCTCGGGCACGGGCTGTGACCTCGCGGTCTCCTGCGACCTCCGCATCGCCTCCGAAGCAGCGCGCTTCCAGATGCCTCCGGTAAAGCTCGGCGTCCTCTACGAGACGGGCGGCATGGCTCGCCTCGTTCAGACCGTCGGCGCGGCCCTCGCCCGCGAGCTGCTTCTCTGCGGTGAGCCCGTAGATGCAGCGCGAGCCTTCCAGATGGGCCTCGTCAACCGGCTCGTCCCGGCCGAGCGCCTCGACGCGGAGACCGAGGTCGTGCTCGACACGATCGCGGCCAACGCGCCGCTCTCCGTCGCCGCGTCGAAGCTCGCGGTGACCGCCATCGCCGACGGAGCGTCGCCCACCGGGACGGCGCTCGCGGCACTCGAGGAGGCCCGCCGCCGCGTGTGGGCGAGCGAGGACGCGAAGGAGGGTCCCCGGGCCTTCCGGGAGCGGCGTCCACCGGAGTTCAAGGGCGCCTAGGAGCCCCGAAGTCGAGCAGCGGTGGCTCTTGTAGCGAGCCTCGACCGCTGCGGCGTGAGCTGCCCACGACCAGAGCTCTGAAAGGAGAATGGGCTATCCCACGCCTCTACGGGTTGCGTCGAACCCTTCGTTCTCGGCGCGTTCGAGCTAGGTGATCGTGATGCCGAGCTTGCCCTGGGTGTGGGTCGTCGGGAGCGCCTGGAGGGCCTCGCCGGCCTGCTCGAGCGGGTAGGCTCCGCTGGATGGGGACGCGGAGCGTGCCGTCCGCCAGGAGCTCGCCGAGCCGCTGGAGATTCGCCGGCGACGACACGGCCATGACGTTGAACCGTCCCTCGCCCTCGCCGGCGGCTCCGAGCGGAGAGGCGAGCCGGCCGCCCTCCTTGAGGAGCGAGGCATCGGGTGCTCTGCGAGACGACGTCGAAGAGGGCGTCGACGCCGTCGGGATGCGCCTCCCGCACCGCGGCGGCGAGGTCGGCGTTGCGGTCGAGAATCTCGCTGACTCCGAGGTCGCGGAGGTAGGACTCGTCCTCGGGCAGGGCGGGTGCGATCACGTTCGCGCCCACCGAGGCGGCCAGCTGGACGAAGAAGCTGCCGACGCCGCCGGTGGCGCCGATGACGAGCACGTCCTCGCCCGCGGCCGGCGCGAGCGCGTCGAAGGCGGCGATCGCCGTGAGCGCGGCGACGGGTGCGGCGCCGGCGGCCGTGGCGTCAACGCCCTCGGGCTTGGCGGCGACGTAGTTGTCCTCCGGAAGGACGATCAGCTCGGCCCAGCTTCCGGCGTGCACGGTCGGATTGGCGTGTGGGACGAAGCCGAAGACTTCGTCGCCCACGCGGTAGCGGCTGACCCCGTCGCCGACCTGTTCGACGACCCCGGCGAAGTCGCGGCCGAGGACGACGGGGAACTCGTTCTCGAACATCTCGGCCAGCGCACCCATCCCGATCAAGACGTCGACGGGGTTGACCGAGGAGGCGTGCACGCGCACGACGATCTCGTTGGCAGCGGGGCCCGGCTCCGGCAAGTCGCCCCGCAGGGCCGGTGGGCTCTCGAAGCTGTCGAGGGTGAAGGCCTTCATGGCTTGGCTCCTTCTTCGCGGATCAGACGCCCGCGGACGACGAGCGTGCTCGGGGCGCGCAGGATTCCGAGCCGGCGGCCGGGACGGGGGACCATTCGTATCACGGAGCTCGGCCCGCGGGGCAGCCACGTCCGTGCGCGCCCGCTCCTCCGGAGCGTGGCGAAGATTCTGCCGGGGGACCGCGGCTACAGTAGCCGCACGGCCAGGAACGAGCCCACAGCAACCAGCGCGGACGCGCTCACCTTCCCCCTCCGGGATTCCCCTGGAGCGCATCTACGGGCCCGACGAGGCGGGCACGTACCCCGTTCACGCGCGGGATCCACCCCGACATGTACCGCGGCCGGCGCTGGACGATGCGCCAGTACTCGGGGCTCGGCACAGCCGCACAGACGAACGAGCGCTACCGGTTCCTACTCGCTCAGGGCGCCACCGGCCTCTCGGTGGCGCTGGACCAGAATGCCGACGCAGATCGGCTACGACTCGGACGACCCCGACGTCGAGGAGGAGGTCGGGCGTGTCGGCGTCGCGATCGACACGCTCGCCGACATGGAGGCGATTCTTCGACGGCATCCCGCTCGGCGAGGTCTCGACGTCGTTCACGATCAACGAGCACCCCCCGCGATCCTGCTCGCCATGTACGTCGCCGTGGCCGAAAAAGCAGGGCGTGCCCGCACGAACACAGATCCGCGGCACGATCCAGAACGACATCCTCAAGGAGAGCACGTCTCCCGGGGCACCTGGATCTTCCCTCCCGAGCCTTCTCTGCGACTCATCGTCGACACGATCGAGTTCTGTCTCGAGCGCGCTACCGCGCTTCAACCCGATCTCGGTCGCCGGCGCCCACTTCCGTGATGCGGGCGCGACGGCGGTGCAGGAGTTCGCCTTCACGCTACGCGGCGCGATCCACGTACATCACGAGCGCTGCCGCGCCCGCGGGCTCTCTCGTCGACGAGGTGGAGCCGCCAGCTCAGTGCTTCTTCTTCTACCACGCACACCGACTTCTTCGAGGAGGTGGCGAAGTACCGGGCGGAGCCGGCGGCTGTGGGCGCGCATCATGCGCGATCGCTTCGGCGCCACTTCCGACCGGGCCCTGCATGTTCCGCGTCGGCTGCGTCTGACGGGCGGCGCGTCCCTGACGGCCGCAGCAGCCGCTCAACAACGTCGTGCGGGTCGCCCTACCAGGCGCTCGACAGCCACGCTCGGCGGCGTTCCAGTCCATGTTCACCCTGATCGCCTGGGACGAGGCGCTGACGATCCCGAGCGAGGGGAGACGGCGGAGCTGGCGCTGCGCACCCAGCAGGTGCTCGCCGAGGAGACGGGCGTCGCGGACCGTCGTCGACCCCCTCGGCGGATAAGCACTACGTGGAGGAGCTGACCGACCGCTTCGAGGCCGAGGCAGAGCGCATCATCGGCGAGATCGAGGAGCTCGGCGGCATGGTGCCGTGCATCGAGAACGGAACGATCCAGCTCTGGATCGCCGACCGCGCCTACGAGGACCAGCGACGGCTCGAGAGCGGCGACCGCGTCCTCGTCGGCGTCAACAAGTACCGTCGCGAGGAGGCCCCACCGAGCGTCGAGCTCTACGAGGTCGACGCAGACGAGCTGGCCGCGCAGATCGAGCGCGTCCGGCGGGTGCGCAGCGAGCGCGATCCGCAACGGGCGGAGGGCGCGCTGGCACGGCTGCGGGAGGCCGCGACGGGCACCGAGAACCTCATGCCCTACCTCGTCGAATGCTCCCGCGCCTACTGCACGCTCGGCGAGATGGTGGCCGTCCTGCGCGGCGTCTTCGGCGTCTTCCGCGAGCCTGCGGTCATCTCACTTCGACACCGGAGGCCTGTAGGGAAAAAAAAAAAATTTTTTAAGCCGGATCTCATCCGGCCCGCCGCCGTAAGTTCTCGTCGTCTCCCGGGTTGTAGAGCCGAGTTCGCTCACAACCGAAGGAGGCGATAGTGCCACTCCTACAGCTCGTTTCCCGTGTTGCGGCGATCCGTACTCGCGCTCGCGCTCGGTGCGCTCGCCGCGCTGCTCGTCTCGCCGGCGGCCAGCGCCGCCGGCCCGAGGCCGCTGTTCCAGATGCCGTTTGCCCTGCGGGCAGAGCCTGGGACGCCTCGACGTACCAAGCACGCACTGGGCGAGGACCCGGACAGCCATCGACCTCGCCCTCCGCGAGGACGACCTCGCGACAACGTCAGCGAGGGGCAGCCGGTGCTCGCCTCGGCTGCGGGCACGGTTCATCGCGGCGGACTCCGACCTCGACGAGCCCGTCGGGAGCACCGGGTCTCCTCGATCACGGCGACGGTTGGAGGACCTACTACGTCCACCTGGAGTCGGTGCCGCCGCTGACCATCGGACAGCAGATCGCTCAGGGCGAGCAGATCGGGCGTCCGATCGAACAGCGGAGCGTCTCGATGCACCTGCACTACGCCCAGATGGACGACGGGGTCCCCCTCCAGTCGCTTCGACGGGGCACCGATCGACACGCATGCGGACAACGAGGACTCGTGCGGACACTAGGGCAGCGACGACGCCGAAGCGCTCACCAGCCTCAACTGCCCGGGGGACGCCTTCGTGCGCTTCAACCAGAACGGGCATGCGCTATCCGTTCCTCCACAAGCCTGGCACCGGCTGACCGAAGATCGTCCGCCTTGACGCCGACGGCACCGGCTGACGACCACGTGCGAGGGCACCTGGGGGCGCAGGTGGACGCATTCATCCCGTTCGACCTGGCCGGCGGCCAGCAGCATCCTTCCTCTACAAGTCTCGACCGGCGACGGTGAGGTTCGACCGGATGAACAGCCAGGGCGAGGCAAGACCGATCGCGCCGGGAACTGGTGGGCCGGCTGGACGCATTTCACCCCGTTCGCATCGGCGGGCATAGCCGTACTTCATCGCCTACGACTCACTGAACGGCTACGCCAACGTCGAGCGGATCAACCCCGAGGCAGCGGCTCCGACCACGATCGACAGCGGCACGTGGACGAGGGGCTGGACGCATCGTGCCGTTCGCGCACGGGCTCGAATCAGTACCTCTTCCTCTACAAGGGCGGCAGCGGCGAAGTCAAGTCATGTCGATCACCGGCGGCGGCAATGACGTAGAGCTCACGCTCGCCTGGTCGGGTACCTGGACCGCCGGGTGGACGAAATCTCGTTTCCCCTCAAGCACAACGGTGCGGCCCGCCTGTTCGGCTACAAGGCCGCCCTCGGGAATGGTGAAGTTCATGAAGTTCAACGCCAAACGACTCAGGGCGTCCAGACCCTGGGCGAGCAGACCTACTGGACCACACAATAGGACGGCGTTCTCGCCGCTCCTCATCGACGGCGATGCTCACATCCTCGCCTACAAGGCCGGGGTCGGGCACCGTGGAACACGCTAAGGCTGAACGGGAGCCGGCAGCGGCATATCGACGATCTGGTCCGACTCCTGGACGCACGGCTGGGCCTGAAGGCCGGCGCACGACGTAGAGCCCGTACCTCCCGGTGCGGGCTCTACGGGCTGGAGCCGTGCCGTGGGCATCGTGCAGGGCGCCGCGGGAGGTACGCTGTCGAGCGTTGCGCAAGGCCGACACGAACGAGCGCCCGCTGCGCATCCTGATCGCGAAGCCCGGTCTCGACGGGCACGACCGCGGTGCCAAGGTCGTCGCGCGGGCGCTGCGCGACGGCGGCTTCGAGGTCGTCTATCTCGCCTGCAAGACGCCGCGCGAGATCGTCGCCGCGGCCCTACAGGAGGACGTCGACGCGATCGGGCTCTCGGTGCTCTCGGGAGCCCATGTCGGGCTCTCGCGGAAGGTGGTCGCCGAGCTCGAGCGTGAAGGGCTCGACGTCCCGGTGGTCGTCGGCGGCACGATCCCCCAGCAGGACGTCGAGAAGCTGAGAGCAGCCGGCGTGGCCGCCGTCTTCCCGACCTCGACGCCGCTCGCGACGCTACCGGAGCTCGTGCGTGCCGCCATCGGCGGATGCGTCTAGCTCAGACGGCGAGGTAGCGCTCGATCACCTGGGGCGCCCGGCCTGCTCGGCCGTACCCTCCCAGTCGACCTGACCCTTCTCGATGAAATAGACGCGGTCGGCGACGTCGAGCGCGAGGCGGTGGTTCTGCTCGGTGAGCAGAATGCCGATGCCCTCGCCGCGCATGGCCTGGAGCCGCTCGGCGATTCCCTTGACGACCATCGGCGCGAGTCCCTCGCTCGGCTCGTCGAGCATGAGCAGCTTCGGACCGGCCAGCATCGCCCGCGCCACGGCGAGCATCTGGCGCTCGCCGCCCGAAGAGGCCGGCACTGTTCCCTTTCAGCTCGGCAAGCTTCGGGAACGTGCGATATGCGTCGTCCGGGGTCCACCGGGCGCCCCCGTCCTCTCCTCCTCGAACGAGTCGAGATTCTCGTTCACTGTGAGGTTGGGGAAGGCGCGCGAGCCCGACGGGACGAGCGACAGGCCTTTGCGCACCCGCTTGAACGACGCCATGTGCGATATGTCCTCTCCGGCGAGCCTCACCGCCTGGGCGCGGCTGGTGACCACGCCCGCGATTGCCATCAGCGCGGTCGTCTTTCCCGCGCCGTTGCGTCCGAGCACGGCAACGGCCTCCCCCCGCTCGACCCGCAGGTTGAGGTCGAAGATGACCTGGCTCTTGCCGTAGAAGGCGTCGAGTGCCGCGATCTCGAGGACCGCAGGCGCCGCATCGCTGCTCATCCTGCAACCTCCTCCTCGGTGATCTCGCCGAGGTAGGCCCGCTGCACGTCGGGGTTGGCGCGTACCTGCTCGGGCGTCCCCTCGGCGAGCACGGCGCCGTAGTGGAGCACGGTGATGTAGTCGGCGATGCCGAACACGACCTCCATGTCGTGCTCGACGAAGAGCACGGTGAGCTCCTCGGAATGGGCGATCTTGCGGATCAGCTCGACGGCGGTCCTCGTCTCTGCCGGCGAGATCCCGGCGGTCGGCTCGTCGAGGAGCAGGAAACGCGACTCGACCGCGAGCGCGGTGGCGATCTCGAGCGAGCGCTGATCGCCGTGGGACAGCTCGCGCGCCCCCGTGAGACCGAACGCTGTCAGGCCCACGCGATCGAGCAGCCCGGCGGCGCGCTCGACGACGGCCGGCGGATGCGTTCCCTACAGCTTCCGAGTGCCGCCCTTCGCCGCCGCGTCGGCGATGGTCACGTTCGTCAACGCCGAAAGCTCCCAGAACAGGTTCGTCTGCTGAAACGACCGGCCGACTCCACGCTTGACGAGCTTCCAGGGCTCCGCCCCGGTGATGTCGTCTCCCTCGAGCAACACCTGGCCCGAGTCTGGCTTTATCAAACCGGTGATGAGGTTGAAGAGCGTCGTCTTGCCGGCGCCGTTCGGGCCGATGATCGCGTGGATCGCACCCTTGCGAACGTGAAAGCTGACGTCGTTGACAGCGACGAGCCCGCCGAAGCCCTTGGTCAGGCCCTTGACGTCGAGGACGACGCTCGCGCTCGTTCCATTCGACCGGCGCCGCTGCCGCGACCGGCTCGACGTCGGGTAGATGGACTGCTTCCAGGTCGGCCGCATCCTCGACCGGGGGGCCGGCGACGGCCTCCTTGCGGCCTACCAATCGATAGTAGACGGCGATGCACTGCGCGAGCAGCCAGTGGAGCAACCCCGACAGGCCGCCCGAGAGGACAAGCGCGACGCCGAGCACGACGACGCCGAGCACGGTGTCCCAGAGCACCGTCCGCTCGATCACCTCGCTGAAGACGAACAGGTAGAAGAAGGCGCCGGCGAAGGGCCCGAGGAAATAGCGCGTGCCGCCGATCAACGCCACGATCGAGCGCGGGGTCGAGAGGCCCCAGTCGACCTGGGCCGTGTTCACTTGCGTCTCACCGAGTACCGAGAGCCCACCCGCGATCGACGCGAAGGTCGCCGAGATCACGAAGGCAGACAGCTCATAGCGCTTCACCCAGAGGCCGGCGAACTCGGCGCGACGGCGGTTCTCGCGGATACCACGCAATGCGTCGCCAAACGGGGACTTCGTGATCACGTACACCGTCGCCCGTGCAGAGGAGAACGACGCCGAAGATGAACCAGTAGAGCTGGTCGGGGTGGAGGAACGCGTTGATCCAGTCGGCGGCGAAGACGCCGTTCGTCCCGTTCGTGCCGCCCGTGAGGCTCTGCCAGCCGTGCGCGACTGCCCAGACGAGCTGGCCCACACCCAGGGTGAGCAGCGAGAAGTAGAGCTCCCGGCCCCGGAATACGACCAGCCCGATGACGAACCCTGCGGCGGCTCCCATCAGCGGCGTGAGCGCCAACCCGATCAGCGGGTCCGGAGAAACGAGATCTCTTTGGCAGCCGGGATGCCCACGAGATAGGCGCCGAAGGCCCAGAACATCGCGTGGCCGAAGCTGATGAGGCCGACGTTTGCGACGAGGAAGTTGACGCTGAGCGCGAGCAGCCCGAGATAGAGGGCCGCTGCGCGATGATGTGGTCGCCGTCGCCTGCGAACAGCGGGATCAGGCCTGCGAAGACGATCATCGCGAGCCCGAGCACCCAGAGCGGTTTCCTTGCCGCGTCGTAGGCAGCCGGCGCCACCCGTAGCCGGCCGACGAGGTCGTGGTACGCGTCGGTCAGGCTACGAACCGGCGCCGACGAGAACTCCTGCGTCCTCTCCGCCACGTCATGCCGTCCTTCCCCCAGACCCTGTGGACGCACTGCGAGCACCACGACGAGAACGGCGAACACGATTGCCAGCGAGGCCTGGCGGCACCCAGAGGATCCCGAGGGCCTCCGCGACGCCGACGATGAACGCTGCGATGAAGGCGCCGCTCAGCGAGCCGAGGCCGCCGATCACGACGACCACGACGAAGGCGCGAATGATGATGTCGACGGCGAGGTCGGGGCCCGCCGAGCCCGCAGGTGAGTCAGCGCTCCGGCGAAGCCGGCGAGGAACGCGGCGATCACGAATACCGTGGTGAAGAGGCGCCGCACGTTGACGCCGGAAAGACCGAGCAGCGTTGGGTCCGAGACCGCCGCCCGGATCATCCGGCCGAGCCCGGTTCGGTAGAGCATCGCCCAGAGCGCCACGCCGACCGCGACCGCGACCGCCATGAAGAAGAAATTGTATTTCGGAATCGCCCCGTCGAGAATGTCGACCCCGCCGTGGACGAACGGCGGTGCCGTGACCTGGCGGGTCGGCAGCGCCCCAGACCTTGCGCTGACGCCGGCGATGATGAGCACGAAGGCGAACGTGACGAGCAACTGGGTGAGCAGCGGCCGGCTGTAGATCGGCCGGAAGAACGAGCACCTCCATGAAGAGGCCGCCCGCTGCGATTATGAGTCCGGCCAGGATCAGCACCATCCAGAAGTCGCGTTGCCGAACCCGATCCCGGGGACAGAGAGATGCCGACGAACGCCCCGAGCATCGCCATCGAGCCGTGGGCGAAGTTGACGACTCGAAGCGCTCCGAAGACGAGCGTGAGGCCCGCGGAGACGAGAAACAGCACCGACCGGTCCCGAGCCCGGCGATGATCTGTACGACGTACTCGCTGAACGAGTACCCCGAGCGTCATCCGTGACGTGAAGCTTCCGGTGCTCTTCCTGTCTGTCGCTGTGCGTCGCTGGACGCTAGAGGATCGGTCGGAAGCGTGACACCGCCGGAGGTCGTCCGGCGGTGTCACGATCTCCCGTCGTTCTTGCTCGATCTAGGGCGTCCCCGTTGCCTCCTGGTAGGCGGCGATCGCCTCGGGGGTGACTGCGGCGTTGTCCGTGAGCTCCTGCGCCTCCGCGATCGAGAGCGACGTCGCGCATGCAGCCGACCGACCACGCGGTCGAGTCGTAGGAGGCGGTGCCGATCTCCTCGTCGAAGATGACCGGACCGACGGACGCGCACGTGTCAGCCATGTGGTTGATCGGGTTTACGTACGTCGGGCCCTCGTTGTAGGGCCCCTCGAACGCGAACGTCCCGGACTCGATGAGCGTCTTCCAGTCCTCGGGCTCGAGAGTCCCCGTCTGCTCGACGAGCGCCTGCAGCATCGTCCAGGACGAGAGCACCTGGAACGGGAACGAGTCCGGAACGCGGTACTCGTCGCCGTAGGCCTCGACCCAGAGGTCGATGTACTCCGCCGCGACGGGATTGTTCTCGAGCAGCGAGTAGTTGCCTCGGTCGTAGCCGTAGAAGTTCTCGGGGATCGAGTTGGGATCCGTCACGGCATTGTCGAAGTCGAGGTTCGCGAGCCCGGAGATGACCGGGATGTCGCCGTCCCGACCGGCCGCCTTCCACTGGTTCATGAACGGCACGATCGACGTCGAGAAGAACGCCGAGAGGATCCCGTCGGGCTCTGCCGCGAGCATCGCGTTGATGAACGGCGTGAAGTCGTCCTCGTCGAACTCGGGGAACTGCTCGTCGACGATCTCGCCGTCCGGCACGAGCGTCAGGAAGTACGGCTTGAACGCATTGCCGACGTCCTGCCCGTACGCGTAGTTCGGCACCATCAGCGCGGGCCGTGTCCAGCCCTCATCGGCGGCGAACTTCGCAGAGGCACGGCCTTCGAGGAACGTCGAGACGGACGCGTGCGCGACGTAATAGGGCTCCTTGAAGCAGGCTGTCTGCGAGCAGTCGCTGAAGAACGGCTGGTGGTCAGCCGCGATGCCCGAGATCAGGAACTTCCCGGCCGCGCCGACGAGATCGGGCAGACCGGCCATGCACCCGGAGTTCGTGGGACCGAAGTAGACGTCGTAGTCGCCCGATTGAAGCGCCTCGCGGTACAGCCTCAGGCACTCGTCGATGACGAACCCGTCCTCGGCACCGGTGAACTCGACCTGGCAGCCGAGGATGCCGCCCTCCGCGTTGATCTTGTCGACGTAGAGCCCGGTCATCCGCACGAACGCTCCAGGACTGATGTTCTGTCCGATCGTCGCCGACTCGAGGTCGCTCGCCGAGAAGACGTTGATGACGCCGTCCTCGGCCGGGCATTCGCCGGTGGCGGGCGCCTCTGCGGGCGCAGCCCCCGTCTCGGCCGGCTCGCCAGTCTCAGCGGGAGGCTCCGCCGGCGGCTCGGCCGGCTCAGCCGGCTCGGCAGGCGGAGGCGCCGCTGCTTCCTCGTCATCGCCACCGCAGGATGCGGCGCCCACGGCGAGCGCGAGGGTGACGAGCGCGAGCAGCAACCATCCAAGGCGCCGCCGCGTCGTCGGTCCTTTGACCCGATCGTCCACTTCTTCCTCCTCCTTTGCCCCTATTTTGTATTTTCTCGGCGGGGCGACACGCACCCTCCCGGACGGCCGATCGTACAACCCCCGGAACGCCGTTTCAACATTGGACGGCATCAAGCGACGATGGTTGGGACCGAGATGGCCGCGCGGGACGGGTCGGAGACCGCCGAAGTCGGGCACCGGCCCGTTCGAGGACGCCGAGGCCGCACCCTATGGATCCCGGACGGCTGCTCTGAGAACGATGCCGGCTACGGCCACGCAACCGGCGGCGAGAGCCCACAGCAGCGTCCAGGAATCCGTCTGCTCCGACGCGAGCCCGATCAGCGGCGGAAGGACGACCGAGCCGGCGAAGACGAGAGCCATCACCTCGCCCGAGAGGCGACCGACCGTTCCCGGACCCGCCCGGTAGGTGAGCAACGCGTGGAACACCCCGTTCCAGCCGACGAGGGCAGCCCCTGTGACGGCCGCGAGCGGCCAGATGGCGACGCCTCCCACACCGGCCGCCAGGAGCGCGAGCGTGGCCACGGCGATCGCGGAGGAGGAGACGAGCACGCCGACGTAACGACCACGGTGGTCGCTCAGCCACCCCCAGAAGAGGCGACCGCCGACACTGAAGGCGGTTGCGAGCGCGAGCGCGACGCCGGCGCGTTGGAGGCTGAACCCTTGGTCGTCGGTGAGGTAGAGGACGAAGTACGTCAGGAAGACCCACTGGATGCCCGCCATCACGAAGCCGTAGAACGCGATCACGAGCCGCTCTCGACGGCTGGGCTCGCTGTGGTCGTCGCCGCGAGCCGACACCTGGAGAACGCTTGCCCCCCGCAGGAGCGCGGTCGACGCCGCCGTGACGAGGACGACGAGAACGGCGAACCCGAACGCCCATCGCCACGAGAGCGCGACCGCGATCGGCGGCAACACGAGACCGGCGAGGAAGCCGCCGACCGGCACGCCGGTCTGCTTCAGGCTCATGAAGAAGCCGAGCCGCCGCGTCATCGCCCCGGCCACGACGACGTTTGTGGGCGGGTTCGTCGCGCCGTAGCCGAGCCCGGCCACGAAGGCTGCGCCCATCACGACGCCCTCGGCCGACGCGGTGGCGACCACGGAGAACGCGGCGGCGAAGAGGAGCAGGGCGCCGGCCAGCACGACGACGGGCCCGGCCGAGTCCGTCAAAGTCCCCGCCTTGCGGGAGGCGGCGGAGGCGCCCGCGAAGACCAGCGCCGTCAGGAGGCCGATCTCCGCCCGCGAGAAGCCGAGGTCCGCCTGCAACTCCGGCGCCAGCGCGCCGATCCCAACCGTACAGAACGTGCCCGCGGCAAGCGACGCGAGCGAGACGCCCACGACCGCGACGGGTCCCGGCGTGCGCGTCGAGGCAGCGGTCTCCACGCCCGGATCATGCCGCCTCCGATGATCTGAGAGGATTCTGACCGGCTAGCGATCAACCATCGATGCGGGAGGAACCGATGCAGCTCGTCGATCAGGACGTACCCGGGCCCCGGCGGAACTTCGTCGGCTACGGGCGGCACCAGCCGAAGGTCGTGTGGCCGAACGAGGCCAAGGTCGCGGTCAACCTCGTCGTCAACTACGAGGAGGGCTCGGAGTACTCGAAGCCCGCCGGCGACGGCCGCAACGAGGGCCTCGCCGAGATCCCGTACACGATGGACGCCGAGTACCGCGACCTCTGCGCCGAGTCGGTCTACGAGTACGGGAGCCGCGCGGGCATCTGGCGCCTCATGCGTCTCTTCGACGAGTACCAGGTCAAGGTGACGTTCTTCGCCTGCGCGGTCGCCATGGAGCGCAACCCCGAGGTCGGCCAGTGGCTCCAGGAGTCCGGTCACGAGCCGTGCTCGCACGGCTGGCGCTGGAGCGAGCACTGGCTCTTCGACCGCGAGCAGGAGCGCCAGCACATGCAGTGGGCGATCGAGACGATCGAGCGCACCTGCGGCGAGCGCCCACTCGGCTGGTACTGCCGCTACGGCCCGAGCGTGAACACGCGCGAGCTGCGTCGTCGAGGAAGGCGGCTTCGTCTACGACGCCGACGCCTACAACGACGATCTCCCGTACTTCACCGAGGTGAAGGGAACGCGCCACCTCGTCGTCCCCTACACGCTGACCTACAACGACGGCCGCTACATCCTCCCGCAGGGATACGCGAGCCCGACCGACTTCTTCGACTACTGCCGCCGTGGCCTGGACGAGTACCGCCGCGAGGCCGAGGCCGGCCACCCGAAGATGATGTCGATCGGCCTCCACCCGCGCTGGGCCGGCGAGGCCGGGCGCACCTCCGGCCTACGCGAGTTCATCGAGCACGCGCTCGAGCTCGGCGACGTCTGGTTCGCGAGGCGGCTCGACATCGCGCGCTGGTGGCTCGACCACCACGAGGAGTTCTGAGCAGTCCGTCAGCCCGGGGTCAAGTCTTTCATAGGCACATAAGGGCTGGCCCGCTGAGCGGCAGCCGGCGGTGCTTATGTTCGAATGCAAGACTTGACCCCGGGCTTTGGGTCAAGACTCGCGCGGCGAGGCGCGGCCGCGCTCGAGGACGTCCGCCTTCGTCCCGCCGGCCAGCGCGGCGGAGAAGGTCTCCTCGAGCCCGAGGAGGTCGCGAATCCGACGGCCGGCCTCCAGCAGCTTCGGCAGGTCGACGCCCGTCTCGACGCCCGATTCGGCGAACATCTGCACGAGGTCCTCGGTCGCGATGTTCCCGAAATGCGCCATCCCGTGAGGCATGCGGATGCCGCCTCCGATCCCGCAGATCGAGCCCTCGAAGACAGTCGCGCCGGCGTCCATCGCGGCAAGCGCGTTCGCGAGCGCCATCCCGTTCGTGTTGTGCAGATGGATGCCGATCGGCAGGTCGGGCCAGCGGTCCCGGATCATCGAGAACAGCCCGTGCACCTTGCGCGGCGCGTCGAGCCCCACACTCGTCGCGAGGTAGAACTCGCCGATGCCGTCCGCGCGCATGCGCTCGATCAGCTCGAGGACGCGGCTCTCGGGCAGCTCACCCTCGTAGGGGCAGAACATGCAGACGCCGATCGCCATGACCATATGGACGCCGGCCTGGCGGGCGACCTCCGCCATCAGGGCGACCTGGTCGAGGTTCTCGTCGACCGACATGTTCGAGTTCTTGCGGTTGTACGTCTCGCTCGCCGTGATGAGCCCGAGGAGCTCGTCCGCGCCGGCGCCGACCGCCCGCTCGGCGCCGCGGCGGTTCGGGCATAGCGCCCGGTAGACGACGCCGGGTTGGCGGGTCACGCGCCGGAGGACGTCCTCCGCATCCGCGAGCTGCGGGATGACGTCGGGCCGCACCATGCCCGACACCTCGATCTTGCGCAGGCCGGTTGCCGCGAGCAGCTCGACCAGCGCGACCTTGACGTCGGTCGGATAGGTGCTCGCCAGGCTCTGCAGGCCGTCGCGCGGGCCCACCTCGACGATCGTCACGGCGTCGGGAAACCTCACGTAGCTCGCCTCCTCGTGCGCTCGGTGGCCGTCGCCGCGCCGTCCACGCGTGCGAGGCCGGGATCGATGACCACGCCGTAGTCGTCGAACGCCTGCCCGACCGATACGAGCTCGTCGCGGACGTCGCGCAGCACGGCCTCCGGGTCGCGCTCCAGTGGATCGCCGTATCCGCCGGCCGAGGCCTGCATCCACTCGAGCGCCGTCCCCCGCGGCATGGGGACGTTCGTCATCTTCGAGAAGAGCGCCTCGCGCGAGCCGTCCGGGTCGATCCGGGTCAGGTGCATCGGATGTCCGTCGCGGCCGCCGAATATCCCCCACGGCGCCTCGTACGTTCCGTCGGACTCCATCGTGACGACGCCATCCTCGAGGAAGCGGTTGACCCGCACGATGCCGATGCCCCCGCGCCATTTCCCCGCGGCCGGCGGATCCGGTCTCAGCTCGTAGCGCTCGGTACGGAGCGGGAAGAGGAGGTCGATCTCCTCGATCGGCGTGTTGCGGGAGTTCGCGATGAGGACGTCGACCGCGTCCATCCCATCCTTGCCGAGACGCCCGCCGTACGCGCCCTCGTTGATCTCGACGTGTACCCAGTACTCCTGCTTCGCGGCGATGTAGCCGGCGTAGACCGACGCGGAGAGCGTCGATGTGCCGGCACAGATCTTGTCGGGGACGACGTCGGCGAGCGCCTTCATCACCGCGTCGGCGGCCGTGTTCGTCTGCGTCGCGCGCGCGAGCGCGGAGCGGGGAAGGACGGGTTGAAGAGCGTGCCCTCCTTCGCCACGACTCTGATCGGGCGGAAGATCCCGTCGTTCTGGGGGATGAACTCCTCGAAGCGCGCCTCGTCGAGGAAGATCGACCGCACGATCGTGTAGATGCCGGGCAGCGTCGAGCCGGCGAAGGGGACGTTGTAGCCGGTCTCGACGTTCTCGTTCGAGCGCGACAGGTCGACGGTGATCTCGTCCCCGTCGATCGTGACGTCGACCTCGACCCGCAGCGGCTTGCCGCGGTTGCGGCCGTCGTCGTCGAGCCACAGCACCGCGTTCCACTCCCCGTCGGGGCACTTCGCGATCTCGGCGCGCATCATGCGCTCGCAGTAGTCGAGCCATTCCTCGACCGCGGCCATCACCGTGTCCCTGCCGTGGCGCCCGAGCAGCTCGTGCATGCGTTTCTCGCCGAGCCGGCCGGTCGCGATCATCGCCTCCGTATCCCCCTCGACGTACGTCGGCGTACGTGTGTTGTCGAGGAAGAACGTCCACAGCATCTCGTTGCGCACGCCCTTCTCGTAGAGCTTCAGCGAGTCGTAGATCTTCGACTCCGCCCAGACGTCGTGAACGTCGAGCGCGATACCCGGGAACACGCCACCGGTGTCGGAGAGGTGGATCGTGGACGCCGCCCAGGCCACGTGCTCGCCCTCCCAGAAGATCGGGATCGCCACACACAGGTCGGGCGAGTGCGAGGCCCCGTAGTAGGGGTGGTTGTGGATGATCACGTCGCCCTCGTCGATTCGACCCTCGAGACGACGCATGAACCCGCGGATGTAGGCGGGGATCGACCCGATGTGCAGCGGTGTCGTGTCCGACTCGCAGTTCTCGCGCCCGTCCAGGGTGAAGAGGCCGCCGCCGATGTCCTCGACCTGCTGCGCCGCCGGCGAATACGCCATCCGCTTCAGCGCGTGTCCCATCTCGTGGCCGATCGCGACGAAGGCGCCGCCGATCACGGACAGCTCGATCGGGTCGAGCCGCTGCTCTCACGAGGCCGCCTCGCAGTCGATCAACAGGCTCCCGTGGCTATCGACTTCGGCCACGAGGCCCGGGCGGACGACGGTCGTCGAATCCTGGTGCTCGACGATGGCCGGGCCGGCGACGACGTTCCCGGCCCGGAGCGCACCGGCGTCCCAGAACGCCGTGTCGAGGCGCTCGACCGAGCCGTCCACCTGGAAGGCGACAGGCAGCGTCGCGACCGGAGGGCGCCCGCAGGTGGTTCGCGCGCGCCGGCTTCGATCTCTTCCGCCGCCAGCGCCGGCATGACGCCGATCGCGTAGACGCGCAGGTGCACGAGCTGCACGGGCTTGTCGGTGAAGCGCCAGAAGTACTCGCGCTCGTGCCGCTCGTGAAACGCGTCCGCGAGGGCGCGCAGAGCCAAGCGTCGAGACTGCCGGCAGGCGCCCCGGATGAGGAGCTCGTAGGCCTGCCCCGTGTAGCGGCAGTCCGCCCAGCGCTCGAGGACGCGTCCGCCCTCGGGCACCCCGTCCGCGCGCAAGCGCGCTCGGCCCTCGGCCTCGAGCTCTTCGTAGACGTCGTTCAGGAACGCCGGATCGACGCCTCCCGCCTCGACCATGACGGTGCGTGCAACCTCGACCTTCAGGTCGGTCGCGAGCAATCCGAGGGCCGACGCGATGCCAGGGTGTCGCGGCACGACGACGCGCGGGATCGCGAGCTCGAGCGCGATGTCGCACGCCGACAGCGGCCGGCGCCGCCGAACGCGACGAGGCGAAATCGCGCGGGTCGTAGCCCTTGCGCACGGAGTTGAGCTCGATCGCGCGACCATGTTGTGGTCGAGAACGCGGACGACGCCCATCGCCGCCTCGTCGACGTCGAGGCCCAGCGGCCCGGCCAGGAGCCGCTCGACGGCGCCGACCGCGGCGCGTCGCGTCGAGCTCGAGATCGCCCGCCGAGGAAGGTCTCGGGGCGCAGCCGTCCGAGCGCCACCTGGGCGTCGGTGGCCGTGGCCTGCGCGCCGCCGCGCCCGTAGCACACCGGCCCTGGCTCCGCCCCGGCGCTCCGCGGGCCCACGCGTAGGAGACCACCGGCGTCGATGCGCGCGATCGAGCCGCCGCCCGCTCCGATCGTGTCCATGTCGACCATCGGCAGCATCACGTCGTAGCCGCCGATCGAGGTGTCGTAGAGGTGCTTCATGCGCAACCGGCCGCCCGGCGCAACGCCGATGTCCGCAGAGGTGCCGCCGACGTCGAGCGTGATCACGTTCTCGGTGCCGGCCGCCCGGCCGATCCAGATGCCCCCGACGATTCCGGCCGCGGGCCCGGACATGAGGAGCGACATCGGACGGCCGATCGCCCCGTCGACCGTGACGACGCCGCCGTTCGAGGCCATCAGGTGGAACTCCGTGTCGGGCGCGTCCGCGGCCATTGCGTCGCGCATCCGGGCGAGGTAGCGCTGACACTCTGGGCCCGATGTAGGCATTCAGGCCGGTCGTCGAGAAGCGCTCGTACTCGCGGTGCAGCGGCACGACCTCATGGCTCACCGAGAGGTACGTGCCGGGCAGCTCCTCGCGGACGATCTCGGCTCGCGCGCCGCTCGTGCTCCGGATTGAGGAAGAGAAGAGGAAGCACACGGCGACCGACTCCACCCGCGCCTCGCTCAGCCGCCCGGCCGCCGCGCGCACGGCGTCCTCGTCGAGCGGCTCGAGACGTCGCCGTCCGGCGCGACGACGCGCTCCCGCACGTGAGGCGGTTCGCGCGCGAGGCGAGCGCCGGCTCGCGCCACGGGAGGTCCTGGTAGATCGAGAACGTCTGGGGCCGCCGATGGCGACCGATGTAGATGATGTCCCGGAAACCCTCGGTCGTGATCATTCCGACCTCGCGCCCTCGCGCTCGAGCACGGTGTTCGTCGCCACCGTCGTCCCGTGCAGCACCTGGTCGAGGTCGGACGTCGACCCAGCCGAGCGACGTCGCAGAGCTCGCGCAGCCCCTCGGTCATCGCGTTCGCCGGGTCCTCGGGGTCGACGCGCAGCTTGTGGACGACGGCCCGGCCCGACCCGTCGTCCCAGAGCATGATGTCGGTGAACGTCCGCCGACGTCGACCCCGGCGCGCCTCACGTGGCGCGAGCAGCCGCGACCGCGCGCCTCGATCTGCGCGATGGCGTCCTCGTGGTCGCCGATCGCGCCGTAGAGGCGCTGCACCACCAGGACGCGTCGTCGTGCTATCTCCTGCGAGTCGGCGCCGCACGCGTCCTCGACGAGGAAGCAGGCGAAGCCCCGGTCGGAGGCGTCGCGCAACGTGCTCTCGACGCACATGTTGGTCGAGACGCCCGCGAAGAGAGGTGTCGACGCCGTACGTGCGCAGGACGAGCTCGATCGGCGTCGACGTGAAGGCGCTCGGCGTGATCTTGTTGAAGACGCGCTCGTTCGGGTGCGGCTTCAGCTCCTCGACGATCTCGTGCTCGCGCTCGCCGACCCGGTTGTTCGTTCCCGAGCACAGCGCGTACATCTGCGGCGAGAGATCGGAGTAGTCCGACACCTCCGAGCCGTACGTGAGGAAGACGCGGCGCAGATCATGCTCGCGGCAGACTCGAGCAGCCGCTTCGTGTTCGGGACGACCTGCTCGGCGATCCGCCGGTACCGGTACTCCGCCTCGTGGAGGCGGCCCTGCGAGGCGAGAAAGCGCCCCAGGCCCGTGTCGGGGTGACCGGTCGCGTACATGACGTCGACGACGACCAGGCAGGCGCGGGCCGGGTCGATGTCCGTCCTCGGGGTGTACACCGAGACGTAGTCGTTGGCGCCGTCGTGCATGTCACACCACCTTCTGCTCGCGGAGCCTCGCGATCTCGTCCTCGCCGTAGCCGAGCTCCTCGAGGACTGCATCGGTGTCCGTGCCCGAGCGCGGGCCCAGGTGGCGCACTTTCCCGGGTGTCCTCGTCACCTTGGGAAGACGTCCGCCGTGCGAGTCGGCCCGAGCTCGGAGTCGTCGACGGTGACGATGGCCCCTCGCGCGGCGTAGTGCTCGTCCTCGAAGATCTGAGCGATGTCGTAGACGGGCGCCACGGTCGTCTCGTGACGGTCACAGGTCTCGAGCACCTCCGCCTGCGTGTGCTCAGCCATCCAGGCGGCGACGATCCCGTCGAGCGCGGCGCGGTTCTCGAGGCGGGCGGCGTTCGTCGCGAAGCGCTCGTCGTCGATCAGCTCGGGCCGCTCGATGGCACGCATCAGGCGCTCGAACGTGGAGGGCGTGGACGCCGCCAGCGCGACGTGGCGGCCGTCCTTCGTCGCGTAGACGTTGCGCGGGGCGACGAAGGGGAACTCGTTGCCCATGCGCTGGGGGATCTCCCCGAGGCGATCGTAGAGGATCACCTGTTGGCCGATGAGCGAGAACAGCGACTCGTAGATGGCGAGGTCGACGACCTGGCCCCGACCGTCGCCCTTCACGTCGCGCTCGTACAGCGCGACCATCGTGGCGTAGGCGCCGAGAACCGAGGTGAGCGCGTCGCCGAGCCCCATCGGCGGGAGCGTGGGCGGGTTCTCGGGAAAGCCGTTCAGATGCGCCCAGCCGGAGAACGCCTCGGCCAGCGTCCCGAAGCCGGGCTTGTCGCGCAGCGGCCCGTCCTGGCCCCAGCCGGTGACGCGCACCATGATCAGACCGGGGTTCTCGGCAGCCAGCTCCTCGTAGCCGAGGTTCCAGCGCTCGAGCGTGCCGGGCCGGAAGTTCTCGATCAGGACGTCGGCGTCACGGACGAGGCGCTTCAGGATCTGCTGCCCGTCGGGCGCCTTCAGGTCGAGCGTCAGACAGCGCTTGTTGCGCGCGTCGACCTTCCACCACAGCGGCACGTCGCGATCGAACCAGCCGAGCAGCCGCATCGGGTCGCCGGTCGACGGATGCTCCACCTTGAGCACGTCGGCGCCGAAATCGGCGAGCCTCGTGCCGAGCCAGGGGCCGGCTCCGAGCGTCGCTATGTCGATCACCTTGACGCCCTCGAGCGGCAGCCGGGTCGTGCTCGGCGCGTCGGTGGTGCCGGCCTCGGTCACAGCCGGAGCATAGGGGCTCGTTCGTAGGGGCCGGATCTCATCCGGCCCGTCCGAGCTCGTCGGTAGGGGCCGGTCCCCGACCGGCCCTTCGGCCGATCTCATCCGGCCCGTCACCCCGCGACCGGAGCGGTCACGAGCGGCGGCTCGCGCAGGTGCCAGTCGGTCGCGCGCTGGTAGGCGGCGCCGATCCGGAAGAGCGTCGGCTCTCGCCACGCAGGCGCGGCGAGCTGCATTCCGATCGGCATGCCCTCCGGCGAGAAGCCGCACGGGACGGCCAGCGCCGGGACGCCCGCAAGCGACCAGCCGTACGTGCGGATGGTGAGCTTCCGCGTCGTCTCGATCGTCTCGCAGTCGGCCGCGAGCGGCGCGACGGCTCCGGACACCGGCGAGAGGATCGCGTCGGCCTCCTCGAAGACGCCGTCGAGCATGCGGCGCCACTCGCGGCCGGTCTGGACAGCGTTCGCGTAGTCGGCGCCCGAGACTCCCTCGCCGGATGGCAGACGGCGGCGGACGTCCTCCCCGAACGACTCCGGCTCGGCGGCGAGGCGATCCCGGTGCGTCGCCAGCGCCTCGGCCCAGATGATTCTCGTCCCCGCCTCGAGCGCCTCTGCCGAGCCGGGCAGCTCCACCTCCACAACGCTGGCGCCGAGGCCCGCGAGCGCCTCGCCTGCCGTGCGCACGGCCGCCACGACGGGCTCGTCTGCGTCGTCGAAATAGAAGCTGGCCGGTATCCCGATCGCATCCCCTCGATCCCCGTCTCGAGCTCGGCGAGCGGGTCGCCCAGAGACCCGGGGACGGAGGTCGGCTCCTCCGGGTCGTAGCCGGCAAGGGTCGCATAGAGGGCAGCCACGTCCTCGACCGTCCGCGCGAGCGGCCCGATCGTGTCGAAGGAGTGGGTCAGCCAGACGAGGCCGCGGTTCGAGATCGCGCCCGTCGTCGGCCTGAGCCCGCTGACGCCGTTGAGCGCCGCCGGGATCCTGACCGAGCCGCCGGTGTCGGTTCCGAGCGCGGCCGCGCACATCCCTGCGGCCACCGCGGCGCCCGACCCGCCGCTCGAGCCTCCCGGGATCCGCTCAGGGTCCCAGGGGTTGCGGCACGGCCCGAAGTGCGGGTTCTGCGTCGTCCCGCCGTAGGCGAGCTCATGGAGCTGCACCTTCCCGACGAGCACCGCCCCGGCCGCGTCCAGCCGCTCGACGACCGCGGCGTCCTCACGCGGTACGCGATCGGCCAGGAAACCGGCCCCAGCCGTCGTCCGGATGCCAGCCGTGTCGATGTTGTCCTTGAGCGCCACCGGGAGGCCGTGCAGGGGGCCCAGCAGCTCGCCGCGGGCGAGCGCCTCGTCGGCGCCTCGCGCCCGCTCACGTGCGAGGTCGGCGGTGACCGTCACAAAGACCCGCAGCTCGGCGTCGAGCCGCTCGATCCGCTCCAGGCACTGCTCCGTCAGCTCGGCGGAGGAGAGCTCGCCCGAGCGCAAGCGATTCACGATCCCGGCCATGGTCACCCTCCCAGCCCGGCGGTTTCGGCCGGCAGTTGCTCGCGGAACGTGCGCGCGATGTCGACGCGCCGCATGAAGATCGACGTCGTCGTGTCCTTGCGCCCAGTCGATGAAGCGGGAGAGCGCGTCGGCACGGGCGGGCTGGCCGCTGAAACGGGGATGGAGCCCGATCGACATCATTCGCGAGACGTCGTCGCCGTCGGCCCGTAACCGGGCGATCGTCGCCTTCGCGTATCGAGGAAGTGCTCGGGGCTCCCGTAGCCCTGCGCCAGCACGTAGCGTGCGTCGTTGACGACGAGCGTGTAGGGAACGACGAGATGCGCAGTCCCGTTCACCGCCGTCCAGAACGGAAGGTCGTCGTTGTAGCACTCCGAGTCGTAGAGGAAGCCGCCCTCTTCGACGATGAGCTCGCGGGTGTTGACGCTCATCTCGCGGCAGTACCAGCCGAGCGGCCTGGCGCCGGTCGTGCGCTCGATCGACTCGATCCCGAGTCGGATCGCCTCCTGTTCCTCCTCGCGCGTCATCTCGAAGTGGTTCGACCACCGGTTCCGTGCCCGGCTGCCTCGTCGCCGCGTGCGGCCAGCTTCGCCGCCACGGCCTGGTTGCGCTCGAGCGCCACGGCTGCGGCAAAGAAGGTGACCGGGATCCCGGCCGCGTCGAAGATGCGGAAGAGCCGCCAGATTCCGGCGCGCGACCCGTACTCGTAGACCGACTCGACGCAGAGGTCGCGGACGCCGTCGAGGTGGAACGGGATCTCGTGCATCCCGTCGTTGACGCCGTCCCCCATCGGGAACGATTTTTCCGAGCCCTCTTCGTAGTTGACGACGACCTGAACGGCGACCCGGGCACCGCCCGGCCACTCGATCCGAGGCGGATGCTCCCCGTAGCCGACGTAGTCGCGCGTCGGCCCTGCGAAGGGTCCGTCCTCCCTGACGAAGAACTGCTGGTCCATGCGGTCCTCCTCGCGCTGCTCCCGCGAGTATTACCGCGCCGCTACCGCAGGGTCTTCACGAAGCGGATGGCGCGAGCATCGCGCCCCACACGCCGGCCGCGGCCATCATCCCAGAGCCCATCAGCGGATCCTAGGGACCTGGTCACCGGCCTTTCGGCGTGCCGGCGCCGGCTCCCGCAAGCGTGCTCCGAGGCTCCAGACCGAGACGAGCGCCCACGCGGCCTCGAGCACGAGGAACCCGAGCTGGCCCTCGATCCAGGCGTCGAACGCCAGCACGGCCGCGCCGGCGAGGTTTGCAACGAGGTAGCGGTTCGATCGCTGGTCAAGGAACCCCACCTGCGCGAGCACGAAAGCAGCGAGGATGAGCAGCGCACCGGCGAGCTGAACGAGCGGTCCCATGACGGCCTCCTGGTATGAACGCCGTCTTGTCGGGCCGGGTACGGCGCACTCGTCCGGGACAGCCGGGCAGCGGCCGCCAGTACCCAGGGTAGCCAACGCGTGCAGGCCGTGCCATGAGCGGTTCAGGCGGTCGCGTTCGCGAGCGACCAGGTGAAGCGCGTCAGCGTCTCGTCGGGCGCGAGGCCGCCCGGTCGCACGCCTCGGCGCACGAGCAGGACCGGCACTCGGGCCCGGGAAACGATGGTCGTGCGCGAGGGTAGCCGAGCCCCTTCTCGCGCCAGCTTTGCGAGAGCCGATCACGAGCGCCCGCGCGTCGGCGCTCGCCTGAGCACCGGCTCGGCCCCTGGCGGCGTGAGCAGCGGCTCGGCCGAGACGCCGACGATCCGCTGGACGATCATCGAGGCGCGGGCCAGGAGCCGGCTGGCATCCGCCGGCCGCTCTCGGGCTCCGCGACGGGGCCGAGCAGGAGCAGGGGTGCAGGCAACGAGGCTGCCAGCCACGCGCCGAGCTCCAGCGCTGCCCAGTCGTGCTCTCCACCGCCGAAGGGGACGGCAACCGGGCCGTCGACCCGAAGGCCTAGCACGGCGCCGGCGACGAGGCCGACGTCGCATGGGGCGTCCATGAGTAGGCTGCCGATACCATCGTCCGCGAGCTCGTCCTCGGGGAGGCTCGTGAGCACGAGCTCGACGCGCTGCTCGCGAACCAGGCGCAGCACGTCGGTCGCGGGCGTCTCGGACGTGAATGCGCAGGAACGGGACGCGATTCCCTGATCGGTGAGCGCGTCACGGCGCTCGTTCAGCCCACGGGCCTCGTCACGCAGGCGCCCGTGATCCGTGACGAGCCGGGCGAGGACGAGGTCGTGCGGGCGCCCACCCGAAGCCAGTGGCGTGCCGACGGCAAGCAGCGCTTCGAGCTCGGCGTCGTCCTGCGAGAGCACGAGCAGCGCGCGGCTTTCCGGTCGCTCGGGCGCCGACGGGCCCGGCGTCTCCAGGCCGGGGTCCTGGCGCAGCATGGCACGCTCGAGCTCCCGTAGCGCCGCCGACGGCTCGAGCCCGAGCCCGTCGACGAGCTCGCGGCGACCCGCCTGAAAGATCTCGAGCGCCTCCGCCTGTCGTCCGGACCGGTAGAGCGCGAGCATGAGCTGGCCACGGAGTCGCTCGCGCAACGGGTACTCCGCCACGAGCGCCTGTAACTCGCCGGTGAGCGCGGCATGTTCACCGAGGGCGAGGTCCGCCTCGACGCGGTCCTCGATGGCGGCGAGACGGAGCTCCTCGAGGCGGGCGCTTTCGACGGAGGCGAACTCCTCGTAGGCGAAGTCGGCGAGCGCCGGGCCACGCCACAGCCCGAGCGCCTCGTGCAGCTGAGCGGCGGCCGTCTCGGCGTCGCCACCGGCGAGTGCGCGCCGGCCCTCCTCGACGAGGCGCTCGAACCGTAGGAGGTCGAGCTCCTCCGGGCCTGCGCGGACGAGGTAGCCGGGCGCACGCGTGAGCACCACACTCCCGCCGCTGCGCCGCTCACGTTCCGGCTCGAGCCCCTTGCGCAGGCGCGAGACGTACACCTGCACGAGGTTCGAGGCCGCCTCCCGCGGCTCCTCGCCGAAGAGCGCGTCGATGAGGGTGTCCCGGGGGACCACCTGGTTCGCGCGAGTCAGGAGAATCGCGAGCAGCGCCCGCTGGCGGACGCCGCCGACATCGACCACCCGGCCTCCGTCCACGACCTCGAGCGGGCCGAGGATCCGGAACTCCATGGCGCTCGTTCTACCGCTCCCGCAAGCCGGACGCAAGAGCCGGACATGAGCGGGGGCGGCACGTCCATCTGCAGGAGCTCCAGCGTCCGGGTCGATGATCGCCTCGCCAGGTGGCAGCGAGGCTGCTCAGCGGGCAATGCGATGGTCGGAAGGAAGGATCAGGATCGCCGGGACGCTCACGGCCGTGCTTGCCGGCGTGAGCGTGCTCTGCGACACGGCTGCCGGCGAATCGGGCCGTGTCGCCCCGACGCTCGAACGACCGCGTGCCACCCCGGGCGTGGAGGCCTACTTCCGCCGTGAGAGCTACCGGCCGGGCGATACCGCCGCGCTCGTCGTCGAGACGCCGCTTCGTACGGCGGATCTCAGAATCTTCCGGACCGGCGATGTTCCCATCAGAGGCATCGCACGTGACGAGATGAGCGGCGCGCCCGTGACCGAGAGCCGCCGTCTCGACCTCGATCGCGGGAGGCCGCTGGGCGGCCGAATAGTTCGAGTCACGATGGGCGACTGGCCGAGCGGCGTCTACTACGCAGAGCTCCGCTCAGCGAGCGGGCTGGTGGGCTACGCGCCCTTCGTATTGGCTCCCAGGCGCCTCGGCCAGAGCCGCGTCGCCGTGGTGATGCCCACGAACACCTGGTTCGCATACAACAGGCGCGACGCCGACGGAGACGGCGTCGGCGATACCTGGTACGAGGACTGGACCGTCCGCAGCGTCGACATGACGCGGGCATACCTCGACAAAGGCGTTCCTCCCTACTTCAGCCGTTACGATCTGCCCTTCCTGCGCTGGCTCTTCCTGAAGGGCCGGCAGGTCGACATGCTTTCCCAGCGCGAGCTCGAGAGACAGGCGACCGGCCCTGCCCTCGCGCGAGCGTACGACCTCATCGTCTTCCCCGGGCATCACGAGTACGTGAACGCTCGCGAGTACGACGTCATCGAGCGCTACCGCGACCTCGGCGGCAATCTCATGTTCCTCTCGGCCAACAACTACTACTGGCGCGTCGTCAAGCGCGGCGAGCGCATGTCGCGGACCAGGAAGTGGCGCGATCTCGGCCGCCCCGAGGCGGCGCTCGTCGGCACCCAGTACATCGGCAACGACGATGGCAGCCGGCGCGCGCCCTACCAGGTGGTCGAATCGCCCGCCGCCGTCTGGCTGTTCGCGGGCACGGGCCTCGAGCCGGGCTCGACGTTCGGCTCGTTCGGCATCGAGATCGACCACACCGCTCCCTCGTCGCCGAAGGGCACGCAGGTCGTGGCAGAGATCCGCGACCTCTTCGCCCCCGGCAAGACCGCGCAGATGACGTACTACGAGACGCCGGCCGGCGCCCGCGTCTTGGCGGCAGGGGCGTTCACGTTGGCGGGACAGGCCCTGCAGCCGACGGTCTCCCCGATCCTCGAGAACGTCTGGGCGCAGCTCGCCTCCGAGCGCGCTGCCGCCGCCGCCGAATAGCGCGTCGTTCGCCGAGGCGGGAGAGGGCTCTACCTCACCTGCCTCGGCTTCGTCCACGGTCTCTCGCGGCCAAGACGCCTGCAAGCAGACGCGCAATGGGCGCAAAGCCCCCTCGCACCCTCGCTCCACGGGCCGCACACAGCGGCCCCGAGCGGAGGGAGGAGCGATGGGACGGAGGAAGTGAATCGGGATCGCGGTGGGGCTCGTTGCGGGCCTCGTGGCGGCGGGGGCGACGGCCGCGACCGCGACGGAGCGCACAGACGTCCCGCCCAGCACGTCCGAGGCGTACGGCCGCCCGACCTCCGGGTCCCGTCGCGGCGCGAGGGAGGAGGCGCAGTAAGCCGTGGCCGTGCGACGGTCTGGCGAACTGCGGCGGCACGCCTACGGCTGGCCCGTCAAGCCCTTCCATCGCAGCATCCCGTGCGCGGCCCCTTCGGCGACCCGCGGATCGGCGGAGCGGCCGACGGGATCGTGAAGGCATTCCACTTCGGGGTCGACGTCTCAGCGCCCGACGGCACTCGGTGTACGCGACGCACCGGCGGCGTAGCCCGGTTCACCGGCGAGGCGTCGTCACCATCCGGCGCGACGACGGCTCCGTGTTCGAGTACTGGCACATCGTGCCTGCGGTGCAGCCGGGCCAGCGTGTCATCGCGTACAGGACGGTCATCGGCCACATCATCGAGGGCTGGGGCCACGTGCATTTCGCCGAGTACCGCGGCGGCGTGTACGTCAACCCGCTCCGTCCGGGAGCGATGGGGCCGTACGCGGATCACACGTGCCCGGCCGTGACGGATGTTCACTTCGAGCGCGGCGGGACCACGACGTAGGCACGTCGGGCGTCCGAGCGGCAGGTTCGACATCGTCGCCAGCGCGATCGACATGCCCGCGTTGAGCGCCCCGGCGCCCTGGCACGAGCTACCTGTTACCCCGGCGCTCGTCCAATGGCGCATCGTCGACGCCAAGGGCCGCGTCGCGCTTCCCTGGCGAGGCGAGCTTCGACGTGCGCGCGAGCCTCCCGAGCGCGTCCTACTACGAGATCTACACCGACGACACAGAGCAGAACAGGCCCAACCGGCCCGGCAACTACCGCTTCGTCCTGGCCCGGGGCTTCGATGCGGCCGCTCTCGCGCCGGGCGAGTATGCGCGTGCAGGTCGTCGCGCTCGACACGCATGGGAACAGCGGCCGGTCGTCCTGGCCGCTCGTCATCAGCCGCTGAACCGGCGCGCGGCGCGCAGCAGGTGCGCATACATCGCAGGAGTCCGCGGCCGCTGCGCCGGGTCCTTCGCGAGCGCGAGGAGAGACACCCGCGCGAGCTCCTCGCCCAGCTCGGGCCGGAGCTCGCGCGGGTCGGGCGGCTCGTCGTCCAGGTGCGAGAGCGCGACCTCGAGCGCCGTCCCCGTGAACGGCGGCCGGCCGGTCAGGCACTCGAAGACGACGCAGCCGAGAGCGTAGAGATCCGACGCCGGGGACGCCTCGCCGCCTCCCTCCAGCAGCTCCGGGGCGAGGTACTGCGGCGTGCCGACGAGCTGCCCCGACCTCGTGAGGACGGTGAGCGCCGCGCCCTTCGCGAGCCCGAAGTCGGTGAGGAGCGCACGGCCGTTCTCCATGAGCACGTTGCTCGGCTTCACGTCGCGGTGGACGAGACCGAGGCGATGGAGGGCGGTGAGCCCGGCGGCGACGTCGGCCGCGACGCTCACGGCGTCGGCGACGCTCAGTGCCCCGTCGGCGCGCAGACAGCTGGACAGCGACCGGCCCGCGACGAACCGCGCTGCCAGGTAGCGCGCGCCGTCCGCCTCCCCCGCGTCGAGCACCGGGACGAGGTTCGGGTGCCGCAGCTCGCGCGCGACCCTCACCTCGTGCTCGAAGCGCCGCAGAATATCCTCGCTCGGCGCGAGCTCCGGCCGCAGGACCTTCAGCGCCACGGGTGCCCCATCGGCGTCCCGCTCTGCCTTCACGACGATCCCGACGGCCCCCTCGCCGAGACGCTCCCCGAGCCGGTACGGGCCGATTCGCGCTCCGGGCTTCAAATCGGGCAGCACGCGAGCTAGTGTATTTCGGCACACGACAGAGGTGGCCGCATGACCGGCGCACACGACCCTCGTATAGGCACCGAGCTCGCCGGCTACCGGATCGAGGCGTTCGTGGGCGCGGGCGGAATGGGCGTCGTCTATCGGGCCTCCGATCCTCGTCTCGAGCGCAGCGTGGCGCTGAAGCTCCTGCCGGCGAGCAACGCGGACGATCCGAGCTACCGTCGCCGCTTCCTCGACGAGTCGCGCAGGGCCGCCGCGATCGAGCACCCGCACATCGTGCCCGTCCACGAGGCCGGCGAGGCGGCCGGCGTCCTCTACATCGCGATGCGCTACGTGGAAGGAGCCGATCTCGCCGAGCTGCTCGAGCTTCGGGGCCCGCTCGACCCGGCACGGACCGTCGCCCTTCTGGCCCCGATCGCGGATGCGCTCGACACCGCCCACGCCCGCGGCCTGGTTCACCGCGACGTGAAGCCGAGCAACGTGCTCGTGGCGAGCGACGCGATCGGCGCCGAGCACGTCTACCTCACCGACTTCGGTATCGCGAAGCGCTTCGCCGGCGCGCAGACGGAAAGCGCCACCGGTCACATGCTCGGTACGGCCGACTACGTCGCCCCCGAGCAGGTGGAGGGCGACGACCTCGACGGCCGCGCCGACGTGTACTCCCTCGCCTGCGTCCTGTTCGAGTGCCTCGCCGGCGAGCCCCCGTTCCGCCGTGAGACGCCGGTCGCAACGCTCGTCGCGCACGCGCACGAGCGACCTCCGTCGCTTGAGCGAGCGCCGCCCCGAGCTCGCGGCTGTGATCGACGGCGTCGTCGAGCAGGCGCTGGCCAAGTTGCCACGCGATCGCTTCCAGACGTGCGCAGAGCTCCTCGAGGCGGCGACTGTGGCGCTGGGAGTCGCGGCAGTCCCGACCGAGGGTCGCGCCGCGGCTCCGACCGCGTGCGCTCGACGAGCACTGCCGCGCAGTCGTCGAGGCGATGGCTCGCGGGCAGAGTGGTCCCGGTGATCGGGACGAAGGCAAACCTGCCCGGCGGGCAGGTTGTAGACGGCGTGCCGCCGCCGGACGCCGACCAGCTCGCCGTACGGCTCCGCGAGCTCTTTTCCTATCCGCCGTCCGAGAGCGCCGATCTGACCCGCGTCTCGCAGTACGTGGCCGTCATGCGCGGCGAGGGCCCGCTCCACGACGAGCTGCACGATCTCCTCGACGCGGACTACGCGCCCGGCAGCGTGCACCGGCTGATGGCGGCGCTTCCCGGCCCTCTTGCGAGGACGCGGCGGCCCGTGCCCGCTCATCGTCACCGCGAACTGCGATGAGGCCCTCGAGCGCGCCTTCCGCGAGGCCGGCGAGGCGCTCGACATCGTCACCTACGTCGCGTCGGGACGGGACCGCGGGAAGTTCTGGCACCTCGCCCCAGATGGCTCGACCACTCTCGTGGAGGTACCGAACACGTATGCCGCCGCGCTGGCGCTCGAGCAGCGCGCCGTTCGTCCTCAAGCTCCATGGGCAGGTCGACCGCTCGCTCGAGCGCGAGCACGAGAGCTTCGTCGTGACCGAGGACGACTACATCGGCTACCTCGCCCGCACCGAGGTCGTCAGCGCCGTTCCCGTCGGGTCTGGCCGCACGCTTGCGCCGCAGCCACTTCCTGTTCCTCGGCTACAGCCCGCGTGACTGGAGCGTCGCGCGTATCCTCGACCGGCTCTGGGGCGAGCGGCCGGTCGCCTACCGCTGCTGGGCGGTCGCCAGCGAGCTCGACCCGGTCGAGGAGGAGTTCTGGCGCTACCGCGGACGTCGAGGTCATTCGCGTCTCCGCTCGCCGACTACGTCGGCGCACTGGAGGAACACGCGCGGGCACTCGCGGGAACCGCCGCATGACCGTACGGGCCGATAGCCCGGGCACGAGCCCGTACAAGGGCCTGGCGCCGTTCGAGGACTCGGAGCTGGACGCGCTGCTCTTCTTCGGGCGGGACGGCGAGCGCGAGGTGATCACCGCGAACCTGCAGGCCTCGCGCGCTGACGGTGCTCTACGGGCCGAGCGGCTGCGGCAAGAGCTCGGTGCTGCGCGCGGGCGTGGCGTACGCGCTGCGCCGGCAGGCCGAGGCGAACCTCGACGAAGGCCGGGAGCCCGAGCACGCAGTCGTCGTCTTCGACCGCTGGAGCGACGACCCGGCCGAAGGCGATCGCCGCCGCCGTCGCCGAGGCGATCACGCCGCTGGCGGGCGCCCCGCCTGACGGGAACGGAGCCGCGCCGCTCTCGGAGCGAGTCGGTGCCTGGGCGCAGGCGCCTCGGCGGCGAGCTCTACCTCATCCTCGATCAGGCCGAGGAGTACTTCCTCTACCGCCCGACCGACGAGGAGGACGAGTTCGCGCGGGAGCTGCCCGAGCTCGTCGGCCGTCCCGACCTGCCCGTCAACGTGCTCGTCTCGCTACGCGAGGACGCTCTCGGCCGCCTCGACGTGTTCCGCGCAGGCATCCCGACGCTCTTCACCAACACGCTGCGGCTCGCTCTCCTCGACGGGTCGGCCGCGCGAGACGCCGTCGTCGGGCCGCTGGGCCGCTACGCGGACCTGGCGGATGCCGCTGGGCCCGTCGAGATCGAGCCCGAGCTCGTCGAGGCCGTGCTCGCCGACACGCGCGCCGGCGAGATCGAGCTGGGCGCCGGCGGCCCATCGGGGCTGGCCCTCACGCCCGGCGAAGGAGTCGAGACCGCGTTCCTGCAGCTCGTGCTCGCCCGGCTCTGGCAGACCGAGCGCGACGCCGGATCGAGCACGCTCCGCGCTGGAGACCTTCCAGAGGCTCGGCGGCGCCGAGCGGATCGTCCAGGACCACCTCGGCGCAGCGCTCGCAGCGCTTCACGCCGGAGCAGCGCGACGCCGCCGCCGCCGCCTTCAACCACCTCGTCACCCCTTCGGGCACAAAGGTCGCCCATGGCGTCGGCGATCTCGCCACCTATAGCGGCGTCGAGCCCGGCTTCCTGGCACCGGTCGCTCACCGGCCTGGCCGAGCAGCGCATCCTGCGCCCGCTCCCGCCCGCCGACGGCTCCAGCGACCCCCGCTACGAGATCTTCCACGACGTGCTCGCCGCCCCGATCCTCGGCTGGCGGGCGGAGCACGAGACCGAGCGTCGCCTCGCCGGCGAGCGGGGAGAGGCACGGCGACGCCATCGCCGCCTGCTCGGCGTGACCATCGCGTCCCTCGTAGGGCTCGCGATCGCCGTCGGCCTCGCCATCTTCGCGCTCACGCAGCGCAGCGAAGCCCAGGAGCAGGCGACGCTCGCCCGGGCCAGCCTCGCACAGGCGCGCGACAGCGCGGAGCAGGCCGAGGCCAGCGCCGCGGAGGCGCAAGCGAGTGCTGCCGAGGCGACCCAGGCCCAGGTCGAGGCCGAGGAGCAGGCACGTGCCGCGGAGGAGCAGGCTCGCATCGCGACGCCCGCCGGCTCGCCGCCATCGCCACGACCCAGCTGGCCGTGGACCCCGACTCAGCACCCTCCTCGCCGTCGAGGCGGCTCGCCTCGAGCCACTGCCGGAGATCGCCGACGTCCTGCGTCAGTCCCTGCTCACATCGCGCGTGCGGCTCACCCTGCGGGCGGAGGGGCCGATCAACGCGGCCTCGTATGGCCCTGGCGGCACGCTGATCGTCACCGCGAGCGACGATGGCACCGCCAGGATCTACGAGTCGGCAGACGGCAGGCTGGTCGCCTCGCTCGACCACGACGCTGAGGTGAACGACGCAGCGTTCTCGCCCGACGGACGCCTGGTGGCAACGGGCAGCAACGACGGCACGGCGCGGCTCTGGCCCGTCGATGGCTCGACCGCCAGGACGGGCCGATCGTGCTCCAGCACGACGGTCCGGTGACCTCGCTGGACTTCGACGCCACGGGCGGGCTCCTCGCGACCGGCAGCCGTGACGGCATGGCACGCATCTGGGATGTGTCGACCGGAAGCCTCCTGCAGACGCTTTCACATCCGGCGCCGGTGACGCTCGTCGTCTTCGATCCCGCCGGCGCGCGGCTGGCCACCGCCGCCGAGGATGACGTCGTACGCCTGTGGAGCGTGTCCGGCAGCCAGCTCGGGCAGATCCGCCACACGGCCCGCGTGACGAGCATCTCGTGGCGGCCGGACGGCGTCTTCGCGGCCACGACGAGCGCCGACCGCACGGCGATGCTTTGGCTGCCGAGCGCGAGGCGACACCCAGAAGCTCACCGGACCGAAGGGGCCCGTTCACTGCCAGGCGAGTTCAGCCCGAACGGACGGCTGCTCGCTACGGGGAGCTCCGATGGGGCCGCACGGACCTGGCTCGTTCCCGGCGGCGAGCGGCGCAATCTCATCGTCGCCCATACAAACCACGTCACGGACGTCTCGTTCAGCCCGGACGGCTCATGGCTCGTGACGGCAAGCCTCGATCGCACCGCTCGAGTCTGGCGCGTTGCCACCGGCGCGGCCATCACGACGCTCGCAGGCCATGCGGACGCCGTTGTCAGCGCCGTCTTCAGCCCGGACTCGAGCGAGATCCTGACAGCCGGAGCCGATAACGCCGCGCGAGTCTGGGACTCTTCGGCGCGGCCCGACCTCCGCCTGCTCGGCCGCCACCCCGAGCCTGTCCTGGCAGCTTCGGTCAGCCCCGACGGGTCGCTCGCGGTCAGCGCAGGCGAGGACGGAACCGCCCGTATCTGGCGCATGGACGGCACCGGCCGGGCGATCGTCCTTCGCCATGGCGCTGGAGCGGCAGTGACGGCCGCCTCCTTCTCGGCTGACGGCCGGACCGTTCTCACCGGCAGCGCGGATGGCACCGCCCGCCTCTGGCGCTCCGAGGACGGCTCGCCTCTGCGGACGTACGCAGCCGGCTCGCCCGTCTCCACAGCGGCACTGAGCCCCGACGGCTCGCTCGTCGCGACCGGAAGCGAGGACGGCCGGACGCGGCTCTGGCGAGCGGGCTCGGGCGAGCTCGTGGCCACGATTCCGCACCAGGCCCGCGTGACTCGTGTCGCCTTCAGCCCCGACGGCGCTCTCGTCGTCTCCGCGAGCAGCGATCGGCGAGCGAAGATTGCGGATGCCCTGACGGGGAGGTCGTCCACGTCCTGCGCGGTCATCGCGGCCAGATCGTGGACGCGACGTTCAGCCCGGACGGCCGACTGTCGCGACCGCATCGCTCGACAGGACGGCGAGGCTCTGGGACGCTGTCGTCAGGCGAGGAGCTGGAGACGCTCACCGGGCATCAGGACGACCTCACCTCGGTGTCGTTCAGCCCGGACGACGACACGGTGCTCACGACGAGCGCGGACGGCGACGGTCGCACCTGGGACACAGCCACGGGCGACCTGCGGGACATCCTGCGCGTGCACTTCGCGATCGTCTCCGACGCGTCCTTCAGCCCGGACGGCTCGTGGATCGTCACCGCCGGGCCGGCTGCCGCCGCGATCGTGGACGCGGAGACGGGCCGGCCGCTCGTGTTTCCGCTGACGGGCCACAACGGTCGCGCTCACGAGCGCCTCGTTTGCCCCGGACGGCCGCCACGTCCTGACGTCGAGCGCTGACGGCACGCGTGCGGCACCTACGACTGCGAGGCATGCGGCACGCTCGACGAGCTCATCGAGGAGGCCGAGGCTCGGCTCGACCGCACCGGCCGCGAGCTGACGGCCGAGGAGCGGGAGCGCTACCTGGGCGAGTAGAGGCCTCGCGCCTTCCTCCTACGGGAACAGGTCGCGCTCCCGCGGCATGACGAGTTCGGTCGCACTGCCCTCCCCGACCGGAACCGCGTAGCCGCGGATCAGCGCCGCCGGCACCTGCCTGGCCTTGCCCATGACGAGCTCGGCGGCGCCTGCGAGCTCGTCTGCGACGCAGATCACCGTGCCCTGGAGCTCGCGCCCGCGCGCGTCGGGCTGACCGCGCAGATCCAGCAGAGGCAGCATCCCGGCGACGCCGATCGCGACGTCCGTCGTTCCCTGACGCCAGGCGCGGCCGAACGAGTCGGTGACGACGACGGCCGGCGCGACGCCGAACCGCCGCCCGAGGGCCTCGCGTAGCCCGCGGGCCGATGCGTCGGGATCGAGCGGCAGCAGCACCACCCAGTCGTCCCCGGCCGTGTTCGAACGATCGATGCCGGCGCTCGCGCAGACGAATCCGTGCCGGGTCTCGGCGATGACGAAGTCGCCGCGTCGACGTCGTACCCGCGCCGCCTCGCCGAGGATCGCGTCGACGTGGCGATCAACCGGCACTTGTGCGCCCGCGGCCCTCGGCCTTCGACACCGCCTTCTGCGCGACGACGACCACGTCACCGTCCTCGAGGCCACCCGCGCGCTCGATCGCGTCACCGAGAGCGCCGCGAGATCGTCGCCCTCGCGGAGCTCCGGGATGCCGGCGAGCGGCAGGATCTCGACCTGGGCCACCTCGGATCAGCCATCAGATCCCGGTGATTCGGATCCCCGTGTTCGAGCGGCGCAGACGGTTGACGTTGAGGAGGGCCGCCGTCAGGGTCTCGAGGCTGCGCGCGCTCGTGAGCGGGCCGCAGTCGACGGCACGGCCGGCGACGAGCGCCTCGCAGAGCTCGATCACGCGCGCCTTCGCGTCGTCGTCGTCTCCGCACACGAGCGTGTCCTCGTCGAGGCTCCTCGTCGACCTGCGCCAGCAGCCTCGCGCTCACGGTGTGCAGCGCCGCGACGACGCGCGCCTCGGGCGCCTCGCGCGCAGTAACCTCGGCGAGCGAGACCGGGCCCGGCTCGGCCAGCGGGCGGCCGTCGCGAAAGACGACAGACGCGGCGACGCTGACGGCGATCCTGCCGGCGAGGTGGGGAGCGAGCTCCCTGGACATGCCCTCGACACTCGCTGCCGGGATGGAGAGGAAGACGACCTCCGAGCGCTCGCAGCACTCCGGGTTCGAGACGAACTCGTCGCGAGGCGTGCGGGAGCCGATCACCACGTCGTGACCGGCACGCCGCAGCCGGCCGGCGACGCCCTGGCCGAAGTCTCCGCTGCCGCCGACGATGCCGATCACCGTGCCAGCACGCCTTCGAGCACCTGACGCCCGACCTCCGCCCGCCGGTCGGGGTCGACCATGACCGTCTCGCAGACGACCGGGCGCAGCCCGAGCTCCTCGATCCGGGGCGCGAGGTCGGCATCGGCCGCGTCGAGGACGAACGTGTCGATGAGGCTTCCGTACATCTGTGCGATGCCGACGGCCGTCGATTCGTGGCCGAGGCTCTCCATCATCCCGGCGAGCGGCCCCCTGACGGCCTTGCCACGGATGAGCGGCGACACCGCGGCGCGCGGTCCGCGGCAGGCGCGCACGGCGTCGGGGATGCCCGGTACCGCCAGGATCGGCGCGATCGAGACGAACGGGTTCGACGGGGCGACCAGGATGACATCTGCGCCCGAGAGCGCCTCGACCACCCCCGGCGCCGGGCTCGCCTGCTCGGCGCCCTCGTAGCGAACGTGGCGCACCACGTCCGCGTGGCGCCGGCGCACGTACCACGTCTGGAAGTCGAGCTCTCCGTCGTCGGTGTCGACGAACGTGCGGACCCGGTCGTCGGTCGCGGGCAGGAGCTGGACCCCGGCCCCGAGCGCGCCTGCGATCGACGTCATGACCCCGGAGAGTGGCTGGCCCCGGCCAAGCCACAGCGTCCGGACGAGATGGAGACCGATGTCGCGGTCGCCGAGGGTGAACCAGCTCTCCTCACCCAGCTGCTCGGCCTGGTGCAGCGCGCCGTACGTCTCGTCCCTGACACCCCAGCCGCGCGCTCTCGTCGAGCAGGCCGGTGAGCGTGTAGAGGACCGTGTCGAGATCCGGCGACACGTGCAGGCCGAGGAACTCGAGATCGTCGCCGACGTTGCCGATGGCCGTCACGGATTCCGGGCCGACGGCCAGGGCGAGCGCGTGAACGAGCCGCGAGCCGCCGAGGCCTCCGCACAGCACCGCCAGACGTTCAGTGCTCACGAGCCCAGGCCACCCCGTATCCTCATCGCGTGCTCGCGATCGTGCCCGTAAACTCGCCCCGCGGCGCCAAGCGCCGGCTCGAGTCCGTGCTCGCCTGGGACGAGCGCGCCGAGCTCGTCGCCGTCATGCTCGCCGACGTCCTCGAGGCCTGCCGCGGAGCGCGCCTGGTGCGCGACATCCTCGTCGTGACCCCGGACACCGCGCTCGCGCCTCCCGATGTCGACGTGCTGCCCGACCCGGGCCAGGGGCACGCCTCAGCCGTAGCGCTCGGGCTCGCGCAGGCCCCCGAAAGCGGCGCGCTCGTCGTGATGGCCGACTGCCCGCTGGTCACGCCCGACGGGCTCGACCGGCTCGCCGGCGCAGCGAGGCCGATCGCGCTCGCGCCGGCCCAGGACGGCGGCACGAACGCCATCGCCCTCTGCCCCGCGGACGCGATCGAGCCCGCGTTTGGCCTGCCCCATGGGGCACGCGTCGTTCTCGAGCGGGCGCGCGAGGCCGGCCTCCGAGCGCAGCTCGTGGAGGACGAGCGGATCGCGCTCGACGTCGACACGGCGGAGGACGCGCGGCGGGTGCTGGAGCTCGGGGAGGGCACGAAGACCAAGGCCTTTCCTCAGCCGGACGCTAGCGGCCAGCGCGGTCGCGCCGTCACCTGGCTTGTCGTAGCCGGTCGACGAGCGTCGCGCAGGCGTGGACGGCCTCGACGTGCGGGCACGGCACGCCGAGGCGCCCCGCGATCTCGAGCACGGCCCCGCTCATGCAGCCGAGCTCGAGCCGCTTCCCCGCCTCGAGGTCCTGCAGCATCGAGGTCTTGTGGTCGCCGACCTTCATCCCGGCCTCGAGCCGCCGCTCGATCGAGACGGGCAAGCTCGATGCCGAGCGCGGCGCCGACCGCGGTCGCCTCCTCCATGACGGCGCGCAGCAGCGACACCATCTCGGCTACCTCGCCGAGCTGGCCGAGCGTCGACCCCGTCAGCGCCGTCACCGGGTTGAACGCGACGTTGCCGATCAGCTTCAGCCAGAGCTGGTCGCGGATCTGCTCCTCGATCGGGCACTTGAGCCCGCCCGCCTCGAAGGCGGCGCGGATCGCGCGGCACCGCTCCGACTCGCCGCCGGCCGGCTCGCCGATCGCGAAGCGCGTTCCCTCGACGTGGCGGATGACGCCGGGCTCGGCGATCTCCGTCGCCGGATAGGGCACGCAACCGACGACCCGTCTCGGCTCGATGGCAGCGGTGATGACGCCACCGGGGTCGACCGACTCGAGCACGGAACCGGCCAGCGGCCCGTCGAAGCCCTGAAAGAACCACCACGGGACGCCGTTCTGTGCCGGGAGGACGCAGGCGTCGGGGGAGAGAAGCGGCGCGATGCGCGGCAGCAGCTCCGGGAACGAGTACGCCTTGAGCCCCACGATGACGCAGTCCGCGCCGGCCACCGCCTCGATCTCGCTCGTCGCCTCCGGGCGCGCGGCGAAGTCGCCGCGCGGCGACAGCACCCGCACGCCGTCGCGCTGCATCGCCTCGAGGTGGGCGCCCCGCGCAATGAGCACGACGTCGGCCCCGCCTCGCGAAAGCGCCGCGCCGACGTAGGCTCCGATCGCGCCGGCACCGAGGACCGCGAACCGCATCCGGGGAGTGTAGGGGCCGGATCTCGACCGGCCCCGATCCCGCGCACTGAGAGAGTTCAGTGGCTGGTCGGGGTGCGCGAGCGCCGACGGGGTCTGGCAGCCGACGATCGCCGGGGCCTCCTGGACGAGCTCGTCGTTCTCGAGCGCCGCCACCATGAAGAGGGCGAAGTCCACGCGGCGCGTGATGTTGCTCTCGAGGATCGGATCGCCCACGTGCCGGCTCCATACGGGCAAGCCCTGGCTCTCGCCCTCCTCGAGGTCGCTCCCGCGCACGACCGTCCACCGCGTGTCGCTGGCGAATATCCGCCGGCACGCCTCCACCTGGTCGTCGAGGTCCGCGAAGCGAACGAGGCGCGCGAGCGGGCCGACACCCTTCACGAGCGCCTTGAGCTTCCACGAGTACACGTCCTTGCCGTCGAGCGTGATGTGCCACCCGCACGAGAACACGAGCCGCGCCCCGGGAGGCGCGTAGTCGAGCACGGCCTGGGCCGTGCCCGTCGAGTACTGGTGGACGCCCCGCGGGACCAGCACGACGAGCACCCCGTCGCACCCCTCGACCGCGCGCTTGATGACCTCGCGGTCGTTCGTCGCTCCAGGAATGACGGTGATGCGCCCCTCATACGCGTCGAGCTTCTCCACGCTCTTCTCCCGGCACACGCCGACCACCTCGTAGCCCCGGTCCAGCGCGTGCTGCACCATGTACCGCCCGAGCTTCCCGGAGGCCCCTACGATGCAAATCCTCATGGCGCCGCTCGTCCCGGTCGGGTCTTACTCGCCGTAGATCGCCGCTGCGACGCGGCGGCGCTGGAGCTTCCCGGTGGGCGTGCGGGGGATCTCGGGAAGGACGTGCACGACGGAGGGAACCTTCACCGCCGTCAAGCGCTCGCGGCAGTGGTCGATCAGCGCACGCTCGTCGGCCTGCCCGCTCAGCGCCACCGCGGCCGCCACCTGCTCGCCGTACTTCTCGTCCGGGATGCCGAAGCAGGCGGCGTCGGCGACCGCCGGATGCGCGAGCAGCGCCTCCTCGACCTCGCCGGGCGAGATGTTCTCGCCGCCCCGGATGATCAGCTCCTTGATGCGGCCGACGAGCCGCAGGTAGCCGTCCTCGATGACGCCCTGGTCGCCCGTCCGGAACCAGCCGTCGCGGAACGACTCGGCGTTCGCCTCCGGGTTCGCCAGGTAGCCGGGAGTGAGGCCCGGGCCGGAGATGGCGACCTCGCCCGGCGCGCCTGGCCGGACCTCCTGCCAGCGCAGGATCGACGATGCGGATCGCGACCCCGGTCGGCACGCCCACGGTGCCCGCGCGACGATCGGCCGGCGGGAGCGGGTTCGCGGCCATCTCGTGGCTCGCCTCGGTCATGCCGTACGCCTCCAGCATGGGCACGCGGTAGGCCTCCTCGCAGCGCGCCATCAGCTCGGGGCTGAGCGCCGAGGAGCACGAGCGCGTGAAACGCAGCCTGCTCTCTCGTGGCGGCTCGGCCCGCTCGATCAGCATGTGGTGGATCGTCGGCCCCGCGGAGACCCAGGTGACGCCGAGCTCGTCGACGTGCTGCCAGAAGCGGCGCGGCGCGAGCCGCCTCGGCACGACGACCGTTCCCCCGGCGAGCAGCGCGGCCAGGGTCGAGGCGACAAGCCCGTGGACGTGGAAGAGCGGCATCGCAACGTACGACACGTCCTCCGGACGTGAGGCGGTAGTGGCGCGTCATCGAGCGCGCCGAGGCGACGAGGTTGCGCTGCAGGAGCGGCACCTGCTTCGGCCGGCTCGTCGTCCCGCTCGTGTGCAGGAGGATGGCGACGTCCTCCGCGCCGCCCGCCTCGTAGGCGGTCGCTGTGGCCGCCGCACCCAGCGAGGTCGCGCCCGCGCCCGGGACGACGTCGACGCACCGCACCTCGTCGCCGGCTGCGGCTCGCGCGGCCGCCGCCTCGCCCTCGGGGACGAGCAGGACACGAGGCCGCGAGGTCGCCGAGGAAGAACGCGAACTCGTCGGCCGTGTAGGCCGGGTTGAGCGGCGCGGCCGCGGCGCCGAGCGCGCCGAGCGCGAGCAGCAGCTCGACGAGCTCCGGCCCGTTCGGCAGCGCCAGCGCGACCCGATCTCCCCGCTCCACGCCGAGCCCGCTGAGCTCGCGGGCGAGGGCGTCGACCCGCTCGGCGAGCTCGCCGCGACCCAGCGCGACGCCGTCGTCGGGAGAAACGAGCGCCGGCCGGCCGGCATCCCCGGCCGACCAGACCGCCGAGAGCGGCTCGCGCTCCATCGAGGTGAGCGTACCCGCTGCCGTTACGATCCATCTGCCGTGACGACCGACGGACTCGTCGAGCTCGACGCCGCCGACCTGCTCGGGCGGGCGCAGGAGCTGCGCGAGCGCGGCCACGGCCGGATCGTCACGTTCTCGCCGAAGGTCTTCATCCCGCTGACGAAGCTCTGCCGCGACGTCTGCCACTACTGCACGTTCGCGCAGCCGCCGAAACGCGGCGAGCGCGCCTACATGACTGCCGACGAGGTGCTCGCGATCGCGCAGGCCGGCGCGGCGGCGGGCTGTCACGAGGCCCTCTTCACGCTCGGCGACAAGCCCGAGCGCCGTTACCGCGCCGCCCGCGAGGAGCTCGAGGCGCTCGGGTGCGAGACGACGATCGAGTACCTCGCCCGCATGGCGCAGCTCGTGCTGGACGAGACCGGCCTCCTCCCCCACGCCAACCCCGGCGTCATGTCGGCCGAGGAGCTGGCGCTGCTGCGCGGCGTCTCGGCCTCGCAGGGGATCATGCTCGAGACGGCTTCGAGCCGGCTCTCCGAGCGCGGCGGCCCCCACTTCGGCTCGCCCGACAAGCTCCCGGCCGTCCGGCTCGAGACGCTGCGGCTCGCCGGCGAGCAGCGCATCCCCTTCACGAGCGGGATCCTGATCGGCATCGGCGAGACCCGCCTCGAGCGGCTCGAGGCGCTGCACGCCATCCGCGACCTGCACGAGCGCTACGGCCACGTGCAGGAGGTCATCGTCCAGAACTTCCGCGCCAAGCCCGGCACGAAGATGCACGATCATCCCGAGCCGCCGCTCGAGGAGCTGCTCTGGACGTGCGCCGCCGCCCGCATGGTGCTCGGCCCCGACATGAACATCCAGGCGCCGCCGAACCTCTCCTACGACGACTTCCCGCGACTGCTCGACGCGGGCATCAACGACTGGGGCGGCGTCTCCCCGGTGACGATCGACCACGTCAACCCGGAGGCGCCGTGGCCCGAGATCGAGCGGCTGGCGCGCGCCACGCGCGAACGCGGGCTCGAGCTCGCCCCCCGTCTGCCGATCTATCCGGAGTACGTCGCCGACGATCGAGGCGTGGTGCGAGCCGCGCGTGGCGACGGCAGTCCTGCGGCGAGCCGACGCCTCCGGCCTGGCCCGCGAGGACGGCTGGGCCGCGGGCGCCGCGATGCCGATCCCGACCTCCTTCGCCCCGCTCACAAGCCCGGGGTCAAGTCTTGCATACGCACATAGCGAAGCCTCTTATGTTCGTATGCAAGACTTGACCCCGCGCGTTGGTACCGCGCTCGCGAAGGTGCGCGAGGAGGTCGCCCTCGACGAGGACGACGTCACGGCCCTGTTCGAGGCCCGGGGCGCTTCGCTCGACGCCGTCCTCCAGGCGGCAGACGAGCTCCGGCGCGAGGTGTGCGGCGACACGGTGAGCTACGTCGTCACGCGCAACATCAACTACACGAACGTCTGCTACTTCCGCTGCGGGTTCTGCGCGTTCTCGAAAGGCAAGCTGGCGGAGAACCTGCGGGGGCCCGCGTACGTCGTGCCGCTCGAGGAGATCGTGCGCCGCTGCCACGAGGCCTGGGAGCGCGGTGCGACGGAGGTCTGCCTGCAGGGCGGCATCCACCCGAGCTTCACGGGCGACTACTACGTCGAGGTCTGCGAGGCGATCAAGTCGGAGCTGCCCGACCTCCACGTCCACGCCTTCTCCGCGCTCGAGGTCTGGCAGGGAGCGGCCACGCTCGGCGTGCCGCTGTCCGACTTCCTCGCACGGCTTCGCGACGTCGGCCTCGCGTCGCTGCCCGGCACCGCGGCCGAGATCCTCGACGACGAGGTCAGGCGCGTCCTCTGCCCGGACAAGGTGAACACCGCGCAGTGGCTCGAGGTGCACGACACGGCCCATCGCGCGGGACTGCGCTCCACGACGACGATCATGTACGGCTCCGTCGAGGGCACGAGGAGCTGGGCGCGCCACCTGCTCGCGATCCGGGACCAGCAGGTGCGCTCCGGAGGCTTCACGGAGTTCGTCCCGCTGCCGTTCGTGCACATGGAGGCGCCGATCTACCTGCACGGCCACGCCCGCCCCGGCCCAACCTACCGGGAGGCGATCCTCATGCACGCGGTCGCCCGTCTCGCCCTGCATCCGCACATCACGAACGTGCAGGCCTCCTGGGTGAAGCTCGGCGTCGACGGGGCCGCGGCCGCTCTGCGTGCCGGCGCGAACGACCTCGGCGGCACGCTCATGAACGAGTCGATCTCCCGCGCGGCCGGTGCGAGCCACGGCCAGGAGATGGCGCCGGAGGCGATGGAGGCCGCCGTCCGCTCGCTCGGCCGCACGCCGAGGCAGCGCACCACGCTCTACGGCACGCCCGCTCCCGAGCGCACCCGCGCCTCGTTCGGAGCCGCGGCGCTGGTCGAGCCCGCCAACCCGAAGGTCGACACGTCGCGCATGAAGCGCCCCCCGGGCCGTCTCGTACGCCCCGGCCTCCCGGTCGCCTGAATGCCCGACCTCGTCGCGATCCAGGCCGGACCGCTGTCCTTCAAGGCGCGCCTCGAGGAGGAGAAGGCGCCTCGCACGGTGGCGCTCTTTCGCACGATGCTGCCCTACAGGAACAAGATCATCCAGGCGCGCTGGAGCGGGTTCGCGGCCTGGGTGCCGATGGGCTTCGGCAACGAGCTCGATCTGCCGCCCGAGAACGCGACGACCATCCCGCAGGCCGGGGACGTCCTCCTCTACCCCGGCGGGGTGTCCGAGACGGAGATCCTGTTCCCGTACGGGCCGACGTACTTCGCCAGCGTGGCCGGGCCGCTCGCCGGCAACCACTTCCTGACGGTTCTCGACGGGCGCGAGCACTTCGAGGCGCTCGGCCGGCTGGTGCAGTGGGAAGGGGCGCAGGACATCTCGTTCGAGCTCGCGGACACGAGAGAGGGGGCTGACGTGCACCTGAGCCCGAAGGAGATCGACCGGCTGCTCCTCTTCCTTGCCGCCGAGCTAGCGCGGCGGCGCCGGGCACGCGGGCTGAAGCTCAACTACCCGGAGGCGCGGGCGCTGATCGCGGACGAGATCTGCGAGGGCGCGCGCGACGGCAAGTCCGTCGCCGAGCTGATGGGCTTCGGCCAGACGCTGCTCACGACCGACGACGTCCAACCCGGCGTCGCGAAGCTCGTCGGCACGCTCCAGGTCGAGGCGATGTTCCCCGACGGGCAGAAGCTCGTGACGATCCACGACCCCATCCAGCCCGGGGCGCGAGCCGGTGGAGGGCGTCGAGCCCGGGGAGCTCCGGATCGCCGACGGGGAGATCGAGCTGAACGCCGGCCGCGAGACCGCCACGGTGACTGTCACCAACCTCGGCGACCGCCCCGTCCAGGTCGGCTCGCACTACCACTTCTTCGAGGTGAACCCCGAGCTTCGCTTCGACCGCGCCCGGGCGTTCGGCATGCGCCTCGACATCCCGGCCGGGACCGCCGTCCGCTTCGAGCCCGGCGAGGAGCGCGAGGTCGACCTCGTGGCCTTCGGCGGCGACCGCGAGGTCTTCGGCCTCAACCGCCTCACCGAGGGCAAGGCGACGCCCGATCGGCTCGAGGAGGCGCTCGCCCGGGCCCTCCAGGGCGGATACGAGGGAGCCTAGATGGGCCGGAAGATCAGCCGCCGTGCCTACGCCGAGCTTTTCGGGCCCACCGTCGGCGACCGGGTGCGCCTCGGCGACTCCGACCTCTGGGCCGAGGTGGAGCGCGACTACACCGTCTACGGCGACGAGTGCGTGTTCGGCGGCGGCAAGACGCTCCGCGACGGCCTCGGCACCCATGGGGGCGTCACAGCCGCGGAGGGAGCGCTCGACTTCGTCATCACGAACGCGCTCGTCGTCGACGCCGTGCAGGGCATCGTGAAAGCAGACATCGGCATCAAGGACGGGCGCATCGCGGGCATCGGCAAGGCCGGCAACCCGCAGCTGATGGACGGCGTCACGCCGGGCATGGTCGTCGGCGCGAACACCGACGTGCGGGCCGCCGAGGGCATGATCGTCACCGCCGGCGGCATCGACGTCCACGTCCACTTCGACTCCGCCGGCCTTTGCGAGGAGGCGATCTCCGCCGGCGTGACGACGCTGCTCGGCGGCGGCCTCGGCCCGGTGACCGTCGGCATCTGCTCCTCGGGCACGGAGAACCTCGGCCGGATGCTGCAGGCGGCCGACGGGTTCCCGCTCAACTTCGGCTTCCTCGGCAAGGGCTCGGCGTACGCGGTCGAGCCGCTGCTCGAGCAGGTCCGGGCCGGCGCCATCGGCCTGAAGATCCACGAGGACTGGGGCGCCATGCCCGCGGTCATCCACGCCTCGCTCGACGCGGGCGACGAGCTGGACGTGCAGGTGCAGATCCACACCGACACGCTGAACGAGTCCGGCTTCTTCGAGCACACGATGCGCGCGATCGGCGGCCGCACGATCCACACGTACCACTCCGAGGGCGCCGGCGGCGGCCACGCCCCGGACATCATCCGCGTCGCCGGCGAGGAGAACTGCCTCCCCTCCTCCACGAACCCGACGAACCCGTACACGCTGAACACGTTCGACGAGCACCTCGACATGGTCATGGTCTGCCACCACCTGAACCCCCGCGTGCCCGAGGACGTCGCGTTCGCCGAGTCCCGGATCCGCCGCGAGACGATCGCGGCAGAGGACGTGCTCCACGACCGTCGGCGCGATCTCGGTGATCGGCTCGGACTCGCAGGGCATGGGCCGGATCGGCGAGACGATCGCCCGCACCTGGCAGGTCGCGGCGCACATGAAGGCCGAGCGCGGCTCGCTGCCCGAGGACGCCGGCTCTGGCCACGACAACCAGCGGATCAAGCGCTACGTGGCCAAGTACACGCTCAACGCCGCGAGGATGTACGGGATCGACCACGAGATCGGCTCGCTCGAGGTCGGCAAGCTCGCCGACATCGTCCTCTGGGAGCCGAAGTTCTTCGGCATCAAGCCGGAGGTCGTCTTCAAGGGCGGCTTCCCGGCCTGGTCGGTGATGGGCGAGTCGAACGCCTCGCTGATGACCTGCGAGCCGCTCACCTACCGGCCGCAGTGGGGCGCCTTCGGCGGCGCGAAGCAGGCGCTGTCGGTGACGTTCATGGCACAGGCGGCGGTCGACGGCGGCGTGCCCGGAGCGGCTCGGCCTGCGCAGCCGTTGCGTCGCGGCGCGCGGCTGCCGCGCCCTCACCAAGCGCGACATGGTCTGGAACGACGCGCTGCCCGAGATCCGCGTCGACCCGGAGACCTACCGCGTCGAGGTCGACGGCGAGCTCGCGACGTGCGAGCCGATGAGCCGCGTGCCGCTCGGCCCCCTCTACGTCCTCAAATGACGGCCGAGGCGGTGCGGATCGGCGTCGGCGGCCCGGTCGGCTCCGGCAAGACCCGCCTGATCGAGCGGCTGCTCCCGTTGCTCGCCGACCGAGGGTACCGCGCCGCGGTGATCACGAACGACCTCGTGACGAAGGAGGACGCCGAGCGGCTGCAGGCCGGCGGGCTGATCGCGCCCGAGCTCGTCGTCGGCGTCGAGACCGGCGCCTGCCCGCACACGGCGATCCGCGAGGACCCGTCCATGAACCTCGCCGCCGCCGAGCGACTCGAGCGCGAGCACGGACCGCTCGACGTCGTGCTGATCGAGTCGGGCGGCGACAACCTCGCCGCCACGTTCTCCGCCGATCTGGTCGACCACTGGCTCTACGTGATCGACGTGGCGGCCGGCGACGACATCCCGCGCAAGCGCGGCCTCGGGCTCGTCCAGGCCGACCTGCTCGTCGTCAACAAGGTCGACCTCGCGCCGCACGTCGGCGCCGATCTCGAGCGGATGCGCCGCGACCTCGCCGCGGCCCGCCCCGAGCGGCCGACCGTGTACACCGACCTGCGGTCCGGCGGCGCCGAGGCCGTGCTCGAGCACCTGGAGCACGCCGTGCTCTTCAGCCGCGTGTGAGCGCGATGGCGCTCGCTCGGAGCGCCGGGCCGCCCCAGCACGCGGACGGCCTGCTCGAGCTCGCCTTCCGCGTCGGACCGGGCGACCGGACCGTGCTCGCGTCCCGCCGCCAGCGGTTCCCGCTTCGCCTCACCGTGCCGCTCGACGCTCGACCCGGCGCTGCCGGGAATGGCCTTCGTCTACGTCCAGAACCCGACCGGCGGCGTGTTCGCCGGCGACCGCCTCCGACTTCGCGATCGACGCGGGGCCCGCGACGCGCGTGCACCTGACGACGCCCTCGGCGACCAGGGTGTACCGGATGGAAGCCGGCCACGCCGAGCAGGGGCTCGAGCTGACCCTGGGCGACGGCGCCTACGTGGAGTCGATTCCCGAGCCCGTGATCCCGCAGGCGGGCTCGCGCTTCGCCTCCCGTGCGTCGGTCTGCCTCGGCGAGGGCGCCGCCTACGTCGGCGCCGAGCTCGTCGCCCCCGGCCGCTTCGGCGAGACGTTCGCGTTCGACCTCGTCGAGCTCGAGACCTCGGTGACCGACGTGTCGGGACGCGAGCTCTGCGTCGACCGTGTCCGGCTCGAGCCGGCGCGGCGACGCCCGGCCGCGCGCGGGCTGCTCGGCCCGGCGACACACGTCGGCACGCTCCTCGCGGTCGCCCACGGGCACGACGGCGAGGCGCTCGCGGCAGCGACCGACCGGCGGCTGGCGGAGCTCGCGGGAGTCGAGGCCGCGGCCGGCGTCCTGCCGTGCGGCCAGGGCGTGCTGGCCCGCGCCCTCGGAGCCTCGGCCGCCGCGGTACGCGCCGCGATCGACGCCGCCTGGGCCGAGGCCCGTCAGGCCCTGCTCGGAGCGCCGCTGCCGCCGAGGCGGAAGTGATGCTCGTCGTCGCCGCGCTGCTGGGGGAGGCCGACGAGCCGCGCTACGCCGGACGCCGCCGCGATCCCGTCTCGGTGCCCCAGGCCGACGCGGCCAAGCGGCGTCTCGCGGCTCAGGAGCGCGGCAGGCGCGGACGTCGCGATCGACCTGCCGCGGGGCTCGTACCTGCACGACGGCGCCGTGCTCCACGACGACGGCGAGCGGATCCTGGTGGTCGAGCGGACGCCCGAGCAGGCGCTCCTCGTCCGCTTCTCGCCGTCGCTCCGGCGCGAGGCGCTGGCCGAGGCCGCGCCCGGATCGGCCACGCCTTCGGCAACCAGCACGTGCCGGTCGACGTGGCCGACGGCGTCATCCTCGTCCCCATCACGACGAGCGCCGAGCTCGCGGCCGAGACGGTGCGCGGGCTGCACCTCGACGGCGTCGAGATCGAGCTCGTCCCAGGTCAAGCTCGGGCTCCGCAAGCCGCTCTCGCACGGGCACGCCCATGAGCACTGACGGCCTGCTCGGCGCGCTCCAGCTCGCCGACTCGGCCCTGCCGATCGGCCGCTTCGCCCACTCCTACGGCCTCGAGTCCCTGCTCGCCGAGCGGCCCGAGCTCGAGGAGGCCGAGCTCGGCGAGCTCGTCGAGACCGCCATTCGCGAGTCGGTCGGCCCGCTGGACGGCGTCGCCGTCGCCCACGCCCATGGCGCCGGGTCGGCAGGCGACCTTCGCGAGCTCGACGCCTGGCTCACTGCGCGCAAGCTCGCGCCGGGCGCGAGGTGGGCGTCCACGTCCTGCGGCCGCCGGCTCGCGGCGCTCACGCCCCGGCTCACCGACCAGGAGCTTGCGCTCACCTTCGCGGCCGCCGTGGGCGCCGGCCAGAGCGAGGGAAACCTCGCCGTCGTGCACGGCGCGCTCGCGAGAGCGCTCGGCGTCTCCGCAGAGGACGCGGTCCTGCTCGAGCTGCGCGGCTTCGCCGCCGGCATGCTGTCTGCGGCGATCCGACTCGGCCGTCTGAGCGCACTCCGCGCCCAGGCGCTCCAGCGCCGCCTCGCGCTCGCCCTCGAGGAGGCGGCCGCGGAGGCGCTGCGGCTTCGACTCGACGAGGCGCACTCGAGCGCGATCGAGCTCGAGCTCGCCTTGCTGCGCCACCCCCGCCGAGAGCCACGGCTCTTCGTGTCGTAGTCGGCTTGTTCGGACTGAGCGTGCGACCGCCCGCAGGAAGCCGTCTACCCGGCGTTCTTCTATCGCGACGCCAGATGCGCGCGATCGCGTTCCTCGAGCAGGCGTTCGGCTTCGAGGAGCTGATGGTGCATCGCGTCTGGTCGCCTGGTCGTCCACGCCGGCTGCCGCCTCGGGTAACGCCGTCGTCATGCCGCCAGCACCGCCAAGCCGGAGCGAGGCTGGAAGAGCCCGCTCGACCTCGGCGGGGTCAACCAGAGCGTGTACATCGCGCTCGACGACGTCGATGTACATCACGCACGGGCGACCGAGGCCGGCGCCGAGATCGTGCACCCGCTCGCCGATACCGAGTACGGAGAGCCGTGAGTACGGGGCGAAGGATCCGGAGGGCCACTTCTGGCACTTCGGCACCGTACTGTGCCCGGAGTCTGCCGGCCACCTGAGGCGTTCGTCGAGTCCGGCTCACCGCTCGCTCACGCGGGGCCGGCCCGGGCAGAATGTCCCCGTGGACGCCGAGCGGCAGCGGCTCTCAGTTCGGTCCCAGCGCCGGGATCTACGACCGTCACCGGCCGGACTACCCGCCGTCGGCGATCGCCTGGCTGCTCGGCGCCGCGCCGCTGCGCGTCCTGGACGTCGGCGCAGGCACCGGGAAGCTCACGAGCGCGCTGCTTGCCGCCGGGTACGAGGTCGCCGCCGTCGAGCCGTACCACAGATGCGGGATGCCTTCGCCGAGACCGCCACGGGCGCCGAGGTGCTGGACGGATCCGCGGAGGCCCTGCCGGTCCCGGACGGCTCCTTCGACGCCGTCGCCGTAGGCCAGGCCTACCACTGGTTCGATACCTCGCGCGCCCTGGCGGAGATCGCGCGCGTCCTAGGCCCCGCCGGCGTCCTCGCCGACGCGTGGAACCGCCGCGACGTGTCCGAGCCGTGGGTTGCCGAGCTCACCCGGATCCTCGTTGGCCCGGACGGGCGTCGCGGGGACCCCGAGACCGACCGGGCGATCGTGAGCTTCTGGTCCGCCCTTTACACCGCTCGAGCAGACCACCGGTCGCGCACGTCCAGCCGCTCGACCTGGAGGGCCTGCTGGGCCTCGTCTCTTCCCGCTCGTATACCCTCGTGCTGCCGCCGGACGAGCGCACCGCCATGCACGGCGAGGTCGACGAGCTCGGCCGCCGCATGCGGCTCAGACGCCCGACGGGCTTCTCCGGATGCCGTATCTGACGATGTGCGTGCGCGCGCCGTTCCCGTTGGACCGGGAGCGGGCTCGAGCACGCGTGAGGGGGTGCGGCCTCCCGGACGGGAGAGCCCACAGCAACTCCGACTACTCGCCTGCGCCGAGGTCGGTGCGGCGCGGGCAGAATGGCTCGGTGGACCGGGATCGGCGCAGGCTCTCCTTCGGCCCGAGCGCCGACGTGTACGAGCGCTACCGGCCCGGGTACCCGCAGGAGGCGATCGCGTGGCTCCTCGGCCCTTCGCCGCTCCGTGTCCTCGACGTCGGGGCCGGCACCGGAAAGCTGACGCGGGCGCTGCTCGCGGCCGGCCACGAGGTCGTCGGCGTCGAGCCGGATGCCGCGATGCGGGCGGCGTTCGCGTCGAGGCTCCCGGAGGTCGAGGTGCTCGCCGGCTCGGCCGAGGCGCTGCCGCTTCCGGACGGCTCGGTAGACGTCGTCGCCGCGGGGCAGGCCTTCCACTGGTTCGACCTCGACCTCGCGCTGCCCGAGATCGCGCGCGTGCTTCGGCCGGGCGGCACCTTCGGCGTCCTCGCCAACCTGAGGGACGAGTCCGTTCCCTGGGTCGCCGAGCTCGGCGCCGTGCTCCACGGCGAGGACGGCACGGGCTACTCGCACGAGGGCGACTGGCCCGGAAGCTTCGGCCCGCTCTTCGGGCCCGTGGAGCAAGCCGAGTTCCCGCACGTGCACGAGATCGACGTGGAAGGACTCGTCGGGCTCGCCGCCTCGCGCTCCTACGCGCTCACGCTGCCTCCCGCCGAGCGCGAGGCGCTGCTAGCGCGGGTCGAGGCGCTCGGGAAGCGGGAGGCGGAGCGAAGCGCGGACGGGCGAGCTCGCGCTTCCCTACGTCACCGTCTGCGACCGCAGTCGGCCTCATGCGACCGCGGCCACCCTGAATCCGGGCCCGATTCGCTAGCCTCAGCCCGTGCTCGCCGAGGCCAGGATCGCGATCGTCGGCGGCGGGATCGGCGGCTGCAGCCTCGCCTACCACCTGACGCGCCTCGGCGAGACGGACGTCGTGCTGCTCGAGCAGCACGAGCTCACGACCGGCACGACCTGGCACGCGGCCGGTCTGTGCACGCAGTACTCCGGGAGCTACAACCTCGGCACCTTGCTGCGACGCAGCGTCGAGCTCTACCGCTCGCTCGACGTCTCCTACCACGAGACCGGCTCCCTGCGCCTCGCGGCCACGGCCGATCGAGTCGACGAGTTCCGTTACGTCAAGGGCGTCGCCGACCAGGTCGGCGTCCCGTTCGAGATCGTCCCGCCGGAGCGCGCGACCGAGCTGTTTCCGCTGCTCGACCCGGACGGGCTGCTCGCTGCCGCGCACCTGCCGACCGACGGCTGGATCGATCCGGCCACCGTCGCGAACGGGCTCGCCGGGGAGGCGCAGAGCCGTGGGGCGCGGATCCTGCGCAGGACCGCCGTCACCGGCCTGCAGAGGGACGAGCGCGGGTGGCTCCTGGAGACCGCGAGTGGCGAGATCCGGGCCGAGCACGTCGTGATCGCGGCCGGCATGTGGTCGCGCCAGCTCGGCCGGACGCTCGGGCTCGAGCTGCCGATCGTCCCGCTCGAGCACCAGTACGTGCTCACCGAGCCGGTCCCCGGGCTCCCGGCCCGTCCGGCCGGAGCTGCCCGTGCTCCGCGATCCCGAGGCCTCGTTCTACGTGCGCCAGGACGGCGACGGGCTGCTCTTCGGCCCGTTCGAGGCCGACCCGCGCGCCTGGGCGCTCGACGGCGTGCCGCGCGGCTGGTCGAGCCGGCTCCTGCGCCCCGACCTGCGCCGCATCACGCAGAACCTGGAAGCGGCCGAGCGGCGCGTGCCGGTGCTTGCGGACACGCCGATCTCGAAGACGATCAACGGGCCGGACGGATACACGCCGGACGGGCGTCCGCTCATGGGCCCCGTCCCCGGGCGGCGCGACCTCTGGGTGCTGGCCGGCTTCTCGTTCTTCGGCATCGTCTACTCGGGCGGTGCGGGCAGCTACCTGGCCGAGTGGATCCTCGACGGCCAGCCGAGCGACAGCATGTGGGAGCTCGACGTCCGCCGCTTCGGCGAGTACGCCGCCGACACCGGCTACGTCGTCGCGCGAGCCCGCGAGAGCTACGGGCACGAGTACGCCTCGCACTACCCGGAGGAGGAGCGTCCCGCCGGACGGCCGGCGAAGACCGACCCGCTGTACGACCTTCTCGGGACCCGGGGTGCGGTGTTCGGCGCCCGCTTCGGCTGGGAGCGTCCGCTGTGGTTCGCCGCGTCACGGCTTGGAGGAGCCGCGCGACGTCTACTCGTTCCGCCGGGGCAACTGGTTCGAGGCTGTCGGCGAGGAGTGCCAAGCCGTGCGGTCGGCGGTCGGCGTGCTCGACCAGACGAGCTTCGCGAAGTACGAGGTCTCCGGCCCGGGCGCCGAGGAATGGCTCGACCGGCTCTGCGCGAACCGCCTGCCGGCCGAGGCGGGACGCATGTGCCTCACGCAGATGTGCACTCCGCGCGGCGGGATCGAGTGCGACGTCACGGTGGCCCGCCTCGGCCCGGATCGGTTCTACATCGTGTCCGCGGCGGCCACCCAGGCGCACGACCACGCCTGGCTCGACCGCCATCTCCCCGCCGACGGCTCGGTGCTGCTCGAGGACGTCACCGAGGCGTACGGCGTGCTCACCCTCGCCGGGCCGCGCTCGCGGGAGCTCCTGGCCGCGTTGACCTCCGCCGACGTCGCGCGCGAGGCGTTCCCCTTCTTCAGGCTGCGGGAGCTCGAGGTCGCCGGCGTGGCCGTCCGCGCGCTGCGCGTCTCCTACGTCGGCGAGCTCGGCTACGAGCTGCACTGCCCGTTCGAGGTTCTGCGCCGGGTGTACGACGCCCTGCGGGAGGCCGGCGAGCCGCTCGGGCTCGTCGACTTCGGCTATCGCGCGCTCGAGTCGATGCGGCTCGAGAAGTGCTACCGGCTCTGGGGCGCCGACCTCTCCGCCGACTGGACGCCTCTGCAGGCGGGGCTCGAGCGCTTCGTCGCCTTCGACAAGGGCGACTTCGTCGGCCGTGAGGCGTTGCTCGAACAGCGCGACCGGGGCGTCGACCGTGAGCTCGCCTGCCTGGTCGTCGAAGGCGCAGCCCACGACTGCCACGGCTACGAGCCGGTCTACGACGGCGACGGCCCGCCGATCGCCTACGTCGCCTCGGGTGGCTACGGGCACGTCGTGGAGAAGTCGATCGCGCTCTCCTACCTGCCGGTCGAGCACGCCCGCCCGGGCACGGCGCTGAGCGTCGAGCTGCTCGGCGAGCGCTACCCCGCGCGGGTCGTCGAGCAGCCGCTCTACGACCCGGCCAACGAGCGGCTGCTGTCGTAGCCACCGCTCACGGCGCGAGCCAGATCAGCGTCACCCCGTCTCCGAAGGGGAGGAGAACGCAGTGCGTCCGCGGATCGGACGCGACGTGGTCGTTGAATGCCCGCAGCTGGACCGCGATCTCCGACCGATCGGCTGGGTCGGCGACGGAGCCGCCCCAGAGGGTGTTGTCCAGCGCGATGACGCCGTGCGGCGCGAGCTTCGGCACGACCGCCTCGTAGTAGCCGAGGTAGCCCGACTTGTCAGCATCGATGAAGACGACGTCGAAGGGGCCGTCGAGCTCAGCGACCGTCTCGCCGGCCGGGCCGACGTGCAGCTCGATCCGGTCCCGGAAGGGGCTTGCCTCGAAGTGGCGCCGGGCGAGCGCCGCCGCCTCGGGATCGACCTCGCACGTGATGATCCGTCCGCCCTCGGGTAGCGCCGCTGCCATCGCGAGCGCCGAGCGCCCCGTGAACGTGCCGATCTCCAGCACCCGTCGCGCCTGCGAGGCATGGACGAGCGCGGCCAGCAACCCCGCCTCGAAGACCCCCGAGAGCATCACGGCGCGATCGCCGAGCTCGCGCTCGGTCTCCTGCGAGAGCCGCTCGATCAGCGGTGTGGGCCGGAGCGAACGCGCAGCCGCGTACGCGACGGAGCGCTCGTCGGGAACGAGCACGCGGTCTGCGCCTTCGCGGACAGGGAAGGCTGCTCCACCCTCGGGCATCGTCATGGCCGAAGCCTACGAGCTCGGCGGGCTCGGACGGCCCCGATCCCTCCTCCGGCAACGCCTGCTGCGACGACGTGTCCTTGACACGCGCTCGGACGCTTCGGAAGAATCGATGCGAGCCGAGCAACCTTAGGAGGGCTCCGCATGCCGAATCCACCGTACGTGCGCGAGGGCTCGTGGGCTCTTGTCCCCGGGCGCACGGTGCACGTGGTCATCGACGATCAGAACGACTTCCTGCATCCCGAAGGCTGGTATGGGCAGAAGGACATCGACATCTCGCACATGCAGCGAGTCATCGAGCCGACCAAGCTGCTGAACGACGAGTGCCGCCGGCGCGGCGTGCCGATCGTGTGGACGCGGCACGGGACGAAGGGCGTCGAGGACGGCGGCCCGTTCATGGAGATTCGCGCCATCCTGCGAGAAGGGGGCCTGCGCCACGGAACCTGGGGCTACGAGATCCTCGAGGAGCTCGGGCCGCGGGCGGAGGACTGGTACGTCGAGAAGACCCGCCTCTCGGCGTTCTTCCAGACGAACCTCGAGCTCGTCCTCCGCAGCCTCGGCGCCGAGACGGTGCTGCTGAGCGGCGTGCTGACGAACCAGTGTGTCGGAGCGACGTGCAAGGACGCGCTGTTCCGAGACTTCAAGCCCGTGGTCGTCGAGGAGTGCGTCGGTACGACACTCCCCCATCTGCACGGGCCTGCGATCGAGATGATCTCGGTCGGCTGGGGCCAGGTGAACACGCTCGAGCAGACGCTTACGGAGCTGCGGGCGTTCCCCGCCGCCGTCGCGCAGGTCGTGAGGGCTCGCGATGACGACGATCGGCGCCCAGTTCCTCGAGCAGGACTTCGAGGAGTGCATCGCCTCGGTGCAGGAAGGCCGAGGAGGCGGGCTACAGCCACGCGTGGTTCATCGACTCGCAGATCCTGTGGCAGGACTGCGTCGTCTACATGACCCATGCGCTGGCCGCGACGGAGCGAATCGTCGTAGGGACGGCGGTGACGAACCCGTACACGCGCCACGTGACGGCGACCGCGAGCGCGTTCGCGACGCTGGCCGAGCTCCATCCCGGCCGGCTCGAGCTCGGGATCGGACGAGGCGACTCCGCGGTGCGAACGATGGGGCTGAACCCGGTCAAGACGTCGCTCCTGCGAGAGGCCGTGCCGCTCCTGCGCGACCTGATGGCAGGACGGCACGTGTCGATCAACGGCGCCGACGTCCATCTGCGCTGGGTCAAGGACGGGCCGCAGGTACCGATCATGATGTCGGCGACCGGCCCGAGAAACCTCCGCAACGCCGGCGCGCTGGCCGACCGCGTGATGCTCTACGTCGGCGTCAACCCGACTTCGGTGCGCTGGGCGATGGACCACGTGCGGGCGGGCGCGGCGGAGGCGGGTCGCGACCCCGCCGGAATCCGCTTCTCCGTCCTCACCGCCATGTGGGTCGGCGACGATCAGGAGGAGGCGTGGGCGAAGTGCCGCTGGGCGCCGGCCGCCTGCGCGAACCACATCGAGGACACGATGAAGCGCAATCCCGAGCACGGGATGCCGGACACGATGACCCGGCTCGTGCAGGCGCGCGACGACTACGACTACTACGCCGGCCACCTCGATTCCGCGGCCGAGCACACCGAGTACCTCGGCGGCGACCTCGTCGACGATTTCGCCCTGGCGGGCACGCCCGACAAGGTGCGCGACAGAGCGAGGGAGCTCGCGGAGCTCGGCGTCGACGAGATCTCGTGCGCCTACCTCAACGGCGCCTTCGACCAGATGGCGCTGGTCGGGCAGGAGATCATCCCGGCGCTCGCGAAAGCGCGCGCCTGAGCGGCTCTCCGCCGACCCCGGGCCGGCCAACGAGCGCCACGGCCCGCGGGGCCACCCCGGTCCTCCACCCGATGTTCATCGTATCGCGGAAAACCGCGTGCGTTGCGCGCGCACCGTGACGAAAGACGCGCGAAACTGCGCCAGAACGGCCACCGGGGCGGCCGGCTTCGCCCCGAACGCACCGCGGAGCACACACCCTGAGCGCAGAGCGGAGGAGTCCATGAAGCGAATCGGCGTCGACGTCGGCGGCACGTTCACCGACCTGATCCTCGTCGACGAGGAGTCGGGCCGGATCACGGTCGACAAGGTCCCCTCGACGCCGGACGACCCCGCTCGCGGCACCGGCGAGGGCATCCGGGAGCTCTGCTCGAAGGCAGGCGTCGGTCTCGCCGAGGTCGACAACCTGCTCCACGGCACGACGGTCGCGACGAACATCGCGCTCACGCACAGCGGCGCCGAGGTCGGGCTCATCACCACCGAGGGGATGCGCGACATCCTCCACATCGCCCGGCACAAGAAGCCGTTCAACTTCTCGCTCCAGCAGGAGCTGCCGTGGCAGTCGCGGCCCGCTCGTCAAGCGCCGCCACCGCCTGACCGTCAAGGAGCGTGTCATCGTCCCCGACGGCGAGGTCCTCGTCGCGCTCGACGAGGGCGAGGTGCGGCAGCGGGTGCGCCAGCTCAGGGACGCCGGCGTCGAGGCGGTGTCCGTCTGCCTCATCCACTCGTACCTCAACCCCGATCACGAGCGGCGTGTCAAGGAGATCGTGCTCGAGGAGTTCCCCGAGGCCTACCTCTCGGTCTCGCACGAGGTGCTGCCGCTGTACCGCGAGTTCGAGCGCTTCTCGACCGTGTGCCTGAACGCCTACGTCGGCCCGAAGGTGTCCCGCTACGTCGCCCGCTTCGACGAGTCGATGCGGGAGGAGGGCTTCCGGCACGACGTCCAGATGATGCAGTCCTCGGGCGGCATGGCGACGGTCGAATCGGCGACGCAGCGGCCGGTGAACCTGCTCATGTCGGGCCCGGTGGCGGGCCTGATCGGCGGCATCTGGGCGGGCAGGCTCGCCGGCTTCGACAACGTCGTCACGCTGGACATCGGCGGCACGTCGGCGGACATCGGCGTTGCCGCGGGCGGCCAGCTGCGGATGCGCCATCTGCTCGACACGAAGATCGGCGACTACCAGGCGATGGTGCCGATGGTCGACATCGACACGATCGGCGCGGGCGGCGGCTCGATCGCGCACGTGGATCCCGGCGGCGTTTTCCGCGTCGGCCCGCAGTCGGCGGGCGCCGACCCGGGCCCTGCCTGCTACGGGTACGGCGGCACCCAGCCGACGGCCACCGACGCTCAGCTCCTGCTCGGACGCCTGCGCCCGGACCGAGGCCTCCTCGGGGGCGGCATGAAGCTCGACCGCGCGCTCGCCGAGCAGGCGATGCAGACCGTCGCGACCCAGCTCGGCATGCCCGTCGAGGACGCGGCGCTCGGCGCCCTGCAGGTGCAGAAGTACGGCATGACCCAGGCGATCGAGCTGAACTCGGTGCGCCGCGGCTACGACCCGCGCGAGTTCACGCTCGTCGCCGCGGGAGGCGGCGGCCCGATGTTCGCGTGCGACATCGCGCTCGAGCTCGACATCGCTCGCGTGCTCGTGCCTCCGTACCCGGGCATCGTCGCTGCGACCGGCCTGCTCGCGACCGACCTGCAGCACGAGTTCGTCGCGACCGAGAGGCACCCGCTGAAGACGCTCGACCAGTCGCGGCTCCAGGCCCGCTTCGCCGAGCTCGGCCGGCAGGCCGTCGACCAGCTCGAGGCGGACGGCGTGCCCGACGACCGCCGCCTCGTCCGCCGCCTCGCCGACTGCCGCTACGCCGGCCAGGGCTACGAGGTCCGCACGGAGGTGCCGGCCGGGGGACGTGACCGACAGCTGGGTCGAGGAGCTGAAGGAGCGCTTCCACGCGGCGCACGAGGCCGAGTACGGCCACCGCTTCGACGCGCCGATCGAGATCATCAACATCCGCGCCGTCGCGATCGGGCGCGTGGACGAGCTGCAGCCGTCACAGCTCGAGGCCGGCGACGGCGACCCGTCGCGGGCGAAGACGCTCGACCAGGAGGTCGTCTTCGACGTCGACGGCAAGGCCGAGCGCCACGCCGACGCCGTTCTACGAGCGGGAGCTCCTGCGGGCCGGCGACCGGATCGCCGGCCCGGCGATCGTCGAGCAGTACGACACGACGACGGTGATCCCGCCCGGCCTCGAGGCCGAGATCGACCGCCACGGCAACATCGTCATCGACTGCACGACCCGCCAGCGCGCCGAGACCGCCCGCGGCGCCGGCGCTCGCGACCCCGATCCTCATGCGCGTCATCGGCGGCGCCTTCGCCGCGATCGCGAAGGAGATGGCCGGCGTGCTCTACCGGATGTCCTACTCGTCGATCATCCGCGAGTCCGAGGATCTCGGCGCCGGCATCTTCGACCGTGACGGCAACGAGCTGGCCGAGTCGGACTCGACGCCGATGTTCATGGGCGCGATGCCGAAGATCGTCAAGAACGTGATCGCGATCCTCGGCGAGGACATCCACGACGGCGACGTGATCCTCCACAACGACCCCTACGGCGGCGCCACGCACTCCCCGGACGTCGCGATCGTGATCCCGATCTTCTTCGACGGCGAGCTCGTCGGCTTCTCCGGCGCGTCGGCGCACGTGCTCGACATCGGCGGCGCCTACCCGGGCCTTGCGATCGACCTCGTCGACAACTGGTCGGAGGGGAACATCTACCGCGCCGTCAAGCTGCAGGAGCAGGGTGTCTGGCAGGCCGGCCTCTGGAAGCACATCCTCGAGAACGTCCGCACGGCGAGCTTCAACAACGGCGACATCCGGGCGATGATCGCCGCCTGCGAGCTGGCGAAGCGCCGCTACGTCGAGCTCCTCGCCCGCTACGGCGAGGAGACCGTGCTCGGCGTCGCGCGCGCCTGGCTCGAGTACTCCGAGCGCATGCTGCGCCAGGAGATCGCGAAGGTGCCCGACGGCCGCTACGAGACAGATGTCGGCTGGCTCGACGACGACGGCGTCAACCGCGGCAAGCGGCTACCGGTCAAGATCGCGGTCGAGATCGCCGGCGACGAGATCACGTACGACCTCACGGGCTCGAGCGACGAGGTGCCGACCGGCTACAACTGCCCGTACGAGGGCACGACGGTCTCGGCGATGACGTTCATCACGCGGATGATCTTCCTCGACGAGGCGACCTACCCGGTGTTCGTGCCGCAGAACGAGGGCATGCTGGCGCCGGTCCACGTCGTCGCGCCGAAGGGCTCGATCTTCAACCCGAACTACCCGCGCGCCTGCTTCGCCCGCTTCTGCCAGGTGCAGCGCGCGGTCGACCTCGCGCTGCGAGCGCTCGCGCCGGTGCTGCCGGACCAGATCACGGCCGGGAACTCGGCCCACCTGCACTTCATCTCCTACTCCGGCTTCATCGAGGAGGAGGGCGAGTACTGGGTCTACCTGGAGGTCGACGAGGGCAGCTACGGCGGCAGGCCGGGCCGCGACGGCCTCGACTCGGTCGACTGCCTGATCGCGAACACGCGCAACAACCCGATCGAGGAGCTCGAATGGCGCTTCCCGATGCGCACCGAGCGCTACGAGCTGCGCGGCGACCCCTGCGCGGCCGGGAAGTGGCGCGGCGGCATCGGCATGGTGCGGGTGAACCGCTTCCTCGAGGACACGATCGTCACCTGCGAGGGCGACCGCGTCGACGCCGACCCGCCGTGGGGCATCTTCGGCGGGCACGACGGCATCCTCGCCTACGGCAAGGTCACGCTCCCGGACGGCACCGAGGAGTACTGGCCCTCGAAGTTCACGGGCAAGACGCTGCCGGCCGGCTCGACGATCGAGATCTGCGTGCCGAACTCAGGCGGCTACGGCGACCCGCTCGAGCGCGATCCGGCGATGGTGCTCTCCGACGTCCTCGACGGCTTCACCACCGTCGAGCTGGCCGAGCGTGACTACGGCGTCATGATCGACGCGGAGACGATGACGCTGGCCGCGGACGCCACGGCAGAACTCCGCGAGGAACGGGGATCCGTCAAGGCGTAGGGGCCGGATCTCATCCGGCCTGTGGCCGGATCTCATCCACCGCCGTGCGCCGGGCGCTAGCTGCGGGGCGGGATGTTCTGGTTCAGGCTGGAAGAGGTTCTGCGGGTCGTACTTCGTCTTCAGCTCGACGAGCCTGTCGTAGTTCTGCCCGTACGCCCCTCTGACCGGGTCCTGCCCGGGCTCGTCGTCCCCGAGGTAGTTGACGTAACGCAACCCCGACATGGACGGTTGCACGGCGTCGTAGGTGGCTCGCGTCCACGCGATGTTCTCGTCGGTCGCCGCAGGATCCGTCCAGACCGAGGCGATGTTGAGGTTGATGCCCTGCGCACGGTGAGGAACGGCCGTGGCGTCGACCGGAACGCGCGCCACCTGTCCCTGGAAGGGCTCGAGCACGATCGCCGACATCGGCGAGGGGCAGGCCGCGTACTGCGCCACGAGCGTGTCGATGACCTCGTCGCTCACCTCGGACAGGAAGCCGGCCTTCCAGTAGTTCAGCGCGCCCTTCGGGAAGCCGCCGTCGATGAGCGAGTTGAGCACCGTGTAGGGCATGGGCCCGACCTGGACGTCGAGGGGCGAGCCGAACTCGAGCCACGGCGCCAGGTCGCGCTCTCCCTGCTCGAGCGACCCGACGTGCCCGATGAGGAACGCCGCCAGCTTGGCCGCGCCGTCGGGAGAGTGCACGAGCACCGGGAAGACGACCAGCTCGTCGGGCAGGTTCGGGATCTGATCCCGAGCGAAGCGCAGCACCTCGCCGCCGGCTTCGAGCGGGTGCGCGATGAGGCCACCCGTCACGATCGGCCCGACGGGCTGGAGGCGGTATTCGAACCAGGTGACGACGCCGAAATTGCCACCGCCGCCGCGCAGGCCCCAGAAGAGGTCGTCGTGCTCGCTCTCGCTGGCCGTGAGCACGCTGCCGTCGGCCGTGACCACCTCCGCCGAGATCAGGTTGTCGACGGCGAGACCGGTCTTGCTCATGGTCCAGCCGAAGCCACCGCCGAGGGTGAGGCCGGCGATCCCGGTCGTCGAGACGACGCCGCCCGTGACGGCGAGCCCGTGCACCTGGGTCTCCCGGTTCAGCTCCGCCCAGGTCACCCCACCCTGCGCACGAACCGTGCTCGCGGCCGGGTCGACGTGAATGCCTTTCATGAGCGAGAGGTCGACCATGACGCCGCCGTCGGTGACCGCTTTGCCGGCAACGTTGTGGCCGCCGCCGCGGACCGAGAGCTCGAGCCCTTGATCGCGCGCGACGTTGACCGCGGCCACGACGTCAGCCGTGCCGAGGCAGCGTGCGATGATCGCCGGGCGCTTGTCGATGAGCCCGTTGTGGATCCGGCGCGCCTCGTCGTAGCCGGCGTCCGCCGACCGTAGCACCTGTCCGGAGAAGCCCTCCAGTCCGGCGACGAGATCCTCCTGAACCGTTGCCACTACCGCACCTCCTGCCGCTGCCGTCAAACGAGAAGCCGAAGTCTACGTTCGGTGGTAGCCTCGCGCCATGAGCGAACACGACGACATACAGGCTGCCCTCGAGCGCATCTTCTCGGCCGACTCCTCGATCTACCAGCAGCGCGGCTTCCAGCGCCGCGTCGGCTTCGGCGAGCACCCGGCGCTCATCCACATCGACCTCGCCAACGCCTGGACGCGGCCGGGCAACGCGTTCAGCTGCGACGGGATGGACGTCATCATCCCGGCCGTCCAGCGCCTCAATGCGGCCGCGCGCCCCAAGGGGATCCCGATCGTCTACACGACGACGGCCTTCAACGTCACGGAAGGCCCGAATAGCGATATGGGCATCTGGCACCACAAGATCCCCGTCGAGGTGCTCCAGCTCGGTACCGATGCGGTCGCGATCGACGAGCGCATCGCGCCCGACCCGGGCGAGCAGGTGATCGTGAAGAAGCGCGCGAGCGCCTTCCACGGCACCTACCTCGCCGGCTACCTCCGAGCGCACGGCGTCGACACCGTGATCATCACCGGCGTCACGATGGCCGGCTGCGTCCGCCATACGACCGAGGACGCGATCGCGGAGGGCTTCCGCCCGATCGTCGTCCGTGAGGCCGTCGGCGACCGCGTGCCGGGCGTCACCGAGTGGAACCTCTTCGACATCGACGCCAAGTTCGGCGACGTCGAGCCGCTCGAGCGGGTGGTCGAGTACCTCGAGGCGCTGCCGGCGAGCCACGCCGGCGGAGGCCGCCGCCCAGAAGGCGTAGGGGCCGGATCTCATCCGGCCCGCCGGCAGTATCACTACAGCGTGATACGCTGAGATACATGCCAGCCCGGCCATTTTCGCTGCGCGTCGACGACGAGACCGTTGCCCGGCTCGACGAGCGTGCCCGGGCGGTCGGCGAACCGCGCTCGCGGGTCGTGCAACGCTACATCGAAGAGGGCCTCCGAGCAGATGCCCACCCCGGCATCGTCTTTCGCGGTGGCCCTGCTGGGCGCCGCGCAGCTCTCCCGGGCGGCCCGGACGTCTGGGAGGTGATCAAGGGCGTCAAAAGCTTCGGTGGCGGCGAGGACGGGGTGGCGAAGGCCGTCGAAATGGCTGTCCCTGACGCCGGGTCAGGCGCGCGCAGCGGTCGAGTACTACGCGGGCTACCAGGACGAGATCGACGCCTGGATCCACCGGGCGGAGGAGGAGACCGACCGGGCCGAAGAGGCCTGGCAGCGAGCACAACGCGCGATCGCGTGAGGTTGCTCCTGGACGAGATGTTCCCGGCGGAGATCGCGCGCCAGCTCCGGGAGCGCTGGGACTGCGACGCGATAGCAGTCACCGAACGCGCCGAGCTCCGGAGCCTTCCTGACGACGAGCTCGTTCGCCCGCGCCCAGGAGGACGGAAGGGCGATCGTCACGGAAAACATTCCCGACTTCCTGCGGCTGGACGCCGAGTATCGGCGCGAGGGCGGAAGCCACCACGGGCTCGTCTTCACGACCGAGCGCCGCTTCGCGCGGCGGGAGGCCGCGACGCTCGGCCGCCTCGTGTCCGCCCTGCACGAGCTCGTGCGGGAGCGGCGCGAGACCGGCCTCACTGACGAGGTGCGCTGGCTCGCGTAGCGTTCTGCGCCGGGTCCCGTTCCGAGTCGTGCCTTCGGGGTTCTCCGGCCGTCTCAGGGCTCTGCGCGGTTGAAGGTGGCAACGATGCCTCGCTTCTCACTCCAGGCCGCCGCGAGGCCGACGTGTCCGGGCCCCGATTCCGCGATGCCCGTCACCGCAGTAGGCAATTCGACCGTGCAGGCCGAGCCAGGGCGAGACATGAACGCTCCATTCGGCGCGACGGCGAGAGAGAGTCCCGAATTGCAGCCGGGTTGCGCTGATGTGTCGTCGAGCTCGATCACCGCGACGCCGTGACGGCCGACGGCACGAACTCCGGCATCACGTGCTCGTGGATAAGGCGGAGCTGACCGGCCTGATCCGGGACGCCGTCGATCCTGCGCCCCGACCAGGCCTCGACCAGAAACGGGTCGACCGGGCAGCAGATCAGGTGGTTCGCGCCCGCCGGGATCACCCCTTCGCGGATGCGCTGCACCCACTCCTCCGGCGATCCGGAGAGCGAGAGCTTGTCGGCCAGCTCGATCGGCGTCAGCTCGATCGCCCGCTCGATCTCGCCGGCTTCGACGGCTGCCATGATCGGCTGCAGCTCGTCGAGGTCGATCCCGTGCCGTTCGAGATGCTCGCGCGGTAGAGCCGAGACGTAGAACGCCACGACCGAGCGTACGGCCTCACGCGCCGCCCGCGAGTCCGGCGCGATCGCCGTGAACATCCAGGTGCCGATGTCGAGCTCGGACGGGTCGCGGCCGGCCCGCTCGGCACCAGCCTTGACGTGCTGCGTTGCGTAGGCGATCGTCTCGTTCGAGCACCCGCAGCCCTGGTGCATGCCGTCGGCGATCTCGCCGGCCAGCTCGAACGATTCCGGGCCCCGGATGGCGCCGATCTTCAACGGCACATGCTCCTGGACGGGCCGCGCCGCCGTGAACAGGCCCGAGTAGCGGTAGAACTCGCCCTCGAAGTCGATGCTGCCCTCGTCGAGCATCGTCCGGAGCACTGATGGGCCTCGCGCAGGCGTCGTAGCGAGCCGCTCGACTTCCAGTCGAGGCCGTACTGGCCGAGCATGGCGATGTTGCCGATGCCGAACACCGCCTCGGCCCTGCCGTGGGAGAGCTCGTCGAGCGTCGCGATCGTCTGCGCGAGGATGGTCGGCTCCTTCAGGATGACGTGCGTCGCACACGGGGAGAGGCGGATCCGGTGCGTTTGCCGGGCAGCAACCGCGGCGATCAGCCAGGCGTCCTTGTGGTACGTCTCGTCCGGGAAGTAGGCGCCGTAGAACCCGAGCTCCTCGGCGAGCACGATCGTGTCGATGATCTCGCATCGCCGGGTTGTACCGGCAGCGGCGCGTAGCTGAACCTCATCTCGGCCTCCCTCGCGGTCATTGACGCGGCCGGATGTTCTGGTTGAGGTGGAAGACGTTGTCCGGGTCGTACGTCGTCTTGACCTCGACGAGCCGGTCGTAGTTCGGCCCGTACGCGGCCCGGATCGGGTCGTCGCCGGTCTCGTCGTCGCCGAGGTAGTTGACGTAGCGAAGCTCCGACAGGAACGGCCGCATGGCCTCGTACGTATCGCGCGTCCACGCGACGTTCTCGTCGGTCGCGGCCGGATCGAGCCAGACGCCGTAGAGGCCCAGGTTGAACCCGCGTTGGCGGTGCGGCGTCGCGGTTGCGTCGACGGCGACGCGTGTCGCCTCGCCGTGGACATCCTCGAGCACGACCATGGACATGGGCGGTGGGCAGGACGCGAAGCACTCCACCAACGCGTCGACCGCGTCGTCCGTGAGCTCCGAGAGGAAGCTCGACTTCCAGTAGTTGAACGCTCCCTTCGGGAACGCGTCGTCGATGAGCGTGTTGAGCGTCTCGTAGGACATGGGGCCGACGTGCACGTCGAGCGGCGAGCCCCAGTTAAGGAGAGTGTCGAGATCCCGCTCGGCCTGCTCGGGCGAGCCGACGTGACCCACGAGCATCGCAGCGACCTTGACACCGGAGCCGTCGGGCGCGTGGACGAGCGCCGGGTAGCCGACGAGCTCGTCGGGAAAGCCGCGGCAGACCTCGCGGTAGAAGCGCAGCATGTCGCCGGCGGCCTCGACCGGATGGACGATGAAGCCGCCGTCACCGTCGGCCCGACCGGATGGAGGCCGGTACTCGAACGAGGTCACGACGCCGAAGTTGCCGCCTCCGCCGCGCAGGGCCCAGAAGAGGTCGGCGTGCTCGTCCTCGCTCGGCCGTCAGCACGGCTCCGTCGGCGGTCACCAGCTCGACGGAGAGGAGGTTGTCGACGGTGAGGCCGTGCTTGGCCATCAGGAACCCGAACCCTCCGCCGAGGGTCAGGCCCGCGATCCCCGTCGTCGAGATGGCGCCTCCCGTGACGCCGAGCCCGTGGAGCTGCGTCTCCCGGTTGAGCTCTGCCCACGTCACGCCGCCCTGAGCGCGGGCGGTGCGGGCCGCGGGATCGACATGGATCCCCTTCATCGGCGACGAGGTCGATCATGAGACCGCCGTCGGTCACCGACCTTCCCGGCGACGTTGTGGCCGCCGCCGCGAATCGACGATCTCGAGGCCGCTCTGACGAGCCGCGTTCAGAGCCGTCACGACGTCGGCGGTCCCGCGGCAGCGCGCGATCAGCGCCGGCCGCCGGTCGATCATGCCGTTTGGATCTGGCGGGCCTCGTCGTACCCCTCGTCGGCCGGCTGCAGGAGCTGGCCGGAGAACCCTTCCAGCCCGGCAAGGACGTCTTCCTGGACGGCTGCCATGCTCGAACCTCCTCGTCATCGAAGATCACGGTCGTACAGCGGGCTGGGGGCGGGGTCATACCCGCCCCCACGCGGGGAGGGGCCTCAGCGGTACGAGCCGAGCTTCAGCCAAGCCGCCCCTAATGGGCCAGCCACCGCAGGACGCGCTTCGGGTGTTCGTCTGCGGATGCCGGTGCGCGGAACGTCGAGCTGCTGTCGTCAACGTCCAGGCAGACGACGTAGAGCGTGACCGGGACGCTAATTGTCGTGCTCGCGTTGGCGAGGTAGATCCGCCAAGTGGCGGCGTCGAGGGGATGCGTGTCGAGCGCCAGAACGACCGTCGCCCCCGTGTAGCTATAGCCGCCGGAGATCGCGGCCTGACCAGAGTCGCAGGCGATCGTGAAGTAGCCCTCCTGGCTTGGTGCGAGCGTCAGCGGGGCGGTCTTCGTCGTAGCCGTCGCAGGCCCCGGCATCGCAGCAACCTGACTTAGGCTCTTCTTCTCCAGCTTCTTGGCGTTGTCGGCGCTGAGGGCGCGCTTCGCCAACGGCACGAGCGCCGTCGTCGCTGCCGTGCCGATGCCGCCGAGCGCGAAGAAAAGCGCGATCAGGGCCACGGCCATGCTCGGTGTGAGTCTCCGCTTCACTTGGTCCTCCTCCATTCGCTGAACGACATGGCCCTCTGCGGGCGGAGCGCGTACGCCTTCCCGATCCTTCGGTTTCGGTGGTCGTCACGACGAAGTGACGGCGTACCTGCGGACGGCTCTGCATGCCTCCAGCTACCTCCTGACCCGCGTCCTCACCTGGACGCGGTTGTCGGCCGGGTCGGCGTCTGCCTGCTCGGCTTTGACCGACGCGGTGTTCGTAAGCCGGCCGGGCCGCATCGGCGCCTTCACCACGACAGTGACGGTCGCCGAGGCGCCGCTCGCGAGCTCCCCCACGTCACATGTGACTTTCCTGGCCGCGCGCGAGCAGCTTCCCTGCGTCGTCTTGGCCGAGACGAAGGTTGTTCCGGCAGGAAGCGTGTCCACCACGCTCACGCCGGTCGCGGCGCCCGGTCCCTCGTTGCTGGCGGTGATCGTGTACTTGAGCCGCTTCCCCGGCCTCACCGGGTCCGGCGTGTCCGCCGCTCGCAAGGAGAGGTCGATCGCAGCCGGCTCGTAGGTGATCTCGAGCTCCCAACAGCGGATCGCCCCAGGGCTCGACGGCTGGACGTCGATGAAGAACAGGCCCCATGTGCCGTTCATGGCCGTCCCGTCGACCGCGGACAGCGGGTTCTCGGGGCGATAGCTTCCGGTGAACGGAGGGGTGGCTCCCGCCAGCGGGGTCGCCGCCTCGTCGTCGACGACGCCGAGCGTTCCGCCGCAGTCGGACGCACCGCTTCCGTACTCTGCGATCACGCTCGAGATCCAGATCGAATCCTCCACGCCCGGCGCACCGAGGCTGAAGCCGTGGACCGGCGCCAGCGGCGAGCCGCGTCGGTCACGTGGTTCATCCGCAGCCGCAGGTTGACGTCGAGAACCGTGCCGATGTCTGCGACTGGAAGCTCGACGCTCGTGAGCCCAGGGTCACGTACCCGGGCCGCGCCGGATCCAGCGCCGCGTCCGCCATCGGCTACGTTGAGATTGCCGCTGCTATAGACCTTCGTGACCGGCGCCGCCTGCGCGCCGAGCGGCACGGCGAGCGCGGCGGCCAGAACGGCCACGAAGGCGACGAATCCTAGAGACGGCATGGCTCCTCCCTTCCGTGACATCCGGACCTCGTCGGCGTGATCGCGTAGCGCCGGCCGGGCTGGAGAATGCATCGCTCGGACCGGGAAGGCTCTGGACCTCGGATCTCGAGCAGGTTGACGCCCTTTTTCGGCGTGAGCGCGTGGATGGTTCCTCCCTTCCGGTCCACCACCGTGCGCTCAGGGCAGCCCATGCGCAGGCGACGCCCTCGACATCCCTGCAGAACCGCATGCAGTCGCCGTCGCCATCGAAGATCGCGCTGCACACGCGCTCGTAGCAGCGCCTGAGCATCTGGCCGGCGTAGACGATCAGCGGGTCTCCTGCACGCTCGCCGTCGCGAGCTCCACGCGATGCTTCGCTGCCACTTCCGCTGCTGGAAACGAAATAGCCATTGCCTGTTCCTCCCCTGGTACGTGTTCCTGTCGCATGTGAGCCATACGGTGCAAGCCGGCGCTTGCCATGGGCTTGCAACTGGCTTGCAGCGCTTTCAGCCTGTAAGCCGTCGTCCGCGCAGCACTCTGCGATTACCGCGAGACAGCCGGGATATCCGCCCCGACGGCTGCGCCTGAGGCCCGAGCCGCCAAGCCCGTAAGCCCGGCCACGACGCGCGCGCCCCGTCGACTTCCCGCCCAGGAGGGAGGAACCGGCAGCACGACGCCGGGCGTTGGCATCTGACAGCGGAGAGCCAGCGGAGCTCGGGCCCTCCCCGGGCGCTCGCCACGTCAGGTGACAGTTCCCGAGCCCGGTCGCCGCCGCTCGAGCGCCCGGACGAACACCGGCGCGAGCGCGACCAGTGGTTCCGATCGGCGAGATCGTGGGCCGTGTCGCCACTCGCCGGTTGCGGAGAGACTCCCCGACGCGGTTCGGCCGGCCGGGAGCCGCCGGGCCCCGCCGGGCCGACCCCGACCGCCCGGTGCTGGGGGCAGCCGGCGGCGGAGATCGCGCCGCGACCGCGCCGTGCTGATGACACGCCTGACGCTGATGCTGCTCATCTCCGTCCTCCTCATCGGGTGCTCCGACGCTACGCCGGCCCGCCGAGCCGACATCGGGGAGATCCCTACGCCGTCCCCCTCGATCGCGGCGGTCGGGTTGTGGCCCGGGGACGACCGCGTTACCTTTGCCGCATGCTCGTGGGGCGAGGCTCCGAGTGCGCGAGGATCGAGCGCCCTGCTTGCCGATGCCCGGGAGGGCCGGGCCGGAACGCTCGCGCTGCGCGGCGAGGCGGGCATCGGCAAGAGCGCGCTGCTCGCCTACGCGGAGGAGCGCGCGGCGGCATGACGGTCCTGCACGCGCGCGGGATCGAGTCGGAGGCGGAGCTCGCCTTCTCCGGGCTGCTCGAGATCGCGCGGCCGATCCTGAACGTGCTGCCCTCGATCCCGAAGCCCCAGGCCGCCGCGCTCTGCGGAGCGCTCGCGCTCGCCCCAGCGGCAGCAGGCGACCGCTTCACGATCGGCGCCGCGACGCTCAGCCTGCTCGCGGCCGCCTCCGAGCAGACGCCGCTGCTCGTCCTCGTCGACGACGCGCACTGGCTCGACGCACCGTCCTGCGACGCGCTGCTCTTTGCTGCCCGCCGGCTCGAGGCCGATGCGGTGGCGCTCGTCCTCACTATCCGCGAGGGCGACGGGCGCGAGATCGAGACGGCCGGGCTCGAGGAGCTGACGCATCGAGGGTCTCGGCCTCGAGGACACGGCCTGGCTCCTGTCCCAGCACTCACGACGGGTCTCGCCGCCGGGTGCCGAGGCGCTCCATGCCGCGACTGCCGGCAACCCGCTCGCGCTGCTCGAGCTGCCGCGCTCGCTCTCCGCGCAGCAGCTCGCGGGCGCCGAGCCGATCGAGGAGCCGCTCCGGGTCGGCACCACGGCTCGAGCAGGCCTTCGCACGGCGGGCCTCCGAGCTTCCGCCCGCCACCCAGCGGGCGCTGCTCGTGGCCGCCGCGGCCACGTCCGAGTCGCTCCAACCCATCCTCGACGCCCTCCCGGCGCTCGAAGCGCGGCTGCGCCCGACCTCGACGCAGCGGAGCGAGCCGGCCTCCTACGGATCGAGCCGGGGCGCGTGCGCTTCCGCCACCCGCTCGTCCGCTCCTCGATCTACCACTCGGCAGCCGCTGTCCGAGCGACGGGCCGCCCACCTCGCACTGGCGAGCGAGTCCAGCGACGAGGGACGGGCCTGGCATCTCGCAGCGGCCGACGATGACGCCCGACGAAGAGGTCGCGGCCAAGCTCGAGAGCGTCGCTGCAGAGCGCACGCGAGCGCAGCGGCTACGCGGCCGCGGCCGCGGCGTACGAGCGCTCCGCACGCCTGACCCCTGACGAGGGCCGGCGCGCCCTCCGCGCTTGTTCGCCGCTGCGGCACGCAGCCTGGGAGGCGGGCTACTCAGCCCAGGCCAGCCGGCTTGCTCGACGAGGCGCTCGCCGGCTGCAGCGACGCCGCGCCTGCGCGCAGACATCCAGCATCTGCGCGGCCGCATCCTGCTGCGCGGCGGGTCGCTGGTCGAGGCGCGCCGGCTCCTGATCGAGGAGGCGGAGGCGGTGGCTCGACACGGACCCGAGAAGGCCGCGTTCATGCTGGCGGAAGCGGGCGAGGCAAGCATCTATCTCGGCGACTTCATCCAGGCGCCGAGACGGGCGCTCGCGCCGCCGCGCTGGCGCCGCCCGGCTCGGCAACGCGAGCCTACGCCGATGCGAGTTCTGGGAGCGGGCTACATCAACACCGGCCGCGGCGACGAGGGCCGGCAGCCTGGTGCGCCACATCGCCGAGACCGTCGCGTCCGACGACCAGCTCGCGTCGACGCGTTCATGGTCAGCATGGCGCTCAACGGACCCGTCTGGCGCGACGAGCTTCCGGAGGCTGTCGCAGCGGCCGAATGGGCAGCCGACACTCGTTCGCGGGCGGAGCGCCATCGGCGACCTCGGCTACACACTCGAGTACCTCGCTTGCTTCCAGGTCGCGACGGGGAACTGGTCCGAGGGCTACGCGACAGCGCTCGAGGCGGTACGGGTGCTCCGGGAGACCAGCCCAGACCACCGACCTGATCGTCTGCCTGTGGACGCCGGCAGCGGTCGAGGCAGGGCGCGGCCAGGTCGAGCAGGCGTTGTCAACGGCGCAGGAGGCAGCCGAGCTCGCCGAGCAGAGCGGGCAGTCTGGGCGAGTGGCCCGCCTTTGCCCGCGGGTTCGCATATCTGACGCCGGCGATCCAGCGGAGGCGGTCCGCTGCTCTGGAGCCGGTCGTGCGGCTGGAGATGACCCACGCGCAGCACTGCCCCGTGATGGCGCCGTTCGACCTCGTCGAGGCCTACCTCCGCTCGGGCGAGCCGGCGCGAGCGTCCGACGCACTTGCCCAGATCGAGGCTGGCTATGCCAGCCGTCCGTGGGAGATCGCCGGCATCTCTGCGCAGCCACGGGCTGCTCGACCCCGAGCCGGCGTGCTTCGCCGCGCTGCGCGACGCCTCGGCCGCTTCGAGGGGCTGTCGATGCCGTTCGAGCGGGCCCGCACCGAGCTCTATCTCGGCGAGCGGCTGCGCCGCGCCGGCAAGCCCCGGCGAGGCTCGCCAGCCCCTGCATACGGCGCTCGAACTCTTCGAGCCCTCGCCGCCGAGCCTTGGGCGGAGCGGGCGCGCAAGGAGCTGCGGGCCAGCGGAGAGACCGTACGCCGGCGCGATCCCGCCGCCAGCGACCTGCTCACCCCGCAAGAGCTGCAGATCGCGCTCGTGATCGCGCGCGGCAGGACGAACCGTGAGGCCGGCGCCGAGCTCTTCCTCAGCCCCAAGACGATCGAGGCCCACCTCAGCCGCGTCTACCGCAAACTCGGCATCACCTCACGCACACAACTCGTCCGGCTCCTCGCGCTCGAGGACGTACAGCGCGAGACCGTTCAGCAGTCGAGCGGGTACATTCGGGGACCTGGGCCGAGGCCCCGAGCAGCGGCGCCGCATCGAGCGCAAGCCGGCCAACAGACATTTTTTTTTTTTTTTTTTTCCCCCCCCCCCCCCCCCCCCCCCCCCCCCCCCCCCCCCCCCCCCCCCCCCCCTTTTTTTTTTTTTTTTTTTTTTTTTTTTTTTACCGCTTGCCCCGGACTCGCCACTTGCTAGTCTTCGTTAGCAAATGCCTTACCGGACGATCGCTCAGCGCGAGCTTCGCAACAACATCTCCGCCGTCCTCCGCGCGGCAGAAGCCGGCGAGACGTTCACTGTCACCGTTCGCGGCCGACCCGTCGCCGCGGGTCGTCCCACCGTGCGACCCGAGCCGGCCGCGTATCGACGTCGACCGCGAGACGATCCGGCACATCCTGGCAGCCCCGATCGACGAGGAGCTCGCCGCCGAGCTCGACGCGGCCGAGGCGGCGCTCGACGATCCCTGGCCGTCTCGGTGAGCGGCAACCTGCTCGATACGAGCATCCTGATCGCCCCGGGCTCCGGATCCTCCGCCGAGCTGCCGCCGACCGCCGCCATCGCGGTCATCACGCTGGGCGAGCTCCATGCCGGGGTCCTGCTCGCGGACGATGAGCGCACGCGGGCTCTCCGGCACCAGCGCCTCGACGCCGTCCGGGCCGCCTTCGCCCCGCTCCCGCTCGACGAGCCAGTAGCCGAGCGCTACGGCGATGTCCTCGCCGTCGCACGCTCCCAACGCCGTACCGCCAAGGCCTCTGATCTCCTGATCATCGCCACCGCCGCCGCTCACGATCGCACCCTTCACACCCGCGACGAGCACCAGGCCGAGCTCGCACGCGCGGCAGGCGTCGCCGTCCACGCGATCTGAGCAACAGCTCCCACGGTCAGCGAACGATCTCGAAGGCGCGGGTCCGGTCGCGGCCGAAGCGGAAGATCGCGAAATGCTCGTCCAGCGTCGCCGCCCGGAACACACCGAGCCTCTGCATCACGGCGAAGCTCGTCTGGTCGACGATCGAGAAGTCTTGATCGGGAAAACCCTCGCCGATCGCGAACGCGACCTCGAGGTCGGCAGCCATGATCGGCTCGACGGAGGCCGCGCCGCTTCGGACGGCCTCCCAGTACCACTCGGCCGCGTTTCGGCCCAAGCGGTGGGCGAGCAGGAGCCAGGTCTCGACGAGGACGTGGTCGCTCGTCACAAGTGGCTCCCCGCTCGAGAGGATGCGCTTCGCGCGCTTGTTGCTGCGGTCGCCTCGGTCGGCCGCGGCGTAGAACATCGAGCTGTCGACGAACAGCGTCAGCGTGCGGCCTCGACCGCCTCGCCGACGTAACGGTGCTTCTCTCGAGCCACGTCGGAGCCACCCGAGTCCCCGAGGTCGAAGAGCCCCCCCGGGTCGGCCGACCGCCTCCCTTCGCCGAGATCACGGGCAACAAGCCGGCGCACGTACTCGGCGAACGAGATCCCGAGCTCGGTCGCGCGTGCTCGCGCACGCCGATGCTCGTCCGGCGAGAAGGACACCTGGACCCGAGCCATCATGATGGTTACATCATAGCGGCTGATGAGGCAGGATGGATGCAGACTCGAAGGATGTAACAATCACGACCAGCACCAGGGCTTCGCACGGAGGAGGGACGGTGGAGTTCCGTGTTCTGGGGCCGCTCGAGGTGGTCGACGGGGGTCGCCCGCTCGACCTCGGCCGGCCGCGTCAGCGGGCGCTGCTCGCCTGCCTCCTCGTCCATGCGAACGAGGTGGTGACGACGGAGCGCCTCCGCGAGGAGCTGTGGCGCGACGCGTCGGCCGCCGCGACGAACCCTCTCCAGGTTGCGGTGTCCCGGCTGCGCAAAACGCTGGGGACGCACGAGCGCCTCGTCACCCGTGCCCCCGGGTATGTACTGGTGGTCGAGCCCGGGGAGTGCGATCGCGACGTGTTCGAAGGGCTCGTATCCGAGGGACGCCGGCTCCTTGCTGACGGCAAGGCCGAGGCCGCCGCGAAGGCCCTTCGCGAAGCCCTCGCGCTCTGGCGTGGGCCCCCGTTCGCGGATTTCCTCTACGAGCCCTTCGCCCAGGCGGAGACCGCCCGACTCGAGGAGGCTCGCCTCGGCTGTCTCGAGAGCAGACTCGAGGCCGACCTCGCGCTAGGGCGCCACGCCGAGGTCATCGGCGAGCTCGAGGCGCTCACGACGGCGCATCCTCTTCGCGAGCGATTCCGGGGCCAGCTGATGGTCGCCCTCTACCGCTCGGGCCGCCAGGCCGACGCGCTCGCCGCGTACCAGACGGCGCGCCGGCTGCTCGTGGAGGAGCTCGGCATCGAGCCGAGCAGCGAGCTGCGTGAACTCCATCAGGCCATCCTGCGCCAGGACTCCGAGCTGCAGCTGCCCGCGCCGCCACGCCCGCTGCCGGAAGCACCTGCAGAGGACGTGTCCGAGCGCGGCGCGCCGGGAGTCGCACGAAAGACCGTCACCGTTCTCGTCGCCGAGCTCGCAGACGAGGCGCGTCCTCGGCGCGTCGATCCCGAGCTCAGACGCAGGTTCCGCGATCGCTCCTTCGACATGATCGCTCCCGTGCTCCGGTCGCACGGCGCCGCGGTCGAGGGATCGCGCGACGATCGGGTGGTCGGCGTCTTCGGGGTCCCCGCAGCCCACGAGGATGACGCGTTGCGTGCGGTGCGGGCGGCCGCAGAGCTGCGGGCGGCGCTCGCTCCCGGTCAGCTGCTGCGTATCGGCATCGACACCGGAGAGGTGCTGACCGGCGACGCGTCGGCCGGGGATCCGATCGTCACCGGCGATGCGCTCGATTCGGCCGCCTACCTCCAGCAGACGAGTGAGGGCGGCGGAATCGTGATCGGCGAGGCCACGCGCCGTCTCGTCCGCGACGCGGTACGGCTCGAGCCGCTCGACTTCGCCGCCCGTGACGGCGAGCCTGACGTTCTCACGGCCTGGCGTTTCGTCGAGCTCGTGGCCGGCGCTCCGCCCTACGAGCGACACTTCGACGCGCCGCTCGTCGGCCGCGAGGGCGAGCTGGCCCAGCTGAGCCAGGCCTTCGAGCGGGCCAGACGCGAGCGGCGGGCCCAGCTGTTCACCGTCTTCGGCGAGGCAGGTATCGGGAAGACGCGGCTGGCGCAGGAGCTTGCCCGCACTGTCGGGCAGGATGCGAGCGTCCTCGTCGGCCGCTGCCTTTCGTATGGCGAGGGGATCACGTACTGGCCCGTACGCGAGATCGTCGAGCACGCGGCGAGCCAGCGGGGGATCCTGGAGCTGCTCCAGGGAAGCGGAGATGCGGAGGTGGTGGCCGCACGCCTGGAGGCCGCGATCGGCATCGGGGAGGCCGGCGCCGTCAAGGAAGAGGTGTTCTGGGCGGTGCGACGTCTCCTCGAGGTTCTCGCACGGGAGACCACGCTCGTCGTCGTGTTCGAGGACGTCCACTGGGGCGAGCCGACGCTGCTCGATCTGATCGAGCATCTGGCCGACTGGGTGCGGGACGCTGCCGTGCTGCTCGTTTGCCTCGCCAGGCCGGAGCTCCTCGACGGCAGGCAGGGCTGGGGCGGCGGCAAGGTGAACGCGACGTCGATTCTGCTCGAGCGCCTCTCCCGCGACGACTCATCGCGGCTGATCGGCGCCCTGCCGGCCGGAGCCGGCCTGGCACCCGAGACGGAGGCACGGATCGCCGCCGCGGCCGACGGCAACCCGCTCTTTCTCGAGCAGATGCTCGCGATGCTCGCCCATGACGACGACGGCGCGGCTCAGATCGCGGTTCCGCCGGCTATCCAGGCTCTGCTCGCGGCCCGGCTGGACAGCCTGGACGCCGAGGAGCGCCGGGTGCTCGAGTGCGCATCCGTCGAGGGTGAGGCGTTCCATGTGGGCGCCGTCGTCGAGCTCGTGGCTGCCGAGACGGCGTCGGCAGTCGAGTCGCGTCTTCTGGGTCTCGTCAGGAAGGAGCTGATCCGGCCCGAGTCAGCGGCACTCCCCGGGGAGGACGCGTTCCGCTTCCGCCACGCCCTCATCCGCGACGCGGCCTACGAGCGGCTGCCGAAGGAGGCGCGGTCGGAGCTCCACGAGCGCTACGGCGCCTGGCTCGAGCAGACCCTCGGTAAGCGCACGGCGGAGGGCGAGGAGTTCCTCGGCTACCACTTCGAGCAGGCCTACCGCTACCGGGTGGAGCTCGGCGGTGTCGATGCAAGAGGCCTCGAGCTCGCCGAACGCGCGTACGGAAGACTCCTCTCGGCGGGCCGGCACGCATTCCGCCGCGGCGACACCGAGGCCGCGGTCAACCTCCTCGACCGCGCCCGCTCCGTGTCGCTCTCCGACGAGCGCTGCGTGGCTCGAGCTGGCGCCCGACGTCGGCTACGCGCTCTTCCAGGCCGGCGAGTTCGAGCGCGCCCGCCGGATCCTCGACGACGCCATCGAGCAGGCGTCCGCGTCCGGCGATCGCCTCGCCGAGCGCCACGCGTGGGTAGTGCGCGACTACTCTCGCCTGTTCAACGAGCCCGACCAGATCGACCTGGCGGAGGCGCTGCGCGACGCCGAGGCGTCGATCGAGCTGTTCGAAGAGGCAGGCGACCACGCGGCGCTCAGCCGGGCGTGGAACTTCGTCTGGCACCTCTACCAGTGCATCGGCGAGGCGCCTCCGATCGCGAGATGGCCGAGCGGTCCCTCCGGGCTTTTCATCATTGCCATCGACACCGATCCGGCGACCATCGTCCCGTCCAGCCGATATCCGACGCCGGTCCCGCCCGGCCTCGGTGAAACGCCGCAACTGGCCATCGACGGCAGCGTCACCACGAAGTACTTGAACTTCGGCGAGAACAACTCCGGGTTCATCGTCACGCCCAGCGCGGCGTCGATCATCCAGAGCTTCATCATCTCGACCGCCAACGACGCCGAGGAGCGCGACCCCGCGACCTACGCCCTGTTCGGCACCAACGCCCCGATCACCAGCACCGACAACAGCCAGGGAATGGCCGAGGCCTGGACCCTGATCCAGGAGGGGGCCGTCACGCTCCCGTCCGGCATGGGCAGCCGCCAGGTGCCCGGCACGCCGGTCGACACGCTGAACAACACGACCAGCTTCAACTCCTACAAGCTGATCTTCCCCACCGTCCGCAACCCGGCGACCGCCAACAGCATGCAGCTCTCGGAGGTGCAGTTCTATTCCGACGTCGCCGGCGCGGGCAACACGATCCTGTCATCCTCCGACACCATCCTCGCCGTCGACCACGACCCGCCGACCGTGCAGCCCAACAGCCGGCACCCGGCGCAGGAAGGCCCGCCGCAGGCGATCGACGCCAACGCCGGCTCGAAGTACCTGAATTTCGGCAAGGAGAACTCCGGGTTCATCGTGACCCTGGCCCCCGCGAACCAGACCAAGGTCGTCAAGTCGATGCAGCTCACGACCGCCAACGACGCCCCCGGCCGCGACCCCGCCCGCTACGAGATCTGGGGCACCAACTCCCCGATCACCAGCACGAACAACTCGCAGGGAATGGGAGCGGGCGAGAACTGGACGCTGATCTCCAGCGGCACCATCAGCCTCCCGGGCGACCCCGCCGTCGGCAACAGCTTCCGCGGCGTGACCGGCGAGCCGATCCCGTTCCCGAACAACACCACGGCGTACGCGTCGTACAAGGTGATCTTCCCGGACAACAAGGCGGACGTCGCCAACGCCGACTCGATCCAGTTCGCCGAGGTGCAGTTCCACACCGAGGTGCCCCGAGCCCGGAACGATGACCCTGCTGGCCGGCGCCGCGATGGCGCTGTTCGGCCGCCGCCGCCGGGCTTGATTCGCGAAACTTCAATAGATTGCACGCAGCCCGGCGCCCCCGCGCCGGGCTGCTTTGTTTTCCATCCGGCAGCGCCTAAATTGGCGGGAATGCAGACCAGAAAACTGGGCAATTCGGACGTACACGTAACCCCGGTCATCTTCGGCGCCTGGGCCATCGGCGGGTGGATGTGGGGCGACCAGGACGACGCCGACGTCGATCGACGCCATCCGCGCAGTCGCTCGACAGCGGGCGTCACCACGATCGACACCGCCGCCATCTACGGCATGGGCCAGTCGGAGGAGCTCGTCGCCAAGGCGATCGCGGGGCGGCCGCGCGACAAGTTCGTGATCGCGACCAAGTGCGGCCGTGCGCTGGGACTCCGACCACGGCTCCGACCCGTGGCCGCACGAAGGACACGCCTGGGCCGCATGATCACCATCCGCAACGAACTCGCGGCCGGAGTCGATCATTTACGAGTGCGAGCAGTGCCTCAAGCGCCTCAAGACGGACTACATCGACCTGTACCAGATCCACTGGCCCGACAAGACCACGCCGGTCGAGGACTCGATGGCGGCGATGGTGAAGCTGAAGGAGCAGGGAAAGATCCGCGCGATCGGCGTGAGCAACTACGACGTCGAGTGGATGCGGGCCGCGATGAAGGTGGGGCCGCTGGCGTCGGACCAGCCGCCGTACAGCCTGATCAACCGCGGGATCGAGAAGGACGTCGCTGCCGTTCTGCCGGGAGAACGGCGTGGCGGTGATCGTCTACAGCCCGCTGGAGCGGGGGCTGCTTGACGGGGAAGGTGACGCCGGATCGGCAGTTCCCGCCGGGCGATCACCGGTCGACGCACAAGTTCTTCACGCCGGAGAACCGCAAGCGGGTGCTGGATTCGCTGGCGAAGATCAAGCCGATCGCGGACCGGCACGAGGCGAGCTACGCGCAGGTGGTCATCAACTGGACGATCCACGAGCCGGGGATCACGGCGGCGCTGGTCGGGGCGCGCAACGCCGAGCAGGCGACGCACAACGCGGGGGCGATGGATTTCACGTTGACGAACGAGGAGCGCGGCGAGATCCGGCGGGCGTTCGATGAGACATCGAAGGTCATGACCGGCGCGTAGGGCGGGCCAAATTCGTTCGACAACTCGCGGGCGCGGCGGTAAATGAAGCGTATGGCCAAAGCGCTCTATGCAATCGTGTGACGCTCCTTTTGGCGGGCATAGCTGGCGCTCAGGAGAATCCGAACCTTCGCTATTACTACCCGGTTCCGCCGGCCAATCCGGCGCAGGTGATCGAGGCGGACCTGGTTGTTTATGGCGGGACGCCCGGCGGGGTGACGGCGGCGATCCAGGCCGGGCGGATGGGCAAGAGGGCCGTGCTCTTCTCGTTCAACACCTTCGTCGGCGGGCTGACGTCCGGCGGGCTGACGGCGACCGACGTGGGCAACCGCGGGCGCGATCGGCGGGATGGCCAAGGAGTTCTATCAGCGCGTCGGCCGGCTGCGGGATTCAAGCCCAGCGAGGCGGAGCGGGCTTATCTCGACATGCTCAAGGAGGCCAACGTCCCGGTCTACTTCGAGCACCGGCTGTCGGCGTGACGAAGGACGGGAACCGGATCACGGCGATCACGTTCGAGAACGGGAACTCCGCGCGGGGAAGATGTTCGTGGACGCGACCTACGAGGGCGACCTGTTCGCCACGGCGGGCGTGTCGCTATCACGTCGGCCGGGAGGCGAACGCCATCTACGGCGAGACGATCAACGGCGTGCAGTCTCACAACAAGCACCAGTTCGACGTACCCGACCGACCCGTATGTGGCGAGGGCGACCCGAAGTCCGGGCTGCTCTGGGGCGATTTCGGATGAGGCGAATCCGGGGAAGACGGGCGAGGGCGATCGCAAGCTCCAGGCGTACAACTTCCGCATGACATGTCGGACGCGGCGGACGCATCCCGTTCCCGAAGCCGCCGCAGTACGACCCGAACGGTACGCGCTGCTCGCGCGGTACCTGCGAAGAAGCCGAACCTCGGATGGTCGTTCATCGGCGGCGACGGGCCGATCCAGCTCCAGCCGCGGCGACTACAACAACGACGGCGGCGTTCTCGACGCGACCACATCGGCGCCAACTACGGCTGGCCGGACGGCATTACGAGCCGGGAGCAGCGCGCCGAGCGGGCCGAGCACGCGCCGAAGATTCTTGCGCGAGTTGTACGAGCTGCGCGAGACGATCTTCCAGGACCACGTGAACTACCAGCAGGGGCTCGATCTGGTTCCTGGCCAACGACCCGCGCGTGCCGGAGGAGATCCGGGAGCAGGTGCGCGAGTGGGGCCTGGCGCAGGGCGAGTTCACCGAGACCGGCGGCTGGCCGCACCAGCTCTACATCCGCGAGGGCCGGCGGATGATCGGCGACTACGTGATGACCGAGCACCACTGCCGCGGCGAAGCGGGTGGCGGAGGACTCGGTCGGGCTGGCGCAGCTACACATGGACTCGCACAACTGCCAGCGGGTCGTGCTGACGGACAAGGACGGCAGGACGATCGTGCGGAACGAGGGGGACGTGCAGGTCGGCGTGTCCGCGGCCGTACCCGGTCGCGTACCGCGTCGATCGTGCCGAAGGAGGCCGAGTGCGCGAACCTGCTCGTGCCGGTCTGCCTGTCGAGCACGCACATCGCGTACGGGTCGATCCGGATGGAGCCGGTGTTCATGGTGCTCGGCCAGATCGCCGGGGACGGCGGCTGCGATGGCGATCGACGCGAACATCCCCGTGCAGAAGGTGCCGTATCCGCAGCTAAAGCAGCGGCTTGTGGCGGACAAGCAGATGCTGGTGTGGACGGCGCCGGCGCGGACTGCGGCAGGGCGGCGGACGGGGCGACGAATCGGTCATGGCGCGGGATCTCAAGGGCGTGGTCGTGGATGCCAAGCAGGCGAAGCTGACCGGCGACTGGCCCAAGGGGTCGCTGGGGGCGGGCGTGGACGGCGACTATCTCCATGATGGGAACGAGCGGAAGGGCGAGAAGTCGGCGCGGTTCGAGGTGAAGGTGCCGGCGGACGGGGAGTACGAGGTGCGGCTGGCGTACGTGCCGCATTCGAACCGGGCGACGAAGACGCCGGTGACAATCGAGCACGCCGGCGGGAGTAAGACGGTGACCGTGGATCAGAAGGCGACGCCGCCGATCGAGGGGTTGTTTGTTTCGCTCGGAAGGTATCGGTTCACTGCGCGGGACGGCGCGGTTGTGGTTGTGAGCAACAAGGGGACGGAGGGGCACGTGATCGTGGATGCGGTGCAGTTGCTGCCGATCGCGGTGAGGGTCAGTTCTCTCCCGTCTGGCGGCGGCGGGGCATGCCCAGCGGGTTGGCGAGGAACTGGCGCTGGCAGGGGGGGCAGAGGCGGTACTCGAATCGGCGGTGGACCTGGTCCTGGAGGTCGTCGGGGGACATGGCCTCCATCTGCTTGATCAGGTCGCCGAGCTTGTTGGCGGGGTCGTCTTCCTCGAGGTCGTCGGAAAAAACGGGCGGGACGGAGGGGTCGGCGTAGACGTCGATCCGGACGACGTAGTGGGCGTGGGGGGCGACGGTGTCTCCGCAGATGTCGCAGATGACGCGGTCGGGCATCGGGCATTGTGGCCGCGCATGCGGAAGCCCGGGGAACGCGGTGATTGTCGGCGCCCCCGGGCGTCGGGTGATCAGCGAGTTGGATGCAATCCGACTCGATCAGTCGCGGCGGCCCTTCTTTCGCAGCCCGTCGCGGTTCGCGGTGCGGAATTCGTTGTCGGCCCAGGTGTTGGCCGTCCCCGCGGTTCCCGTGCCAACCGAGTCATCGTGGGCATCGTGCTCGGCGTTGTTCCGCATGTGATTGTGCTCGATGCGGTTGTTCGTCGAGAGCGAATCGACGCGGATGCCGTCGCGGCCGTTGTCCAGGCTCTGGTTGCTGATGATGCGGTTGTTCAGGGCGGCGACGAGGCTGATGCCGTCGCGGCCGTTGTCCTGGACGAAATTGTAGGTGACCAGCGAATCGGTCGCGCCGGCGAGGCCGGATGCCGTCGGTGGTCATGCCGGCGACCGGAGTTGAAGGCGATGGACAGGTCGGTGTTGGCGACGCCGGTGCCCAGGAAGTCGGCGGCGACGATGCCGCTGGAGGTTCCGTCGCGCAGGACGTTGCCGGCGATGGTGGCGCCGGTGTTGCCGCCGCCCAGCAGGATGGCGGTGCCGTCGGGCCGCAGCGAGACGTTGCCGACGACGCGGGTGTCGGTGGTGTTGAAGAGGGCGATCGAGCTGTCATCGACGAGGCGGTTGAACTCGATCGTGATGTCCTTCTGGGCGCGGGGACGGCGGCGAAGAAGATTGCCGCCATCGTGTGGCCCGTGAAGTCGTTGGAGGTGATTCGGACGTTCTGGGTGCCCTGGTCGGCGTAAATCGCGTCGCCGGAGCCCGAGCCGGGCAGGTTGTTGCCGCGGAAGAAGTTGTCGCGCACGAGCGGTCTCGGTGGCGCCGCTGCTGTGGAGGTAGAGGCCAAACGTGTTGTTCTGCACCAGGTTGTTGAGGATGCGGTACCCCGACGCGGTGGGCGCCGTGGAGATGCCGGCGCGCGTGGTGCCCTGGACGGTGAAACCTGTCGAGCGTCACGTCGTCGCGCCAGGCCGAAGGCGTAGACCTGGTTGGCGCCGGTGACGATGGATTCCTGGGTCGGGTCGGGGGTGGCGGTCGCGGACGACCGGTGGGCGGCGTCGCGGCCGGCTTCGCCCCGAGCAGCTTGAGGCCGACCTTGTCCGCGGGGACGGTCACGGTCTCGTTGTACTGGCCGGCGCAGGCACCTCGATGGTGTCGCCCGGCGCCGCCGCGGTGACGGCGGCCTGGATGGACGTGAAGTCGGCATCCGGGCACTGGACGCGGTCGTCGTCGACCTGGATGGTCGCCAGCAGGAGGCGGTTCTCCAGGTTCTCGATCACATTCCGGGTGGCAGCGGTGGCAGCGGGCCGCGGTACTTTGCCGCGCGGTACGGTGCGAAAACGACATCCGCACGTCTCCTTACAAAAAGTACGTCAGATTCGCCGCCACGCGGCGTCGACTCCGATGCGTATATGGGTGCTAACGCGGGCCCGGAAACCCCCATCCTTGTTGACGGCCGGGTCGGCCGATCTAATCGCGGGTAGTTCCTTCCAGCGGGCCTCGTTTGGGTACTTACGTGCGCAAGCGACCGCGTGTTTAGGAAAAATAAATTTGGCATGCGCCGAACGTGAAAATCCTGCTTCGGCACGACGGGAGTTACGTCGGCATCGCATTTCCGTGACGCCTTTGCAATCTCCCCCCGTCGCGGTATCACTCCCAGACATCCATGACCGACCGAAGACGCTTCTACATCACGACGCCGATCTACTACCCCAACGGCGAGCCGCACCTGGGCAGCGTCTACACGACGCTGCTGTGCGACGTGCTCGCGCGCTACCACCGGCTGCGGGGCGACGACACGTTCTTCCTCACCGGCACCGACGAGCACGGCATGAAGATGGCGAAGACCGCCGCCGACGCAGGGGGTCGAGCCGCGGGCGCTGGCCGACCGCATACGTCGCGGTGTTCCGCGACGCTCTGGCAAGAGCTGGGCATCACCAACGACGACTTCATCCGCACGACCGAGCCGACGGCACAAGTCGGCGGTGCAGGAGATCGTCCAGCAGACTGCGTCGCCACCGGCGACATCTACCTCGGCAGCTACGAGGGCTGGTACGACGAGGGGCAGGAGGAATTCGTCACCGAGACCGAGGCCAAGGCGAACGAGTACAAGTCGGCGATCAGCGGCAAGCCGCTGGCGCGGTACACGGAGCCGACGTACTTCTTCCGGCTGAGCAAGTACGTGCCGCGGGTGCTGGAGCACATCGAGTCGCAACCCGGACTTCATCCAGCCCGAGAGTCGCGGCGGAACGAGGTGCTCAGCAAGCTGCAAGCAGGGGGTGGAGGACCTGTCGATCAGCCGGGCGACGCTGAAGTGGGGCATCCCGATGCCCAACGACCCGGAGCACGTGCTGTACGTGTGGATCGACGCGCTGACAACTACATCACGGCGCTCGGGCTACGGCAGCGGACGACGATGCGCTGTTCCAGCAGTTCTGGCCGGCCGACGTGCACCTGATCGGCAAGGACATCCTGTGGTTCCACACGGTGTACTGGCCGGCGATGCTGATCGCGCTGGGCCTGCCGCTGCCGAAGCAGGTGTTCGCGCACGGGTGGTGGACGGCGCGAGGGGCGGAAGATGAGCAAGACGCTGGGCAACTTCATCGACCTGGAGGAGATGCGCGCGATCATCGCGACGCTACGGGCTCGGACGCGCTGCGCTACCACCTGCTCCGCGCCGCGCCGTTCGGCACCGACCTGGAGTGGAAGGACGCGGACTTCGACAAGTCGTACAACGAGCTGGCCAACGTCGCTCGGCAACTGCTCAACCGCATGCTGAACATGGTGAACAAGTACCGCGGCGGCGTCGCTGCCGGCGGCGGGCGAGCCGACGAGGACATCGACCGCGACCTGTCGCGACCGGACGCGAGGCGCTGCCGGCGGCAGCTCGGCGAAGGCGTACGACGAAGCTCGAGCTTCAGCAGTGCGCGCTGCTGCCGATCGAGCTGGCGCGGGCGGCCAACGGCTACATCGACGCGACCGCGCCGTTCAAGCTGGCGAAGGACCCGGCGAAGGCGGCGCGGCTCGACACGGTGCTGAACCTCGCGGCGCAGGCGATCTACACGGCGCTGGTCGGGCTGCTGCCGGTCCTGCCGGAGAAGGCGGCGGCGGGGCTGGGGCAGCTTGGCGTGGAGGTGGCGGGGCGGACGTTATCGGACCTGTTTCGACGCCGCTGCCGAGCGGGGCATCGGCTGGGGCAGGGGTCGCCGTTGTTCCCGAAGGTGGAGGAGGCCGAAGCGTTCCGCGCATAACGTGCGCGTGATCAAACCTTGGACTTCTGCTATATTGCGACGGCGATGCCCCCTTCGGACGAACCGGTGCCGCTGAAGAGTCTTGACGAGATCGTCGAGGCGGTGGGGGATTACGCGCGGGACGCGTACAAGTTCGTGCAGGAGGGGCTGCATTACACGGTGAGCAAGCTGCACGGGGAGGAACCAGGGGGACCCGGAGGCCAACCGGCACATCAGCGGGCAGCAGCTTTGCGAGGGGCTGCGGGAGTTCGCGCTGATGCAGTGGGGGATGCTGGCGCGGACGGTGCTGGAGCGGTGGGGGATCTGCGCGACGCTGGATTTCGGGCGGATCGTGTTCGCGCTGGTCGAGCACGGGCACATGTCCAAGACGGACGACGACACGCTGGAGGATTTCCGGAACGTGTACGACTTCGCCGGGGCGTTCGACCAGGGGTACCGGATCGAGCACAAGTCGTCATGAAGCGGGATCGAGACCAAGCGGGACGCACCGAGGGGAGACGTTCGCCGGCGGCCGCGGAGTGCGGAAGCGGTGGCGCCGGTCGAACCGTTGAAGCCCCGGCGCGGGTTGTTCGTGGGGTTGTTCCTGTTCTTCCTGGTATGGGTGGGCGTGTTGCTGACGATGTGGTTCATCACCGTCCATCGTAACGGCTTAGCCTTCGGCAAACGAGTTCCGGATGGGGGATCTCTGCGCGACCGGGGGCGTCGGTCTTGCCCAGTGCCCCGCGATAATCGACGACGTAGGCGACGGCCGCGAGCATCAGTTCGCCGGTGATCGTCCAGAGCCTCAGGACGATGCCCAGGAACGCGAGAAATCCACGGAGGACTCCGTCGTCCCCGAATCTCTGCTGCACGTCCGGCGGCAGCGCGAACATCATCGCCGCGACGAAGACGAATTCGCGGATGCCGAGTCCCGCCGGGGGCCCAGAAGGCGATGAAGCCGCGCACCACGCGAGGCAATACGAGCCGGCGACCACCCACCACTTCTGCCACTGCAGTCCCAGCGGCTCGTGGGTCAGCAGCCACAGGGCCAGGCTCTGCCACAGCAGGCCGACGATCGCCCAGAGGCACAGCAGCGTCAGCGTCTTGACCGCGCACCCGCCGGGTGGGCAGCGGCTTGCCGCGGGCCTTCATGTATTTGGTCAGCAGCGTGTAGAAGACCTTGGGGTGCAGCAGGAGCATGAGCAGCGGGACGAGGACCATCGCCGCGTAGAGGTACTTGGCCGCGTCCGCGTGCATCTTGGTCGCCGAACCAGAGGAGGCAGGAGATGGCGACGAGCACGTTGGCGAGCAGGAAGACGACCAGCTCGAGGATCTGGCTGGCGGAGCAGACGGTGCCGCTGACGCCGTAGGGCTTGACGAGGTAGACGCGCCCGACGACCTGCCAGATGACGCCGGGGAGGTAGCGGCGCCAGCTCGCTGGTGGACCAGATGCGGGTGGCCGGGGCGAGGGGCAACTTGTATCCGAAGCCGGTGAGGATCGTCCGCCAGGAGGTGACCCGGAAGACGAAGAGGAACGCGGCGAACATGGCGGCGGCGAGGAAGAATGTCGCCCAGTTGATCGCCTTCACGCGCGGGCCGACCTCGTCCCAGCGCGCGACGACCGGCCTGAGCATCCAGACGAAGATCGCGCAGGTGATCGCCAGCCCCAGGATGCGCCGCAGCCACGGGGCGGCGGCCTTCCAGACGGCGGCGGCGCGGTCGCGGTGGCGCTGGTGGATGCGGACGATCTCGCTGGTCTCGGGCTTGTGCCAGGCGAACGTGCCATCCGGCAGGCGGAAGCGCTTGCGGATCCGCGGGGGGAGCAGGTCGACGCCGCGGTGGCGCAGCCACGGGCGGAACCGCGCGGCGGAGCTTGGGCAGCATGCGAACCAGCAGGTTTCCCAGGCGCAGGAGGAGCTGGAAGATCCCCCACATGAGGACGATCAGGCAGAGGTACAGTCCGACCCAGTACGCGCGGGTCATGGAGAAGCCGGGGAATAATTCTTCTCACGCCAGAAGACCCACCAGAGGATGGCCAGCGGCGCCAGGCAGGCGGCAAGCAGGACGCCCGCGTGGAGAATCAGCCCGCCCAGCTTGAACGTGCGGCCCGCGGAAGATGCGCACGGTGAAGCGGCGCTTGCCGGGGAACGAGATCAGGCCGAAGCCGACGAGGAAGAAAACGATTCCGCCCGGCCCCGGCACCGGCCCGAGGATGACGGAACCGGCCAGGAAGACCAGGCCGAGCAGGTTCTTGAGCATGAACCAGAAGTATTCCGCGAAGAATCCGGGGCCCCCGCCGAGCTTGGGCGGAGGATGTCCGTTGGATTGATCGGTCGCCGGGGCTCGGACTGTTCAACTCGCGGTCGGTCATGCAATGGTCATTGCGCGGCGCTTCAACGGCTCTGAAAACGGTATCGATTGTATCGGTCACCGCTTTTCAACCGAAACCGGGGATGTGCGCGCGTTGGCCGTGCGCCATGTTTTTCTTCCCCTCACTAATTGACAAGGAGAATGCCGACGATAGCTTATAACGCCGTAAGAAATACGAAATGGTCACCCGGTTCACGACGAGCTTCGGCTTTTGGTTTTACGGATACTTTGATCCGGCCGCCGATCTCGCGTCCTGAGCGACCTTAGTTCCGCCGGAAACTTTCACGAGCCTCAGGATGCGAATCCTGGGGCTTGTTTCGCTGTTGCGACAACAGCGCGATCGGAGTTCAAATGACATGGCGACCCTCACATCACGTCCTTTAGTCGCGGAGGAACCGCCGATGATCGTCGTCATGAAACCCGGCTCGACCCAGCAGCAGGTCGACCACGTCGTCGAACTGGTGCGCGAAATGGGACTCAAAGACCACGTCATCGTCGGGACCGAGCGGACCGTCGTCGCCGTCATCGGCAACGACCGCTTCAAGGACCGCACCGTCCTGGAGACCGTCGACGGCGTCGAGAAGGTCGTGCCGATCCTCGCGCCGTACAAGATGGCGTCGAAGGAGATCAAGAAGGAGCGGTCGCGTCGTCCCGCTGGGCGGGCGACCCGGCGGCGACGGTCGGCGGCAAGCAGGTCGGCGTGATCGCCGGGCCGTGCAGCGTCGAGAGCAAGGCGCAGCTCCTGGAGATCGCCCACGCGGTCAAGGAAGCCGGCGCCGTCGGCCTCCGCGGCGGGGCGTTCAAGCCGCGGACCAATCCGTACGCGTTCCAGGGCCTGGCCGAGAAGGGCTTGAAGCTCCTCGCCCTGGCGCGCGAGCAGACGGGCCTGGCGGTCGTGACGGAAGTGATGGCGGTCGACCAGGTGGAGCTCGTCGCGCGACTACGCCGACGTGCTCCAGGTCGGCGCGCGGAACATGCAGAACTTCAACCTGCTCAACGCCGTCGGCGAGCAGCACAAGCCGGTGCTGCTCAAGCGCGGCATGAGCGCGACGCTCGAGGAGTTCCTGCTGGCCGCCGAGTACATCATGGCCGCGGGCAACACGCAGGTGATGCTCTGCGAGCGCGGCATCCGCACGTACGAGGAGTACGTCCGCAACACGCTCGCCCTGGCGGCCGTGCCGGCGCTGCACCGCGTGAGCCACCTGCCGGTGGTCGTCGACCCGAGCCAGGGGACGGGCAAGAGCTACCTGGTCGACAGCATGTGCCGCGCCGCGGTGGCGGCCGGCGCGGACGGGCTGATCATCGAGGTGCACAACGACCCGGAGCACGCGCTGACCGACGGCGCCCAGTCGATCACGCCGCAGCAGTTCGCGGACATGATGAAGTCGATCAAGCGGATCGCGGCGGCGGTGGATCGGGAGGTGTAGACCCGCTGAAGCGAGCGCGGCGAAGTCGGGTGCCATGCTCACGCGAGCCAGAGAAGGGGAGAGGGGGGGGGAGGGGGGGGGGGGGGGGAGATGGAGTGGGGGGGGGGGGGAGGCGGTAGTGCTTGAAGGACGCCATTTGCGTTATCGGCTCGGCGTGAAGCGTGGCCGGTGAGGTTCACTCTGCGGATCCACACTGTCGGTCACGCCGAGCACGAGGGGGCGCGAAAAGCGCGATTCTCGGCGGGCGTGAGCTTGGCAGCCAAAAGCTGGCGCGTGTCAGTGGATGAACCGCATGTCCCCGAAGTTCGGGATCGACGCCGGCGGCTTGATCGCAGCGGGCGGTAGCCGGCGGGCCAGTAGACGAAGAACGCCTTGCCGAGCAGGAACCGCCCGGGCACGCGGCCGGCGTCGACGTGGAGGTCCTCGGCGGGCAGGTCGACGGCCTCGGTCCCAGAAGCGGGCGTCGCCGCTGATCAGCGGAGTTGTCGCCGAGCACGAAGTACTCGTCGGGCCCGAGCTGGATCAGGTTGCCGGCGTGTCGTCGGGCTGGCCCGTGGCGTGCTCTCGCTGGCGGTGCGCGGTTCGAGTGTAGTACACGTCGCGCCACAGGCTCACGTGCGACAGCTGCGCACGCCTGGTCTCGGCGCGCGATCTCGACCGCGGGCTCGGGCTGACGGGTGCGCGCGTCGAGCTGCGTACCGCTCGAGCAGCGTCGCGCATGTCGCGGGCGGTACTGCTCGGCGGTCGTCTGCGAACACGTCGCTCGCCGTCGACGCGCAGCGTGACCCGGTGGTCGACGTTCATGAACTCGACCTGCGACCGGCGCGCTGCCGGCGCGGGTCGTCACGCGGCGCCGATCGCCGAGCACCGTCGGCTGCCGTTGCCGGCGCCGGTCGGAGTCAGCGATCGCCTTGCCGGGCGTCAGCTCGGCGGTGAACGTGTCGTCGCGCTTCGTCAGCGTCGCAGCGCAGCGGCCCGTCGCCGGCTGTGCGGTGGTAGAGAAGGCTGAGCTTCAGGTCGCTGACGTTGTAGCGGCGTCGCAGGTCGGGTGCCGCGTCGGCGTCGGTCCGCTGCTGCGTCGATCGTCGTCGTACGCGAGCCAGTCGGTGAAGTGCGCTGGTTCGGCCGGTGTCGGACGTCGGGGTCGAAGCGGAGCCAGCCGCCGGCGCCGGCCGGGTTGTCGAACGTGAAGACGCGCGGCGCGCGGCCTGGCGTCGCCGACGTCCCAGCCGCCGCCGTCGCGCACGCTGCCACGGCTGCCGCCAGCTGTCGCCGCGGTGCTGGCCGCGCGGGCGGAAGTCGTTGTCGTACACGATCCGCCACAGCGCGTCCTGCACGTGCCGCGGCTTGGTCTGGATCTTGCGGGCGTCGTGCTCGAGTCGTCGGGCTCGGCTCGTCGGCGCCGGCGCGACGTAGATGTCGCCGTCGAGGATCATCACGCTCTCGCCCGGCCGGCCGACCAGGCGCTTGATGTAGTTGGCCGTGTACGCAGCTGGCGTCGTCGTCGTCCGGCGGTCGGGGCTCTTGAACACGACCACGTCCCAGCGCTCGCGGCTCGTGACAGGAGGTACAGCGTACTTCAGCACGAGGATGCGGTCGCCGTAGTGGACCGGCGGGGCGGTGGCGTCGTTCTCGGCGGGCGGTCGTCGGCTTCCGCGTCGGCACCTTGAGGCCGCAGTTGGGGCAGTGGACGCGCAGGAGCACCTGGCTGTCGGCGCGACGCTGGCGGGGATCTCGACGTCGTCGCCGCCGCGCGTGCCGGAGTAGTTGACGTCGAAGCGGTAGCCGCAGTCGTCGCAGGTGAAGCGCATGTGCGCCCCGAGCAGCGTGGGGGCCATCGAGCCGGTGGGGATGACGAACGCCTCGACGACGAACGCGCGGAAGATGAACGCGAGGATGAACGCGATCGAGGATCGACTCGATCGTCTCCTTGACCCCCTTGCCCGCGCTGATCGGCGGCTCGTGCTGGGCGGCGGCGGCAGGCGGAACGGGCGGCTGCAACGGCAACTCGGCGGCGGCGGCGGTCGGAGGAGTCAGGAGCGGATCGTCCATGAGCCCCCATGTTACGCGACCAGCACACAAAATCGACCCCACCCCAATCCCCGCTTAGCCGGCTCGCTTGCGAGCCGCGTCCCCCTGCACGAACTTCCTACCCCTTCACATCCCCTCGATGCGCTTCCAGCAGCCGCTTGACCTCGTCCACCGTCAGCGACCCGTCCTCGCTCGACCCCACGATGCAGTACAACCCCTTCCCCTTCACGAATCCCGCGATCGGCGCGTCGTGGTAATTCCGGTCGTACGTCATCCCGTCCTTCGCTTCCGGCGCCGCCTCCGCAGGCAGGGAGAACACCGACACCGCCGCCTTCCCTTTCGTGAAATAGGAGCTGCGCCACCGGTGCGATCCGACGCCGCGCACCGCGCCGCCGCGGAACGTCCAGCCGTCCTTCGCCAGGTCCGCCGCCAGACACCGCGCCGATTGATCTGCGACGTCAATCCGGCGGCCGCGTCGAAGCTGGTCACGCTGTCCCCGCCCGCCGGTGCCCGAAACCCGGGACGTGTGAGTCTGTAACATCGACCCGTACAGCGAATCGGAACCGCCGATGCGTAGCCGTAGTCGACGCCTTGTTCATCTGCCGGTTCACAGGACAGCCGTGCTCACCGAACCGCCACGGACCAGGATCGCCGGCGGCCATCGCGACCCACTTCTGCCGGTAAACGGGGAGCTTCGATCGGGTCGGCCGGCGTCCTCCCGGGAGCGGCGGGCCGCACGGCTCGCGACTGCCATCGCGGCGATCCGGTTGCGCAGGGCCCCCGGAGCCGTCGCCTGGGTAAAGACGCGTGCGAGGGCCGCCTTGAGGGCCGGGTCGTCAAACTGTGAACGGGCGGTTCCATGCGATGCTGCCAGTCACTCGCGCGCCGATCTTCGTGCCTTAGCGTCCGAAGTTCGCCGTCGCGAACTTTCGTCGCCTGGCACGACCGGGGCCGCCCTGACTGGCCTACCGGACCTTCTTCGAGACCGAACAACATGTCAATCGGCCACAATTGGTCTACCGGCCTTAACTGGCGTAACCCAAGATCTTAAGATTCTATTCCCGAATAATTCCTTCCCGGACTGCAAAGTCCTTCAACTGCACCGATAAACGCTGCCGCCCGCGATGCAGGCGGCTCATGACGGTGCCCAGGGGGATGCTCCAGCGCGTCGGCGATCTCTTTATATGACAATTCTTCAATCGCCCACAGGTGCATCGCCGTCTGGTATTCATTCGGCAGGGCGTCGAAGGCTCGCTTGAGCTGCTGGTCCATGCCCTCCCAGGTCGACGCGGGCAGAGGGTCGTGGTGACGGCGGCGGACTCCAGGTGCTCGTCCTCGACGGCGGCGGGCTGCCGCTTCTCGCGCTGGCCCTTGGAGACGTTGAGGTTGTGCATGATGCGGATGAGCCAGGGCCGGATGCCGAACTCCTGGAGCTGGAAGTCGTCGGCCGATCGGAGCGCCGGCGGACGAAGGTTTCCTGCACCAGGTCTTCGGCCCGGTGTGCGTCGCGGGTCATCCGCTTGGCGATGCGATAGAGCGTGTCGAGCTGCTCCATGCCAAGGCCTCGAATTGTTCCCGGCTCAACTTCATCCTCGGGTGCCCGCAAACGACAAGTGGGCCCGAAGATAAGGCAAGGTGGCGGATTGTCCAGACATTGTGATGTGTAAAACGGTCGCAAAACTCGCGCGGGCCCGTGCGTCAGAAATGGCGGGGGATGTAGCGTACTGCTAAGATGAGCGGAGCAGTCGTACGGGGCGTAGCTCAGCTTGGCTAGATGCCTGGTTTGGGTCCAGGAGGTCGCAAGTTCGAATCTTGTCGCCCCGATTAGTAAACTCTTCTTCGTGCGGGTGTTCCGCACGCTCCCTGACGAACAGGTGGTCTTTCCTACTGACAAAGGCCGGTCAGCCGACCGCGCGATGTCAGTAGTGACCCCTGAATTCGGTGCCGCAGCGGCAACTACAAGGCCGCCATGCGACAGCCGCGCGTCCCCAAATACTGCCTCCACAAGGCCAGCGGTCGGGCCTACGTCAATATCAACCGCAAGCCCGTTTATCTCGGGCGCCCACGGCTCGGATGCCAGCCGGGCAGATTACGACCGTGTGATCCGCGAACACTTGACGAAAGCCAGGGCGAAGGCCGAGGTCACCGAGAGCCGACCGCCCAGGCGACGATAGCCGGCCGTTGTCACCGCCGTCGCTGATGCGATCGTTGAGGCCGCGACGACGAGACGATATGTTACGGCCCGTTCCTGAAGGCCGCGACGGCCCGGGGGCGATGCCGAATACGCCCGCGAAGGAGTTCCCCATGTCAAATGGGCATCCCGCTCCCATCGTCCGATACACGCTGCCACTCCTGCTGGCGCTTCTTACGAACCGTGCCGGCGCGGCCCCACCCTCGCTCCTCGACATTGTCCGCCGCTACGCCGACACGATGCTCGACCGCGGCCGCGACACCTACGGCCCGCAGAAGAGCGGCCTGCTGCTCAGCGCCCTGGACCGCACGACGCTCGTCGCCGCTGACGGTCCGGCCGGCCCCGCCCGCCGGCATCCGCCGCGGCGACCGCTCCGGGCAGCCGTGGAGCGCGCTCACCGGCGCCAACCCGCAGCTCGACCAGAACCTGCTCCGCGTCCTCTACGTGCTCAGCGAGATCACCGGCGACCCGAAGTACGCGAAGGCGGCCGACGAGGAGCTGACCTGGTTCCTCAAGAACACCCTCTCGCCCAAGACCGGCCTGCTGCCCTGGGGCGAGCACATGTCCTGGGACGTGATGGAGGACCGGCCCGATCTCCGGCGGCGACGAGCCGATGCACGAGTTCGCCCGGCCCTGGGTCCTTGTGGGACCGCTGCTTCGAGCTCGCCCCCGAGGAGAGCAAGCGCTTCGCCCTGGGGCTCTGGGAACACCAGATCGCCAACCACCAGACCGGCGGCTTCGACCGCCACGCGCCTTACTTCGAGCACGGCCCGGTCGACGGCAAGGACTTCCCCCGCCACGCGGGGTTCTACATCGCTGACCTGGGCCCACGCCTACAAGCACACGAAGGACCCGACGTTTCTCAAGGCCATCGAGACGCTGCTGGCGCGGTTCGAGCGCAAGCGCGTGCAGAAGGACGGCACGCATGGTCGCCACCATCGGCCCGCTGGACTGCGAGACCGCCGCCGCGCCTCGTGCCCGAGCCGCTGGCCGAGCGGCTGCCGCGCGTTCGCCGAGAAGGAGGACGAGCTGATCCTGGCGGACCTGCGGAAGCAGCTCGATGCTGGCGCCGTCCATCGCACCCGGCCCGGCCGCCGCTCTGGCAGACCGGCTACAGCGCCGGCACGCAGGCCTCGACGGCCATGTTCTGCCTGGCCCGCTACGAGCAGGTCGCACAAGCCCGCCTACCGCGACTGCCTCATCGCCATCGCCGACCGCTACGTCGATTCCTCGCCCGAGGAAGACCTGGACGCCTGGCCGATGGCGTTCGGCCACGCGATCAGCACCCAGGTGGCCGCCTATCGCTTCACCGAGCGCCCCGTCTACCGCGAGCAGGCCGCAGCGCCTGGCGCCGGCTGGCCGTCGAGCTGTTCTGGCAGGACAACCCGCTGCCGCGGGCGAGCCTCAAGACCGGCCACTACGAGGCGATCACCGGCGCCGACTCGCTGGCGCTGGCGCTGCTCGAAGTGCACGCCATCACGCACCGGCTGGCCGTGAACCTTCCGTCCAATACCATCGACCGTTGAACCGGGAGTACACCATGCGCATGCTACGGTCGGGTATCTCGCTCCTGTCCTTGCTGACCGTGACCACAATCGTCCGAGCGCCGCCGCCCAAGCCGGTGCCCCCCTCCCCGTACCTGCGCTCGTCTACCGCTACGCCGACGCGATGCTCAAGCACGGGCGGGACACGCACGGCCCGCAGAAGACCGGGCTGCTGCTCAGCGCCTGGATCGCACGACGCTGGCGCCGCTGCACGACCGCCCGATCGCCGACCCCGCAGCACGACCAGAACCTCCTCCGCGTGCTCTACACCCTCAGCGAGCTTTCCGGCAAAGCCACTCTACCGCGATGCCGCCGACGCCGAGCTGAAGTGGCTGCTCGAGAACGCCGCCTCGCCGGACGCGGCTGCGCGCCCTGGGACGCAGGCTCGGCCTGGAACGTCATGGCGGACGTGCCGATGCCGGGCGGCGCATGGCCGGCGGCCGATGCAGCGGGACACGCTGCGCGGCCTTGCGCCCCTGGATGCTCTGGGACCGCTGTTTCGACCTGGCGCCCGACGCCAGCAAGCGCCTCGTGCTGGGCCTGCGACAAAATCCCACCGGCCGGCCGCGATCCCCGCGGCGAGACGGCTCTTGCATCCGCGCCTTCGCCGTCGCCTATCAGCAGACGGAAGATCGAACGCTGCTCAAGGCGATCGACGCCGAGCTGGGGCAGTTGGAGGCAACCCCGGAGGACCTCCCGGCCGGCTCGGCTCTCGGCGGCCATCGATTGCGGCGGCGCCGCCTCCCGCGTGCCCGAAACGCTGGCCAAGCGCCTCAGGGCGTTCGCCGCGCGCCAAGACCAGGCCTTCTGTGCCTTGCCCCACGACCTCAAGACCAAAGGCGGGTTCGCGCTGGCCGGCCGAGTGGCCGCAAGGCCTGACGGGCTGACGCCTCTCTGGCGTCCGCGCCAAGACGGCCACACCACGGCCATGCGGGCGATGATGTGCGTCTCGCGCTACGAGAACACCGGCGACGTCCGCTACCGCGACCTGATCCACGCCGCCGCCGACGCCTACCGCAACGCCCTTCCCCCGGACGACGCCGACGTCTGGCCCATGACCTTCGGCCACGCCATCAGCCTCCAGTTGGCGGCCTGGCGCTCGACCTCCCGCCAGGAGTACCTCGACTACCGCCGGGAAGCTCGCGGACCTGCGCGTCCGACGATTCTGGGCCGACGGCCCCCTGCCGCGGGCGGGCTCCAAGTCGCCCATTACGACACCGCCACCGGCGCCGACACGCTGGCCCTGGCCCTGGTCGAACTGCACCTGAGCATCCTGCACATCACCGCCGTGCGCTGCCCGCCGAACACCATCGACCGGTGAGGATGGACGTGGTTGGGTGCGCGACTCCGCAGTGTCCGGTCGCTCCGCGCCACGCCCGAGCGGTGCCTGGAGTGCGGGAGAGTCTCCTGAAATGCGCCAAGGCCCGATGCTACGTTGTTGAACAGGACGGCTTTGGCGATCGCCGAAGGCGACGGCAGCGGCGCCGGCCCAGGCTCACAGTCCAGGTGACCCCCAGCCTCGGCTGGCACACAAACTACGCCGCGAACCGGTGAATTGGCTCGAATGTTCGACAATCAAGGGCGTGTCGGGTTACGCCATCTCCAACCCGCGCATCGTCCCCGTCGAGCTGGCGAACCGTTCGGCCTCGAGGCCCATGCGCTGGAGCATCGAGACGAAGAGATTAGGCAGCGGATAGTTGCGGGTTCTGTCGAAGGCGAGGTGCTGGCCGTGCCTGAAGCCGCCGCCGGCGAAGAGCGTCGGCAGGTTGTCGGTGACGTGGGTGTTGGCGTTGCCGAGGTTGCTGCCGTAGAGCACCATGGTGCGGTCGAAGCAGGGTTTCGCCGTCTTCCTTGACGGCCTTGAGCTCGCCGAAAAGTTCGGCGAGCAGTTTCATGTGCCATTCGTCGATGGCTTTGAGCTGGCTGAGCTTGGCTTCGGATTTGCCGTGGTGGGAGAGGTTGTGATAGCCATCGGTGATCTTGACGCCGTCGATGTCGATGGCGGGGGAGTTGACGCTGTCGAGCAGGAGCGTGACGCAGCGCGACGAATCGGTCTCGAAGGCGAGCCGCGCCATGTCGTACATCAGCTTGACCTTTTCCATGTATTCGCTTCGGGCTGGCGGGGTCGAGCGGGCAACTGGCGGTGACGTTGGGCTTGGGCTTGCGTTCCCAGTCCTTGCGACATTTCCATGCGCTGTTCGAGCTCGCGCACGCTGGTGAAGTATTGATCGAGCCGGTCGCGGTCGCGGCGCTCGACGCTGCGCTGAAGGTCCTTGGCCTGATCGGCGACGGCGTCGAGGATGCTCTGGCCCAGCGCGAGCTTGCGGACCTGCGCATCGACTTCGGCCGGCGTGCCCTGCATGAACATGCGCTTGAACACTTCGGACGGCTTTTTCCTCGCACGGGATCATGCACGCCCGACGCCGTCCACGAGAGGCTGCGCTGACCGCGCTGAACGTTGACGCCCAGCGTCAGCGAGGGGAAGCGCGTGAGGTGGCCGATGCGCTCGGCGATGTATTGATCGAGCGAGATGGTGTTGCGGAAGCCGCCGCGAGCCGGGATGCGGCGCGGCGGTGAGGAAGCAGTTGTCGGCCGGATGCCCGCCGTCCACGTCGGGATGGGAGACGCCGCTGAAAACGGTGAAGTCGCTTCGATGTTCTTGGAGGATCTGGAGATAAGGCGAGAGCGCGTAGTCTTCCCGATTCCTTTGGGAAGAAGTGCTCGGGAAGCAGTCCGAGGTTATTGCAGATCGCGAGCATGCGCCGCGGCTTGCCGGCGGGGCTCGTTTGCGGCGGCCCTGACGATCGCCGGATGCATCACATCCAGCAGCGGCAGCGCCATGGCGATCCCCGCGCGCGCGAAGCAGGTTGCGGCGGGAGAACTCGCGCCGCGCAGCGTGGAGATGCGGGAACCAGCTGCCGGGTGATTCGATGCTTTATTCATGGCCGCTCCTGTGGCGTATGTGACCCACTGTTGTACAAGATTGCGGGCGATTTGTCGCTCGTCTTTCAGCAGAATTTAGATGCGATGAACGAGGCGGAGAAGGGTGACTCCGGACGCACCGCCGATGGCGCCGCGCGGCTATGTCGGACGAATCAGAAGGGATTGAACCAGACCGGCTCGGGGACGACTCCTGGGCCTGCGGATGTCCTGGCCCGCTCGACGTCGGGCGAGATGCCAACCGCACCCGAGACTGAACCGCGCCCGTGCGTGCCGTCAAGGCGCGATCAGCGTCACGTTTGGGAAGTACGTCCGATACCGGGCCGCGTCCCGCGTGATCAGCGTCAGCTTCTCGACCTCCGCGTGGGCACCGATATAGAAATCCGGCAGCGGCGCGGCACGCGCCGCCGCCGCGCCGGTACTTCAAAGCCTGCGCCGCCAACCAGCCGGCCTCGTACGGCAGTGCGCCCGGCGGAACACGCCCGGGTCGAGCCACCGGTCGAGCTCGCCCGCGCTGGCGAACGCCGGTGCGAGCTCCGCATAGATGATGGGATTGATGAACACCGCCCCGCCCCGCTGCCGCCGCTAGTTGTCCCTGCGACCACGGCATCCACGTTGCGTCAGCCGTCGCGATGTCGAGCAGCACGTTGGCGTCGGCGAGGAAGCCGCTCACGGCTCACCGCGGTCAGGGCCATGACTTGGTCGGTCGTCACGCCCGGCTTGGCCGCGCCCGCCCGTCGCCAGCCACCGCTCCGTCGCGCGCTGCGGGGCCGAGTCCTGGTTGATGGTGAGCAGGAACCGCGCAAATCCACCACCGCGAGCCGCTTGGCCTCGGGCAGTTGCTCGCGGATGCGGACGAGTTCCTGGGTGTCGGTGCTCATGCCCGGATTCTATCCGTCGATCGGAATCGTTCCAGCCCCATGATCCGCGTCGGGCGGCTGCGCCAACTTAAGCCAAGCGGGCGACCGTCTTGATCCCGCGCAGAGCCTGCCCTGAGCTTGTCGAAGGGATCAACTCGGCGAACGGCTGGCGGATGGAGAGGGCGCGCATGCCGGGAGTTTCATCGGCAGAATCGCCCGCCGCGCCTCGTCAGAACGTTAGGCCGTTATCTGCCGGACCTAGTCGCCGAAGCAGACCACAGGGACACCGGTCGAACTTGCTTGGTCGACAATCGCGAGTAGCGTGTCAAGCATACTGAGGAACTTTGACCGCTCCACTTCTTTGAATACTTCCCACGGTGGCACCGGTGGCGTCGCGTTCGGCATACTCGCCGTACCCACGTGGACTGACCAGCGCTCGGGGTGAGTCTACACCAATTGCCGTGCTTCGACCAGTATTTCCCGAAACAACTGAAGATCGTCTCCACGGAATTCTGCGTCCCCATACAAATCGATGTACTGCCCAGTTTTCTCGGCAAGGCGGTGGAACAAAGGATGGAGAAACCAGTAATAGCCGCCAGTATCGTCATCGTCCTTGTCGCAATCGTAGAACTTGACGACGGGCCCCTCGGCTGAAGGTGGCCCAGGGCGGGGACCGGCAAGTCCAATGTCGAGCGGCATAGGCAGAACTACTGTATCTCCCGCGCACCCGGCCAGAGAGCGATCCTCCGAAACTGCGGGCGGTCGGCGGTAACGTACCGCCATCGTGGATGTTGTGGGAGTCCTTCGAAACATTGGCGGCGCACGAACGCGAACGCGGTTTGGCGTTCGTCCGGATACGAGAGCGAGTGTGGCGGGTGGGCTTGGCGGCATCCGGTCGCCGTGACGGCCGCTGCGTTGCCGGCTCGCGGGCTTGCGGCCCCTATAGCACGACTTCCTCGCGCTCGCCGCGCCGATCGCGGTGCAGAATCCTTCCCCTGCTCTGCCCGCGCCCGTCGCGGTGTGATGATCACTTATTCCGAAAAAACTCGCTCTGCACGATCTCGTGAATCGAGCTGCGCACGGGAACTTGTCGGCGGCGGTGCGATCGAGAATCCGCTCGATCCCGGCCCGATCGCCAAACCGTACCGGGGCCCCTGTGGCGTATGTGACCAACTGTTGTACAAGATTGCGGGCGATTTGTCGCTGGTCTTTTAGCAGAAGCGTTTTGAGCTCGCGCACGTCTTTGAATATGCGGGTCGGCTGGGTTGTGCTCAGGTTGGGCGGAAGCTCGCCGCTGGGGTCGATGGGTTGGGCGGCGTGGAAGACGAACTTCTGGCCGTTTTTGCCGATTCCCTTTTCAAACGGGCCGTTGCCCAGGGCACGATAGCGGTCGCGCAGCCGCCCATGACGTCGAAACTTTCGAGCGCGAAGCCGGCCGGATCGATCTTGGCGTGGCAGGCGTTGCAGCTTTCGGTCGTGCGATGTTTGGCGAGCTGCTCGCGGATGGTGGTTGCCCCGCGTGTCCGGCTCGACGGCGGGAACGCTCTTGGGCGGCGGGGGCGGCGGCTTGCCGAGCATCCGCTCCATAATCCACGCGCCGCGGACCACCGGAGAAGTGGTGGTGCCGTTGGCGGTGACTTTGAGAATGCTGGCCTGCGTCATGATTCCGCCGCGCGGGCTGTCGGGGGCGAGAAGCATCTTGCGCAGCGCGCACGCCCTGCACGCCGGGGATGCCGTAATGGGTGGCCAGGCGCTCGTTCAGCATGGAAAAATCGGACGAGATGATGTTGCTGGCCGGGAGATTCGATTTGATCAGCTCGGCGAAGAAGAGCTGCGTTTCCGCCTGGGCCGATTCGACCAGCAGGTCGTCGAGGTAGTAATCGTTGTAGAGCGTGCCATCGGCACGGTGGCGGTCATCTTCCGCAGGTCCAGCCAATAATCGAGGAAGGCATCGACGAATTGGCGGGACTTGGGATCATTCAGCAGGCGATCGGTCTGAGCGCGAAGGTTTTGTGGGTCGTGCAGTTTGCCGGCGGCGGCGAGCTGCCGAAGCTGGTCATCCGGGGAGGTATTTTGCAGGAAGAAGGAGAGCCGCGACGCCAGCGCATTGTCGTCCAGCCGCCCCGGCTTCTCTTCGAGGCAAATAAATCGCGGCGAACAGAGGACGGCGGTGTACATCGCCACCAGCGAATCGGCGAAACTGCCGCCGGAAGTTGTTGAAGCGTCGAACACGCGCAAAAATCGCGAGACGTCGCTGTCGGTAAAGGGTTCGCGATATGCTTGGGCGAGGAAGTTGCGCAGCAGGCGCTGCGCATCCTCGCGGATTCTTGGAGACAACCTCGGCCAGAGGCGGCGGTTGGTTGAATGAAACCCGGGTCGCCGGTTGGGGCACTCCTGACCCGGATCTGTGTTGCAGCTGGCGCCTGGAACCGGACCAAAAGCAAGCTCGCGCTCGGCGACGGGAAGATCGCCAGAAAGAACTCGCGCGCCTTGGTCGCGTTGTCGTCGTAGATCGGCCCCTCGACTTCCATCCAGGCGAAGGCCACGCCGGGCGAGCCATCGCGCACGGCCAGCGGGTTGGTCCAGTTGGGCGGCCGCGAGCGGAACAGCCGGGCGGCATCGGGCCAGATCGTCTCGCCCGCCAGCAGATGCGTGTCGATTTCGTGAACCGTTGGATCGATGTGAGCATCAAATTGCCCAAGCCAGCGAAGCAGCCGCGGCGGGGTTTCCGAATAAATCGTGATCGGTTCATCCCGGCGGCCGGGGGAGACGTTATCCAGATCAGGAATGTACCACTTGTCCCCTTTGCCCGGCCCCGCCCACACCGTCCATGTCTTAAACCGCAGCTTATACCGGCCCGACACCGGAGCGATGAACCGGTTAAAGGTGATCTCCAGCGGCTCGTAGGTGCTGGCGACCACGCCCACCGCTTCCTGCTCGCGCAACTCCGGATTGGAATCGCCGACGGAAATCGGCGCCTTGCCGGTGCGGACATCCGGCTGGCCGCTCGTGCCCAGCACGGCAAACGTAGCGCCTCCGGCCGGGTGTTGAAAACGCTGAACCTCATCTTGCCGGTGAAGCTGCGCTGATCGCGCGTGTAAAAGCGGATGGTTTTGGTCGGCGGCTGATCGGAAACGGTCGTCGCCACCTGCCGCAGCGCCATATCCGCCACGCTGAGATACCGCGCCATCTGCACGTGCGAAACGTCCAGCGCATCGCCGATCTTGTTGAATCGGTTGGCTTCGCCATCTTCCGGAAGCGAGTCCTTCAACTGAAGCCAGGGCGCATGGAGCAGATCGCGCAGCGCATTCTCATATTCATACCGATTCAGCCGGCGCTGCGTCGCGCCCCCTCGCGCACGGCGCGCTCGTTATCGGCGGCGGCGACGCGGCGGATAAGCTCGAAACAAATGTGGAGACGTCGCCGGCATCGGGCCGGGCCTTCTTCTTCGGCGGCATCTCGCCGGAAGCGACACGGTCATGGATGAGCACCCAGCGCGAAAACTCTGCGGGTTCTCGAGATCAAGCTTGAATGACGTAAGGTCGAGGTCGCCCTTTTTCGTCTCCGCGTCGTGGCACTCGGTGCAGTATTTGGTCAGGAATGGATTCGATTCCGGAGCAGCCTCGCAACGCTGCGAGAAACGCAAGCAGGCAAATCAGTAGATAGGTATGGACATTGCGGGTCATTCGGGGTGGCTCCCTCCAAAGTATACCCCGGAGCCAATCAACTTCGATGGAAGGCGCATGGATCAGCGGGGCCTGCGGCGACAGCGGAGGCGTGAACAGCGTCGGCGTCTGCGCACAACAGGATAGCTGCCATGGCCAGCACGCGGGTTACGCCCGGCTCCGGGACCTGACTGGTCGCGAACGCCTCGATTGCATGCGCATGGGCAGGGGCGGGCATTGGCGAAGTTGTTGTACAGGATCATGAAGTCGTCAAAGTCGACCACGGGGTCGCGGTTGAGATCGCCCTGTCCCACGTCTGGATCAGCGCCCAGAATCCCCACTCCAGGCGTTGGAAATCCGCGAACGTCACCACCCGTCCACGTTGGCGTCGCCCAGACGGGTGAGGCGAATCAGCACGTGATCCCCGGGCGAATCGGTCACGCCGACGGCCTGTTCGCCCGCCCGTCGAGTCGTGATCCCGTCGGCGGGCCGGACGGGCGAGGTCGGCATTGAGTGCCGCCTCGCCGCCGCCGCCGACGGCGGTGACGCGCAGTCGCGTCCCGCCAGGTCGACTCCCTGATCGCCGACGGCCTGCTTGGCGACGTCCAGCGCCACCAGGGTCTGATCGGCTCCGAGGACGGCTTCCCGCCGTTGACGGTCACGCCCGAACTCGCCGCCACGGCATTGGGCAGCCGCCAGCACGAGCGTCCCTTCATTGACGACGGTGGGTCCGGTGAACGTATTGGCCGCGTCCAGCGAGACGGTGCCGGGCCCGACCTTGACGATCCCCGCCCCGCGGCGGAGCTGGAGATGACGCCGGGAACCGGACGGCGCGGGCCCGAGCGTCGCCGAGGTCAGCCGGGTGGTCGCTGCGAGGATGACCGGGGGCGGTGAAGCGTGAGTCGGCATCGGTGCTCCCGCCGATCGTGACGGCCGCGCCGTTGGTATTGCCCGGGTCTCGACCGGCCGGGCATCTCGTGAGCCCCGCCGATGAGCAGTGCCGCGCCCGCGGTCGTCCACTCCTCGCCGACGCGGACGGCGGTGGCGTTGCTGCCCGGGTCCGGCCTGGTTGGGCCTGACGTCAGCCGATGACGATGGAGCCGCCGTCGATGACGGTGCGGTGGTGAACGTGCTGGGCCCCGAGAGTGCGAGGATGCCCCCGCCGGACTGGTAGAACCCGTCGCCGCCCCCGCCCTCGATGACGCCGGAGAAGGTGCGGTCGCCCGGCGCGTTGAAGTTGAGGAAGGAGCTGGCGGCGGTGGGGACGTTGAGGATGATCTTTCCGCCGCCCTCGATCCCGCCGATGCCCTCGCCATTGGCGACGAAGTCCATCACGGCGCCGGCATCGATGGTGAGGATGACGGCCTGGTCGTCGAACAGGTTTCCGTGTTCGTGGCCGCGCGGAGGGCGCCGGATTTGAGATGGATTCGTCCGGTGTACTCGGGACCGAGGTTGGGGATGAGGATCGGCGCGCCGGACGTGTTTTCGAAGACGACGTGGCGTCCGGGCCGCCGTGAATGACGTCGGTGAAGGTCAGCGGCTGGGCGGCCTCGATGGTGACGACGCCGTTGACGAAGAGGTCGTCGCGGGTGGACTGCGGCTCTCCGGTCACCTTCCAGGTGATGTCCGAGAGCGTGACGTCGCCCGAGCCCAGTCCGCGGTCCGACTGGGTCTCGATGCTGCCGCCCGACAGGTTGCTGGGGCCGCCGAGCTATGGCCGTCGTCGAAGACGACGTGACCGGCGCCGGTCTTGGTGAGCGTGCCCGCGAGAATGCGCCCGCCGTCGAACATGTACGTGTGGGCGGTGTGGTTGATCAGGATCGAGGCGGGCGAGACGCCGGCCGCCGCGATCGTGATCGTCGCGTCGCGCGGCGAATGGGCCGAAACGACGTGTGGCGCCGTTGACGAAGCCGGTAGGGTGTTGGCCGGTTCAGCCACACCGCGTTGGCCGAGTTGTGTTCCACGCACCGCTGACGGTATTCCATCGCAGGGTCTGGGCGCGTCGCCGTGGTCGCCGCGGCCGCCGGATCGCCGCCGCCGCCCATAACGCGCCCGCCGCCGTTTTTTTTCGCCTCATTTCCTGCCCTCCGTCGGCCGGACTTTTACGCCGGCACCTCCCGTCCTGTTCCCGACCGTCGGGCGCCCTTTCGCAGCGTTCGAGGATGCGCTCGCTGAACGGCGCGGTCGGGAACTGGGTGCTGATGTGGACGTGCCGGGCGAGCGTGAGCACGTGCGTACACTTCGCGGCCCGGCGGACGTCACTGCTTCCCTCCAGTCCCGCATAACGCTCGATGGCACCTCCTCGCATCGCTGGTGCCGCGGGTCTCCGTGCTTCGCAGCGCGTACTCGGTGATGTGCCCCACGCAGTTCCCGACGTCCAGGGCGCCGTCGCCCTCGCTGTGAAGGTCGAGGTCCAGCAGGTACGCCCGCCCGCCGTCGATCAGCACCTGGTCGGGGTAATAATCGCGATGGATGCCGCAGCTGGGGCGGTGAGAGTTCACCTGCCAGGCCGCGACAGACCTCGAATAGGTCCGCAGCCTCGTCCTCCCACCGGGGGAACGCGCGGGCGACGAGGTGCAGCCGCTCTGGAGGATGCGAAGCTCGTCCGCGAGTGTATGCCTGCGCCGGGCCCAGTACGCCGGAGCGGTGGAGTTTGGCGGCGACCTCGGCGAGCCGCAGCCGGTCACCGCCCCGTCCCTGCCGGCGAGCAGGCCCATCGCCGATACACCCGCGACTTGCGCTGCGAGCCACATCCGCAGGGAGGCGATCATGCCGATGGGCTCGGGAACGCAGATCCCGTCGGCCGCGGAGTCGTCGAAACCGGCCTGCCGCAGCGAGACGTTGAGGTGATACGGTGGAATCGTCCAAGCCCTTGGCCCGCACCTTCCCGACGAGCGTGAGGCTCGCCGCCGCCGCGTGTGACTCGACGTCGTACTCGATGAGGCATCGGCCGGCCGGGCTTGTGACGCACGACCCGAATCGCCCGCAAGCGGAAGTGCTCGTCCGAGGTCTCCGGGCGCACCAGGCCGTTTTCCAACTCCCGCTGGACCGTCCGCCGGGTCCAGCGCCTGCCGCAGGAACGGCATCGCCTGGTCCACCACCGCGGCGGTGTCATTTCGACATCACGTCGCCCGCCGCCACCTTGCCCACCGACATGCGGCTCGTCGCCCGATCGACGCAAAGTCCCTCGACCCGGTCGAGGATCCGGTCGATGTGCTCGGGGCCACCCGAGTTGCCGATCCCCGAAACGGCTCCAGGGCGACAGGGCAAAGCCGAGCACGCCGCGGTATACATCCGCACGGCATCGTCGGCGACGTCGCCGCCGCACTGGCGTAACCCGTTCGCAATGCCGCGGCGATCTCGGCGGCGCCGCGGGCTTCCAACCGGCCGCTGAGCAAGTGCCGCTCGAGGTGGGCGATGAAGTTGCCGATGTCCGCCGCCGGATCCCCGCCGCACCTCGTCGAGGTCCGAGGAACGCCACGGTTCCGCCCTGCTGGAGCAGCACCTGCTTGGAATAGAAGTCCCCGTGAATCGCACGATCCACGGGGGGTCGGGCCATCAGCCAGGCCCCCAGGCGCTCGGCCAGACGCGCGATCCGCTCCGCCGCCCGCGGGTGTGCCTGCCCGACGGCATGTGCGATGGGCCGCAGCGATGCCGCCTCTTGTTCACGGGTGTCGGCGGGCCTGAGCTTCTCGCGAGCCCGATACCCGTGCAATTCCGCCAGCGCATGGCCCACGAGGCACACCGGGACGCGTCGAAATCCGGCGCGGCGAGCCGATCCACCAGCAGGTCGCCGTCCATCCACTCCAGCGCCATCGCGTGATACCGCAGCGACCGCCCCAACCGCCTGGCATCCGCAAATTACGGGCGTCCAGCGTGATCTTGGCGTTGCGGCTCATGCGCCTCGAACCCGCCGTCGGAATACAGCTTGACGACCGCCCGGGGCACTCCATTTTCGCCGTGGAGCTGAGCGACGTAGGCGCCGCTCGGGCTTGTACGACAGCCGTCGCAGCGCCGTGCCACAAATCCGGCCGATCCGGAATCAGCTTTCGCCAGCAACTCGTTGCGGCCGGCCGCGTCACCCAGGAGGCCGGCATGGAGGCGATTTCCCCGTCGTCCGGAAACAGGCGGATCAGGATCAGCAGGTCGTTCAGCACCAGCGGCCGCCGCCCTCCGCCGCCCTCCGCCAGCCTGGAATTTCTCGCGATCCTGTGGCCGATACGCCTTGGCGTACAGGTCGACCGTGTGCCCGGCGGCCGTTTCCACGCGGAACGCGACCAGACAGCTCGTCCCCGGCTTGTAACGGACGTAGTGCCCGGACGCCCGAATCACATTCGCGACTCCGGCCACACCTTGCGAGGCGCCGCCGCGAACGCCTGCACGTCCAGCAGCACCCCCAACCCGGCGGCCCGGGGTCGCGGCGCACGACCTCGGCGTCATCGGGCGAGAGCATGTCCGCCTCCTCCGCCGCCGCTCGGCCACGATGGCCGTTCTGCATCCGGTGCAGCGTCGCGTAACGCCCGCCCAGGCGCATGAGCTCCTCGTGCGTGCCCCATTCGGCAACCGTTGTCTTCCAGGTATACGATCCGTCGCGGAGGCCAGCCGCAGGTCGTGCGTGACCAGGAAGTCGTCCGCCCGCGGCCAGCCGCCCCAGCGCCTCGACCACGGCCCGCTGGCGTTCTCCTCGTCGAGGCCGGTGGTCGGCTCGTCCAGGATCAGGATCGGCGAGCGGCGGACGGCGGCACGGGCGATGGCGATCCGCTGCCGCTGGCCGTGCGAGAGCGTCACGCCCGCTCGCCCAGCACCGTGTCGTAGCCCTGCGGCAGTTGCCGGATGAACTCGTCGGCGTTGGCCAGCCGCGCGGCGGCCTCCACGTCCTCGGGCATCGCGCCCGGGGCGCCGTAGGCGATGTTGTCGCGGACGCTCGCGGCGAACAGCAGCCCGTCTCCTGCAGCACCACGCTCACCTGCGACCGCAGCGACGCAGCGTGTACGCCCGGCACGTCGCCGCCGTCGATCAGCACCCGGCCCGCGCTGGGGTCGTATAGCCGCAGCAGCAGGCTCACCAGCGTCGATTTGCCGATGCCCGAAGGGCCCACGACCGCGACGCGGCCGCCGGCCGGCACGGCCAAGTCGATAGCCTCCAGCACCGGCCGGCCGGCTCGTAGGCGAAGTCCACGTCCTCGAACCGCACTTCGCCGGCCAAGGGCGGCGCGGGCACCGCCCCCGGCAGGTCGCACCTCCGGCGTGCGGCCGAGCACGTCGAGGACGCGCTCCCCCGCGGCCGTCGCCTTGGCCAGCCGGCCGGTGTACTTGGCGAAGTCCTGCAGCGGGTTGAACGACCGCTTCAGGTACGCGAGGAACACCAGCAGGTCGCCCGGACTGAGCGTGCCGCGAGCACCAGCCTCACGCCGTAGAACAGCACCAGGGCCGTCGCGATGGCCGCCAGCACGTCCACGCGCCGCTCCAGCCCGGCCGACAGCCGGGCCGTCTGGACGCCCTCCTTGCGGCTCCGGTCGCTGCGGTCGGTGAAGTCGGCGGCGAAGGCCTGTTCCAGCGACAGCGCCTGCACGTCCTTGATCGCCGCCAGCGACTCGGCCGCCGTCGACGCCATCTCGCCCTCGCGCTGCGCGCTGGCGGCGCGACGCCTCGCGGATCCGGCGGCCGAGCCGGACCGTCGACAGCCAGAACAAGGGCAGCGTCGCCAGCGCCAGCAGCGCCAGCCGCCACTCCAGCCAGAACATCACCGCACCACATCCCGACCAGCACCAGCACGTTGGCGACCAGCGGCAGCAGCGCCGTGGCGGCCACGTCCCTGAGCATGTTCACGTCGCCGACCACGCGGACCGTCAGGTCGCCGCCGCGGGCCTTCTGTGGAACCCAGGCAGTCGTTGCAGGTGCCGGTACAGGTCGTTGCCGACGCCGGCCAGCACGCCGTTGCCGATTGCGCGAAGCCGATGGTGTACTCGGCGACGGCGCCGAGGCGGTGACGACCACCACCGCGACGGCCGCCACCGCCAGCAGCGTCCTCGGGTCGAGTTCGTCGAGGACCGCGAGGCCGGCCGAGCCGCCGGGGCCGAACGGGATGACGCGGTCGAAGACCCACTTCAGCGGCCAGGGCTCGAGCAGCCGGAAACCCACCCCCAGCAGCAGCACCACCGAGCGACGTCGTGATGAGCCCGCATTGCACATGTACGGCCACAGCCTGCGGAAAATTCTCCCAGGCCGGGCAGCGTTTGTCGCAGACTGTTGTCGCGGCGGGCCATTTAATCAGTCACCTCCGCGGGCACAGGCGTTCCGCCTCGGCGTCGGCCGCCGACGGCGACGGCGACGGCGACGTCACCGCCAGCGACAGGATGCACCACGACCACCGCCTCCCAAGTATACCGCCGGCACGACCTCGTCCCGCGCGGCGGCCACCAGCGCATGGCGCCCTCGTCGATCGAGCATCAACCGCTCCAGCACCGCCGGCCGGCGCGGGCCAGTCCCGGCGGGCACAAAACGCCCGTCTCGCCGTCGCGCAGCGCCTCGCCGACCTGTGGCCCTCCGGCTACCCACGACCGGGACGCCGGCCGCCATGTACTCGTACAGCTTCAGCGAGAGATCAAAGGCGTCCATGGGGGGTACGGCGCCGTGGCCACGTCCATCGACGTGAGCAGCCCCGGCACGTCGTCCGCCGCGACTCGCCCGGTCAGCTCAGGCACCGCGCCGCCCAACCCGTTCTGGTCGCGCCGGCGTTCGACCGTCTCGGCGACCGGTCCCTCACCGACGACGAGCAATCGGGTGTTGGGGTGCCGGCGATGAAGGATGGTGAACGCGTCCAGCAGCGTATCGATTCCGTGCCACGGCTTGAGGTTACCGCAAAAGCCGACGGTAAACATTCCGGCACCGCCGGCAGGGCGGGTTCAACCTCGGAGAGAATCC
>CAWIQC010000023.1:0-248147 GCA_963838105.1 uncultured Thermoleophilia bacterium | reverse complement strand
GAGCGTCGCGTGGAGCTTCCGCACCGGTGGCCTCGAGAGCTCCACCCCGCTCGTCGTGGGAGACCGCGTCATCCTGGCGAGCCGGACGGGGAACGTCTTCGCGGTCGAGGCCCCGTCCGGGGAGGAGGTTGGCGCGCGCCGACAGGCTCGATCGCCTTCTCCTCGCCCAGCGAGGCGAACGGCGTCGTCTACGTGGGGAGCGAGGACGGGAGCGTCTACGCGCTCGACCTCGCGAGCGGCGAACAGCGCTCGCGCTTCGAGACCGAGGCGGCGTGCACTCCTGGCCCGGGTGGCGGCCGGGATGGTCTACGTCGGCAGCGAGGACACGCACATGTACGCGCTCGATGCCGCCAGTGGCGAGCTGTGGCTCTTCCAGACGGGCGGGGGCGTTCAGTCCACCCCGGCAATCGTCGACGGCACCGTCTACTTCGGCTCGAAGGACAACAACGTCTACGCGCTGGACGCAGCCACAGGCGAGGAGAAATGGCGCTCCGAGACGGGTGCGGAGGTGTGGTCCTCCCCGGCCGTCGGGAACGGCACGGTCTACGTCGGGAGCAGCGATCGCAATCTCTACGCGCTCAGCGCCGCGGACGGTGGGGAGCATTGGCGCTTCCCGACGGAGGGCTTCGTGAGCTCGTCGCCGCTGCTCGCCGGCGGCGTCATCTACGTCGGGAGCTTCGACAACAACCTCTACGCGGTCGAGGCGAATGCGCCCAGGGAACGCTGGAGCTTCGCGGCCGGGAATGCGATCTTCTCCTTGCCGGCGATCGCGGACGGTGTCGTCTACTTCGGCAGCCACGACAGCAGCGTCTACGCGCTCGACGCTGCCACCGGCGAGCAGCTGTGGAGCTACGAGACCGGTGGCCTCGTGGGCTCCTCGCCCGCCGTCGCCGACGGCATCGTCTACATCGGCAGCGACGACGGGTTCTTCTACGCGCTCGAGAGCAACGTCTCGCCGAGCTAGGAGGCGTCGTCCTCATCCGACCGCGCGCGCGAGGGCCACGGGTGGAAGTCGATCGTGCCGAGATTCGCCGCCCAGGCGACCTGCGCCACCTCGGTGACGCAGAGCTCGTCGGCATGCCGTCCCGACGGGAACGTGACGCGCGCCGTCTCGATCCATTCCGGTCTCTGCTTCGGCACCCGCTTCTGGTAGATCGCCTCTCCCTCGGCTCCGTCCGGGTGGCGCTTGAGCTGCGTGGGGCGCTCGTAGAGCGCTCGGACGATCCCGTCGGCGACGCCGAGGTAGTAGCGCACGTGGTCGAGCTTCGTCTCTCCCCGCGTCGAGTATTCTCTGGCACCGCCGGATGGCGGCCGATACCGCCGCTCTCTTGCCGTCCCCGCGGCACCACACTTCCCGATCAATCATCTAGAGTCGTCCTCCGCGACGAGGAGGCAGCGATGACAGGCGCGACTGGGGCGGCTGCGCTGGCGGCGAGCAAGGTCATCAGCGGGGATCGACCGGACGACAGCGGGAGGCTCTGGACACCCGTGCTGCAGGAGCTGCCGCTGTTCGCGGACGTGTCGAAGCGCCACGTCCGCAAGATCGCGAAGCTCGCAAGGGAGGCACGATTCTCGGCCGGCTCGCGCATCGTGCGGCGGGGTGAGCCCGGCAACGCGTTCTTCGTCATCCTCGACGGTGACGCATCGGTGGCGCGCGCGACCGGCCTGCCACCCATACCGCTCACCGTGGGAGACTATTTCGGCGAGATGGCGCTGCTCGACGGGGTCCCCGGTCGGCGACGGTGGTCGCGAAGACCGACGTGCTCTGCCTTCGCATCTCGCGTGGCCCGTTCACAAGGATGCTGAAGGACGAGCCCGAGATCGCGCTCGCGCTGCTCCGGCAGCTGACAGGCCGTCTGCGAGCCGTGGAGCTGAAGTCCGGGGCGTAGACCTCGCGAGGATCGATTACGGTTCGCCCGTGGACGCGGCTGACCGGCTCGAGCGGGAGGAGCTGCGGACGATCGCGCGCCGCGCGTTCGACATGGCGAGAGCAAGCGACGATCCCTCGCTGAGGGCGGCCCTGAACCTGCTGGGCGAGGTTGCCGAGAACCTCGCCGCGAAGATGCCCGCGACGGGCCCGGCGGACGAGGCTCAGGGCACTAGCTGAGTCGCCGCACCGAACCCGCAGGCGGCGACACCTCGCGGCGCAGCGGCATCGTCCTCGTTCTCGTCGCGACCGCGTGCTTCGGCACGCTGGGCATGTTCTCGAAGCTCTTCTACGACGCCGGCGGCGATGCGTACACGCTGCTGTTCCTGCGTTCGTGATCACCGGGCCGGCGCTCGCTCTGCTGGCGCTCGCTCGGCGTGACGCTTTCCCGGATCGCAGGCTTGCCCTCGTAGCGGCCTCGCTCGGCGTCTTCCAGTTCGGCGTCGCCTACGCCCTTTTCGAGGGCTACGCGCGTGCGCCCATCGCGCTCGTGACGCTGCTCTACTTCGCGTATCCGATCATCACCGCCGTGGGCGCCGCTCTGCTCTTCGGCGAACAGCTCGGTCCCCGGCGAGCCGCGATCCTGGCTGTTGCCCTTGCCGGCGTCGCGCTCACGATCGGCGTTCCAGACTCGGCCACGTGGGCCGGCATCGTGCTCGGGCTGGTCGCGGGCCTCTGCGTCGCGTGCCTGATCCTCTCGAGTCGCCATTTGCTGACCACCTACCCGCTCTCGCCGCTCGTCCTCGGCGCGCTCATGTTCACGAGCCCGGCCATCGGCCTCGTGCTCGCCGTTCCCGTGCGCGCACCCGACTTCTCCCTCTCCGGGGAAGCCTGGGCTGGGCACTCTGCGCCGTGGTCATCGCCGCGGTGATCCCGATCGGCCTCTTCTACACCGGCGTCCAGCGCACCGAGGCGGGGGTCGTCGGCCTGCTCTCGAGCGCGGAGCCGCTCGTCTCCGTCCTGCTCGCCTACGCCGTGCTCGGCGAATCTCTCACGGGGCTTCAGCTCGCCGGTGGCGCGCTGATCGTCGCCAGCGTGCTCGCGCTCAGCCTGCAGCCCGCGCGCGAGCGGGCCTCCGGCGGCGCCGGTGAGTCGGCCGTGAGCTAAGCTCAACCGAGCGCGGGCGTAGCTCAGTTGGCTAGAGCGTCAGCCTTCCAAGCTGAGGGTCACGGGTTCGAGTCCCGTCGCCCGCTTCGGAGAAGAGCCTGGAATCAGGCTCTTTTTCGTCAGTTCTAGTTGCCTGATATGACGACGGTATGGACGCCCGCGCTTCCGCTTTCTGAGTGTTTGACCCTCACCGGCTGCCTGGGCGAGCAGGACCATATCGATGTACGGGTTGAGGTTCAGGGACATGTGCCTTGTGCCGGGAGCCCTAGTGGGTCGCCTCGTCGGACATCGTCGGGTTCGTTCTGGCGAGCTCCCAGACGGTGCCGCGGCACATCGGGCACGAGGCGGGGAGCTCGCGCACGACGACGCCATAGCCGCAGCCTGCACAGTGGTAATCGTGTGCGCGGCGCGTCCCTGGGAGCAGCGTGGTCGTCGCGCTGGGGTCTGTTGTCGTAACCGTGATCATCGAGACGTTCTTGTCCTTACGGTGGCAGGTGTCAAACGCGACGCGGCTTACTGCCGTTCCCGACGGTGGGGCGGTTCGTGTCGCCTGGGCCGGGTTGAGGGTGGCTCTCGTGGGATTGCTGTGCCGAGCTCGAGGAAGTCGAGCAGGCCGCCGATCTCGTGGTTTAGCTGTGCTGTGTGGCGCATGGTGCGGTCGCGGTTGATGGTGTAGTGGTTGCGTCTGCCGATGCGGGTGCGTTCGACGTAGCCCGTCTCGACGAGGTCGGTGAGGATGCGTTGCGCGGCACGCTCTGTGATCCCGATTGCTTGTGCGACGTCGCGCAGGCGGACGTCGGGGTTTTTGGCTAGGCAGAGCAGCACCTGGGTGTGGTTCGTGACGAACGTCCACGGCTTGTTGTTCGTATGGGTTGACATAGGCTACTTCTTTCGTGTATTAGTAGTCGCAGCTATTTTATCGCGTTACTTGTGTCGGAAGCATAGCACGCAGTGACGACGGGCAAAGGGGGCGGACGTGTATGAGTCGGAGATCCGCATTGACCTGAGTGCGGCGGGTATCACGGTGCTCGAGCTGCTCGGCGACCACGATCTTGCGACCGCTGACGAGCTTTCGGCAGCGATCGACCAGGCCCTAGTGGAGCGGCCTGGGCTCGTAATCGACCTGTCCGAGACCGCGTTCATCGACTCGACCGTGGTTCATCTCCTCACCAACGCCCACCAGGTGCTCGAGCCGCGAGGCCACGAGCTGATCGTCCAGATCCGAGAGGACAGCGCCGTGCTGCGAGTCCTGGAGCTCACCCAGCTCGATAGCTCTCTCGGCATCGCGCGAGACCGTGACGAGGCGATCGCGAGCGCCAACGGACGGGCAGGCGCTGTAAGCCACCTCTTGGCTCCCCCGAGATCGGCCACGCCACAGGCCGGCGAGTACGCAGTCGAGGACTCGGCGACCCGGCCCTAGGCTGATCTCTGCGGCGATCGGGCTTGCCGCCCCAACCGCTGTTCATACCGACCGCCGTTCTCTTCAGGCGCTCGCTCGACCTCTGACCGCGCGTCACGAACCCTGACTCGGTTTCGTCGTATCGCCGGCCGGGTAGCGAAGCGGGGCCGGGCTGGAGCGCGGGTGTGATGGGCAAGCGGATTGCGGTGGAGAAGCGGAAGTGGGACGGGAGCGTGTCAGCTCGCGAGGAAGCCTTGCTGCTCGAGACCGAGAGATGCCTGGTGTGGCGTGTTCGTGCGGGGACTCGACGTGAACGCCCGGCGAGGGGCGTGACCGAGGAGGTCGGCCAGGACGAGCTCTGGCTCTCACTGAACGAGGGGCCGGTCGTGTTGTGCGGCTACTTGACGGCCGACAACACGGTCGAGCGCTACGAGCTACATGCGGCCTGTGAGCCCACCGTCGTGGATGGCGACCTGGTGAGCTGGATCGATCTCGATCTCGATGTGATCCTGGAGGACGGCACCGTCAAGGTTCTCGACGAGGCGGCGTTCATGGAACACGCCGACACGATGCACTACCCCGAGCATGTGGTCCACACCGCGTGGAGCGGGATCGCCGCTGTGACACCGCGTTTCATAAACCGAGAGTGGCCGTTCGACGGCTTCCTAGACGCGTTGGCACACGATGAGGTGTCCCCGGAACGTGAGCCGCGCGGCGGCTAGCAACCAGCGGTCAACGATGAGACTCGGGCGTACGGGGAGCGCCTGATCGCTCTTGAGAAAGAGCGGAGGGCGGAGCCAGCCCTCCGTCGCTGTTTCCCGGCCGAGCTATCGGCGGCATCCGGAGACTCGTGTTCATAGTGGGACCCTCCAGATCCGTTCCGGTCCCATACCTGGCACCGCGACTCCGTACACACCGCGGCAGCCGTCTAGCTGCCCTCGCTCTCCTTCGACTTGATCCAGTCGGCGAGGAGCTTGCTCGCCTGGCCCGGCGAGATGCCGAACCCATCGGCGACGTAGTCCGCCGCGCCGAACACGTTCGTGATGCCGGTGCTACGGAGCACGTCGAGGTAGGCGAAGACCTCCTCGCGGTTGACGGGTTCTCTGGGCATTGCGTTCACGTCGTTCCTCCTTCGTCAGCGGCGCGACCGTCGCGGTCACACCCTCGTCAGCCACGAGCTCGTTCGAGGCGAGCACGGCGTGGTGCTCGCGCGTGGCGATCCGCAGCGGTCGCTTCTCTTCGATGGCCGCCGCAACGGGTCGAGCCATCGGGTGAGAGGTTGGCTCAGAGCGCTCTCAGAGGCGGTAGCCGGTGATCGGAGCGCCGCCTCCGGGGGCCGCGAGCGCCGGGGCTAGGGCGGCTACTGCTCCAATGCCCATTGTTCCTTCTCCGCCTGGTTGCGCCGAGCTGCCTCGGTGGCAGCCTCGACCTCTGTCCTGAACCAGTCCGTGCGCGCGCCCGAAGGCGCGACGACCATGAAGCCCCGCTCGCCCGTGAGCCAGTTCGCCTCCGGCAAGTACGTCCAGCCGTCCGTTCCGCGCACGCTGCCGGGCACCTTGCCGAGCCGCGTGCGCTTCACGACCCGAACCTCCGCGCGTACTCGCACGCCGCGGTCTCGGATCCGAAGTAGAGCCTCTGCGGCTGGGAGCACGCCTCGGATGTCACCTCGACAGTCCAGCGTCCGCTCGGCGTCGTGCCGATGTCGAGCACCCAGGCGCCGAAGCGGAACGTGTAGGCGAGCTTCGAGCGGCGCGTAGTGCCGTCCCGCTGTTCACGCCGCTCCATCGCCGCCCGCTCGGCGTGCTGCTCGCACGCCGCCATCGCCTCGCCGCGGGTCACGAGGGAGACGATCCCGACCGAGGTGCCCCTGCAGCGGAGGTCGGCGTTCCAGGAGTCGTCGCCGTTGTTGGCGGTGTTGTAGACGTGGTAGCCGTTCCAGGTGAGCCAGTACGGCTCCAGCCACAGCCACTGGCCCTTCACGACGCGGCCCTCGCGCACTTGGCCTCGTAGCCTGGCGACGAGCCGCACGAGGGTGCGGAGAAGGAGAGAAGACGCGCTACGCGCGAGTATGCGACGAGCGTCTTTCAAGGTTGCTCCTTCCTGGTCTTCGTCACGATCTGGCCGATTCGGGCCTTGGACACGCCTGCGTGTTCGGCGATCTCGCGATAGGAGAAGCCCTCAGCGGCCGCGTCGAGGATCGAGCGGGCGAAGTTCCATTCCGCGCGCTCCCTTGTGGCGGCCGCTTGCTCGACACGCGCAAGCGATTCATGGAGCCTCATCGAAGCCCCCGGATGGTGTCGTAGTCCTGGTCTTCCATCTCAGTGGCGCCGCGAGCAGAGTGTTTCCCGGCGGCCCACGGATTCAGCGAGGGCTTGGTCGTGCTCTCGATCGTGCCTCCATCGTGCATCTCCTTCTCCGCACCCTCGCTGCGGCTTGTCCCTGGACAGGACGAGCCGGACGGCTCCAGGTAGCCCGTCTCGGCCTCACCGCTGCGTGCAGCGTTCCTGGCCTTCGCCCGCTGGTTCCTCGCGGGCTTGTCGTGGCGGATCGCGACCGGGCCGGTGTGCCAGAGACGAAATCGCGCCGTCCATGATCATAGACGCTCGTGACGGACATCGACACGGCCAGGCCCAGAGGAAATAGCTCTTAATGCCGACTTAACGTCGTGGCCTAGTTACAAATGCCCGCCAGGCTCGCGCCCGCGCGGGTAGCTAGCGGTTCAGCCGCTCGAGCTTCATCCGGGAGCCGCCGAATTTCGGCGCTTACAGCGCGCCCACGACTCGGCTATAACTTATACTCGTCGCCGACCGAGACCCAGGTGATGGCAGGCGAGCGACCGAACGGCGAGTGGAGGCGGCGGACGCTCGCCTGGTACGAGATGCCGACCGACCACTGCGAGCTCTGCGGCCGGCCGCTCCCGGGGCGTGTCTGGCTCGTCAGCGAGAACGGCGCCGAGCGTCTCTTCTGCGGGCCGGACTGCGAGCTGCTCGCTCGCGCGCGAGCCGGCTGCGGACGGTCCGGCTCGGCGCAAGAGCCAGTGCTCTTCACGTCGGCATCGACACGGGCGGCACCTTCACGGATCTCGTCGCATTCGACGACGAGACGGGCACCCTCGCGGCGGGCAAGAGCCCCTCGACGCCGGCCGACCCGGCGCGGGCCATCTTCGACGCGTTCGAGGCCGCCGGTGTCGACCCGGCCGCCGCCGAGACGATCGTCCTCGGTACCACCGTCGGGACGAACGCGCTCCTCGAGCGAAGGGGCGCCGAGGTCATCTTCGTCACGACCGCTGGATTCCGCGACGTGCCGATCATCCAGCGCGTCGACAAGAAGGATCCCTACGACCTCCAGTGGGAAAAGCCCAGGCCGTTCGTCGAACGGGAGAACTGCCTCGAGGTCGACGAGAGGGTGGCCGCGGACGGCACTCCGGCGCGGCCGCTGCTCGCGACCGAGGTCGACCGCCTCGGAGACGAGATCGCACGGCTCCTCGAGGCGCGTGATGGCCCGGTGCCGGCGGTCGCGGTCAGCCTGCTCTTCGCGTATGCGAACCCCGAGCACGAGGCCCGGCTCGCCGAGGCGCTGCGTACACGCTTTCCGGGACTGCATCTCTCCGTCTCGCACGCGATCGCGCCGACCTGGCGGGAGTACGAGCGCGCGAACACGACGATCGTGGACGCGTACCTGAAGCCCGCCGTCGCCCAGCTGGTCGACCGCTTCGAGCAGGGTCTTGCGGAACGAGGCTTCGGCGGCTCGTTCTCGGTCCTCAAGTCGAACGGCGGCCAGGTCGACGCCTCCGCCGCCGTCGAGCGCTCCGCCGAGGTGATCCTCTCGGGCCTTGCGGGGGGCATCGTGGCAGGCCGGTACTACGGTGAGCTGGCAGTCGAGCGCGATCTGATCACGCTCGACATGGGAGGAACGAGCGCGGACGTTGGCATGGTGCGCGACGGCGCCGTCGACTACGTCCCGGACTACGAGCTCGAGTTCGGCCTCCCGATCGCACTGCCTGCCATCGACCTGCGCACCGTCGGAGCCGGCGGCGGGTCGATCGCCTGGATCGACGCCGGGGACTGCTCCGCGTGGGCCCGAGGAGCGCCGGGGCCGTTCCGGGCCCGATCTGCTACGGGCTGGGCGGCGAAGACGTCACGGTGACCGACGCGAATCTCGCTCTCGGCAGGCTCGACCCCGAATACTTCCTGGGCGGGCGCATGACCCTCGATCGCGACTCTGCGATGGCCGCTGTCGAGGAGCTCGGAGCGAAGCTCGGCATCGGCGCCGACGCGGCCGCCCAGGCGGTGATCGAGCTTGCGACGGAACGGATGGCGAATGCGATCCGCGAGGCCACGATCGACAAGGGCGCCGACGTGCGCGACTTCCACCTCGCGGCGTTCGGCGGGGCCGGGCCGCTCCACGCCTGCGATATCGCCGACGCGCTGGGGATGAAGGGGGTCATCGTGCCGCCCCATCCCGGGCTCTCCTCCGCCTTCGGGACACTGGTGGCGGATCTGCGGGTCGACCGGCGGTGGACGAACTACTTCCGGTCGGACTCGGTCGACCTCGCGGCCGTCAACGACCGTCTCGGCACCATGACCGCGGACGTCGTCTCCGCGCTCGCGCGCGAAGGATTCCGGGGCGAGCCGGCGGTGGTGTGCTCGATCAGCATGCGCTACGCCGGCCAGAACTACGAGTCGGACGTACCGGCACCGGCCGGGGAGCTGGACGCGGCCGGGCTAGACCGGCTCCTGGCCACGTTTCACGAGCGCCACGAGGCGGCCTTCGGCTACAGCTTCCCGGACGAGACGATCGAGCTCATCCACTTCAACGTCACCGCGGTCGGGACGACGACGCCTCCCCGACCGGCCGATGCCCCCGAGGGCCCTGCTCCTGAGCCGGCAGCGTTCCGCGAGGTGTCGTTCGCCGCCTCCGGCCGCGAGCTCGCGCCGATCTACCTGCGGGCCGACCTTCCCGCGGGCTGCGAGCTCCTCGGGCCGGCGGTGATCGAGGAGAGCGACTCGACCACGCTCCTCCCGCCCGGCGCCCGGCTCCTGGTCGGCCCGGGTGGGATCCTGCGGATCTCGAGGCCCGCGAGCGACGCCGCGCCGGCCCGCCGGCGTGCGATCGACAGCGTGTCGATGAGCGTCATCAACGACCACCTCGTGAACGTCGCGCAGGAGATGGGGACGCGAATGATGCGTACGTCGTACTCGCCGATCTTCAGCGAGTCGCGGGACTTCTCGTGCGCCCTCTTCAACGCGAGAGGCGAGATGATCGCGCAGGGGTCGTTTTGCCCCGCACACCTCGGCGCAATTGCCCACGTCGTCGACTTCATGCTCGACGAGCTCGACCCGTCGACGCTCGAGCCAGGTGACGTCCTGCTGCACAACGACCCGTACCGGGGTGGATGCCACATGCCGGAGCACACCCTGCTGCAGCCGGTCTTCCACTCCGGGCGGATCGTCGCGTTCGGAGCCGTCATCGGCCACATGGCCGAGATCGGCGCGGTCACCGTCGGCTCGTTCGCGAGCACGGCGACCGAGGTCTACCAGGAGGGCCTCAGACTGCCGCCCGTCCGCCTGCTCTCACGCGGGAAGCGGGTCGACGACATCTGGAAGATCATCCTCGCGAACCACCGCACGCCCCGCTACACGTGGGGCGACCTGCACGCGATGATCGGAGCGCTGCGACTGGCGGAGGAGCGGCTCGGTGACCTCTTCGCGAAGTACGGCCTCGAGTTCGTGCTCGCGGTCTCCGACGAGCTGATCGCGTACTCCGAGCGCCTCGCGCGCGCTGCCGTCGCGGAGATCCCGCCAGGCGACTACCCCTTCGAGGACGCGATGGAGGACGACGGAATCGACGACCGCCCCTACGGCATCCGGGTCAACGTCGGCAGGGACGGCGATCGCCTCCTCGTCGACTACACGGGCTCCGACCCGCAGGCGCGGGGGCCCGTGAACGCGACCTTCGCGGTCACGACGTCGGCCACCTACAACGCCCTCTTCCAGCTGTGCGGCCCCGGCATTCCGCGCAACGCCGGCGTTCACAGGGCCACGAAGACGATCGCCCCGCCGGGGACGATCGTGAACGTCGCGTTCCCCGGCCCCTCGGTCGGGGGCAACACGGAGACGCAACCGAAGCTCGTCGGCATGATCCTCGGTGCGCTCGCGCCCGCCCTGCCGGAGCGGGTCATGGCCGCCGAGGGCGTGACGTGCTGCAACTTCCTCTTCGGCGGCATTCACCCGCAGACCGGCGAGTACTACGCCCACTACCACATCGAGGCGAGCGGCTGGGGCGGCCGCGCGACGACGGACGGCAACAGCGCCCAGAACCACATCCACGGCAACTGCCGCAACACGCCTGTCGAGGTCTTCGAGACCCGCTTCCCGTTCCTGACCGAGCGCTACGAGCTGCTGCCCGACTCGGGGGGCGCGGGGCGGCGCCGTGGCGGGCTCGCGACGCGCCGCATCATGACGGTAACGGCGCCGGAGATCACGGTAAGCGCCATCATGGATCGCGTGAAGGCAGGTGCCTGGGGGCTCTTCGGAGGCGAGGCGGGACGACCCGCGGCCATCCTCGTGCGCCGGGCCGGGGAGACGGAGTTCCGGACGTTCCAGCAGGCGTTCGGCACGCGCAGCGCGTCGAAGTTCGCGAACGTCGTGCTGCGGCGGGGGGACACCGTCCTCATCGACAGCGCCGGGGGCGGGGGCTACGGGCCGCCGCGCGAGCGGGAGCGCGAGCTCGTCCTCGCCGACGTCCGCGCGGGCTTCACGTCGCCCGAAGCCGCGCGTGCCCGCTACGGCGTCGAGATCGACGTGCGCGACGGCGTTCCGGTCGCGCGCAGCGGCGAGCCAGGTGAGTGACGTCCGGACGTGCCGGCCCGACGAGCTCGGGCTCTTCCTGCGGACGTGCACGGCCGCCTTCGGTGGGGCGATCGACGACGACGAGGTGGCGCGGCTCTCGCCTGTCTTCGACACGGAACGACTCTTCCTCGCCTGCGAAGACGACGATGTCGTGGGCACCGCCGGCACGCTCGCCTTCCGCCTCAGCGTGCCCGGTGGTGAGGTCGACTGCGGCGGCGTGACCATGGTCGGCGTGCTGCCCGGCCACCGCCGGCGCGGCCACCTGCAGCGGCTCATGGAGCGGGTGCTCGAGGACGGGCACGAGCGAGGGGAGGCGCTCTCGGTGCTCTGGTCGACCGGGGGCGACCTGTACGGGCGTTTCGGCTACGGCCTTGGCGCCTTCGTCGCGAGGATCGACGCAGCCCGCGAGCGGGTCGAGCTGACGAGCGAGCCGACAGCCGGGGCGCAGGTTCGTCTGGTCGACCTGGACGAGGCGCTGGACGCCTTGCCGGCGATCTACGAGGACGTCCGCGCGACGACGCCCGGGCTGGCGTCTCGCTCCGAGGCCTGGTGGCGCTCGTGGCGGCTCGCCGGCCCACCGGGGACGTCGCCGGCCGCCCCGCCCATGTTCCGTGCCCTGCTCGAGGTCGACGGACGGCCCGAGGCGTATGCGCTCTACCGTGTCCACGGCTCGTGGGAGGGCGGCGTGTCGACCGCGCGCCTGGACGTGCTCGAGGCGATGGCGACCACGCCCCGCGGGGTGACGGAGATCTGGCGCTTCCTGCTCTCGCTCGACCTCGTCGGGCAGGTACGGGCCCTGCACCTGCCGGTCGACCACCCGCTGACCCTGCTCGTTCGCGAGCCCTCGCACCTGCGGCTGCTGCTGACCGACGGGCTCTGGGTGCGTCCGGTCGATGCGGGCGCCGCTCTGGCGGCTCGGTCCTTCGCCGGAGAGGGCGAGGCCGTTCTCGAGCTGGCCGACGAGCGCTGTCCGTGGAACCAGGGGCGCCGGCGCATCAGGGCCTCGCCGGCGGGCGCGACGCTCGAGCCCACCCGGGCCCCTGCCGACGTCAGGCTGTCCGTGGCCGAGCTCGGATCGGTCTACCTGGGGGGCATGACCTTCGAGAGGCTCCTTCGCGCAGGCCGCATCGAGGAGCTCAGCGCAGGCGCCGTGAGGCGGCTCGATGCCCTCTTCCGCGTCACGACGGCGCCCTGGTGTGCCGAGGAATTCTGACGTGAGCGAGGGACGCGGCATGACACCGCAGCGCGGCGGCGTGCTGCGCGAGGGCTACGACTACGACTTCTCCCGCGCGGATCCCGCGACCGGCGCGCACGTCGACCCGGCGTGGTGCGCGATCTACGAGACGGTGGTCGTGGCCGATCCCGAGGGCCGCCTCGGGCCCATGCTCGCCGAGAGCTGGCGGCAGGATCCGGACGGGCTCGCATGGCGGTTCAGGATCAAATCCGGCGCGCGCTTCCAGTCCGGGGCTCCGTGCGATGCCGCCGCGGTCGCCGCCGCGTTCAACCTCCACGGCGATCCAGGCGAGTCGCCCGTCAACGCGTTCTTCTGGACGGCGATCGAGAGCGTGCGGGCGGAGGGTGAGGAGGTCGTCGTCGCCCTCCACCACCCGTTCGCCGGGCTGCCCTCGCTGCTGCGCTCCTGGCACTCGGCGATCCACAACCAGGCGCTGCGGGAGCAGCTCGGCGAGGAGTGGGGATACGGCGCGGCGGACGGCACCGGGCCCTTCGCGTTCGTTTCGGTGAGGCCGGGCGAGGAGCAGGAGGTGCGGCGCTGGGACGACTATCCGGGCCCGCTCACGAGCTGGTTCGACAACCGTGGCCCCGCCCATCTCGACGGTGTGCGCTGGCTGCCCATCGTCGACGAGGGCGAGCGGGCGGCGGCGCTCGAGGCGGGCCTCGTCGACTGCGTCCAGAACCCGTCCCTGCTCGAGGTCGAGCGCCTGCGCTCGAACCCCGACCTACGTGTGATCGAGTTCCAGCAGTCGTCGCTCGCCTACCTGGCGCTCGACCACGAGACGACCGGGCTCGGGTTCCACGACGTGCGCGTGCGCCGTGCGATCTCCCTCGCGATCGACCGCGACGCGCTGGTCGCCCAGGACCTCGACGGGCACGGCTGGCCGGCTCACGGGCCGATTCCGTCGGCGTCACGCTGGTATACGCCGGAGGTCGAACGCCTCGGCGGCTACGAGCCGGGACGCGCCGAGGAGCTGCTGGACGCCGCCGGCTTTCCGCGCGACGGCGACGGCATCCGGCTCCGCTTCAGCGCGCTCGTGCTCGAGGACGCGACGGTGCGCCGCGCGGCCGCACGCATCGTCGAGCTGCTCGCGCGCGTCGGCGTCGCGCTCGAGCTGCGCCCGGTGACGGGGTTCGAGGCGTTCTACACAGCGCTCGGCGACCATCCCGAGGCGTTCGTCTCGAAGTGGTTCTGGCCGGACCCGGTGGACGCGATCGTCGGCTTCGTCTCCTCGTGGTCGCACGCCGGCCCCAACTGGCAGCGCGCCTCGATCCCTGCCCTCGACAGCGCCTGCCGGGCATGGCAGCAGGCCCCGGACGAGGAGGCGCTCGAGGCGGCCGCGTACGAGATCCAGGTCGGCTGCGCCGAGCACCTGCCGCTCGTACCGCTCTTCTCGCCGGCCACCGTGTGGGCGCACCACCGCCGAGTGCACGGGTGGAGACCGACGCCGACGAACCTCTACCCGTTCTACGGCGACGTGTGGCTCGAGGAGGGGTGAGCACGAGCCGTGCGGAGAGCCGCGACCTTCCTGCTCGTGGCGGCCGTTCTCACGGTCGGGGTCGCCGCCGCGGTCGACGGCGTCCGCAGCGGGGGCGCCGCCCAGCCCGAGCAGACCCAGGCCGTCGAGACCGGGCCACGCGTGGTGGACGCCGAGGAGGGTGACGAGCCGGCGGAGCTCACGGTCGGCGCGTCGGTCTCGGTCGAGCGTCCGGCGGGTATCGCCGTCGCGGCGGGGTCGGTCTGGGTGGCGAGTCGCGGTGCGCTCGTCCGGATCGACCCGGCACAGGCGTCGGTCACGCGCAGCATCTTGCTCGGCGGCCGTCCGGGCAGGGTGGTGGCGGGTGCGGGCTCGGTGTACGTCCTCGACCAGCTGACGAGCGACGCGATCCGAATCGACCCCGGCGCCGAGCGCATCGCGGGCCGGCTGGACGCTGATGTCCCCGTCTTCGACGTCGCCTTCGCGGACGGTGACGCCTGGATCCCGGACCCTGCCGGCTCTGCGGTCCTACGCGTCGATCCGGCCAACGGCACCGTCGGCGCACGGATCTCGGTTCCCGCTCCGACGGACGTCGTCGCCGGCGCGGGGGCGGTCTGGGCGCTCAGCCGTGAGGCCGGCGTCGTCTCGCACATCGACCCGGCGTCGAACCTCGTCTCCACGATCCCGCTCGACGACCCGCCCGGACAGCTGGCCGTCGTCGGCGGGGCGGTGTGGGTGAGCCACCCGACGGCCGGCGCCCTCTCCCGCATCGACCCGGAACGGGATGCGGTCGAAGCCCGGGTCGAGCTCGACTCGGAGCCGCTGCTGATCGCCGGCGCCACCTCGGGCCTCTGGGTTCTCGGCGTCGAGCGTCTTGCCTGGGTCGAGGCGGAAACGGGTCGCGTCACGGGGACGCTCACGCTCGAGCTCGAGCGGCCACCGGGGCCCCAGCCGGCCATCCTCGGCGGCATCGCAGCCGGCGAGGGCGACGTCTGGATCGCCGATACCTACGGCGACGCCGTCCTGCGGGTCGCCGCTCCGACCTAGCCGACCCGGCGCGCGATCTCGTGACCTTGCGAAGACGCGTGGAACGCTAGAAGGCAACCACGGGGAAGTCCGGTGGAACCCCGAGATACACCTGCCCGAAGGTCCCATAGCGTTGCTCGGAGGCGAAGACGTGATGTCTCATCGTCTGGACATCCCGGAAGCAACGTTCCAGCGGGTTGGTGGCTCGAAACGCCGTCGTTCCCGCGATGCTGCATGCGAGCTCGACCGCCTGGACGGCGCTGCTCATCGCGTGGGCCATCGCGAGCAGGAGGTCCGCCTTCTGCTCCAGCGAGTTCGTTTCGCCGTCGACGCATCTCCGCCACGCTTCGCTCAGGCTGTCGAGTAGCAGCAAGCGCCCTGAGCGCAGGATCGCTTCCGCTCGGCCCAGCTGGACTTGAGCCGACGCGCGTTCCTTCAGCAGACCGCTCGATGCCACCGGAGTCTTGTTCCGGGCGAGCTCGGTCACCTCGTCGAGAGCTCGTCGCGCCACCCCCAGCATCGGCGTCGGGATGCCGGACGCCGCCGCGCCCACGACCGGGAGTCGATAGAGCGGGCCTCGATAGTGCGATCCCGGCTCGAAGTCGGGCACCATCGGAAAGGTCCTGGACTTGGGCACGTACACGTCCGTCACGGAGATATCGTTGCTGCCCGTGCCCCGCATCCCCATGACGTCCCACGTGTCGATGATCTCGCACTCCGCTCTGGGGAAGTAGACCATGCGCATCTCGGGCTCCCCCTCAGCGTGTTGGTCGACATCCACGAGGACCGTCGAGGAGATCCAGTCGGCGTCGTAGCAGTTGCTGACGAACGGGGCTCGACCAGAGATGCGGTATCCGCCGTCGGTCGACGTGGCCTTCAGGGGGCGGCCGAACTGGGCGGCGATCAGGATGTCCGCTCCGCGGCTGTAGATCTCCTCGGCTCCTTCGTCGGGGAGACGGCAGCAGAAGAAGGCCCAGTCCAGCGGGTTCTCCAGGGTCCACGCCGCAGCAGAGTCGTGGCGACCGATTTCCTCACCGACGAGGGCGCGGGTGACAGGGTCGGTCTCCAACCCCCCGAGCGAACGGGGAGTTGTCATTCGCAGAAGGCCCGTCTCGCGCAGTGCCTTCAAGACCGGTTGGGAGAGACGTCGTTCCCGCTCTGCTTCCTGGCTGTGCTCCCGGACGATCGGAGCGATCTCGCGCGCCGCGTCGATCAGCGATGTGTCGGGTTCCCAGTGCATTTCGCCTGTTCCTTGCGTCGTCAGCAGTCCGGTCATCACGCTCACCGCCGCTTCGCCGGAGCGATGTTCTGGTTGACGTGGAAGAGGTTGTCGGGATCCGCGGCGACGATGACGCGACCCCGCACGGTGTCGGTCAAGGCCTTGATCAGGTCGCTCATGGCGTGCTCCTCTGCTCGATTCGCCGAGGATGCACGCGCCGGCGTTCCCGTAAGCGTTCCCTCTCAGACGGAGGCGTTCAGAAGACCGGTTGCCGCCCGGAACGCTGGAAGCTCGTGGCCCGAAGGGATAGTCTCGACGAGGTCCCCGAGTTGCTCCCGGAGCGCCTGATCGGGGTATCGACTGGCCAGGGAGTGGAGGGCCCGAAGCTCCAACCAGCTCGCGCCTTGCGCGTCGGCGACCTCGACAGCTCTGCGCAGCGACGCAGCGGCTTCGGATTCTCCGCTGCGATATGCCAGCTCACCGTCGACTCGCCAGAGCTCGGCCTCGAGATAGCGCTGGTTTCGGCGCTGTGTCCACGAGAGCGCCTCGCGTGTCGCGGCTCGCCCTTCGTGGAGCTCGCCGGCCATGCCACGAGCTCGAGCGAGAAGCAGGAGCGTGTAGGTCAGGTGGAGGCTCTCCCCCTCGGTGCGCGAGCGCGCCACCGACCGCACGATCCGCTCGATGCCCCCGGGTGACCCCTCGCAGACGTCCAGCCAGCCCCGGAGGGCCTCTCCGACGATCATGAGGTAGCGCATCGGAAGACGCTTCCCCAGGAGCTCGGCATCCCCGAGCAGCTCGGCGAGACGGACGAGATCCTCGGATTCGGCCGCGATGATCGCCGCGTAGGTGAGGACGTACCACAGCGTCATGAGATGATCGAGATCGACGGCCAGCTCGAGAGCAGATCGGGCCCTCTCATCGGCCCGGCCGGCGTCTCCCGCCCACAGGTCGACCCAGGCCAGGCGTGACGAGACAGACCGCCTTCGGGTCCTGGGCGTACAACGTCAGATGCTCGTGGCGATGGGACAGATCGTAGGCGTCGATGGCGCCTTCGAGGTACTGACGCGCTCTCGCCAGATCACCCCGCCAGAAAGCGCTCACGCCGAGGAGATACCGGCCCTCAGTCCGAGCGATCGGATCATGACTCTCGTGGTCGACGAGGGCCTGGCCGAGCTCGCTGCACTCGTCGAAGCGGCAGCCCTGCAGCCGAGCGAGGCCGAGACCGCGGAGAATCGGAGGGTCCACGGCTCGGTGGAGCTGACGGCAGAGCGAAAGGGCCCGCTCGTACAGTTGGTGCGCTCCCCGGGAGCCGTACCCCTCGAGGGCTACCAGGGGTGAGCCGAGGGCGATCCGGATGTCGAGCTCGAGCGCATCACGACCGGGTGAGGGTGGCAACTCCGCGAGCAGCGAGAGCGCTCGCCGGAACATGGTGACCGCTTCGTCGAGGGCCGACACCGCCACCGCTCGCGCCCCGGCCACGCGGTAGGCATCGATGGCCGGCTCGACCATGCCGGCCTGTTCGTAGTGGGCGGCGAGCTGTGGGCTGGCCGCCTCAAGGTCGTGGCGGAACTCGACCGCGATCGCCTCGGCGACGGCCCGGTGGAGTCGACGTCGACGAGCTGGACTGAGCATCTCCAGGGCAACCGCCCGAAGCTTGTCGTGGCTGAAGTCGTACCTGAGCCCCTGATCGCGGATGATCCGTCGACGCCACAGCTCGTCGACATGATCGACGAGCTCTGGCTCGTCGATCCCGGTGGCCGAGACCAGCAGACCCACCGAGAAGGGCCGACCGATGACGGCCGCGACCTCGGCAAGGCGCCGAGCGGGGTCAGGAAGTTGGCCCAGTCGGGCGCCCAGCACCGCCCGCATCGTGGGAGTGAGCGCCGCCTGGCTTCCCGAAGCGGAGACGCCGGCTCGAAGCACTTCGATGACGAAGAGTGGGTTGCCCTCGGTCTCCGCCCAGAGTCGTGCGGCGAGCTCCGGATCGATCGTGTCTGCGTTGCGGAGCCGAGCCGCGAGCGTCGCGGTCGTGACTTCGTCGAGCCGGTCGAGAGGCACGGTGGTCACTACCTTGTCGTGGCCCAAGGCGTCGATGAGTCCGATAAGGGGATGACCCTCTGGGATCTCCTCCGAGCGGACGGTACCCACCACGAGGACCGGTGCCGTCTGTCCGGAACGGACGACGAAGCCGATCATTTCGATGGTCTCGGCGTCACACCACTGCAGATCGTCGATGATCAGCAGACGCGGGCGCTCGCCGACGACGGCCCGGTTCACGGCATCGAACAACCGACGGCGCTGCGCCAGGTCGCCCGAGCGGCTCGGTGCGGGTGGCTGCGAAACCTCGAGGAGCTCGGGGAGGAGACGAGCGAGCTCGGTCCTCCAGACCACCTCGAGCGTGTCGATGTGGCTCCGGAGAGCATCCGATCGAAGGAGGTCGACGACGGGGCCCCACGGCAGTCTGCCCGCCGCCTCGTACGCCCGAGCCGAAGCCACCACGTGTCCCTCGGCCCGAACGCGCCGTCCCAGCTCCAGCGCGAGGCGGGACTTCCCGATCCCCGCTTCGCCGGAGAGCAACACGAGATGGGCCCGACCCTCCCGCGCTGCGTTCCATGCCTGGTCGAGCTGGTCCAGCTCGAGGTCGCGGCCCACGAACGGCACTCCGGCGACGGGTGCCACGTCCTCGCCCTCGAGCTCCTCGCGGTCGGCTGTGTTCGCCCGGAGCTGCCGGTACATCGCCCCGATGGCCTCGCCGGGTTCCATCGCGAGGTCTCGCTCGAGCACCTCCGCGTACCGGTGATAGGAGCGCAGCGCCGCGCCTCGGTCGCCGAGCGCCAGATGGGCTTCCATCTGGGCTCGAACGGCCGCCTCGTCGGTCGGCTCCAGGTCGATGATGCGTTGGGTGTGCCTGACCGTCGCTTCGTGGTCGTCGCGCCCGGCAGCCTCGCCGGTCAGTTGCACGAGGACCCGGTGGCCCTCGGAGCGAAGCTTCGCTCGCTCGTCGAGGACCCAGTCGTCATAGCAAGCCGGAAGGAGATCGCCCGAATACAGGCGCACCGCCAGCTCGAGATCGCCGGCTGCGATAGCGTCGCGGAACCTCAGCACGTCGGCCTCGCTCGGCCCGGTCGCAATCCACCGCACGATCTCGTTGTCGATCTCGACGAACTCACCGACGTCGGGAAGGGAGTGGCGGAAGTCGTGCAGCAGCTTTCTGAGGTTGGTCCGAGCCTGACGCTCGTCGGAGTCGGGCCAGAGCTCGAACGCGAGTCGTGAGCGGTGCTGCAGGTCTCTGCGCAACACGATCAAGGCCAGGAACCGCTGCAAGCGAAGAGAGTTGAAGGCGCGAAGACGGCGGCCGTCCAGGATGACTTCGACTACACCGAGCAGTCGGACCTCGAGCCGCGCCGACGATTCGCTACTCACCCTCCTCCCGTCACTCGGCATCTGGCTCCCCTGGCCGATGCCACGCCTTCGCAGAGTGTGTTAGGAGACCTGCAGGACGCCCTCGATCTCCACCGAGATCCCCATCGGCAGCGCGCCCATGCCGACGGCCGAGCGCCCGTGCTTCCCTCTCGCCTCGCCGAAGATCTCGACGAGCAGGTCGGAGGCTCCGTTCGCCACCTGTGGCTGGTCACCGAAATCGGGGGCGGAGTTGACCATGACGAGCAGCTTCACGATCCGCTCGACACGGTCGAGCGTGCCCAGCTCGGCCCTCACCGACGCGAGGAAGTTGATCATCACGAGGCGTGCGGAGGCTTGCCCGGCGGCGACGTCGAGATCACGGCCGAGCTTGCCGAGGTAGCGGTACTCGCCGTTCTCGTAGGGCCCGTGGCCCGAGACGAACAGGAGCTCACCGACGCGTACGGCTCCGACGTAGTTGGCGACGGGCGGCGCGGGCTCCGGGATCTCGATCCCGAGCTCCTGCAGGCGCGCTTCGGGCGTGGGGGCCAAGGCTCCTCCTTCGTGATCGGGTCAGCGGCTGCCCGCGCCGCCTGGTCCGTAGCGCGGCAGCCAGTAGGAGACGTACTTCTCCTCGTGCTCGGGGCTGCAGTAGGCGTGCTCCGCGCCATCCACGCTGGCGACCCAGTAGCGACCCGGAATCAGCTGTCCGCAGAGGTCGCAGTGGGTCCGGTTCGGCTTCAGGTAGCCCGTATCGGCGGTGCGCCACTCTCCCATCAGCCCGTAGCCTCGAGGCCGTAGTCCCGAGCGGCCGCCTCGGCGCTGACGAACCCTTCCTCCACGTCGCGGCGCACGCGCTCCGGGTCGCGCGCGACGGGATCGCCGTAGCCTCCGCCGCCGGGCATCAGGATCTTCACCTGATCGCCTTCGTGCAGGATCACGCCGGAGAACTTCGACGGGGACATCGTGCCGAACTCCTCGACGAACGTGCTCCACTCGTCCTGACCCGCGCGGCGCACCCAGAGTCCTCCGACGGCGCCGTTGCCGCCGCCGAGGACGCCCCACGGCTCGGTCTTCATACGGTTGAGGAGGGCGCTGACGGTGACCTCCGGGACGGTGACCGTGAAGACGCGCTCGCCGCCGAGGCCGCCCCGGAACTCGCCCGGCCCACCGGAATCGCGCACGAGCCGGTACGACTCGATGCGAAAGGCCGGGTAGCGCGTCTCGAAGACCTCCACCGGCGTGTTGCGGCAGTTGCCGTTGATGGTCACGACCATGTTGTTCCCGTCCTTGCCGTGGCGGCCGCCCCAGCCGACGCCCTCGAAATGGAAGTGGGCGTACGGCTCACCCGTGCGCGGGTCGCTGCCGCCGAACAGGAAGGGGGAGGAGGTTCCGCCGCATGCGGCCGCCACACGATCCGGGATCGCGTGCTGGAGCGCGCCGAAGACCATGTCGGTGAGGCGAGGGCTGGTCTCCGTGTTGCCGCCCGCGACGGGAGCCGGAAACGTGCAGTTCACGATCGTCCCCGGCGGCGCGATGATCGTGAACGGCCGGTAGCAGCCCTCGTTGCGAGGGATCGTCGGATCGGTCAGGTGGAGAAACGCGTTGTAGATCGCGGAGGCCGTGACCGCGTAGATCGCGTTGACGGGGCCGACCGCCTGTCGGGCGGAGCCGGTGAAGTCGGCGATCACCTCGCCGCCGTCCACGGTCAGGGCGAGCTTCATCGGGTAATCGCCCTCGCTGATGCCGTCGTCCTCGATGGCGTCCTCGAAGAAGTACTCGCCGTCCGGGATCCGCTCGATCTCGGCCCGCATGCGCCGCTCCGAGACGGCTAGCAGCTCACGCGTCGCCTCCCGCACGACGTCGAGCCCGTAGTCGGCGATGAGCTTGTGGAGGCGGCGCTCGCCCAGGTCGAGCGAGCCGATCATGGCGCGGAAGTCGCCGTAGGTGACCTTGGGCGTTCGGTGGTTCGAGAGCACGATCTTCCAGACGTCCTCCACGTCCTCGCCGCGGCGCTTGATCTTCACGGGCGGCAGGAGAAGGCCTTCCTGGAAGATCTCGGTCGCGTCGCCGCAGAGGCCGCCCGGGGTCTTCGCGCCGATCTCGGACATGTGCGCGACGTTCGCGACGAACGCGACGAGCTCGCCCTGCCAGAACACCGGTCGCAGCAGCATGTGCTCCGGGACGTGGCCGGAGCCGCGGTACGGGTCGTTGTGGAGGACGACGTCGCCCTCCTCGAAGGCGTCGAGGCCGAGCTCGGCGATCGTCCACGTCACCGTGAACTTGATCGTGCCGATCTGCGACGGGCAGAACTCCGCCTGGGCGAGCATCTGCCCCTCGGGGTCGAAGATCACGCACGAGAAGTCGAGCGACTCGTTGAAGATCGGCGAGTAGGCGGTCGTCATCATCGTCACGCCCATGTCCCGGCACGTGCTCGTCAGGTAGTTGTCGATGACGGTGAGCGTGACCTGATCGGTTGTGACCTGCGGCTTCACGCGTCGGCCTCCGTGGTGATGACGAGCGAGCCCTCGGGCGACCGCTCGACCTGCATGTCCGGCTCGACGAGCGTCGTCGAGCCCTCCTCCTCGATCACGCACGGGCCCTCGAGCGTCTCGCCGGCCTCGAGCGCCGAGCGGTGGAGAACGAGGCTCGGGACGAACCCGTGGCCGCGGAAGAAGACCTCCCGCTCGGCCCTCGGCCGCTGTACGGCACCGTTCCCTCCCGCGAGCTCGATCTGGGGACGACGGCCGATCGCGGTCACCTTGAAGCTCAGCAGCTCGATCACCTCGCCCTCGATGGCGTAGCCGTAGCGCTCTTCGTGGAGCCGCTCGAAGCGCCTGAAGGTCTCGACGAGCAGGTCGTGGTCGAGGGCGCCGTCCGGCATCTCCACCTCGTGCTCGTAGTTCTGCCCGAAGTAGCGCATCGTGATCGCGCGGCGCAGGCGCGGCTCGCCGGTGAAGCCTTCCTGACGCAGCTCCGCGACCGCCCGTTCTGCGATCCGGGCGAACTGCCGCTCGACGAGCGCCGCGTCGACCTGCGTCGAGCGGAACGCCTGCGTCCACACCTTGTCGACGCGGATGTCCGCGAGCAGCAGGCCGAGCGCGGAGAAGACCCCGGGGTGGGGCGGAACGATCACCTTCGGGATGCCGAGCGTGCGGGCGAGAGCGGCGGCGTGCAGGCCGCCGGCACCGCCGAAGGCGAGCAGAGCGAAGCGTCGGGGGTCGTGGCCGCGCTCGAGGGAGACCATCTTGATCGCGCTGGCCATGTTCTCGTTGGCGATCTCGACGACCGACGCGGCCAGCTCCATCGGCTCCATCCCGAGGCCTGAGGCGAGCCGATCGACGGGCTCGGTCGGGAGGGCCGGGTCGAGTCGCATGCGCCCGCCGAGGAAGTACTCGGGGTTGAGGCGACCGAGCATGAGATTCGCGTCCGTCACCGTCACCTCGCTGCCGCCGCGGCCGTAGCAGATCGGGCCGGGCTGCGCCCCGGCGCTGCGCGGGCCGACGCGAAGGAAGCCGCCCGCGTCCACCCAGGCGATCGAGCCGCCGCCGGCGCCGATCGACTTCACGTCGATGAGCGGCACCGCGGCCGGCAGCCCCCACTCGATCTCGAACTCGGTCGTATGGCGCTGCTCGCCGCCGGCGATGATGCCCACGTCGGCGCTCGTCCCGCCCATGTCGAGGGTGAGCACGTCCCGCTCGCCCAGCGCTCTGGCGAAGCGCTCGCTCGCGATCATGCCGCCGGCCGGGCCCGACATCACGGTCTGGATCGGCGCCTCCGCGGCCGCCTCGGCGAGCATGGCGCCTCCGTTCGACTTCATGACCGTCCACGGGCGCGTCATGCCGGTCCGCCGGAGCGCGGCGTCCAGGCTCCCGACGTAGCCGGAGAACAGCGGCTTCAGGTAGGCGTCGGCGATCGTCGTCGAGGCCCGCTCGTACTCCCGCCAGATCGGGGCGACCTCGTGCGAGACCGAGAGCGGGAAGCCGTCGAGCTCCTCGCGCAGGAGCCGCACCACCTGCTCCTCGTGCTCGGTGTTGACGTAGGAGAAGAGCAGGCAGACCGCCGCCGCCTCGGCGCCCTCGTCACGGATCTGCCGGCACAGCTCGCGCACCTCGTCCTCGTCCACCGCCCGCACCACGGCTCCGCTCGAGTCCAGCCGCTCCCCGATGCCGAGGCAGAGTCGCCGGCTCGCGACCAGTGGCTCCGGCTTGCGCCACTGGAGGTCGTAGAGGACCTTGCGGTTGATCCGCTGGATGTAGGGCGTGTCCTCGAAGCCCTTCGTCGTCAGGAACGCCACCTTGCAGCCGCTGCGCTCGATGAGCGCGTTCGTGCCCACGGTGGTCCCGTGCGTGAAGCTCTCCACCTCGGAGCCCTCGATCTCGCCCTCGGCGAGCGCGTTGACGATCGCCTCGCCCGGCGACTGCGGCGTCGAGGACGTCTTGAGCGCCGCGACCCGGCCGGTCGCCGAGTCGAACGCCACCAGGTCGGTGAACGTTCCTCCGGTGTCGATCCCGATGATCAGACCCACGTCGTTCCCTCGCTGCCCGTCTGCGCCTGCGGGCCTCAGGCTCTCGGTGTCTGGTCGTCGACGCGCGTCAGGTCGAGCGTCGACGCCCAGGCCAGATGGTCGCGCATCGCCTCGGCCGCCCCATCCGTGTCCCGGCGCGCCACCGCGCTCGCGATCCGTACGTGGTACTCGGCTACCCGCGCGACGTCCTCGGGCGCGAGCCGCGAGACCGTCCAGAGCGTCGCGAGGACCTCACGGATGTCGCGGATGACCGCGCCGAGCAGGCTGTTGCCGCTCGCGCGGGCGACGAGGTGGTGGAAGTCCCAGTCCGCGGCATGGAACGCACGGTCGGTGCTCTGCCCCCTGGTCGCGCCCGGTCTTCTCGGCGAGCTCGCTCATGGTCTGCGCGAGCCTCGCGAGCTCGCTCACCTCGCGGTCGGAGCCGCGCTCGGCCATGAGGCGCGCCGCGTCGGGCTCGACGAGCAGGCGGAACTCGTAGAGGTCGCGTAGCAGGGGACCCACCCGGCCCTCGCGGCGCAAAGCCTCCTGGACGACGTCGCTCAGGATGTCCCATTCCTCGGCCGGCAGGACCTCGGTGCGCTTTCCGTGCTGCACGAGGACGAGCCCGAGCATGGACAGCGTGTGCACCGTCTCGCGTGCGACCGTGCGGCTGATGCCGAACTGCTGGACGATGTCTTCAGCAGAAGGAAAGGCGCTCCCGGGGCCATGCGCGCGGAGACGATCTCGCAGGCGAGCCGAACCGCGAGCCGCTCCCGGAGCCGCGGCTCCCGGAGGTCGTCGTGGACCCGTTGTGCCCTAGCCGGCGGCGCGAGTTCCGACATCGGTGAGCTCGAGCGCGGCCAGGTGCTCCTCGAGCAGCCGCCGGGAGGCGTCCCCGAGAGACTCGGCGGGAGCCCGCAGCCCGGCGTTCGAGAGCACGCCGCGCCGCACGAGGACGTGCTTGGCACAGGCGTTGAAGTGGTCGATCGAGTGCTGGATCTCGAAGACGATCATGGGCAGGATGCGGCGGAACAGCTCGTCCGCGAGGGTTGGCTTACCGGCTGCCTCGGCCTCGTACACCTCGACCAGGAGGTCGACGAGGTCGACGCCGGGGATGATCCCGGCGGCGCCGACCCGGAGGCAGTCGAGCTGGTACACGCCCGCGTCTCCGCCCCAGACGCTGAGCTCCCCTCCGAGCGCCGCGATCCAGCGGGACAGCTCGGCGGGGCCCGCCTCCAGCTTCACGAGCCGCACGTTGGGTGCGCGGTCCGCAACCCTGCGCACCGCGTCGGGGCCGACCGCTTGTCCGAGATAGGCGGGCGCGTCCTGGATCATGACCGGAGTCGACACGGAGGCCGCGACCTCGGCGAAGTACTCGACGAGCTCGTCCGCCCCGAGCCGGGCCGAGACCGGTACCGGGAGCACCACACAGCTCGCGCCGGCCGCCTCGGCGTGCTGGGCGAGCTCCCGGGAGGCGCTCACGCTCTCGGCCCCGGCACCCACGAACACCGGCCCGAAGCCGTCCGCAGCCTCCAGGATGACGTCCGTGAGGAGCCGTCGCTCCGCGGCCGTGAGCTTCAGGACCTCCCCGGCCAGGCCGAAGGCGACGAGTCCGTGGGCACCGGCCTCGACGGCGAAGCGCACGACCCGCCCCTGGGCGTCGGCATCGACGCGGTCGTCCTCGTCGAAAGGCGTGCACAGCGCGGGAAAGATCCCCTTCCAGGTCCCGATGTCCGCCGTGGCCGCCTCCTCCCGCGATGGAGCGTTCGAAGCTGAGTAGCCTATCATCCCAGATTATGAGTACTGCCGGTGGCGCGGGCGCCGGACCGACGGCCGCGCTCCCGGCCGCCAGGCTGGCCGGGAAAGTAGCGATCGTAACTGGTTGTGGCCGCGGCATCGGCCGCGCGATCGTCGAGCGTTTCGTCGACGAGGGCGCCGCCGTCGTCGGCAGCCAGCGTACCGCCGCCGAAGGGCGTGCGCTGTTCGAGCGGCTGGCGCGGGGCGGGGCGGAGGTCGATCTTCGTGCCGGCCGACGTCAGGGACCCTGGCGCGGTCGCCACAGCGGTCGACAGGGCGCTCGAGCGCTTCGGGCACATCGACGTCCTCGTGAACAACGCCGCCGTCGGCCTGCTCCGCTCGGTCGTGGACACGACGGACGAGCAGTTCGGCGAGGTCATGGACACGAACCTCCGCGGGATCTTCGTCTGGTGCCGTCACGCCCTCCCACCGATGCTGGCCGCAGGCGGCGGCTCGGTGATCAACATCGGCTCGGTGGCCGCGACGGTGGGCTTCGCCGACGACGCGGCCTACTGCGCGTCGAAGGGCGCCGTCCTGGCGCTGACGAGGCAGATGGCGATCGACTATCTCGCGCCGAGGCGTGCGCGTCAACTGCATCTCGCCGGGGTTCATCGAGACCGACCAGATGCGCGTCTACCTCGAGGGCCACGCCGACCCGGCGAGCCGCCGGGCCGAGCTCGACGCGCTCCATCCGATCGGCCGGGTCGGGCAGCCGTCGGAGGTCGCGGCGGTGGCGGCGTTCCTCGCGTCGGAGGACGCCTCCTTCGTGACCGGTGCGGAGCTCGTCGTCGACGGCGGCCTGCTCGTCCAGTAGCCAAAGGGAGACGCGACTGGCCACGATCCTCGTCAGCTACGACACGGAGACGGCCGCGGTCGGGGAGGTGCTGTCGCCTCTTCACCCGGAGCCCGAACTTCCCGCGCTACGAGCTGGCGCTCGATCCGAGAGCTGCGGCCGGCGCTCGAGGTCGTCGAGCGAGTGCATGCCGAGTCGGTGTTGGTGACCGCGTCGGTGCCGCACGCTCTTGCACGCTGGACGCTGTCACGCCGAGCCATAGGCCACTAGCGAAGCGGCGTTTCGACGTGCAGCAGCACACGTTCAGCCACTGTCCGTTCAAGGACATCGAGTACGACGGCGGAGAAGGGACCGTCGCCGTCATTCCTGCCGCTCGCCGTTGCCGCTGCGCGAGGAGGTCGACGCTGACCTCGCGCCTGATCCGTGAGCACCTCGGCCACGAGTGCGTCGGGCTGCGTCCCCCTTCGGCTACTACCAGGGGCTCAGGGGTCGTCGATCTCCTGGTGCAGGTCTGCCAGCCGGCATCCGCTTCGTGCGTCGTGGCGTCGTGGAGCGCCTGCCGACCGAGCAGAAGCAGCCGACCCCTTGACCTCACGTGCACGAGCTCGCCCGGCTGCTCGCGCTCCTAGCGGACCACGGGCCCGCGCGGATCGCCGCAGGCTACGAGACGCCGTCCGCGAGCTCCTTCCAACGGTCGAGGCGCTCAGGCCGACCAGCCCGGCGACGACACGGGCCTGCCTTGTCTCCTCGCGTGCTTCCAGGAGGGCTGCTCGACCACGGACGAGAAGCGCGTCGGCTGGTTGCGGGGCCTGAGTCGCGAAGGAGCAGGGCGTCGAGACTCGTGACCTCGCACGGATTACTGAGCGCCGTCGGCGTCTGCGGGGCTCTGACGGCACGCGACACGGCAGGGCGTGGAGATCGCGGCACCTACAACGGACTACTCGGCGGGCCAGGGCTTTCCGGCGTCGCGGCCGACGGCCAAGACCGGGCCGCATGGGATCGCGGCCCCTACAACGACCTCCGGCCAGGGACGCCCCGTCCACAACGACCAGTCGTCGTTGCCGGAGACTTGCGGACGTAGGGGCCGGATCTCATCCGGCCCGCTCGGCGCCGTCTAGGCGACGAGATAGCCCCCGTCGACCACGAGCTGTGCCCCGTGCACGTAGGAGGCGAGGTCGGAGGCGAGGAACAGCACGGCGCGGCCGATCTCGTCCGGATCGGCCCAGCGGCGCATCGGCACCCGCTGCGAGGCGCCCTCCCACTGCGCCTCGATGTCGATGCCCTCCGGCGCCCCGGCCTGGATGTACTCCACCGCCCCCTCCGTCAGGGACGGCCCGGGTGCCACGGCGTTGATGCGGATGCCCTCGGGCCCGAGCTCGAGCGCCATCGCCTTCGTGAAGCCCCAGATCGCGTGCTTCGACGTCGTGTAGTGCGCCATCCCGAGCGAGGTCGGATGGATCGCGTCGATCGAGGTGACGTTGACGATCGAGCCGCCGCCGCCCTGCCGGCGCATCTGCGCGACGGCCGCTCGCGTGCAGAGGTGGACACCCTCGACGTTCACCTGGAGGATCCGGCGGAGCTCAGCGCCCTCGAGCGCGTCGAGCAGGTAGTTCGAGTAGACGGCGGCGTTGTTGACCAGCACGTCGAGGCTCCCGAAGCTCTCGACGGCCGCCGCGACCATCCGGGTCACGTCAGTCTCGAGGGCGACGTCCCCGTTCACCGCTCGGACGGAACGACCCTGTGCCGCCAGCCGTGACGCCGCCTGCTCCACGCGGTCGGTTCGCAGGTCGGCGAGCACCACGGACGCGCCCGCTTCCGCGAGCCTGCGCGCGCAGGCAAAGCCGAAGCCCTGGGCGGCGCCGGTGACGAGCGCCGTGCGGCCGCCGAGGTCGACAAGGCGCTGGAGCGGCGTCTCGGCGAAGGCCACCGACGGAGGTTATAGGTTATACGCTGATGTTGAAATCTGTGCATATGTGTCTAAGATGCCCTGCCAACCAACCAAACCAATCGACCGGATGCGCGTCTAAGCAAGAGGTGCGACGAGCGAGCTGAGCGACGAGGGGAGGAGGATCGGTGGACAGGTCCGACGATCTCACGACGATGCTGCGCAACGGTCTCATAGGCCGGCGCGAGTTCCTCAAGCGAGCGATAGGCCTCGGCCTCTCGCTGCCCGCGGCGGGGGCGCTGCTCGCCGCGTGCGGAGGCGGTGACGACGACGGTGGAGAGGCTGCGCCTCCCGCCGAGCCCGCCGAGCCCGCGCCGCCGGCGGACACCGGCGCTGCGCCGGCGGCGCCGGCTCGGGCGTCGACCTCGAGGGCATCACGATCAAGTACGCGAAGGCGCCCCACGGCGAGGACGAGGCCGAGCTGACCGAGCAGTGGCTGCAGCCGTTCAAGGATGCAACGGGGGCCGAGATCGAGCACACGATCATCCCGTGGGATCAGCTCGAGGCGCTGTACACCGCGAACTTCGCGGGCGACGACGTGTTCGACGTCATGTACCAGGTCTCCACCCACCTGACGCTGTTCGGCGAGCAGGGCAACTTCGAGGACATGACGTCCTGATCGCCGGCGAGGACTGGGCCAGCGAGCGGGCGCATTTCTCCGACGCGATCATCAACCCGAGCATCTTCAACGACAAGCTCTACGGCGTCCCGTTCATCATCGGGACGATCGTGAACTTCTGAACCTCGACCTCATCACCGGCGCCGGCCTGCCCGCCCGCGACCGTCGAGGATCTCATCACGGTCGGCAAGGCGGTGACGGCCGACGACGTCTGGGGCTTCCACGTCACCCAGACCACCAAGGACTTCAACTGGTACTTCAACCTGCAGAACGTCCACAACCTCGGCGGCGACGTCATCTCCGAGGACAACACGATGGCCACGATCAACTCGCAGCCGGTCATCGACGCGACGCAGCAGTCCGCCGACCTGATCCTCGTGGAGAAGATTCAGCCGCCGGTCGGCGCCTACGACCGGGAGGGCGGTGTCTCGCTCTTCAGCCAGGGCAAGCTGGCCGTGCTGCTCGACGAGCCGAGCCGCGTCGTGCCCTTCGAGGACGAGGGGCTGCCGTTCGAGTGGGACATCGACCTGCCGGTCGGTGCCCCGGGCGGCGGGCGGACGACGTTCTCGACCACGGGCCACTGGTCCATGCACGCGCGCAGCCAGCAGAAGGAAGCGGCCTGGGAGCTGATCAAGTTCATGTCGACGGCCGAGTACTCGAGCCAGTACAACACCCGCTACGCGTTCGTCCCGGCCCGGGACGACGCCGACGCGAGCGGCGGGAACCCGTTGCTCGTCAAGAACCAGGAGTTCGCACAGACCGCCTGGGACGGTCTCGTCACGCACCCGAAGATCTCCCAGGTCCTCGACGAGTACTCCAAGGCGCTCGAGGCAGCCTGCGTCGGCAGCTCCTCCGTGGAGGACGCGCTGAACTCGGCCCAGACGAACGCCGAGGCGATCCTGGCCGGCTAGTAGCCTGATCCCACGAAGGGTGGCGCCGCCGCGCGGCGGCGCCACCTTCAGCGGAAGGGAGGACGGGCACTGAGCGCGACGGCCGGCGAGGACTGGGCGGCGCTGACTCTCAGCGAGGAGGACTACGCCCGCGAGGCCCGACGCTATCGGCGTCGGAAGGGCCTTCGCGGGTACGCGTTCGTCCTCCCGTACTTCGTGCCCTGGATCCTGTTCCTGGCGGTTCCGGCGGTCTGGTCCGTCGTGCTGGCGTTCCATTCCGGCGGCCTCACGGACGACCCGACATTCGTCGGTCTGGACAACTGGAGCCGGGCCGCCGGCAACGCCGAGCTGCGCAAGTCGGTCGTCAACACGTTCTACATGGTGCTCATCGCGGTCTCGGTCGCGTTCGTCTTCTCGATGGTCATAGCGCTCCTCCTCAACACCTACCGGAGGGGCAGCACCGTCTTCAAGCTCGCCCTGTACTTCCCGCTGCTCGCGCCTCCGGTCATCGCCGGGCTCATCTGGCAGTACATGGTCCACTACGACTTCGGCGTCGCAAACCTCGTCGCCGACGGGCTCGGCGTCGACAAGATCAACTTCCTCGGGAATGCGAAGCTCGCGCTCCTGACGGTCTGTGCCCTCGAGATCTGGCGCGGGTTCGGGTTCTGGGTGCTCTACTGGCTCGCCGGCGTGCAGGGCGTTCCCGGCGAGCTGCTCGACGCCGCCCGCGTCGACGGCGCCAGCGGCATGCGCCGCTTCTTCCGCGTGACGCTGCCGGTGCTGCGCCCGCTCCTGCTCTTCGCCGTCGTGATCGCGATCATCTACAACTTCCAGATCTTCGACTCGGTCTACTCGCTGACCGACGGCGGGCCCGCACTCGCGACGACGACGATCGTCTTCTTCATCTATCGCAACCTGTTCGAGTTCCAGAACACGGGGCTTGCGTATGCGACGAGTATCGGCCTGCTCTGCCTGATCTTCTTCCTGACCTGGGTCTCGTTCCGGCTTCTCGGGTCCGACCGGCGGAGCACGACATGACCGACGTCACCGTCGATCAGGTCGGCGACTTCGAGGCCGCGGCGCAACGGGCCACCGCCAGGCGGCGGCGGCAGGGCCGTCCTTGCCTACGTCGTGCTCGGGCTGTTCCTGCTCGGAGCCATCGCTCCGTTCGTGTACCTGATCTCGCCGGCGTTCCGGGACGAGGTCGAGCTCTTCTCCTGGCCGCCGCAGTGGTTCTTCGGGAACTTCGAGTTCCTCTTCGAGCGCACGAGCTTCTGGCGCTGGGCCCTCAACACGTTCATCTTCGCCACGGGCACGACGCTCATCCACCTCGTCATCGCGTCGCTGGCCGGCTTCGCGTTCGCGAAGATGCGCTTCCCGGGGCGTCAGGTGCTCTTCTTCCTCGTCCTCGCCACGCTGATGGTGCCGCTGGCGGCGCTGCTCGCTCCGCTCTACCTCATCGTCAAGGATCTCGGCCTGCTGAACACGTACTGGGGGCTGATCCTGCCGATGGCCGTGAGCCCGCTCGGCGTCTTCATGATGCGCCAGTTCATCGCGACGCTTCCCGAAGGGATCTACGAAGCGGCGCGTCTCGACGGTGCGTCGGAGTGGCAGGTCTTCCGGCGGGTGGTGATCCCGTTGATCAAGCCGGCCCTCGTCGTGCTCGGGATCTTCACGTTCATGACGGCGTGGACCGCCTTCCTGTGGCCGCTCGTCGCCACGACGAACGACGAGATGCGGACGCTCACGGTCGGTGTCGGGACGCTCGAAGGGCAGTTCGTCACCAACTGGGGCGTGATCGCCGCCGGCTCGCTGATGACGATGGTGCCGATCACGATCGTGTTCCTGATCTTCCAGCGCTGGTTCGTACGAGCCTCGCTGGCCGGGGCCCTGAAGGGGTAGGGAGGATCGCATGGGAGAGGTCGTTCTCAGGCACCTGACGAAGCGCTTCGGCAACGTCGTCGCGGTGAACGACGTATCGCTCCGCGTCGAGGACGGCGAGTTCCTCGTGCTGCTTGGGCCTTCCGGCTGTGGGAAGAGCACGATCCTGCGGCTGATCGCGGGGCTCGAGGATGCGACCTCCGGCGAGATCGCGATCGGGGACAGGCTCGTGAACTTCGTCGACCCGGTCAAGCGCAACGTGGCGATGGTCTTCCAGAACTACGCGCTCTATCCGCACATGACCGTCTTCAAGAACGTCGCCTTCCCGCTTCAGATGGCCAAGCAGTCGAAGGAGGACATCCGCGAGTCCGTCAAACGCGCGGCCACGATCCTCGAGCTCGACGAGCTGCTCGATCGCTACCCAGACCAGCTGTCCGGTGGCCAGCGGCAGCGCGTTGCGCTCGCGCGGGCGATCGTGCGCGAGCCCGACGCATTCCTGATGGACGAGCCGCTTTCCAACCTCGACGCGCTGCTGCGCGTCCAGACGCGGGGCGAGCTGACGCGCCTCCACCAGCGCCTGGGCACTACGACGATCTACGTCACGCACGACCAGGTCGAAGCGATGACCATGGGGCACCGTATCGCTGTCATGCAGCACGGCGTGATCCAGCAGCTGGCCGTGCCGGAAGAGGTGTACAGCCGGCCGACGAACGTGTTCGTGGCCACGTTCATCGGCTCGCCGCCGATGAACCTGATTCCCGGCTCCGTGGCCCGCCACAACGGCGGCTGGGGGTTCAGCGGAGAGGGGTTCTTCGTCGACCTGGATCCGCGCGCAGCGGGCGTCGACCCGGCGGTGTTCGAGCGTGCGGCCGGCGCGAGCGCGAATCTCGGCATCCGCCCCGAAGACGTCCGCGTGCTCCCGGCGGGGGAGGGCGCCCTGCCAGGGACGGTGCAGCTGGTCGAGCCGGTCGGCTCCGATCTCTTCCTCACGATCGAGGCGGCGGGGACGATGCTCCAGGTGCGAACGCCACCCGAGACGCCGGTGAGCCAGGACGACAACGTCGGTCTGTCCTTCACGCCTCACCGCAGCCACGTCTTCGACGAGCACGGCCGCAACGTGCGCTACGCACCCGAGGACGTCTACGAGGCCGAGCCCGCGCTCGAAGCGGTCGAGGAGGCCGAGCAGCGCTCGGCGGCGGAGCAGTCGTGACGGTGAGCCCCGCCGAGGCAGTCTCGTCTCGGCAAGACGAGCTGCACGAGCTCCTGCGGACGCTCATCGGCTTCCGCACCGAGAGCCAGGCCAAGGAGGCGACGCACTTCCCGGAGCAGGCGCGCCGCTGCATGGAATTCACCGAGGAGCTGCTCCGCTCGCTGGGCTTCTCGATCGAGACGTGGGACGTCGGGCCCTCCGCCACGTTCGACGCGCACCCTGTCGTGGTCGCCACGTTGGCCGGCTCCGGGGGCGGCCGCTCGCTCGCGTTCAACGGCCACCTCGACGTGGTGCCTGTCGGCGACACCTCGGCCTGGACGCACGAGCCCTTCGGCGGCGAGATCGCCGACGGCCGGCTCTACGGACGGGGAGCTGCCGACATGAAAGGAGGCATCGCCGCCGCACTGTGTGCGGCGAAGGCTGTCCTCGACGAGGGCTTCGAGCCGAGGGGCGACATCTCCTTCCACCTCGTGACCGACGAGGAAGTGGTCGGCAACGGCACCCGCGAGGTGGCCGCCCGAGCCCCGCAACCCGACGCCGTCGTCTCGGTCGAGCCGACGAATCTCGGCATCTCCCTCACCGAGGGAGGTCTCGTGCACTTCCGGATCGAGGTCGAAGGTGTCGAGGCGCACGCCAGCACCCGCTACCTCTCTGTCCATGCCGGCGGCCGGGGAGGCGGCGGCGTGAACGCGATCGAGAAGATGCTGAAGATCGTCGGTGCGCTCCAGGAGCTCGAGCGGCAGTGGGCGAACACGAAGTCCCACCCCTTCCTGCCCGCCGGCTACGACACGCTGCTCCCCGGAATCATCGTCGGCGGCCCGGGCGGTGGGAGCGACGGCAGACTCAACCTCTTCTCGAACGCCGGCACGACCCCCAACTACTGCTCGGTCGAGTACGGCCTCTGGTTCTATCCGGACCAGACCCTCGACCAGGTCCGCGAGGAGATCGAGGGCTATGTCCTCGACGCCTGCCGGCCGGACCCGTGGCTCCGCGAGCACCCGCCGCGGTTCACCTGGGGGATCAACAGCATCTACTTCCCGCCCTCCGACGCGCCCCCGGACCATCCTGTCGTGGCAACGATGAGAGACTGCGCCGAGCAGGTGGGCCTCGAGCCCCGGCTGGAGGGTTTCCGCGCGGCCTGCGACCTCGCCTGGTACGCGGAGCGGGGTATCCCGGGGCTCATCTTCGGGCCGGGCCGGCTCGAGCAGTGCCACGTGGCGAACGAGTACGTCGAGACCGCCGGACCTGCTCACGCAGCGCAGGCCTACGCGCTCTTCATCAAGCGGTGGTGCGGCTGACAAGGCGCGAGGGCGGACCGAGACGAGGCTCGAGCGAAACGTCCTCATCGAGCTCTCCGACGGAGCGGAGCTCGCCGCCGACCTCCGGTTGCCCGCGGCCGGCGGCAGCTATCCCGCGCTCGTCTCCTGCTACCCCTATCGCAAAGACGACGTCATCGCGTCGGCCTACGAGCACGCGACGACGTTCCTCGCGGAGCGGGGGTTCGCGACGTTGCTCGTCGACTTCCGCGGCCTCGGCGGGTCGAGCGGAATCGCCGCGGACGCGATGGACGCGGCAGAAGTGGACGATCTCCGCGAGCTGCTCGCCTGGACGGCTGTGCAGCCGTGGTGCGACGGAGCCATCGGCATGTGGGGGGTCTCCTACGGCGGCATCACCGCGCTCCGAGCGGCCGCCGCGGGCTCGCCTCACCTGAAGGCGATCGCGCCGGTGTTCGCGGGCACGGACCCGTACCACGACTGGCTCTATCCGGGCGGCTGCCGCAACGCGCTCGGGGCGCTCGGGATCTGGGGCTCGTTCATGCTGGCGATGCAGCTCGCGCCTCCCATGCTCTCCGACCCGGACGACCGCTGGCGGCGAGTGTGGGACGAGAGGCTCCGCCGCGCGCGCCCGTATCTGCTGCCCTGGTTCGAGCATCCGTCACGGGACGAATACTGGGTCTCGAAGGCGATTCCGATCGAGCAGATCCGCATCCCGACCCTGCTCGTCGGTGGGTGGCGCGACCTCTTCCCGGAGGCCATGGTGCGGGCCTACGAGCGAATCGACGCGCCCCGCCGTCTGCTGGTCGGCCCGTGGCTCCACACGCCGCCGGACGTGTCGCCGTTCGTCAAGGTGGATTACCTCGAAGAGCTGGCCGGCTTCTTCGGGCACTGGTTGCGCGGAGACGTCGATCCCGCGCTTCCAGACGTCACGTTCTACGTGCAGGGAGGCGGCTGGCGGCACGAGCGGAGCTGGCCGGTGCCCGGCGAGGAGCTGCGGCTTTTCCTGGACGTGGCCGGGGCTCTCGGCACGGAGGCGTCCGTGACGGAGAGCACGGTCGCCTACGTCGGCGACCCGACAGTCGGCCTCCAGGCGGGACTCTGGGATCCCCTCGGGACGGGTCTCGGCCTCCCGCTCGACCAGGGGCCCGACGACCTCCGCTCGCTCACGTTCACGACCGAGCCCCTCACCGAGGACGTCGAGATCACGGGCTCCCCCGAGGCCGATCTCAGGCTCGTGCTCGACGCCGCTGAGGACCTGACCCTCGTCGTCAAGCTGTGCGAGGTGACTCCCGACGGCCGCTCGTTGCTCGTGACGACCGGCTGGCTCCGCGGGTCCCACAGGACGTCGCACGAGCGACTCGCGCCGATCGCGCACGGCGAGGTGCTCGAGTATCGCGTGCCGCTGTGGGCGACGTCCTACCGGCTCCCGGCCGGCAGCCGTCTGCGAGTCAGCGTGGCGTGCGCGGACTTCCCCCGCATCTGGCCGACGCCCACGAACCCTCGTCTCCGTCTCCGAACCGGCGGCCCAGGCGGGTCCTCGGTCGCCATCCCGGTCGCGACGCCGTCCGGCTTCTCCGTCCGGATCCGGTCGAGCCGGATCCCGATGTCGACCGGATGCCGGCCCTGATCGGGTACGAGCCTCGCTGGACGATCGAGCGCGATCTCGCGGCAGACGCCGTCGCGGTCAGGACGGGCGTGCGGCTCGCGGTGCGGACGCCGGGGCGGGACGGCTCGATGCTGCTCGATCACCTCGCCACCGCGCGGGTGGCCCGAGACCATCCCGAGGAGGCGAGCGTGAGAGGCGAGACGCGGATCGCGTGCCGGACGCCGGCAGGGGCCTTCGTGGAGGTGGAGACGGAGACCCTGCTGACGGGCGACGGCGCCAGCCTGACCGGCGAGGTGCGCAGCGACGGCGAGGTCGTCTTCGAGAAGGGCTGGGAGGTCTGAGTTGCCGGCGCCCGATCTGAGCGAGCGTGCGCTCGGCGACCTCGTCTCGCTGTCCGGGCGGGTCGCGGTCGTCACCGGCGGCGCGCGCGGGATCGGGCTCGCGACCGCCCGCCGCCTTGCCGAGGCCGGTGCACGGGTCGTCGTCGCCGACCTCGACCTGCGCGGGGCCGAGGCGGCGGCACGTGAGCTCGACGGACGAGCAGTCGAGGTGGACGTGCGCGACGTCCGCGGCTCTCGAGCGCCTTGCCGACGACGCGGTGAGCGCTCTCGGCCGCCTGGACGTCTGGGTCAACAACGCGGGGGTCTACCCGACGCACGAGGCGCTCGACATGGAGCCCGATGACTGGGACCGCGTCCTCGACATCGATCTCCGCGGCGTCTTCCTCGGCGCGCGCGTGGCCGCACGCAGGATGGTCGAGCTCGAAAGCGGCGGCGTGATCGTGAACATCGCCTCCACGGCCGCCTACCGCGTCGCCGGACGGGGCATCGCCCACTACGCGGCCGCCAAGCACGGCGTGCTCGGCCTGACCAAGAGCCTCGCCGTCGAGCTCGGCCCGAACGGAATCCGCGTGCTTGCCGTAGCGCCCTGCGTCACCGCGACGCCGGGCATCGAGGACGCTCGTCGCGCGATGGAAGCGGCCGGCTTCGCGATCGAGCGGCTTGGCGGCGAGCTCCCGCTCGGTCGCATCGCCGTCCCCGACGACATCGCCCGCGTCGTCCTGTTCTGCGCCTCGGATCTGGCCGCGCTGATGACGGGCAGCACGCTGCTCGTCGACGCCGGTTGGCTCGCCACCTGACCGCACGCGACAGGAAGGGGTAACGGATGCTCTTCAACTCCCATGTGCACATGAGCCAGTGGGGTCGCGACTTCTCGCAGGAGCTGGCGGACGTGCACCTCGCCCAGTTCCGGGGCCAGACCTCGTGGATGACCGGCGAGCCCTGGACGGCCGATGGATGGTGCGTGGAGGGCGAGGCGCTGATCGAGCACATGGACGCCGCCGGAGTCGACCGGGCGCTCGTGATGTGCCTCGCCTACGTTCCGGTCGACGCCTACGACCCGACGATGGGCGACTACATCGCGGAACTCTGCCGCAGCTGGCCCGATCGGCTCGTCGGCTTCTACAGCGCCAACCCGCTCGGAGGGCGTGCCGAGGCCGACCGGCTCCGCCGCGCCGTCGAGGAGCTCGGTCTCCGGGGCTTGAAGATGCTCCCGTCCTACAACTACGCGGCGATCAACGACCGGCGCATCTGGCCGCTCTACGAGACCGCCGCCGAGCTCGGCGTGCCGCTCACGCTCCACACGGGCTGGAGCTCCCTGCCGGCGGGGAGGTCGCTGGCCTACGACCATCCGCTCTACATCGAGGACGCGCTGGTCGACTTCCCCGGCCTGCGCCCGATCCTTGCGCACTGCGGCTTCGCGTGGTCGGAGCTCGTGCTGATGCTGATGGCGAAGAACCCGAACGTGGCCGCCGACTTCGCCTGGTGGGGCCCGTCGCAGCCGCCCTGGCGTGCCGCCCAGACGCTCTCGATGGGGAAGTACCTCGGTGTCTTCGACCGGCTCTTCTGGGGAACCGACTACCCGTTCACGGACTTCGGCTCGGACCTCGCCTACTGGCGCAGCATCCCGGCCCACTGCGAGCGGCTCGGCCTCGAGCCGGCCGTGACCGACGAGGACATCGAGGCCTTCCTCGGGCCGAACCTCGCCCGCTTCCTCGGCGTTTGACGCCGCGCCGGTCTAGGGTGGACATATCCGGCGCCATCGGCGGCGCGCGGTGGATCTTCGCACGGTCGGCTATATCCGGCCTCGGACTGGCACATCGCGACCTGCCGGCCGCGACCCGGCCGCATGAGATGCGGCCCCTACACGGGCAGGCGCGGGCCGTCGGCTCTGCACCTCGGGCGTCGCGTCGTAGAAGGCCGACACGGCGCGCAACGCCGCGGCCTCCTGCCAGGGCGGGGCGGTGAACTGGACACCGACCGGGATGCCGAGCTCGTCGAAGCCCGCGCGCACGGCGCAGGCTGGGAGACCGGTCAGATCCTGGGGCACCGTGTAGGACATGACGAGCTCGCGAAAGTCGACCTCCTTCCCGAGATGCGTCACCGTCTCCTCGCCGATCCGGCAGGGCGAGCCGCCGCCGACCGGGGTCAGCAGCACGTCTGCGTCGTCGAAGAGACGTGCGAACGCGGCGCGGATGCGCTGACGCTCGGCGGCTGCAGCCAGGTAGTTCGGCAGCGTTACCCCGGTTGCCGCCTCGAGTCGCCCACGGACGTCCGCGCCGTACGCATCGGCGCGGGCCGGATAGAGACCGCGGCTCACGTGGGTGAAGAGGGCTTCGGCGCGCTGGGTGACGACGAAGGTCTCGTAGATCGCCTCGGGGTTCTGCAGATCCAACTCCACGATCTCGGCGCCGAGGCCACGGACGACGTCCACCGCACGCTGCCAGATCTCGTCGATGTCGGGCGCGAGCGCCACGAGATGCAACGAGGGACAGAGCGCGACGCGGAGGCCGTCGAGGCCGGCGCCGAGCGCTCCGTCGAGGTCCCCGAGGGGAACGTCCTGCGTCGCCGGGTCGTTCGGATCGACGCCGGCCAGCACCGAGAGCATGAGCGCGGCATCCGCGGGCGTGCGTGCCATCGGGCCGGGGTGGTCGAGCGACCGCGCGAGCGGCATCGCGCCGGCGGCGCTCACCCGGCCCCAGGTCGGCTTGAAGCCGACGATCCCGCAGAAGGCGGCGGGAACCCGGATCGAGCCGCCGGTGTCGCTGCCCAGGGCAAGGGGTACCTCGTCCGCCGCCAGGGCGACGGCCGAGCCCCCGCTCGAGCCGCCCGAGATCCTGTCCGGCGACCACGGGTTCCGGGTCGAGCCGAGCTGCGGGTTCACCGACGTGATCCCCCAGGCGAACTCGTGCGTCTGCGTCTTGCCGAGGAGGATCGCGCCGGCGGACCTGAGCCGCCGGATCGCCTCGGCGTCCTCGTCCGGGACGTGGTCGAGGAAGAGCGGCGAGCCGTAGGTGGTGCGCACCCCGGCCGAGTCGAACAGATCCTTGGCGGCGAACGGCACGCCGGCAAGAGGGCCGACGGCGTCACCTCGCGCGTAGGCCTCGGTGGACGTGGCTGCCTCCTGGTGCGCCCGCTCGAAGCACAGCGTCGTGAACGCGCCCACGGCCGGGTCGACCGCCTCGATCCGCCGGGCGCACGCCTCGACGACCTCGCTCGGGGTGAATGTCAAGTCGCGGTACCCGAGCAGGAGCTCGCGCGCCGACAGACGCGTCAGTTCGGACACGCCGACCTACACGCCGACGGGCGCAGCCGGGCGAAGCTCGTCGACGACGATGTCGCCGTCGACGACCACGGGTCGGTCGTCGAGGAACACGCTGCAGCCTCGCATCGGGATATCGAGGTGACAGTGCGTGTTGTTGGGCCCGCCGGTCTGCGTGTTGGGTCCGGTCGAGAACAGCACGTTGCCGTAGAACGCGCGGGACTCCATCCCGTGGCCTCGCCGATCGGTCGCGAGGGCCGTCCACTTCGCGTTCTCGTTCATCCCCCAGCCGATGTGGGCGAGGCCATACGCGTCGGGATCCTCGAAGTTCGCCATGTACTCGCGGACGAGCTCGGCGTCCAGGCCGCCCTGGATCCGGCGGATTCGCCCCGCTTCGATGGTGAGCTCGATCGGCGTCTGCACGTACGTCTTGAAGGGCAGCAGGATGTCGCCCGGCGCGACCACGACGGTGCCGTCGACGCCGTCGTCGAGGGCATAGGTGTACGCCATCCCAGATGACGACCAGTGGTCCCACTGCCCGGGCTTGTCGGCGAAGCCGTACTGCCCGAACGTCTTGTAGGCGCCGAGGCGGAACGTGGCGTCCGTGCCGGCTCCGCTCGTGAGCCGCAGCGTGCTCGCGGCTTCCAGCAGCTCCACGGCGCGGGATACGCGACTGGCGATCTCCCGGGTCGGGAAGAGCCGCGTGAGGATGTCGACCGGCTCGATGCAGGTCAGGATGCGCGTCCCCGACTGCTGGATCTCGACCAGTTCCTTCGAGTGGAGCAGGAACATGACGTCGACGACGATGTCTGCCCGCTTGAGGGCCTCGACTGCCGCGGCGTTCCGTGAGAGCGGCGTGGCGCCCACCGTCCAGACGCCCACGTCCCCGCCGATGCCGAGCGTTGCCTCCGGCAACCGGATCTGGAACCCGTTTGCGCCGAACCGGGCAGCGGCCGCCAGGAAGGCCGCCGCGTAGTCGGCGCGTTCGTCACCCTGGGAGACGGCGACGAGCGTCTCGCCCTCGGCCACGGCACAGAGGCGTAGCTCCTGCTCGCAGAGGTCGATGAACGCTGCGTGGCTCAGCATGCTCGCTCCTTCGGCCGGCCGGAGTTCCGATAACTTATAGCTTCTTGTCCGACGAACGACCTCGGAACGGGGGCGCACAGCCGGCTCAGGCGAGGCCCACGCCGGCTCCGTGAGGGAGCCCGACAGGCAGCTGGCCGGCCGCATTGCCCTGGTGACCGGGGCGAGCCGCGGCATTGGTCGGGCATGCGCCGTCGATCTGGCGCTCAGCGGCGCAGGGGTAGCCCTCGTTAGCCGGGACGTCGACGCCACCCGGAAGACGGCGGAGCTGGTCGAGGCCGCGGGCGGCGACTCGGTCGTGCTCGTGTGCGACGTACGGGACGAGGATCAGATCGTTGCCGCGATCGCCGGCGCTCTCGACACGTTCGGCCGCCTGGACGTGGTCGTCAACAATGCCGGCGTCGGGCGCGGGGTCGGCGCCGACGAGGAGGATCTCGAGGGTTGGCAGGACGTCATGGCCGCGAACCTCACCGGACCATTCCTGCTCGTCCGCCATGCGGTGGAGCAACTCGAGCGCTCATCTGTGGGCGCCGTGGTCAACATCGGCTCCGTCCTCGCCGTGGTGGCGCAGCGTGGCGCGACCGCGTACTGCGCGAGCAAGGCCGGACTTCACCAGCTGACGCGCCAGATGGCGATGGACCTCGCTCCGCGGGGAATCCGCGTCAACTGCGTGGCGCCGGGCTACATACGAACGGAGCTGTTCACACAGAGCAACCCGCCGGCACGCCAGGCACGGCTCGGTGAGCTGCACGCGCTCGGACGCGTGGGGGAGCCCGAGGAGGTGGCACGCGCGGTGACCTTCCTCTCCTCCGACGCCGCGTCGTTCATCACCGGCGCCTGCCTGATGGTCGACGGAGGCCTGACCGCGCAGTACGGATTCGAGTTGCTCGGATAGATCGCGCAGTGCTCCACGCTGTCGGTCGCGCTCACGGTGTCAGCACGAGCTTGGCTCCGCCTTCCAGCTGACGCTGCCAGGCGTCACCCACCCGCTCGAGCGGCAGCGTCTCGAGGTCGAGTGAGATACGGCCCGCCGCCACTTCCGCCAGCAGGCCCTCGTACCCGGTCTGGAAAACGTCGGCTGCGACGCCGAAGTTCGAGTAGCCGAGGATCCGGAGCTGCTTCGACCGCATCGGCCCGGACGGCACGGTCGCCTCGGGCCCGGCCGACTGTCCGAGGTGAACGATGCGCGCGCCGCGGGCGGCGACGCCCAGAGCAGCCACGAGCGGCTCGCCCCACAACGCGTCGAGGACGAGCGTGGGCGGCCTGTCGCCGCAGGCCTCGGCGAGCTGCTGCGCGAAGTCCGGCCCGAGCTCGACCGAGACATCCGCGCCGAGCTCCTTCGCCCGCTCGAGACGATCGGCGTCCCTCCCGGCGGCGACGACGAAGCCGGCGCCGCGGAGCTTCGCCGTCTGTAGGGCGACGGCGCCGACGCTTCCGGTCGCGCCGAGCACGAGCACGCTCTCGCCGTGCTCCACCGGCGCCAGCCAGGTGAGTGGGAGCCAGGCGGCGAGGCCCGCCGTGCCGTAGGCGACCGCCTGAGCGTCGTCGACCCCGTCGGGCACCTCGTACAGCGAGGCCTCGGGAGCCGCGAAGCGCTCCGCGAAGGTGCCATCGGTGCCGATGCCGAGCCCACTGCCGCACGCGTACACCCGGGTCCCGGCGGAAAAGCGCGCCGAGCGGACGACGGTGCCCACGCCCTCGACGCCCGGCACGTACGGAAGCGGCGGGTGGCCGAGAGGGAAGCGGCCGGCGCCGACGGTGAGATCGACGGGGTTGAGCGCGGCAGCCCGGAGCTCGACGAGCGCCTTCTCCGGATCGTCCGAGTCGGGCCGGTCGCCGATGGCCGGTGGGCTTCCGAGCTCGCTGATCAGTGCGGCACGCATCGTGTGTCATCCCTCCAGGGTTGTGGTTGGCTGCTCGGTGGAGCGAAACGGCAGAACGTGGCAGGCCGCGGCGTGGGCCGGGCCGACCGGCTCGAGCGCGGGATCGATCTCGGCGCATACGTCGCGCGCGAATGCGCAGCGCGTGCGAAACCGGCACCCGCTGGGAATGGCCAGCGGCGAAGGCAGCTCACCGGGAATAGCTGCCTGCTCGCGCTTGTGGGCGGGGTCAGGCGTCGGGTTCGCGTCGAGCAGGCCCTTCGTGTAGGGGTGCTGGGGCGAGCGGAACACCTCGGCCGTCGGCCCCTCCTCGACGACGCGACCGAGGTACATGATCGCCACCCGGTCGGAGATGTGGGAGACGACCGATAGCTGGTGCGAGATGAAGATCATGGTCAGGTCGAGGCGGCGTCGCAGCTCCTCGAAGAGGTTCAGGATCTGCGCCTGCACCGAGACGTCGAGGCCCGACACCGCCTCGTCGCCGATGAGGACGTCGGGCGCGACGGCGAGCGCGCGCGCGATCGCAACGCGCTGCCGCTGCCCGCCCGAGAGCTCCCGCGGGCGCCGTCGCGCGAGCCGCTGCGCGAGCCCGACCATCGCGAGCTGCTCGCCGACGAACGCCTCTCCCGTCTCCTTCGTGGACCGGCCGTGCACCCGCCCGGCCTCGAGGATCGCGTCCGCGACGGTCAGTCGTGGGTTCAGCGACGTGTACGGATCCTGGAACACCATCTGCATGCGGCGCCGCACGGCGCGAAGCGTCGTCCCGCCGGCGGCACGGACGTCCGTGCCGTCGAAGACGATGCAGCCCTCGCTCGGGCTCGTGGAGGCGGATCGAGGCAGCGGGCGAGCGTCGTCTTGCCGCTACCCGACTCCCCCACGATGCCGAGCACCTCGCGCGGGGCGAGCTCGAGCGACACGCCGATCGACGGCGACCAGCCGCTGCGCAGGCATGCGTGGACCCAGCGGTCGCCCACGGAACGCCGCACCGGGAACCACTTCGATAGCTCGTGCACGGTCAGGAGCGGCTGCGCTCACGGCACGGACCCCATGACCGACTTCCGATGGAGCCGACCCGCCGCCCGACCGCACGAACGGGCACGCGGTGACGTGGCCGAGCCGCGACGTGCTCGAGCTCCATCGAGACCGACGTCGCAGCCCTCTCGCACGTGGGCGCAGCGCGGCGCGAAGGGACATCCCGCGGGCAGCTCGCGGACGTCCGGAGGCTGGCCGGGGATCGCCCGCAGCTCGCCGCGGGTCTCGGCGCCGTCGATCCGCGGCATGGCGCGCGAGCAGCGCCTGCGTGTACGGATGCTCGGGTCTCGCGAACAGGTCGGCGACGGGCCCGACCTCGACGATGCGGCCGGCGTACATGACCGCGACCCGATCGCAGCGTCTGCGGCGATCACGACCCATGTCGTGCGAGACGAGCACGATGGACATGCCGGTCTCGTCGCGGATCTCGCGCAGGAGGACGAGGATCTGGTCCTGGATCGTCACGTCGAGCGCTGTCGTCGGCTCGTCCGCCAGCAGCAGGCGCGGCCGGCCCGAGATCGCGAGCGCGATCATCACCCGCTGGCGCATGCCGCCGGAGAGCTCGTGCGGGTAGGCCCTCAGCCGCTCGGCCGCGACGGGATGCCGACCCGATCGAGCAGCCGATCGCGCGCTCGCGGGCTTCGCGCTGCGCGACCCCTCGCCGTGCAGCGTGAGCGCCTCGATCGATCTGGTGCCCGACGGTGAAGACCGGGTTGAGCGAGCTCGATCGGATCCTGGAAGACCATGGCGACCTCCCGGCCGCGGACTGCGCGCAGCTCTCGGTCGCGCAGTGCAGCAGGTCGCGCCCCGTCGAGCAGTGACCCCGCCGCCCAGCACGGCCCCGGGCTCGCGGCACGAGACCGACGACGGCCCGGCACGTCATGCTCTTGCCGGACCCCGACTCGCCCACCAGCCCGACGATCTCGCCGGCGCCGACCTCGAGGCTGACACGTCGTTGACGACCAGCGCGACGCCCGTACGAGCGTGGGAAACCCGACCGTCAGGCCCCGCAGATCGAGCAGCGGTGTAGCCCCGCTCGCTCATACGGTCAGCCGGAACTGGCGGCCGAGCCGGTCCGCGAGCCCGTCGCCGATCATGCTGAACGCGACGCCGAGCACGACGATGACGAGTCCGGGGATCGTCGCCACCCACCAGGCCTGCCAGGAGGACGCTTTGCCCCTCCGCGACCATCGCGCCCGAGCTCGGCCGTTGGCGGCTGCACGCCCAGGCCCAGGTAGGAGAGGCTGGCCAGCAGGAGGAGGTTGAGGACGAGGTCGGCCGCCGAGAAGACGATGTTCGAGCGCAGGAGATTCGGCATCGCGTGCCGGAAGACGATCCGCGCGGTCGAGTAGCCGAGGCCCCGCGCGGCCATGCATGAAGTCCCGCTCGCGCAGCGACGAGCATCTCGCCTCTCGTCAGGCGCGCATACAGGGCCCAGCCGACCACGAGCACGCCGATGTAGACGCCGGTCAGCCCGGCCCCGACGATCGCGACGATGGCGATCACGAGCACGAGGAACGGGAGCGCGATGGCGACGTCGACGAGCCGCATCGCCGACCGCGTCGAGCCAGCCGCCGAAGTAGCCGGCGTACGCGCCGACGAGACCCCGATCACGAGCGGCACGTAGGTGATCATGAAGATCACCTGCAGGTCGAGCCGGATGCGCATAGATGACGCGCGAGGCGATGTCCCGGCCGAACGTGTCCGTCCCGAAGGCGTGGCTCGACCGAGGGTGGCAGGAGCTTGCCTGCGAGGTCGACCGCGTTCGGGTCGTACGGGGCGATCAGCGGAGCGAAGACTCGCGGCGAGCGCGGCGGCGACGAGGATCGCGACGCCCGCGTAGAAGGTGACGTTCGACCAGCGCCGCTCCGCCGTTGCGCGCCGGTGCAGCGTCGGCCTCGCGGGAAAGCGCGACGACCGTGAGGTCCCATCACGCGCTCGTCCGCGCCAGGCGCGTACGCGCGGGTCGATGAGCGCGTACGCCAGGTCGGCGAGCGAGGTTGATGACGATGACCAGCACGCCGAAGACGAGCACGAGCGCCCTGGATGACCGGGTAGTCGCGCGTGAGCACGGACTGGACGAGCAGCGAGCCGAGGCCGGGGATCTGGAAGACGTTCTCGACGACGACCGTGGCCGAGAACAGGAAGCCGACGTTGATCGACAGTACGGTGACGAGCGGGATCGAGCGAGTTGCGCAGCGCGTGCTTGCCGACGACGCGAACCGCGGAGAGGCCGCGTGCCCGCGCCGCGTCGACGTACTCGGTGTCCGAGCTCCTCGATCAGGCTCGCACGCAGGGTTCGGATCAGCATCGGCGCCAGGAAGAGCCCCAGCGTCAGCGCCGGCAGGGCCAGCGAGCGGAGCACGCCGACGAGTCCCTCCCCGTAGCCCGATACGGGCAGCCAGTCCAGCCGCAGGCCGAAGAGCAGCGACGAGCATCAGCCCGAGCCAGAACGGTCGGCATCGCGAACGTGACCATGGTCAGCAGCCGGATCCCGTGGTCGGCCGGCTGTTGCGCCGGACCGCGGAGATGATTCCGAGCGGGAAAGCGATGACGAGCGCTACGAACACCGACAGCAGGATCAGGTAGAGGCTCGGCGCGATCCGGTCGCCGACGAGCTCCCTGACCGGTGAGCGGCGGATGATCGATTCGCCGAAGTCGAGCGTGAACGCTTCGACGAAGAACGAGCCGAGCTGCTCCGCGAGCGGCTCGTCGAGGCCGAGGTCCTCTTCGACGACCGCCACCGCCTCGGGCGTGGCGTTGATCCCGAGCATCAGCAGCACCGGGTCGCCGGGGATCAGGCGCATGATCGAGGAACGAGACGACGAACACCCCGATCGAGGACCGGGATGCTTAGGAGCAGTCGCTTACCGAGGTACCGAGCATGTGGTCGCCGGAGACGCAGCGGGGCGGCAGTCCGCATCATCGCGGTACCGCCGCCCTCAGTCGATCGCCGCTACCCTTACCGATCGAGCCAGACGTCCTCGAGGTCCCACCAGCCGTTCGGCAGGACTCTGAAGCCTTTCACGCACTCGCTGACCGCCGTGAACCGACGGAAGGAAGAACAGCGTCACCCACGGAACCTCGTCCATGGCCATCTGTTGCGCCTGGGGCCATAGGGCCACGCGCTCCTCCTCGGTCCCCATGGCGACTGCTGCGTGAGGTCGTACAGCTCCTGCGACGCGACCCAGCCCGAGAAGAACCCCCGAATGGCGTTTGCCTGGTTGATGTCCAAGAACAGGACCGCCACCTCGTCCTTGACCGTGACGTCGGAGGTGAACTTCACAAGCGGGACCGCGACCTCGTAGTCGAGCGCGGCGAAGCGGTCGAAGAGCGCGCCGCCGTCGACCTCCTCGATCGTGAGGTTGACGCCGACCTCGGCCCACTGCGACTGGACGACGGTCGCCAGTTCGCGGAGGTGCACCGCGCCGGCCGGGATCAGGAAGGTCGCATCGATCCCTTCTGGGGCCACCTCGGAGATCAGCTGGCGCGCCTGCTCAGGGTCGTAGGGGTATGGCGGGACCTCCTCGGGGGCGCGGTGTACTTGCCCCAGGGGATCATGCTGTTCGCGACGTCACCGACGCCCCCGTATACCGCCGTCCCGGATCGCTTCCTTGTCGGTCGCGAGGTTGAGCGCCAGCCGTACCTTCGGATCGTCGAACGGCTCGACGCGTGGTATTGAGGAACATGCCCTCCCAGCGCACGATGTCGTCGATCTGAACCGGGAAGGTGCCCGCGTCCTGCAGTTCCTGGATCTGCGCGAACGGCACGCCCTCCAGGATGTCGGCCTCGCCCGCCTCCATCCGCAGCACCCGTGCGTTGTCGTCGGGCAGGTAGTCGAACCGGACTCCGTCCAGGTAGGGCTTGCCTTCCTCCCAGTAGAACTCGTTGCGCTCGAGCTCGATGTGCGATCCCGGTACCCACTCCTTGAGCTTGAACGGGCCGGTGCCGACCGGGTTCTGCCAATGATCGTCGCCCTCCGCCTCGACGAGCTTCTGGCTGACGATCGATGCGGGGAAAACGCTGAGGTTCTCGAGCAGAGCGCCGACCCTGTGCGCGAGGTTGACCTGAATCGTCTTGTCGTCGACGATGTCGATCGACTCGATCCCGAAGGCGAGCGACGGGATCTGGACGTTGATCTCGGGGTCGATGAAGCGGTCGAGCGAGAACTTCACGTCCTCCGCCGTGACCGGATCGCCGTTCGAGAACATGCGCTTCGCGAAGGTGGAACGTCCATGTGAGGCCGTCCTCGGACTGCTCCCAGCTCTCCGCCAGCCCCGGTCCGACGTCGGGCAAGGTATCCGGATCGGCCTCGACGAGCGTATTGAAGATCTGGACCTTGACGAAGATCGAGCCGTTGTCCACGCTGCCCATCGGGTTGAGGTCTTGCGTCTCGAAGTTTCGTGCGAACTGCAGCACGCCCCCGACCTTCGGCTCGCCGGACGGCTCCTCGGCCGCCCGCGGGCTCCTCCGACGGCGGTGCCGTCTCCTCGCTCGGAGGGGCGGGGGTTTCCGACGGCGTTGCGGGCTCCGCGGTCTCATCGCTACCGCCGCAACCCGCAGCCAGCAGCGCAAGAGTGGTCGCAAGAGCGACGAGCGCAACCGCCCATAGTCTCGTCCGATCTCGCCGCGGCCTGTCTCCGCGGCGATCGTGTCCCCTTGCCCTCACCAGTCCTCCTCTCCACATGCGAGAGCGATCCCTCTCGCGATTGCTCAGACGACGAGTCCCTGCCGGGTCGTACCGTCTGCCGGTGAATCTCACGGGTCCACGAGCGGCGGCGAGCGCGCCTCGCACCGACGCCTCCGGGGAGTCCCGGCACCGCCGCGCGACAGTATGAATCGGTGTTCTCTAGCTGTCAATCGCTTCTACTCAGTGAAAATCACCGATGATTCCGTTCCCGATAGCACCGTGTCCGACCATCGCATCGGAGCGTCCTCTCACAGTTCAGACGACCTCGAGCCGCGTTGGATAGGCGCCGAGAAACCCCAAATCCTGCGAGATCCCGCTACCAGCCGGCACGAGCGCATCGACCACCTTCGAGAGCTCCGGTTTGGTGAGGAGAGACTCGGGTCCCGTCACGCTCAGCGCTCCGGCTACATGGTCCGTGCGATCGAAGAGCGGGACTGCGACGCAGCGCGCATGGTGCTCGTATTCACCTCGATCCACCGCGAAGACTTGATGGCGAACCTGCTCGAGCTCGACCTCGAGCTCACGCACGGTTCTGATCGTGTTCGGCGTGTAGGCCCTCATCTCCAGGCTGGCGACGATCGGCCTGCGCCGGCTGTCCTCCATGAACGCCAGCAGGCACTTGCCGGCCGCAGTGCAGTGGAGCGGATCGCGACTTCCGAGCGTGTCCGCCATGTGAAAAGGACGAACGCTCTGAAGAAGCTCTACGAGGACGGCCTCGCTCCCATCCAGAATGATCAGGTTGGTCGTGTAGTCGAGCTCGTCACGGATTCGCGCCATCCACGGCAAGGCGAGCTGACGCAGATCCGTGATGGCGAGGCTTCCGATGCGAAACAGCTTCGGCGCCACGCGGTACCGGCCCGCATCCGTCTGCTGGACGATCTCCAGACGCACGAGGTTCGTCAGGATCCGATATGTCCCTGAGCTCGTCTGCCCCGTTAGCTCGACGAGCTCCTTCAGCGACAGCTCCGTCCTTTCGCGCGAGAAGGCCGAGAGAATCGCGACCGTCTTCTCGACGAGCTCGATCCGGTATTTCGGGGCGGCGTCTCGAGTGCTCACGGCGCGCTCACCGGGACGGCGGCGGACTCGCCGACCGAGATGATGATCGAACCCGACGCCGTTACTGTCCCGACGCAGTCCGAGGGCATCCAGATGACCGCGTCCATGCCCTCGATCACGCTTGGGCCTCGCATCGTCGCGCCGGGCGCGAGGTCGTCTCGAGAGTAGATGTCTGCCGAGACGAAATCGTCGAGTGCCTCGTCCCATAGCAATCGCGTGCTCTGCGCCTCCGGCGTCGTGCTCTGGGCCGGGGCATCGGACCCGAACCGGCCCGGCGTATGTCGACGGTCTTCAGGCGTGGGCCCGATCGCGGCCGCGCGGATGCTGAGCACCTCGTGCGTATGTCCTGGATTTGCGAAGCCGTAGAGGTCCTCGTGAAGCCTGTCGAAGGCAGTTGTGACCTCGGCTGGCGTCAGTTCGTCGCGCGACACCGGAACCGTGATCTCCCAGTTCTGCCCCGAATACTTCATGTCGAGAGCGACCTCGACGATCGGCTCGTCGAGATATCCCTCGTGCCTGAGCGCCCGAACGACATCGTCCACGAGACCATTGAGGGCGGGAACGAGCAGGTCTGTCCCGTCCCGCTCGACCCGACACCGGAACGATCGGAGGCGGTCGATCCGTAGATCCGAGACGATCAGCCCTCCCGCGGACAGGAGGCCCGGGTACGACGGGACGATGATGGTCCCGATGCCAAGCTCTCGCGCGATGAGAGGGGCGTGGAGGGGGCCTGCGCCACCACCGGCCAGCAGCGCGTAGTCGGTCGGATCGACACCTCGCTCGGCGGTGATCGCACGGATCGCTCCCACCATGTTGCCGACGCAGATCCGAATGATTCCGTAGGCCGCACGTACCGGGTCGAGCCCGAGGACATCGCCGACGTGCCCACGCACGGCGTCCTCGGCGAGGGCCGTGTCGATGCTCATCCGGCCACCGAGCAACGAGCTCGGCCCGATGCGACCGAGCAAGACGTTCGCGTCAGTCAGCGTCGGCTCGTTGCCGCCCTGGCCGTAGCACGCCGGCCCTGGGTACGCACCGGCGCTTTGCGGACCGACCTTCAGGGCGCCACCGTCGTCGACCCACGCGATGCTGCCCCCGCCGGCTCCGATCGACCGGATGTCCAGCATGGCCAGGCTCAAGGGTGTGACCGGATCGATGGTCGTCTCGGTCGTGGTCTTCGACTTGCCGCCTGTCACGAGCGACACGTCGAAGCTCGTGCCACCGGCGTCGATGACGATCAGGTTCTCGAGCGCGACCTCACGCCCGTGGGCGAGGCCTGCGACGACTCCCCCAGCCGGGCCGGACAGAAACGTCTCGATCGGCCGTTCCTGAGCCCCTGCCGCGGTCATGATGCCGCCGTTCGACCGCATCACGAGGAGATCCCGGCGGTAGCCGGACGTTGCCAGCGTGCGCTGGAGAGCACCGAGGTACGTCTTCATCGCAGGCTTCACGTAGGCGTCCGCCACGGTCGTCACCGCGCGCTCGTACTCGCGCCACTGCGGCAGGATGTCGGCCGAGGTCGAGACCTCCAGCTCCGGATACCGCTCCTGGATGAGCTGCCTCGCCTCGCGTTCGTGCCTGTCGTCGACATAGGAGAAGAGGAAGCACACCGCAATCGCTTCGACTCCCTGTGCGACGAGCTGCTCGACAGCGAGAGCGAGCTCCTCCATGTCGAGCGCGAGCACGACACCCCCCTGCGCGTCGAGGCGTTCGTGGACGTCGAGCGCGCGTCTTCGCGGAACGAGCGGGACGGGCTCGCCCCAGCGGGTATTGAAGACCTCCGGCTCAGGCTTCGTCCCGCGCCGGATCTCGAGCATGTCCCGGTGTCCCTCGCTCCCGATCAGACCCGTGACCGCGCCTGTTCGCTGAATGATCGTGTTCGTGGCCACGGTCGTGCCGTGAATCAGGCGCGCGACCTCCGCCAAGTCGATACCGATCTCGTCCAGCCCGCTGATCACGGCGTCGCCGGGAGCCTCGGGCGTCGAGGGGAGCTTGTGATGACGGCTCGTCCCAGTCTTCGGATCGGTGATCACGAAGTCGGTGAATGTCCCGCCGACGTCGACACCGACGATCATCGGGAAACCTGCCCGTCCGGTCCCCTGGAGCCCGATCCCTCCCGGTGCATCCGCTTCTTGCGCTCCCACCCGTACTGCTCCTCGATGCTCTGCGCGAGGCTCGGGTCGAGCCCGTAGACGTTGACGGCGGCCTCGACCGATATGACCTCGTTCGCGAGATCGACCTCGACGGCCTCGATGTCGCGTTCCCGCGGATCGCCCCACCCACCGCCGCCGGGCATTCGCACGATGACGGCCTCACCTTGCTCGACCGGAAGTCCGGAAAACTTGGCGGGCGAGGTCACGCCGAAGCCGCGCTCGGTCGCAAGCTGCTCCTCACCGCTCGTCGTCCGGAACCGGATCTCCAGAAGCACGCCGGGATGTCCACCCTCGACACCCGCCGCGGCGTACCGGTGGAAATGCCCGATCGAGTTGATGACCTGATCAGATCCGAGGATCTCGTACTCACGGGTCACGCCTAGACCGCCTCGCTTGCGACCGGCGCCACCCGAGTCCTGCCTGCGCTCGTAGCGCAGCACCCGCCACGGCTGCTCGGTCTCGATCACCTCCGTCGGGAACTGGCGAGCCTGTGGGGCCACCCACGTCGTCGCCGAGTACCCGTCTGCGTCGAGGCGAGCCCCATAGCCGGTCGGCTCCCAGATCACGTAGGTGTAGTAGTCACCGTCGTGGGCACGATGGCCACCGCCCGTGATCAGGCCTGTCGTCGCTCCTGTCGGTGCCAGCACCCGCTCCGGGACGGCCGGACGCAATGCGGCGATCACGGCCTCGGCGACGAGATTGTGGCTCTCGGTGTTGCCGGCCGAGAGGGGCGCCGGGTAGTCACAGTTGACGAGCGTGCCGGAGGGCGCGATCAGCTTGAAAGGCGCATAGGCGCCCGCATTGTGCGGAATGGTCGGGTCGATCATGCTGAACACGGCGTTCGCGCAGGCGGCGAGCGTGACCGCGTACGGGCAGTTGATGGGGCCGCTCGCCTGCGGATCCGTGCCTCGAAAGTCGAGGATCATCGACGAGCCGACGACGCGTACGGACAGACAAATTCGGTGTGACCGGGTCGTGATTCCGTCGTCGTCCGCCAGGATCTCCGAGTCGTACACGCCGTCGGGGATCCTGGCGAGCTCCTGGCGTACCCGTCGCTCTGCGTATCGCTGCAACTCGGCCATGTGAGTCCGCATGGGGTCGAGGCCGACCTTGGCTACGAGCTCGCGAATCCTCCGCTCTCCTGTCAGGAGCGACCCGTACATGGCCATGAAGTCGCCGTAGCTCGATCGCGGCGTGCGCGTGTTCGAGAGCAGGATGCGCCAGATCTGGTCGTTGGCGCGATCCTCCTCGAACAGCTTGACCGGAGGGATGATCACACCTTCCTGGTGGATGTCGGTCGAGTCGCCCGGCATCCCTCCGGGAGCCTTGCCGCCGACGTCGGCGTGATGCGCGATGGTCGCCACCACGGCGATGACCTCGTCGTCGACGAAGATCGGTCTGACCATGCAGAACTCGGGCAGGTGAGGCGTGCCCATGAGCGCGCTGTTGTGCAGGACCACGTCCCCCGGCCGGATGGCGTCCCAGCCGAACGTGTAGATGGCCGCCTTGACCGCCTGCTCCATGGCCCCCATCTGAGACGGGAAACCCTCCCGCTGTGAGACGCGTCTCAGGTCGCGGTCGAGGATGGCGACGGTGTAGTCCTCGCCCTCATAGAAGACGGGCGAGTACGCAGACCGCGTCATCGTGACCTGCATCTCCTGCCAGATCGCGCGCAGTGCACCGGCGATCAGCTCCTGAGCGACGGGGTCGATGTCTTTCCGCAGAGCCACGTCCGGCTGCCGACACCACGGCGAGTGGCGCGGGATCTCCGCCAGGGACGAGCCGCGACTCCAGAGCTCGCGGGCGGTCTCGTCCCGGAAGGCGTGGGCGCCACTGGCGTCCGTAACGAACGACTCGCCGGGGAAGATCATCTCCCCGGTGAAGGCGCATTTCGGGTAGGCGATGGTGAAGCCTGTCAACGTGCCTCGGTCATCGGACGGCTCCGCGGGCCTCGATCGGCACGACATCGACGACGGTGCCACCGGAAACGAGAAGGAACTCGTCGTGCAGATTCATGACGGCAACACAGTGATTCGGAACGACGCGAACGCGCTCGCCGAGCCGCGGCCTGCGCGCCTCATCGTCGACGGCTACGAGGCCGTGTTCGTCGAAGAGCGCCGAGAGGCGCTGCCCCTGTTCGTCGAGGATCTCGCCGAACCCTCGTCCACCGACGCGGAGATGAACGTCTGCAGAGAGCGTCTTGGCTCCCGAGTCGATGACAACCCCGGACGACCTCGACGAGACCACCGTGGCCAGAACCGTGAGCGCGAATCCGCTCGGCGGATCGTCGGAACGATCACCCAGCACGTAGGTGCCCGCACGGCTTTCGTTGACCGAGGGACATTCGTGGAGCCGAAGCGCCGTCAATGTCGAGCCCGACGACACCCGGTCACGGCAGAGACCTGCCGCGTCGAAGCGGGCGACCGCGTCAGCGAGAAGAGCCTCCATGACGGGCAGGCCCACGTCGATCTCCGAGGCCTCACGCAAATGGCCTGGATAACAGCCGAGCCCGCTGAGCCGGAGGTTTGCCAGGCCGTCGATCTGGTGAGCAAGGGTGACGGCCGCGTCCACACTTGTCACGCCAACCCGCCCTAGACCGGCGTCCAGCTCGACGAGCACGTCGATGGTGACGCCGGCGCGGCGAGCAGCGTCCGATAGACCCTCGGCCGCCGCGAAGGAGTCCAACATGATCGACAGCTCGCACCGGCCTGCGAGGCTGGCCGCGCGCGACCACTTGACATCGCCGATCAGCGGATAGGCCAGAAGAACGCGCTCGACGCCGGAGGAGAGCAGCTGCTCGACCTCTGTCGCCTTCGCGCAGGTGAGACCGTGCGCGCCTCGGGCGAGCTGGCGTGCAGCTATCCAGGCGGATTTGTGCGTCTTCGCATGCGGCCACAGTGCGATCGCGTGCGCATCGCAGTACGTCTGTAGGGCTCCGATGTTCGCCTCGAGGACGTCGAGATCGACAAGCAGCGCCGGCGTGTCCGTGATCTCCTCGAGCGGTTTGCCTAGTCTCGGATCAGACATCGCCTGCGCCTCGACGGCGGGGGCCGTCCACGCGAACACAGCGGCTCGAGCATCGGTCCCACAACCTCACGCGACACCTCGGTTGGTATCGCCCCGCGTTCTATCACATGTCAATGCGTTTCATCTGTTGAAAGGATCGCATGGAGACGCAAGCGTTCGGCGACAGCGACATCTCGACTTCGCTCGATCTTCCCGAACTCCGTCGCCCCCGTGGCCCGCGCCGTCCAGCGACGCGAGGAACTCGCGGACCGCGGCACCGACCTCGCCCGGCGCCTCGAGCGGCATCGTGTGGCCGACGCCGGCCAGCTCCACGAACGACGCGTTGGCGAGCACGGAGGCCAGCTCGCGACCGGCCTCCGGAAGCGTGCGGTCGTCGTCGCTGCCGGCGATGACGAGCGCCGGCTGGGACACGCCGGCGAGCTCCGCCGTCAGGCTCTCCGTCCGCGCGATCGCCTGGCAGGTGCGGATGTACGCCTGCGGCTCGTTGGCAAGCACCATCGCGCGGTACTCGTCGAGGATCTCGGGCGTCCGCGCGAGCGACGCCTGCGAGAACGGCGTGTTCTTCGACCAGTGCTCCGAGACCCACTCCTCCATTCCGACCCGACCGATGAGGTCCACCACCTTCTCCATCCGCGGCGCCAGGCGGGAGAGGTCGGGATCGGCGCCCATCAGCACGAGCGCCGACACTCCCGCCGGCCAGGAGAGGGCGTACTTGAGCGCGATGCTCGCCCCGAGTGAGTGGCCGACGAGGGCGGTGCGGTCGATACCCAGCGCTTCCACCAGCGCGCGCAGGTCGCGAGACCATACGCTCAGCGAGAGCTCCGTCACGGGCCCGGTCTCGGAGGTGGCGCCCGACCCGCGCAGGTCGTACGCGACGACCGTGAAGCTGCGGGCGAGCTCGTCGCACAGCCTCGACCAGATGAGCTTGGACGCACCGAGGCCGTGGATGAGCACGACAGGCGTGCCGCTGCCCGTCAGCTCGTAGTCGATCTCACATCCGTTGACCTCGATCTGCATGCGAGCCCGCGCGTTCGCTCGAGGTTTGGCTTGACCGCCCGCGCGCGGGCAGGGAATATAACCTATAACTGATAGTCGGTGCCCGCCCAGGCTGACGGCTGTCCGGGAGCGTCCCGCGCCGTCCCCGGCGGGCGGAAAGGAGGGGACGTGAGCGAACCCGGCGAGGCTCCGACGGCCGAGCTCCTCGAAGCGTGGGATCGACGCTACTACCTGCACGAGCACGTCACGGCCGAGGAGTACCGCTTCGTGCACGTGGTCGCCGCCGAGGGCATGGAGTTCACGCTCGGCGACGGTACGCGGATGCTCGACTTCGCGAGCCAGACCGCCTGCTGCAATCTCGGCCACCGGCATCCCCGGGTCGTCCAGGCCATCAAGGACGCCCTCGATCGCTACGGCCATCTCACCGCCTACCCGCGCCTGGGAAACCACTACAAGCCCGTGCTGGCGAAGCTCCTCGTCGACGAGCTGCTCGGCCCTGACGGGTGGGCCGGCCGCGTGCGCTTCCTCTCGAGCGGGAGCGAGGCGGTAGACCAGGCGATGCTCATCGCCCGCCTCTACACGCAGCGGCCGATCATCGTCGCCTTCCAGCACGCCTTCCACGGCTCCACGCTCGGTGCCGGTGGCATCGGGACCCGCCTTCGAGGCTACGGCGGCGGCCTCTCGTCTCCCGAGGACCCGACCTTCCTGCGGACCGTCCCGGGCTACCCTCTGGCCGGCAGCGCCGTCGTGCCCGCCTCGAACTGCTTCCGCTGCCCGCTGGGTTACACGCACCCGGCGTGCACGTCGGTCTTCCCCGACGGGCAGGTGCCCTGCCTCCACGCCGCCGAGCAGCTGATCCGAAACCTCGGGCCCGAGAACGTCGCCGCCCTGATCGCGGAGCCGATGTCCGTCACCGGCGTGCCGAATCCGCCCGAGTACGTGCGCCAGATCAGGGAGCTGACGAATCGGCTCGGCATCCTCTGGATCGACGACGAGATCATCACGGGCTTCGGGCGCACCGGGACGTGGTTCGCCTACCAGTGGTCGGGTGTGACCCCGGACATCATGGCGATCGGCAAGGCGTTCACGAACGCCACGATCCCCATGTCGGCGACGATCGTGAGCACGGAGATCGCCGACTTCTTCTCGCAGTACCGCTGGATGGTCGGCGGCACCCACGCAGGCAACCCGATCGCTGCCGCCGCGGCGATCGCGGCGATCGAGACCTACCGCGACGAAGGCCTGATCGAGCGGGGCCGCGAGCTCGGTGAGTACCTCGGCCCGAAGCTGCGCGAGCTCGCGGCCCGCCATCCTTGTGTCGGTTGGGTGACCGGGCGAGGCGCCTTCTGGTCGCTCGAGCTGACGAAGGATGCCGCGACGCGCGAGCCGTTCGTTCCCGAGGGGCGCGACCTGATCTTCGGCGGCGACCTGAGCCGGCTCCCGGGCGCCCGGGTGGCCGCCGAGGCCTGGCGCCGCGGGGTCTTCCTGCGCCACGACGGGCCGGAGACGGTGCAGCTCGCGCCGCCGCTGATCGCGACGCATGCGCACTGCGACGAGGCGCTCGAGGCCCTCGAAGCCGGGCTCGTGGCGCTCGAGGACAGCCTCGAGGCATGACGGCGGGGCTTCTGCCAGGCAGCGGGCGGGCGGTCACTTTCGGGATCTGCCCCGACAACCAGTGGGAGGACTTCCGGGCCACCGTGCGGCGGGCGCCGTTGCTCGAGGCCGCCGGGTTCGACGTGCTCTGGCTGGGTGACCACACCCTGCCCTTCCAGCACAGCCGCGGGTTCAACCGGAGCGTGATCGTCGAGCTCGGCGCGTACCTCCAGGCGACCGACCGCGTCGTCGTCGGCGCGCAGGTGATCGCGCCGATCGGCCTCCGCCGCCAGCCGGTCGACGTCGCGCTCGACCTGGCGACGCTGGCGCTGCTCCACCCGGGCCGAGTCGCGCTGACCGTCGGGACCGGGGAGGCGATGAACGAGCTCAACACGACGGGCCGCTGGCCGTCTCCCCGCGAGCGCATGGAGCGCTGCGTCGAGGGCATGCAGCTCATCCGCAGGTGCTGGGAGGAGGACGGGTACTTCCGGCACGACGGGACGTACTTCTCGTCGTTCTTCAGGCTCTACACGAAGCCCTCGCCGCCCATCCCGCTCGTCTGCGCGGCCAACGGCCCCGTGCTGGCGGGGCACGCCGGACGGCTCGCCGACGGGATCTGCTCGCGTCGGAGTCACGCCGGAGCGCTTCCGCGACCGCATCCTGCCCGCCTTCGAGGCGGGCGCGCGCGAGGCCGGCCGGGACCCGGGCGCGCTGGAGCGCATGGTCTGGGTCCCGACCTCGTACCATCCCGACCCGGCCGAGGCGCTCGCCGCCGCGCGCCTCGAGGCCGGAGTTCTGGCCGGCGACGCGCTCGAGAACGTCGTCGACCCCCGTCGCATGGAGGAGCTCGGCCAGGGTGTCGACGAGGCGACGATTCGCGCCGCCTGCTGCGTCGCGAGCACGGCCGACGAGATCGTGGCGACGTTCCGGCGCTACCTGGATGCCGGCGCGACGCACGTGATCTGGGGCGACCTCTCGCCGGAGCCCGATCTCGTCCCCGACCTCGCCCGGGAAGCCGTCATCCCGCGTCTTCGCACAGCTGTCGGCCGTGACCGCTGACTCGCGCTATATCCTATAAGCAATGAAGCGAACGAGCACGGACGAGACGATCCGCCGCACGAGCATCGTCGACACCGTCACCGAGCGGCTCCGCCGCGAGATCCTCTCCGGCGAGATCGAGCCGGGCGGCCGCATCCGGGTCGGCGAGCTCGAGAAGCGCTTCGGCGTCAGCCACATCCCGATCCGGGAGGCGCTGCGCCGGCTGGAGGCGGAAGGGCTCGTCCAGACCTCTCCGCAGCGCGCGACGCTCGCCGCCGGGCTCGCCCTGGAGGACCTGACGGGCCTCTACGACCTGCGGCGCCTGATCGAGCCGCCGGTGGCGCTCCGCGCGGCCGCGCTGGCGACCGACGACGACATCGAGGCCACGCGGGTCGCGCTCCAGCGAGCTCGAGGCGGCTGCGGCCTCGGCACCCGACTCGCACGAGTTCTTCGACCGCCATCGTGCCTTCCACTCGGCGCTGCTCACGCCGGGCTGGAGCGCCTGGATCCAGCGCGTGCTCGACCAGCTCTGGCAGGCCGCCGAGCGCTACGTGCGCCTGACGATGTCGACGTTCGGGACGAAGGACGACGCGATGCGCGAGCACAGGGAGATGGTCGAGCTCCTCGCAGCGCGGGAGGCCGAGCTGCTGGCGGAGCTCGTCGCACGCCACCTCAACCGCACGGAGGAGACCCTGCGGGAGGGGTACCTGGCGATGCGGGCCGAGCGCCAGGCGGCGGCCGAGCTCGACGGCCATACGGAGCCTCGCAAGGCCTCGCTCGTGCTCGACCCGAGCTGAGCTCCGGCCGGCGAGATCGGTCCAGGAGCCGGGCCTCGGCGCGGTTGACAGCCGTTCCAGCCTGTCCTAACGTTCCTATAACTTATAGTGGAGGTGCCGATGGCGACGCAGGCAGCAACCGCACCCCGGACGACCCCGCTCTCTGCCGACGAGATCATCGAGTTCGCCGAGCGCGGCTTCGTGCGTCCCGGCCGGATCCTGACCGAGGATCAGGTCGCGGCCCTCTGCGAGGCGCTCGAGCGCGCGCGGGAGCGGGAGCGCTCCGCCGGTCGCGAGTACGACCTGCTCGATCCCAGCCTGTGGCCGGAGGGCGAGAAGCCGCCCCCCGAGCCCGGCAAGTCGGTCGGCTTCCTCTTCAACCTCTGGCTCCAGGACGGCCACTTCCGCGAGGTGTGCTTCAACCCGACGCTCGCGCTCTGGGCGTCGCAGCTGATCGGCTCACGCCAGGTGCGGCTGCTCGAGGACGGAGCCATCTTCAAGGAGCCGGGCGGCAAGGGCGGCAGTCTCAAGTGGCACCAGGACTACGCGTACTGGCCCATCGCCATGCCGGCGGCGGCGACCGCCTGGATCGCCCTCGATCACGTCACGCTCGAGAACGGCGCCATGAAGATGGCCGTCGGCAGCCACCTCACCGGCGAGCGGCTTCCGGGCGCGTTCGGCACCGGCGAGACGTACTTCTCGGAAAAGCGCCCGGCGACCGTGAAGGCGATCGAGGATCCCGAGGAGCTCGGCATGGAGCTCGACCTCGTCGACCTCGAGCCGGGTGAGGTCTCCCTGCATCATCCGCTGACCTGGCACGCCTCCGGGCCCAACACGACCGACCGGCCGCGGCGTGCCTTCGTCGTCCGCTACGCGGCGGACGGCGCGATCTGGCTCGGCTCGCGACGCTACGAGTACAACTACGCGGACGACGAGGTCGGGATCGCGATCGGCGAGCCCCTCGGCGGCCGCTACTTCCCCATCGTTCCCTTCTAGCTAACGGTGTCCGCCCTCCTCACCCCGCCGGGGTCTTCCCCGGCCCCGGCGGGGGCCTCCTCGCTGCGTAGCGATCCGCGTCGGCGAAGACGTCGATGCCGACGTAGCCGGGGTGGATGACGGCGCTGTGGGCGACGCCCGCCGGGATGAAGTACGTGTCGCCGGGCCCGTAGTGCTTCGTCTCGCCGCCGATCGTGAACTCGAGCCGGCCCTCGAGCACGACGCCCCATTGCGCGCCGTGGGAGTGCTCGGGCACGACGACGCCGTCGGGCAGCTCGAAGAACATCCCCATTGCCTGGTCGGTCTGCAGCATCCACGCCTCGAGCCCCTCGAGGGGGCTGTCCGGCTGGGGCAAGGCCCGGATGAACTCGGGGAAGTAGGGTTCAGAACTCATTTCAGAATGAAGACACGCTGTCGGGGTGCGAGGCGGATGCGACTCGCCGCTGGTAGTTCCTATCACTCCGCTGACATTGACCAGACCTCCGTCGACGACGACCAGTGCACCGTGAACCCCCGACGCGAGGTCGGAGGCGAGAAATGCGGCGACCCGCCCGACCTCGTCGGGCTCCGTCAGCCGCCGCAGCGGGATCAGGGGCGGGTAGGCCGCCCACATCGCCGTCGTGTCGATTCCCTCCGGCGATCCGGCCTCCACGAACTCCTTCGCCCCCTCGGTCATGGCGGGACCGGGCAGGATCGCGTTGACGCGGATCCCGTCAGGCCCGAGCTCGATCGAGAGGCTCTTGGTGATCCCGGTGATCGCGTGCTTCGAGGCGCCGTAGTGGAGCAGCCCGGCGCCGCTCGGCCGGATCGCGTCGATCGAGCTGATGTTGACGATCGCGCCGCCCTCGCCCTGCTCGCGCATCCGCCGGGCGGCCGCCTGGGAGCAGAGGAACACCCCCTCGACGTTCACCGACTGGATGCGGCGGAACTCCTCGAGCGTGAGGCTGTCGAGCAGCAGGTTGGAGAAGACGCCGGCGTTGTTGATCAGGACGTCGAGCCGGCCGAACGTCTCGACGGCGGTGCGCACGAGGCGCTCGGCGTCCTGCGGGTCGTTCACGGCTCCGATCGCCGAGGCAACGGTCCGGCCCTGGGCCGCAAGCCGTTGCGTCGCCGCTTCGAGCCGGTCGGGCCGTACGTCCGTGAGCAAGACGGAGGCGCCGGCATCTGCCAGGCGGTCGGCGCAGGCAAACCCGAACCCCTGCGCGGCGCCGGTCACGAGGGCGCTCCGGCCGTCGAGGCGGACGAGCTCGGAGATCGAGCGCCGGTCTTCCATCGGAAGGCGCTATAGCTTATAAGCTCGCGTCGTGGCCACCATCCTGATGGGCTACGACACCGAGTCGGCCGCCGTCGGCGAGGGCCTCGCCCGCTTCATCGGGCCCGAGTTCCCGCAGTACGAGCCGGCCTTGCACGCGGAGTCCACCGTGCGCGGCCTCGAGGTGATGACCCGCGTCCACGAGGAGGCCGGCGTGCCGGCCACGCTCTTCGTCTGCGGCCGCACCCTCGTCCACGCCGCCGAGGCCGTCGAGCGCGCCTGCGCCACCGGCCTGTTCGACGTCCAGTCGCACACGTACAGCCACGTCCTGTTTCGCGACGTCGAGTACGAGCCGAGCCCGGGTACGCGCGCCGTGATCCCCGCCTCGCCGCCCGTGGCGCTGACCGAGGAGCTCCGCGCCACATCCGACCTGATCCGGCGGCTGGTCGGCACGGACGTCGTCGGGCTGCGGACGCCGTTCGGCTTCCACCGGGGCCTGCGCGACCGGCCCGACCTGCTCGAGCCGCTACGGGAGAACGGCATCCGCTACGTCAGCTCGTGGACTCGCAACGAGCAGAACGGGAACCCGACGCCGTGGATCCAGCCCTTCGCGTACGAGGAGGAGGGGTACCCCGAGATCCTCGAGCTCCCGGCCCAGTTCTGGCTCGACGGAATCTGGTTCGACACGCACGGCTGGTCGCACGGCGCCGGCTTCCTCGAGGCGCTGAGAGGAGCGGTCGACGAGGTCGTCGAGGGCGATCTCGTATACGGCGTCTGCTTCCACGAATGGGCGGTGCTCTCGGCGAACGAGGAGGACACCGGCTGGATCCGTGGCTTCCTCCGTTACGCGCGGGAGCGCGGCGTCGAGGTGACGACGTACACGGAGTACTGGCGCCGCACGGCCGGCGCCTGAGCGTTCCGAGCCGCCCTCTTCGCTCCGGCGGGCCGGACATGTCCGGCCCCTACATTCCGCAGGACCGAGGTTCTCTAGCATGACCGCCAGTGGACATCACCACTCCACGACACCGCATCCAGGAACTGGCCTGAGGAGGTACTTGTGATGGCTGAGAACAAGACCGCGACGAAGCGCGCCACGACGAAGCGCACCGGCTCGACCAAGGGATTCACGGCCGAGGAACGGGCGGCGATGAAGGAGCGCGCCAAGGAGCTGAAGGCGGAGGCGGCCAAGGCGGACGGGGAGAAAGCCCTGCTCGAGAAGGTCGCCGAGATGAAGGGGACGGATCGCGCCATGGCCACGCGGCTCCACGCGATCATCACGGCCGCCGCGCCGGCCCTCTCGCCGAAGACGTGGTACGGCATGCCCGCGTACGCCAAGGACGGCAAGATCGTCTGCTTCTTCCAGAGCGCGGAGAAGTTCGACGTCGAGGTACGCCACGTTCGGGTTCAGCGACGAGGCGAACATCGACCAGGGGGCCATGTGGCCGACCTCCTGGGCGCTCACGGAGCTGACCGCCGCCGAGGAGAAGAAGATCGTCACGCTCGTGAAGAAGGCGGTGCGCTGAGGAGCATGGCGACGGAGAAGGCCCCGCGGCCGCCCGCGCCGCACGTTGCCGACAGCCACGATCTGATCCGCGTGCACGGCGCGCGCGTGAACAACCTCAAGGACGTCAGCATCGAGCTCCCGAAGCGCCGGCTGACGGTGTTCACCGGCGTCTCCGGCTCGGGCAAGAGCTCGCTGGTGTTCGGCACGATCGCCGCGGAGTCGCAGCGGCTGATCAACGAGACCTACAGCGCCTTCGTGCAGGGCTTCATGCCGACGCTGTCGCGGCCGGAGGTCGACGTGCTCGAAGGCCTGACGACGGCGATCATCGTCGACCAGGAGCGGATGGGCTCCAACCCCCGCTCCACCGTCGGCACCGCCACCGACGCCAACGCGATGCTGCGCATCCTCTTCAGCAGGCTCGGGAAGCCGCACATCGGCCCGCCGACCGCCTTCTCGTTCAACGTCCCGACGCGGACGGCGAGCGGGGCGATGACCGTCGACAAGGGCCAGGGCGAGCGGATCGTGGTGCGCAACGCCGTCTACCAGGGCGGCATGTGCCCGCGCTGCGAGGGCATGGGCTCGGTCACCGACTTCGACCTGTCCGCGCTGTACGACGACAGCCTGTCGCTCAACGAGGGCGCGCTCACGATCCCCGGCTACAGCATGGACGGCTGGTACGGCCGCATCTTCCGCGGCTGCGGCTTCTTCGACCCGGACAAGCCGATCCGCAAGTACACGAAGAAGGAGCTGCACGACCTGCTCTACAAGGAGCCGACCAAGATCAAGGTCGAGGGGATCAACCTGACGTACGAGGGCCTGATCCCGAAGATCCAGAAGTCGATGCTGTCCAAGGACGTCGACGCGCTGCAGCCGCACATCCGCGCCTTCGTGGAGCGGGCGGTGACGTTCACGACCTGTCCCGAGTGCGACGGCACCCGGCTCAGCGAGGAGGCCCGGTCGTCGAAGATCGAGGGGAAGAACATCGCCGACGTCTGCTCGATGCAGATCAGCGACCTGGCCGACTGGATCCGGGGCCTCGACGAGCCGTCGGTGGCCCCGCTGCTCGCCGGGCTGCAACACCTCCTCGACTCGTTCGCGGAGATCGGGCTGGGCTACCTCTCGCTCGACCGGCCGTCGGGCACCCTGTCCGGGGGAGAGGCGCAGCGCACCAAGATGATCCGCCACCTCGGCTCGTCGCTCACCGACGTCACCTACGTCTTCGACGAGCCCACGATCGGCCTGCACCCCCACGACATCGAGCGGATGAACGACCTGCTGCTGCAGCTGCGGGACAAGGGCAACACCGTGCTCGTCGTGGAGCACAAGCCCGAGACGATCGCGATCGCCGACCACGTCGTCGACCTCGGCCCCGGCGCCGGCACGGCGGGCGGCACCGTCTGCTTCGAGGGCACCGTGGAGGGGCTGCGGGGGAGCGACACCACCACCGGCCGCCATCTCGACGACCGGGCGACCCTCAAGGAATCGGTGCGTTCGTCCTCCGGCACGCTGGAGATCCGCGGCGCGTCGACGCACAACCTCCAGGACGTGGACGTCGACATCCCGCTCGGGGTGCTCTGCGTGATCACCGGCGTCGCCGGCTCCGGCAAGAGCTCGCTGATCCACGGCTCGGTCGCCGGCCGCGACGGCGTGGTGGTGATCGACCAGGGCGCGATCCGCGGTTCGCGACGGAGCAACCCGGCGACGTACACCGGACTGCTCGACCCGATCCGCAAGGCGTTCGCGAAGGCCAACGGCGTGAAGCCGGCGCTCTTCAGCTCCAACTCCGAGGGCGCCTGCCCCACCTGCAACGGCGCCGGCGTCATCTACACCGAGCTGGGCGTCATGGCCACCGTCGAATCCACCTGCGAGGAGTGCGAGGGGAAGCGGTTCCAGGCGTCGGTGCTGGAGTACACGCTGGGCGGCCGGAACATCGCCGAAGTGCTCGCGATGTCGGTGACCGAGGCCGAGGAGTTCTTCGACGACGGCGAGGCACGCACGCCGGCCGCGCACAAGATCCTCGACCGGCTCGCCGACGTCGGGCTCGGCTACCTCAGCCTCGGCCAGCCGCTCACCACGCTGTCCGGCGGCGAGCGGCAGCGGCTCAAGCTGGCCACCCAGATGGCCGAGAAGGGCGACGTCTACGTCCTCGACGAGCCGACCACCGGCCTCCACCTCGCCGACGTCGAGCAGCTGCTCGGCCTGCTCGACCGGCTCGTCGACTCCGGCAAGTCGGTCATCGTCATCGCGCACCACCAGGCGGTCATGGCGCACGCCGACTGGATCATCGACCTCGGCCCCGGCGCCGGCCACGACGGCGGCCGGATCGTCTTCGAGGGCACACCCGCCGACCTCGTCGCCGCCCGCTCCACCCTCACCGGCGAGCACCTCGCGGCCTACGTCGGCGCCTGACCGAGGCCGGTTGCGCCCGGCGGTGCGGCCGGGGTTTGGCGGCGCGCGAGGCCGCCGCACTCACGTGGGCCGAACAATGAGACACGTCCCTAGCTGTCGAGCGGCGCGGGAACGAACCCGGCGGCCTCCATGCTCGAGGCGCCGCCCCAGACCCAGACGATCTCGAGCTCGTCGTCGCCGAGGCAGGCGAGGCTGTGCGGCTCGCCGCGCGGGATGAAGCAGACGTCGCCGGCGCCCATCTCGAACACGTTGCCCGCGACCTCGTGCCGGGCCCGGCCCGAGATCACCATGCAGACCTCCTCCGCGTTCGGGTGGTAGTGGCGCTCGATCTCCGCGCCGGGCGCGTACGTCGCCGTCCCGAAGGCGACGGCGGTCGCGTCCGCGGTATCCGCGCCGATGAGCCAGCGGGCGTCGACCTTGCCGAAGTAGAACGGCTCGGTCTCGTCGGCCCGGAAGAGCCTGAGGTGCTTAGACAACCGATCTCACCGCCTTCACGATCGCGTCCACCGAAGGAGCGTACGCGCGCTCGAGCGGAGGGCTGAAGGGAACGGGCGCGGGTGCCGCCGTCACGCGGCGCACCGGTGCGTTGAGCGAGTCGAAGGCCTGCTCGGAGACGATCGCGGCAATGTCGGCGGCGACGCTGCAGCGCGGCGGGCTCTCGTCCACGACGATCATCGCCCCGGTCTTCTCCACGGAGGCGACGAGCGTCTCTTCGTCGAGCGGCGAGAGTGTCCGCGGATCGATCACCTCTGCGTCGATCCCGTCCTGCGCGAGCCTCTCGGCGGCTTCGAGCGCGCGCGTGACCATGTAGGCGATGGCGACGATCGTGACGTCCGTTCCCTCACGGCGGACGCTCGCCTGGCCGAACGGGATCCGGTACATGTCCTCGGGCACCGGCCCTTCGCTGACGTAGAGGCGCAGGTGCTCGAAGACGATGACCGGGTTGTCGTCGAAGATGGCCTCGAGCAGGAGGCCCTTGGCGTCGTACGGCGTGGACGGTACGACCGTCTTCAGCCCGGGGATATGCGTGTACACCGAGTAGAGCGTCCCCGAGTGCTGGGCGGCCGCGGACAGGCCGGAGCCCATCGCCACCCGGATCGTCAGCGGCAGGCGCGCCTGGCCTCCGAACATGTAGGGCATCTTCGAGGCCTGGCCGTAGATCTGGTCGAACGCGAGGGCCGTGAAGTCCGCCCACATGACGTCCAGGACCGGTCGCAGGCCGGTCGCCGCGGCTCCCACGCCGGCGCCCACGAACCCGGCCTCCGAGATGGGCGTGTCGCGGACACGGTTGCCGCCGAAGAGAGGGAAGAGGCTGCGGGTAGCGCCGAAGGAGCCGCCCATCGCATTCTCCTTGCCTTCGCCCTGCCCGGCGCCGCCGACCACGTCCTCGCCCATGACGATCACCGACTCGTCGGCTTCCATCGCCTGTCGCATCGCCTCGCCGATCGCGGCGACCATGGAGAGCCGGCGCTCGCTCACCCGGCGGCCGCCTCCCCCGCGTACACGTAGCGGGTCAGCTCGCGGGGATCGGGCCACGGGCTTGCCTTCGCGAACTCGATTGCCGCCTCGATCGCGGCGAGAATCTCGGTCTGCATCATTTCGAGCTCCGGCTCGCCGGCCGTCCCGTCCGCGAGCAGGCGCTCGCGCAGCCGCGGGAGAGGGTCGCGCTCCGCCGCCTCGCGGCGCTCCTCGTCGTCCCGATAGAGCTCGGGGTCGCCCTCGAAGTGGCCCCGGATGCGGTAGGTCTTGGCCTCGAGGAGCGTCGGCCCGTCGCCTCGCCGCGCCCGGTCGATCGCCGCCTGGGCGACCTCGTAGACCGCCAGCACATCCCGCGAGTCGACGACCGCGCCGGGGATGCCGTAGGCCGACGCGCGCACGGCGATGTCCTCGACGCTCGTCGCGTAGGCGGCAGGCGTCGATTCGGCAAAGCCGTTGTTCTCGCAGACGTAGACGACCGGGAGGTTCCAGATCGCGGCCAGGTTGAGGCTCTCGTGGAGCACCCCCTGGTTCGCGGCCCCGTCGCCGAAGAACGCCACGGCCACCTGGGCGGTGCCGCGAACCTGGGCGGAGAGGGCGGCCCCGGTTGCGAGCGCGACTCCACCGCCGACGATGGCGTTGGCGCCGATCATCCCGCGGGAGAAGTCGGCGACGTGCATCGATCCGCCGCGGCCCTTGCAGAGCCCCGTCTCGCGGCCGTAGATCTCCGCCATCATCGCCTTCAGGTCGCAGCCCTTCGCGATCGCGTGCCCGTGACCGCGGTGGGTGCTCGTGATGCAGTCGTCCTCGCGGAGGTTCGCGCACACGCCGGCCGCGACGCCTTCCTCGCCGATGTACATGTGCACGAAGCCGGGGACCTCTCCGGTCTTGAACTCGCGCACGACCCGCTCCTCGAAGGCGCGGATCGTCGCCATCGTCCGGTACAGCGCGAGCAGCGTCTCGCGCGTGGCTTCAGCCGGCATGCTCGAAAGGAGACGGGAAGCTCGCGCACAGCTCCTCGAGCGTGCCGAGGAACTCCGCAGCCGGGACGCCGTCGACGATGCGGTGATCGTAGGTGAGGCACGCCTGCACGGTCGGCCTGATTGCGAGCGCGCCGTCCTGGACGACCGGACGCTCACGGATCCGGCCGAGCCAGAGGATGGCCGCCTGTGGCGGGTTCAGGATCGCGGTCGTGATGTCGACGCGGGCATTGCCGCTGTTCGAGAGCGTGAACGTGCCCCCGTCGAGCTCGGCCAGCGTGAGCGTCCCGCCGCGCGCCCGCTCCGTCAGCTCGGAGATCCGCGCGTCGAGCTCGCCGAGCGCGAGGGTGTCGGCGCCGCGAACGACCGGGACGATCACGCCCTCATCGGTGTTGACGGCAAAGCCGACGTTGACGTCGGCGAGGATCTCGACCTCGTCGCCCGCGATGCGCGAGTTGAGGAGTGGATGTCGCCTGAGCGACTGCGCGACCAGGGCCAGGAAGATCGTCGTGTAGCCGACGCGCGGCTCGGAGTGGTTTCGCCAGCCGACGACGGCGTCGACGTCGATCTCGAGGACCGACGTGAGCTGGGCGGTCGACTGGAGGCTCTCGAGCATCCGCCGGGCGATCACGCGCCGCGCGCCCCGCAGCGGAATCCGCTCCGCGACCGCGACCTCGACCAGAGGGGCTCGCTCCGGACGGGTCGGTGGCCGTTCAGGGTCGCCTCCGGCCTCGAGGAACGCCTTCACGTCCTTGTCGGTCAAGCGTCCGCCAGGCCCGCTTCCCGGGATCCCGTCGACTACCTCGGGCGCGAGGCCCTGCTCGGCGATGAGGGCCCGGGCACGCGGCGAGATAGGGCGGCCGCGGCCCGGGGGTCGGGTCCAGCTCGACCTCGGGGTCTGTGACCGGCTCGGCCGGCGCCTCGCCCTCCTCGGCGCTCCGTATGTAGTCGAGGAACAGCTCCGATTGGGCCGCCGCGAAGCCCGGCGTGTCCGCCTCCGCCGCTGGTGCCCCATCGTCGCGCGTGATCTGCTCGTACTCGTCGCGGTCGGCGGCGATCTGCCCGATCACGCCACCGATCGGCACCATCGAGTCGGCGGGGACGATCCGGTGCAGGATTCCCGAGGCGTCGGCCTCGACGTCGGTCGTCACCTTGTCCGTCTCGAGCGTGAAGATCACGTCACCCGTGTGTACCTCGGCTGCCTCCTCGGCCAGCCATTCGACGAGGCGCACGTCCTCGAGGTACATGCCGAGCTTGGGCATGATCACGTCGGTGGCCACCTGCGATCCCTGAAAGCTATATCTTATAAGGTCGCGGTGTGGGCGGACACCGCTTTGATCTGCGCGACGCGGCGTGCAACGAACCGCCGGCCAGCGGAGCCGTCGGCAGGTGACGTTCACGGTGCTGCTCGGCCTCGCGTCCGCGGTGTGCTGGGGCGCACCCGACCTGTGGCTCGCTCAGGCCTCACGCCGGCTCGGGCCCTTCCGGGTCGTCTTCGGGTCGATTCTCGTCGGCGTCGTCGCCGTCTCGCCGATCGCCCTCTTCGTCGACTGGCCTGAATGGACCACGCGGAGCCTCGTCCTTGCCATTGCGCTCGGGCCGTTCTCGGTGATCGGATACATGGTCGGGTTCAGCGCGTTCAAGACGGGCGCCGTCTCGGTCGTCGCGCCGATCATCGCCTGCGAAGGCGGGCTCGCTGCGCTCTTCGCGATCGCGGGTGGCGAGCGGCCGAGCGGCCTGCTCGTCGTATTCCTGCCGATCGCGATGTTCGGTGTCGTACTCGCCGCGATGGGCAGGGGCGGTGGGAAGGCCGCGGTCATCCCGGCCGTGACCTGCGCCGTCATGTGGGGGGCGATCCTGGCGCTGAGCGTCCCGGTGGCGGACGACGTGGGAGCGTTCTGGGCGTTCTACCTGACCCGCCTGAGCGCGCTCGTGTCGATCCTCCCCTTCGCGCTTCGCAGCGGTGCCGCGTACGGCTGGCTCGAGGACCGCTGGCGTGTTGTGGCGTGGGGGCTCGGCGACTCGTTCGCCTTCCTGCTCTTCGTCGTGGCGGCGGCGCGAGGCCCGGCAGCGGTCGCGAGCGTGCTCGTGGCGCAGTTCGCGACGGTTGCCGTCATCGTCGGGATGGTCTTCGGCGGCGAGCGCCTGCTGCGCAGGCAGGTCGCGGGCGTCCTGCTGGTCATCGCCGCCGTGACCGGTATCGCCGCAGCCGGCAGCGCGTAACGCCGCGGGCGCTCGTTCAGGCGGGCGAAGGGGCCGCGTCGAGCGCGAACGCGCCTGCCTGCGCCTGGTCGCTCGTCCGGGCGAAGACCACGCCGACAGGTCGATCGGCCGTCGTCTGTACCTGCTCGGCATGCACCAGTACGTGCGAGAGATCCGTGCCTTGCAGGACTGCTTCCGCCGGCTCGCCGTCCACCCAGAGGCCCGCGGCCTCGAGCGGCGCCCCGGCCTCTATCTCGACCTCGACGGTGCCGGCCGGGCTGTTCTCGAGGTACGTGATGGCGATGGGCGCTCCGAGCTCCAGCCGCCACTCGCCGTCCTCGCCCCGTAGCGCAGCGGCGTAGGTCGCGAATTCCTCCTGGCCGTCGCGCACGCGGTCGCCGGCGATCGCGGCGACCCCCCAGCCCTCGCCGTCGGCGCCGGAGACGACGATCTCGGGGTCGGTACCGGCAAACGTGCCCAGCCCGTCGCGAAAGCCCTCCGCGTACGTGTCCGCGAACTCGGCACGGGTCGGGCCCAGCCGCTCTTGGCTGGGCGACGACAGGAGCTGCCACATGACGGCGACATCTTCATCGGCCGCCGCCTGAACGAACCTGGTCAGGACCTCGCCCGGCTCGGCGTCGTAGGTCATGGCTGCGGTGGCCTTCGTCGGCGTAGCGGTCGTCGAGGCGGCCTGCGTCGTCGCGGGCGCGGCCTGGGTCGTGGTCTGCGCGACCCGTCTCGATCGCATCTCCCGACCCGCACGCCGTCGCCGACAGCGCCACGGCGAAGGCCGCCACCGTTTTGAGGAGCTGTCCGCGCAACTCCCGAACGCTACCGAAGCCGGTCGGAGTCGCCGTCCGGAACGTGCGCCATGCTGGGCGCTCGTGTCCAGCGAGGAGCGCGTCGTCTCCGTGCGCCCGCGCACGGTCTACACCGTGCTCGGGATCGCGCTGCTCGTCGGGCTCGTCCTCTGGGTGATCTGGCTCTCGCGCGGCGTGGTCGGCTGGATCCTGATCGCGGTCTTCCTCGCCATGGCGCTGAACCCCGCCGTCGAGTTCTTCGAGCGACGCGGCGCGAAGCGGTCACGAGCGGCCGTGCTCGTCTCGCTCCTCGCGCTGATCGCGATCGGCGGCCTGAGCTACCTTCTCGTCCCGCCGCTCGTCGACCAGATCCGGGACTTCGTCGCGGCGGTGCCCGACCTCGTCCTGGATCTGACGGAAGGCGAGGGGCCTCTCGGCTTCCTCGAGCGCGAGTACCAGATCGTCGCGCGGATCCGCGAGGCGATCGAGGATCAGGGGATCGGCGGCCTCCTGGGCTTCACCGGGGCAGGGCTCTCGATCGCACGAGGCGTGCTCACCGCGGTGATCGGCGTCGTGACGATCGTGTTCCTGACGCTCTTCCTGCTCCTCGACGGCCGGCGGCTCGCCGGCGTCTTCCTCGGCTACGTGCCCGAGCGCGTCCGCCCTCACTGGCAGCGGACCTTCGACGGCATCTACCGCACGGTCGGCGGGTACGTCACCGGGAACGTCCTGATCAGCGTCATCGCCGGCCTGATCTCGACCGCGGTCCTGTTCGCGACGGGCATGCCCTACGCCGTGACGCTCGGCGTCCTCGTCGCGCTCTTCGACCTCGTCCCCCTGGCGGGGGCGATGATCGCGGCGATCATCGTCATCCTGGTGGCCCTCGCGACCGAGGGCCTGGTCATCGCGATCATCCTCGCTGTGTTCTTCCTCGTGTACCAGCAGGTCGAGAACCACGTGCTCCAGCCGCTCATCTACGGACGCACCGTGCAGATCTCGCCCGTGATCGTCCTCGTCTCGATCCTGATCGGCGCCGACCTCGCGGGCGTCCTCGGCGCGCTGGCTGCGATCCCGATCGCAGGCTCGCTGCAGGTGATCATCGCCGAGGTGATCGACGCCCGTCGCGAGCGGGTCGCGGTCGTCAATCCCCCGCCGTAAGGATGGCGGCCCCCCGGCGGGGGGATGGCGTCCTACTCCAGGCTGCCGAATCCTTGTATCAATGGCGTACCGGTCGTCTCGGCTTGCCTGGCTGGTGCTGGCGCTTGCCTGCGCCGGTGTCGTCGCGCACGGGCTCCATGCGGGGCTCGGCTTCGGTGGCGATCGGCTCGACGACTTCTTCGCCGACTGGGTCTACAACGGCTCCATCGCGCTGGCGGCGCTCGCCTGCCTGCTCCGCGCGGTTCTGGTCGCCGGCGGGCGGGCCGCCTGGGCGGTGTGGGCTGCGGCGCTCGCGTCGTGGGTGGCCGCCGAGCTCGCCTGGACGACGATGTACGCGGAGCTCGAGCTCCCCCGTATCCGTCGCTGGCGGACGTCTTCTACCTCGCGTTCTACCCGCTCGCCTTCGTCGGCCTGGTGCTGCTCCTGCGCGAGCGCGTTCGCGGCCTCGGCGCAAGCGTCTGGATCGACGGCGTGCTCACCGCCATGGCCGCGGCGGCCCTCGGCGCGACCGTGCTCTCGGACATCGTTGTCGGCGCCGTCGAGGGCCCGGCCGCCCAGGCGGCGACCAACCTCGCCTACCCGCTCGCCGACATCCTCTTGTTCGGAGCCGTCGCCGGCGCGTTCGCGCTCTGCGGATGGCGGCTCGACTGGCGCTGGCTCCTGATCGGGGCGAGCTTCGTGCTGAGCGCCGCGGCCGACGCGACCTACCTCTTCAAGACCGCCGACGGAACCTACGTCGAGGGGACGCTGCTCGACACGTTGTGGCCGGCGTCCGTCCTGCTGCTCGGCATCGCGGCCTGGATGCGGCCCCGGTCCCGCCGCGCGGTCGATGTCGAAGGGAGGGCGCTCTTCCTCGTTCCGGCCACGTGCGGGCTCGTTGCAACCGCGCTGCTCGCCTGGGACCACGTCCACCGTGTCAACCACCTCGCCGTCGCCCTCGCGCTGGCGACGCTGGTCGGCGTCGTGATCCGGACCGGCTTCACGTTCCGGGACAACCTGCGGATCCTCGATCGCAGTCGCCGGCAGGCGGTCACCGACGAGCTCACGGACCTCGGTAACCGCCGGCGCCTGCTCGCCGATCTCGAGGCCGACATGCGGGCCGGCCCGCCCGGCCGTCAGGTGTTGCTGCTCTTCGATCTCGACGGCTTCAAGCGCTACAACGACGTGCACGGGCACCTGGAGGGTGACACGATGCTCGCCCGGCTCGGCCAGGCGCTTGCCGCTGCTGCCGCGCCGTGGGGAGCCGCGTATCGCCTGGGTGGCGACGAGTTCTGCGTGCTCGCCGAGATCCCGACGGGCGGCGCCGACGCCCTCGTCGACGCATGTAACGCTGCGCTCACGGAGCGCGCCGACGGGCTCGAGATCACCGCCTCGTTCGGCGTGGCCCTGCTCGCCGAGGGGCGGACCGCGTCCGACGTGCTCCGGCTTGCCGACCGGCGCCTCTACGCGGACAAGCTCGAGCGCTGGCTCGCGGGTGGCGGCCGGCTGGAGGACCGTTCGGCGGGAAGCTCGACGTTCCGGCCATCGGTACGGGGCCGGGCACGACTGGACCGGGCTTAGCGGCCTAGCCTGACGAGCACGTCCCCGGCGGTCTCGAAGGCCGCGACCACGGTGCCCGAGCGAGCTCGCCGAAGGCTCCGCGGGCGGCCGCCCCGGCGGCCCGCCGGGACCTATCGCGGGAGCCGGCCCGTACTGCGGGTACAGCGAGCAGGGAGGAGCAGCGAGATGAGGCGAACGACCCTCATGACGATGATCGCGCTCGTCGCGGCAGGGCTTGCATCCGGGACGGCGAGGGCCGACGGCCTGCCGTTCGTCGGCATCGACGCAGGTCCGGATGGGGTAGCCGAGCTAGCCGGCGGCATGCGGTACGTGGCGCTACCGGCCGGAAAGGGCACGGTCGTGGCGAGGGTCGAGCAGGACGGCGGGCGCGTCGTCGCGTCGCGGTACTTGCCCGGTGCGTTCACGGTGCCGCTCGTCGCCTTCGACGGCTCGGCCGGCGGGCTCTCCGCGGACGGACGCACGCTCGTGGTGATCCGGCCGCGCCTCCAGTTCCCGCGCGCGCGGACGTCGTTCGCCGTTCTCGGGACGCGCCGGCTTCGGGTTCGTGACGAGGTCACGCTGCGCGGCGACTTCAGCTTCGACGCGCTGTCGCCCGACGGGCGCTGGCTCTACCTGATCGAGTACCTGTCGCCGAAGGATCCGAACCGGTACGCCGTTCGCCTCTACGACGTCTCCGCCGGCCGGCTCGAGCCAGAGCCGATCGTCGACCCCGACGAGACCGGGGAGCCGATGCGCGGCTATCCGATCACGCGCGCGACGAGCCCCGACGGGCGCCTCGCCTACACGCTCTACGACGGCGCCGGCGAGCACCCCTTCATCCACGCGCTCGACACGGTGGGCCGGACCGCGGTCTGCATCGACCTGCACGGGTTGATGGGGCGCGGCAATCTCTACGACCTGCGGCTGGCAGTGAGCGGGGACGGCACCACGCTGGAGGTCCGCGACGGCAGCGACGCCGTGGCGGTCGTCGACACGCGCACCTACGAGGTCGGCGAGCCCGCGGAGGCCCCGGCGGTCGAGCTGCCCGTGGCGGAGCCCCTGCCGGCGGTGCCGGCGCAGCCGGCGGCTGTGGCGCCAGAGCCGCAGCCGGAGGCGGACCTGGGCGGTGGCATCCCCTGGGCGGTCGTGGGAGCGGCGAGCGGCGCGCTGCTCGCTCTCGTCGCGATCGGCGCGGCAACGCTCCGCCGCCGCGCGTCCTCGGCGAAGATCGGGACGGCCGGCGGGCTGAGAGGCTAGACCTGCCGCAACGCCCGCTCCGCCTCCGCGCGGACGCGCGCATCAGGGTCGTCTCGCAGCGGCGCCACCGGCCCCGGGTCGCCGAGCGCCGCGAGCGCCACGGCCGCCGTCGCGCGGACGAGCGGATCGGTGTCACGGGCGCCCAGCCGAGCCACCGGCACGTGCTCGGCGGAGCCGCGGTTGGCGAGCACGATCAGCGCGTTGCGCGCCATGCGCCAGCGTCCGGCCCGCTCGAAGGAGCTGCCCCCGTAGCGCTTCGCGAACCCGTCGCCGAACGCCGAGAAGAACGTGCGTAGATCCGGGTGGGCGAGCGCAGGCTCGGGGCCATAGCCGTCCCAGAACGCCTCCGCGCGCGCGTTCCACGGACACACCGTCTGGCAGGTGTCGCACCCGAAGATCCAGTCGTCCATGCCCGGCCAGAGAGCGGGCGGGACGAGACCGGGATGCTGGGTCGTCCAGTAGCTGATGCACCGGTTGGCGTCCAGCGTCCCGTCGCCCATCAGCGCGCCCACCGGGCACGCCCGCACGCACAGATCACAGGTGCCGCACAGGTGCCGATGCGGCTCGGCCGGCTCGACCTCGAAGCTCGTCAGCAGAACCGCGAGCGTGAGGTAGCTGCCGGGCCCGGGGCGCATGACCATGCCGTTGCGGCCGATCCAGCCGAGCCCTGCCTGGGCCGCGTGGCTCCGCACGGGAAGCGGCCCCTGGTCGACGTAGTCGCGGCAGCGCGCGCCGAGCTCGCGGCAGCGGGCTTTCAGGGCCTCGACATGGGGCTGGACGAGACGCTCCACCCAGCCCTGCTCGCGCACCCAGAAGACCCGCCCGACGCGACCGATCCGCACACCGTCGCCCGGGCTGCCGGGATCGGGATAGCCGTGCGGCGCCGCGAGCACCATGACGCTGCGTGCCCAGCCGAACCGCTGGGCCGGCTCGAAGCGGACGTCGAGCGCGCGCGCGAGCTCACCCATGGTCGCGTGCCTGCGCTGCTCGACCCAACCCTCGTATCGCTGCTTGACGGCGGCGGGAAGCTCGACGGGCGCCCAGCCGACGAGGAACCCGCGCTGCTCCGCCTCGTGCTGAAGCTCCTGCGCCTGCGGCTCGAGCGCGAGCACGGTCATGGCTCGAGCGCCACGTCGACGAGCTCCCCCCGCGCGAAGCAGTACGAGGCCGCCACGACGCGCCGGAGGACGGCGAGCTCGGCGGCGTCCCGCGGCGCGTAGACGATCACGTTCTGCGGCGGGATGAGGCCGTACAGCGCCAGCGGATGCAGCGCGCACCAGCCGCGGCGCATGACCTCCGCGCCCCACTCCGGATACAGCGTCAGGTGCACGCTGCCGTCGCCCTCCCCGCGAACGTAGGCGAACTCCCGGCGCATGATGAACGCCTCCGGCTGCCCGAGCGCCAGGTCCGCGTCCAGATCGAGCGCGACCGCGTCCGGCACGGTCACGCTCGGCGCCCCGAGGCTCACGCCGGGGAGCGACGTCGCCCACCCGAGCAGGTCGGCGCGCAGCCCAACCGGTGCCACGTGCTCGACCTGGGGGCACGGGTGGCGCGGGTCCACGCGCGGGCGGGCTCCCTCCCGGTCGGTCAGCCCCCGCAGGAGGGCCGGCAGCTCACGGGAGATCAGCCGCTCAGGCGAGACCGCATGCTGCGAGGAAGCCACCGTGGCTCTCGATCGCCGCACCGGCTCGCCCGCCGATCGGCTTCGGTGCTGCCGCGAACGCGTCGGCGAGCGCCTCCACCGCGGCGTGCGCCCGCGGCGTCCATTCCTCCACCCAGCCCTGCAGGAGCGCGAGGTTGTCCGCGCGGCGTTCCACGGCGAACGCGACGAGCGCCTGGCTCCACTCGCGGCTGCGCCGGGCGTCCCGCTCGAGATCCTCGACGATCAGCGAGGTCAGGCTGTCGCCGTTCTCGGCGGCGAGGCCCGCGAGCTGGACGTTCAGGAACGCGTCGTAGACGGGCTTCACCGCGAGGTTGAGGGCTGCGAACGCCTCGCCCCAGTCGTAGACGACGAGCAGCCGCTCGGCGAGCTCGCGCAGCGGCTGCCAGGCTGGGTCGCTCTGCCAGAGCTCTCGGGTCGCCTCGCTCGAGGCGAGCTCGGGATAGTGGACGAGCGAGAGCGCCTTCGCGCGGTAGGCCAGCCGCTGGATCCTGCGCATCTCGTCGGCGGCCTGCAGGTGCGCCGGGTTCGTCACGTACGAGGTCGGCGCCATCTGACCGACGTACAACGCCACCATCTGCAGCACGTGCGTCGGGTAGCGGGACGGCAGCCATCCTCGCTCGAGCGCCTCGACCCAGCCGCGGGCGAGAGCCCGCGTCCGCACCCTCCTCCTCGAAGCGGTCGATCAGCCCGTCCACGTACGTCTCGCGCTCGTTCTGCTGCTCGATGTAGCGCCGGTACGTGAGGCTGTGCGGATCGCGGAACTCCTCCCAGTTCTCGACCTGCAGCGGCGAGCCCTCCCGGTGCTCGACGTACCAGCGGTTGATCGGCGTGCCCGGATCCTGCTCGAACGGGGCCGGCTGCTTGCGGAAGTGGTAGTGCATCTGCTCGGTGACGATCTCGTACTCGCTCGGAACGCGCCTGAGGTCGCCGAAGAGGCTCCACGTCTTGCGCCTCGTTCGCTCGCGCTGAGCTGCCATGACCTAGTCCTCCCGCTCGAGGTACCAGACGATCTCCTCGTCTCCGTACCTGATCCGGCCCGCGAACGACGACAGCGCCGTTTCGAGCTGCGACAGCTTGAACGGCCGGCCGAGCGCGTCCTCGAGGCTCTGCCGGGTCACCCGGCAGTACCGCGGCAGGTGGATGCGGACGTAGGCGCCGTGATCCTCGACGACGGGCGACTGGCCCTCGTTGTCGCGCTCGATCGCCTCGATCAGCGCATCGGCCAGCTCGGCGTCGTTGACGACCGGGCCGACGAGCTTCTCGGAAACCGTTCCCTCCATGTCACACCCCTTACGCGCCGAAGCGCAGGTAGCGGCGGCCGCCGTCTTCGGGCACGCCCACGTAGATCACCTCGTCCTCCACCTTCACCTCGTACCGGTACAGGCTCGCGTCGCTCGGGTTCACGCCGGCGCCCGTGACGGCGTCGAACTGCCACAGGTGCGCGCTGCACGTGATCACCGTGCCGTCGAGGTCGCCGTCGGCGAGCGGCGTCTCCTGGTGAGGGCAGATGCCCTGGTAGGCGGCGACGTGCCCGCCTCGGCAGTGCACGAGCAGAACCTGTTCGCCTTCGACCTCGACGGGGACCATCTCACCCTCCCAGACGTCGTCGAGCGTCCCGACCTCGACCCAGGTGATCGCCGGCGTCACTCGTAGAAGACCTCCAGGTAGGCCATGGGGCCGATGCCGGCGCCCGCCACGGTCTCCTCGCGCGGTAGCACCCGGCCCTCGAAGTCGACGCGCATCGTCGCGTCGCGCTGCGGGAGCCGCCGGCCGATCACGTGGTAGGCGACCTTCTCTGCGACCTGGTCCATCGTGTCGGTGTCCTCGAGGGCCACAAGCTGGACGACGAAGTCGTCTCGGAAGACCGTCGTCACCGGCACCGGAGCCATGCGTCCTCCTTTCCCCGCGGGCTGACCTACGCGACGCCTGCCGGCTCTGGCGCGTCCTCGTGCGCCCACGCGTAGCCGGCGGCATCGTCGCCCGATACCTCGGGGGTGATGCCCATGTACGCGATCACACCGGGTGGCGTGGGCGGGTCGATCATCCCCGAGAGCAGGCGGTCGACGACGTTCAGGTGCCCGGCGAACCGCTCCGGGTTCTCGTCGAAGATCCACTTGCACGGATCGCAGCAGAACTGGTACGTCCGCCCGTCGCGCTGCACCTGCCGGGGCCCGATCTGGTAGCCGCCGCCCGTTCCCCGCGCGGGGTTCACGATCGGCAGCTGGCACATGTTGCACAGGATCGGGAGCGTCTCCGGGAACGCCTGCTCCATACGGCCCTCACGGATGTTCGCGGTGAGCGTGTCCCAGTAGGTGCCGAAGCGGGCCTCCCAGCCGGGGTACTTCTCCTCGAGCCAGGCGCGCTCGGCCGGGGAGACGGCGCCGTCGGGGTTCCACCAGACCGTCGGTCGCCAGAACCACACGCCGAGCTGCTGGGCGTGATGCCACCAGTCGAGCTCGTCGATGAAGGTGTCCCAGTACCAGGGACGCTCGAGCCCGAGGTCGCTGATCTGGTCCATGAACTGCTTGATGATCCACTCCTGCATGAACTCCTTGAAGCTCATGCTGCGATGCTCGAGCGGCGTGTAGTAGTCCATCGACAGGCCGGTCACGATCGCGAACACGTGCCAGGCTCGCCAGAAGGCGTGGTCGACGAGCTTCTGCGGCGCCTCCTTGTCGTAGTTCAGGAGGATCTTCAGCGTCGGCTCTCCCTGCTGGGCGTGGCGGGCCTCGTCCGTCTGGATGCTCGAGATCAGCGCGCCGAACTCGATGTCGCCGACCTCCATCGCATCGGCGGCCATCCCGAGGAACTGCAGGTTCGTGAACCCCGTCTCGAACGTGAACGTGAGCTGGATCGCCATCGAGACGGCGTCGTTGGCGAGGAACAGGTCGTCGTTCAGCGAGCGGACGGCGATCGCACCCCAGTTCTCGGTGTGCAGCGCCTTGTGGGCCCAGTCGAACTGGGGGTCCCGCCCGAGGAGGGCGTGCGGCAAGAGCAGCTGGACCTGGGAGTGGCGCATCTCGTCGAGCGTGCCGTAGAGCGCCATGTTGCGCCAGGCCGCGGCGCGCCCGAACCGGCCCATGCGCGACTCGGCGAGCGACGCGAGGTACTCCGTGATGCAGATGCCGCCGTAATGGGCCTTGATCGACGACTTCCAGCCGTTGTCGAGCTCCTCGAAGAGGCGTGACCGGGCGACGGCCGAGGCGACTGCGTATACGCCCGCGTCCTTCTCGGCCTGGTTGTGCACGTACTCCCGGTAGGCGAGCTTGTACGGCTCGTCCCACTCCCACCACGCTTCTCTGGGAACGCTCGAGTACCCGCCCGCGACGGCCTCCGGGAACACCTCGTCGTAGGAGACGTACGAGAGCTCCCAGTTCTGGTCTCGCGCCAGGTCATACCAGTCGGAGCGACTGAGCCTCGGCATGCTGACCTCCTACCCGGTGGAGCCGACCAGGGCAGTCTACGAGGGATGAGCGGGGTCTGCAGAAGCGCGGTCGGACATGGCGCGTTTCCGCTGCCCCGGCGACGGGTACCCGGGTCGAGAATCGCCGCGCCGACCTGGGAGGGCTCTCATGATTCGGATTGGGTACGCGCTGTCGAGCGAGGAGCACGCGCCGAACGCCCTCGTCGCGAGCGCGCGGCGAGCCGAGGAGTCGGGGTTCGAGTTCGCGCTGGTCTCGGACCATTTCCATCCCTGGATCGACAGGCAGGGTCAGAGCGCCTTCGTCTGGTCGGTGATCGGCGGGATCGCGCACGCGACCGAACGCTTGCGGCTCGGTACGGGAGTCACCTGTCCGACGATCCGGATCCACCCGGCGATCGTGGCGCAGGCCGCGGCCACGTGCGCGGCGATGATGCCCGGGACGGTTCTTCCTCGGAGTCGGCACGGGCGAGAACCTCAACGAGCACGTCGTCGGCGAGGGCTGGCCGCGTGCGGGCGTGCGCGTCGCCATGCTCGAAGAGGCGATCCAGCTCATTCGCGAGCTCTGGCGGGGCGAGGAGATGAGCTTCCGCGGCGACTACTACACGGTGGACGATGCCCGCATCTACACCCTGCCCGAGCGAGCAACCGGAGATCGTCGTGGCCGCGAACAAGCCCGAGGCGGCGAAGCTCGCCGGCCGGCTCGGCGACGGACTCTGCTCGACGGCGCCGGACGCGAGCGTGGTGGACGAGTTCCGCCGGTCGGGCGGCGAGGACAAGCCCTGCTACGGGATGGTCCACGTCTGCTTTGCGCAGGACGAGGCGGAGGCGCGACGGACCGCTCACGAGTGGTGGCCCAACGCCGCGATACCTGGAGATCTCGGGCAGGAGCTGCCGCGGCCTCGCCACTTCGAGCAGGCGGCGCAGATGGTCGGCGAGGACGACGTCGCGCAGCAGGTGGCCTGCGGGCCCGACCCCGCAGTCCACCTCGAGGCGATCAAGAGCTTCGTCGACGCAGGTTTCGACCACGTCTACATCCACCAGGTCGGGCCCGACCAGGAGTCGTTCCTCGCTTTCTGCGAGCGCGAGCTCCTGCCGGCGCTCGAAGCCGAGCACCGGCACGCTGCCTGACGCCGGACCGCGCGAACGCGCGTTGCCTCAGCCTCGCCCAGCTGCCACTGCTGGGCGGCGTGCGCCGCCCGAGATGGTTGATTCCACGAGATCCGCCCTCACCGGGGCGTCAGCTGGCCGCTCTGGGACACGAGGCCGGGGCGCAGGCGAGGCTGGACGCCTCGGCAAGCCCCGGCCTCGCGAGCGCACGGCCTGTCTGAGAGGCCGCACGGCCTCTCAGACAGAGACGGAAGCGGCCCAGACGCGCCAGATGGCGCATCCGGCGGCGCGTGGATCGTGGAATCAACCATCTAGCTCTTCTTGGCCGCGGCCTTGCCGCCCTTGCGGCCCGCGGCCTTCTTCTGCGCGGTCGTGCCGCCCTGGCGGCTGTCGCCGCCGGACCCCGACTTCTTACCGCCCCGCGACGAGGAGCCGGGCGAGTTCGCGATCCTGGCCGCACGCTCCTTGGACATGCCCTTCTCCTTCAGCGCCTCGTACTGCTTCTCGTTCTTGACGTTTGCTCGCTTGCTGGGCATGAGCACCTCCCTGTCTTTCGGGTCGCGTTCCCCGACTCGGCGGTTTCGTAACTGCGCCGAGCGTCGCCCGTTGCCCGCATCCATCGCCCGGCACGTTTGCGTCGGGTCGCGCTCGGGAATCACGTCACCTCGAGCGACACAGGCACGAAAGGAGCAGCATGTCCCCGGACAAGTCGGAGAAGGACGAGCACCGCCAGCCAGGTCCCGGTAGCACGGCGCAGGGCGGCCCGAGAAGCGTCGGAGATCAGGGCGGCACGGGCGGAAGCGACCCGCAGGAGACGGAGCGCGAACGGAAAGAGCGGCTCGAGCGGGAGGGCGAGAAGAAGGACACGCCCTCGCCCGACCAGCCGTATCCCGGCCAGCAGGCCGGCAGCGGCGCCGCGCGCAGCAGCCATTAGGTCGCGCCGCCCGACCTGGCGGAACGCCAGGGGTGACCGGCCCCACGCCTCGAACGTCGGATCGCCGTGGCGGCAGGATTGCCGTCCCCGAAACGCGGTAGCCTAGGCGGAGTGGCAGACACTCGTCGAGGAGCGCGGCCGCTAGACGAGCGCGCCTCCCAGCCCGAGTCGGAACCGTCCGCGTCGCAGACCCCGGCCCGCGGCAAGAGCCGCGTCTGGATCGGGCCGGTGCCGCCGGCGCTCGACCGGGCCGCCGGCTGGTCGTGGCGGCTGCTCGTTTGCGTGCTTGCCGTCGCGGCGGTCTTGGCGCTGCTCTGGTACCTGAGGATAATCGTGCTGCCGACGATCGTCGCCCTGACGCTCGCGCCGGCGCTGATGCCCGTCGTGCGCTTCGTGCGGCAGCGGGTGGGGGCCCAACCGTCCCGCCGCAGCGCTCGCGATGATCGCCGGGCTCGTGGTGGTGGCGGGTCTCGTCGCAATCGTGGCCATGTCCGTCGTGAGCCAGTACGACGAGCTCGCGGACGCGGTCCGACGCGGCGCCAGCGAGATCACGGCCTGGCTCGAGGGGGAGCCGTTCAACATTTCCCAGGAACGGGTTCAGAATCTCGACAGCTCGCTCGGCGACGTCTGGGACAGCACGTCGACATACCTCGTCGCCGGCCTGAGCGCTGGCGCCTCCCTCTTGACCGGGCTCATCCTTGCGGTCGCGATGCTCTACTTCGTCCTGCGTGACGGCGCCGAGCTCTGGCGCCGGGTCCTGAGGCATTTCCCGCCCGACCGCGCGCCGGCCGTCGACCGAGCCGGGCGGCGCGCCTGGAAGGTGCTCGACGGCTACATCCGGGGGACGGCGCTGATCGCGGCCATCGACGCCACGCTCATCGGCATCGGCATCTGGCTGCTCGGGGTGCCCCTCGCGCTTCCGCTCGCGGTGCTCGTATTCCTCGGCGGGTTCATACCCTTCGTCGGAGCGACCATATCCGGCCTCGTCGCCGTGCTCGTCGCCTTTGCCGACGAGGGGTGGGAGATCGCCCTCGTCACGCTCGCGATCGTCATCGGAGTCCAGCTCGTCGAGGGCAACTTCCTCCAGCCCATCATCCAGAGCCGAACCGTCGATCTGCACCCCGCCGTCATCCTGCTCGCCGTCGCCGCCGGTGGCTCTCTCTTCGGCATTCTCGGCGCCTACCTCGCCGTCCCGGTCACCGCAGTGGTTTTCGCGCTGGTCACGGCGCTCGCTGCCGAGCGCGCGAGCCAGGCCGCCGATACCGCCGATCACGGGGGCGCGATCCGCGGCGCGTCAAGCGTGTAGCGCGCCCGTCCCGCGCCTTCGCTCGGAGATGCGCCCGGGAGGATTCGAACCTCCGACCGTCGGCTTAGAAGGCCGCTGCTCTGTCCTCTGAGCTACGGGCGCCCGGCCCGAGCGTAGCACTCGCCTTTGCACGCCCTCGGCGGCGGGTCCCAGGCGGATCAGCCTGCGCTAGAGTGAGAGAGCCCTGGTGGCGGTAGCTCAGTCTGGTAGAGCCCCGGGTTGTGGTCCCGGTGGTCGTGGGTTCGAGTCCCATCCGCCACCCCTGACGATCGGCGCGCGGGCCATGCCCGCGCCTACGAGTCCAGCGGAAATGCGAGCGCCCGTCGCGGGTTCTCGACGAGCATGCTCGTGATCTGCGCCTCGCCGATTCCGGCGCGCCGGAACATCTCCAACCCGGCGGTCATGATGTGGTCATAGCCGTTGCCGCCGTAGGCGCGCAGGTCGATCTTCATGCAGACGTCCTGCGCGAGCAGGATTTGCTCCTCGTAGCCGGCCTCGAGCAAGGAGACGAGCCAGCTCACCCGCTGGCTGTCGTGGCCCCAGGCGATCCCGAGCTCGTCGCTGTAGTAGTCGCGGCCAAAGCAGTCGTATTCGACGAACACGCCTCGCGCCGCGACGGCCAGGTGGTAGTCGAGATCGGCGACGGGATCCAGGTGGCACATGATCATGCGATCGGGCGCCACGCCCTTCCTCCTCGAGGATGTCGATGATGCGGAAGGCGCCGTGGCCGCGGACGTCGAGGTGAACCGAGACGGCGGCTCCGGTTTCGACCGACGCCCGCCCGGCGGCTCGCAGCACCTTCTCCTCGTCTCTCGTGATATCGCCCACGCGGGCGTAGTCCGCCGCGTCGCGCGAGACGCCGCTCGTTCCGATCTCGCCCAGGAGACCTGCCCGGATCCCCGAGTCGCCGAAGCCGACCCGCACCTCGTCCGCGAAACGCTCCGCCAGCTCCTCGATCGTCGCCTCGCGAACCCAGTCCGGGTGCGACGGCTCGACATACGCGCCGGTGCCCTGGACGATGTGCAGGCCGGTGGCGCGCGCCACGCGCGTGACGGCGGCCGGGTCGATTCCGATGCCGTAGACCGTGCAGTCGACGATCCCCGAGCCTCCCGCTCGCCGGAAGCGAGTCAGCTCGTCGATCGCGAGCTGCTCGTCGCTCAGCACGACGTTGTCGAGGCAGCGGCTGAACGGCCGGCGCCGCAGGACGCCGAGGATGTCCATGGTGACCGGGGCGTCGAGGAGCGAGCGCTCGGACTCCTCGGCGGGAGTGACGAAGTTGCACGAGAGATCGACGAGGACGTGCTCGTGCATCGTCGTCGGCCCGAGCTCCTCCGGCTCGATGGGGCCGAGCACGGTCATGACCTTCTTGCTCACCGCGCGGGGATTGCGTCGACGCTTACGAGCTCGAGACCGGAGATTCCCCGTCGAGCCGGCGCGCGGCGGTAGGCGGGGTCAGCCTTCAGCGCCTCCACCATCGCGGGGTACTCGTCCGGGATGATGGGTTCCCTGGGCAGGCCCGGCTCGCCGGCGAGCACCCTCCTTCGGCGACTCCCGCAGCGTGATCTCGACGAAGCGGATTCCGTCACCGACCGACCGGCTCGACCTCACGACCTGCCCGGCCGCACGGATCTCCTCCGCTGTCAGCGGTTCGAGCGGATACGCGAGCGGGCCGTCTGCCTTGTCCATGTCCGATCAGAAGACGAGATCGTGCGTCCGGCCGTTCCTGTCGCGGTAGTAGGGGCGGTACCTGCCGGGGAACGTCAGGGCGCGGACCTCCTTCGACAGGTCGCATGCCTGCTCGAGATCCTTCCGGTAGTACATGCGGGCCCGGCTGTGGTCCTGCTCGGTGGCGGTGTAGTCGCCGGCGACGAGCCGCTCGTACCACGCCCGAAACATGCGCAGGATCGTCGACTCCGCCTTCGCGTAGACCGTTCCCGCCGTGTCTGCGTCCGTGATCGGGAACCGCCAGATGTCGATGATCGGCCCGTGGTCCACGTGCTCGTCGATGACGTGGAGCGTCACGCCGGATTCCGTCTCGCCGTTGAGGATCGCCCAGGTGTAGGCCCCGATGCCCCTGTACTCGGGGAGCACGGCAGGATGGAAGTTGAGGCACGCCTGCTTGCTCGTGATGAAGTCGGCCGACAGGATCTCGTCGTAGAGAACGGAGATGAAGACGTCACACTCCTCCGCGCTCACGAGGCCGGAGACGAGCTTCTTGCACTCCTCTCCGATCTCACGACTCGTCGCGACGTGCACCTTCGTCGGCACGGCGTCACGATATCCACGCATCCACGACGGGCGAAGGCCCGAGCACTCCCGCGTGGCATGCTGCGACTCCACGACGACCCGACGCAGAGGTGAAGATGCACGCAGCGGAATTCATGCAGAGAGCCATCGAGCTCTCCCGGGAGAAGATGGACAGCGGAGCCGGCGGCTACTGCGCCTCGCTCGTGGTCAGAGACGGTGAGGTCGTCGGCGAAGGCTGGAACACGGTCCTGCAGAGCAACGACCCGACCGCCCACTGCGAGATCAACGCGATCCGCGCGGCGGGCGAGCGGCTCGGAACGTGGGACCTCTCGGGTTGCGAGCTCTACTCGACGTGGGAGCCCTGCCCGATGTGCGTGGCGGCCGTCTGGTGGGCGCGCATCGACCGCGTCTACTACGCCAACCTCCTCAGCGACGCGGCCGATCTCGGCATGGACGTCACGGCGCTTCTCAACGAGGTTCGCGCGCCCGTGAGCGACCGCGCTCGCCCCTACGAGCGGCTGCTCGGGGCCGAAGCGCTCGCCGTCGTCAAGGACTGGTGGGAGCGGACCAGCCCGCCGCCGCTCTGACGCCGAACGAGGCGCTCGACGGCACCGAGCGCGGACGCCGCGCGTCAGATCGTCAGCCTGCGGACGAAGATGTCGGTGCGCCCGTTACGGTCGCCGGCGACGAGATTTCCGGCCCGCGAGGGGAAGACGATCGTTCTGCCGTTGCCGCTGATGCGGGCACGCTCGCTCGCACCGTTGGCCTGCCGGCCTCGCGCGCCGATGCTGACGCGCCGTAGCCCGCCCGTCCGCCGGTCGTACAGGAAGACGTCTGCTCGGCGATTCGTGTCACCGCCGACGAGGTTCGAGGCAAGGGAGCCGAAGACGACGCGGCGACCGTCGCCGCTGATGCACGGCAGGATCAGCGGCCGTTCGTTCGCCTGCTCACCGGCACTGCTCATGCTCACGCGGATGGTCTGGCCACGTGCAAGGTCGCGGACGAACACGTCGATCACGGCGTTCGTGTCCCCACTCACGAGATTGTCTGCGTACGATCGGAACACGGCGAAGCGTCCGGAGGCCGAGAGGTGGGGGCGGAACGAGTGCAGGTCGCCTTGCTCACCCTTGCTCGAGACGCTGAGGCGGATGGTTCGGCCTAGCCTGCGGTCGCGAACGAACGCGTCGGCAACCGCGTTGGTGTCGCCAGCGACGAGGTTACTCGCGTGGGGAGCGGAAGGCGACGAAGCGGATCTGCTCGCGCGCCGGAGCGGAAACGCCACGAACGTGGCCTGTTGCGAAGCGGGCCGGTCGCGCCCGGTCGCCTGTCTGCCGCTGCCGAGATGCTCACAGCGCTCCGTCGCGCCGCCAACCGGTGCGCACCAGACTAGAGCTGATCTCATGCGGCCCTTCCTGTCACCTGGAGCGCGACACCACCAGCGCGGCTCACGACGGCCGTGCCCCTGCCATTCGCGGCGCTTGCCCAGGCCGACCACGAGCATCCGCGCTTCAAGCGGCGGCTCATCGCCCTCGCCTACGGCGCCTGCACAGAGCACCAGTAGCACGAGCACAGCGACTTAGCATCCCTGCACCACAACGCAGCACCTCCGACGTCCAAGTGTCTGAGAGATTGTGACGCCGCGGGCAAGATGCGTCGAATGGCGCGGATCACGGTGGACATCCGAGGAGCGGTCCAACGGCCATGTCCGTTTCGGACGGTACGGTTCCGCCGTGCGCCTCGTCGTCGCCCGCTGCGAGGTCCGCTACTCGGGCCGCCTGACGGCGACCCTGCCCGAGGCGCTGCGCCTGCTCGTGTTCAAGGCGGACGGGTCGGTCATGGTGCACTCGGACGCAGGCGGCTACAAGCCGCAGAACTGGATGACCGCGCCGACGTCCGTCGAGGAGCACGGCGAGCCCGCTCGAGCGCATCGTCGTGCGCAAGGCGAAGACGGACGACCGGCTCGACATCGTCGATCGGCGAGGTGCTCAGCGACGTCACGCACGACATGGGCGACGGCGGCGGCGCTCGAGAAGGAGGGCGTCGAGGCGGAGCTGCAGGCGGCGCTCGCAGCTGCCCCCGAGATGCTGGACGGGGGACTGAGGCTCGTCCGGCGCGAGTGGCCGACCGACATCGGGCCGGTCGACCTCGTCTGCCGCGACGAGGCGGACGGACTGGGTCGCGGTCGAGGTGAAGCGAATCGCGACGATCGAGGCGGTCGAGCAGCTGACCCGCTACCTCGAGCGCCTTGCGGCCGAGCCGGGCGCGCCGGCCTGGCGGGGCATGCTCGCCGGCCAGGCCGTCAAGCCGCAGGCGCGCACGCTGGCGCAGGCACGCGGGATCGACATGCGTCGAGGTCGACCTCGACGTCCTCCGAGGCGCCGCCGAGCCCTCGCTGACGCTGTTCTGAGCGGGCAGGCCGGCCGCCCCCTGCAGGGGCCGGATATATCCGGCCGCCTACGCCGACGACGAGTGGCGCGACGGGCGGCGAGCGACGGCGGATACGATCGGCGCCGGACGGTGAGCGGCGGGAAGGAGGAGCGCGATGGCCGAGGAGGTCCTCGGGTCGTTCTACGGATCGGACGAGTTCCCGATCGAGTGGGCTGAGGGCGAGCGGGAGCTGCTCTGGATCTTCGACGACCTCCACTGCCCGAACCCGGTCTCGCCGATGTTCTTCGACATCGGCGGCTGGTGGCTGACGTGCGACCACATGTTCCGCCGCTTCGGCACGCCGTTCGCCTCGGACTGGGTGATGAAGAAGATCAACGGCTACGCGTACATGGCGGCCATCCCGGCCGACCCGTCGCTGCGGGCCGAGGCGACCGAGTACGAGGCCCGCTACGTCCCTCGCGTGCCGCGCGACCCCGCCTACCCCGAGCGCATCGGCGCCTACCTCGGCTTCGTGCTGCCGCACTACGCCGCCAACTTCCTCGACTGGTGGCGCGACCGCCTGCGGCCGGAGATCGAGCGCAACTTCGCGTACCTCGACGACTACGACACGGATTCGGCGACGCTCGTCGAGCTCGCCGTGCTGCTCGAGGACGCGATCGACATCCACGACCGCCACTGGAAGATCCACTGGATGCTCAACTTCGCCCAGTTCTCGGCCACGCTGGCGCTGGGCGCCACCATCCAGGAGGTGAAGGGCGAGGTCGATCCCGAGCTTCCGGGCCGGCTGCAGAGCTCGGTCGACGACCGCAACTGGGACTCGATCGAGGCGCTCTGGCGCATGAAGGAGGAGGTCAAGGAGGACAGCGAGCTTCGCGCCGCGTTCCACGCCGGCGACACGCGCAGGCGACGTGCTCCGCGCGCTCGACGGCACCGAGCGCGGGCGGCGCTTCGTCGCCGAGCGCCTTCTCCCGTACCGGCTGGAGTTCGGCAACAAGGCGATCTGGTCGCACGAGTTCGTCTATCCCGACGTGGCGGGAGGCGCCGGCGCCGATCGTGGAGGCGGTGCGCGGCTACCTCGAGTCCGACTACGACTACCCGGCGGCGCTGAAGGCGGTGAAGGACGACCTCGACGCGGCCGTGCACGAGCTCATGGACGGCGTGCCGGCCGGAGAGGGGCGCGACCGGCTGCAGGCGGCTCTCGATCTCTCGCTGCGCATGAACCCGCTCACGCCCGACCACCACTTCTTCATCGACCAGGGCACGAACGCGCGCGTCCGGCTCGTGCTCGTCGCGATCGGGCGCCGGCTGGCCGAGGAGGGAGCCGTCGACGACCCCGAGGACGTGATGTTCCTGCGCTACAACGAGCTTCGCCTCCTCACGGCCAGTCCGCAGGCCTTCGACGCGAAGACGCTCGTGTCCGATCGCCGGGACGAGCGCGAGCAGGCGTTCGCGGTCCGCCCGCCCGACTGGGTCGGCACGGTGACCGAGTCGCAGCTCGCGTTCCCCTACTACACGCTCTGGGGCTTCCCGGAGAAGTTCCACCGGCCACCGCCCGAGCGGCGGGAGGAGCTGCACGGGCTGGCGGCCTCGCCGGGCGTGGTCGAGGGGAACGCCCGCCTCGTGTCGTCGCTCGAGCAGTTCGACGAGGTACGCGACGGCGAGATCCTCGTCTGCCGGATGACGAACCCGGCCTGGGTCGTCCTCTTCACGAAGATCGGCGGGCTCGTCACGGACGCGGGCGGCGTGGCCGCGCATCCGGCCGTGGTGTCGCGCGAGTTCGGGCATCCCGGCCGTGGTCGGCACGTCGCACGCCACCGAGCGCATCCGCACCGGCGACCGGGTGCGCGTCAACGGCTCGACCGGCGTCGTCGAGATCCTCGTTCCAAGCCAGGAGCACGAAGGAGGCCTCCAGACGTGACCAGGCTCGTCGATCTGTCCATGCCCGTCCACCGCGACATGCTCACGTTCCCGCGTGTCCCGCCTCCGACACTCGTCATGTACGAGAGCTGGACCGAGTTCGCCGAGCGGATCGGCGCGGCGGCGCACGGGGCCGACTGGCTGACGGCGAGCTACCTCGTCATCCAGAGCGACCACGTCGGCTCCCACTGCGACGCGGTCAAGCACCTGCGCGGCCCTGACGCGCCCGGCGTCGAGGGCATCCCGCTCGAGTACTGCTACTCCGACGGAGTCGTGCTCGACTTCCGCGACCGCCCCTCCGGGTACCGGATCATGCCCGAGGACGTCGACGCGGAGCTGCGACGGATCGGCTACGCGCTCAAGGAGCGGGACATCGTCCTCATCCACACGGGAGCCGGCGCCTACAACACCGAGGAGCGCTACCGCACCGACCACTGCGGCATGACCGCCGAGGCGACGCGGCACCTGATCGCCCAGGGCGTGCGCATGATGGGCATCGACGCGATCACGTTCGACCCGCCGGTGTGGGCCATGTTCGAGGGCAAGCACTTCTGGGAGGCGCACCGCGTGATGCTGGACGAGGACTACTGGCACCTCGAGAACCTCATGAACTTCGATCAGCTGCCCTCGCACGGGTTCAAGCTGTCCGTCTTCCCGATCAAGTGGATGGGGACGACGGCCGCACCCGTGCGGGCGGTCGCGATCCTCGAGGAGGAGTAACGGGGCCCCTCGTCTGGTTCCACGAGGAGGCCTGCCGGGAAGTTCGCGTCGCCGGCGGAAAAGGGGCGAGCCTCGCGGCGATGACCGCCGCCGGGCTCCCGGTCCCGCCGGGCTTCGTCGTGCCTGCCACCGCACTCGAGCGGGCGATCGACGGAGCGCGCCTGAGGGAGCTCGCGGCTGCGAAGGCTCACTCGGAGGCCTCGCGAGCTCGTCCTCGAGGCTGAGCCGCCGCGAACGGAGATCGCCCAGGCCTACGGCGAGCTCGGCAGCGGCCGCGTCGCGGTGCGCTCGTCCGCCTGCGCCGAGGACTCGGAGGCGGCGAGCTTCGCCGGCCAGCAGGAGACCTTCCTGGGCGTCGAGGGAGCGGAGGAGGTGTGCGCGAAGGTCGTCGAGTGCTGGGCGTCGTTCTTCAGCGAGCGCGCGCTCTTCTACCGCAGCCACAAGGGCGCGCTCGACGACCTGGGCATGGCCGTCGTCGTGCAGCGGATGGTCGAGGCCGAGAAGGCGGGCGTGATGTTCACGGTCGACCCGGTGCAGCGCCGCCGCGACCGGATGATCGTCGAGGCGGTCGCCGGCCTGGGGGAGCAGGCTCGTGGCCGGCGAGGTCACCCCGGATCACTACGTCGTCGATCGGGCCGGCGCCGTGAAGCGAGAGCGACTCGCCTCGGAGGGCGTCCTCGTCCCCGAGGAGCTGCGCAACCTGGCCGCGCTCGGGGTGGCGCTCGAGGACCACTTCGGCGGCCCGCAGGACGTCGAATGGGCGATCGCGGACGGCAGCGTCTACCTGCTGCAGTCGAGACCCGTGACGACGCTGTGAGCCGGTTGCTCGACAGCGCGGGCGAGTGGATCGAGCCCTACTGGAACGCCGACCACCTGAGGCGGACGCTCGCCTGGCTGCTCGTCCTCGACCCCGAAGCCTCGGAGGGCGCCCGGATCGCAGCGCTCACGCACGACATGGAGCGCCATTTCCCCGGCGGGCCGGTGATGGATCCCGCCACGCAGGCCGCCCGACGACGTCGCCTACCGCTGCGCCCATTCGGAGCGATCCGCGCGCATCGTCGGCGACTGGCTCCGCGGCGAAGGCGCCTCCGAGGCCCTGGTCGCGGAGGTGCAGCGGCTCATCCTCGCCCACGAGATCGGCGGCGAGCCCGACGAGGACGTGCTCCAGGCCGCCGACTCGCTCTCGTTTCTCGAGGTCAACCCCGGCCTCGTCGTGCGCTGGTTCAGAGATGGGCGGTGCACCCGGGAGCGCTCGAAGGAGCAGCTCGAGTACATGTTCGACCGGATCCGGATCGGCCGCGCCCGCGAGCTCGCCGGTCCGCTGCGCACGGAGGCGCTCGCCGTTGTCGACCGCGGAGCCGTGTGAGCCGAGTGGCTCGCACCGGCTCCCTGGAGGAGGCGCTCGCGCTCAAGGCCGAGCGCGGGGATGAGACGACCGTGGTCGCCGGCGGCACCTTCCTCGGCATCCTCGTGAACCAGCGCCTGCTCGAGCCCTCGTCCCTGCTCAGCCTCGCGCGCGTGCCCGGCCTCGACGCGATCGAAGCGGGGGAGGAGCTCCGCTTGGGCGCCATGGTCCGGCACCGGTCGGTCGAGCGCTCGGCCGCGGTGGGCGAGGGCTGGCCCGCGCTCGGCAAGGCCTTCTCGCTCGTCGCCAGCCCGCGGGTGCGCAACCAGGCGACCGTGGGCGGCGTGCTGGCCGACGCCGACTACGCGTCCGACCCACCGGCCATGCTCTGCGCCCACCGCGCCCGGGTCGTCCTGTCGAGCGCGCGCGGGCAGCGGTCGATTCCCGGTCGAGGAGCTCATCACCGGCTACTACGAGACCAGCCTCGCGCCGGACGAGCTCGTCGCCGCGCGTCGAGGTCCCGCGGGCCGACCGCGCCGTCTACCGCAAGTTTCGCTCGCGCTCGCACGAGGACCGGCCGTGCGTGTCGGTTGCAGCGGTTGCCCACGAAGGCGAGCTGCGCGTCGTCGTGGGGGCCGTCGCCGGAACGCTCCAGTACGTGCCCGACGCGTGCGCGCTCGCGTCCGGTCAGCCGCTCGGCGGCGAGGTCGCGGCCGAGATCGGACACCGCTACGCGGAGGCCATCGAGCCCATCTCCGACGTACGCGGCTCGGCCGCCTACCGCAAGCGCGTCATCGCCGTCGAGGTGCGGCGCGCCGTGGAGCAGCTGGAGGCGGCGGAGTGACCCGGATCGCCGACGGCCTGCGGGCGGTCCTCGACGGCACGCTTCGCTACGCCCAGGACCAGGAGCTGCCGGGGATGCTGCACGGCCGCATCCTGCGCTCGCCCTATCCGCATGCGCGCGTCCTTCGCGTGGACGCAGCGGCCGTGCCCCGCGGAGTCGTCGCGCTGACGCCGGCGGACGTCGGCGATCTCGGCCTGGTTCGGCTGCCAGATCCGCGACCAGACCGTGCTCGCGCTCGATCGGCGCCCGCTTCGCCGGTGACCCGGTGGCCGCCGTGGCGGCCGAGACTCCGGAGCAGGCCGAGGCCGCGCTCGCCCTCATCGACGTCGAGTACGAGGAGCTGCCGGCCGTGCTCGGCCTCGAGGAGGCGCTCGAGGGCGCCGTCCTCGTGCACGATCGGCACCGGATCTCGGACAACGACGCCGCCTACTTCGGGCTGCGACCCCAGCAGGGCACGAACGTGTGCCACCTCTTCCGCATCCGCCACGGCGACGTCGAGCGCGGCCTCGAGCAGGCCGACGAGGTCGTCGAGGAGACCTTCCGAACGGCGGCCGCCCAGCACGCGGCGATGGAGCCGCACGCCTGTCTCGCCCGCTGGGAAGGGAGAGCGGCTGGAGCTCTGGACGGGGACGCATACGCCGTTCAACGTGCGCTCGGACATCGCCGCTGTGTTCGGCCTTCCCGAGGAGCACGTCCGCGTCGTCTGCCCGCCGATGGGCGGCTCGTTCGGCGCCAAGACGTTCGTCCACATCGAGGCCCTCACGGCCGCGCTCGCCCGGAAGGCCGGCCGGCCGGTACGCATCGTGTTGCCGCGCGGCGGAGGAGTGGGTGACGAACAACCGCCATCCGGCGGTGCTCCGGGTGACGATCGGCGCCCGCCGCGACGGGACGCTCGTCGCCAAGCGCGTCGACTCCTCGATCGACACGGGCGCCTACGCCGACTGCGGTCCGGGCGTCGCGGTCAAGATCGGCTACTCGGCGGTCGGGCCGTACCGCATCCCGAACGTCGCCGTCGACTCCCGCTGCGTCTACACGAACCTGCCACCGGCCGGCGCCTTCCGAGGCTTCGGGGCCACGCAGGCCGCGTGGGCGTCCGAGCGGGCGCTGGACATGCTCGCCGAGCGGCTGGGCATCGATCCGCTCGAGCTCCGGCTGAGGAACGTGCTGCGCGACGGCGACGGCTTCTGCACCGGCGAGACGATGCACGACGTCCGCTTCGCGGAGTGCCTCGAGCGTGCGGCGGCCGCGGTCGGCTGGCACGAAGATCGCCGTGGGAAGGGGCTGTGCGTGCTGCTCAAGGGCATGCAGACGCCGAGTCGGGCGCAGATCGCAGTCGAGACGGACGAGGACGGCGGGTACACGCTGCGCTGCGCGACCGCCGAGCTCGGTCAGGGCTCGCGCAGAGCGCTGTGCCTCGTGGCGGGCGAGCTCCTCGGCGTCCCGGCAGCCGAGATCCGCTTCCCCGACCCCGACACCGACCTCGTTCCCTACGACACCCGCGCGACGTCGAGCCGCTCCACGTACATGATGAGCGGCGCGCTCGAGGAGGCCGTGCGCGATCTGCGCCGCGACGGCCGGCGGGGCGTCGGGGAGTTCGCGAACGACGGCGGGCTCGACCCGGACACGGGCCAGGGCATCGGCTCCTCGCACTGGCACCAGGGCGCAGCCGCCGCAGAGGTGCGCGTCGACGAGGAGACGGGCCGCGTCGAGGTGGTGCGCGCGCACGCCGCCGTGTATGCCGGACGGGTCGTCAACCGGCCCGGCGCGGAGCTGCAGAACGAGGGCGCCATGACGATGGGGCTCGGGACCGCGCTGCTCGAAGGCGTCTCGTTCGCCGACGGCCAGGTGACGAACGCGAACCTCTCCGACTACCAGATCCCGTCGATCGCCGACCTGCCGGAGACGTTCACCCACGAGCTCGTGGAGCGCCCGGGCGCCGAGGTGCACGGGCTCGGCGAGACGGCCGTCCCTCCGGTTCCGGCTGCGATCGGCAACGCGCTCGGCTCGCTCGGGCTCCACGTCACGGAGCTGCCCATCACGGCGGAGGCCGTGCTCGCGCGCCGTGGATCGCCGCGACGGACGAGAGCCCCCGGCCGTGATCGCCGCACGTCCGTCTCGCGACGCCCCGCCGCCCTCGCCCGCCGATCGCGCGGCCGAGACAGCAGTCCCCCACCCAGGGTGGGGGGACCCACGAACCCTCCTCCACAGGATGGCGCGAGAAACCGCGCGGGACGATCACGTGCGTGTCGAGGGGCGCACGCATGTGGATCCATTCAGCGGCGTCGAGGGGGTCAGCGCCCTGGGAAGGCAGGAGCGGTGAGGGTCCAGTTCACCCTGAACGGGGCCGAGGTGGAAGCCGACGCGCTCCCCACCGAGAGCCTGCTCGCCGTCCTGCGCCGCGACTTCGGGATCCTGTCCGTTCGCGAGACGTGCGGGATCGGGGTCTGCGGGGCGTGCACCGCGCTCGTCGACGGGCAACCGCTCTCGGCCTGCCTCCTGTTCGCTCCGCTTGCCGAGGGCTCCTCGGTGCGTCACCGCAGAGGGCCTCGGCGGCGATCACCCGGTGCAGCGCGCCTTCGCGGACGCGCACGCCTTCCAGTGCGGCTTCTGCACGCCCGGCATGATCCTGACGACCATCGGGCTGCTCGAGGAGAACCCCCGCCCGGACGACGACGAGATCAGGCTCGCGCTGGCAGGCAACCTGTGCCGATGCGGCTGCTACGTCAAGATCCTCGCCGCGGTGAGGCACGCGGCGGCCTCCTGAGCGGCATGGCGATCCTCGTCGACCTCGACCACATCGGCCGGCCGGGCGTCATCGGGGCCTGGCTGCTCGACGGCTCCGAGCCGGCGCTCGTCGACTGCGGCCCGGCGAGCTGCGTCGATGCGTTGCTCGAGGGCCTGCACGCGCACGCCATACGACCTCGAGGACGTGCGCCACCTCCTGCTCACCCACATCCACCCCGACCACTGCGGCGCCGCCGGTGGGCTCGTCCGCCGGCATCCGCACCTGCAGGTCCACGTCCACGAGCGTGGCGCTCCGCACCTGGTCGACCCGGGACGCCTCGAGGAGAGCGCCCGCGCGCTCTACGGCAACGCGTTCGACCGCCTGTTCGGACACATCGAGCCGGTTCCGGCAGCAAACGTCCATGTGCTCGGCGGCTCGCTGCTCGACCTCGAGGTCTTTCCGACCCCCGGCCACGCCCGGCACCACGTCGTCCTTCCTCGGCCCCGACGGTGCCTGCTACACGGGCGACGCCGCGGGCGTGCTCATTCCGCCGGGTGGGTTCCTGTACGCGGCGGCGGCGCCTCCCGGGATCGACCTGGACGCATGGGAGGCCTCGCTCGCGGCGATCGAGGAGCGCCGGCCGACGGTGCTCAGGCTGCGCGCACTTCGGCGAGGTCGCCGAGCCGGCCGGTCACCTGGCTCGCATGCGGGCGACGCTCCGGCGGATGGCGGATCGCGTCCGCGGCGGCCAGACGGTGGCGGAGTTCGTGGCGGCCGCCGAGGCCGACCTCGTGGCCGGCGGCGGCGATCCAGCGTACGTCGGCGACTCGTACCCCGGTTTCGACCTGACCTACGACGGGCTCAGGAGGGCCGTCGAGAAGCAGCGCTAGCACGCTGCGACCGGAGGACGTTCAACCCAGAAAGGAGCACCTGATGGCGTACGTCGTTTGCGCGAAGTGGACTGCGAAGGAAGGCGAGGCGGAGAACGTCGAGGCCGCCATCCGCCAGCTCGCCGGCCCGTCCAAGGCCGAGCCGGGGATTCTCCAGTACCAGCCTCACCGGGACCCGGAGAACCCGAACGTGTTCTTCTTCTACGAGCAGTACGCGCGACGCCGACGCCTACCAGGCCCACGTCGACTCGGAGCACTTCAAGCAGTGGGGCTTCGGCGACGCGATCCCGAGGCTCGAGTCGCGGGAGCGCGCCTTCTACGAGACCTGGGAGGTTCAGTGCTCCGTCCCGAAAGTCGTCTTGCGCTCCGGCGGCTGCAAAGCGTCGCCGTGCTGTGTCCTCGGTCGCGCCAGTACTTCAAGTCCAGTATTGGCGCTCCCTGCGTCCTTGCCCGGCTCGCTTTTCGCGCGCCGGAGCATCAAGGGACTTCCGAGACGGAGCACTAGGTACGCCGAGGATGCTCGACCTGTACGAGACTCGGATTCCGCGATCTCGGTCCTGACGTGGCCCGCGGCGGCGTCGCCCTGCTCGCTTGCCTGTTCGCCGTGGCGCTCACGCTCCGGCCGCAGATCGTCGGGCTCGGGCCGCTCATCCCCGAGATCCAGGCCGACCTCGACATCTCACATGCCGTCGCCGGGCTGCTCAGCACGATCCCGGTCGCCTGCATGGGTCTCTTCGCGCCCGGCGGCCGCGTACGTGTCCGGGAGCATCGGCCGCACAGGGCGATCGGCCTGGCGGTCGCCCTGCTCGGTCTTGCCGGCGTCGCGCGCGCTCTCGCGCCGGGCGCCGCGGCCGTGCTCCTGCTCACGCTCCCGGTTGGCATCGGCATCGCCGTCGCGGGCGCGCTCATGCCCGTCGCGGTCAAAGAGGGATTCCGTGACCGGCCGGCCTTCGCCACCGGCATCTACGTCGGCGGCATCAACACCGGATCGGCGCTCGCCGCGGCGGCCGCCGTCCCGCTCGCGGCGGCCGGCTCCTGGCGCACGGCGCTGCTCGTGTTCTCCGCGGTCTCCGCAGGCCTCGCGCTGCTCTGGCTCGCGCAGGCACGGCGACTGCCCGCGGTTCCGGCGGTCTCCGCGCGACCGGCGCCGCTGCCGGTACGGAGCGGGGTCGCCTGGCTCCTCGTGACGATGTTCGCGCTGCTCGGCGTCGGCTTCTACGGCGTCAACGCCTGGCTTCCGGACGCATACGTCGAGCGCGGCTGGAGCGAGGCGAGCGCCGGGCGCCCTGCTGGCGGTGCTCAACATCGCCTCGATCCCGGGCAGCCTGCTCGTGTCCGCGGCGGCCGAGCGGGCAGGCTCCCGCCGGCGCTATTTCGTCGGCTGTGCGGCCGTCATGGTGATCGCGCTCGCGGGCGTCGTGCTCGTTCCCGGAGGCGGTTTCGCCTGGGCGGCGCTCTACGGCTTCGTCAACGGGGGGCTGTTCGCGCTCGTCATGACGCTCCCGCTCGACGTCGCGGACGAGCCGCGCCAGGTGGCCGCGGTCGCCGGCTTGATGCTGGGAGCGGGGTACTGCCTCACCTCTGTCGCGCCCTTCCTCCTCGGCGCCGTCCGCGACGTCTCCGGAAGCTTCACCGCCGCGCTGTGGTTGATCGTCGGCACGGCGACGCTCTTCCTGGCGCTCGGCGGCGACGCTGACACGGGAGCGCGCTGCACCGCGGAATCCCGGCCGCCACGCGGTCGCCCGGATGAGGCGACCCCGGACCGGGATCGGCGCGGTGCTCGCCGATCGCTCGGTCGTCGCCATCATCGGCATCGCGTTCGTCCTCATGCTCGGCAACGGGATCGTCCTTCCCGTCCTGCCGCTGTACGCGCGCTCCTTCGACGTCGGCTACGGGGCGGCCGGACTCCTGATCGCCTCCTACGGGATCGCGCGGCTCGGCTTCGACCTCGTGCGCCGGGAGCGATCGTCGACCGCGTCGGCGAGCGCAGCGCCGGCGCCGCCGGCCTCGGGCTGGTCGGCGTCTTCGCGCTGCTGACGGGTCTCGCCCCGACGTTTCCGCTCGCCGTCGTCGGCTGGGGCGCGGTCGGGGCGAGCTCCGCGCTCGCCCAGACGGCGAGCTATGCGTACCTCCTGCGGGTCGTGCCGAGGAACCGCATGGCCCGCACGATGGGCCTCCTCTACGGCAGCTTCAACATCGGGCTCGCGGCCGGTGGTTTCATCGGCGGCTTCCTCGCCGACCACTTTGGGCTCGAGACGCCTCTCTACGCGGCCGCCGGGCTCGCCGTCGCCGCCGGCACCCTCTACCTTCGCTACGTCCCCGGCACGCTGCCCGGCGGGGCGGCCGAGCGGCCGCTCCAGCGCGGGAGACCTCCGCTCGAGGCTCGGCGACGTGCTGCGGACACCCGGGATCGCCGCCACGCTCGCGAGCCAGCTGGCCTACCTGTGGATGTTCTCCGCGGTGTTCGGGACGCTGCTCGCCCTGTTCGGGCGGGACGAGCTCGGCATGTCGCCGAGCGCCATCGGCGTCGTCTTCGCGTCGGGCTCGCGGTCGAGCTGGTCGTCCTCTACCCGGCGGGCGCCGCCGCCGACAGGCACGGCCGCAAGCTCGTGCTCGTTCCGGCGCTCGCCGGGACGGCGCTCGTGACCGCGCTCCTCGGCTTCGCAGGCGAGCCGGTCGTCCTCGCGCTCGCCGTCGCCGCGCTCGCCGTCGTCTCCGGGATCGGCGGCGTCGCGCCGAGTGCGATGCTCTCGGACCTCGCTCCCCGCGGCGCGCTCGGCACGGCGGCCGGCGTGTTCCGGCTCTCCGGGGACGTCGGCTTCGCGCTGGGGCCGCTCGTCGCCGGTCTCGTCGCGAGCGGCGCCGGGCTGCAGGAGGCGTTCGCGGTCAGCGCGATCCCCGCCGTCCTCGCGCTCGTGCTCGCCTGCGCACGCCCGAGACCCTCGGGCGCGCGAGGCCGATCCGCCGGAACGCGAGCCCCTACCCTGAGCGCAGGGCCGTACGGCGAGTCGGTAGGAAGCCGATTCTCGCCGCGCTCGAGCCAGCGGGCCTGGCCGTGCTCGATCGCCGCCGCGAGCCCCAGCGAGTGCGGTACCGAGGCCGGCTCGATCGCGAGGATCTCCGCCTGGCCGCGCCAGGGGCCGCCGTAGATGCGGGCCTCGTGCCAGAGCCAGCAGTGCCGAAGCCAGTCGGCGTCCCACACGAGCTCGAGCCCCTGGCCGCGGGACGGGTTGCGGACGGTCGCGCGTCCTTCGGGCAGCTCGGCCACGACCAGCAGACGGCTGCGCGGGCGCTCGAGCGGCCAGCGGTCGCAGCGCTCGCACCGACCCGTCGAGGAGCCGCGCTTCCGGCCAGGTGCAGGCATCTGGCGGCGGGACTCGGCGGCCCGTCCGCCTCCGAGAGCTCGTAGCGCGTGGCCGCCCGGAAGCTCGATCTCCACCTCCGGCTCGAGCAGCTCGAGACCCACGGCCAGGTGCTCGACCGCGACGAGCGGCACCCGCTCCTCCACAGCACGCGCCTCGACGTGAACCGTCACCCCTCCGCCGGCCAGCTCGAAGGTGCGCAGGACACGGAGGCCGTGGCCGCTCCACTCGAGCACGCAGCGGCTGCCACCCGCCGCTCGAACCTGCCACGGGTCGATCGACGCGCGCCCGTGGAAACCGTGGTAGGAGCCGCCGACCTCGCAGGCGGTGCCGGCATTCGGGAGAGCGAGCTGCCAGCCGCCGCGGTAGCGAGCCGTCCAGGCCGTCTCGTCGAGGTCGCCGCCGAGCGGCTGCTCGGACCCGAAGGGCGGCCGCCCGAGGAGCTGGCGGCCCGTGCGCAGATCGACGAGGTCGAGCATCTCGCCGCCGTGGCTCGGGTCGAGGCGGACGAGCAGCTCGGGCGAGCGCAGGACGATCACGGAGACGGCTGGCGCCGGAAGTGCTCCACCGTGGCGCGCACCGCGTCCTCCACCGGCGTGACGGCCACCGGGCCGATCGCCTCCTCGAGCCCACCGACCGCCATCTCGGGCGACAACGGGAGCGGGACGTCGTCGAACGTGATCGTGCCGGACGACTCCGGGACCGCCGCCTCGATTGCGGCCACGATCTCGCGCAGGTGGACGATCGGGCCGGGCATGTTGAACACAGCCGCTCCCTCGAAGCCTGAGCGACTCATGGCGGTGAGCGCCCGCGGCCACGTCCTCGGCGTAGTTGAACGTCAGGCGCCCTCCGAAGGCGATGTGGTATCCGTCGCCCAGAACGGCCGCTCTGGTCGCGAGCGTGGGCGCGGCCGTGATGCCCTGGTCGCGGGCCGGGCCGTAGACGATGAACGGCCTCAGTCCGACGGAGGAGAGGCCCTCGTCCTGCCAGTAGATCCGCGCGTTTCCCTCGTTCGCCTGCTTGTAGACGCCGTAGTGCGTGACGGGCCGCGAGAGGGCGTCCTCGCGCTCGAGCGCGCGGGCGGCGTCGTCGGGGCCGAAGTAGGCGGCGGAGCTCGCGTAGACGAGCGGGCCCGCGATCCGCTCGCGGCGCTGCTTCACCGCCTCGAAGACGTTCACGGTGCCGAGGACGTTCACCGCGGCGCCGAGCGCCGGGTTCTCGCGGCAGAACGGAATCTGCAGCGCCGCGAGATGGATCACGCTCGTGATCTCGTGGTCGTCGAGCACCCGGCCGAGGTCCTCGGCCCGCGTGATGTCGCCCTGGACGAGCGCGACCCGCTCGAGCTCGTTCGCCGCCATGATCTCGCGCAGCCGCCGCGGGTCGGTGCCGACGTCGAGCCCCACCACCTCGGCGCCCTCGCGCACGAGCGTGCGCGCCACCCACGCCCCGAGGCAGCCGAGGACACCGGTGACGAGGAAGCGCTCGGCCATCGGTCAGCCGTAGGGGCCGGATCTCATCCGGCCCTCGTGTCAGTAGGTCGCCCGGCCGCCGGAGATGTCGAAGCACGCGCCGGTCGAGAACGTCATCTCGTCGCTCGCCAGCCAGCAGATCAGTGCCGCGACCTCCTCCGGCTGGCCGAGCCTGCCGAGCGGGATGCGCGAGACCATGTACTCGCGGTGCTCCTCCGTGAGCTGGTCGAGCATCGGCGTCTCGATCACGGCCGGTGCGATCGAGTTCGCGAGGACGCCCGTGCCCACGAGATCCTTGCCGATCGACTTCGTCATCCCGATCACCGCGGCCTTCGAGGCCGAGTATGCGCCGGCCATCGGGTTGCCCTCCTTGCCCGCGATCGAGGCGATGTTGACGATGCGACCGTGACCCCGCCGCTTCATCCCCGGGATGACGGCTCGGTTGCAGTAGAAGACGCCGTGGCAGTTCACGTCGAAGACCCGCTGCCACTCGGCGTCCGACACGTCCTCCGTATGGAGGGAGTCGCCGCCGACCCCGGCCGAGCACACGAGGATGTCGAGCCGGCCGAGCTCCGACTCGACGCGCTGGACGGCCGCGTCGACCTCGGTCGAGCGCGTGACGTCGGCCGGAACCGCCAGCGCGCCGAGCGCGCTCGCCGTCTCCGCCGCCAGCGCCGCGTCCCGGTCGAGGATCGCCACCTGCGCCGCCGCTCGCGAGCAGGCGCTCCGCCGCCGCCCGCCCGATCCCGCTGGCCGCCGCCGGTGATGAGGGCCACGCGTCCGCTGAAGTCGTAGCGACTCGGCACGGGGTTCTTCTATCAGACTGGCGCTATCGGACGTGCCGAGTACGATGCCGCGGTCCACCGAACCGGGAGGTTCCCATGGAAGCCACCGGCCAGCGAGGGCCGCTGGGCGAGACGCGATCGATCCCGCTCTCGATCCTCTGGGCCATCCTCACGATCGGGATCTACGCGTTCGTGTGGGTCTACCGCACCCAGGAGGAGATCAAGAGGTACTCGGGGAACGGAGTCGGCGGCGTCATCGGCCTCGTCATCTTCCTCGTCATCGGCGTCGTCACCTACTTCGTCGTCCCGTCGGAGGTCAGGTACATGTACGAGGACCTCGACGGCGGAGGCAAGGGCTCGTCGCCCGTGCGGGGGATCACCGGCCTCTGGGTGCTGCTGCCCATCGCGGGGCCCTTCATCTGGTTCTTCAAGGTGCAGGGCGCGCTGAACCGCTACTGGGAGTCGAAGGGCGCCCCGCCTGCGTAGCGCGCTTTCCTAGGATGGCGTGAGGTGGCTGCCACCTACCGGCTCACACCCTTGCGACGCGCCGGCAACGTCGCCGTGCGCTCCTTCGTCCGCCTCGGCATCGGCGACCGCAACACGTACCTGCTCACCGTGCCCGGGCGCAAGAGCGGCCGGCGCTACTCCACGCCGGTGATCCTCACCGAGCTCGACGGCCGGCGCTACCTCGTGTCGCCCTACGGCGAGCGCGAATGGGTGAAGAACGCCCGCGCCGCCGGCACGGTGGAGCTGTCGCGCGGCCGCCGCAGCGAGCGGCCGGGCATCGTCGAGGTCGGGCCCGAGGAGAGCGCGCCCGTGCTGCGGGAGTACGTGCGGCGAGTCCCGATCACGCGCTCGTTCTTCGACGTCACGCCGGAGTCGTCACTCGAGGCCTTCGCCGCCGAGGCGCCCCGCCACCCCGTCTTCCGGCTCGCCGGCCCAGCGTGAGATGATCGTCGAGCAGCGCGACTACCACGTCTACACGGGCAAGCTCCCCGAGCTCGTCCGCCTCTACGAGTCCGAGGGAATCGCGATCCAGACGGAGATCCTCGGCGGCTTCGTCGCCGCCTTCACGACCGACGTCGGGGCGCTCTCGACCTACACGAGCATGTGGCGCTACGACAGCTACGCCGAGCGCGAGCAGCGGCGGGCGCGCCTGCAGGCCGACGAACGCTGGCAGGCCTTCCTGCCGAAGATCCAGCCGCTCATTCACACGCAGCAGAACCGCATCCTCGTGCCCACCGCGTTTTCCCCCCGCCGGATGGCGGCCGATCGTCGCCGCACTCGTCTCGCCACGTCCGACGGGTACGCACGAGCCATGATCGCGCCCTCATGCTCTCTTCCGTCCCCGACGGCCCAAATTCCCGATCAATCCTCTAGCGGGGGAGTCTCGAGGGCAAGGTGGCGATCGTCACCGGCGGCTCGCAGGGCATCGGGCTGGCGATCGCGCGCGGGCTCGCCGGCGAGGGCGCGCGCATCGTCGTCGCGGATCTCGAGCGCGCCGAGGAGGCGGCTGCGGAGTTCCCGGACGGCGTCGGGCTCACGGCCGACGTGTCGGTGGAGACGGAGGTGGCTCGGATGGTCGAGCAGGCGCTCGCGAGCCTGCGGGCGGATCGACGTGCTCGTCAACAACGCGGGCCTCTACGCGTCGCTCGCGATGAGGCCGTTCGAGGAGATCCCGACCGACGAGTGGCGCCGCGTCATGGACGTCAACGTCCTCTCGATGTTCCTCTGCTGCCGCGCGGTCGTGCCCGCCATGCGGGCCCAGGGCGGAGGCAGGATCGTCACCGTCTCCTCGGGGACGCCGTTCCGCGGCGTGCCGTACCTGCTCCACTACGTGACGAGCAAGGGGGCGATCGTCGCGTTCACCCGCGCGCTCGCCAGAGGAGCTCGGCAAGGACGGCATCCTCGTCAACTGCGTCGCGCCGGGATTCACGATGACGGAGGGCGTCATGGCGCATCCCGAGGTGATCGAGAAGCTGCGCGACGTCTCGGTCGCCGCCCGTACGCTTCAGCGCGACCAGGTCCCGGAGGACGTGGTGGGCGCCGCCGTCTTCCTCAGCGGCCCGGGGTCGGCGTTCGTGACGGGTCAGACGATCGTGATCGACGGAGGGCAGTATTTCCACTAGCGCGGAAACAGGTTCGATAGGGGCCGGATCTCATGCGGCGGGGCCGACCATCGGCCTCGACGCGCGATCCGGTGGCCGCGGTGATCCTCGTCCCTCCACGAGCACCCGAACGGCGTCGATCCGCTGCCCGGCCATCGCGTCGTCTACGACCTCGCCTCCGGGGAGGCGCGTTTCGGCGCCACGGCGGCCGACGGGCACGCGCTCGTCTGGGAGCTGTCGGAGTACGGCGGCGCCGGCGCGAAGCTCGCCGCCGACGTGATGGTCGACCGCGGCCGGCAGTGGGTCATGCGCTGCGACCGCGTGGATTTCCCGCCGGGCGCGATCGCATACCGCCACGTGCATCCCGGACCGGGCATCCGCCGCCTCCTGCACGGTGAGCTGAGGATCGAGGCGGAGGACCACACGCACACGTACAGAGCAGGCGGGGCGTGGTTCGAGGACGCCGGCTACCCTGTCCTCGCAACGGCCTCGGCCGGCGACGACACCGCATTCGTGCGCGTCATGGTGCTGCCGGCCGAGTGGGCCGGGAAGCGAACCGTCCGCTACCTCGACCCCGCCGACGAGGCGAAGCCGAAGCTCCAGCGCGCGACCGTCCTGCTCGAGGAGCCGATCTATCTATGAGCTCGCTTCACAGCGAAGCCCGATGCCACCGGACCGCGCTGGACGGCGCGCCACGGTGTCCTCAGTCGCGCACGTATCCTCCGGATACGCACGCTCCCTGCGTCCTTGTGTCGCATCCGCCCATCGCGCCCCGGCAGCGTGTCGTCGCTCTGAAACGAGCTCTCCTATGAGCTCGCGAACCGGCGGCCAGATCCTCGCCGACCAGCTCCGCATCCACGGCGCGGACACCGCTTTCTGCGTGCCGGGCGAGAGCTACCTCGCCTTGCTCGACGCTCTCCACGGCGGCCCCCTGCGCCTCGTCACCTGCAGGATGGAGGCCGGCGCCGCGAACATGGCCGAGGCCTACGGAAAGCTGACCGGACGGCCGGGTCTCTGCCTCGTCACCCGCGGCCCCGGCGCGACTCACGCCAGTGTCGGCGTGCACACGGCGCGCCAGGACTCGACGCCCATGGTGCTGATCGTCGGCCAGGTGGCGCGCGGGCATCTCGGCCGCGAGGCCTTCCAGGAAGTCGACTTCGAGGCGATGTTCGCGCCGCTCGCCAAGTGGGCCTGCGAGGTCACCGAGCAGGAGCGGATCCCGGAGCTCGTCAGCCGGGCCTACCACGTCGCCTGCTCGGGGAGGCCCGGCCCGGTCGTGCTCGCGTTCCCGGAGGACGTGCTCGCCGAGCCGGCCGAGGTTGCCGATGCCGAGCCGTACCGGGTCGTTCAGGCGCATCCCGGCCGTGACGAGCTCGAGCACATGACCGAGCTGCTCGCCGCGGCCGAGCGCCCGCTCCTGCTCGTCGGCGGCGGTGGGTGGACGGAGGAGGCGGCGCGCGACATGCTCGCCTTCGCGGAGGCCGGCGGCCTGCCCACCGTAGCGTCGTTCCGCTGTCAGTCCTACGTCGACAACCACTCGCCGGTGTACGCCGGCTGGGCGGGCGTCGGCATCGATCCGGGACTGGCGGGAAGGATCCGCGAGGCCGACCTGCTCCTCGTCGTCGGCGCCAGGCTGGGCGAGGCGACAACCGGGGGCTACACGCTCGTCGAGCCGCCCCGCCCGAGCCAGCGCCTCATCCACGTGCATGCGGATCCGGACGAGCTCGGCAGCGTCTACCAGGGCGATCTGCTCGTCAACGCCGGCCCGGCGCAGTTCGCCGTGGCAGCCGCGGCGCTCGACCCGGTGGACGGCTCCCGCTGGGCGGGCTGGCGCGAGCTGCTGCGGGCCGAGTACGTCGCGCTCCTCACGCCGCGGGAGGTTCCCGGAGAGCTCGACCTCGGGCCGGGTCGTCGTCGCACCTGCGCGAGCGCCTGCCGGCCGACGCCATCCTGGCGAACGGCGCCGGCAACTTCACGGTCTGGCTGCAGCGCTTCTACCAGTTCCGGCGCTTCCGCACCCAGCTCGCGCCCACGAGCGGCGCCATGGGCTACGGCGTGCCTGCCGCCGTCGCCGCCAAGATCGTGCAGCCCGAGCGCACCGTCGTCTGCCTCTCGGGCGACGGCGACTTCCTGATGACCGGCCAGGAGCTGGCGACGGCGGTGCAGGAGGATGCGGCGATCGTGGTTCTCGTGGTGAACAACGGGATGTACGGGACGATCCGCATGCACCAGGAGCGTGAGTACCCCGGCCGCGAGAGCGGGACGCGGCTGGTCAACCCGGACTTCGCCGCCTACGCGCGGGCCTTCGGCGCCCACGGCGAGGTCGTCGAGCGTACGGCCGACTTCGCCGAGGCCTTCGAGCGAGCGCTCGCCTGCGGCGGCCCCGCGCTGCTCGAGCTGCGTGTCGACCCCGAGGCGATCACGCCGCGGGCGACCCTCACCGAGATCCGCGAGGCCGCCCTGAGGCAGCGCTGAGCGCCTCGCCCGCGCGCCTGCGCCGGGCTCGCATCAGCCTCGCCGCCGGCTTCTTCGTGTACGGAGCCGTGATCGGCACGTGGGCGGCGCGGATCCCGGCGATCAAGGAGGAGCTCGGGCTCGGTGAGGGCGAGCTCGGCACCGCCCTGCTCGGCATGGCGGCGGGGACCCTGGCCGGGGCTCGCCTCGGAGGCTGGCCGGTCGAGCGCTTCGGCAGCTCACGGACGACTCGAGCGGCCACGGCGATCCTGTGCGCCTCGCTCGTCGGCCCCGCGCTGGCCGGAGACCTGGCGGGCCTTGTGGTGGCCCTCGTCGCCTTCGGTGTGGCGGGCGGGATCCTCGACGTCGCGATCAACGCGAATGCGGTCGCCGTCGAGCGAGCCTACGGCCGGCCCCTGCTGTCGAGCCTGCACGGCCTCTGGAGCCTCGGCGGTCTCGCGGGCGCCGCCGCCGGAGGGCTGGCTGCAAGTCTCGGAGCGGCGCCGCTGCTCCACTTCGGCATCGTGGCGCTCGTCCTCGGCGGGGCTGGCCTGGCGGTGCTCGGGGGACTCGTCGAGGATGCCGGCCACGGCCATGTGGCCCGTGCGCCACGCTCCGCCGGCGGGCGCGGTCGGACCCTCTGGTCGGCAGCCGTTCTCCTGCTCGGCCTCGTGGGTTTCAGCGCGTACGCCGCCGAGGGCGCAGCCGTCGACTGGAGCGCCGTCTACCTGCGCGAGGACCTGCTCGCTTCGCCTGGCCTCGCCGCCGCCGGCTTCGCCGCCTTCTCGCTCGCCATGGCCGGGTGCCGGCTCGTCGCCGACCGCGTCGTCGCCCGGCTCGGCCCGGTGCGGGTCGTTCGCGCCGGAGCCCTCGTCGCAGCCGGTGGGCTGGCGCTCGGCCTCCTCGTACAGGAGCCGGCGGCCGGTGTGGCCGGGTTCGCGCTGCTCGGCGCCGGGCTCGCTCCCGTGGTGCCGGTCACGTTCAGCGCCGCCGGCAACACCGGTCTCGGCCCGACAGGCGCGATCCTCGCGCGTGTGGTGACGCTGAGCTACGTCGGCGGGATTCTCGGCCCGGTCGCGATCGGCTGGACGGCGGAGCAGGTCGGCCTTCGCGCGGCGCTCTGGCTCCCGGCCGGGCTCATCCTGCTGATCGTCGCGCTGGCCGGCCGCGTGGCTCCCGCGGCGGGTGGCTCAGCACCAAGCCGCCTCGACGCGACCGCTCCCGGATAGGATCGCTCACCGATGGCCGAGAGCACGCGTGTGGGCTGGATCGGAACCGGCGTCATGGGCGCGTCGATGTGCGGGCACCTGCTCGAGGCGGGCTATCCGGCCACGGTCCACAACCGCACGCGCGAGAAGGCCGAGGCGCTGCTCGGCCGCGGCGCGGCCTGGGCCGCCACCCCTGCCGAGGTGGCCGCGGCCTCCGACGTCGTCTTCACGATCGTCGGCTACCCGGCGGACGTCCGGTCCGTGATCCTCGGGCCCGAAGGCGTCCTCGCCGGCGCGCGCGAGGGGGCGACGGTCGTCGACATGACGACGAGCGAGCCGTCGCTGGCGGTCGAGATCCACGAGGCCGCGCAGGCGAAGGGCGTCGCCGCCATCGACGCGCCGGTCTCCGGTGGCGACATCGGCGCCCGCAACGCGACGCTCTCGATCATGGTCGGCGGCGACGAGGACGCCGTCGAGCGCGTCCGCCCGCTCTTCGAGGCGATGGGGAAGACGATCGTCCGCCAGGGCGGGCCCGGCGCCGGCCAGCACACGAAGATGGTCAACCAGATCCTCATCGCGACGGGCATGATCGGCGTCTGCGAGGCGCTGCTCTACGGCTACCGCGCCGGCCTCGACCTCGAGACCGTGCTCGAGTCCGTGGCCGGCGGCGCCGCCGGCTCGTGGTCGCTGTCGAACTACGGCCCGCGCATGCTGGCCGGCAACTTCGACCCGGGCTTCATGGTCGAGCACTTCGTCAAGGACATGGGCATCGCCCTCTCCGAGGCGAAGCGCATGAAGCCTCTCGCTGCCGGGGCTCGCGCTGGCCGAGCAGCTCTACGTCGCGCTGATCGCCCAGGGCCACGGCCGCAAGGGCACGCACTCCCTGCTGCTCGCGCTCGCGAGCCTCTCGGAGGTCGACTGGCCGAGCGGCGGGCGGAGCGTCGTGACCGAGAAGACCGGGGTCAAGTCTTGCATAGCAACATAAGACCGGTTGGCTCTCGATCTCTTATGTTCTAATGCAAGACTTGACCCCGGTCTGAGTGATCTCCGTGCCGGCCACCGTCGTCTGCATCTCGCACTTGACCGGAGCCCACGGTTCCGAGGTCGGCCAGGCTGTCGCGTCGCGCCTCGGATATGTGTGCGTGGACGAGGAGATCGTCGCCCGCGCCGCCGAGAAGGCAGGGCGTCGAGGCGGCCGACGTCGCCGACGCCGAGCGCCGCCGCTCGTTCCTGGAGCGCTTGCGCGAGGAGCTTCCCGATCTCGGCGCGCCTCCGCCGGCCGAGCACCACCGGGAGCTGATCCGCGAGGCGATCCACGAGACCGCCGACGCGGGCAACGTCGTCATCGTGGCGCACGCCGCCTCGATCGCCCTCGCCGGACGCGAAGGGATCCTGCGCGTCCTCGTGACGGCGTCCGCGAACACGCGCGAGCTCCGCCTCGCCGACGGGCTGGTCGACGAGGAGACCGAGGGCGCCGTACGCGACTCGGACGCTGCCCGGGCCGACTACCTCGAGCGCTTCTACGGCGTCGAGCCAGAGCTCCCGACGCACTACGACATCGTCGTGAACACGGACGTTCTGACGGTCGAGCAGGCCGCGGCCGCGATCGCGCTCCTCGCCGAGAGCCTGTAGCCGAGGGCGCCAGGGGTCAGTCTGTCCCGAGGTACGTCTCGAGGCCGGGAAGGCAGATGAACGCCGCCTGCTGTGCCGCTACTCAACGATCCCGGTGGCGGTGACCAGGTCCAAACCCTCAATCGAGCCGTCGCTGACGACGGTGCAGCGCTCGGGTTAGGATCCTCCGGCAGGCGGACTCGGAGTGGCTCGCGGGGGGAGAGGCTGGTCGTGATCGAGACGAGCGATAGCGCCGCGGCCGCTGATGAGGCGCTTTCGCTCCACGAGAGCGACGCCGAGCCTACGGACGCCGAAGCGCATGAGCCCGTGTCCGAGCTGCTCGAGCAGGCCGGGCGTGACGTGGGCTCCCTATTCGCCCGTGAGATCGAGCTCGCCGCGGCTCGTCACAGCTCGGAGCTGCGCCGTGCGATCCGCGACGTCGTCGTCGCGTCGGGAGCCGCGCTTGCCTTCCTGACCGCTTTCGCGCTCGCAAATTGGGCGGCCGTCAATGCGCTCTCGTCGGTGCTACCCGATTGGCTTGCGCCCCTGGTTCTCGCCCTTGCCTGGGTCGCCGTCGGCGTCCTGTTGCTCGTCGTGCTGCGGTCCGGCGAACGAGCGCCGGGCCGACGATGGTTTCGGGCGCTCGGAGCCGACCAGGCCCGGATCGTCATGGAGTGCGAGCAGGCGCGCGACGAGGCGCGGCAGGCGATGCGGGCTCGCTCGAGAGGCTCACCGGAGCGCTGGCGAGCGAGACCGGCGAGCAGATCGCCCACGCGGCGATCCCGCTGGCAGGGGGTGTGGTCACCGCGGGTGAGGAGATGATGGACGTGGCCGACGGGATCGCCGATGCCATCGAGGGCGCCGTGCCCGGTGGCGGCGTGATCGATCGGATGGTCGATCTCGCTCTGGTCCCCGGACGATTCGGCGCCAGGGTGTCCCGGAACTTCCTCCGGCGCCGCGATCGGTAAGCGTCGCGCTGCTCTCGTCAGTCTGCTCTACGGCCTGGCCGTCGGCCACTGCCTCGCCATCGCCATCTCGCATCTCGGCTTCGGTGGTCCTTGATCAGCTCGCCGCTCACGTCCACGGTCACCGCATGGATCGTCCCGGTGAACTTGAACGGCGGCTTGTACTTGTCCCAGACCGGCGAGCCGGTGTCGGCGCCGCAGACCATCCCGCCAGCCGAGGCCGATGCGACAGCGGGATGGTCAGCGGCAATGTCCGCCTGCCCGACCAGCTTGCCGTCGATGTAGAGCTGCGCGCGGCCGGGCGTCCCCTTGCCGTTGCGCGATGTCGGGCGTGCCCGGTCAGTTCGAACTCGAAGCGCAGCTTGTTGCCGTCCTGCCGGAACCGTGTCGCGTCGACTCGACGTGGAAGACTGCGTGCCGCCGACGTAGTTGTACGCGTAGTGCAGCTTGTGATCCTTGACGTAGAGCGCGTAGCCGCCCTGACGTCGCCGCCCTGAGCAGCAGCACGCCCTCGGCGCCGCCCTTCGGGATCTCGACGTCGGCCGTGATGCTGTGCGGGCGGTTCAGGATCGTCGCGGCCGGCGTTGTTCGGGCACCACCGGCGTGCCCGGGTAGTAACGTGTAGCTGGTGCGCGGCGGCGGCGATCTGCGGTCGCTCGCTCGGCCAAGCCGCAGCGTGCCGCGCGTGTCGATCGGCAACACGTTGTATTTGCCGGCCTCGACGTACCAGGTCGCCGATCATCTCGATCAGCTTGTCGCGGTTCTTCGGCCGCGAGGTTGTGGTTCTCCGCGAAGTCCTTCGTCGACGTGGTACAGCTCCCAGCCCTTGGCGTCGAGCTCGGGCAGCTTCTCCTCGTTGATCAGCGCGCCGAAGCCCATGCCCGCTTCGGCGAACGACGGCCCCGGCCACGGGCACACGGCGCGCCAGCCGTCGTGATAGATGGAGCGGTGGCCGAACATCTCGAAGTACTGCGTGTGGTGCCTCGTCGGCGCCTTGGCGTCGTCGAACGCGTGCGCGAAGCTGACGCCCTGGAGCGGTGACTGGGTCACGCCCCGGATCGTGGCCGGCGCCTCGATGCCCAGCGCCTCGAGCACCGTCGGCACCATGTCGATCGCGTGCGCGTACTGGGTGCGCACCTCGCCCTTGGCCTTGATGCCCTTCGGCCAGTGGACGATGAACGGATCGCTGACGCCGCCGCGGTAGGTCTCGCGCTTCCAGCGGCGGAACGGCGTGTTGCCGGCCCACGCCCAGCCCCACGGGTAGTGGTTGAACGTACTTCGGCCCGCCGAGGTCGTCGATCGCCTGCGAGGTTCTCCTCCAGCGTAGTCCGGGACGTTGTTGAAGAACAGGTTCTCGTTGACCGAGCCGTGCGGCCCGCCCTCGGCGCTGGCGCCGTTGTCGGAGATGACCATGATCAGCGTGTTGTCGAGCTCGCCGATCGTCTTGAGGAAGTCGAGCAGCCGGCCGATGTGGTGGTCGGTGTGCGTCGAGGAAGCCGGCGAACACCTCCATCATCCGCGCGTACAGCTTCTGCTCGTCGGCCGCCAGCGCTGTCCCACGCCTGGCACGTCCGGATCGTGGCGCGACAGCTCGGTGTCCGGCGGGATGATGCCCAGCTCGAGCTGCCGCTCGAACATCTTCTCGCGGTAGGCGTCCCAGCCGTCGTCGAACTGGCCCTTGTACTTGTCGGCCCATTCCTTCGGCACGTGGTGCGGCGCGTGCATCGGCGCCCGGGCAGAAGTACATGAAGAACGGCTTGTTCGGGCGCGACCTGCTTGGCGTCGGCGATGAAGCTGATCGCCTGGTCGACCAGATCTTCGGTCAGGTGATAGCCCTCTTCCGGCGTCTTCTCGGCGCTCGACCTGGTGGTTGTCGTACACCAGGTCCGGGTAGTACTGGTGCGTGTCGCCGCCCATGAAGCCGTAGTAGCGCTCGAAGCCGCGCCCGAGCGGCCAGCGGTCGTAGGGGCCGGCGGCGCTGAGATCTGCTCGGTCGGCGTCAGGTGCCACTTGCCGATGCGCGTACGTGTTGTAGCCGTGCGACAGCAGGATCTCGGACAGGAAGCCGTTCTCGAACGGGATGTAGCCGTTCCCGCCCGGATAGCCGGTCGAGCCTTCGGTGATGCACGACATCGCGTTCGAGTGGTGGTTGCGGCCGGTCAGCATGCACGACCGGCTCGGCGAGCAGAGCGCGGTCGTGTGCATGTTGTTGAAGCGCAGACCGTCCGCGGCCAGCGCGTCGAGGTTCGGCGTCCGGATCGGGCTGCCGTAGCAGCCGAGCTGCCCGAAGCCGGTGTCGTCCAGGACGATGAACAGCACGTTGGGGCGCCCGCCTTGGCCGCAGCGGCCGGGCCACGCCGGCGGCGACTCGTCGATCGTGCGGCCGATGACGCCAGTGAACGCGGTGCCGGGTGTGTACTCCTTCAGTGCCATCTTCCCTACCTTCTTTACGACTTCGACGGTTGAATCTCACCAGCGAACGCTAGTCGGCTCCAGCCTCAGCTGTCGCTGCAGCCGGCGAGCAGATCGCCCACGCGGCTCCCGCTGGCAGGGGGTGTGGTCACCGCGGGGGAGGAGATCATGGACGCGGCCGACGAGATTGCCGATGCCCTCGAGGACGCCGTGCCGGGCGGCGGCGTGATCGATCGGATGGTCGACATCGTCCTCGTCCCCGGACGCTTCAGCGTCAGGGTGACCAGGACGCTCCTCAGGCGCGGCGATCGGTCGGCACCGCCCTGATCTCGTCGGCCTGCTCAGCCGGCTCACTGCCTCGCCTGCCGCTCGGCGTCGGCCTCGGGCGTCCGTCGGAGCTGCCGACTCACGATCCGACGCGATGTCGTCGATCTGATCAGAGACATCCCGGCTCAGCGATCGCCCGGCCGCTCCAGCACGAGGTTGCGGTATGAGTCCATCCGGGCCTCGTAGCCGCGCGCGACGACGACGGTCGTGATCGGCGTCCACACGAGAGCCGGGCCTGCGAGCCGGTTGCCCGGGCGCAGCCGCTCGAAGCTGAACCCCGGCACCTCCTCGAGCCGGCCGGTCTCGTCGACCCAGGCGCGCACGCTCGCCACCCGCGCATCGGCTGCGTCCGGGCCCTCGAGCGACAGCGCCTCGAGCTCCGGCTTGCGAACGATCCCGGACCCGCGCACGCGGAACGCGACGAGCTCGATGCCCGCCTCGCGGTAGGCGGCCTCCGCACCGTACTTCTCCCGGTAGAGCGCCTCGAAGCGCGCCGTCGCCTCGTCGAGCAGCGCTCCGTTCACCGCGCCGGTGTCGACCGGCGCGGTGACGACGTGCACCTGGCGGCGGTAGCGCATGTCCACGGAGCGCTCGAGGCGCATGCCGGACGGCTCGAAGCCGGCCGCGGCGAGCTGCCCGGCGACCCGCTCCTCGAGGCCCGCGAACACCTGCTGGGCCGCCGCGGCGTCGAACGGCTCCCGCAGCAGGTGCGTCGTCTGGTCCTCGTGGGTGACGTCCGAGCCGGCGAGGCCGAACGCGCCGTGAACGGAAGCGGAGTGGGGGACGACGATCTGGGCCACGCCGAGGGCGGCTCCGTAGGCGCACACGTGCATGCCGGCCGTGCCGCCGAAGGAGAAGAGCGCGAAGCGGCGCGGGTCGAGCCCCCGCTGCACCGTCGTTCGGTGCAGCAGGTCGGTGAAGCGGGAGTTCGCGAGCCGGTACATCGCCGCCGCCGCCTCGATGCACGTCCATCCCGAGCGGGCCGCGCCGACGAGCTCCTCGAACGCCTCGTGCGCCGCGCCGACGTCGAGCCGCTCGCGCCCGCCGAGGAAGAACTCCGGGTTCAGGTAGCCGAGGATCGCGTCGACGTCCGTGATCGTCGGCTCGCGCCCGCCGTGCCCGTAGCAGACGGGGCCCGGGTACGAGCCGGCGCTGCGCGGGCCGATGCGCGGGCTTCCCGTCCTCGGGTCGAGCGACACGATGCTCCCGCCGGCCAGGCCGAGCGAGACGACGTCGAGCTTCGGCAGCGCGTAGTGGTAGCGCAGCACCAACGACTCCCGCTGGTACTCGATCCGCCCCTGCCGGATGACGCCGACCTTGAACGTCGTCCCGCCCATGTCGGCGGCGATCACGTTCGGCGCCCCGATCAGCTCGCCGAGCCGCTTCGAGCCGACGAGGCCCGCCGCCGGGCCCGACTCGATCATCCCCACGGGCCGCCGCGCGGCCTCCTCGAGCGGCAGCAGCCCTCCGTAGGCCTGCGCGACGAGCAGCGTCCCGCCGAAGCCCTGCTCGGCGAGCCCGTGGGCGAGCGCCTCGAGGTACCGGCCGACGACGGGGCCGAGCCGCGCGTTCAGCGCGACGGTGGACGTGCGCTCGTACTCCCCGACCACCGGTGCGACCTCGTGCGAGAGCGTCAGGAAGACGTCCGGCCGCAGGCGCCGCACGGCGTCGGCGACCGCACGCTCGGCCGCCGGGTTGGCGAACGACCACAGCAGGCAGACGCCGATCGCCTGGACGCCCGCCTCGAGCAGCCGCTCGACGGCCGCTTCGATCTCGGCGGCGTCCGGCACGACGTGCTGCCGGCCGTGCGCGTCCGTACGCTCGCGGATCCCTTCGATGAGCCCGCGGTCGACGATCGGCGGCAGCTTGTCCTGCTCGATCGGGTTGCGCTTCTCCTCCTCCGTCAGGCCCGACCAGCGCCCGTACCCGCCGCGCGTCGCGAGGAGGTTGTCCTCGAAGCCGCGGCTCGGTGATGATCCCTGCGGGCGCGAGGGTGCCGTCGACGACCGCGTTCTCCGCGACCGTCGTCGAATGCAGGAACAGGCTCGTGTCCGACGAGCAGCTCCCGCGTCGTACGGCCGAGCTCGGCCGCGGCCACGCCGACGGCGTCGAAGATCCCCGCGGAGAAGTCCGGCGGGGTCGAGAACGCCTTGCCGAGCGTGACGCGTCCGGCGCCGTCGACGACCACGCAGTCCGTGCACGTGCCGCCGATGTCGAGGCCGACGACGAGCCGTTCGAATCGGTCATGGAACGCTGCTGGCCCTCGCTGAGCGCCTTGCGGTCGACCTTGCCGTTCGCGGTCTTCGGGAGCGAGCCCAGGAAGCGCACGTCGCGCGGCGCCTTGTGCGGGGAGAGCTCGCCGCGGACGTGGCCGACGAGCTCGCGCGCGAGCGCCTCCAGGTCGTCGTCCTCCGTCGCGGCGACCACGAACGCGCGAGGCACGACACAGCCCGTCCTCCTCGTGGCCGACGACCGCGCACTCGCGCACCCGGGGATGGGCGAGCAGGCAGCCCTCGATCTCGAGCGGAGCGACCCAGATCCCACCCACCTTGAGCAGGTCGTCGGCGCGGCCGCGGTACCAGAGGTAGCCGTCGGCGTCCCGCTCGAACAGGTCGCCGGTGCGCACCCAGCCGCCCCGCGAACGTCCGCGTCGAGCGCTCCTCGTCTCCCTCGTAGCGCAGCGCCATGCTCGCCCCACGCACGTGCAGCTCGCCCGGCAGCGCCGTCGGGGAGGTCGTTGCCGTCCTCGATCGACGATCCGGGCCTCGTAGCCCGGCACGAGCTGTCCGGCGCTGCCGATCGCGGACGCGCCCCGGCCGGTTCGAGACGTAGATGTGGTAGAGCTCGGACGAGCCGATCCCCTCGAGCACCTCGACGCCGAATCGCTCGACGAAACGGCGGTGCACCTCGGCAGGCAGCGCCTCGCCGGAGGAGACGACGAGCGCAGGCATGAGAGGTCGGCGTCGCTCCGCTCCGGGGTGAGCGAGCATCTGCGCCATCATCGTCGGCACGTTGACGAGGATCGTCGGCCGGTGGCGCTCGATCAGCTCGAAGATGCGCTCCGGGGTCGTCCGCTCCGGGAAGACGATCCCGGCCGCACCGACCCCGAACGTGAACAGCGCGGTCATGTCGCGGGCGTAGCCGAAGAAGAGCTTCGGCACCGGCAGCACCCGGTCGCTCTCGTCGTACCCGAGCACGCTCCCTGGCGTAGCTCTCGAAGGAGACCACCGGGTCGTACGCCCGGTGCACGGCCGCCTTCGGCGACCCCGTGCTGCCGGTCGTGAACTTCCACAGCGCCTCGTCGTCCTTCGACGTCGGCGCCGGCTCGAGGTGGTCCGATTGCCCGGCCGCGGCTGCCGCAAACGGGGTCTCCTCCGGATGCAGCTCCGCCTCGCCGGCGACGAGCAGGCGCGGCGGCTCGGCGAGGCTCGCGATCGCCTCGCGCATGGGCGCGAGCGTCGTCGCGTCGACGACGACGACCCGCGCCTCGAGTGTACTCCGCGTAGTAGCGATAGTCCTTCGCCGGCAGGAACGTGTAGGCCTCGGCCACGACGGCCCCGATCTTGAGCGCGCCGAACCAGCACGCGACGAACTCCTCGGAGTCCGACAGGGCGAGCAGCACGCGGTCTCCGATGCCCACGCCGAGGTCGCGCAGCACGTGGCCGGCCCGGTTCGTCAGGGCGCACAGCTCCGCGTAGGTCACCTCCGCGTCGCCGCAGTAGAGCGCCACGCGCTCACCCCTGCCCTCGTCCAGGTTGCGGTCGAGGAAGTGCGTCGCGAGGTTGAACGACGACCGAGCGTCCTCGAGGCCGCTCATCCGGGCCAGTGCTCGATGCGGTCGTGCAGCGGCGGGTCGTCGCCGAGGACGACGTCGGTGTCGAGAAGCGCGCCGCAGCCGGGGCAGCAGGCCTCGACCAGGAAGAACTCGCCGGCGGGCGTGCGCAGCGGGCCGGCGTGCTCGATCGGCAGGCGGCGCAGGACGCCGTGCTCCTTCCAGTCCGCTCCGGCCGGAGCGACCGCGGTTCCGCAGCGCGTGCACTGCGTCGAGCCGTCGCTCGCCTGCTGGAGCCACTCGGAGATGCCGCCGGCCCGTGGCGCTGATCTCCGCGGGCTCGAGCGGATCCCTGCCGCCGAGCCGCTCCCGCGCGGATCTCGAGCCGCCTCGCATCGGTTGCCTGCGCATCGCCCGGCACGACGCCGTAGATCGCCCGCGCCGCCTCCGCCGTGACGAGGCCGGCGGCGACGTCGCGCTCGACGAGCGCCGGGTCGCGGTCGATCGGGTCGCCGTAGCCGCCGCCGCCCATGAAGCGGACGTACTGGACGTCGCCCGGCTCGAGCTCGACGTGGCCCCAGAAGACGTCCTCCCGCGCCGCGCCTCGGGTCTCGTCGAGCCGGCCGGGCAGCTCGTCCACGTTCGCCGACCGAAACGTCGAGTAGCCGACGTTGCAGCCGGGGTAGCCGCCGAAGAGGCCGAGGCTCATCGGCGCGCGCGTGCCCTTGCCGAAGAGCACGAGGCCCATCGGTCCCCGGCCGCCGCTCGGCGTGAAGGCGTACTCGTGGCAGACGCCGCCACGATGCTTGCCCGGCCCGCCGGAGTCGGGCACCGCGCGCCGGTAGAGGTAGCGCAGCGGCGTCCCGAGCTCCTGGCTCTCGACGTTCGCCCATCGCGAGACGACGTTCGGGATCTCCCCGCCGAGGTCGACCCCGTCCCGGAGGGCGCGCGCGCCGCCGGCGCCGCAGAACGTGTCCGTGAGCGGGGCGACGAAGAACTGCCCCTCCGCGTCGAGCCCGTGCGTCTCGAGGTGGGCGTGACTGCCGTGCCACACCGCCGTCGCCCGGTCGGCGTAGCGCGAGCTGGCGCCGAACATCTTCCCCAGCACGATCGTCGAGAGGTTGTTGACGATCTGGATCGTGCCCACCGTGGCGATCGAGATCGGCGCCGGGCGCAGGCAGTTCACGACCGTCCCCTCCGGCGCGACCAGGCCGATCGGCCTCGTGACGCCCTCGTTCCAGGTCACGTCCCACGCGAGCAGCGGGAAGATCGGCGCGAACATGGCCCCCCAGGTCGCCCAGTAGCAGCAGTTGATGCCGAGCTCGACCTGCGGGCTCGAGCCGGTGAAGTCGTACTCGAGCGTGTCGCCGCGCTTCGTCGCCGTCAGCTCGACCCGGCAGCTCCCACCGGGCATGTCGACGTACTCACGCGCCCGCCAGCGCCCGTCCGGCAGCTCGGCGAGGCGTGCGCGGACGAGCTCCTCGGACTGGCGGATCAGCTCGTCCGACACGGCGTCGACCGTCTCCAGGCCGTAGTCACGGTAGAGGTCGTGCATGCGCTGCTTCGCGACGTGGTTGGCGGCGAGCTGGGACTTCATGTCGAGCTGGGTCATGCCCGGGTCGCGCACCATGTTCAGGAAGGTGTCGATCACGTCGCGCCGCGGCCGGCCGCGCTCGACGATCTTCAGCCCCTTCGTCTGGAAGCCCTCCTGGTAGTTGTCGCGGGCGCTCGGCGAGAAGCCGCCCGGGTCGATCGCGCCGATGTCCGTCACGTGGACGAAGTTCGCGACGAAGCCCGTCAGCCGCCCGTCGAAATGGATCGGGGAGATCAGGTAGACGTCCGGTGGATGCAGCGCCGCGGTGTAGGAGTCATTGAAGAAGTAGACGTCGTCCTCGTCGATCCCGGGGTCCTCCCCGTAGGCCGCGATCACGTGCTTGACCGCCTGGGCGGCGCTCGTCAGGTGGTGGAGGAAGCCGACGCCGCCGACCATGAGCGCGCCGTCGGCCCGGTAGAGCGCCGCCATCAGGTCGTGCCCCTCGTTCGTGATCGGGGAGCCGGAGACGTTCTCGAGCGCGATGATCGTCTCCTCCATCACCGACAGGAGCCGGTGACGGACGATCTCGAACGTGAACGGGTCGACGGCTGTCTGCGCGTTCACCGCTCGCCTTCGGCGACCCTCGTGAACAGGCCCGGCGCGTCCCGGCCTCCGGTGCCGGCGGCGAGCTCGAGCGCGAGCTCGGCGACCATCTCGGCGAGCACGGCGTAGCTCTGCTCACCCTCCTCGGCGCTCGCCTCGGCGGGCGCTCCGCAGTAGGCCTGCACGAGCCCCATGGCGCGGAACTCGCTCGTTCCCTCGGCGATCTCCCTGGCCATGTTGACGGGAACGTAGGGCAGATCCCGGGCGGTGGCCGCGTCGACGAGCTCGGGTCGGTCGGCGAGGACGAGCGAGGTCTCGTAGCGGCCCGGCGTGGCACTCGCCGGCGCGGAACTCGTCGGTCAGCCGCTGTGCCCGCTCACGCCGCGTCAGGTCGAGGAAGCCTGTCCGGATCCCCGCGTCCGCGAGCGCGTCGAGCGCGCGGTGCAACGTGCCGACGTGCTCCGGCTCGAAGTGGCTGTTCACGATCAGCACGTGCGGGAAGCCTTGGCCTGCGAGCGAGGTGCAGACGTCGACGACGACCCCCTGGAGCGTCGCCTCGCTCACGCCGATCGCGCCGGCGAAGCGCCCGCGCGTAGCGGGTGACGCCGAACGTGAGCGCGGGCAGGACGAGCGCCTCGACCTCCCCGCCGCCGGACAGGCGCTCGGCAGCCCGCCGGCAGACGCCCTCGGAGATCAGGCAGTCGGTCGCCAGCGGGGCGTGCGGCCCGTGCGGCTCGGTGGCCCCGACCGGCCAGAGCAGCACGACCGGCCGGCCGCCGTCGCGAACCCGCTCGAGCGCGGTGGTTGTGAGATGGGCGAGCTCCACGCGGGAGAGGTGCCGGTCGACGGTAGAGCGGCCAGCCTATCCAGCCGTCACGGCGCCTGCCGCGCGGACGGGCGACGAACTTTCGTCACACAGCCGCGACGAACTTGGCACGGTCCGTCACACACGTGTAGGGGGTCTGACCCCATGGGTCAGACCCCGATTCGTCAGACCGGCCCAGCTCGAGCTCGCCAGTGCGCTCCGACCCGCTTGCGGTCAGCGTTCGACGTGCCCGGACCCGCCGTCGGGGCCGAGGACGAGGTCTCGCTCTCGGTCGGGCACGTGGTCGAGCGGGACGGGGGAGAGCGCCTCCATGAACGTGACGCCGCCCTCGGAGTGGAGCTCGTGCTCGAGCCCGCGGTTGACGACGACGACGTCGCCGGCCGAGAGCGTCTTCCACTCGCCCTCGATCGCCATGTCGACGGAGCCGTCGATGATCCACATGACCTGCTCGGTCGCGTCGTGCTTGTGCAGCTGCACCCGTTTGCCCGGCTCGTACGTGACGCGGCAGAGCAGCACCTGCTCGCCGCCGATCGCGTGCAGGCGCACGCCCTCGACGAACTCGTGCTGCTCGACGCCGTTCCAGCTGCGAAACGGCGAGGCCCCGGCGCTCACGCGGGCACCTCGAGCCGGACGTGCCCCTTCCCGACCGTGTTGATGGAGATGTCCTCGTCGAAGATCACGCGCTTGCCGTCCTGGCGGTACTCGGACTTTCCGGCCGCCTTCTCGTCGAGCGCCCGGAGCACCTTCTCCGGCGTGATCGGCATGTCGGTGACCCAGACGCCGACCGCGTCGTAGACGGCGGAGGAGATCGCCGGCGGCTGGGCGTTGTTCGCCATCTCGCCGATCGCCTTGGCGCCGAAGGGGCCGTCGTGCGAGGGGTTCTCGAGGATCAGCGACTCGATGTCGGGCAGGTCCTGCATGCTCGGCGCCAGGTACGTGCCGAACTGAGCCGCCGCGGTGCTCGACGTCCGGGTAGTACGGATAGGACGCCTCGAGCACGCCGAGGCCGAGGCCCATCATCGCGCCGCCCTCGATCTGGCCCTCCACGAGGGTGGGGTTGATGGCCCGGCCGACGTCGTAGGCCTGGAGCAGCTTGAGGACGGTCACCTCGCCGGTCTCGTCGTCCACCTCGACGTCGGCGACGCAGGCGGCGTAGGAGATCGCGGAGTGCGGCTCGAGCTCTACGGCGCCGCTCTCCGGGTCGACCGCGGCGAACGGCTTCAAGGCCGCGCCGGTACCGGTGATGAGCTCGCCGTAGACCCACGTCGCGGCGCCGGCAACGTCGGAGACCGACACCTTCTTGTCCGGCGCGCCCTTCACCGACACCTCGCCGTCGGCGATCTCGAGGTCGGACGCGTCCGCTCTCGAGCAGGCGCGAGGCGATGTCGAGGATGCGCTCGCGCACGCGCTCGGCCGCGAAGCGCACGGCGTTGCCACCGATGAAGGTGCCGCGCGAGGCGAACGTGCCGGTGCAGACCGGCGAGGAGTCGGTGTTCGAGTTGTCCATCGTCACCCAGTCGTAGGGGACGCCGATCGCATCCGCGACGATCTGCGTGTGGACGGTCTTGGAGCCCTGACCGATGTCGACGGTGCCCGCGAACACGTCGACGCGCCCGTCCGGCTTGAGCTTGATCCAGGCCTGGCTCGGGTCGCCGTTCTGGTTCATGCCGGTCGGGTACTCGATCGTCGAGACTCCCCGGCCCCGATGCTTCGCCATCTACGCTCCTCCGTCTTTCGCCTGCTGCGCCACGAGCCACTCGGGCAGGCAGCTCGCCCGTGCGCGGCTCGCTCGTCATCGCCTGGTACTCCGCCGGCAGCTCGACCCCCGCCGCGCCGGCGATCGCCTGCAGCACCGGGCACGGTCGACGGGTCGACCAGCGTGACGAGGTTCGCCGTCGTGTCGCCGATGCGGTTCGCGTTCTTCAGCCGGAGCTCGTAGGGATCCATTCCCAGGACGCGTGCGACCCGCGCCATGTGCGTCTCCACCGCGAGCGACACCGACGTGACGCCGAAGCCGCGCATCGCCGTGGTGGGGACGCGGTTCGTGAAGACGACGTACCCGTCGAAGTGGACGTTCGGGACGGTGTACGCGCCCACGTGGTGGAACGCGTGCTTCGTCAAGCCGTACGGGGAGAACCGCGCGTAGGCGCCGGAGTCGTGCAGCGTGAGCGTCTTGCGGCCGAGGATCCAGCCGTCGCTCGTCACCGCGTCGGCGATCTCGATGTGCCACGGCGCGCGCGTCGAGGAGGCGAGGAACTCCTCCTCCCGCGTCCAGCGCCACTTCACGGCCCGCTCCGTCTTCAGCGCGAGCAGCGCGCAGAGCGTCTCCGCTGCGCTGTCGACCTTGCCCCCGAACCCGCCGCCGACGGTGCCGCCGACCAGCTTCAGCTTGTTGAGGGGCACCTGGAGGTGCGCGGCGACGACACCCATCGAGAAGTACATGGCCTGCGTGCACGAGTAGATGACGAGGCGGCCGGACGCTTCGGGCACGGCCATTGCGACCTGCGTCTCCAGCGGGCAGTGCTCGATCGCCTGCGGCCGGTAGACGCCCTGGACGACGACGTCGGCCTTGTCGAACGCGGCGTCCACGTCGCCCTTGCGGATCTGCCGGCGGTCCGGGCCCTGGTCAGGGCCGCCGAAGAACGGGTACCAGTTGCCCCAGGGGTGGATCTGCGGCGCGTCCTCGTCGAACGCGGTGCGAATGTCGAGCAACGGCTCGCGCTCCTCGAGGTCGAGCTCGATCGCGTCGACCGCTTCGTAGGCCGCGCCCTCGCTGTCCGCGGCGACGACCGCGATCGGCTGGCCCTTGTAGCGAACCTCGTCGACGGCGAGCAGGGGCTCGTCGGCAGGGACGCCGAGCGCCTCGAGGTGGCCGTAGACGTTCTTCGGCACGTCCTCGTGCGTGACGATGCCGCGCACGCCGGGGAGCTCCGCCGCCTTGCGCGTGTCGAGCTTGCGGATCTGGGCGCGAGTGGTGCGGGGAGCGCAGCGCCTTCGCCCACAGGTTGCCGTCCGGAACACGCACGTCGTCCACGTACACAGTCTGGCCCGTGACGTGCGCGAGGCCGTCGTAGCGCGGGAGCCGAGCGCCCACGGCCTTCATGCCGGTGCCCCCTTACCGCGACCTCCGGCCGTCGGCGGATGAGAGGGTCGGCCTCGTCGAACTCTCGCGCGCGACCGCCTCGACGGCGTCGATGATCTTCACGTAGCCGGTGCACCGGCAGATGTGGCCGCCGAGCGCGTGCTGGATGTCGCCGCGTGTCGGCGACGGGTTGCGCTGCAGCAGCGCGTAGGCGGCGATCACCATTCCGGGCGTGCAGAAGCCGCACTGGGAGCCGTAGTGGTGGTAGAAGGCGGCCTGGATTGCGCTCAGCCGGCGCGCGTCGCCGAGCCCTTCGACGGTCACGATCTCCGCGCCGTCTGCGGCGGCGAGCGGGACGAGGCAGGAGCGCCGCGGCTCGCCGTCGACGAGCACGGTGCAGGTGCCGCAGCTTCCCTGCTGGCAGCCGGCCTTCGGGCCGGTCACGTCGAGCTCGTCCCGCAGTACGTGCAGCAGAGGGCTGAGCGGCGGGCTCGCGATCTCGTGCGTCACTCCGTTGACGGTCAGCTTCATCGGCACTCCTGCGAGATCACATTATGTCGGTGATCGCCCGGGCCACGAGGCCCGGCAGCACGCGGGCCCGGTACCAGCGCGGAGGCGAGCGCGTCATCTCGCGGCTCGACGTCGTCGAGCACTCGCTCCGCCGCTTCGCGACCGGGAGCCCGCCGCCAGGGCGCTCTCGACCGCGGGGCAGCGTGCTCCGGTGCGGGCCGGCTCCGGTGACCGCGACGCGGACCATTCCGTCCGTCTTCGTCGCGCAGGCCGCGAGGATCGTGTAGTGATGGGCGTGCGGTCTCCGTACGGCCGCGTAGCCGCTGCTGCGTGGCACGTCCTCGTAGGAGACGTCGAGCACGAGGCGTCCGCCTCGGGCGCCGAGGAACTCCTCGATCGGCTCCGTGCGCTCGCCGCCCGCACCCGTCGAGCGAACCTGCGCGCCGAGCGCGATCAGCGGCGCCTGGAGGTCGCCACGCGGCGCCTCGTCGCTCGTCGGGGCGCAGAGATTCCCGCCCACCGTCGCCTGTCCACGGATCTCCGGGTCGGAGACGTGTCGCGCGGCGGTCGCGAGCGGCTCGTCGCCGTCCTCGAGCGCCGCCACCGATACGGCCGCGCCGATCGTGACCACGCCCCCGGCGCGCGATACGCCGTCGAGGCCGCTGCGGCCGAGCATCAGCACGCGGCCGGGTCGCAGCCGCCCGTACGTGATCTCCGGAACGACGATCGTTCCCCCGCCGAGCACGGTGACGCCGTCCCCGTCGCCGTACGCCTGGGCTGCTTCGTCCGGGGATGCCGGGAGGAGAACCTCCACCATCCATGCTCCTTCTTCGCGGGTCGACGGGGCGCGAGCCTGCGCGGCCCCGCCCGTGCCGGCGATTCTAACGCGGCGTGCGCGCGCGATAACCGGGTGGCGCGCGCATGGGCGTTGAGCCTGCGTTGAGCGGTTGCTGAGGCGGTCGGCACACCCTGTCTCACGGACGGAGCCTCGCTGAGGAGGCGGAACGAGCGAAACGGAGGCAGCGATGCGATTCCTGAGGTCGAAGAGGGCACTGGCACTGGTTGTCATCGTGATCGCGGGCGCGATCGGCGGTACGACGGTGGCGCTGGCCGGTGACGATCGCGACGTATCCCGACACGGTCTATCGTCGACGACAGCGACACGCTCGACAAGACAGACGATCGCGTACGACGAGCGAGATTCCGATGACAACGACGTGACGACGACGACTTCCGACGACGCGACACGACGATGCGACGACGACGACGATTCCGACGGACGACCTGGATAACTGCGACGACGACGCTGACGCCGATGACGTCGACTGCTAGCGACCGGGCGTTTGCGGGGACGAGGGGCCGAGCGTGCTCGGCCCCTTGCCGTCAGTGCGGTTCCGCAGCGCTCTCGATCTCTGCAGGCGCCGGGTAGGCGTAGCAACGCGCCGTCGCGCCGCCGTCGACCGGTATTGCGGCGCCGCTCACGAACGCGGCTCGTTCGGAGAGCAAGAACGCGACGACGGCGGCGATCTCCTCGGGCTGTGCCACGCGGCCGAGGGGATGAAGCTCGCCCTCGAGGCGCAGCGCCTCCTCGCGGGGGACGTCGGTACGCAAGACCTGCTCCGTCATCGGCGTCTCGATCGTGCCCGGCAGCACGGTGTTGCAGCGGATGCCGAAGGGGCCGTAGTCGACGGCGACGCTGCGGGAGACCTGGACGGCGGCGGCTTTCGCCGCTCCGTACACGTAGTAGCGCGGGAAGGCGGCGACGCCCTGGATCGAGGACACGTTGACGATGGATCCGGCGCGGCCCGGCAGCATGCGCCGCACGGCGACGGCGGTGCCGTACATGACCCCGAGCTGCAACACGCGGAGCCCGCGCGCGATCTCCTCAGCGGTCACCTCGTGCGCGCCGCCCTGGATGTCGATGCCGGCGTTGTTGACCCAGCCCCGCAGGGGAGCCGTGCGCTCGGCGGCGTCGGCGGCCCGCTCGTGTGTCTCCCAGTCGCCGACGTCGCCGTGCAGCGGCTCGAACGCCGCGCCGAGCTCGGCTCCGGTCGCGTCCAGGGCATCCGCGTTCCAGTCGACGCCGACGACGTGGTAGCCGTCTGCGAGCAGCGCCGCGGCGATCGCCCTGCCGGCGCCCATCGCCGCTCCCGTCACCACGCACGATGCCATCTGCTTCTCCGTTCAGGCGATCGGCGTCGCGTAGACGCCGTCCTCGAGGTCGGCTGGGTCCGGTTGCGGCGCTGCCTCCGCCTCGGCGAGCCCGGCCGCCACCGCGACTGCGGCGGCGCGCCGCCGCGCCTCGACGTCGTCCTCGGACAAGCCGTCGAGGCGCAGGCGGGCGGCGAGCCGGTCGATCGGGTCGCCGAACTTCGCGCGCAGCGCCTCGGGCACGTAGCCCGCGTCGTCGTGGGCCGCGTGGCCGTGCCCGCGCAGTGTCACCGCCTCCACGCATTGCGGGCCCTCGCCGGCGCGGGCGCGCTCGACAGCGTCGCGGATCGCCTCGTAGGTCAGGAGCGCGTCGGTGCCGTCGACGCGCGAGCACGGCAACGACCAGCCCCCGCGAACGCGCTCGGCCATGCTCGTGTTCAGCATCTCGCGGCCGGTCGGCGTCGAGTACGCGTACTGGTTGTTCTGGAGGACGAAGACCGCGGGGACGTGCAGGACGCCCGCGAGGTTCAGCCCCTCGTGGACGTCGCCGACGCAGAAGGCGCCCTCGCCGAGGAAGGTCAGCGCCACCCGCGGCTCCCGGCGACGCTTGAACGCGAGCGCGGCGCCCACGCAGACCGGGACGAGGTCGCCGAGCATCGAGACGAGCGGGAAGACGTTCCGCTCCGGCTTGCCGAAGTGCATGTTGCCGTCGCGCCCGCGCGTGGGGCCGGTGCCCTTGCCGAGGAAGTTGCGAAACACGTCGGCGACCGTCACACCTCGAGCGTAGTGCGTCGCCTGCTCGCGGTTGAGCGGCAGGACCACGTCGTCGGCGCCGAGCGCGAGCCCGGCGGCCGCCGCGACGCCCTCCTGGCCGCGGCCGGTGTAGACGGAGCCGGCGATCCGCCCCTGCCGGTAGAGCGCCATGATCCGATCCTCGGCGACCGCGCTGCAGCAGCATCAGGTCGAGCAGCTGGACACGCACGGCGCGCGGGACGCTCGGCGCGTCCGCGGCCGGCGCGATGGAGACCTCGGTGTGGACATCGGACGTCATCGTCGGGGCACGCTAGAAGGCGAGCAGCTCCTCGAGCTCGGCGCGCACGCGCTCGGCGGACGGGATGTAGGCGTCCTCGAGCTCGGGCGCGAACGGCACCGGGGTATCGGGCGGCGCGACGAGCACGGGCGGCGCGTCGAGGAGCTCGAAGCCCTCGCGGGCGACGAGCGAGAGCACGTGGCTCGCCGCGCCGATCGAGCGGGCTGCCTCCTGCAGGACGAGGATGCGCGAGGTCTTCGCGAGCGACTCGAGGACGGCGTCGTTGTCGAGGGGCCACACCGTGCGCAGGTCGAGGATCTCGACGTCGAGCTCTTCCACCGCACGCACGGCGAGGTCGACGCCGGCTCCGTAGGTCACGATCGTGGCGTCCGAGCCGGGGCGGACCACCCGAGCGCGGCCGATCGGCGTGCGGTGGGCCGGCTCGGGCTGGTCGCCGCGGAGCCGCCGGTAGAGGCCCTTTGCTCGAAGTAGACGACCGGGTCGTCGTCGTCGATCGCGGCTCGAAGCAGCCCGTAGGCGTCCTCGACCGATCCCGGGCAGACGACCTTCAGCCCTGCCGTGCCGACGAACCACCCCTCCGGGCGACGAGGCGTGGAACGGGCCGCCGCGCACGCCGCCGCCGAACGGGGCCCGGAGGACCATCGGCAGCCGGATGCCGGAGCGCCAGTGCGTCTTTGCCCCGACGGTCATGAGCACGTCGAACGGGCATGTGATGAAGTCGGCGAACTGCAGCTCGGCGATCGGCCGCTCGCCCATCCACGCCGCGCCCAGCGCCGCGCCGACGAACGCCTCCTCGGAGATCGGCGTGTCGATCAGCCGCTCCTCGCCGAACTCCTCCAGCAGTCCCTTCGTGACGCCGAAGGGGCCGCCGAAGTGGCCGATGTCCTCGCCGAGCACGAAGACGCGCTCGTCCTCGCGCATCGCGTCGGCGATGGCCGCCCGGATCGCCTCGAGGTAGGTGATCTCGCTCATCGCCCGGCTTCGTGCGAGACGATATGCGACCGGGCTCCGCGGCCGTCACCGCCCGGTGACGTAGTCGCGGCTCGCCGGACCGCAGTTGAAGAGCAGGTCGAGGATCGACAGGTCGGGCTGGAACGGCCCCCAGAGCTGCGGATGCTCCGGGTAGCGAAACTCGTCGTAGCGGAGCTCGATGCCGTTCTCCCGCAGCAACTGCTCGTCGTTGTAGTCGCGCCCGCCGCCGGAGCCCGAGAGGTACACGTCAGCCCCGACCGCCAGACACACGTCGAGCACGAGCTGCTCCTTGCCGCCCGATGCCGTCCCGAGCTCCGACAGCCGCAGGCGCTCCGTCTCGATGCCGAGGTACGAGGCGAACGCGTCGACCAGGCCGATCGTGAGGTCGACGAACGTTCCGGCACGCTCCAGCCCGTCGCGGTAGAGCGGGAAGACCTCGTCGAAGTGAGGAGCCTTGCGGTAGCTCTGCTCGATCGTGCGCAGGTGGGTGTCCCGCCACGACTCGTCGGCGAACTGCACCTCGAGGTAGCTCACCTTGCCCTCCCGGCCGTGCGGGACCGAGATCGGCACCGTGAGGTACGTGACGCCGTTCGGCGTCTTGATGCGGTTGCGGGCGGCGAAGCTGCGCCCGCGCGGATACTGCACCGAGTCGAGGTAGACGAAGACGTCGGCGTGGGCGAGCTTGTGGAAGTAGCCGGGCCAGGGAACGTAGTTCGGCTGGTGGACGGCGACGACGCGCTCCGCCATCGCGGCTCTACGCCTCTGCCCGGAGGCCGCCGAGCAGCGCCTCGAACCGCTCCTTGTCCTCGCCGCGGTCGTCGTGGCGCCGGACGGGGAAGGACGCCGGAGGCTCGTTGCGGACGGCCAGGGCGTAGCCGTACGCGTCGGCCGTCCTCGCGCGGACGGCCTCGAGTACGCCCACCGGATCGGCGCAGAGCTCCTCGTAGCGGATCCTGACGACGGCGCCCGTGCTCACTCGCGCGAGCTCGCGCTCGTAGAAGCGCGCCAGGTAGTGCACCTGACCCGCGACCTGCTCCCACTCGTCGAGGTCCTTGAGCAGCGGGTACTCGGGCGGAACGTAGCTCCACCACGTGCGCGGGTCGGCGTAGTAGCGCCGCCGCGCGTCGAGGATCGAGACGCACGCGTCGAGCGGGTCGCGCTCGACGTAGACCCAGACGACCGGCCCGAGCACCTCGCCGACCCGTTCGAGGTGGTAGGCGGCGAGCACGTTCTTGGCCACGAACGGCTTGCCGAGCTCGTGCTGGACGTTGGCGAGCGTGCGGCGGAGGCCGTTCCAGTCGATCTCGCTCTCGCGCTCGCGTGCGTGCACGACGTCGTCGAAGGTCTGCTTGCGCAGCCAGTGCCGCCAGAAGTAGCCGAACTCGTGGATGTCGAGCAGGCCGTCGGTGCGCGCGTAGTCCGACCGGAACGACGTCTCGCCACCCTCGCCGACGATCAGCCGGGCGAGGCGGATCCCGTGCACGGGCGCGAGCCAGAAGCGCGCGGCGACGTTGTTCACGTAGCCGGCGTCGAGACAGTAGGCGAGCAGCTGGCTCGTGAGCGTCGTGCCCGAGCGCGGCAGTCCGAGGACGAAGACGAAGGGGTGGTCGATGCCGACGTCGCGGTAGAGCTCGAGCTCGCGCGCCTGGAGATCCTCGTTGAGCTCCTGCAGGAAGCGCTCGTCGTCCTCGTCCTTCGCGTACGGCCCCTGTCTCTCGCGGTAGAGGTCCTCGAAGCTCGAGCTCATCGTGCTGACGATAGCCCGGGCTCGACGATCTAGGCCGCCGTTCCCCCGTCGACGAGCAGCGCGGCGCCCGTGATGTAGGAGGCCTCGTCGGAGGCGAGGAAGAGCGCCGGCCCGACGATCTCCTCCACGGTCGCGATGCGCCCGAGCGGCGTGTCGCGGACGATCTCGTCGCGGAGGCGGTCGACGCCGAGGAGCGGCGCGGTCAGCTCGGTCTCGACGTAGCCGGGACAGAGGGCGTTCACCCGCACGCCGCGGTCGGCCCACTCCCGCGCGAGCGTCCGGGTGAGCTGGACGAGCCCGCCCTTCGATGACCCGTACCCGGCCAGGCGCGGGCTTGCGATCGTCCCGAGGACGCTCGCGACCATGACGACGCTCCCGCGCCCCTCGAGCAGGCCCGGGGCTGCCGCCCGCGTCATCACGTACGCGCCGGTCAGGTTCACGTCGAGGATCCGGCGGAACGCGTCGACGTCGTGCGCCTCCGCTCGCTGCCGGACGGGCGAGATGCCGGCCGCGTTGACGACGACGGTGGGAGGGCCGAAGCGCTGCGTCAGCTCGGAGACCGCCCGCTCGCACGACGCCTCGTCGGTCACGTCCGTCTCGAGCGCGAGCCCGCGCTCGCCGATCAGCCCGGCGACCTCCTCGCACTGCCACTCGTCCGGGACGCCACCCCGACGGACGCGCCCTCCGCAGCCAGCCCGAGCGCGATCCCGCGGCCGATCCCGCGCCCGCCGCCGGTGACGAGGCAGACGCGGTTGCTCGAAGCGCTCCCGCGTCACGGGGCCGCCACGAGCGCCGGGCGGTAGTCCTCTCGCCCGTGGCCGGGCTCGCCGGTCTCGGCCGTGGTGCGGTGCACGACGGGCTCCTCCGGCCCCGGGACGGAGTCGCCGACGAGGCGCGAGAGAACCTTGCCGTGCTCGACCCGTGCCGGCCAGTCGTGGAGCGGCAGGACGAACGTGCCGGAGCTCATCGCCTTCTTGATCGCCGCGCGCTCCTGGCGCTTCGAGGTGCCCTGGTTGCCCGTCGACATGGGCTCGTGGTCCAGCACCTGGTGGAAGGGGTCGACGATCTGGTTCTGGATGTCGTAGATCACGTCCCCGCAGATGCAGGCCGTCCCTTCGGCGGTCTCGACGAGGATGTTCATCGAGCCCTCGGTGTGCCCGCCGGCCGCCTCGCAGACGATCCCGGGCGCGATCTCCTCGGGCCCGGAGAGCTCGAGGTCGAGCAGCCTCAGCGCGCCGGGCGTGTGGAGCCGGTCGATGTGGTGCTTGACGTACTCCGGCGGGTACTGGCCGCCCATGATCCCGGAGGCGGAGTACTCGAGCTCGCGGCGGTTCGTGACGACCGTCTGCGACATCGCGAAGCGCGCGTCCTGGCCCGCGTGGTCGATGTGGTGGTGCGTGTGCAGGATCCAGCGGACGTCGCTCATCTGGACGCCGTGCAGCGCCAGCTGGTTCTCGAGCGTCATCTCCTCGGTGATGGTCGCGGTCATGCCGAGTCGCTGCATGATCTCGGCGTTCATCGCGCCGGTGTCGACGAGGATCGGGTCGGTGTCGCGACCGAGGATCAGATAGGCCCAGGTCTTCGCCCGGAAGGTCTTGCCGCAGTTGCGCGCCAGCACGAGGAAGCTCGACTCGAGCTCGATGTCGATCAGATCGAGGATCTTGATCTCATATGGCATGGCGAGCTCCTTTCGCTCCGTTCTCCGCGCAGTCCGTCGATACTAGACCCGCCGGGATGAGCCGGTCGTCGGGACAAGGAGACGCGGTGCGGACAGCGGAGGAGTACCTGGGCGGGCTTCGCGACGGGCGCGAGGTCTACTACCGCGGCGAGCGCGTCGCGGACGTGGTCGAGCACGCAGAGCTCGGGATCGTCTCGCGTCATGCGGCGCTCGACTTCGCCTTCGCCGAGGAGCGTCCGGAGCTCGGCGTCACGGAGGGGAGCTCGACGTACTACCACCTTCCGCGCGACGGCGACGACCTGCGCAGGCGCTCCGCGCTCATCGAGGCGGCAACCGCCTACGGGAAGACGCTCGTCCTGCTCATCAAGGAGATCGGCACGGACGCGCTCTTCGCGCTGCACCGCGTCGCCCACGGCACGTCCCACGAGGCGAACGTCGGGCGCCTTCTACGAGCACTGCCGCGACCGCGATCTCGCGCTCGCCGTCGCCCAGACCGACGTCAAGGGCGACCGGACGAAGGGGCCGTCCGCGCAGGCCGACCCCGATCTCTACGTCCGCGTCGTCGAGCGCCGGCCGGACGGCGTCGTCGTGCGGGGAGCCAAGGCGCATACGTCCTACACGCCGCAGGCCGACGAGCTGATCGTGATCCCGACGCGCGCGCTCGCCGAGGGCGAGGAGGACTGGGCGATCGCGTTCGCGGTGCCGGTCGCGACGCCCGGGGTGAAGCTCTTCTGCTCGGACTTCCTCCACGCCGACCCCGATCCGTGGACGCGCCCCGTCTCGGCGCGGCACAAGATGGTCGAGACGCTCACGGTCTTCGACGACGTCTTCGTGCCGACCGAGCGGATCTTCCTCGACGGCGACACGCGTCTCGCCGGGCAGCTGGCGCTCACGTTCGTCGAGTACCACCGCTTCACCGCCGTCTCCTACAAGCTCCCGCTCGTCGACTGTCTCGTCGGCCTCGCCGTCGCGCTCGCCGAGGCGAACGGCATCCAGCGCGCCGGGCACGTGCGCGACAAGCTGATCCACCTCGTCGGCTACGCGGAGACCGTCCGCGGCCTGACCCACCTCGCCGCCGATCGCTTCCAGGTCGACGAGCCGACCGGGATCGCGTATCCCGACCCGCTGACGACGAACCTCGCCAAGTGGCAGTTCGCCCGCGGCTACGTCGAGGCGGTCGAGCAGGTGATCGACATCGCCGGCGGCCTGCTCGTGACCGGCCCGTCCGGCTATGACTGGCGCTCCGAGGACGTGCGTCCCTACCTCGAGAAGTACCTGGCAGGAGCGATTCCGGCAGCCGAGCGGCTCGCGCTGCTGAACCTCGCGAGCGACCTGCTCGCCCGCGAGTACGCCGGTTACCAGGCCGTTCTCGCCGTGCACGCGGAAGGCTCGCTCGAGGCCGAGAAGCTCATGATCGCGCGCTCGTACGACTCGAGCCGTGTCGTCGCGTACGCGCGGGAGCTGGCAGGGCTGGGCTGACGAGGACCATGGCGCTGCCTCCCGGATATCGCTTCCGGCCGGCCCGGGACGAGGACGCGGAACCGGTCGCCGCATTCGCGAACGAGGAGTGCGAGGCGCTCATCGGTGCCCGGGTTTACACGGCTACGTGGCTGCAGCGGAACTGGACGGCGCCGTCCATAGACCGCGAACGCGACGTCGCCGTCGTCGAGGGGCCCGAAGGAGAGCTGTGCGCCTACTTCGGTGTCGGCGCCGACCCTCCGTACACCGAGGTGGCCATCCTCGGGATCGTCGCGCTCCCGTGCCATGGCCTCGGCATCGGAGCGGCGCTCGTGGCCGAGAGCGAGCGAGCGCGCACGCCGCGTTCTCGAGCTGGTAGACGCGAACCGACGCGTCGTGCTCCACGCGGACACGCTCGTCGGCGTGCCGCAGGCGAGCAGCCTCATGACGTCCTGCGGCTACCGCGAGGTGCGCCGCTTCTGGCTCATGCGGATCGACTTCGACGGCGAGCCGGCGGCGCCCCGCGCGGTTCCCGGCATCGAGGTGCGGACGCTGAGACCCGATGTCGATGCGCGAGCCGTCTTCGAGGCCGACCGCGAGGCATTCGCCGATCACTGGGGCGCGGGCGAGCCCACGTACGAGGACTTCCGCCACTACGTCATGGCCGGGCCCATGTTCGACCCGGCGCTCTGTCACGTCGCCTGGTCGGGCGACGAGGTGGCCGGCTACATGACGGCGATCGAGGAGTCGGAGGAGGACGCGTCGCGCGGCTACGCGCAGATGCTCGGGGTCCGGCGTGCCTACCGGCGGCGAGGGATCGGCGAGGCGCTCGTGCGTCAGACCTTCCGGGCCCTCTACGCGCGCGGCAAGGCCGGCTGCGACCTCCACGTCGACGCCGAGTCCGAGACGGGCGCCACCCGCATCTACGAGCGCGTGGGCATGACGGCGCACCCGCGCTTCGCGACCTGGGAGAAGGAGCTTCGCCCGGGCTCAGAGGCCGACGCCGGCCACCCGGCAGGCTGAGCGGCGGTCGGCGCTCTTGCGGCGCCTCTCGGGGCGTCGTACGCTGGCCCGCGTGGAGCGATCACTCGAGTCGGACGTCCGCCGTGGCAGCGAGATCGCCGGGTACCGGATCGAGGCGTTGCTCGGGCGGGGCGGCATGGGTGTGGTCTACCTGGCCGAGGATCTCGTTCTCGGCCGAAAGGTGGCGCTGAAGCTGCTGGCGCCCGAGCTCGCCGAGGACGCCCGCTTCCGCGAGCGCTTCCTCAGCGAGTCCCGCCTGGCCGCGTCGATCGACCACTCGCGGATCATCCCGATCTACGAAGCGCGCGAGGACGACGGTCGCCTCTTCATCGCCATGCGCTACGTCGAGGGGATCGATCTCCGCAGCATCCTCGAGAAGGAGGGCCCGCTCGCGCCCGACCGCGCGCTGACGCTCGTCGAGCAGGTCGCGGATGCCCTGGATGCGGCGCACGAGCGGGGTCTGGTCCACCGCGACGTCAAGCCCGGCAACATCCTCGTCACCAGCGAAGGAGGCCGCGAGCACTGCTATCTGTGCGACTTCGGGCTCTCGAAGCACGTCGCTGCCGACGCTACTCCGGCGGAGGTCGGCCATCTCTCCGGGACTGCCGACTACGTCGCCCCGGAGCAGATCCAGGGAGGGCCGCTCGACCTCGGCGCCGACGTCTACTCGCTCGGCTGCGTCCTCTTCCAGTGCCTGACGGGTCAGACGCCGTTCAGCGGGGACAGCCCGATGGCGGTCCTCTGGGGCCACGTCGCCGAGGATCCACCGTCCGCGAGCACGCTCAACCCCGACCTGCCGGTCGGTCTCGACCCCGTTCTCCTCAAGGCCCTGGCGAAGTCGCCGGAGGACCGATACGCGAGCTGTCGGGAGCTCGTCGAGGACGCGAGGGCCGAGCTCGGCCTGCCGGGCGAGGCCGGGCTGGCGGCGTTCGTCCGCCGGCGGGCGCCGCTGCTCCTCGGCCTCGCCGGCCTGCTCCTCGTCGGCGTCGCCGTGCTCGCGTTCCTGCTCGTCCGAGGCGAGCCCTCCACGCCTCCGCCGATCCAGGTCGACTCGCTCGCGCGGATCGACTCGCAGACGAACGAGCTCGCAGCGACGATCCCCGTCGGCTCGAGCCCGACCGGCGTTCGCCGCCGGCGAGCGCTGGGTGTGGGTCGCGAACTTCGACGACGAGACGGTGTCGCAGATCGACTCGGAGACGAACACCGTCGCGAGGACGATCGTGGTCGACGGCTCGCCCCTCGCGATCGCGGTCGGAGAAGGTGCCGTCTGGGTGACGAGCACGCGCGAGGGCGACGCGGTGCTCACGAAGATCGACGCCGTGTCGGGCGCGGTGCGCCGCGAGCTGGAGCTCGGCACCGGTCTGGCGCTCCTCGCCGTGGGCGAGGGCTCCGTCTGGGTCGCGGTCGGCGACCTCGTCAACGACACGGTCCTCCGGCTGCTCCCCGGCACGGGCGCCGTGGAGGAGAGGATCTCCCTCCCCAGCCGGGCCGGTGCGGTCGCCGTCGGCGCCGGGGCGTTGTGGGTCGCGAGCGCGGGCCTGGACGGCCGCGTGTGGCGGATCGACCCCGCCACGAACGAGCTCGCAGCGACGATCCCGCTCGACTTCCCGCGCCGAGGACATCGCGGTCGTGGATGGGGCTGTCTGGGTCACGAACAGAGGCGCGGACTCCGTGTCGCGGATCGATCCGGCCGAGGACCGGGTCGCGGAGACCATCGCCGTCGGGCGCGGCCCCGCCGGCATCGCGGGGGGCGAGGGAGCGGTCTGGGTGGCCAACAGCACCGATCGCACCGTCTCGCGGATCGACGCAAGAACGGGTGACGTCGCAGCGACGATCGACGTCGACGCGAGGCTCGGCGACGTGGCCGTCGGAGCCGGCGGCGTGTGGGTGACGGCCGAGGCGAACTAGATCGTGAGGCGAACGCGCTATGCTTCGCCGGTGGCTCGGCGCGCCCTGACGCGGCGCGAGTTCCTGGCGAGGAGCTGTGTCGCCGCGGGCGGCGTCCTCGCCGCTTCTGCCGCGGCCGCGTGCGGCGGCACCGAAGGCCCGAGCGCGGCCGAGGAGGAGCCGCAAGCGACGGCGACGCCGGCCGCCCCGGCGGAGAAGTTCACCGGCACGCTTCGGATCCTCGGTCTGGGTGAGGACGAGTCCATCCTGAAGCAGGCGGAGAAAGATCTCGGGTTCACGATCGCGTTCGAGGCCGTCGACCCCCTCACGTACGGCGAGAAGGTGATCACCCAGCCGGGATCGTTCGACATTCACCGCGCGAATCCGCCGGTCTACGACTTCATCTGGTCGTCGGGGAACCTGCAACCGATCGACATCTCGAGGATCACGCGCTGGAGCGAGATGACGCCGGTCTTCTCCCTCGGCACCATCGAGGGAGCATCCGATTGCCCGTACGGCGCCGGAGACGCGCCGTTTCGCAAGCTCTACGTCGACCCGGAGCTGTCGGGCCGCTGGCCGACGTCACCCGACACGTTCGAGGAGCTCGACGGGCTCCTGGTCGAATGGCTCGACGAGGAGAGTGGGCAGCCGATCGGCGAGGAGCCCCGGTTCTGCTCGGCCGTGCCGAGACAGCATGGAACGTGGTCGCTCGCCTACAACAGCGACGTCATCGCGCTGGCACCCGAGGAGGTCTCCTGGGCCGAGCTCCTGAACGCCCGGTGGAAGGGCCGGGTCGCGCTCTACGACCTCGCCGGACCGTCATTGCTCGAGGTCGGCCTGGCGGCGAAGACGCTCGGTCTGATGAGCATCGAGAACCTCGGCAACCTCACGCAGGACGAGATGGACGGCCTGCTGGCGATCGTCGAGGACCTGAACGGGAACGGCCACTTCCGTACCTTCTGGGCCAGTTTCGAGGAGGCGATCGAGCTCATGTCGTCGGGCGAGGTCGTGGTCCAGACGGGGTGGGACGTCCTCGTCCGGGCGCTTCAGGCCCAGGGTGTCCCTGCCCGCTACGCGTCGCCGAAGGAGGGGTTTCACGCGTGGGCAGGCACCCATGGCATCTCGGCCAGAGTGACGGACCCCGCAACCCTCCAGGCGTGCTACGACTACATCAACTGGTGGCACACGGGGTATCCGGGAGCGGTCACCCTACGGTACGGCGATTTCCCCGCCGTGCTCGAGACGACCCGGGCGGCGATGGAGCCCGGCGAGTACGCCTACTGGGTCGACGGAAAGCCCGCGGACAAGGACTACCCCGGCCCGTTCGGCGACGTCTCCATTCGCAAGGGCGACGTCCGGGAGGGGGCCTCGCTCGCGCAACAGGCCTGCCGTGTCGCCGTCTGGGACGCCTGGCACGAGGTGCCGAACGTCTACTCGCACGAGAGCCTGACGAAGCTCGTGGCGGGGTACCGCGGCCGCGTCGCGGCCGCTCTTCGCCGAAAACTCAGCCTGCGGCCTGTTTCGCGGCTGGGCCAACCACGGTCCGGGCGCGATATCCGGATCGTGCCCGTCTCGGCCGGTCGCGGGACCCGCGCAGACGGGCTGTGCCCGAGTTCCCGTAGGGGCGGATCTCCGACCGCCGACGCTGCCGTGCGCTTCACCTCGTCTGCGGGAACCCGAGGTCGACCTTGCTCGTCGCCGGGTCGGGCCAGCGGCTCGTGACGACCTTGCCGCGCGTGTAGAAGTGGATCGACTCCGGCCCGTAGGCGTGCGAGTCGCCGAAGAGGGAGCCCTTCCAGCCGCCGAAGGAGTAGTAGGCGACCGGGACCGGGATCGGCACGTTGACGCCGACCATGCCGGCGTTGGACTCGAACTGGAACTGGCGGGCGACGCCGCCGTCGCGGGTGAAGATCGCGGTGCCGTTGCCGTACGGGTTCTCGTTGACGAGCTTCAGCGCCTCGTCGTAGGTCGCGACACGGGCCACCGAGAGCACCGGCCCGAAGATCTCGTCCTTGTAGCAGTCCATCTCCGGCGTGACGCCGTCGAGCAGCGAGACGCCGAGGAAGAAGCCGTCGCCGTCGACGTCGAGCTCGCGCCCGTCGGCGACGACCGTGGCGCCCTGCTCGCGGCCGCGGTCGATGTAGGAGGCGACCTTGTCGCGATGGGCCTCGGTGATGAGCGGCCCCATCTCGGAGGACGGGTCGCTGCCTGGGCCGACCTTCACGCTCGGCAGACGCTGCTTGATCGCGTCCGACGAGCTCGTCGCCCACGTCGCCCACCGCCACGACCACGGACACGGCCATGCAGCGCTCGCCCGCGGAGCCGTAGGCGGCGCTCACCGCCGCGTCGGCCGCCATGTCGATGTCGGCGTCGGGGAGGACGACCATGTGGTTCTTCGCCCCGCCGAGCGCCTGCACGCGCTTGCCGTTCTTCGTGCCGGTCTCGTAGATGTAGCGCGCGATCGGCGTCGAGCCGACGAAGCTCACGGCTGCGACGTCGGGGTGCTCGAGCAGCCGGTCGACCGCCACCTTGTCGCCCATGACGACGTTGAAGACGCCGTCCGGCAGGCCGGCCTGCTTGAGCAGCTCGGCAACGAGGAGCGACGCGCTCGGATCCTTCTCGGACGGCTTGAGGATGAAGCAGTTCCCGCAGGCGAGCGCCGGTGCCCACATCCACATGGGCACCATGGCCGGGAAGTTGAACGGCGTGATGCCTGCGACGACGCCGAGCGGCTGGCGGATCGAGTAGACGTCGACGCCGCTCGAGACCTGCTCCGAGAAGCCTCCCTTGACGAGCGTCGGGATCCCGCAGGCGTACTCGATCACCTCGAGGCCGCGGGTGACCTCGCCGAGGGCATCGGAGGGAACCTTGCCGTGCTCGGCCGTGAGCAGCGCCGCGATGTCCGCGCGCCGCTCGTGCACGAGCTCCCGGATCGAGAACATGAGCTCGGCGCGCTTCGCGAGCGACAGCGCCCGCCAGGCCGGGAAGGCCGCCTTCCCGCTCGCCACGGCGCGGTCGATCTCCTCCACCGAGGCGAACGTCACCTCGCCGGTCTGCCGGCCGGTCGCCGGGTTGAAGACGGGGCCGGTGCGCCCCGACGTGCCGTCGACGTTCGCGCCGTCGATCCAGTGGCCGATCGAGGTGACCGGCGCGCTCTCGGTCTCGGTCCGGTCGGGCAACGTCGTGCTCATGGGACTTCCTCCCTCACGCGGTCGCTTCGATGACCCCAGGATAGCTCGGTCGCACAGGCCGCGATAAGCTCCCGGCCGCCGCCGAAACGAAAGGAGCCGTCGCACGATGGGCGTCATCGCGAACAACCCGAAGGTCTACGAGCTGGTCGCGTCGAGCGTGCAGGTCGAGCAGATCGCGACCGGCTTCACGTTCACCGAGGGGCCGATCTGGCACCCCGACGGCTACCTCCTCTTCTCCGACATGCCGGCGGACGTCCGCCGCAAGTGGACCGAGGCGGACGGGATCGTCGAGGTCATGAAGCCGGCCAACAAGTGCAACGGCATGACGCTCGACGCCGACCTGAACCTCATCGTCTGCGAGCACTGGACGAGCCAGCTCGTGCGCGCGAAGCTGAACGCCGACGGCACCGAGGCGAGCCGCGAGACGATCGCCTCGCACTACGACGGCAAGGAGCTGAACTCCCCGAACGACGTCGTCGTCAAGTCGGACGGCTCCATCTACTTCAGCGACCCGACCTACGGGCGCATGGACGTCTTCGGCAACCCGCGCGAGCAGGACATGGACGTCCAGGGCGTGTACCGGCTACCGGCCGGCGGCGGCGAGCTCCAGCGCCTCGCGGACGACTACACGCAGCCCAACGGGCTCTGCTTCTCGCCGGACGAGAAGACGCTCTACGTGAACGACTCCGGCGTTCTCCACCTGCGCCGCTACGACGTGAATGCGGACGGGTCGATCTCGGGCGGCGAGGTGATCCTCGACTCGATCGGCGACCCCGACGACTTCGCGGCCGGCATCTGCGACGGGATGAAGTGCGACGAGGCGGGCAACATCTGGGTCACCGGCCCGGGCGGCGTCTGGGTCGCCAGCCCCGACGGCGAGCACCTCGGGACGGTCGAGGTCCCCGAGCACACGGGCAACCTCACCTGGGGCGGGCCGGGCTGGGACGTCCTCTACGTGCCGTCGTCGACGTCGGTCTACCGCTTCCAGTGCAAGATCGGCGGTAACCGGCTCGCATACATGACGTAGGGGCCGGATCTCATCCGGCCCGAACGGAAGGAGAGGCGAATGGCCGTCAAGTTCGCTCCGAGCAAGAGCGCCCTGATCATCCAGGACCTGCAGAACGACGTGATCATGCCGGGCGGCGCGTTCACCCGCGACAACCCGGCTCCCGCCGAGCACGCGAAGAGCCAGAACGTGGTCGCGAACGTCAAGTCGCTCGCCACCGCGGCGCGGGCGGCGGGCGTGCCCGTGGTGCACGTCTGGTACGTCGTCGAGAAGGGCGCACCGGGGCTCAAGCTGAACGCTCCGCTGTTCCAGTCCGTCAAGGAGACGAACGGCGTCGTCCGCGGAAGCTGGGGTGCGGCACCGGTCAAGGGGCTCGAGCCGAAGCGCGGCGACCACATCGTCGAGAAGTCCCGTATGAACGCCTTCCACGGGACGAACCTCGACAACCTCCTGCGCGGCTTCGGCACCGAGGACCTGATCATCACCGGCGCCTGGACGAACTTCTCGATCGAGCACACGGCGCGCCACGCGGCCGACGCCGGCTACCACGCCATCGTCGTCACGGACGGGACCTCCACGATCGACGACGACTGGCAGAACGCCGGCCTCAACTACGCGCTCCAGATGATCGCCGACCGCGCCTCCACGAAGGAGGTGCTGGCCGTGCTCGGCCGGGCGGCCAGGAAGGCCACCGCCTCGAGGAAGGGCGAGCCGTAATCCATGAAGACGCGCGCGGCGCTCTTCCGGGCTCCGGGAGAACCGATCGCCGTCGGCGAGATCGACCTCGAGCCGCCCGGGCCCGGCGACGTGCTCGTGCGCGTCGCGGCGGTCGGCATCTGCGGCTCGGACCTCCACCTCGTCCGGGGCGAGTGGACGCGGCCGACGCCGATGGTGCTCGGCCACGAGGGCACGGGTGTGGTCGAGGCCGTCGGGGGCGACGTCTCCGGGATCTCACCCGGCGACCGCATCGTGCTCTCGTGGGCTCCGGCCTGCGGAGAGTGCGAGCCGTGCCGCCACGGGCGGCCGGTCGCCTGCGCGCCGCTGCGGGCGGGCATCGCGGCCGGCACGTTGCCGGACGGCACGACGCGCATGTCGCTCGACGGCGACCCCGTGTACCGGATGACCGCGATCGGGGCGCTCGCGGAGCAGATCGTCGTCCCGGCCGCCGCCGTGCTGCCGCTGCCGGACGACGTGCCGCTCGAGCACGGCGCCCTGATCGGCTGCGCGGCGCTCACCGGTGTCGGAGCGGTGCTGAACCGGGCACGGGTCGAGGAGGGATCGAGCGTCGTGGTGATCGGCGCGGGCGGGATCGGCCAGTTCTGCGTCCAGGCCGCCCGGATCGCCGGCGCGGCGCGCATCGTCGCCGTCGACCCGCTGGAGGCGCGGCGGGCCCAGGCGCTCCGGCTCGGCGCCACCGAGGCACTGAGCCCGCAGGACGTCGGAGGCGAGTTCGACTGCGCAGTCGACGCGGTCGGCGGGGCGGAGACGTTCGCGCTGGCGGTGCGCGCGGTCCGAGGTGGCGGCACCGTCGTCGCGGTCGGCATGCCGCCGGCGGGCGCCCGCTACGAGCTCGAGCCCGCCCAGCTCACGAACGAGGAGAAGACGCTCACCGGCTCGCTCTACGGCTCCGAGGATCCGGCGACGGCGCTCCCTGGGCTCCTCGAGCACGTTCGCAGCGGCCGGCTCGACCTGGCCGGCGCGCTGGGGCCGTCGTTCCCGCTCGAGCAGGCCGATGCCGCCGTGCGCGCCTCCTTGGCCGGCGAGCCGGGCCGCGTTCTTGTGACGAATGCGCAGGATGATTCGCGTCGGCATCGACACCGGGGGCACGTTCACCGACCTCGTCGCGGTCGACGAGGAGACCGGGGCCATCGCGCTCGCCAAGGTGCCGTCGACGCCGGAGACCCCGGTCGACGCCGTGACCGCCGCCCTGGATGCCGCCGGCGTCGACGCCGCCTCCGTCTCCCACGTCGTGGTCGGCACGACGATCGGCATCAACGCCGTGCTGACCCGCACCGGCGCCCGTGTCCTGTACCTGACGACGAAGGGGTTCGAGGACATTCCGTTCATCCAGCGCATCTCGCGCAAGTACCACTACGACTACCGCTGGCGCAAGCCGACGCCGCTCGTCTCGCGCCGCGACTGCATCGGCGTCGACGAGCGGCTGGACGAGGAGGGCCGGGAGCTCGTCCCGCTCGACGGCGACGGGTCTGCGGGAGGCGCTCGCGGCGCAGAGACCTGAACGGCGGGCGAGCCGCGATCGCCGTCTGCTACCTGTTCTCCTACCTCGAGCCCGTCCCACGAGCTCGCCACGCGCGAGCTGCTCGAGGAGCGCGACGGGCCGGCCGTATCGCTCTCGCACGAGATCGCGCCGATCTGGCGCGAGTACGAGCGCGGCTCGACCGTGATCGTCGACGCCTACCTGAAGCCGCTGTTCGACGACTACGTCGCCGGGCTCGAGGCAGGCGCTCTCGTCGCGTGCCGTCGATGCGCCCTGCTCGCTGCTCAAGTCGAACGGCGGGCACGCGCTCGGCGAGGAGGCCCGCCGGCGCCCGGCGCACCTCCTGCTCTCCGGAATCGCCGGCGGCGCCATCGGCGGCGCCTGGTACGCGCGCAGTCGCCGGCGCCGGGCAGGCGATCATGCTCGACATGGGCGGAACGAGCTGCGACGTCTGCCTGATCGTGGACGGCGAGCCGCTCTACTCCTCCGACTACGAGATCGAGTACGGCTTCCCCGTCAGCGTGCCGGGCGGTGGCGACGAAGACGATCGGCGCGGGCGGCGGCTCGATCGGATGGGAGGACCCGGGCGGCTTCCTCCAGGTCGGGCCGCAGAGCGCGGGCGCGGATCCCGGCCCGGCCTGCTACGGGCAGGGTGGGGAGGAGGCGACGCTCACGGACGCCAACCTCGCGCTCGGCCGGCTGAACCCCGAGTTCTTCCTCGGCGGCCGGCTGCAGCTCCATCCCGGCCGCGCTCGAGGCGGCCCTCGAGCGGCTCGGCGCGGAGCTTGGCCGCGACCCGCTCGAGGTCGCGTCGAGCATGGTGCGGATCGCGAACGAGAACATGGCGAACGCGATCCGCATCGTCACCGTGGAGCAGGGCATCGACCCGCGCGACTTCGCCCTCGTCGCCATGGGCGGGGCCGGGCCGACGCACGCCGCCGAGATCGCCGACGCGATCGGGATGCGGCGCGTGCTCGTGCCCGCCGAGCCCTGGGCCTCGCCTCGGCCTTCGGCGCGCTGGCCGCGCCCGCTCGGGTCGACGCGGTGCGCAGCGTCCACCTCACTCGACGCGCGCGTGACCGCCGCCGAGCTGGCCGGCCTCTTCGCGGAGCTCGAGGCGCGCGCCGCCGCCGACTTCGAGGCGCAGTCGGGCGGGCGCTCGCCGAGCGACCGTCCGCCGCTCCGTGGCGCTGCGCTACCAGGGCCAGAACTACGAGCAGGAGGTCGCCGTGCCGGCCGGAGAGCTCTCCTCCGAGGCGCTGGCCGCAGTCTTCGAGGACTTCGCCCGGCTCTACGAGGGCTTCTACGGCTACCGGCTCGACGGCATCCCGATCGAGCTCGTCCGGCTGTCGGTGGTCGCGCCGGGCGAGGAGCCCGTGCCCGCGCGACGCTTTGCACGGCCGGGAGCGCCGGCGACGACGCGAGCGTGCCTCCGCGACCGGTCTTCTTCCCGGGCCACGACTTCGTCGAGACCGCGGGTCGTCCGCCGCTCGACGCTTGCGCCGGAGCGCCGAGCTCGACGGGCCGGTCGTCGTCGAGGAGATGGACTCGACGATCGTCGTGCCGCCCGGCTGGTCGCTCTCCGTCCTGGCGGACGGCATGCTCGAGGTGACCAAGGATGGTTGAGGCATGAGTCGCCTCTCCGCCACCGATCCGGTCACGCTCACGATCCTGAACAACGCCTTCGTGAACGTCTGCCGCGAGATGGGTATCACGATGACGCGGACGGCGTTCTCGCCCATCTTCAACGAGGGCCTCGACTTCTCGTGCGTCCTGTTCGACCGGCACGGGAACATGATCGGCCAGGCCGAGTTCTGTCCCGCCCAGCTCGGCGCGAGCCTCTTCATCGTCCGCTGGACGATCGAGGAGCTCGGCGTCGAGTCCTTCGAGCCCGGGGACGTCGTCCTCCACAACGACCCCTACCGCGGCGGCGCGCACCTCCCCGAGCACTCGGTGATCCGGCCCGTCTTCCACGAGGGCGAGCTCTTCGGCTTCGTCGCCAACGTCGGCCACCTCGCCGAGATCGGCGGCAAGGCGGTCGGCAGCTTCGCGTCGGACGCGACCGAGGTGTTCCAGGAGGGCCTGCGCATACCGCCGGTCAAGATCGTCAAGCGCGATCAGCACGACATGGAGCTCTGGCGGCTGATCATGGCGAATCACCGCACCCCGAGGAACACCTGGGGCGACCTCAACGCCCAGATCGGATCGCTGCGCGTGGCCGAGCGGCGGCTGCACGAGCTGCTCGACCGCTACGGCCGCGACTTCGTCGACGTCGCCGCGCAGGAGCTGATGGACTACTCCGAGCGCTGGATGCGAGCGGAGATCGCCGCCATTCCGGACGGGGTGTACGAGTTCAGCGACGTCATGGAGGACGACGGCGTCGTAGCCGAGCCCGTCACGCTCCACGTCACGGTGACCGTCGACGGAGACCGCCTGATCGTCGACTGGACGGGCACGTCGCCGCAGGTGCGCGGACCGATCAACGCGACGTTCGGGGTCACGTCGGGGGCCACGTACAACGCCGTCTTCCATGTGACGGACGCGAACATCCCCAAGAACTCCGGCGCGTACCGGCCGATCAGCATCATCGCGCCGCCCGGGACGGTCGCGAACGTCGTCTACCCGGGCCCGTCGGTCGGCGGGAACACCGAGACGCACCCGAAGCTCGCCGACATGGTCGTCGGAGCGCTCGCGCCCGCGCTTCCCGATCGGGTGGCGGCGGCCGAGGGCGGCTCCGCGTGCAACTTCCTGTTCGGCGGCGTCCACCCGAAGACGGGGGACTTCTACGCGAACTACCACCTCGAGGGCTGCGGCTGGGGCGCCAAGTCCTACGACGACGGGAACGACGCGATCATCGTCACGAACGGCAACTGCCGGAACACGCCGGTCGAGATCTTCGAGACGCGATACCCGCTGCGGACACTCGAGTACTCGCTCATCGCCGACTCGGGGGGAGCGGGGAGGATGCGCGGCGGCCTCGGGACGAGGAGACGGATGCGGGTCGAGGGCGCCGAGATCACGGCCAACGCGCTCTTCGACCGGACGAAGCCCGGCTTCGGCGCGTGGAGCCTCGACGGCGGCGGCAAGGGCGGCCGCGGGGCGATCATGGTCAAGCGGCGCGGCGACTCGGAGTTCCGCACGTTCTCCGAGGCGTTCGGGACGGTGTCGCCGTCGAAGTTCACGAACATCCGTCTCGAGCCCGGCGACGAGGTGCTGATCGACTCGCCCGGCGGAGGCGGCTACGGAGATCCGCGTCAGCGCGACCGCGGGCGCCTCCAGCGTGACGTCGACGAGGGCTTCGTCTCCGAGCAGGCGGCCCGCGAGCTCTACGGCTGGGAGGGCTAGATGATTGATCTGCAATTGACCGGCAACCGTGGCACCGCCGGATGGCGGCCGATACCGTCGCCTGAGGCCACGCTCGTGCCTCGCACGTATCTACCGATACGCACGAGCCATGACCGCGTCCTCATGCTCGGTCTCTGCCGTCCCCGACGGCACCACAATTCCCGATCAATCATCTAGTGGGGCGCTGGGAGCCGATCCAGACGCAGGTCTGGGAGACCGTCGTGACGCCCTGCGAGTGCTGCGGCCAGGTCGTCGCCCGCCGCCTCTGGGTCGTGGACGTCGACGGAGACGAGCGCCGCTTCTGCGGCCAGGCCTGCGAGGAGCTGTACCGCACCTACGTCTTGCCCAGAACAGCCATGCCGGGGTCAGACCCCTGGCCATGGCGCGACTAGTGGGCAGATCCCGCGTCGCCGCTGGGTTTGGGGCCCAGCACCCGGCCCAAACGGCCATGGCTAGGGGTCAGACCCCTGGACAGGCCGGAAGGGCCCGCTGGCGTCCGCGGCGATCGGTGGCTCGATCGTGGCTGATCCCGAGGTCGAGCTCGTCGAGTGGCGCGAGGGCGTGCGGACGCGGCTGCACGCGGCCGCATCCACCGGCGCCGCTCAGCTCTGCGTCATGGAGCAGTGGGCGGAGCCCGGGGCGGGAGCCCCCCTCCACACGCACTTCGAGGTGGAGGAGGCGATCCTCGTCGTCGAGGGCGAGGCCGAGTTCACCGTGGACGGCGAGTCTCGGCGGGTCGTTGCGGGAGAGTCGATCCTGCTCCCCGCGCATAGCTGGCACGGCTTCCGCAACCCCGGCGCCGGGTTGCTCCACACCGTCGCCGTCTTCGCCGCCGCCGCGCCTCCGGTCGAGTACGAGACCGAGCCGGGCGTCGTCTACGCGATCGGCGGCCTCGGGGACGTGCGCCGCGACGCGCACCGCGCGGTCAGCCGGCCTCCCGAGCAGCCCTGCGAACGCGGCGCAGGGCCGCGTCCACGAAGCCGGGCCGTACGCCGACGGACGCAGGCGATCGACGGCGAGGTCTTCCGTCCACGCGCTGCGTTCTGCGGGGGTCAGCGACGCGGCGCCTCGGTCTCGCGGCGTACGGTGACGAGGGCCTCCCACCCCCCGAAGGAGAACAGCAGGTGGTCACTCCCCTCGGATCCTTCAGCTCCGTCCGCTCGCGTGGACGTGCGACGGCGACGTCGCGGCGCACCGCGTCATCTCCGGCGTCGGCGGCAAGGATCACCGAGCTCAACGAGTTCGAGGCGCTCGAGAGCCAGCTCGGCGGGATAGACGAGCGCGATGGTCACGCCATCCGCAACGTCACCGGCAGACGACCGTTGGACCCGCAGCGCTCGGCGCCGGGCTGAGGGGCTGCGGTGCCTGGCGCCGGCTGGAGGCCCCGCCTGCTCGCTCCCGGCGACCTCCGGGTCGAGACGTCGCTCCCCCCGCAGGACGCAAGCACGAACAGGGCGAGAACGGCCAGAGTCCTCGCACGGCTGGTATACGGATGGCGGACGGCGGCGGTCCGCCGGCGCGCCCTATCAGCTGCGACTGCGCTCGCCCTCCGGTCGGACCCACGCGGTCGCTATCGTCTCGCCCGGAGCCACAGGGCAGAAGGAGACGGCATTGGCGCGCAAGCAGACGATCTTCGACACGATCGGGTCCGGCGACCCGGCCAAGGTGCGGCGGAAGCTCGCGCGCGAGCCCGGGGCGATCGACGAGCGCGACGCGAACGGTCTCTCCCCGCTCATGCGCGCCGTCTACGACGGCCGGCAGGAGATCGTGGAGGTGCTCCTCGAACGCCGGCCGGAGATCGATCTCTTCGAGGCCGCCGCGCTCGGCGACGAGGACAGCATCAAGCGCGTCCTCGGCCGCTCTCGGAAGCGCTCCTCGGCCTACTCCTCGGACGGGTTCACGCCGCTCCACCTCGCCGCGTTCTTCGGACGAGCTCGAGACCGCGGGGCTCGCTCGTCGATCGCGGAGCCGATCTCGAGGCCCCGTCCAAGAACCCGCGCTTCCCGTCGGTGAGGCCGCTGCACAGCGCGATCGCCGGCAGCCAGGCGCGAGGTCGCGTCTGCTCCTGCTCGAGCGCGGCGCCGATCCCAACGCGAGGGCGAACGGCGGCTGGACGCCCCTGCACTTCGCGGCCACGAGCGGGGACGTGGAGCTCTGCCGCGCGCTGCTGAAGCGTGGGGCGAACCGTGCAGCGCTCGCCGACGACCGCACGAGGCCGATCGACTTCGCGATCGAGAAGCGCCACCGCGACGTGGTCGAGCTGCTTCAGGGCCGCGCGTAGGGCCCGCTGCTCACGGCAGCGGCTGGAAGCGTGTGACCGTGCCGTCGTCGTAGTTCGTGATCCAGAGAGCGCCGGCGCCGAAGGCCATCCCGAGCGGACTGGGCACCGCCTCGAGCGCCGGCCCTCGAACCTGGCCGTCCTCGGGGTTGATGCTGATGATCGGCGCGCTCTCGCCCGTCTCCACGATCTCCGATGCCCAGACGGTGTCGCCGCCGACGGCGATTGTCGTGCGGCCGCCCTCGGTGATGCGGATCGACGACACGAGCTGGTTCGTGCGCGGATCGATCTCGGCGACGGTGCCGTTGTTGGACGTCGCCCATACCATGCCGTTCCCCGTCGCGAGAAACTCGGGGAGGTTCGGGACGAGGATCGTGCGCACGACCTCGTTGGAGCGCGGGTCGATCCGCGACACGCCGCCGTTCGCGCCGTCAGGAGGATCGGCCGCCGCGACCCACACCGAGCCAAACGCGACCGCGACGCCCTGCGGGAACCCGTCCAGCGGGATCTCGGCGGCGATCTCGTTCGTAACCGGGTCGATTCGCAGGACGACGCCGCGGTCGGGCTGCGTGACCCAGATGCCGCCGCGGCCGGCTGCGACGCACGCGGCCTCCTCCGTCTCGATGAGCCGGCTCAGCCGGTTCGTCCGGGTGTTGATGCGAGCGACGTTGCCGGACAGCGTCGCCACCCACACGGCGCCCTCGCTCACGGTGATTCCGCACGGTCGCTCGCTCCCGAGCTCGTCCCCGGCGCCGATGCGCCCGATGACTTCCCCGGATGCGGGATCGATCTTGATGACGCGACGGCCGTCACGCACGACCCACACGCCGCGGGCGCCGACCGCCACGGCGTTCGGGAAGCCTTCGACGCTGACCACGAGCGTGCGTTCGTCGGGGCTCGGCTCGGTGACGACCGCCTGGTCGGTCGCGCCGGTCTCGACGAGGCCCGTATCGCTGGCGGCCGGAGGGGTCGCCTCTTCGCCGCTCTCGTCGCGGAGCGCGAGCACGACGCCGGCGAGCGTGCCGAGGCCGGCCAGGAGACCGACGACGGCCGCAAGGGCGGCTGCAGTCTGGCGACTCACGTGTCGACGCTTAGGTTCTCGGCGGCGCGGTGCGATCCTCGTGGGGATCCGCCTGTGCCGGCCCGAAGAATAGTCGAGCGACGCTGCGTCACTCCGGCGCGTGGGCTGGGCGCGCGCGCCGCCGCGGTCAGGGTCGAGGTCTCAGGCGGCGTCCGTAGGTCCCGAGGAGGATGAGATCCGCGACCATGATGACCGCGGCGATCGCCAGCTCGAGGCTCATTCCTGAGTTGAACAGCACCAGCGGCGAGGTTGCAATCCTCGCTTGCGCGTTTCCGGGGTACCCGATTGCGTAGCGTCGCGCGGCGCTGCGCGCCCGGTGAACGCCGCCCAGCGGCCGGTTTCACGAAGCCGTAAGAGTCGGCGCGCTACGCTCTGGCGAGGAGGTGAGGCAATTGCCAACGAGGATCGAGAAGACCGACGCCGAGTGGAAGGCGGGGCTCACGGAGGAGGAGTACCGGGTGCTACGCCAGCACGGAACCGAGCGTGCCTTTACCGGGGCGTACTGGGACACGAAGGACCCCGGCGTCTACCGCTGCGCCGGCTGCGGCGCGGAGCTGTTCCGCTCGGACACGAAGTACGACTCGGGGACGGGCTGGCCGAGCTTCTGGGAGCCGGCGAGCGCAGATTCGGTCGAGACCGAGAATGACCGGTCGCTCCTCATGTCGCGCACCGAGGTGCATTGCTCGGCGTGCGGAGGGCATCTCGGTCACCTCTTCGACGACGGGCCGCGCCCCACCGGTCAGCGCTACTGCATCAACTCGGCGGCGCTGCGCCTCGATCCGTCCTGAGGCTGGGCTCGCGAGGAGAGCCGCGCCGGCACGGGCGGCGTCTCCGGACTGGCGCCCGCCGACGCGAGTTCAGTCGGCGGGCTTGCGGAGGAAGGCGAAGATCCGACCGATGGGCTCGAACCCGAGGCCGCGGTAGAGCTCCTTCGGCCAGTCGTTCTCGTCGGCCTCGAGGAACACGAGGTCGCAACCGGCTACGCGAGCCTCCGCCAAGGCGCGAAGCACGACCGCGCGCGCGAGACCGCGGCCGCGATAGCCCTCGAGCGTACCGACGTCCTCGATCTGTGCGGTGTGACCCCGCACGTAGAGCTCGCAGATCGAGGCGGCCCGGCCGTCGGCGAGGGCGAGGAAGAAGCGGGCGTCGACCGCGTTCGCGACAATGCGCTTCTGCTCGAGCAGTTGCCCGACGACGGCTTCGGAGTAGTCCTCGGGCCAGGCTCGGAGCCACTCCTCGCGAAATGCCCGCTGTCCCGGCTCGTCGACCTCGACCACGGTATGCGCCGGCGCGGGCGTGTCGGGCACGGCTCGCGCGGACATGAAGATCAGCTTTTCGACGTTCCAGCCGAGCTCGGCGAAGCCGGGCGCCAGCCGCATGCCGGCCGCCTCGTCCGCGACGATGACCTGCCGGTGGGCGAAGGCGCTCTGCACGGCCTCGGCCTCGGCTGCAAGCCCCTGCGCCGTTGTGCCCTCGGGAACCGTGTCGAGCCATAGGTAGTTGAGATCCCACACGGTCGCCAGCCGGTCGTTGAAGACCGCCACCCCGCACGGGAGCTCCTGCACGCGGGCCGCGCATGCGAGCGCCACCTCGCGGCAGAACGCGACCGCGCGTCGCATCTCGGGCTCGGCGTCCACACGCCGCACTCTACGGACGACGTGCGTCAAGTCTGCGCCAATTTCTCCACGAGCTCGGGCTTCGCCACAGGCCTGTCTTCACGGGAGGTTCTCCACGGGCCCCTGTTAGGAGGGGTCTGACCCCGGGGTCAGACCCCGCACGAGTCAAGGCCGAGATGTGACGGGTCTGTGTCGAAAGGCGCGCGGAAGCGTGGCGATTCGCGGCCGGGCGTGAGGCGGTAGCCTTGGCGGCGTGACTGCGGTCGCGCCGGACCTGTGCCTCCCCAGCGTGGACGGCGGGCCTGTGCGGCTCGCCGATTGCGGAGGCGGCAACCGGGCGCTGCTCCTCTTCGTCCACGAGGATTGCCCGACCGCGATGCTCGCACTCGACAGGCTGGCTTCGGTCGAGGGCGAGCTCGGCCGTTCCGGCATCCGCCTCGTCGTCGTGGCCCAGGATCCGCCGGAGATCGCCGCGCGCCTGGCCCGCCGCCACCGCGTGGCCACGATGCTGTCGGAGCCTCCGCCCTACGAGGCGTCCTCGGCGTACGGCGTCGAGGCGGTGCCGACGGCAATCCTGCTCGCGCCGGACGGCGAGCGGGAGGATACGGCGATCGGGTGGGACGGCGCCCGGCTGGAGCAGCTCCTCGGCGTTCCTCTTCCCGGCGAGCCGCGCTGGAAGCCGGGCTGCCAGTGCCGCAGCGCCGACGAGGCCTGGCCTGCGCCGGCCGATACGTTCGACGAGCTCGAGGACATGTTCGAGCGTGGCTGGACCGACGGGCTGCCCGTCGTGCCGCCCACCCGGGAGCGCGTGGAGGCCATGCTCGGCGGTCGCGACCCGGCCGTCTCGCTCGGCGAGGTGCCGCCTGCGCTCGGGGAGGCGACGCTCGAGCGCGTGGCCGCATGCGCCGTGCTCGCCGGTTGCCGGCCGGAGTACCTCCCGGTCGTGGTCGCTGCCGTCGAGGCGATGCTCGACCCGGCCTTCAACCTCAACGGGCAGGCGGTGACGACCTCGCCTCCCGGCCAGATTCTCGTCGTCAACGGCCCCCTTCGCGGCGCGATCGGCCTCCAGAGCGGCATGGGGGCGCTCGGCCCCGGCTTTCGCGCCAACCTCACGATCGGCCGTGCCGCACGCCTCGTCGTCCACCTGACGGGCGGCGGCGCTCCCGGCCGGCTCGACCGCGCGACGCTGGGCCATCCGGGGAAGCTCTCGTTCTGCATCGCCGAGGACGAGGAAGGGAGCCCCTGGCAGCCCCTGCACGTCGAGCGGGGCTTCGCGGCAGGGACGTCGACCGTCACCGTCCTCGCCGGCGATGCGCCGCTGTCCGTCTCGGACCACCGCTCGGACACGCCGGAGGAGCTCGCGCACACGCTGGCCTGGGCCGCGGCGGGTCAGTGGAGCCCGTTCTGGTGGCCGATGGACGCCACCTCGCTCTTCGTGATCGGCGGCGAGCACGCCGCGCTCTTCGGCGAGGCCGGCTGGTCGAAGGACGACGTTCGCGAGGCGATCTTCGACGCGGCCATCCGGCCCGCGCGAGAGTTGCGCCACGGCGAGACGACCCCGGAGGTGCTGGCCGCGAGCCCCGACACACCGATCCGGAAGTGGACGTCGCCGGAGCGGATCCTCGTCGTGGCCGCCGGCGGCGAGGCGGGGCGCTTCTCGGCGGTGCTCGGCCCGAGCCTCGGCATGGACGCCGCCGTGGTGACGCGGGAGGTGCGCTGATGCCCGAGTATGTGAGCCCGCTCGACGAGCTCGTTCGCACGCCCGAGCCGCTCGCCGCCCGACCGGTCTCGCTCGAGGGCCGTCGAGTCGCGCTGCTCGACATCTCGAAGCGACGCGGGGACGAGTTCCTCGACCGGATCGAGGAGCTGCTCGGGGTTGCGGGCGCGCGGACGGCGAGGTTCGCGAAGCCGTTCTTCTCCCGGCCCGCGCCGCAGGACGTCATCGACGAGATCGCGATCCACGGCGACCTCGCCGTTGAGGGGCTCGCCGACTGAGGATCCTGCGTGTCGTGCAGTGTGCACGACGTCGTCCGGCTCGAGCGGCGCGGCATCCCGACCGCCGGCGTCGGCACCGAGCCGTTCCTCGACGAGGCGCTCGAGCAGGCTCGCGCCCTCGGCATGCCCGACGTGCGCATGGTGCTCGTGCCTCATCCGGTACAGCTCCTTTCCAGCGAGCAGCTTCGGTCGCTCGCCGACGCCGTCTACCCGCGCATCGTCGCGCGGCTGACGAGCGCCTAACAGAAGACGGCCCGCCGCAGCGGGCGTGCCTACACGTCTAGCTGGCCCTTTCGGACGATGGCAGCCGGCGGCCGAGCGGTTAGCATGGCCTAACCGTGAGCGCTTCGACCACCGAGCAGGCCTTCGCCGACCTGAAGGAGCGGCTCTCCCGGCTGTCGGACCTCGGGCGCATCGGGCGGGTGCTCGGCTGGGATCAGCAGGTGATGATGCCGCCGGGTGGCGCGGCGGCTCGCGCCGAGCAGCTCGGAACGCTCGGCCGCATCGCCCACGAGGCCCTGATCGACGACGAGGTCGGGCGGCTGCTCGAGCAGCTTTCGGGGTACGAGGAGAGCCTCCCGCACGACTCCTTCGAGGCGAGCCTGATCCGCGTCGCGCGCCGCGACTACGAGAAGGCGAGCCGAGTGCCGCCGGAGCTTTCCGCCGACATGGCGCGCGCGGCGTCGCTCGGCCACCAGGCCTGGCTGGAAGCCCGCGCCGAGTCCGACTACGCCCGCTTCGTGCCCGCGCTCGAGCGCAACCTGGAGCTGAAGCACCGCTACGTCGAGTGCTTCGAGCCGGCAGGCGAGGCCTACGACGTGCTGCTGGACGACTTCGAGCCGGAGATGACGACCGCCGAGGTGCGGCAGGTCTTCAGCCGGCTCAAGGAGGAGCTCGTGCCGCTGATCGCGGCGGTGCGCGACTCGGCTGACGCCGTCGACGGCGCGCTCGCGCAGGGCCCGTTCCCGATCGAGCGGCAGCGAGGCGCCGTGCTCGCCATCCTGACGCCGCTCGGCTTCGACGACGTCGTCGTGGCGGCTCGACCCCACGGTCCACCCGTTCGCGTCGGGCTCGGGCCTCACGGACATCCGCATCACCACGCGCTACGTCGAGGACGCGCTCATGGGCGTGTTCGCCGGGCATCCACGAGTTCGGCCACGGCCTCTACGAGCACGGCTCGGCGCCCGAGCTCGACCGCACGCCGCTCTGCGGCGGCGTCTCCCTCGGGCTCCACGAGTCGCAGAGCCGGCTCTGGGAGAACCTCGTCGGCCGCAGCCGGCCGTTCTGGCGCCGGTTCTTCGCGGGTCTGCGGGACGCGTTCCCGGAGGTGCTCGGGTCGGCCGACGCGGAGAGCTTCTACCGGGCGGTGAACAAGGTGCAGCCGTCGCTCATCCGCGTCGAGGCGGACGAGGTCACGTACAACCTCCACGTGATCCTCCGCTTCGAGCTCGAGCAGGAGCTGCTCGCGGGCAGGATCGCGCTCGCCGACTTGCCGGGCGAGTGGAACGCGCGCATGGACGAGTACCTCGGCATCGAGGTGCCGGACGACGCCAACGGCGTGCTCCAGGACGTCCACTGGTCGGGCGGCGTTCTTCGGCTACTTCCCCACCTACGCCCTTGGCAACGTCATGTCGGTGCAGATCTGGGAGGCCCTGCGGCGGGATCTCGCGGACCTCGACGACCAGATCGAGGCCGGTGACTTCGCGCCGCTGCGGGAGTGGCTCCGCGAGCGGCTCCACCAGCACGGCCGCAAGTTCACGCCGCAGGAGACGCTCGAGCGCTGTGCCGGGAGCCGCATCGATCCGGAGCCGTACCTCGGCTACCTGAGGACGAAGGTCGCGGACGTCTACGGCGTCGCGGCTTCTGAGGTTGACGGTAGTCCGGGCCTCTTCTCGAAGAGCGTCACCCGGAAGCCGGGCGCGACCTCCCGCTCGCCGATCTCGACGGAACCCCTCGCTCTCGTAGAGCGCCTTCGCGGGCGCATTGCCCGCGCCGGTCTGGACGATCACGCGGCGGGCGTCCTCCTCGGCGGACTCGGCCGCGCGGACGAGCGCGCGCCCGATCCCGGCCCGGAAGAAGCGCGGATCGACCGCGAGGCGGTGGAGGTCGAGCGTGTCGCCGGTCCCGCTTCCACGAGACGAGCCCCGCGAGCTGGCCGTCCACGGTCGCGGCGAGGAAGGTCTCGTTCGAGGCCTGCAGGTCGGCCAGCGACTCGTGCAGCGGCGGGATGGCGTCGAAGCCGACGAGGTCGGCCTCGACCCGGTAGGCGCGTCGCTGGACGGCGAGCACGGCTTCGGCCACGGCTCGGTCGGCCAGGTCGAGCCGCTGCAGCTCCACGGGCGCGAGTCTAGTGACGCCGTCCAGGAGCCTGTTTCAGAAGCTTGGCCGAGCCTCAGGCGAGAACGACGGCGGCCTTGGCGGCTCCGCGCAGCTCTGCGACGCGCTGCGGCCTCCTGCTCGAGGTCCCGGCGCGAGAGGCGGCCGAGCTTCTCGACGGTGAGCTCGGCCGTCTTTCCTTTCGCCTTGACCCGCCACAGGCCGGTCAGGCGGCCGTCCTTCAACACCGCTCCGGGGCTCGCCACGGGCCGGAACAGCCGCTTGCGCAGCTCGGGGTCGGGAGCGAGCAGCAGCCGGTTGGGCTTCTGGAGATAGGGGTCGCCGGGCGGTAGCAGGCGAATGCCCTCGGCGGCGGGTGGCGACTCGAGCGCGCCCGCGTCCGCGCTCATGAGCCAGCCCGTGCTCTTGCCGACCCGCACCTCGGCGAGGTCGCCCGCGGCCTCCTCCCACAGGCGGTGGGCATGGGGCTTCGCGAGCCCGGCCCACTCGGCGAAGTCGCCGGGCGCGGCCGGTCCGTAGAAGCCGAGGAAGCGGCGAACGACCTCGCTCGCGGCCGGCGTCCGGCCCGGCTTGGCCATCCGTGTAGCGGCGCTCGGAGTCCAGCCGGACGCCCGCCTTCACCGTGGCGTAGCGCCACAGCATCGGAGGGACGTGGTAGCTCCTACAGCCCCGGCACCAGGGCAGCAGATCCGCACGGACGCGCTTTCTCAGCTCCTCGTGCAGCTCGTTCTTGTCGAGCGTCCGGCCCCTGGCGAGCGCGTCCTTCGTGGCCGCCGCCACCTCCTCGAGCGCCTCGCTCGGGGCGAGTCCCTTCTCGGCGGCGAGACGCTTGACCTGCTGTCCGAGCTGTGCGGCAAGCTCGCCGTCTTCGCGGGCGATCAGGGCACGCCCGTAGAGCGCGAGGTCGTCGGGCGCGAGCGCGTGGATGGCCCCGCGGACGGCGTGGGCCACGACGAGGGCGCCGGCGTCGACTGCGCCGTCGTATGCCTCTCGGGAGACCCCCTCGACCCGCGCCGCCAGCGCCAGCAGCGCCGCGTCGGGGGCGAAGTCCGAGGCCGGGCAGGCTGCCGCCTCGGCGAGCCCCGTGCGCCGCGTACCGCCAGCCCGGAGCGGGACAGCCGGAAAGCGAGAACCTGATCGGCGTCCACCTCGAGCTGTTCTACAAGATCCGCGAGAACGGCGCTTCCAGCGTAGGTGTCGCTCTCAGTCGCGCTGTCCGGCCGGCTCGCGTGCAGGCGACAGGGCAAGCCGGCGGCGTGGCCCAGCTGGCGCCCGCTCGTGGCGCTCGGCCAGCGTCTCGAAGAGCAGCGCGAGGTTCTCGCGCTCTGCTCTGCGGCGTTCTCCCGCCGGCGGAGGATGGTGGCGTCGAGCACGAGCTCGGCAACGAGAACGACGGCCACGAGGAGCATCAGCAAGCCGGCGCGGGCGACCCAGCCGGTGTCCGTCAGCAGCACGAGTACCACGGCGACAGGTGCGGCCACGAGCACGTCGCGGCCGAACGGCCGTCCTGGACCGCGCCTTCCGACGCGGCGAAGAACGTTGGCGGCGTGGACGGCGGCGAGCCCGGCGTCGGCGGGATCGGCGACGGCCTCGCCGCGCCGGACGGCAGCGTTGATCCGTCGCTTGCGAGCGCCTCTGGCGCCCGACGCCATGCGCCGTCGGCTGAATGCCTCGAACAGGGGAGAGCGCATGCCCGTGTTATCGGATCGCAGGAGCCGGTTCTGTAGGCGCGGTCTAGCCTTTCGTCATGGCAGTCGTCATCGCCACCAACTTGCGGAAGGAGATCGCAGGCTCGACGCTGTTCGACGGCGTGTCGTTCAAGGTCGAGCGCCGCGACCGCGTAGCCCTCGCCGGGCCCAACGGCGCGGGCAAGACGACGCTCCTGCGCTGCCTCACCGGCGAGACCGAGCTGCACGGCGGCGAGCTCGTGCTCGAGAAGAGCGCGCGCGTCGCCCTCCACGACCAGCGGCCGCCGCGACGGCGCTCGCTGACGCTGCGTGACTACGTGCTCTCCGGCGCCGGCGACCTCGTGGTGCTCGAGGAGGAGCTCCGCGGCCTCGAGCAGGCGATGGCGGGCGGCGATCACGCCGCGGCGACGATGCAGCGCTACGCGCGGGCGCAGGCGCGGCTCGAGCACGCGGGTGGCTGGGGCTGGCGCGAGCGGGCCGCCGGCTTCGTGCGCGGTCTCGGCTTCTCCGACGACGAGCTCGACAGGCCGCTGGACACGTTCTCGGGCGGCGAGCTCACGCGGGCGTCGCTGGCACGCGCGCTCGCGGGCGACCCGGACCTCCTGCTCCTCGACGAGCCGACGAACCACCTGGACGTCGCCAGCCTGGAATGGCTCGAACGCGAGCTCCAGTCGCTCGACGCAGCCGTGATCCTGGTGGCCCACGACCGGTGGTTCCTCGAGGCGGTGACGCACGGCAGTGCTCGAGCTCGAGGCGGGGCGCTCCACGTTCTTTCCCGGCCCGTGGCACGTCTGGCGGCGGGAGAAGGCCGAGCGGGCGCTGCACGCCCAGAAGACGGTCGATCGTGTGGCCGACGACATCGCCCGCCTGGAGCGCTTCGTCGAGCGCTTCCGCTACAAGAAGAGCAAGGCTCGCCAGGCGCAGGCGAAGCTCACCCAGATCGCACGGCTCGAGAAGGAGAAGAAGGCCGCCGCGGGGGAGGCCGCGCTGCTCGGCCGCCGCTCCCGGCGGCTGGGCTTCGAGTTCCTGAAACCCGCGCGCAGCGGCCGGACGGTCGTCGAGGTGGAGGAGCTCGCGGTGGCGGCCGGTGAGCGCCCGCTGCTCGCGGACGTCACCTTCGCGCTCGAGCGCGGGGAGCACGTCGGGCTCGTCGGGCCGAACGGAAGCGGCAAGACGACGCTCGTCGACGCCATTCTCGAGCGCCGGCCGGCCACGAGCGGGACGGCGCGACTGGGCTATGGCGTCGAGCTCGGCTATCTCGCCCAGCACGACGGTCTCGACGGCGACGCCGGGGACGGGGGAGCCGCAAGCTCCGTCGGGACACTGCGCGGCGAGTCCAGCGTCGTCTCCTTCGCGCAGGCGGCGACCGGGCTGCAACGCCCGCAGGCGCAGGCGCTGCTCGGGCGCTTCCTCTTCTCCGGCTGGGAGGCGCACGAGAAGCCGATCTCGGCGCTCTCGGGGGGCGAGCGGCGCCGTCTCGAGCTCGCCTGCATCGTGGCGTCGGGCGCGAACTTCCTCGTTCTCGACGAGCCGACCAACCACCTCGACCTCGAGAGCCGAGAGGCCCTCGAGGCGGCACTCGAGGCCTTTCCCGGCACCGTCCTGCTCGTCTCGCACGACCGCGCGCTGCTGGACGCCATCGCCACGCGAATCCTGGCGGTCGAGGACGGCACCGTGCGCAATCACGACGGAGGGTGGGCCGACTTCGTACGCAGTCAGGCCGAGGCGGAGCGAGGCGGCGGTCTGGATCGCCGGAGCCGCGCGACCGGACGGCGGCATCGCTCTGCGGGAAGGCCGTAGGGGCCGGATCTCATCCGGCCCGCTCTGCGCCAAGAAGCGCCGAGCCGAAGTCCCCACCGAGCTCGAGCAGGTCGAAGCCGAGATCTCGGCCCGCGAGGAGCGAATCGCCGAGCTCGAGCGCGCGCTCGCCGACGACTGGTCGAACGTCGACGTCATCGCGGCCCACCGGCGCGAGCGCGACGAGCTGCAGTCGCTGCTCGAGCGCTGGGAGGAGCTCTTCGACCAGGCTCAGGCCTAGCTGCTCCAGCGGCTAGACTGCCGGCCGAGCCGTCCGGCTCGTCCATGCGTACCGCCTAGGTCGAAACCCCGTCTGTGCGCCGCCGGCCCCCGGCGGCTTCGACCTGGAAGGAGGACGCGCATGGGCGCCGGCACCATTCGCGCTCACGACGTGACGAAGAGCTACGGAGCGACGACGGTCGTCGACCGTGTCTCGCTCACCGTCGGGCCGGGCATACGCCTCGGGCTGATCGGGCCGAACGGCGTCGGCAAGTCGACGCTGCTTCGCATCGTGGCCGGCCTGGAGACGCCGGATTCCGGCGTCGTGAGCCGGACGCCCACCGAGCTCTTCGTCGGCTACCTGCCGCAGGAGCTCGACGCCCGGCCGGGCGAGACCCTGCTCGCGTACCTCGCCCGCCGTACCGGAGTGGGCGAGGCCGAGGCGGCCATGGACGCGCTCGCCGCGCGTCTCGGCGACGAGCCGGAGCTCGCCGATGCGTATGGGGTTGCGCTCGACGTCTTCCTGGCGCTCGGCGGCGGAGACCTCGAGGCACGGGCCCGTGCCGTCTGCGCCGACCTGCGCCTCGGAGCTCGTCTCGACCGGCCGCTGGCGGCGCTGTCGGGAGGAGAGGCGGCGCGGGCACGTCTGGCCGCCGTCCTCCTCGCCCGCTTCGACATCCTGCTGCTCGACGAGCCGACGAACGACCTGGACTTCGAGGGACTCGAGCGGCTCGAGCGGTTCCTGGGCGGTCTGCGCGGAGGGCTCGTCGTCGTCTCGCACGACCGTGTCTTCCTGCGGCGAAGATCGTGAACCGCGTGCTCGAGCTCGAGGCGGAGACGCGACGGCCACGGGCGTACGCCGGAGGGTTCGCGGAGTTCGAGCGGCTCCGCGCGCGCCGGCGAGAGAAGCGAGGAGGCAGCCTTCGAGGAGTACGCCCGCGAGCGCGAGCGCTTCACGGAGCTGCTGCACGAGCGGCGCACGGACGCACGTGCCGGGGGCAGGCAGGCGAACCGTCGCGCCACCCAGGCGCTCGGCTCGAAGGTGCGGGCGGCGGAGCGGCGGCTCGAGCTGCTCGAGCGCAGGGGAATCGAGAAGCCCTGGCGCCCGTGGCAGCTGCGCCTGGAGCTGGCGGCGCCGGCGCGAGCCGGGGACGTGGTCGCTCGTCTCGAGCGTGCCGTCATCGAGCGCGGGCCCTTCCGCCTCGGCCCGCTCGACCTCGACCTCGGTTGGGGCGAGCGGCTCGCTCCGCGAAGAGACGAACGGTGCGAACCGTCCCGGCTCGTAGAAGATGTCGCCGATGAGCACGGATCCCGAGTCCCGGATCGGAACCGAGCTGGCCGGATTCCGCATCGAGAGCGTCATCGGCCGGGGCGGCATGGGAGTCGTCTACGGCGCCGAGCAGCTGCGCTACGGCCGCAAGGTCGCGCTGAAGGTGCTTGCTCCGGAGCTCAGCCATGACCGGCAGTTCCGCGAGCGGTTCGAGCAGGAGTGGCGTACGGCGGCGCGGATCGAGCATCCGAGCATCGTGCCCATCTACGAGGCGGGAGAGGCCGAGGACGGCCTCTACATCGCGATGCGCTACATCGACGGCACCGACCTCCGGGCGCTGCTCGGGCGGACGGGTCGGCTCCCGGTCGGGCGTGCTCTCGACATCCTCGCGCAGGTCGCGGAGGCGCTCGACACCGTCCACACCCACGGTCTCGTGCATCGCGATGTCAAGCCCGCGAACATCCTCGTCGCTTCCGGGGAGGAGTACGAGCACGCGTACCTCGGCGACTTCGGGGTCGCCAAGCAGGTCCGTACGGAGAGCGGGCTCACGCAGACCGGCGCCTTCATCGGGACGGTCGACTACGCGGCGCCGGAGCAGCTCGAAGGGAAGGCGGTCGACGCCCGGGCGGACATCTACGCGCTCGGGTGCGTTCTCTACCAGTGCCTGACCGGACTGCGGCCGTTCGAGAAGGGATCGGATGCCGCCACGATCTCCGCGCACCTGTTCGAGCCGCCTCCCTCGGCGCACGCGAAGCGTCCGGATCTGCCTCCGGAGCTCGACGACGTGATCGCCAGGGCGCTCGCCAAGCCGCCGGCGGACCGCTTCCCGAGCTGCCGTGAGCTCGTGCGCGCGGCACGGGACGCGCTCGGCGAGCGGCCGCCGACGGCGGCCGAAGGCCGGGCGGCCGCTGACGACTCGCCGACCGTGCCGTCGGGCGCGCCCCTCGCGACTCCGGCCACGGCCGAAGAGCCCGTGTCGCCGGGAGCGGGGCGAAGGCGCCGCACGATCGCGCTGATCGCGATCGTGGCCGCAGTAGCGGCGGCCGCCGTCGTGCTCGGCATCGTCCTGACACGGGGTGGATCGGATCCGGGAGGCACGACGGTGGCGACACCGGCTGCAAGCGCTAGCGCTCCTGGCACGACGGCCTCCGCGGTCGATCCTGCGACCACGGCCGAGGAGCCGTCGACCACGGTGGTCGAGCCGCCGCCGCCGTCGACGCCGGCCGGCGCGTTCGTGATCGAGCTGGAGGACGTGGTGTCGCCCGGCGAGCCGTCGGAAGGCGCGGGCGAGATCGCGGAGCCGGGGGAGATGGACGTGTTCGCGCTCGACGCTGGTGCGGGAGAGCAGATCTTCCTGGACGTCCAGCCGATCGAGGGTGAGTGCCCGCCGCGGGGCATGAGGTGGAAGCTGGAGCATGCGGAGCGCGGGACGGAGGTCTTCGACGAGCCGCTCTTCGACTGCGCGGAGCCGTTCGACGAGGATGGCTTCACGCTGGAGGAGGGCACGTACGTGTTGACCGTCTACGGGACCGACGGTGTGACGGGCACGTACCGCTTCCTCCCCGCGCCGGTGGTCGTGGAGGAGTTCACCCTCGCGCTCGGGGACGTCGTGGAGCCCGGCGAGCCGGGGGAGGGCGCGGGCGAGATCGCAGAGCCTGGCGCAGCTGGATGTGTTCACGTTCGACGCCGCTGGGGGCGAGACGATCTTCCTCGACGTCCAGCCGATCGGCGACCAGTGTCCCGTGTTCGACATGGGCTGGAAGCTCGAGCACTTGGAGAGCGGCAGCGAGGTGTTCGACGAAGCGATCTACGACTGCGCCGAGCCGTTTACCGAGGAGGGCTTCACGCTCGAGGAGGGCACCTACGCCCTCGTCGTCTACGGGGCGGGCGGGGTTACGGGCACGTACCGCTTCCAGCTCGTCGGTCTGTAGCCCCGACCCTCACAGCCTCCGGGCCGCGCGGTGCCCCTCGAAGACGGCCTCGTAGGTGCCGCGCGGAGCCACCGCGTCGCCGATCATCTCGACGCTCACGCCCCTCTCGCGCAGCGCGTGGTAGAGGCCGTTCTCCGACCTGCGGCCGGTCGCCATCACGATCCAGTCGGCATCGAGCTCCATCGTCCGCTCCGTCGCGTAGACGTTGAGCAGCTCGACCACGCTGCCGCGGATCTCCTTCACGAAGTGGTCGGTCACGAGCTCGACGTCCGTCTCGATCAGCTGCTGGCGGATCCAGAGGTAGTAGACCTCCGGGATCGTCTCCATCCCGACCATGGGCCAGCGGGTGACGAGCTTCACGTCACACCCCGCCTGGGCGAGCTTGACTGCCGTCAGCGGTGCGACGGCATCCTGGAGGTCGTCGAGCACGACGACGGCGACCGGAGGGAGCCGCGCGTCCCGGTCGCGACCTCGTCCCACGTGACGCAGTTGCCGGTCTCCCAGCCGGGCAGCGGCTGGGCCGTCTGGCCCTGCCAGCCGTCGCGGCGATAGGTCGAGCCGGTCGCGACGACGACGTGATCGGGCCGCTCCGCCTCCAGCACGGTGTCGAGCGACTCCGCCGTCACCTCCTCGCCGAGCCGCAGCCGCGCTCCGTTGCCCTCGGCCTGACGTCGCAGCCAGGCGGCGATCTGGAAGTACTCGGCTCGGCCGGGCAGGAGCGACTGCCAGCGGACGTGGCCGCCGACCTCGGCCTCACGCTCGAGCACGACGACGTCGTGCCCGCGGGCAGCCGCGATGCGGGCGAGCTCGAGCCCTGCGGGCCCGCACCGACGACGAGCACCCGCCTCGGATCGGCCGCCTGCACGAGCGTGCCGGCGCCCCACTGGCGCTCGCGACCGACCTCGGGGTTGTAGACGCACTGGACGCGGCCTCCGCGGATCACGCTGCGCCAGCAGTAGTTCGCGGCGACGCAGCGGCGGATGTCCTCCGCCCTGCCTTCCATGGCCTTCTTCGCCCATTCGGCGTCGGCGAAGTACTGGCGCGCGAGCAGGATGGCGTCCGCCTCGCCCGCCTCGAGGATCTCCTCGGCGATCTCGGGATTCGTGATGCGCCCGACGAGCAGGACCGGCTTGGTCGAGACCTCCTTGACGGCCTTCGTGTAGCCGCGCTCCCAGCCCGGCTCGTACGTCATCGGGGTGTGGATGTACGAGTGGTGAACCCCTGCCGAGAGGTTGACGTAGTCGACGTCGGCCTTCGCCTCGAGGTCGCCCACGATGCGCTTGACGTCCTCGAGCTCGAGGTCGCCGGGCCAGAACGACGTCGAGTTGATGCGATAGCCGAGGAAGGGCTCCTCCCCGATGGCCGCACGGATCCGGTGCAGCGCCTCGAGCGGGAAGCGCAGGCGGTTCTCGTACGAGCCGCCCCAGCCATCCGTGCGGTGGTTGTAGAGCGGCGACAGGAACTGCCACGGGAGGTAGCCGTGCGACATGTGGAACTCGACGCCGTCGAGCCCGGCCGCGATCGCGCGCCGGCCCGCCTCGGCGAACGCCGTCGAGCAGCTCCTCGATCTCGTGCTCCTCGAGCTCCTTCGGCATCGGCGCGTTCGGGTACTCGCCCGGCGGTACCTGGCTCGGGGCGACGAGGTACCACTCGGCGTCGAGGTCGTAGGCCGGGTCCTTCTTCAGCACCGGCGTCGCGCGGAGGCCGACGTGGAGGAGCTGGGTCGCGAGCTTGCAGCCGTGGCGCTGCACGGCCTCGGCGACCTTCGCGAAGCCCTCGACCTGCTCGTCGTTCCAGAGGCCGGGGAAGTTGAACTCCGAGTAGAGCGCCTCGCGGTGGATGATCGTGCCGCCGATGATGATGAGCCCGCAGCCGGCCTTGGCCCGCTCCTCGTAGTAGGCGACGGCCTGGTCCGTGAACACTCCCTCGAGCGGGTCGGCGACCCAGGTCGGGCATGTCGGCGCGAAGACGACCCGGTTCGCGACCGTCGTGTTGCGGATCGTCCATTCCGAGAAGAGGCGCGGATACGGGCTCACGGTGGCTCCTTCGTCGTGGGTTCGCCGAGGATAGGGTTGGGCTCGGGCCCGATCAAGGAGGAGAGCCAGTGACAGACCGCGAGGAGATCCGCGTCCCCGAGCTCGGCACGCCGATCAGCCACTACACCGACGCCGTCCGGGTCGGCGACCTGCTCTTCGTCTCGGGTTGCGTGCCGACGGACGCGGAGGGCAACGTGGTCGGCGGCGACGACGTCGCCGCGCAGGCGCGCAAGACCTTCGAGAACATCGGCGCCATCCTCGCCGCACGCGGGCGCGACGTTCGCCGACGTCGCGAGGGTGACTGTCTACCTGACGGACGTCGACGACCGCCCGAAGATCAACCCCGTCCGTCAGGAGTTCTTCGGCGACACGAGGCCCGCGAGCACGCTGATCGAGGTCAGCCGGCTCGCGATCCCGGGAATCAAGATCGAGGTCGAGGCGATCGCCCGCGTGCCCTCGCCCTGACCGGCGGCCGGGTCAGACCCTGGGGCCGCGGGCCGCGAGGATGACGAGCTCGTCGGTGCCCGTGTTGCGGAAGACGTGCCGGACGTCGGGCGGGACGTACACGAAGTCGTCGCGGGCGACGTCGTGAGGCTCGCCGTCGAGCTCGACCACGCCTCGGCCGGCGAGAACGAAATTCGCCTGCTCCCACGGATGCGCGTGCGTCGGCGGAGACTCCGCCGGCCTGGATACGCACCGCCCGGAAGTCGAACGCGCCGGTGCCCTCCTCGAGCTCGAGCAGCGGCAGGCCGACGACGCCTTGCGCGCCGTCCACCGTGATCTCGCTCGCGGACGCGTCCCCGAGCCGGACGACCTTCGCGCGTGGCCCGGCGACCTTCACGCCGGCGAGGCTAGCAGAGCGCCTGCGCGATGAGCGAGCGCCGTCTGCACTCCGCGGACGCGATGCTGCTCTTCTGCGTCACGGTCTGGGGCTTCAACTTCACGGTCTCGAAGTACGCGCTCGGCCACGGCTTCTCGCCCCTCTCGTATGCCGCGCCGCGCTTCGCGATCGCGACGGCTCTCTTCGTCGTCATCGCCTACGTCCGCGAAGGCGATCTCCGGCTCGAGCGGCGCGACCTGCGCCGCGTCGCGTTCTGGGGCGCGGTCGCGATCGCGTCGAACCAGGTCGGCTTCCTCTGGTCGTTCGAGTTCGCGAGCGCCTCGACGGTTGCGCTCCTGTTCGGCACCCTGCCGATCTTCGCCGGCATCTTCTCCCAGGTCCTCGGCGTCGACCGGCTCGGTACGAGGCGCTGGCTCGCCGCCGCGGTCTCCTTCTCGGGCGTGGCGCTCGTCGCCCTCGGGGCCGTGGGCGGGCTATCGGCCAGCCTCGGCGGCATCTTCCTCGCCCTGTATGCGCCGGCGAGCTTCGCCCTCTACTCGATCGCGCTGGCTCCGCTCGTCCGCACGTACGGGACCTTCCGGGTCAACGCGCTCGCCTCGCTCTTCTGCCTGCCGGTGCTGCTGACCGCGGCGATTCCGGAGCTGATCCAGACCGACTGGGAGGCGATCGACGGCCTCGCCTGGGCCGGGCTCGTCTACAGCGCCCTGCTCGCGTACGCGCTCACGAACCTGATGTGGTTCGTCGCCGTGGCCCGGGTGGGCGCCGCGCGGGCGTCGGTCTACGCGAACCTGCAGCCGTTTCTCGGCGCGGTCTTCGCGCTCGTGCTCCTCTCCGAGGAGATGGGCCCATTGCAGTGGGCCGGCGGGGTAGCCATCGCCACAGGCATCGTCCTCGGCAGGGTTCGCTCCCGGCGGGCCGAGCCGGCGCCGGAGCTCGCGCCGGCGCCGCACGAGTAGTGGTCGCAACCGCCGCTCGTCAGTGGCCCGCGATGCGGGCGCCGACCTCGCGGGCGATCTCGACGAGCGCGAGCACGTCCTCGTCCGACGTGCGGTAGTTCACCACGCAGGGTCTCAGGTAGGCGCGGCCGTCGATCACGGCCGAGGCGAGGTACACGCGCCCGTCGCGCAGGAGCGCGTCGCCGAGCCGCAGGTTATGCGTGTCGAGATCGGCGACGCCGGGAGGCACGTGCCGGAAGGGGACGATCGAGAGCTCCGGCTCGAGCGCGAGCTCGAGGTCGCCGTGGCGGCGCACCTCCTCCGCCAGCAGGCGGGCCTGGTCGAGGTTGCGCGCGATCGCCTCGCGAAACGCTGCGGCTCCGTGAACGCGGAACGCGAGCCAGAGCTTCAGCGCGCGGAAGGGGCGGGAGTACTCGATGCCGAGATCGGCCGAGTGGAGCTCCTCCTCCTCGTGCGGCATGTAGGGCTCCTCGTGGGCGAAAGCCGCTGCGAGCGTCTCCGGGTCCCGGACGAGCACGACGCTGCAGGCCTTCGGCAGGTAGAGCCACTTGTGCGCGTCGATCGCCACCGAGTCGGCACGCTCGAGGCCGGCGAAGCGCTGCGCGGTGCTCGGGAGTCGAGGCCGCAGGCAGCCCGTAGGCGCCGTCGACGTGGAGCCAGACACCGCGCGCGGCGCAGATCTCGGCGATGGCCTCGAGCGGGTCGATCGCCCCCGTTAGCGTCGTGCCGGCGCTCGCGACGACGGCGGCCGGCGTCACGCCCGCCGCGATGTCTGCGTCGATGGTGCCGGCGAGCGCTCGCGGGTCGAGGCGGTGGCGGTCATCGAGCGGCACGAGGCGAAGGCTGGCGGCGCCGAGGCCGAGGAGCTCGACGGCGCGCTTGACGGAGTAGTGGGCCTCCTCCGACGTGTAGACGGCGAGGCGCAGGCCGGCCAGCCCCGTCGTGCGCGAGCCGGGGGCAGCGCGCTCGCGAGCCGCGGTCAGCGCGGTGAGGTTCGAGACGGTGCCCCCGCTCGTGAAGGTGCCACTCCCGGCCGGGTAGCCGACGAACTCGCCGACCCAGCGGATCGCCTGGCGCTCGATCTCGGACGCGGCCGCCGCGTAGCGCGCGAGGTTGACGTCGAAGCAGGATGCGAGCGCGTCGGCGAGGACCCCGATCTCGAGGCCCGAGGAGCCGATGAAGGCGAAGTAGCGCGGCCTCGGCTGCGCGATCGACTCGTCGAGGATCCGGTACGCGTCGTCGAGCGCGACGAAGGACGGCGTGGGCCGCTCGGGAAGGCCGGTCGCGAGCAGCGCGCGCACGCGCTCGTCGATCGGCGGCTCCGTCGGCCGGAAGCGGTCGAAGCTCCTCCACGCGGCGGCGATGAGGTTCGACGCTCGGGCGAGCACCTCCTCGCGCGGGGCGTCGAGGGCGAGCGGCGAGTCCACGCCCGGACGGTAGCCGCTCGCGTGGCGGCCGGCGGCCGGCCGTCGGTGGTCTTCGTACGGGCCGGTTGCCGGGGGTCGGGCCGTCGGTGGTCTTCGTAGGGGCCGGATCTCATCCGGCCCGAAAGCCCGGTCTCAGCTGACCTGCAGGCCGAGCAGGCGGAGCGTGTCGCGCTCCACGATGCCGTCGACGACGTCCTCGGGAATCGGCCGCGGCCGGTCGGCGTCGGCAACGGTCAGCCGGCGCAGGCCCTCGATCTCCTGCGCGGTCGTGAGCCACGGGAAGTCCGAGCCGAGCAGCAGCTTGCCGTCGATCGCGTACTCGATCGCGAGGCGCAGCGTCCCGTAGAGCTGGAACGGCCGGTAGACCAGCGCCGAGACGTCGGCGAACACGTGCTCGTGCTTGCGGCAGACGACGAGCGCCTCCGCCTCCCACGGATGGGCGACGTGGGCGATGACGAGCCGCAGGCGCGGGAAGCGGCGGGCGATCTCGTCGACGTGGATCGGCCGTGCGTACTCGAGCTCGGCCAGGGGATGCGGCGTCGTGCCGAAATGGAACGTGACCGGCAGTCCGAGCTCCTCGGCGCGGCCGTAGACGGCCAGCGCCCGCTCGTCGAGCGGATGCCACCCGCCGTACGTCGGGACGAGCTTGAGGCCGCGCAGCCCGAGCTCGAGCACGGCGCGATCGAGCTCGGCCAGCGCTCCGGCCTCGGTCGGGTCGACGCAGGCGTAGCCGTAGAGCCGCCCGGGGTCGGTCGCGACGTACTCGGCGACGTAGTCGTTGGGGACAGAGACGCCGAGCCGTCGTGCCCGGAAGGCGAAGACGCAGACGGCATCGGCGGCGGCCGTGCCTTGCCGGTGCGCGTCCGGGTCCGCGCTCAGATCGGGCGCGGAGCCACCCGGCCCGCGCACCTCCTCCGTGAACGGGGGCCCGAGATGCGACGGCGCCCAGAGGTGCGTGTGGCAGTCGACGATCACGAGCCGAGGGCGGCGGGAGCCGGCGGCGGCTCGATCCCGAGCGCGCGCAGCTCCGACTCCATCCGCTCCCAGGCGCCCGCCTCCAGCGGCACGCCGTTCGCCAGGCGTAGGCGGCGTTCCGCGGAGGCTCGCTCGCCGGGAAGCCGCACCGGGACGTCCTCTTCGAGCGGCGCGGTGGCGTGCGCCTGCTCGGCCAGGCTCTGGACGGCGGCCGCGAAGCGCTCGGGCGGGCCGAACGCGGCGGGGTCGAGGGCGAGGAAGAACGCGGCCAGGCCGGACTGCTCGTCGTTCCAGCCGCGGATCTCGCGGCCGATCGGCGTTCCCGCCAGGGCGGCGGTCAGGACGTCGACGACGAGCGCGAGGCCGTATCCCTTGGCGCCGGCCGCGGGCAGCGATACCGCCGCCTCCCAGCCGACCCGCTCGAGCTCGGCGACGTCCGTGATGAAGCTGCCGTCGGGGCCGAGCAGCACGCCGTCGGGCAGCGGCCGGCCCTCGGCGAGCCCGGCACGATAGTCGGCCATCCTGAAGGCGTTCGTCCGCATGTCGACGACGATCGGGTCGGGCTCGGCGGGGATCGCGACGGCGATCGGATTCGTGCCGTGCAGCGCCTTCGCGGCCGCCGTACGGCGCCACGAATGCCATCGCGTTGCACGCGCAGACGGCGATGAGCCCGTCGAGGGCGGCGGGCTCGACAGTCCAGGCGAGCGCGCCGAAGTAGCCGATCGAGCGGGCGACGCTCACCCCGGCGCCGTGCCCACGGGCACGCTCCGCCGCTGCGGCCATGGCCAACCTGGCCGTGCGCGCCCCTCCGGCGCGCCCGCCCTCGACGACGCACGCGACGCCCTGGTCCTCGACGATCGCGGGAGCCGTCCCGGCGGCGCCGATCCCGGCCTGTGCCTGCTCGCAGAAGACCGGCAAGAGCGACACGACGCCGTGGGAGTCCACGCCGCGCAGCGACGCGTGCACCATCAGGTCGGCCCACGCCGAGGCATCGTCGGCGCCGGCGCCGGCGGCCGAGAGCGCAGTCTCCGCGTACGCTCTGAGCAGCTCGGCGTCGGCACGGCCCATGCCCATGCCGCCTCGCGCAGAGACGGCAGGATCCGTCCCGCCCGACTGGTCTGGCGTCACGGCGACAACCTACACTCGAGAGGGTGCGTCGCCGCGGAACGGATCCGGAAGCCCAGGTCGAGGACACACGCGACTACGCGCGCCGGCAACCGGTGCCGTACGACCCCTACGCCGGGGAAGAGAGGCCTCCGCCACGGCGCGGCGGCGGCTCGGGGCGCGGCTGGATGGCCGCGTTCTTCACGCTCGCGCTGCTCGTCGCGGCCGGGGCCCTCGTCTGGGCGCTCGTCCTCCGTGACCAGGGCGCGGACGGCGACGTCGAGGTGCTGCCCCGGACCGTCGACTTCGGCGACCAGGATCTCGGCGAGCGCAGCCCGGTCGTGTCGGTCACCGTCGACAACGAGTCGTCGGAGGAGCTGCAGATCTCGTCCATCGCGATCGAGGGGCAGGACGCCCAGGACTTCCAGCTCGCCGACGCGACGACGTGCTCCTCCGAGCGCCAGCTCGGCGAGGGCGCCTCCTGCACGATCGGCGTCCGCTTCCGGCCGCGGGCGCGAGAGGAGCGGGAGGCAGCGGTCGTGATCCGCATCGCCGGTAGAGAGTCACCCCTGCGCGTCGACCTCCACGGCACGGGCGTCGGCGCGGCGACCGTCGTCCTCGATACGCAGCGGCTCGATCTCGGCACGGTCCTCATCGGCAAGTCGCGCACGCGCACGGTCACCATGACGAACGCCGGCAACGCGCCGCTGGCGATCGAGGACATCCTCATCGACGGTGCGGACGCCGGTGTCTTCAGCATCGGACGGGCGACCGACTGCACGACCGAGGCGGGGCTCCCGGCCGGCGCCTCGTGCGAGATCGCCGTGACCTTCAGGCCGTCCGAGGGCGGCGGGCGCACGGCCGAGCTCGTCATCGTCCATGACGCCGAGGGCAGCCCCACCGGAGTCGAGCTGCGAGGAGAGGGCCGGGGGCAGGCGCAGCTCGCGCTCGACCCGTCCACGATCGACTTCGGCGAGGCGGACGTCGGCTCGACGAGCGACGTCGAGACGGTCACGATCACGAACGGCGGCACGGCCGTCCTGGTGCTGTCGCTCCTCGAGCTCGCCGGGCCGGCGCTCGGCGACTACGCGATCGCGGACTCCAGCACGTGCGCCGAGGACGTCGAGCTCGAGCCGGGTGAGACGTGCGCGGTCGACCTCTCCTTCCTGCCCGCCGAGGAGGGCGAGCGCACCGCCGCGCTCGAGGTCGAGACGCGCGGCGGTCTCGCCGGGCGCGTCGACCTCTCCGGCACGGGGCTGGGCGCCGCCGTGACGGACGACACGACGGACCAGTAGCCGCCGCCGAATCGCCCCGCCGGCTACGTCGCCCTTCCAGGTGGGCGCGCGCTTGGAGGCGAACGCGTCCACGCCCTCGGCGAAGTCCTCCGACGAGCGCAGCATCCCGTACGCGAAGCCCTCGATCTGGAGGCCGAGGTGGAGCGGGCCGTCGTAGGCGAGGTTGAGGACGCGCTTGCAGACCGCGAGCGCGAGCGGCGAGAGCTCGAGCAGATCGTCGACGACCCTGCCGACCGCCTCGTCGAGCTCGGCCGCGGGCACCACCTCGGAGACGAGGCCCCAGGCGAGCGCGTCCTGCGCCGAGATGCGCTTGCGGCGCATGATCACGTCCTTCGCCCGCGAGAGCCCGATCAGCCGCGCCAGCCGCTGCGTTCCGCCGGAGCCTGGGATCATGCCGAGCCCGATCTCCGGCAGCCCGAGCTGCGCGTCGTCCGTGCAGACGCGGAAGTCGCAAGCGAGCGCGAGCTCGAGGCCGACGCCGAGGCAGAAGCCGCGGATCGCGCACACGACCGGCTTCGGGCAGCGCTCCGGGGCGGCGACGTTCCAGTGCAGGCGCGACAGGTGCTCCGGCTGCTTCTCCATGAAGCCGGGGATGTCACCTCCTGCGGTGAACGCCTTGTCGCCGGCGCCGGTCAGGACGATGGCGCGTACGCTCGGGTCGGCGCCGAGCTCGGCGAAGAGCGCCGCGAGCTGCTCGCGCGCGGCCATCGACACCCGGTTCATCTTCTCCTGGACGTCGAGCGTGATTGTGACCACGCCGCGCGCCTCGTCGCGCTCGACGCGGAGGCCGTCGTACTCCGTCACATCCCCTCCTTTTCGCGCAGCATCCGCCGCAGGATCTTGCCGGATGGGCTCTTCGGCAGCTCCCCGACGAAGCGGTACTCGCGCGGGCGCTTGAAACGCGCGAGCGCCGAGCTCTCGAGACAGAAGGCGTCGAGCTCCTCGCCCGTCGTGCCCGGCTCCGCGACGACCACGGCGATCACGCGCTGGCCGAGGCGCTCGTCAGGCGCACCGACGACCGCGGTCTCGCGGACCTTCGGATGGCGGGCAAGCGCGTCCTCGACCTCGAGCGGATGGATGTTCTCTCCGCCGGAGATGATCATGTCGTCGACCCGGCCGACGATCCAGAGGTCGCCCTCCTCGTCGATCCGACCGAGGTCGCCCGTGAAGTACCAGCCGCCGACGATCGCCTTCGCGTCCGCGTCGGGCCGCTGCCAGTAGCTCTCGAACGCCTCGTCGGAGCCCAGGTGGCAGATGATCTGACCCTCCTGGCCGGGCTCCGACGAGGTCGTCCGGGCCGGCGCCGGGATCCGGGCGCACGAGCCGCAGCCGCGCGTTCAGCGCGGCCCGTCCGGCGCAACCGGGCTTCGCCGCCTGATCGCGGTGGATCGAGAACGTGTAGATCTCGGTCGAGCCGTAGTGGTTGACGAAGACGCGCGGCTCGAAGGCCTCGCGCACCCGCTCCGCCAGTGCCCGTGTCATGGCGGCGCCCGCGTACCCGATCGCCTCGACCGAGGAGGTGTCGTAGTCCTCGAGCGCCGGGCAGTGGACGAGATCGTGGAAGAGCGTGGGGGCAAGGTAGAGGGACGTGATCCGCTCCGCCTCGATCAGCCGCAGCGCCTCCTCGGGGTCCCAGCTCTGCTGACAGACGTAGCAGCCGCCGATCAGGCTCATGGCGATGAGCGAGTGGTCGCCCATCGTGTGGTAGAGGGGCATGACGCCGAGCGTGCGGTCGCCGAAGCGGTAGCCGTGCTGGATCGCCTGCGAGAGCCCGCCCGCTCGCTCGGCGCGGTGTGACCGCGGCACGCCCTTCGGCCGGCCGGTCGTTCCGGACGTGTAGAGCATGACCGCCGGCTCGCGCTCGTCGAGGCGCAGGGCGCCGGGGTGCTCCTCCGGGTGGAGGACCTCGGAGAGCGCGCTGTCGGCCTCGAAGAACATGCGCACGCCGGCATCCGCCCGGCAGTACTCGATCTCCTCCGGCGCGAGCCGCCAGGACAGCGGTACGAAGACGGCGCCGAGCCACTGGCAGGCCCAGAAGAGCTGCACGGTCTCGCGGCGGTTCCGGGCGACCGCCGCGATGCGGTCTCCCGCAGACACGCCCCGCTCGGCGAGGCCGTTCGCGAGCCTCGCCGCCAGGTCGCGCAGCGCCGCGTACGTGAGCCGGACGTCGCCGTCGACGAGCGCCTCGGCGTCGGGAGTGCGCTCGGCCGCGTAGAGAAGGGACAGTGCGAGATTCACCGCGGCTGCTCCGCTGCGTCGAGGATCGCCTCGACGATCGGCTCGTAGCCGGTGCAGCGGCACAGGTGGCCGGAGAGCAGATCGACGATCTCCTCGCGCGAGGGCGCGGGGTGGCGCTCGAGGAAGTCGGTGGCGGCCATCAGGATCCCCGGGGTGCAGAAGCCGCACTGGAGCGCATGCCGCTCCCGGAAGGCCCGCTGGAGCGGGTTCAGCCCCCCGTCCGCCGCCAGGCTCTCGACGGTTCGGATCTCGGCACCGTCGGCCTGGACGGCGAGCAGCAGGCACGAGCGCACGGAGACGCCGTCGAGGATCACGGTGCAGGCGCCACAGACGCCGTGCTCGCAGCCGACGTGCGTGCCCGTGAGGTGCAGCGTGTGGCGGAGGAAGTCCGAGAGCAGGAGGCGGGACTCCGTCACGGGCTCGCGGTAGCGGCGCCCGTTCACGATCAGCTCGATCTGCGTCGCCTCGGCCGCGCCGAAGCTCGTGCGGCGGTCCATCAGGGCTCGCCTTCGCCGTCGGCGTTCGCCCACGCTCGCAGCAGCGCCCGCTCGACGAGGTGGCCGGTCAGGTGGCGCTGGTAGGCGGCGGTGGCGTGCAGGCTGTCGGCCGGGTCGACGGCGGCGGCCGCGCCGGCTCCGATCTCGCGAGCCACACCGGGGTCGACGGCCTGACCGGACACCCGAGCGGCGAGGTCGGCGAGCAGCAGCGGCCGGTCGCCGACCGAGCCGACCCCGATCCGCACGTCGGCCGCGCGGCCGTCCTCGATCCGGAGCGCGCAGGCGGCCATGCCGAGGGCGTAGTCGCCTCGCCGCAGCGCGAGCTCCTCGAACGCGAAGCCGGAACCGGGCCGGGCCGCCGGCCAGAGCGTCTCCGACGACGAGCTCGGTCGGCGCGAGAACGCTCGTGAAGTGCGTGACGAAGAACTTCTCCGCGGGGACGTTGCGAAGGCCGCCGCTCGGCGTGCAGATCGTGACCTTGCCGCCGAGCACCGTGAGCGCCAGCGGCAGCTCGGCACGAGCGTCGGCATGGGCGATCGAGCCGCCCACCGTACCGCGATTGCGCGTCACGAAGTGGCCGACGTACGGCATGCACTCCGCCGCGAGCGGCACCCGCTCCTGGATCAGCGGGTCGGCGGCGAACGCCGACTGGCGGGCGAGGGCGCCCACCCGGACGATCTCGTTCGCGATCCCGACGGAACCGAGCCCGGGGATGGCGTTGATGTCGACGAGCACGACCGGGCGGGCGAAGCGCATGTTCAGCAGGGGAACCAGGCTCTGCCCCCCCGCGAGCACCTTCGCGTCGTCTCCCCGCTCGCCGAGGACCTCGAGCGCTGCGTCCACCGTCGCTGCGCGGACGACCTCGAGCGGCGGCGGCTTCACGTGCCTTGCTCCTGGAGCAGCGCCCAGACACGCGGAGGGGTCAGCGGCAGCTCGACGTCGTCGCGGCCGAGCGCGTCGGCGACGGCGTTCGCGAGCGCGGCCGGAGCGCTCATCGTGTTCCCCTCGCCGAGCCCCTTCGCGCCGAGCGGCGTGAACGGGCGACGGAGTCTCGCGGTGGGCCGACCTGAGCGGCGGCAGATCCGGCGCCGTCGGGCAGAGGTAGTCCATGAAGCTCGAGGTGAGGAGGTTCCCGTCCTCGTCGTAGGCCGTCCGCTCGAACAGAGCCGCGCCGGCGCCGTGCGCGAAGCCGCCTCGCATCTGGCCGTCGGCGAGGAGCGGATTGAGGAGCCTGCCTGCGTCGTGGACGGTCGCGTAGTCGAGCACGCGCACCTCGCCGGTCGCCCGCTCGATCTCGACGACGGCGACGTCGACGATGAAGCCGTGGAGGGCGGAGGAGGCGACGCGGTCGTCCTCGTCGGGCGGGTCGAGGTTCGGCGCGGCGAAGTAGGCCGTCGCCTGTAGGCCGGGCTCCATCCCGTCCGGGAGCGACTCGGGGTTCCAGTGCGCGACGCCTGCGATGCGGCGCAGCGAGACGCCCGTCGGCGCTGCCGGCCACCCGTGCCTTGCCGCCGGCGAGCTCGACGTCCTCCGGGGCGCACTCGAGCAGGTGGGCGGCGATACGCCGCGCCTTGTCCGCCACGCGGGTCGCCGCGGTCAGCACGGCCGAGGCGCAGACGCCCGAGAACCGCGAGGAGTAGGCACCGGAAGCGACCGACCAGGCGCTCGTCGCCGTGTCCATGTCGGTCAGGACCTCGACCTCCTCGGGCGCGACCCCGAGCGCGTCGGCGGCGACCTGGGCGGCCACGGTGCGGTGACCCTGGCCCTGCGGTGTCGTCGCGATCCGGACGCTGACGCCTCCGTGGGGGCCGACCTGCACGCTCGCCCCGTCCGCGTTGCCCGACTTCGGCAGGCCCAGGGCCCGCTCCTCGGCCGGCTGGGCCAGCGTGATGTAGCCCATGTTCGAGACCGACGGCTCGACCACGCAGGCGAGGCCGATACCGACGAGCCGGCCTTCCGCGCGTGCGCGCGCCTGCTCCTCGCGCCACTCGTCGTAGCGGGCGAGCTGCAGGACGTCGTCCAGGCACGCCGGGTAGTCGCCCGAGTCGTAGAGCGCCGCCCGTGGGGGTGCGGTAGGGGAGCTCGGCGGAGGGGACGAGATTGCGCCTGGCGAGGTCCGCCGGGTCGATGCCGAGGCGCCGGGCGGCGATCGCCATCGTCCGCTCGAGGGCGAGGTAGAGCTGGGGGCCGCCGAAGCCCCGGTTGAGCCCGCTCGGGCAGCGGTTCGTCATGACGACGCGGTTCCGGGCGGCGACGTTGCGAACCCGGTAGGCGCCGGAGAGCGAGCCGTGCATGCGGTAGAGCGTGGCCGGCTCGGGTGCGCGGACGTAGGCGCCGACGTCCTCCACGGCGTCGTAGCGGAGCCCCAGCAGCTCGCCGTCCTCGGCGAACGCCGCCTCCACGCCCGTGCTGCGGGCGGTCGAGCCTGCGCTCGCCGCCAGGTGCTCGAGCCGGTCTTCGATCCAGCGAACGGGGACGCCGAGCTTCATCGACGCGAGCCCCATCAGCACGACGTAGGCGTAGACCGACGCCTTGACGCCGTAGCTGCCGCCCGAGTCAGGCGGGGTGAGCAGCCGGAGCTTCGCGCCGGGCAGGCCGAGCGCGGCGGCCGCGACGCCGTGGAGCGTGAAGGGCCCCTGGAAGTTCGCCCAGGCGGTCAGCGTCCCGGTGGCGGCGTTCCAGTCGGCGACCACGGCGTAGCACTCGACCGGCGTGGCGCTCCAGCGCGGGAATGCGAAGCGCTCCCGTACGACGAGGTGCGCGCCGTCGAAGGCGGCGTCCGGGTCGCCGTACGAGAAGCTGCGGTCGGAGGCGACGAGACCCGGCGTCTCGGCGGCGACGAGGGGGTCCATGACCGGGTCGAGCGGCTCGTAGTCGACCTCGACGAGCTCGAGCGCGTCCTCGGCCGTGTAGCGATCGCGTGCGACGACGACGGCCAGCGGCTCGCCCGCGTAGCGTGCGATCTCGCCCGCGGCGGCGTGGTAGGGGATCGGGCTCTCCACCCCGGCGGGGAAGGGTCTCGACATCGCGACGACGTCGGCCCCCGTGAGGACGCCGACTACGCCGGGGAGCTCGAGCGCCGGGCCGGGGTCGAGACGGGAGATGCGCGCATGCCCGAGCTGTGAGCGCAGCACGGCGGCGTGACCGCTGCCGGGAACCGGGTCGAGATCGTCGAGGTAGCGCCCCTCGCCGCGCAGCAGGGCCTCGTCCTCGAGGCGGGGAAGCGGGCGTCCGACCCAGGTTTCCTCGCCGCCGGACACGGCAACGAACGATACTTCGGTGCATGGGAGGGCTGCGCGCCGAGCTCACGGAGCTGCTCGAGGCGGTGCGGCGCGGCGAGGTCGAGCCCGAGGAGGCGCTCGACCGCTTCGCGGAGCTGCCGTTCCGCGACCTCGGCTTCGCCCGCGTCGATCTCCACCGCGAGCTGCGGCAGGGAGCCCCGGAGGCGGTGCTCGCCGAGGGGAAGGAGCCGGACCAGGTGGCGGCGATCGTCGTGGCCCTCCTCGAGGGGGGCGCGGGCAGCGTGCTGGTCACCCGGGCGGACGCCGAGGTGCGGGCCGCCGTCCGCGCAGTCGCTGCCGACGCGCGCGCAGGACGTCCGGGCCCGGGCGATCTGGGTCGCGCGCGCGCTGCCGGAGCCCGCAGGGCTCGTCGTCATGCTCTCCGCCGGCACGTCCGACGGCCCCGTGCTGCACGAGGCGCGCATCCGGGCCGAGCTGCTCGGCGCCGGGGTCGTCCTCCACGAGGACGTCGGCGTTGCCGGCCTCCATCGCCTCAGCTCGGCGCTGCCCGACCTGGCCGTGCCGACTGCGTCGTCGTCGCGGCGGGCATGGACGGCGCCCTTGCGAGCGTCGTCGGCGGTCTCGTCGCCTGCCCTGTGATCGGGGTGCCGACGAGCGTCGGCTACGGCTCGGCGCGGGCGGGCGAGACGGCGCTGCAGGCGATGCTGTGCTCCTGCGCGGCGGGTCTCGCCGTCGTCGGGATCGACGACGGCTTCGGCGCGGGCACCGTCGCAGCCAGGATCGCCCGGGCCGCAGCCGGCGCGGGCGCCCGCGAGCGGGTCGTCGCGGAGCGTTGAGCCTGATGACGCATGGCCCGGTCGGCGCCGTCGTGCAGGGAGAGGGTCGCGCGACAAGAGGCAAGCTCGCCGTCCCGGTGCCCGGTGCCCTGGGCGCCCGGCGCGCGATCGACGGTGCCGGCGTCCCCACGGCGGGCCGATCCCACCCGGTGCCCGTGCCCGGAGCCCCCACCCTGGGTGGGGGGACCCGCCACCCGCTGTGGTCCAGGCTAGCGTGAGCTTTCGCGCCGGACCGTGCCCGCTCGCGCCGGCTCAGTCACGAATGTGAGCCGGATCGCGCACCTCGACTGCGTCGGCGGGATCGCCGGCGACATGCTCCTCGCCGCACTGCTCGACGCCGGGGCGTCGCAGGCTCGGCTCGAGGCGGTTCCGGAGCTCCTGCGGCATCGGAGCGGTCGAGATCCGCGTGGAGCGGGTCGAGCGGCAGGGCATCGCCGCGCTCCACGTCGACGTCGTCCCGCCCGAGGAGCCGCCGCCTCGGACGTGGCGGCGCATGCGGGAGCTGATCGAGCATGCCGACCTGCCTCCTCGGGCCGGAGGCCGCGCCCTCGCCGCACTGTCCCGCCTGGCCGAGGCGGAGGCCGCCGTGCACGGCGCGCCCGTCGAGGACGTCCACTTCCACGAGCTCGGCGGCGTGGACACGCTCGTCGACGTGTGCGGCGCCGCCGTGCTGCTCGACGACCTCGGGATCGACCGGCTCACCTGCTCCCCGCTTCCCGTCGCGCACGGCCTGACCCGCAGCGCGCACGGCGTCCTGCCGCTGCCCGCTCCGGCGACCGTCGAGCTGCTGCGCGGCGCCCAGCTCCAGGGTGAGGCGGGCGAGCGCGAGCTGGTCACGCCGACGGGAGCGGCGCTGGCCGTGACGCTCGCCGAGTCGTTCGGCCCGCCGCCGCCGCTGGTGCTCGAGTCGGTCGGGTACGGCGCCGGGACGGACGACCCTCCGGAGCGGCCGAACGTCCTGCGCGTGCTCGTCGGCGCGCCTGTGCCGGACGCCGCCCGCGAGGTCGTGCTGCTCGAGACGAATCTCGACGACCTCAACCCGGAGCTCATCCCGGACGCGGTCGAGCGCTGCTTCGCGGCCGGTGCCCTCGACGTCTGGACGAGCCCCGCCCAGATGAAGAAGGGCCGTCCGGGCATCGTTCTCTCGGCGCTCGCACGCCCGGCCGCCGAGCGCGCGGTTGCCGTTGCGATCCTGGAGGAGACGAGCGCGCTCGGAGTTCGCGTCTCGCGCGCTGCCCGCTACGAGCTCGACCGGGAAGAGCGCCTTGTGCAGGTGGAAGGAGGAACGGTGCGGGTGAAGGTCGGCCGGCTCGACGGCAGGGTGGTCAACGTCGCGCCCGAGCACGACGACTGCGCCGCGGTGGCGCGCCGCTGCGGCCGGCCCGTGAAAGCCGTGTGGGCGGAGGCTCTGGCGCGCGCGCTCTGACGTGGTCAGGCCTGAAGGCCGGCACTACAATCACTCCGTGGAATTGCTGCGCCGCCGCGCCGAGCTCGAAGCGCGAATCTCCGGCCTCGGCAGCGCGGTCGTCGCGTTCTCCGGCGGCGTCGACTCGTCCCTGGTCGCGGCCCTGGCGGCGCGCGCGCTCGGCGACCGGGCGCTCGCCGTCACGGCGGTCTCGCCGGCGCTCGCGACGGGCGAGCTCGACGCGGCCGTCGACGTCGCTCGCGCGATCGGCATCCGTCACGAGACGATCGTGACCGCCGAGCTCGAGCGCGAGGGCTATCGGGCGAACTCGCACGACCGCTGCTACCACTGCAAGAGCGAGCTCTACTCGCAGCTCGTGGCGCTCGCCGCGCATCGCGGCTACGAGGTCGTGCTCTCCGGCGCCAACGCCGACGACGTCGGAGATTGGAGGCCGGGGTTGCGCGCCGCCGAGGAGCATCGCGTCCTCCATCCGCTGCTCGAGGGCGGGGTCGGCAAGGACGAGGTCAGGGCGCTCGCCCGCGCGCTCGGCGTCCCGAGCGCCGAGAAGCCGGCCTCGCCGTGCCTCGCCTCGCGCCTCCCGTACGGGACGCCCGTGGAGCCCGAGATCCTGCGGCAGGTCGACCGCGCCGAGCAGGCGCTCAAGGCGCTTGGCTTCCGAGTCCTGCGCGTTCGTCATCACGGCGACCTCGGCCGCGTCGAGCTTGCAGGCGACGAGCTCCCCCTTGCGCTGGCCCGCCCGGCTCCGGTGGTCGACGCCGTCCGCGCCGCCGGCTATTCCGAGGTCGAGATCAGCCGGGAGCCGTTCCGCTCCGGCTCGCTCAACGCCCCGTTCGTGGGTCGCCTCGCCGCCCGCTCCGCGGTCTGAGGACGGCTCTCAGGCCGCGATCGACACGGGGTCGGCGTCGCCTTCGCCCGGCGACATTGCCGTCGTCCGCGGAGGCGTCGCGACGGCGGCTTCCCGGTGCCGGACCACGCGGACGAGCGCTCGAGCCACATCCGGGGCGAACTGTGTGCCGGCATTGCGCTCGAGCTCCTCGATGGCTGCGTCGAGCGGCAGCGCCTGCCGGTACGAACGATCTGTCCTCATAGCGTTGAACGCGTCGCAGGCGCACACGATCCGCGCGACGAGCGGGATCTCCTCGCCGGCCAGACCGTCCGGGTAGCCGTTCCCGTCCCAGCGCTCGTGACACGAGCGCACCAGGGCACCGACCTCGCCGAGCAGCCCTCCGACCCGCTCGAGGAGCCGCTCTCCCTCGATCGTGTGCGTCTGCATCACCGCGCGCTCGTCGGGGTCGAGAGCACCGGGCTTGTTGATGATCTCATTCGGGATCCGGATCTTGCCGACGTCGTGGAGGAGCGCGGTGAGCTCGGCCCGCCGCCGGTCGGGCCCGTCGAGGCCGAGCTCGTCGGCGACCGCGACCACCAGTTCGACGACCCCGCGGCTGTGGGTGCCGGTATACGCATCGTCGGCCTCGACGACATCGCCGAGGAGGAATGCCGTCCCTCGGTACGCGTGGGAGAGCTCGAGCGCGCCGTCGATCCGGGCGGCGCGCTCGCGCGCGAAGATCGCCAGCAGCGCCATGAGCGGCAGGGCCAGCAGGAAGGCGCCGGGGCTCGACTGGGCGGCCAGCGCACCGAGCAGGCCGATGGGAGCGAGCAGGGAGTCGACGAGGAACACCCAGCCCATCGGCGCGAGCAGCGTGCGCGGCGGCACGCCGACCGCGAGCCACTCGCGGGACGTCGAGGTGATGAGGTCAACGCTGAACTGTGCGGCCAGCGCGCCCAGGTAGATCGGCCAGTCGCCGAGGGCCGTGGGGCCTCGCCGGCTGCGAGCAACACAGCCACCGGACCGAGGCAGTGCCACGAGCCTGCGACGACCACCGCGATGCGCTCCGCGTGGACACGGCCCGTTGCGATGTCGGCGACCAGCCCGAGCGAGTAGCCGAGGACGACGAGGATCGGAACGGTCGCCACCGGCGCCAGGAACAGCATCGGGACGAGGACGAGCTGTGTCGGGACCGCCGACCCGCTTGCCACCTCGAACTGGATCCTCGATGCGAGCGCGTACGCGACGACGAGCAGCGCCAGCGTCCAGGGCGCCGGCGCTCGGTCCGAATCGGCGAGCAGCGAGCGCGAAGTGCAATGACCGGCCCACGCGGATGTGGCGGAATTGGTAGACGCGCACGGTTCAGGTCCGTGTGTCCGAAAGGACGTGGAGGTTCAAGTCCTCTCGTCCGCACTTACGGATCAGCAGTCGATTCCCGAACTCAGTCACGTCGGCGAGCAGCCCGTAGCCCGGCCGCTTGGCCGGGCTACGGGCTAGAAGCATCAGAACACTCGAGGCCCGGAGTCGTGTCTGGTTAGGGAGCGGTAGCACAGAGTGCATAGGCCACAAGGCTCCAAAGCGTCGTATCGGCGATTCCTGGTAGTTCCACGGCGGCGGTAATCCACCCTGATGACCCCGAGGGGAAAGACGACGTCAGAGCCGCGACGGTCGGGCCGGAAATCGAGCCTCCGCCACTCACCATGAACGTGCCCGCGGGGCACGTCGCGGTCTGGAATTTGAAACCGACGGCCGTGCTGGTCCCGGGCTGCGCGTGACGACCTCGACACCTGACAAGCCTCCTGCTGGCCCCGCTGGCCCCGCTGGCCCCGCTGGCCCCGCCGGCCCTGCCGGCCCTGCCGGCCCTGCCGGCCCTGCCGGCCCTGCCGGCCCTGCCGCCCCGGTGCCCCCGCTCCGCCAGAACCCGGAGGTCCCGCGGGTCCCGTGGCGCCGGGCGCTCCGGCCGGTCCCTGAGGGCCTGGGGGTCCCGTTGCGCCCTGAGGTCCTACGGGTCCTCGCGGCCCGGCGCCGAGCGGGATCACCAGCGGCCGACGTCCACCGCATGCGCCGACGTCAACGTTGAGGTCGCCGATGCTCTCTTGCGAGCCGGTGCGCTGGACGCAGGCCCGCAGCGTGGCCGCGGCCTTCGCGTCCTCCTTCGGCGCGGAGAACGACACGCTAGCGCCCGAGGCTGCTCCGACGAGGACAACGCCGAGCAGTCCGATGAGCATGACTATGGGCCGCGACCGAAGACGGTGTGGCGCCATGACTGCACCTCCTCCTGACTTGTGCTGACCGACAAGAAAGCCGCAGATCGGACAAGTCTAGGCAACCCCACGCCAACTCGCCCTGGCCGTACGCGGCGCTTGCCGCGAGAGAGTCCGGAAGGCGTTCAAGCATGCGCCCACGTGTCCGGTGCCGCTCGCATTCGGCGCCGAGTGAGACACGGGCCGACTCAGGACGTGCCGGTTTGCAGGGGTTCGTCCCTATCATCCGCATCTTCACAAGCGATCGGCGGCGATCGCTCGTCTCATTCGAGGATGACGCGTGCCCGAGCCCTCACCAGCATGGCCACGCTCGGCTTCGCCGTGCTCGCGGTCGCCGGACTGGTCGCCGGGCTCGACCGGGAGTCGCAGGCCGCCGCCGCCGACGAGCTCACCCAGGTCGTCGTCACGCTCGGCGCCCCCGCGCTGGCGCGTGCGCAGGACGGCGGCCCGCGGATCGCGACCGAGCAGGCGGCGTTCCGGCGGGCGCTGGCGCGGGAGGTGCCGGAGGCGCGGCTGCGCTGGCGCTACCGCCTCGTTCTGAACGGCTTTGCCGTCGATCTGCCGCGCTCGGCGGTCGGTCGAGTGGCCGAGCTCCCGGGCGTCAGCGACGTCTTCGCGTCCGCGCTTTACGACCCGCAGCTCGACGACAGCGCACAGCAGATCGGGGCACGGGCGCTCTGGGGAGCGGGGCTCGAAACCGCGGGCGACGGGATGAAGATCGGGATCATCGACACCGGCGTCGATCCCGGTCACGCGTTCTTCGCTCCCGGCGGGTACACGATGCCGGGCGGCTTCCCGAAGGGCCAGCTCCAGTACACGAACGCGAAGGTGATCGTCGCCCGCGCGTTCGCACCACCGACTGCCAAGACGCGCTCGGCCAGGCTCGCCTTCGACCCGGACGAGTCGGGGCACGGCACGCACGTGGCGGGAATCGCGGCAGGCAACGCAGGAACGAGAGCTTCCGGCGGCCGCACGGTCTCCGGCATCGCTCGCGGGCGTACATCGGCAACTACAAGGCGCTCGTCCGCACCGACTCCGCTGATGGGGACCACCCGCCAAGACGATTGACGCACCCGACACGTGCCAGGTGGAGGTAGGGGCCGCATCGTCACGCGGCCCCTGTCGCGGCCGTCAGGCCGTGACGCTCGCAGGTCGGAAGGCGGGCCGGATGAGATCCGGCCCCTACAGACCCCGAAACGGGCCAACGGGATCCGGCCCCTGCAGACCGAGGGCGCGCGGAAGCTCCTCGAGGGTCTCGATCGGCACTGCGCCCTCGGCTGCGAGGTCGAGCCCTCGCGTGACGAGCACGGCGAGCGCGCAACCGGCCGCATGGGCGCCCGCGACGTCGTAGATCGGCGAGTCACCGACCATCGCCGTCTCGGGGGGCTCGAGGTCGAGCATCGCAGCCGCCAGCGAGAACGCCTTCGGGTCGGGCTTGGCGGCCCCGATCTCCTCCGAGATCGCGATCGCCTCGAGCTCGGGCTCGAGCCCGGTGACTGCGAGCTTGCGCCGCTGCAGCTCGGAAGGCCCGTTCGTCAGGAGCCCGACGCGCAGGCCTCGCGCCCGCACCATCCGTACCGTCGGGACGGCGTCGTCGAAGAGTCGCAGGCGCTCGACCGTGTGGCGCTTCTCCTGCCGGTAGGCCTCGAACAGGGCCTCGTCGAGGCTCGGCCCACGGCGCGATCGCGTCGCGCAGGCGATTCCAGCGGTACTCGCCGAACGCAAGCCGGCCCTCGAGGTACCCGGTCCAGTTCGGCTCGAAGACGCCGACGTACCGGCGCCGGAGCTCGTCGCGCTCGAGCGACGGCACGTGGGTCTCGATCACGGCCGCGAGAGCGTCCCAGGCCTCCCGCTCGGCCAGGGCCGTGTCCGCGAGAGTGCCGTCCAGGTCGAAGAGGACGCCGCGCAGCGACACCCACCATCGTAGAGTGCGCCTGTCACGAGCGACAGGAAGCCTCGCGACGCTCGACTCCCGTGGAGGAAGGCTCGAGAGAAGGAGGAACCATGTCCGTTGCCAAGATCGTCGAGCTCACCGCCAGCTCGCCCGACAGCTTCGAGGACGCCTGCCGGCAGGGGATTGCGAAGGCATCGGAGACCCTCCGTGGCATCCAGGGCGTCTGGGTGGACGGCCAGGAGGTCATCGTCGAGGACGGTCAGGTCGCGGCGTTCCACGTGCATCTCAAGGTCACCTTCGTGCTCGACTGACGCGAGCGCCGGTGCGCAAGCTGCTCACCCTGGCGCTGGCCGCGGCTTGCGTCCTCGCTGGGCTCTGGGTGACGCCGGCCGCCACGGCGGGAGCGCCCGTCGTCCGGGTGTTCTTCCTCCAGGGTGAGCAGCTCGTCGCAGTCGACCGGCCCGGTTCGACGATCCGGGAGGCCGTGACCGCGCTCATCGAAGGGCCGACGGCCGAAGAGTCGGAACGAAACGTCCGCAGCTACGTTCCCTCGGAGACCGTGCTCCGGGACGTGTCGTTCGCGAACGGGGTGGCCCGGGTCGACCTCGGAGAGGCCTTCGGGGCGGGCAGGGACGCCGGAGAGCTCTCCTCGCGCCTCGCGCAGCTCGTCTCCACCGTGACCTCGGTGCCGGGCGTGAAACGGGTGCGCGTGCTGCTGAAGGGAGGAACGCCGCTGGGGCTGTTTCCCGGGGTCGACCTGACGAAGCCGGTCCGCGCCACCGACGTCGAGCGGCCGGTCGTCCCGCCTCCCGAGCCCCCCGACGACGAGACGCTCCCACCGCCGGGGCCCGACACGCTCGAGCTGCAGCAGCGCCTCGCCGAGCTCAGCTTTCTCCCGGAGAGCGGCGTCGACGGGCTCGCGGGCGAGCAGACGCGCTTCGCGGTCGTCGCGTTCCAGAAGTGGGCAGGGCTCGACCGCGACGGAGTCGCCGGGCCGGCCACGCTCTCCGCCCTCGATGCGGCCGAGCGCCCGCGGCCGAGGACCCAGGGCGGCGGCCGGCGCATCGAGGTGCTGCTCGACCGCCAGCTCGCCCTCCTCGTCGAAGGCAGGCGTGTCGCTGCGGACGGTCTCCGTCTCGACGGGCGCGCCGGGCACCGAGACACCTCCGGGCAGCTTCTCGATCTTCCGCAAGGAGGAGCGTCCTGGTCGGTCCCCTTCCAGGTCTGGCTTCCGTGGGCGAGCTACTTCGTCGGCGGGATCGCCTTCCATGAGTACCCGGACGTCCCGCCGTATCCGGCCTCGCACGGCTGCGTGCGCGTGCCCCGCTACGACGCCCAGTTCCTCTACTCCTTCGCGCCGCTCGGGACTCCCGTGCGCGTCCTCGCCACCGTCGTGACGGGCCGGAGCGTCGCTGCCCTCCGACGGTCCTGGCTGCCCTCGTTCTCGGCGGCTGCGGCTCGTCCGGCGAGAGTGCCGAGCCGCCCCCGCCGCCCAGCGCCACGGCCGCACCGCTGGCACCCGCGCCGGAAGAGCCGTCGGCCGCCACCGAGGGCGAGAGCGAGCCGCCGGCGCAAACGGGCGAGTCGAGCGAGCCGGCCGAGGCGCCGCCGCCGGCGGAGACGGGCGAAGAGGAGCAGCCGGCCGGGCCGGAGACGGGTGACGAGGAGCGGACCGGTGCCCTCGTCGTCGGCCTGAACCTGCCGAGCCCGGGCTTCCAGGTCGGCGCCGTCCGTGGGGAGGAGGTCGTCTTCGCCAAGGGCTTCGAGATCGACCTCGCTCGCGCGCTGGCGCGGGAGCTCGGATTCGAGCAAGTCCGCTTCGTGCATGTCGAGCGCTTCGGCAGGCTCTTCTCGCCCGGTGACAAGCAGTGGGACATCGCCCTCGCCCAGGTGACGATCACCGACAAGCGCGCGGCCAACGTGGACTTCTCCGTTCCCTACCTCGATGCCGACCAGGGGATCCTCCTGCGCAAGGGCCTGTTGACGAGGCCGGCGACGGTAGCCGACCTCCGACAGCTCCAGCTCTGCACGCAGCGCCGGACGACGGCCGAGGCCCTCCTCGCGAGCGAGATCCAGCCGGCGCTCCCGCCCATGCTCTTCGACCGCCAGGCCGTCCTCTTCCAGCAGCTGCTGGGCCGGAGCTGTGACGCGGCCGTCCTCGACGCGCCCATTCTCGGCGCGGAGCGTGCCCAGCTACCCGATCGCTACGGGCCGCTCGCGGGCCGGATCGCGACCGGCGAGCGCTACGGCATCGTCCTGCCCGAAGGGCAGCCCGCTGCGCGCCGATCTCGACGCGACGCTCGGCGATCTGCTCGCCGACGGCACCGTCGAGGCTCTCTCGCGCAAGTGGCTCTCGGCGGATCTCGCCGACGTGCCCGTGCTCGGCGAGTGAACCGGCGCCTCGTCCGACCGCGAATGCTTTCATAGGTCTGTCAAATACGCACACGGTGGCGGCAACCGGAGGGAAACGATGACGATCGTGAGCCTGTGCGAGTACGGAGGCGACGTCTGCGCCTCCACGGTCGTAGCCGAGGAATGGGCCAGCGAGTTCGCCCGCATGCTCGAGCTGCTGTTCGGCGAGACGCACTACGCGGTGGTCGAGGAGATCGACTGACCGGACCTGGACGGAGAGCGAGGGCCGGCGCGCTCGCCGGCCGTCGCTCTCACGCCCGCTTGCGACCCGCGGCCTCGACCAGCTCGTCGCTGGGCCCGCCGGGGCGCTCGAGCGCGCGGAATGCCTCGAGCACGGCGCGCGGCGAGTTCCGGTGGCGCTTCGCCGCCATCGTCAGCGGCTCGTGGAAGGCGCCGCCGCAGTGCGCGCACGGCCAGGCGAGCCGTGACATGAGCCGCGCCGCCTCTCCTTCGGGGTAGCGGCGCAGCAGCTCGACGATCGTCGTCGAGCCGCGAACGGACTCGCGGCGCTGCCGTTACAGCCGCACCTCCTCCAGCACCCGGATCTCCTCCGCGTCCATGCGGATCGCGTTGCGCGGGAGCTGGTAGCGGGCGAACGGGAGGACGACGACCTTCGCCGTCCGGCCCGTGGCGCTCGAGCGCCTGCGCGAACGCTTCGTCGAGCGACGTCGTGGCCTCGAGCCCGATGTCCGCCGCCATCTCGAGGTTCTCCTCGAGCGTGACCATGACGAGGCGCTTGCGCGTCATCACCTCGTAGATCGGCACCCAGATGCAGCCGGCCCACATCTGGATCGCGCGCGCGTGGATGTCCTTCAGCACGCGCTGGTAGTTCTCGCGCGTCGGCGGCATGTACGGCTTCATGAGGTCCATGAGCGCGAGGCCCGGGAAGTCGCCGATCGCGGTCGAGACCCCGGGAGACGGGCGAGCAGTAGATGATCGTCCCGCCCTCCTTGACGACGAGGTCGGACGACATGCAGCCCCAGCCGGTGTGGAAGAACAGGTGGTCGGTGGGCGCGAAGACGCCGCAGATCGCGATGTCGGCGGCGCCGGGGTGGTCGTACGTGTAGATCTCGGTTGAACCGCTGGATCGCCGCGCGGTGGGCTTCCGGGTGCGAGCCGAAGACGCAGTCGATCACGCGGCCGTGCGTGTCGAGGAGGACGTTCATCGTGCAGGTGAGGCCGCACATCGTGGCGACCTCGTCGATGTCCGAGCGCATGGGGCCCGCGTAGGCGCCGTAGTGGGTCTGCGGCGAAGGGACGAAGGCGCAGTGGTTCGACTCGATCGTCTCGTCCGAGACGACGCCGGGGAGGATCAGCTTGCCGCCGCCGCCCGCGCCCCAGTGGTTCGACTGCGCCTGGCCGATCGTGATCTTCACGTCGCAGCCTCGCGACCTCGGTGAGCAGCCACACCGGCGTGCCCGCGCGAGGACACGCCGACGTAGGTGTAGGCGTCCGCGTTGCGCGGCTCGTTCTGGAAGAACGGGATGCCGAGGCGCTCCATGCGGGCGAGGTTGTCGGCGCCGATCTTCTGCTCGATGTCCGACTCCGACATCGGGAAGACCTTGCCGTTCGCGCAGACGACCAGGCATCGGTCATGCCCGCCGCCTCGAGCGCGTCGAACACGGCGGGGAGGAGCTTCGACTGCGGCGTCGGCCGGAACTGGTTGTCGATGATGACGGCGACGCGCGCGGCGCCGGCGAGCAGCTCCGAGAAGCGCGGGCCCGAGACGGGCTGCTCGAGCGCCTGGCGCGCCGCCTCGGTCGCGTCCGGGACGGGAGCGGGCTCGTCGGGGTAGATCGCGGCGAGCAGGTTCGCCTGCGGAATGTCGAGCTCGAGCGTGTCCCGGTTGACCTTGTACTCGTCGCCGGAGGCTCCGATCGTCAGCGGGTCGAGCGACTCGTAGGGGATCACTGCGCGGTACGTGTCGGCCATCGCTCCTCCTCGTGATCGGCTGAGCGCCATTGTAGGCGAGTCGGCCACTCGTCCCGGCCCCGCGACGCTGCGCAGCCGGGCGTATGATCGGGCACGTGCGCGCGACGGCGCTCAACCACGTCAGCATCCCGGCGAGCGACGTCGAGGCCGTCGGCCGGCTTCTACCAGGAGGTCTTCGGCATGGAGCGGATCCCGTCGCCGAACTTCGGCATCCCGGTCCGCTGGCTGCGCCTCGGCGACCTCCAGCTCCATCTCTTCCAGGTCGAGGAGGACCGGCACACGTACCAGCACTTCGGCTTCGAGGTCGACGACTTCGAGGCCGCCTACCTGCGGCTCAAGGAGCTCGGCATCTTCGACCAGAGCGAGCGCTTCGGCTCGCTGTGCGAGCTGCCCGGCGGCGAGGTGCAGATGTACTTCCGCGACCCGGCCGACAACTTCGTCGAGATCGACTGGCCCGACGTCTCGTCCCTCGACCGCTCCGTCTTCGGCGACGATCTGAAGCTCCTCGCCGACGACTTCCCCAGGACGAGGAGAACCGCGCGCGCGCTCTTCCTGGAGCGCGGGCGGGTCTCCGTGTCGCGGTCGTCGGGCTCGAGGACGCTTGACGCTCGAGTCGCGCCGGGCCGCGTGCACGGCCGGGGCACGGATCGTCTCCGCTCACGCCGGCGTCCTCGGCGACTGTTCTTCGGAGATCTGCTCGGCCGCCCCGGACGTGGTCCTGCTCACAGGTCGGACCAACGGCAGCAACGCGGCGCGCCATCTCGAGGAATTTCGACGGCCTTCGCAACCTCGGTCCCGGACGTTCCGGTGGTTAGTTGCGGGAACGAAGAGGGGCTTCAGCAGCAGCTCGTCGAGCCCTCGGGCCGGGTCGACCGTCTCGCTCACCCGTAACATGTCAGAGATCGAGCGCCTCGACGTCAAGGACACGCAGCAGATCCAGGAGGTCCGTCGGGCGCGTGATCAGCCGCGGCCGCCTGCGTCTCGATCACCGCTGGCGCGGATCGATCCGCGTGCCGACTCCGAGGGCGGTGCTCGAGGCGGCGCGCGTGCTGCACGACGCTCAGGCAGCAGTTCGCTGGAGTCCTCCACCCCATCGCATCGACATCGGCGGCGCAACGACTCGATGTCCACTCGTGCCTGTCCGTGGACGGGCGCGACCGTGGATTCGCACCCGGGCCGTGCCCGACCACCCTGACACAGACAGTCGAAGGTGACCTCGGACTGAGGAACACCGACTCGCTCGTCGACAAGGCTCTGCGTGCCGGGTACGTGCAGAGCACCGTCGAGACCACTTGGCCCGCCGCCGCGCTGCGCCGGCGCGAGCACACGTTACGTCGCGACAGTACAGCCCCAAGGCGGCAATCGACGACGAACTGGCGACTCTCGCCTCGCTCTCAGCACTCACGCGGCATCCGGGCGCGCTTCGCGTGCCGCTTCTCGCCGGAAGGCGCCGCGCTGCGGAAGAGCGGCGTGACCTCGGACCGATGTCCTGCCTCATCGCGACCGCCGGAGTTCTTCGAGCACAGCAACGACACGCGGCGATCGCAGCGAGCGCGGTAAAGATACGGCGCAGCGCGCTGCTTCTGGTTCCCTTCACACCTCCGGTTGATCGACGACCGCGTGCTGACGCAGCAGGCCTGCTGTCGATTCTCGACCTCGCTGGCGCGCGCTCCTGGTGAACGGACTTCTCTCCCAGGACGGCGCGGCTGAATGAATGGCTTCTGCCGCCCGATCTTCCTCGGATTCGGATCTGATCGCGAAAGGACGCAACTGGCCCAAACAGCTCCTGCTCGCTCGACCGCTGCAGCAGCGGCGTCGTGTCCGCTCGAGCACTTCTACGAGGCGCGTGCCGGCGCGATGCGACGATCACCTACTACGTCGACCTCGGTCTTCAAGAGCTCAGCAACACAACGCCGTCCGCTGGTCCAGAGCGAATGCGAGCGGCTCCGCGTCGATCAGGTCAGCCTTCACGGCAATCGCCGGATCAGTACTGCTGCCGAACCACAAGACGTCGCACTCAAGGAGCCGATAATGTTCTGGACCGAGAGCGACTGACCACATCGGCACCAAGATCGATCTCCAGGTCCTGGGGACCACACCATCAGGCAGCTTCACCTCGTCGACGCCTGCGCAAGCGATCCACACATGTCCTATGTCGGCGACCTGGCGGACTACGGCTGTCCGGCGCGACGACGTCGCGCGGATGGCGAACACGCTGGTCAGCGATAGGAATGATGGCGGAGCGGCAGACGGCATCATACTCAACTCCTTACATCAACAACAGTTGCTGCACGAGCTTCCGCGACGCAGCAGACACTTCGCTCGGTTCGTGCCTGTTCCATCGCCACGTCGCCCGCGACCTCGTCGGCACTTCCCATTCGCCGAGCTACGGCTCCACGTTCTCTGGTCCCGTACTGAGCAGCGTTCGGCCTTCGCTCGACCGTGACACCATCAGCATGCCGCCGTGTCGCGCACGGCGACACGACGCTGGTCCGTCGACTCCTTCGCACAGCACCATGAGTCGTCGCCAACGACATCTTTCTGGACGATCACGACCCGGCTCGCCCATCCAACCACACGTCCACGTCGCCGCTGTCAGAACATTCTATCCCGACGCAAGGACATCGTCCGATCGCTAGAGATCAGGAACAAGACGAACAGCGTCCCCGCCGATGCGCTCGACTGATCGACTCGCGCCGGTCTCGTTCGCAACCAGATCCTCGACAGATAATCAAGTGTCACTCACTGCTCGACGGGCTCAGCGACTCAGTCGACACGGAGCCCGCTCGCGCTTCTCATCGCCACCGTCGCCTCCGGGCGGCGGCGGCGAGAGCTGCGGCAGGGAGCCCGACCCATCCTCCGCGCCGCTTTCGCCCGAATCAGCTGACGGACACACTCCGCCGCTTGACCCAGCGGCGGAGGAGGTTCTCGACCGCTTTCGCCGCAGGACGCCGATCTCCCCGGCGTCAGAGGTGACGCAGCCCTTCCTCCGTTCGTCCATGAGTACGGGCTCTACGTGCTGGTCTCGGTGCTCGGAGCTCGGAGCCGTAGTGGACCTGGAACATCGACTAGGCCCTGATCGCCGAGCGGCCTCCGAGCCCGCCGCGGATGCGATCGGGCTCGGCCTGCGACGGAAAGAGCACTCGGCCTCGGCAAGGCGCTGATGGCAGAACAGGACGGCGTCGCATCGATGCGCTTCTGTTAAATGAGAGGACCGTCTCACCGGGTTCGAATCCCAGAAGACATCAACGTCACCGAGGACCTGACCGCCTCGGCGCCGGCCGTGCGCGAACATGAAGCAGTGCTAGCAGGGCTAGACGTTCGTAGCAGCAATCGGCAAGGCCTTCCACCTTCACGAGAGGAGAACAGGAATGGCAGATCGGTCCAGGGTTGCGCTCATCATGTCGGCAGCCAGGGATCGGGCTACCCCACTGCCGCGGCTCGGCGGATCAGGACTCTCCTGCGTCTTCGCGGGGAGGAGAGCAAGAAACCCCTGCGGGACGAGTCGACGCTCGAGGAGGCCTGCAAGCAGCACGGATGGAGTACGCACCAGGCGATGCAGTAGAAGAAGAATGACAGACCGGATGATGGCGCATGTCCTCGCGGCCTTCGGCCGGCTCGACGTATACGTCGAGCAGCCGGAATACGCGCCGGTCGACTTTCTGGAGTTACCGCCGAGCTGACGACGACGATCGCGGACCTCGGCTCGATGGTCTGCATCAGTGCCCCGGCCGCCCGGGCGATCATCACGGGCAGTCGAGGCAGGACCGCTTCGTTCTCGTGCATCGATCAACGGCCCCGTCTCGGAACCGGAGTCCGCTCGCTACTCAGCCTAGGCCGCATCATTGATGGCACAAGATCGACGATGAACCTATCGACACGGCATCATAGCGAAAAAGATATCGCGGGATGGGTTCGGACGCGATGATGGAAACCGGCTCGCGACGGCCTCGCCGAGTCGCTCGCTCGCATCAACGTCCTTCGGCACCATCGGCGCCTCATAGCGAACATGATCGAGTACCGCGCTGGACGCAGCCGACTACCTCAACAGCACAACAGGTCCTCGTCGACGACGGATCAGACCGCGATGGCGCCGCTTCCCTGCAGCGGGCCGGTCGCTCGTCGGCGTACGCTTGCGCCTTCGGCCCGATGTCTACGGTATCCGAACACAGTCGCATCCGGTCGGCGTCGATGATCGACATCTCGAACACGGATATGCCGCGACAGCTCAGGCCACGGTCTCCTGATCGGCACGCTCGACGAGAAAGGAGCCGATCTCAATGAACCGGCGGATCGAGCGGCTCGGCTGCGACGTGCTCGTCCTTTGACTACAGTGTCTCCGGTCACCGACTCTCGCCGACGTCGCTTCCCGCGGAAGAGAACATCGCCGCGCTGCCGAGCATCTCGCTGGCGGACTCCCGGCCCTGGACCACAGCGACGCGGTGGCGCGATGGCCGAACGACGTGAAGCGGATCGCGACGGTTTCGCCGATACGGTCGTATCGACAGCACGCTCTGCATCGGTGGCGTTTCGCTCACGGTCTCGGCCTGCAGCGCTAGGGCACGGTTTCCAGCTCATCGTCACGCCGCTCGCTTCCGGCGTGCGAGGCTCGACGCTTTCGACACCCGGGATCTGGCCCTGATGCACTCCGTGGCCGACATCCCAGGGATCAACGGCATCACCAGCCAGTCTTCCGTCAGCACTGGCTACATCACGGTGCCACTCAGGCGACTCGCGGCGCCAGCCACCACGAAGGCCAGCCTCGGAAGCCGATGATCGGCACAAGTATGAACCGCAATACGACACCCGCGCTCATGCTCGCGCACCGGATGCTTCGTCAGGCCGCTACGAGCTCATGACGTTCCACGCAAACGGTGTCGATCGTCGATGCGCTCGAGACTTCGTCCATGACGGCGCCTTCGCAGCTGTGCTTGACTACACGACCACTGAGATAGGCAGCACCGAATCGGTGGCCTCATGTCTTCGACGCCCGCCGAATGGAGGTCGCGGGAAAAGTCGATCCCGCAGGTGCTCGTGCCCGGATGTCTCGACCTGATCACCGTCGACCCTACAAGGACGCGCTGCAGGATTATGCGAGAAGGGCGCTCTACCGCCACAATCCGCAATTCACTTTCGTACGTCTCAATCGACAGGAGATGGAGCAGCTGGCGCGCACGTTCGCGAGGAAGGCGAATCACTCCGTCGGACCGACGGCAATATGCGTTCCGCTGGGTGGCTTCTCGATCCCGAACGTCGAAGGCGGGCCCTTCTGGAGCCCCGAGGCGGATGGGGCGTTCGTCGACACGCTGCGTGCCGCGCTCTCGAAGTCCGTGCGGTTGGAGCTGATCGGTGGCCACATCAACGATGCGGCGTTTGTCGAGCGGACGGTGGACGTGCTTCTCGAGCTGATCGAGCATGGGGCGCGGGCGCCCCGAGGGAAGGAGGTAGCGGTTCCGCGATGAGCACTGGCAAGGCGATTCGCCTACGACGGATCCTCGACCCGGACACGGGTACGACGACCATGTTCGCCTTCTCCCACGGCACGAGCGCGCCGGACGTGTTGGCAGGTCTCGAAGACCCGGTCGCCATGGTGAAAGCCGCGGCCGACGGCGGTGCCGACTGCGTCTTTCTCGGTCCAGGGGATCGTTCCCGCGGTTGCCGCGACGCTGGGCGCCACACGCTCCGTCGGGCTCGTCGTGAAGGTGACGGCGACGGCGAGCCGAGGAGGCGTGCCCTACCAGGAGGTCGCGACCGCGACCGTGGAACGATGCCTCGCTCTCGGCGCCGACGCCGTGGTGGCGCTCCTTCCCTTCGCGCCGGAGAACGAGCCGGACGTCATCCGCCTGACTGCCGAGCTCGGCGAAGCCTGTGAGCGCTGGGGTATGCCCCTGATCGCCGAGGCCGAGTACCCGAACTCGTACTACGGCGACGAGGACTTCGCATCCACCTGGGGAGTTCCCTACCTCCGGCGCAGCGCGAGGCTCTGCGCCGAGCTCGGCGCCGATGTCATCAAGAGCAACTGGACGGGCTCGCCGGAGACCTTCCGGGAGATCGTGGAGTGCGTTCCCGTTCCCGTAGTCGTGGCGGGAGGGTCGCGGGAGTCCGACCTCGACCTTCTGACCAAGGTCGCCCAGGCACGCGCAGCAGGGGCGGCCGGATGCTCAGTCAGGCAGAACATCTTTCAGCACGAGGCTCCGGAGGCGATGGTGAGGGCGATCGCCGCCGTGGTTCGAGGGCGCGCCACGCCCGAAGCAGCACTGGAAAAGGAGTTCGGCAGTCTTGTCGGCGGTGTGGAGGAAAGGAGCTAGGGCTATGACGCACGATCCCGAGAAGCCCGGGGTCCAAAGGCTGGATCTCGCGACGTACCGGCTCACAAGACGGCGATTCCTCCAGCGAACCGCGGGCGTCGGCCTCGGGCTGTCGGCGGCTGCTCTCCTGGCTGCCTGCGGCGGCGGTGACGATGGAGATGGCGAAGCCGAACCCGCCGCCGGCGGTGAAGAGGAGGGAGGCGGCGGAGGCAGTGCCGATACCCTCAACATCCTGAGCTGGGAGGGCTATCACCAGCAAGAGTGGCTCGACGAGTGGACGGCACAGTCCGGCATTGCGGTCAACGTGACGAACGTCGGGTCCCCGGCCGAGATGTTCTCGAAGACGAAGGCCAGTCCGGGCCAGTTCGACCTGGTGCTCAACACGTCCGGGTGGTTCGACCAGTACGTGGCGGACGATCTCCTGATCGCGGTCGACGAGTCCCTCGCCGCGAACGTCACGCAGATCTCCGAGGCGTTCCCCTGGCGCGACGCCACCTCGGTCGACGGCACGAACTACGGCATCCTCTACAACTGGGGCAACCAGCCGCTCGGCTGGAACTCCGATCAGGTGCCGGGGAGCTACGACATCTCCGCGTACGCCGACGCCGAAGGTATCCCGGCCGACTCGAACATCTTCTTGGGATCCCCAGTTCGCCGGCCTGGTGACGATCTTCGACGATCCCACGTCGGTCGAGCCGATGATCCCGCTCGCGCTCAGCTTTCCCGATCCCTTCAACCTGGACGAGCAGCAATACGAGCAGTTCGAACAGAAGCTGTTCGATCTCCGGCCGCAGCTCAAGCGCCTGACGAGCGGGTTCACGGATCAGGTCAACGCCTTCGTGTCGGGCGAGGCCGTCATCGGCTACATCAACATCATCCAGGTGCAGGTCGATGCAACCGCTGCGGGCATTCCGCTCCTGGTCAACCACCTCGTGGATCCGGGCACGCCGGCGTGGAGCGACAACTACGCGATCACGAAAGAAGGCGGAGCCAATAAGCTCGACGCCGTCTACCAGTTCATCAACGACACGCTGACGATCCCCTGGCATGCGAGGTTCACGGCCGTGACGGCCAACTCGGGCGTTCTCAGCTACGAGCAGGCGACCTCGGAGGAGGCAGTCACCGCAGGCCTCACGGAGGACAAGCTCGCGATCAGCCTGATCCCGGCGACGCAGGCGGGCGAGGAGTTCTTCTCCAAGATGGTCTTCTACCAGGCGGTGGAGGACCTCGATCGTCGTATCCAGACGTGGGATGAGTTCAAGCTCGGGATCGGAACCTAGGCTGGCCGACGAGACCGTTGACTTCCGGTGGTCCATCGTGACCGGCGTGGCAGGCCCTGATGAGAGCCCCGGCACGGAGGCTGTGACGGACGCGTCTCCGTCAGTCCGGCAGCTGGTCGTCGAGCTGCTCGGGGTCACGAAGGTCTACCCGGAAGGGGTCGTGCCGGCGGTCGACGGCATCGAGCTGGCGATCGAGGAAGGCGAGTTCTTCTCCATTCTCGGGCCGAGCGGTTGTGGCAAGACGACGACCCTTCGGGTCATCGCAGGCTTCGAGCGGCCGACGGCAGGGATCGTCCGGCTCGCGGGGAGGGACGTGACGCGACAGCCTCCCTACAGGCGCAACGTGAACACGGTGTTCCCGAACTACGCACTCTTCCCGCACATGCGGGTGCGAGAAACGTTTCCTACCCGCTGCGCATGGCGAAGGTCGACAACGAGGAGACAGACGGCGGGTGGCCGAGGTGATGGAGCAGGTCGAGATGACCGGCTTCGAGGACCGCCGGCCGCATCAGCTCTCGGGAGGACAGCGGCAACGCGTCGCGCTCGCGCGCGCCCTCGTGGGGCAGCCTCAGGTTCTGCTCCTCGACGAGCCGCTTGGGGCCCTCGACCTGAAGCTACGCGAGAGCATGCTGGTCGTGCTGAAGCACCTCCAGCGCCAGGTCGGGATCACCTTCGTCTACGTCACGCACGACCAGGGTGAAGCGCTGGCCATGAGCGATCGGCTCGCGGTCATGCACCATCGTCGGATCGAGCAGGTCGCGTCGCCTGGCAACGTCTATCGACGCCCTGCGACCTCGTTCGTCGCGAGCTTCATTGGCAAGACGAACCTCCTTACGTGCGAGGCCACGAACGGCGTGGTGAGGAGCGAGCGACTCCCGATCCGGCTCGGCGGCGCTGCACCACCGGGCAAGTTCGTCCTGAGCGTCAGGCCGGAGGACGTCCGGATCGGCGAGCTCGAGGACATCGGCCCGGCCAACAGCTACTCCGGAGTCGTCACCGATGTCCTGTTCCTCGGCCACCAGCGCGAGGTCCTCGTGGACGTCGAGGGCCAATCGTTCATCGTGAGGGCGAAGGGTGGGCTCCCGATCGCACCCGGCGACCGGGTACAGGTGGGCTGGCCGGTCGAGGCGGGCGTGGTCGTCGAGCAGAGCGACTGATGAGCGCCGTCACCGCGCCGATGCCGTCGAGCACCGAGCCGGTCGGCGAGCGAGTCCGCCGCTCGGGATCCGCGCGCTCCTGCTGACGCCCGCATTCGTCTGGGTGATCGTCCTGATCATCCTCCCGAACCTGTTCATGATCTTCTACAGCCTCTGGGAGAACAGCCTCGGCGACGTCTCCCGCGTATGGAGCGTCGACAACTACACGCGTGCGTTCAACTCCGACGTCGTCCAGGTCGCCCTGACTCGGACGTTCATCATCTCGGTCGCCGCGGCGGGGATCGCCACGGCGATCGCCTACCCGCTTGCCTACCTCGTCGTGCGCCGGCTCGGCCGCTTCAAGGTCGCGGCCGCGCTGCTGATCCTCGTTCCGCTCTGGGTGAGTTACCTGATGCGCGTGTTCGCCTGGCGCATCATCCTCGGCGAGCGCGGGGTGCTGAACGGGGCGCTGACGTCTCTCGGCATCATCGACGAGCCCTCGGGCGCGTTCCTCTACTCGACCGGGACGGTCATCCTGACCCTCACCTACGTGGCGATCCCGTACGTGTTCCTCGCCACGTACGTGATGCTCGAGAGGATCCCCGAGAACATCTACGAAGCGTCGGGCAACTGCGGGGCCTCCGCGTGGCGCACGTTCCGCCACGTGATCTGGCCGCTGAGCCGGCCCGGGGCGGTCGTCGGATTCATCATCGGTTTCGTGCTCGCGTTCGGCGACTACGTCACGCCGGCCATGGTCGGGGGACTCAAGGGAACCATGGTCGGCTCGCTCGTCCTTCAGCAGTTCGGCTACGGCAACAACTGGCCGTTCGGAGCGGCGATCGCGATCACGATCCTGCTGACCGCGCTCGTCTTCCTGGCCGTCATGTCGCTCTTCACGAGAACCGAGGCGCGCTTTGAGTGACGCTGCCTCGGTCGAGCGGTTCGGCGACACGGTGAGCGAGCCTGCGCTGACCCGGCTCTCGAAGGGAGCCGGATCGGCCGTCGCCTGGGCATTCATCGTCCTCGTGTACTTGGTGCTCTACGCGCCCATGGTCGTCATGGGGGTGTTCTCGTTCAACGACTCGAGGGCGCAGACGCTCCCGTACGCGGGTGTCACCACGAGGTGGTATCAGGACTTCCTCGGCGACGGGGAGATCCATGCCGCCATCTTCTACAGCCTCAAGATCGCCGCGCTCGCCGTCCTGATCGGCGCCATCATGGGCGTCTCGTTCGCGATGATCCTGACCAGGCTCAATTTCCCCGGGAAAGGGATCCTCGCGGCTCTCGTCGCGATTCCGCTGGCCGTTCCCGGCATCATCCTCGGGATCTCGCTGCTCATCGTGTTTCGCCAGATGGGCATTCAGCCCGGGTACTGGACGATCGTGCTCGGTCACGCGACGTTCATCACCCCGCTGATCATGTTCATCGTCCTGCAGCGCCTGCGGACCTTCGACAGGACGTTGGAGCATGCCTCGATGGACCTGGGCGCCGGCTGGATCCGGACGTTCTGGCACGTGACCCTCCCGGAGATCCGCGTCGCCGTGATCGCGGCGTGCCTGCTCGGGTTCACGATCTCATTCGACGAGATCATCGTCACGTTCTTCCTCGCCGGAATCGACCTGACGCTGCCGGTCTTCGTCTGGACGCTGCTCCGGTTCGGGTTCACGCCCGAGGTCAATGCCGCGTTCACGATCATCGGCGTCGGCTCCACGATCGTGATCCTCGTCGCCGCCGCGCTCCTGATCGGCGTCGGAAGCCGTCGGCGCCGGCCGGTCCCTGACGAGGCCGGGGCGTGAGCGTGCCCGGGCAGTCGCCGCAAGAGGTTCGGCGCGACGACTCCATCGGCGTCGGGGCGCGTCTGCGTGAGCTTCGCACCGAGCACCGCTACAGCATTCGTCGACTCGCTGCGCTCGCCGGCGTATCGCCGTCGCTCATCAGCGAGGTCGAGCGCGGGCGGGTCGAGCCTTCGATCTCCGTACTGAAGCGCCTCGCCTCTGCCCTCGACACCACGCTGGTCTACTTCTTCACGGAGGCCGTCGAGACTCAGGGGCGCGTCGTCCGAGCCTCGGAGCGCCGAGCTCTCCTGCACAGCAGGAATCTCGGCGGCATCACCTTCGAGCTGCTCGCGCCCGACGAATGCGACTCGCTGGAGCCGATCTTCGGCCGGTACGAGGTCGGCGCCTCGATGGGCACGGAGCCCGTCACCCACAGCGGCGAGGAGTGGGGGATGGTGCTGAAGGGCCGGCTCAAGGTCTGGATCGGCGACGAGATCTACTTTCTCGACCCGGGCGATTCCATCTGGTTCCCCAGCTCGACCCCGCACCGCCTGGCGAACGCCGAGCGACGACATCACGGAGTACATCTGGGTCAACTCACCGAAGTCGTTCTGATGCGAGCGTGCACGTCGCCTCACGTCGAGCAGGAGGAAGGGAGATGGAAGGTGTCTAGGGATGTGGCTCGGATTCGCCCACAGGAAGGCCTGAGATGAAGGCGATCGTCGTTGACGCAGAATGGGCTCCGCGCGGAGGCCGTGATCTCTCCGGCAAGATGCAGCCCGTCGAATGGGCTGTCAATGCCAATCGATGTCTACCGAATCGCCGCACGATCGAGGATGACGCCCGTGACGGACCCGACCGGCCCCGGCCCGAACGAGCTGATCGTGCAGGTCGGCGCCTGCGGGATCTGCGGCTCCGACGTCCACATGTTCGAGACCGACGCTCTCGGGCTACATGCTCCTCCGTATCACATGCGCTGCCCCGTCGTCGACCGGCCATGAGTTCGCCGGCAACGTCGTCGAGCGTCGGCAGCCGCCGTCACTCGTGTTCGTCAAGGGCGATCTCGTCGCGGCCGAGGAGATCCAGTGGTGCGGCGCGTGCAACCGCGTGCCGCGGTGGCTATCCGAAACCGTGCACCTACATCGAGGATCTCGGCTTCACCATCGACGGAGGCTTCGCAGAGTTCGTCAAGGTCCCCGTCAAGCACGTGCTGGTCGCTTCAACGCGCTCCTCGATCGATACGTAAGCGACGAGAAGCGCGCTCGAGGTCGGGTGCGATGTCCGAACCGACCAGTGTCGTCTACGAAGGGCATGTTCACCCGCGCGGCGGGTTCCAGCCCGGCGGCGCGTGGCGGTCTTCGGGGCAGGCCCGATCGGGCTCGCGGCCGTGCGCGCTCGCCAGCGCCGCCGGCGCGTCGCAGCGTCGTTCTGCTCGAGACCGCTCCCGGAGCGTCGCGCCCTCGCCGTGAAGCTGCGGGGCCGACGTCGCGGTCGATCCGGCCGCGGAAGACGTCGCGCAGGCTGGTGCAGGAACGTGACGCACAGGCGAGGGCGTCGCCATGACCGTCGAGTGCACCGGCAACTTCGCGGCTGTGATGGGGTCGATCGAGGACTGTCCTCGGCGTCGGCGGCAAAATCTCGGTGATCGGCATGGACGCTCGGCCCGCCGACTCTCAACTTCATCCGCCACCAGCTCAAGGCGGCTCTCGGTCTACGGGACCGTGGGCCACTGCGGCACGCTGGAACTTCCCGAACGTCATCGCGCTGATGGGCATCGGGCCAGATCGAGATGGAGCACGCGATCACGAAGCGAGCACGCCCTCGCCGGCATGGTGCGACGCGCTCTGGCCGGAAACGAACAACCGCACGAACGGCAAGATCCTCGTCAAGCCCGGTATCTGTGACGAGGCGCTCAGCGCCGATCGCGCTGGGGGGTCCTATCGACGGCGCGATCAACGATCTCGCTCCTCCCAGGGTTCGCGGCGCTCGCGAGCGGGCCGAGCTCGTGGCGGTGGCAAGCCGCACGCACGAGAGGGCCGCTGCGCTACGCCGCGACCAACGGGATCCCGCGAGCGCACGGCAGCTACGACGAGCTGCTCGACGATCCCGAGATCGACGCCGTCTACATCTCGCTTCCCGAACGCCCTCCACGGCGACTGGACGCGCAAGGCGCTTCGGGCCGGGCAAGCACGTGCTGTGCGAGAAGCCGCTGACGCTCACGCTCGGCCGAGGCGGTCGAGCTCTTCGCGAAGGCTCGCGAGGTCGATCGGGTGCTGATGGAGGCGTTCATGTACCGCCACCACCCGCAAACGGCGAAGGCGCGTGGAGCTAATCGGGGGCGGCGCGATCGGCGAGGTTCCGGCAGTCCGCGCCTCCTTTTCGTTCACGGTGGCCGACCCCGCGACCGACATCCGCCTGACGTCCGATCTCGGCGGCGGGGCGCTGCTGCGACCTCGGCTGCTATTGCATCGGCTTCACGCGTCTCGTTGCGGGTGAGGAGCCGGTCGAGGCGATGGCCTGCCAGATCCTCACCCGAAGCGGTGTCGACGAGCGCACCTACGGGGTGCTGCGCTTCCCATCCGGCGTCACGGGATTGTTCGACGTGTCCCTGCGCGCGCCGCTCGACTACGGCTTCACCGTGATCGGCAGCGACGGCGTCCTGGACGTGCCCACCCCCTGGTACGCGCACCAGCCCCCACAACGCGTGACGATACGGCGCGGCGACCGCGCGATCGAGGCGTTCGAGTGCCCGGGGCGCAACAGCTACGAGCTCGAGATCGAGAACCTCGGGCAGGCGATCCGTGGCGAGTCCGCACCTGACCGTGAGCGAGGCCTTCACGGTCGGGAACCTCCGAGCCATCGAGCCTCGTGCAGCAGGCGGCGTCGACGCGCGTCGTTGCCAGCTGAACGCAGAGAAAGGAGTTCGTGTGCCCGATCTACCGTCGCACTCGCCTGCTCGACCTTGCTCCGCCGGACCTGCGCGCCTTCCTCGCGAAGTCCGACGTGATCCTCGTGCCGATCGGCTCCTGCGAGATGCACGGCGACCACCTGCCGCTCGGCACGGACGTGTACAACGCCGAAGAGGTATGCCGGCGGGCGGCTGCGCTCGCCGATACGTTCCGTATGCACCGCCGCTCTGGCTCGGCTACTCGCCCGCAGCACCTGCGCGAGCCCGAGCGGGGCATGGGCACGATCACCGTGAGGGCCAGCACGGTACGTCGATGATCCTCTACGACCTCGCGAAATCGCTTGATCCATCACGGCTTCAACCGTCTGATCTTCGTGAACGGCCACACGTCGAACGTCAAGGTGACCGACCCGATCATGCGCCAGCCTGCGCTATGAGACGGGGGCGCTGATCGCGATGTTCAAGCCCTACGGCGAGCGCTATCTCGGGCTGGTCGAGGACTTGATGGAGAACCCGCCGGAGGAAACCCCGGGGTGGCATGCTTCAGAGCAGGAGACGTCGATCATGCTCGCCTACGACCCGAGCGGCTCGTACGGATGGATCGGGCCCGCGACGCGAGGGCGCAGGCGCCGGATTGGTTGCCGGAGGGTTTCACGAAGAGCTGACGGCGCCTGGGACGCCGCGTTCAAGGGCTACGAGTACTTCTACTTCCCGATGGACCACAACGAGTTCGCCGAGCACGGCGTGATCGGCAACCCGATGCGGGCGACGGCCGAGAAGGGCAATGCGATCTTCGACCGCTTTGCCGCAGCATCTCGTGGAGGCGATCGAGGAGCTGAAGACCGTACCGCTCGAGATCAGGGTGCGCGAGCACTCGGAACAAGGCTTAAGGGGCGCGAGCATGAGTGAGACACGAAGGTTCGAAGGACGCTCGGTCATCGTCACCGGTGCTGCTCAGGGGATCGGGACGCGCCATCGCGGACGCCTTCGCGGCTGAAGGCGCGAGTGTGCTGCTCGGCGACCTCGACGGCGAGAAGGTCGCTGCTGCTGGGAGCGAGATCGACGGCGGCAGGGGGGTGGCGAGCGCTCGTTCAGTGCGACGTCACGAGCGCGGATCAGGTCGCGGCGATGGTGCAGGCGGCTCTCGAGCGCTACGGGAAGATCGATCATCCTGATCAACAACGCCGGCGTGATCACGATGCGAAGCGTGGTCGAGCTCACCGAGGACGACTGGGACCTCAACATGAACGTGAACGCCAAGGGCGTCTTCCTGTGCACGCGTGCCGTCCTGCCGCACATGCTGGAGCGCAAGAGCGGTGCGATCGTGAACGTCGCGTCACAGGCCGGCAAGCGCGGCTACAAGCTCTTCACCCACTACTGCGCGTCAAAGGCAGCGGTGATCGTGTTCAGCAAGGGCGTCGCGCTCGAGGTCGCCCCGCACGTCAGGATCAACTGCGTCTGCCCCGGCATCGTCAACACGGACATGATGGAGCGGGAGTACGCCTGGGAAGAGGCGATGACCGGAGAGACCAAGGCGTCGATCCGGGCGCGCTGGATGTCCGGCATTCCCATGGGGCGATTCCAGGAGCCGGAGCACGTCGCCCGCCTCGTCCTCTTCCTCGCCTCCGACGACGCCTCCGAGATGACCGGTCAGGCCGTCAACATCACCGGTGGCATGGTCATGGAGTAGCGAGGCCGCCGACGACTTGGCGCCATACGTCGCATACGAGCAGGCGTGCACGTCGCGGATCGCCGCCGACGAGCGACGTGTCCAATTGCGGCCCGTGCGGCCCGCGAAGCGCGGGCATCGATGAGGAGAAGACCCGCAGGATGCATCTGTAGTTGAAAAGTAGCCAACGGACAACGGAACGCGTCGTCGAAAGGTCGAGACGGTGGGAGACACCTCGGAAGAGCTTCGTCACAAGGCGCTAGAGTACTGCATTTTTCCGCTCGCTAGCCAGCAGGCACTGGGAAGGCACGGGCCGCAAGTCTACGTTCGAGGTCAAGGGACCCGCCTCTGGGATTGCGAGGGCAAAGAGTATTTGGACATGATGTCGTCGCATACTCGAGCGAACTCCCTGGGTTATGGAAACGAAGAAGTTGCTGGTGCTGTGCACGACCAGCTACGGAAGCTCCACTACGTCGGCACGATTACCAATCTCGCGGAACCCACGATCGAACTCGCTGAGCGGCTTGCAACGCTCGCTCCGGGCGACCTTGGCAAGTGTCTCTTTGTGAGCGGCGGCTCAGAGGCGGTAGAAACGGCGATCAAGATTGCGAAGCAGTACCACATCGCTCGAGGAAGGAAGCCGCGAGCCTACAAGGTTATCTCGCGATGGTTCGGATATCACGGCGCGACACTGGGAGCCCTTGCTGCGAGCGACTGGCTCGACGTGCGGCATATCTCGGAACCGGGAGCGCCAGGGTACTTCCTGATTCCGGCTCCGCGGTCGTACCGAAACGCCTTTTCGATGAGCGATGACGAATATTGCGACTTCTGTGCGTTGTACCTGGAGGAACAGATTGTGCACGAGGGCCCAGAGTTGGTCGCAGCCTTCATCGGCGAGCCGATCATGCAGGCGCATGGAGTACAGATCCCACAGAAGCGATACTGGCACCGGGTACGTGAGATATGCGATCGTTACGACGTTGTCTTGATCGCGGATGAGGTCATCACAGGCTTTGGCCGTACCGGCGAGTGGTTTGCGATCAACCACTTCGATGTCGAGCCAGACATCATGACGATGGCGAAAGCGCTTACTGCCGGATACGTTCCGATGGGAGCAGTTATCACAAGGTGTGAGATCGCTGATGCCATGCCTGTGTTTCAGCACATCCATACGTTCAGCGGGCATGCAGGGGCGGCAGCCGCGGCGAACGCGGCAATCGAGATCAAAGAGCGGGAGGATCTAATTAATCGCGCGAGAGAGAACGGAGAGTATTTCAGCACCGCGCTCCATGAACAACTTGGCGCGCTCGAAGGCGTCGGCGAGATCCGCGGATGCGGAATGTGGCACGCGATTGACTTCACAAGCGAGCGGGAGGCTCGGACACCGTGGCCGCGTGAGGCCGTGCACGACGTGGCTTGCCGCATGTATCGGTACGGCGTGATCGTGGGCGCCATCGGCGACGCGATCGAGATTGCTCCTCCGCTGATTGCTAGCCGAGCCGACCTGGATCGCACCGTCGAGGTAGCTGCCCGGGCGATAGCGGAAGTCGAGAGTGAGAACCGGTAGGAGACACGTGTCGGAGGCGAATGCTTGGCTCTGAGAGTACGGCAAACGGCGTGCGCGGCTGGAATGGTCGGGGAACCTTAGCGGTGCGACACGAGCCTCATTCACTTTGCGCCCGTCGACGCCGGCCCGCCACTCGTAGAAGCCGTCGGCGACGATCATGCAGCGCCGGCCGGATTTCGGTAGGAGCTCTTGCCGACCAGTGTCTCGGCCAGAGCGTTGATCATATTGTAGGCGACCCGCGTGTCCTTCGCCCAGCGCGGGGATGAGCCCCCAGTGCAGAAGGACGGGCTCGCGTTCGCGGTTCTCGACGCGGCGGATCGCGAGCGCGTGCTGGCCAGGCGCGACATTGTAGCGCTCTGAAACCGTCTCAGGAACCTGGATCTCGAAGCGCTCGGCAGGTGCCTCGCACCGGACGGAGCTGGTGAAGCGGCCGCACACTGGGAGCCGAACCGTAGAGCGGGACCAGGAGCTCGTCGAGCACGTCATCGGACGGTGCCCGCAACGAGAACAGGACGACATGGCGAATCACGGAGTCGAGTCGGTCGCCAGCGACCACAGCTCGATCGCGTTGCCGAACGGGTCCCGGGTGAAGTACCGGTTCCGCCCAGGGATCGCGATCGAGTCCCACGTCTCGTGTCCAGCTTCCTCGAGCCGGCGTCGCAGCGGCCGACAGTCGTCGACGAGCAGCGCGAAGTGTCGCTCGGCCGCAGGATCGGAAGGGGACTCCGGCAGCAGATGCACCTCGGTCTCGCCGTCACCGACCGCGAACCACACGACTCCGAGCGGCTCCAGCGAGCGTGGGATCGCGATCTCGGAGAGACCGACGACGTCCTTGTAGAACACGCGCCCGACGTCCTGGCCTCCGGGTGGGATCGGGATCGATACGTGGTGTATGCGCACTCCAGCGTCGACGTCTATGGTTACAGGACCGGCGGGCCTTGGTCGACGCGTCGTGTCAAGTCGGACGCGCTTCCGCGCCAGGGCGCCAGGCGTTCCATCCACCACGTGGCGCCGGCATCGGCGAACGCGGCGACGACAAATGCGGCCCTGGCGGCGTCGTCCCCGGGCGAATAGCCTCCGACGACCACATCGAAGTCCTCCAGGCTCCCACGCTGCTCGCCGACGTAGGCAAGGATCACGCGCAGGTCGTCCGGGCCCAGGAGCTCGCCGTCGGCTCTCTCCGGGACGACTCCATGCCACCTTGCCGCCCGGCGGAACGGTGCCTTGTTCGGCCATGTTCCGGCTATCCAGATCGGGACGTGTCGGTCTTGGTCCGGCGTCGGGAGGAATGTCACACCCGAGACGGTGTAGTTCGCCCCGGCGTGGTCGACCGCCTTTCCCTCGAGGAGGGCCGCGAGGAGGACGAGGCCCTCGTCGAGCTTCCCGGCTCTGGTCCGAGCTTCGGACTCCTCGCCGAAGACCTCGAACTCGTCCTTCGGCGGGTACCCGAGACCTGCGGCGAAGACCGCGCGGCCCTGCGACAGCCGGTCAAGCGACACGAGCTGGCGGGCGACGTTCCACGGTCGGCGCCGCGCAAGAGGTGTCACAACCGGCCCGAGCGAGATCCGCTCGGTTCGAGCTGCCGCCGCCGCGAGAACGATCCAAATGTCGGCGAGGGGCACGACCGGGTCGATGCTCCAGAGCAGGTGGTCCCGAAGAAAGAAGCCGTCCCATCCCGCCTCTTCCGCGGTGGCCGCGAGATCGACGAGGCGTCCGGGATCGCCGAACTCACCGAAATTGGGTACATGGAGACCGAACTTCATGCTGATTCCCACGCTCCCTGCGTCTGCCGACGGCCTTCGCCCGAGACACCGGCTGCCAAGTCTACGGCTCTCGTCGAGCGCGGCGGCGACCGTGGGCCCCGGCCCACCGCCCGGAAACGTCGCAGCTCGACCGCGTGGCCTTCCACGTCTCGCGGATCGCGTCGCCGCCCTGACGGAACCCCTGCCGGGTGCTACACGTAACGAACGGCGACGTCGTCGCCGGGCTCGTTCGGGATGCCCGGCTGCCGGGGACGATCGCCCCCTGGCAGGACGTGCTGCACGAAGGGCCGGTACCCGGCCGGCTCTCGCACGACGAGCTGCGCGACGTCCGGGCCCGGTTCATCGACACGTGCGGCTGGAGCCCGTACGAGGCCGTCTCCGGGATGCTCGCGGGGCGCGACCGCACGCTCGGGGCCGTTCGGGGGACGGAGGAGGTCGTCCTCTGGTTCGAGCGTGACCTCTACGACCAGCTTCAGCTGATCCAGATCCTCGACCGGCTCGGCGCGCGGCGGGCGAGCCTGATCGACCTCGGCGAGCCGCGCCGGATCGGCGCCGTCAACGTGCTCCCGCTCTACGAGGGGCGCGTCGCCGTCGCCGGAGCCGCGCGGCAGCTGGGGCGCGACGCCTGGCGGGCCTTCACGTCGGCCGACCCGACCGACCTCGAGCGCCTGCTCGACGCCGACACCGCCGACCTGCCGTTCCTCGAAGCTGCCCTCCTGCGCCACCTCGAGGAGTTTCCGTCCACCCGCGACGGCCTGTCCCGCACCGAGCGCCAGCTGCTCGACGCGGCCGCGCTCGGCGTCGCGTCCTGGTCAGAGCTCTTCGAGCGGACGACTGCCCCAGAGGAGCGACCGTACCTCGGCGACGTCTCGTTTCTCCTCTACCTCGAGCGCCTGCGCGACGGCCGCGTGCCCCTGCTCGCCGAGCGAGACGGGGCCTTCGAGCTGACGGACGCCGGTCGGGCCGTGCTCGCAGGCGATGACGATCACGCTGCGTCTGAACGGGATCGACCGCTGGCTCGGCGGCGTCCATCTTCACGGCGATGAAGCGGCGTGGCGCTGGGATGGGACCCGCGGACGGCTCAGGCGAGCCGGCGAGGAGTAACTGGCGGCTCAGTCGGGGAGGAGCCGCAGCGCCTCGCAGTGGCGGGGCCGGATGGCCGAGAAATGGCGTTGGTCGGGCATGATCACGACATCCGTCCGAACGCTCGGCCTCGAATGAGCGGCCCACTCGCGCGCCAGGATCTCCTCCATCCTTTCGGCGGTATCCGAGTAACCGCTGCGACCGATCGCTGCGAAGGGCAGCTGAGGCGCTTGGCGCCGTCAAGCCCGAGATGCTCGGCGAGAGCCCTTCGAATCACCTCGGACACGGATAGGTGGCTGCCGCGAGCCTCCCGCTGGACAGCGCTCGCAAGCTCGTCAGGGAGCCGGATGCTGATGCGCTTCATCTTGAAAGCATCGCATCGGCGGCGAGCTGCGTGCCTAGCCGAACCCGAGCGAGATGACCCCGCGGGCGATCAGGCCCTGCGTGAATGCGGCCGACGTGAGCAGCTTGACGCCGTAGGCGTCGCGCAGGAACCACTCGAAGTAGACGAAGACGCTCGACCGCACGGCCCCGATCTTCTCGAGCCGGCCGAGGTCGTAGATCGCGAGCGTGTTGCGCAGCGCAGGCTCGGCCACGAATCGCTCGGCGAGGGCGTCCACGTCGGCCCGGTCGAGGTCGGTGAGCAGCATGGTCGGATCGGCCGACGCGAGCCGCTCGAAGCCGACGAGGCCGGCGCGCAGCTCGAGCCGGCTCGTCTCGCGCCGCCAGCGAGCGACGAGGAGCGCCGGAGCCTCCTCGATCACCTCGACGTCGTCGAGCTCGTCGGAGCAGTGCGCCGCGAAGCCGGCGAGGATCTCGCCCTGCGGGAGCGTCCGTGCCGCCCACGCGATCGGCCGCTCGACCGTGAACGGGGCGAGGTCGCTGGCGTCGGCTCCGGCGAGGCTTCCCGCGAGGGGCCCGGCCTGCTCCGGCCCGAGACGCGGATCGAGGCACGCCTCGAGCGCCGCGGCTTCGTCCGGCGTCAGCACGCGGCCTCGATCCGGTCGAGCAGCTGCTCGAAGGTGGCCGGCACGAGCTGCCCGAAGCTCACGCGGGCCCCGCCTCCGGCCTCTGCCAGCTCTCCGCAGGCTCCCCGGCTCGGACCGCCGGTGCCCGTATCGGCCACGACGAGCCCGACTCCGGCGCGGCGCAGCGCGCGAGCCTCGAGCAGCGCGTCGTCGAGCGGGTCGCGGCCGGCGACGCAGCGGCACCGTGGGAAGGCCGTCGGTGACGCAGACGACGAGCGGCACGACGTTCCTGTGCTTGCGCGCCTCCTGGCGCAGCAGCCGCCCGGCGCGCCGCAGCGCGTCGGCGAGCGGCGTGCGCCCGGACAGCGGGATCGACTCGAGCCGGCGGCTCGCGAGCGTGAGGCTGCGCGTGAGCGGGAGCGCCACGGTCGCCTCCGGCACGCCGCTCTTGAAGGCGACGAGCGCGACCCGGTCGCCGCGGTTCGCGGCGTCTTCGAGCAGCGAGAACGTCAGACCCTTGACCTTCTCGACCATCCGCTCCGCATGCAGCGAGTAGCTGTTGTCGACGACGAAGGCAGACGGCGAGCGGCGAGCGGTGCTCGCGAACCTTGCGGCGCAGGTCGCCGCCGGTCACGACGATGCGCGACGAGCGCGCCCGGCCGGATCTGACCGCCGCCGCGCGCAGCGTCGCGTCGAGCGCGAGGTCGTGCGCCGTACTGCCGGCCAGCCGCGCCCGCGAGTACTTCCCGCGGCGATGGCTGACGAGCGAGCGCACCGCGCCGCCCGATCGCCGCTCGCTCGACCCGGTCGGGGCGGGCGCGGCGCCCGAACACAGCTGTCGCATCGGCGTCCAGGTCCTCGACGCCCGGCGTGCCTTCGATCAGGTCGAGGCTTCGCGCTGGGCCGCCCTCGCCGGGCGAGGCGCTTTTTTTGCTTCGATCCCGAGGTGCAGGATGTCGTCGAGCGCCCGCTCGACGTCGTTCCGTGTGATCGTCGGCGTCGGGCGCGAACGGGTCGACGGGGAGCCGGTGGCCGAGCGCCAGCTCGCCCGCCTCGACGACGTCGGCCGGCGTCACGATCTCGCGCTGCCTGCAAGGCGGCGATGGCCTTCGCGCACTGCAGCATCGTGATGTCCGCCCGGTGGCTGCCGGTGCCGACCTTCAGGCACGAGGGCGCGCGATCGCCGCGTAGAGGTCGTCCGGGACGCGGACGCCGGCGAGCAGGGCCTCGGCGCGCACGATCGTGCTCGCCAGCGGTCGCCTGCGTCCTCCTCCCAGGCCGCGGCGAACGCCGTCGGGTCGGCGGTGAACGCCTCGCGGCGACGCAGCACCTCCGCTCGCGCGCGGACGTCGCCGATCGGCGCCACTTCGACCTGCAGCCCGAGCCGGTCGGCGAGCTGCGGGCGCAGATCGCCCTCCTCCGGGTTCATCGTCCCGATCGAGGAGGAAGCGCGACGGGTGCTCGACGGAGATCCCCTCCCGCTCGACGACGTTGACGCCGAGCGCGGCGGCATCGAGCAGGATGTCGGCGAGGTGGTCGTCGAGGAGGTTGATCTCGTCGACGTAGAGGATGCCCCGGTTCGCCTCGGCGAGCAGTCCCGGCTCGAGCGCCTTCTCGCCCTCGCGCAGCGCCCGGGCGATGTCGATCGTGCCCGCTACGCGGTCCTCGGTCGCGTTCAGCGGCAGGTTGACGATCCGCCGGCGCCGGCGTGACGCACGGGCAGCTCGGCTCGCTTCCGAGGCGCGCTCGGCGCAGGAGCGCGCAGGGATCCTGCGGCGAGCAGCTCCACGGGCAGTCGGCGACGACCTCGATCTCGGGCAGCAGCGCCGCCAGGCCGCGAACGGCGGTCGACTTCGCGGTGCCGCTCGGCCCCTTGACCAGCACGCCTCCGATAGCGGGGTTGACGGCGTTGAGCAGGAGCGCCTGCCTGAGGCGCTCCTGCCCGACGATCGCGGTGAACGGGTACGAGATCACGGACCGGATCACCGGGCCCGACGCGGCTTCCTCATGCCCCGAACGCGTGGGCGCTGCCGAAGGTCGGCTCCGCCTGCGGGATCGGCGCGAACTGCCAGGTCCCGATCAGCGGCACCGGCCGTGTCGCGGTTGACCTTCACGTCGATGACGTACGGGCGCCCGGACGCGAGCGCCGTCTCGAACGCGCGAGCCGAGGTCGCCGGGGTCGCTCGACGGTCGACGGCGCCGGCGCCCATCGCCTCCGCCATCTTCGCGAAGTCCGGGTTCCAGAGCTCGCCGGTCGAGTGCTTGATGAAGCTCGTGCCGATCTCGCGGCCGTCCATGTAGAAGCGCTGGAGGTCGCGGATGACGCCGATCGTGTAGTTGTTGAGGATCACCCAGACGGCCGGGATGTCGTACTCGATCGGCGGTCGCGACGGCGCCCGGGAACATCATCAAGCTGCCGTCGCTCGTGACGCAGACCGCCGGCCGGTCGGGCCGCGCGAGCTTGAGGCCGAGCACGCCGTAGGTGCCGAAGCCCATGCCGGCGAAGCCGCCGGGCGTGAAGACCGATCGCGGGCTCGTAGCACGTCCCAGTACTGCTCGACCCAGGTCTGGTGGTTGCCGGTGTCCGTGATCATGAGCGTGTCGTCCGGCGCCGCCGCCCGCAGCTCGCCGATGACGCGCCGCGGGTCGATCGGGACCGCGTCCGAGGCCTTCTCGGGCTCGATGAAGTTCGTCCACTCGGCCTTGTAGCGCCTCGACCTGGTCGTTCCACGGCGAGCGCTCGCCGCTTCGGGCCCTTGCGCGTTCGCGATCTCGAGGCAGCTGCTTGCAGCACCTCGCGCGCGTCGCCGACGATGCCGATCTCGGTCGGGTAGTTGCGCCCGATCTCCTGCGGGTCGATGTCGACGTGGATGAGCTTCGTGGGCGGGATGTTGTACGTGTAGCCCGGGCACCCACGACGAGCAGTGGATGTCGGAGAAGCGGCAGCCGAACGCGAGGATGACGTCGGCGTTCCGCGCCGCCTCCTGCGCCGGGTACTCGCCCCAGCAGCCGGCGATCCCGAGGTGCAGCGGGTGGCGGGCCGAGAGCGCGCCCTTGCCCATGAAGGACGTGTAGACCGGGACGTTCACGTGCTCGGCGAAGGCGGCGAGCTCGGCCGAGGCGTCCGAGCAGATCACGCCGCCGCCGGCGAGGATGAGCGGGCGCGCGCGCCTTCAGCAGGAGCTCGAGCGCTCGCTCGACCGCCTCGGGCGAGCCCGGCGTGCGCCAGTTCAGCATCTCCGAGCGCTCCTCGGGCTCGGGCACCTCGACGTCGGCCTTCGTCGGCCAGAGGTCGTACGGGCACGTCGATGTGGACGGGCCCGGGGCGGCCGGTGCGGGCGAGCTTGAACGCCTTGGGCAGGAACTTGCCGAGGTCGGCGACCGAGTGCGCCTGGAAGCTGCGCTTCGTGATCACCTTCGCGATCGAGGGATAGTCGGCCTGGAAGTGGCGGTACTCCTCCTGGAGCGCCCCGGAGTCGTACTGGCTCGTCGCCACCTGGCCGGTGATGGCGATGAACGCGGAGGAGTCGTAGAACGCGTTCGCCATCGCGACCGTCAGCAGCATCGGGCCGGGCCCCGTCGACGTGTAGACGGGGATGACCTTCCCGGTGGCACGGAAGTAGGCGTCGGCCATGTAGCCGGCTCCCGACTCGATCCGCGGGAAGACGATCTTGATCTCGTCCTGGCGGTCGTAGACGCCGTCGAGCAGCCCGACCGCGCCGTGGCCGGCGTAGCCGAACAGATAGGGCACCTTCTCCCTGATCAGGTACTCGACGACGAGGTCGCAGCCACGCATCTCGGGCATCGTCCATGCCTCCTTGGGTAGCCCCTCCGACCGAGCGATCATACGCCGCCGGGGGCGGGCGGTTCGCCCGGCCGGCGCGCGCGTTGAAAGCCACGGGGGGCCGTGGTAGGTTCCGCCCACCCGTGGCAGGCAACCGGTTCACGCGCGACCAGCCGATGAGTGAAGCGGCCCCGCCCGAGGCGCCCGCGATCGCGGCGCGGCGCGCGGATCTCGGCCGGCTCGAGGCGCAGGCCTGGCGCTACTCCGGCCGCATCGTCCTCGGGCTCGTCGTGGCGTTCGTGCTCGCCTGGGTCGGCTACAAGGCCGCGGGCGACGGTCAGGTCTTCGTCGTCGTCGGCCTGAACGCCCTCACGCTCGCGGGCCTCTACTTCATCGTCGCGAGCGGCTTCAGCCTCATCTTCGGCCTCATGCGGGTCGTCAACATGGCGCACGGGTCGTTCTACATGCTCGGCGGCTTCATCGCCTTCGAGCTCGTGCGGAGCTTCTCCGGCGGCGGCGCGACATCCGGCTTCACGTCGACCGCGGGCTTCGGCGACTGGATCCTCGGTCTTGTCATCGCCTCGCTCGTGGTCGGCGTCATCGGCCTCGTCATGCAGCAGCTCTTCCTGCGCTGGAACCAGGGCCAGGAGCTGCGCCAGGCGCTGATCACGATCGCGGCCTCGATCATCATCGCCGACCAGGTGCTCGGCCACTTCGGAGGCATCGCCGACGAGATCCCGACGCCGGAGCAGTTCCCGGAGACGCGTCTCGGTCGGCGTCTACGGGATCAACTATCCGTTCTTCCGCATCTTCGTCCTCGCGCTGGCCGTGTTCGTCGGCCTGTCGCTCTGGGCGGATGATCAAGCGCACGCGGCTCGGCATGATCATCCGCGCCGGCGTCGACGACCGCCCGATGGTCGAGGCCCTCGGGATCAACGTCCCGATCGTCTTCGCGGCCACGTTCTTCCTCGGCTCGCTGCTCGCCGGGATGGCGGGCGTGCTCGGCGGCACGATGATCTGGTCGACAAGGCCAACGACGTCGAGTACCTGCTCGCCTCGCTCATCGTCGTGATCATCGGCGGCATGGGCAGCCTCGGCGGCGCCGCCGTCGGCGCTCTCCTGTACGGCCTCGTCGACTCCTACGGCGACGTCTACCTGCCGGCCGGCTACGAGAACTACTCCGACCTCGTCATCTTCGCCCTGCTCGTGCTCGTCCTCGCGGTGCGGCCGCACGGCCTCTTCGGGAGGCCCGCGTGAGAGATGCCGCTGACGGGTCGCGGCCGCGGCTTGACGATCGCCGCCGTCGTGTTGCTGATCGGCGCGCTCGCGCCCCGTGATCTTCACGCGACTTCTACCTCAACCAGATCATCACGAAGGCGCTCTTCCTCGGCATCGCCGCCGTCAGCCTCATCTTCCTGGCGGCCTACGGCGGCCGCGTGTCGCTTGCCCAGACGGCGCTCTACGGCATCGCCGGCTTCACGATGGCGAACCTCGTCCTGGCCGAGGGCGGCGGCGTCTGTGGCCCTCAATCCGTGGCTGGGCACGATCATCGGCCTCGTCGCGGCGACCGTCATCGGCCTCTTCATGGGCGCGATCTCGAGCCGCTCCGCCGGGATCTACTTCCTCATGATCACGCTCGCGTTCGCCGTGCTCACCGAGGGCTTCTTCGGCAAGGTGAACCAGCTCTCCGGCTTCGGGGGCGTCAACAACGTCGAGCGGCCAGGGATCATCGGGACGCCCGAGCAGGGCGGGAACCCGCTCTACTACACGTGTCTGATCGCCTCGGTCGCGGTGTTCCTGCTGATCCGCTACCTCGTCCGGACGCCGTTCGGCATCACGCTGCAGGGGATCCGCGACGAGCCCACGCGCATGCGGGCGCTCGGGTACAACGTCGCGCTGCATCGCACGCTCGCGTTCGGCGTGGGCGCCTTCGTCGCGGGCGTCGCCGGGATCCTCTTCACGTGGTGGAACGGCAACATCTCGCCGGGCGCGATCAACCTCGGCGCCACGCTCGACGTCCTCGTCATCGCGGTCGTCGGAGGCCTCTACCGGCTCGAAGGGGCCTGGATCGGCGCGATCGTCTTCGTGGTGCTCGACAACGCGACCCGGCAGGTCGACTTCATCGGGCAGCGCTTCAACACGGTCATCGGCGCGATCTTCTTCGTCATCGTCCTGCTCTCGCCGGGCGGGCTCGTCGGGATCTGGTGACTCCGTGACGTGGCTCGCCAGCGGAAGTCGCGGCGCGGAGCCGGCAGGCCCCGGGCGGGCCGCTGAGGAGGCCGGGTGAACGACGGCGGTAGGAGAGACGAAAGGAGGCGACGGCCGGAGCTAACCAGCGGCGCGCTGCTGCGTCGCGTCCTAGCAATCGGTTACCGAGCAAGAGAGAGAAGGGGGACTCGCATGAAGTCACACTGCACATGGCGAGCACGGCAGGCGCGGCTCTGGTTGCTCCTGGCCGTGCTCGTCCTCGCGCTGGGCGCCGTGGCCGCCGGCTGCGGCGGCGACGACGAGGAGGCGGCGCCGCCGGCCGAGCCGCACCGGCCGAGCCGGCCGAGCCGCCGGCCGAGCCGCGCCGCAGCCGGCCGAGACCGCGGAGCCGCCGCCGAGACCGGCGGAGCCGGCCGCGCCCGCGGAGGAGGGCGCACCGATCAAGCATCGGCCACTCTCGAACTGCGAGGGCGCGTTCGGCCCGTTCTTCGGCGCCACGGTCGGCCGGCTTCGGCCTCGTACCGCTCATCAACCGCGGGGCGACGCCGGTCGACCCGGCCGACCCGAACGCGGGCGTCGAGGACGCGGTCGTGGCCGGGCATCCCGATCGAGTTCCCTAGGGCTGCTCCGACGCCACGCCCGAGAAGGCGCTCGAGGAGGCCAAGCGGCTCGTCGAGCAGGAGGACGTCAACATCCTCCTCGGGCCGCTGTCGGGCACCGAGGGCATCGCCGTCGCCGAACTACTCGAAGGAGTTCCCGGAGGTGACGTTCGTCAACGGCACCTCGGGCGCGCAGGACACGACGCTCAAGGTCCAGTCGCCCGAACTTCTTCCGCTTCAACACGGACGGAGCGCAGTGGACGGCCGGCCTCGGCGCCTACGCCTACAACGTGCTCGGCTGGCGTAACGTCGCCACTCTGGCAGACGACTACGACTTCCCGTACACGCAGGTGGCCGGGCTTCGTGGCGGAGTTCTGCTCGCTCGGCGGCCAGGTGCTGCCGGAGAACCGGTTCTGGCCGGCCCTGGGCGAGGAGGACTACTCGTCGTTCATCGCCCAGATCCCCGACGACATCGACGGCTTCTTCCTCGGCGTCGGCGGGACCGGCACGGTCGCCTTCGTGAACCAGTACACCCAGCTCGAGGGCAACCTCGCCGACAAGATCATGGGCGGCGTCTTCATGACCGACCCGATCATCCAGGAGGAGCTCGGCGAACGCATCGTCGGCGTCGTCACCGCCGGCCCGACCGCCGGCGACTCGCAGGATCCGGCGTACCTCGACTACGTCGACCGGATCAACGCCGCCTGGCCCGACTTCGGCGTCGACGCGCCGGGCGTGTTCCTCTACAACTACTGCAACAACACCGAGGCGATCCTGCAGGCGATCGAGGCCAACGGCGGGCTACGACGACCCGGCGGCGTTCCAGGCGACGCTCGGCGGGCTCGTGCTCGAGACGCCGTTCGGCGAGCTGAGCCTGGACGAGAACCGCCAGGCCATCGGCAACAACTACCTCCAGCAGCTCCAGGACGAGAACGGCGACGGCGACGATCGAGGTCACGACGATCGCCACCGCCGAGAACGTCGACCAGACCTTCGCCGGCGCGTTCTCGGCCGACACGCCGACGCCGGACCGCGAGAACCCCGCCTGCGACGGCCGGCACTCCCGGCCCGTGGACGGAGGCGATAACCCCGGAGGCGCTAGGAGGGTGACCCCGAGCTGCCGAGGGTGACGGTGTCCGTAGCAGCGGCGCCGGCGACCGAAAGCGCCGAGCCGATCCTCCGCCTGCGGGGGGTCGGCCGGCGCTTCGGCGGCCTGCAGGCCGTCAGCGCGGTCGACCTCGACGTCCGCCCCGGCGAGCGTCGCGCGATCCTCGGCCCGAACGGCGCCGGCAAGACGACGCTCTTCAACGTCATCGCCGGCGAGTTCCCGCCCACGTCCGGGACGATCGAGCTCTACGGCGTCGACGTGACGTTCGCTGCCGGCCCGCCGGCGAGTCGGGCTGGGCCTGACGCGCACCTACCAGACCTCGCGACTCTTCCTCGGCCTGTCGGTCGAGGACAACCTCTACCTGTCGCTCGTCGGCAAGCGAGGGTGGGCATCTGCGGCCCGTCCTGCATGCGCGCGCCGCGACGGCCGCCTGCGCGAGGACGCCCGCGAGATCGCCGGCGCGTGGGGCTCGAGCCCGTGACCGGCGAGCTCGTGAAGAACCTCTCGCACGGCGAGCAGCGCCAGCTCGAGGTCGGGATGGCGCTGGCCGGCGAGCCGCGCCTGATGATGCTCGACGAGCCCGCCGCCGGACTTTCCCGGACCGAGCGGCTGAAGCTCACCGAGATGCTGATCGGCCTCGACCGCTCGATCACCCTGCTCTTGATCGAGCACGACATGGACGTCGCCCTGACCGTGGCCGAGTACGTGACGATGATGCACGACGGCCACGTGATCGTCGAGGGCACGCCGGCCGAGATCCGGGCGAACGAGCTCGTCCATGACCTCTACCTGGGGAAGGGTCACTATGACGACGAGTGAGCCCGTGCTCGCCGTGAAGGGCCTCGACGCCTACTACGGCCAGTCTCACGTCCTCCAGGGAGTCGAGTTCGAGATGGGCTCCGATCCCGTGGCGATCATCGGGCGCAACGGCATGGGGAAGACGACCCTCTGCAAGGTCATCCTCGGCCTCGTGCCGCCCCGAGCGACGGGCTCGGTCGTGTTCGGTGGGACCGAGCTCGTGGGCAAGTCGTCGCACCTGATCGCCCGCGAGGGCCTCGGGTACGTGCCCCAGGGCCGGCGGCTCTTCCCGTCCCTGTCCGTCGACGAGCACCTGCGCATGATCAGGTCGAACGGCGGCGGCCGCTGGACGGTCGGCTCGATCTACGAGCTGTTCCCGCGGCTGGCCGAGCGGCGGAGAAACGGCGGCATGCAGCTCTCGGGCGGCGAGCAGCAGATGCTCGCGATCGGCCGGGCGCTGCTCACGAACCCGAAGCTGCTGATCATGGACGAGCCGTCCGAGGGTCTCGCGCCGACGATCGTCGAGGGCCTCGTCGAGACGCTGAAGACGCTCGTCGGCGAGGGGATGAACCTCCTGCTGATCGAGCAGAATCTCGGCGTCGCGACTGCGGTCGCGGAGCGCCAGCTCGTCATGGTGGCGGGCAGCATCTTCACCGAGACGACCGCGGAGGCGCTGCAGACCGACCCCGACCTGCAGCAGCGCTTCCTCGGCGTCACCCGCGTCGAGCACGAATGATGCGCAGGCGCATCATTCGTGCCATGTAGGGGCCGGATCTCATCCGGCCCGCCCCGCCCGACCTCCATGCCGACCGTCGTCCTCATCGGGACTCTGGACACGAAGGGCCAGGAGTACGCCTTTCTCGCCGACCGCGTGCGCGAGCACGGCTGCGACGTCATGCTCGTCGACGTCGGCGTCCTCGGCGAGCCGTCGATCGCCGCGGACGTCGGGCGCGCGGAGGTCGCGGCGGCCGCCGGCGCCGACGTCACGGCGCTCGCCGCCGAGGGCGACCGCGGGGCGGCCGTCGAGGCGATGGCGCGGGGGGCGGCAGAGGTCGTGAAGCGGCTCCACGCCGAGGGACGCCTCGACGGGGTCGCCGCGCTCGGCGGCTCGGGCGGCTCGTCGATCGCGACGCATGCGATGCGCGAGCTTCCGGTGGGCGTGCCGAAGCTGATGGTCTCGACGCTCGCCTCGGGGGACACCCGGCCGTACGTCGGCGCCGTGGACGTCACGATGACGTACTCGGTCGTCGACATCGCCGGCATCAACCAGGTGTCCGCGCGCATTCTCTCGAACGCGGCCGGCGCGATAGCCGGCATGGCGAAGGCGACGACGCCGTCCCTCGGACAGGCACGCCCGCTCGTCGCCGCGTCGATGTTCGGCGTCACGACGCCGTGCGTGACCGCCGCGCGCGAGCGCCTGGAGGAGCTCGGCTACGAGGTGCTGGTCTTCCACGCGACAGGCACGGGCGGGCAGTCCATGGAGGCGCTCATGCGCGGCGGCTTCGTCACCGCGTCGCTCGACGTGACGACGACGGAGCTCGCGGACGATCTCGTCGGCGGCGTGCTGTCGGCGGGGCCGGACAGGCTCGAGGCCGCGGGCGAGCTGGGGATCCCGCAGGTCGTCTCGCTCGGGGCCCTCGACATGGTCAACTTCGGCCCGCGCGACACGGTTCCGCCACAGTTCGCCGGCCGCAACCTCTACGTTCACAACCCGACCGTGACGCTGATGCGCACGACGCCGGAGGAGTGCGCCGAGCTCGGCCGGCGGATCGCGTCCAAGCTGAACGCGGCGAGAGGCCCGACGGCGCTCTTCGTCCCGCTGCGCGGCGTGTCCATGATCGCCGTCGAAGGCCAGCCGTTCCACGACGCAGCCGCCGACGAGGCGCTCGTCGGCGCCCTACGCGAGAGCCTCGACCCGAGCGTCGAGGCGCACTGGCTCGAGCTCGACGTGAACGACCCGGCGTTCGCGCTGGCCATGGCGGACCGCCTGCACGAGTTGATCACGCAGCCCGCGGAAGTGTAGGGGCCGGATCTCGTCCGGCCCGGGCGGACCGGGCCGGACCGGACCCCTCGATCAGCGTTCAGAGCACTCTGACCGGGAGCTGCGGCGCGCTGGGGCCTCTTCTGGCGCGGCGGCACGGAGCTACGGCCGAGCCGTCCGTCCGTCGCGCTCGAGGGTTGCTGGATCGGCTCGATGATCGGCTCGACGGGCCTGGGCGGTAGATGCCGGGCCACGGCGCTCACGCCCCGCGCTCCTCCTGCTGCTCCTCGCATGGCTGCTCCTTTCGTCGGCGCCGCAGCCTCGCCAAACTGCCTGGGAAGTGATGGTTCAGGGTAGGAAGCAGCCCGCGCCGGAGCTAGAGGGATTCCCCTACACGTCGCCGCCGGATCCCCTGGACGGCTCCTCCGCAGCTCGTAGGATGCCGGCGTGAACCGGCTGGAAGCGCTCGAGCGGCTCCGTGCGCAGGTCGCAGAGGGGCGCCCGATCATCGGCGCGGGCGCCGGCACGGGCCTCTCGGCCAAGTGCGCGGAGGCGGGCGGCGGCGACCTGATCATCATCTACAACTCGGGCCGCTACCGGATGGCGGGCCGGGGCTCGCTCGCGGGGCTCATGCCGTACGGCGACGCGAACGCGATCGTCGTCGAGATGGCGGCCGAGGTGCTCCCGATCGTCCGCGAGACGCCCGTGCTGGCCGGCGTCTGCGGCACCGACCCGTTCCGGCTCATGCCCGTCTTCCTGCGCGGTCTCAAGGAGCTCGGCTTCGCGGGCGTCCAGAACTTCCCGACGGTCGGGCTCATCGACGGCGTCTTCCGCCTGAACCTCGAGGAGACCGGCATGGGCTATGCGCTCGAGGTCGAGATGATCCGGACGGCGCACGAGCTCGACCTGCTCACGTGCCCGTACGTGTTCGATGCCGACCAGGCGAAAGCGATGGCGGAGGCCGGCGCCGACGTCCTCGTCCCGCACATGGGACTGACGACGAAAGGCTCGATCGGCGCCCAGACGGCCAGGACGCTCGACGAGTGCGTGGAGCTGATCCAGTCGATGCATGACGCCGCCGCCGCCGTACGACCGGACGTCCTCGTGCTCTGCCACGGCGGTCCGATCGCCGAGCCGGAGGACGCCGCCTACGTGCTCGAGCGAACTCGCGGCATCGTCGGCTTCTTCGGCGCCTCGAGCATGGAGCGACTTCCGACCGAGGTGGCCATGACCGAGAACATGCGGCGCTTCAAGTCGATTACGGTCACCCTGTGACCGCAATCGACTGTAGGGGCCGGATCTCATCCGGCCCGCACTCCAAGGAGGGGTAGATGGGCGGGAGGTTCATCGACGGCGCGGGCGTGGAACGCGAGCGCCTCGACTGGGGCGAGCTGGGCTGGGTGAGTCATCCGCCCTCCACCGGCGCCGAGCAGCTCGTCGTCATCGACGTCACGCTCGAGCCGGGGTTCGGCCACGACTTCCACAAGCACCCGCAGCAGGAGGAGGTCATCTGGGTGCGTGAAGGACGAATCGAGCAGTGGCTCGAACGGGAGAGCAGCGAGCTCGGGCCCGGCGACGCCGTGTTCATCCCGCCCGACCTCGTGCACGCCTCCTTCAACACGGGAACCGAGACGGCCCGGCTGACGGTCGTGCTCGGCCCCTGCGTCGGCGCCGAAGGCTACGAGCTCGTCGACGTCGCGGCTCAGAAGCCCTGGACATCGCTGCGGTCGTGAGATGCACGCCGCCGTCCTCACCGACTTCGGCGAGCCCTCGGTGCTCGTCCACCAGGAGGTCCCCGACCCGCAGCCGCGCGCCGGGGAGGTCGTCGTCGAGCTTCGCGCCGCGGCGCTCAACCGGCGCGACACCGCCCTGCGCAAGGGCGCCAACCCAGCGCAGCGATTCCCGCTGCCGCTCATCCTCGGCTCGGACGGCGCCGGCGTCCGGCGCGATACCGGCGAGGAGGTCGTGATCTTCCCCTCGCTGCGCTGGGGCGACCGCGAGGAGTCGCCCGCGCCCGGCTTCGAGATTCTCGGCGGGCCGACCGACGGGACCTACGCTGAGCTGATCGCGGTGCCGGCCGAGAACCTCTACCCGAAGCCGGCGCGCTTCTCCTGGCACGAGGCGGCAGCGTTCCCGCTCGCCGGCCTGACCGCCTACCGGGCACTCTTCAGCCGGGCCGGCCTGCGCGCGGGGGAGACCGTGCTCGTGCTGGGCGCCGGCAGCGGCGTCTCGACCTTCGCCGTCTCGCTCGCGCACCAGGCAGGGGCGCGCGTTCTCGTCACCTCGTCGAGCGGTGAGAAGATCGAGCGCGCGCGGGAGCTCGGCGCCGAGGCGGGTGTCGACTACACGGACGGTGGCTGGGTGGACGAGGTTCGTGCCCTGGCCGGCGGGGAGGGCGTCGACGTCGTCGTCGACTCGGTCGGGACGACCTGGCCGGACTCGCTGCGCTGCCTGCGCCCCGGTGGCCGGCTTGTCGTCTTCGGCGCGACGGCGGGCGCGACGGTGGAGCTCGAGGTGCGGCCGATCTACTTCGGTCAGTTCTCGATCCTCGGCACGACGATGGGCAGCGCGCGCGACTTCGCGGCTGTGCTGCAGGCGATCGACGCCGGCGGCTGGGCGCCTGTCGTCGACAGCGTGCGCCCGCTCGCCGAGGCGGCCGCCGCGCACGCTCGTCTCGAGGCCGGGGAGCACTTCGGCAAGCTCGTCCTGGATATCGCCTGATCCTCGGGCCGCAGTACGATTCGGTCGAGTTCGTCGTGCCGATGCATCTCGCTGTCGCTGCTTCTCGTCATCGGGATCGTGCTGGCCGTCGGGATCGCGGCCGTCGTCAACGGCGTCTTCGGGGGCGAGGGGGACACGGCGGGAGCTCGGGCGCCGGCCGCCGAGCTTGCCGAGGGCACGCTGCTGGAAGGGCCGGACGTGCCTCCCCCGGGAGCGCTCCCGGGCCGTCTGCTCTTCGCGAGCGACGGGTGCAAGCTCCACCGGCTCGAGCTGCCGACGGGCGCGCTCGTGCCGACGGCGCTCTCGACCGGATGCTCGTTCTGGCCCTCGCCGGACGGCGCTCGGGCGGTCGTCGTCCTCGACGACGCGGCGGCCGAGCAGGGGTACGACGTCTGGCTGGCGCAGCTAGGGGACGAGGGGCGTCTCGTCCGCCGGCTCGGGACCGCGCGCGGGGACGTCGCCTGGTCGGCGACGGGCGACCGGCTCGCCTGGTGCTCCGAGGACGGCACGACCGTCGTAGCCGGCAGTGACGGGCAAGAGCTCGCGCGCATGCCAGGCTGTCGACCTCGCTTCACGGCGGACGGCCGTCTGCTGACCACGGTCAACGAGCCCGATCGGCGCGAGCTCCTGGTCGACGGGGCGGTCCTCCTCGACGAAGAGGCCCTCCGGCAGCCTCTGCCGCCCGCCGCCGGCACGATCCAGACGCTCGGGTACGACCAGCGCGACGACGGGCTGCTGGCCGTCGTGGTGGCAGCGGGACCGCAGACGCTCCGCGACCTGGTCGCCGCCGCGACGAGGCAGCCGGGGCCGTTCGGCCAGGACTCGGGCGACCAACCCTCGGCCGAGAGCGGCCTGGGTCAGGCCGGCGTCGACCTCGTCCCGATTCCCTCGATGCCTCGGGTGGTCCTCGAGCTCTGGCGCGAGGGCCGGCTCGAGCAGGCGGTCTCCCTCCGCGGGCTCGCCTATCCGTTCGGGAACCTCGGTTTCGGCGAGATCGTGCGGTTCAGCCCGGGTGGCCGTGAGCTCGCGGTCGGAGCGTATGGCCTCGGCGTTCCCCTGATGCTTCTCGACTCGGCGACCCTCGACCCCGTGCTGCGGCCCGTGATCCAGGACGGCTTCGCGTGGTCTCCGGATGGGGCCTGGTTCGCCGTCTCGGGCAGCGGGGAGATCCGGATCGCAGGGGCCGTGCGTTCGACGCCGTCGTACGTGCTACCGATCGGCGCCGCGGCGCTCGCCTGGCAACAGTAGATTCAGACGCGTGCACGAGGAGATCGCCTACCTCGACGCTCGCGAGCTCGCTGCGCGGATCCGTGCCCGCGAGCTCTCGCCCGTCGAGGTTCTCGCGGCTCTCCGACAGCGTGCCGAGGCGATCAACCCGAGCCTGAACGCGCTCGTCACCCCCATGCCGGACGCGGAGGAGCGGGCGCGCGCCGCCGAGGCCGCCGTGCTCCGTGGCGAGGAGCTCGGGCCACTCCACGGCGTCCCGTTCACGATCAAGGACTCGTTCGACACGGCCGGAGTGCGCACCACCCGAGGCTCCCGGCTCTTCGCCGAGCACGTGCCGGCCGATGACGCGGAGGTCGTCCGGCTGCTCGTCGCCGCGGGCGCCATCCCGCTCGCCAAGACGAACCTGCCGGACTTCGTGCTCTGGTGGGAGACCGACAACCTCGTCTTCGGGCGCACGGTCAACCCGTGGAACCCGGAGCGGACGGCGGGTGGCTCGAGCGGGGGCGAGGCGGCGGCGATCGCCGCGGGTCTCTCGCCGCTCGGGATCGGCTCCGACCTCGGCGGCTCGATCCGGCTGCCGGCGCACTACTGCGGCGTCGCCGGTCTCAAGCCCACGCACGGGCGCGTGCCGGGGACCGGCCACTGGCCGGAGACGCTGCTGCGCTTCCTCCATGTCGGCTTCCTCGCCCGTTCGACGGCCGATATCGCCCTCGCGCTCGCCCTCACGGCGGGGCCGGACGGGCGCGATCCCTACTGCGTGCCCGTACCGCCGCCGGAGCCCCTCGACGGCTCGCAGCTCCCGCCGCTTCGCGTCGGGCTCGTCGTCGATGCCTTCGGCCCTGTCGACCCGGAGGTGCGCGCCGTCGTCGAGCGCGCGGGCGAGGCGCTGTCCTCGCTCGGTTGCGCCGTCGAGCCCGCCGACGTCCCCGCGCTCTCCCGGCACGACTGGAACACGACCACGATGACGCTGTACGGCGGTGGCGGCGGGCTGTACTTCGACCGTGTCATCGCCGGTCGCCACGACGAGCTTCACCCGGTGCTGCGGCGGCGCCTGTCCGCCCCTCGCCCGTCGCTCGAGGACTACGTGGCCGTCGAGGAGGCCGTCGAGGAGCTGCGGCTCGACCTCCCGCGGACGTTCCAGGACCACGACGTCCTGCTCTGTACGACCGTTCCGGTAGCGGCCCACGGACACGACGCCGCCGAGGTGGAGATCGACGGCGCCACGTATCCGCCCCGGACGACGATGCGGGCCACGATCCCCTGGGACGTCTCCGGCTCGCCGGCGCTGACCGTCCCGTTCGGCTGGAGCTCCGAGGGTCTCCCGATCGGCGTCCAGCTCGTCGGCCGCCACTTCGAGGACAGGCTCGTCCTGCAGGCCGGGGCCGCGCTCGAGAGGCCGTGGCGAGCTGCGCAGGCCGCCGCTCTGACCGCGAGGCGGCCCTGCGTCGAGTCGCGAGCTGATGGTTGATTCCACGAGATCCGCCTCGCCGGGGCGTCAGCTGGCCGCTCTGGGACGAGGCCGGGGCGCAGGCGAGGCTGGACGCCTCGGCAAGCCCCGGCCTCGCGAAGCGCACGGGCCTGTCTGAGAGGCCGCACGGCCTCTCGAAGGACGGAAGCGGCCCAGACGCGCCAGATGGCGCATCCGGCCGCGCGTGGATCGTGGAATCGACCATCTAGGGGCGGTCGAACACGGCGGCCATCCCCTGGCCGCCGCCGATGCACATCGTCACGATGCCTCGCCGGCCGTCCAGCCGCTCGAGGGCGTGCATGAGCTTCACGGTGAGGATGGCGCCCGTCGCTCCCACGGGGTGGCCGAGCGCGATCGCGCCACCGGAGACGTTCAGCGACTCGGGGTCGAGCTGCACGTCGCGGGCGACCGCGACCGCCTGGGCGGCGAACGCCTCGTTCAGCTCGACGAGATCCACGTCCGCGAGGGAGACGCCCGCCCGCTCGAGCGCCTTCGGAATCGCAAAGGCCGGTGCGTAGCCCATCACCTCCGGCTCGATGCCGGAGACCGCCACCGAGCGGAGCGCGAGCCGAGGCTCGATCCCGCGTCTCTCCGCCTCCGAGCGCGCGCATGAGGACGAGCGCCGCCGCGCCGTCGTTGATGCCCGCCGAGTTCCCGGCCGTGACGCTGCCGCCCTCGCGGAAGACGGGCCGCAGGCGGGCGAGGCCCTCTGCCGTGGTGCCGGCCCGCGGATGCTCGTCGCGCACGAACGGCTCGTCGGCCCCGGGCGGGTGGATGGGGACGATCTCCGCATCGAAGTGGCCGGCGTCGATCGCGGCCACGGCACGCTGCTGGCTCAGCGCCGCGAACGCGTCCTGCTCCTCGCGGCTGACCTCGTACCGCTCCGCGACGCGCTCGGCCGTCATGCCCATGGGATAGCCGTCGAACGGATCGGTGACGAGCGAGAGCGTGCCGTCGAGCACCTCGTGCGAGCCCAGCTGGAACCCGTCGCGCGCGTGGTAGTCGAGGAACGGCTGGCGGCTCATCGACTCGTCGCCCCCGGCGACGACGACGGTCGCCTGTCCCGTGAGGATCTCCTGCGCACCCGTGACGATCGCCTGGAGGCCGGACGAGCAGAGCCGGTTCACGTTCATCGCCGTCACCGTCGGCGGCAGCCCGGCGGCGAGCGCGCAGCGGCGCGCGTTGTAGGCGTCGGGCCCGACCTGGCCGACCTGGCCCATCACGACCTCGTCGACCTCGTCCGGCTCGACGCCGCGCTCGCGCGAGCGCCTCGCGGATGCACGCCGCGCCGAGCTCGTACGCGTCGACGTCCTTCAGCGCGCCGCCGAAGCGTCCGATCGCGGTGCGCACGCCGGCCACGAGCACGACCGGATCGCCGTTTGCCACCACGTCGTCGATGCTACCGGCTGCCCTCGGGCCACGCGGCGCACTACGAGCGCCGGCGAAGCATCGCCGTCCGGTGCGAGGGGAACGATGCTCCGGATGCGAGCTCATCTCATCGACCGCGGCGGCGCGCAGGACGTCGGCGTCGACCGCGCGCTGCTCGAGCGGCTCGCCGGCGAGAAGGGCTTCTGGTGGCTCGACCTCCACGGCCCGACGGACGAGCTGCTCGGGCTCCTCGGCGAGGTATTCGGGTTCCACCCGCTCGCGATCGAGGACGCGATGAACTTCGGGCAGCGGCCCAAGCTCGACGAGTACGACGACTTCGTCTTCCTCGTCGTCTACGGCGCCGCGCCCGACGAGGACGACCTCGTCGAGATCCACTGCTTCTACTCCGAGCGCTACCTCGTCACCGTGCGGCGCGACGACTGCCCCGCCTTCGCCGAAGCGCGGGAGCGTCACGAGCGCCGCCCGGACCGCCTCCGCGAGCCGGCGCTCGCCCTCTACCGGGTCGTCGACGGGCTCGTCGACAGCTTCTTCCCCCTCCTCGGCGACGTTCGACGAGTTCATCGACGCGGTGGAGGAGGGGATCTTCACGCAGCCCGACCAGGAGCAGCTGCGCCGCATCTTCCTGATGAAGCGTCGTCTGGTCGGTCTGCGGCGGGTCGATCGCGCCGCGAGCGCGACCTCGTCGCCAGCATCGCGAGCGGCGTCATCGAGCTGCCGGGTGCGTCGGCCGAGTCGGAACGGCTCGTTCCGCGACGTCTACGACCACCTGATCAGGCTGACCGACACGATCGACAGCTACCGCGACCTGCTCACCGGCGCCGTCGACGCGTACCTCTCCACGGTCTCGAACCGGCTGAACGACGTGACCAAGCAGCTGGCGCTCATCGCGACGATCTTCCTGCCGCTCACCTTCATCACCGGCTTCTTCGGCCAGAACTTCGCCTGGATGGTCGACGCGGTCGGCGGCGAGGCCGCGTTCTGGGTGCTCGGCGTCGGCCTCCAGTTGCTGGCCATCATCGCGCTGCTCGTGCTACTTCAAGCGCCGCCGCTGGTTCTGAACGCGCCTGACGCCCGGCGCCGGCCGTAGGCTCTCGTCCGGCCCGCTCGTCTCAGCGTCGTGACGAGCACGCCGAGGATCGGCAGCGTGAGGGTCGCGGGAAGCTCCACCAGCCCGCGATCTGCATCGGTCGCAGCAGCGTGCGCGGCGCACCGCTCCTGATCTGCTGGTTGAGCCGCGGACCGAGGACGAAGTCGTGGAGGGCGGCGCTCGTGACGAGGGTCAGGAAGATCGCGCCCTTGGCGACGAGCAGCCGCCCGTTCGCGGTCGACAGCGTGTCGGGGTCGTCGAGCCCCCAGTAGCCGAACGCGAGCCAGGTCCCGCTGGCGGCGAGCACGAGCAGCGCGCCCCAGCCGATCGGCTTCCAGCGCTTCCCGAGCGCCCGCACGCTGTCGGCGCGCTGCCCGTCGGGTAGCCGGCGCAGCACGGGAACGGTCGCGAAGACGAGCGCCACCGTGCCGCCGATCCAGATCGCAGCCGCGAGCAGGTGGAAGACGACGAGGGTCTCGTACACGGCGCGCGGCGGGCCGGATGAGATCCGGCCCCTACGAGGGCTTGTTCAGCCTGCGCTCGAGCGTGTCCGAGATCTTCTTGGCGACCACGGGGCCGTGCGTCTTGGCCGTGTCGGCCATCTTCTTCGCCACGACCGGTCCTTGCGTCTTCGCGGTGTCGGAGATCTTCTTGGCCACCACCGGCCCGTGCGTGCGCGCCTGGACGACCGCGGCGTCGAGCATCTTCTTGCGCTGCTCCGGCGGGATGCGATTCCACGTCCGCCTCGCCTTCATCGCCGCCGCAAACGCGAGCTTGATGTTCACGACCCGGTCTCCTCCTCCGTCTCCTCGAGCTGCGCGAACGCGCGCTCGAACACCTCATGAGGATACGCGCCCACGAGCAGGAGGCGGTCGTCGAGCACGAAGGACGGGATCGCGTTGATGCCGAGGAGGTTCGCGTCGCGCGTCGACGACGCGATTCGCTGACGGTAGCGGCCGTCTGCGAGCGCCTCGATCGCCTCGCCGCGGTCGAGGCCGGCCTCCTCTGCGACCGACAGCAGCGTCGTCTCGTCGCCGATGTCCGCCGCCTCCGACCAGTAGGCATCCATGAGGCGCGTGTGCACGGTCTCGTGCATGTCCCGTGTCGCGGGCCAGCTCGGTGACCTCGAGTGCCTTCAGCGAGTTCGGGACGACCTCGGGCGGCGGGTTGTACGTGTAGCCGCAGGCCTCGACCATGCTGCTTCACCTGGTCGGCGTGGCCCTCGCCGTAGCGGGCGTTCAGCTGCGTGCGGGGAATCCCCTCGGGCGGGTACTCGGGGTGCAGGTCGAACGGAAGCCATTCGATCGCGGCGCCGAACCGGCGCGCGAGCCACGCCGCCCGCTCGTGGGCGACGTAGCAGAACGGTCAGATGTAGTCGCTCCAGATCCGGACGACGTGTGGCGTCGGCACGCCACGAAATCTAGCGGTGCCGTGTCAGAGCGGGTAATGTTTAGACATGGCGAAATCGAGAGTGACGCGGCGCCAACTCCTGATCGGGGCGGCGCCTGCGCTTGCCGCCGTCCCGCTCGTGAAGCTCGCGCTGCCCGGGACGGAGGCGTCCGCGGCCGAGCCGGAGGCGACGCACCTCGGGCACGACCACGTCGCCACGGGCCACGCCGCCATGATCGGCGAGGGGGTGCCGGCGCCGGGAGCGCCCGGTGAGCTGGACGGGCTCCTGTATCCACCGGCGTTCGGGTCGGGCTCCGACTACGAGCTGACCGCGGTCGATGCGGAGATCGAGGTCGCGCAGGGCGTCACGTTCCCCGCCTGGACGTACAACGGCACGGTTCCCGGCCCGATCATCCGGGTCACCGAGGGCGACATCCTGCGGGTCAGGTTCACGAACGGGAGCCCGCATCCGCACACGATCCACTTCCACGGCATCCACCCGGCCAACATGGACGGCGTCTTCGAGGTCGTCGAGCCGGCGGGCTCGTTCACGTACGAGTTCCCGGCCCGGCCGGCAGGCTTCCACCTCTACCACTGCCATTCCACCCCGCTCAAGAAGCACATCCACAAGGGTCTCTACGGCGCGTTCATCATCGACCCGCCGGGCGGGCGCCCGCCGGCGCAGGAGCTCGTCATGGTGATGAACGGCTTCGACACGGACGGCGACGGCGAGAACAACTTCTACACGGTCAACGGCAAGGCCTTCTACTACGCGAAGTACCCGATCACGGTCAAGCGGTCGGAGACCGTCCGGATCTACCTCGCCAACCTGACCGAGTTCGACCTCATCAACTCGTTTCACCTGCACGGCGACTTCTTCCGCTACTACCCGAACGGAACGAGCGAGACGTTCGAGTACACGGACACCGTCATGCAGACCCAGGGTCAGCGCGGGATCATCGAGATCGACTTCGCCAACACAGGGCTCTTCATGTTCCACGCGCACCAGTCGGAGTTCGCCGAGCTCGGCTGGATGGGGTTCTTCAACGTGGTCGACGACGACGAGGCCGTTCCGGCGGCCTACCGCGACTTCCTCTGTGACGAGGACGAGCCGGAGACGACCTGATGGAATCCTCGGACGCCTCCGTCGAAACCGGCCCGCATCCGACCACGGGATCCGGAGCTGTAGGGGCCGGATCCATCCGGCCCGCGCTTCGAGCGCCCGCTGGCGCCTCTGGGCGCTCGTGCCCATCGTGCTCATCGTCGCCGCGGTGTCGATCTTCGCCTCCGCCGGCGACTCGCTCGTCGACCTCGTGGGCACGAACCCGCCCCCGGCGGACGAGTTCGACATCCGCCGGGTGGAGTTCAAGCCGGGCGAGATCCGCGTCCAGGTGCGCAACCCGCAGCCCGACGACCTCACCATCGCGGTCGTCGCGATCGACGACGCCATCGTCCCCTTCGAGGTCGAGGGCTCGCCGACGCTGGGCCGGCTCGCCTCGCGCACGATCGTCGTCCCCTTCGACTGGATCCCCGACGACCCGTACCTCGTCGGTGTCACGAGCTCCAGCGGCATCCAGACGTCCTTCGAGGTGCCCGCGGCGGTCGAGAGCAAGGGAGTGACGGCCGGGAGCTTCCTCGGCTACGCGCTCATCGGCTTCCTCGTCGGCGTCGTGCCGGTCGCCCTCGGCCTCGCCTGGCTGCCCTCGCTGCGGCGCGCGAGCCCGAAGTGGCTGGCGGCGTTCATGGCCCTCACCGCCGGACTGCTGACGTTCCTCGCCATCGACGCGCTGGCCGAGGCGCTCGAGCTCCAGGCCGCGCTGCCGAGCTCGCTCCAGGGCACGGGGCTCGTGCTCGTCGGGGTCGTCGTCAGCTACCTCGCGCTGACCTGGATCTCGACCCGCTTCTCCGCGAAGAGCGGCCGCGCGCGCGACCCGTCGCTCTCCGGTCTCGCGCTGGCGACGCTCGTCGCGATCGGGATCGGTCTGCACAACCTCGGCGAGGGCCTGGCCATCGGCTCCTCCTTCGTCTTCGGCGAGCTCGCGCTCGGCACGTTCCTGATCGTCGGCTTCATGATCCACAACGTCACCGAGGGCCTCGGGATCGCCGCGCCCATCGCCGAGGGCGAGCGGGCCGGCCTCGGGCGGCTGGCGGCGCTGACGCTGATCGCCGGCGCGCCGGCCATCCTCGGCGCCTGGATCGGCGGCTTCCTGGCCAACGACGTCGTCGGCGTGCTGTTCTTCGGCCTCGCCGTCGGCGCGGCGCTCCAGGTCGTGGTCGAGGTGGGCCGGTTCGTGGCCCGGCGGGCCCCGGGCGGGCTCGGCTCCGGCCACGTGATCGGCGGCTTCCTCGCCGGCATCGTGATCATGTACGCCACCGGCCTGATCGCCGGGTAGCCGGGGCGCCTCCGGCCGGTCGGCACGGCCGCAGTCCCGAGAAGGAGCCGGGGCGCTACAGGTCGAGCAGGAACTCCAGGAGAAGCGGGTTGACGAGCCCTGGGGTACGGATGTCCGGCCGGTGTCCGCCCGCTGAGATCAGCTCCCAGTCGTGCGCGCGGCATCGCCGCCACGATTTCCTCCGCGAGTGAGGCGGGGACGGCGGCGTCGCTCTCGCCGTGGATGACGAGCGTCCGGCAGGAGACCGCCCCGAGCAGGAGCGCCGGCCTCTTCCAGTTGAGCTTCGAGCTCCTGCACGACCGCCACCTCGGGCGTCGACTCGAGACCGATCGCGATCATCTCGGCGATGAGCTCGGCCGAGTCACGGCTCGGTGAACACCTCGTGCATGAAGGGCACGATGAACCCTGGCCAATCCGCCCGCAGGGACTCGAGCCACGCGCGGTCCGGGGACCCGGATCGGCTCGAGCAGCATGTACCGGCGCGATCGCGACGAGGCGATCGAACCGCTGGGGGTCGTCGGTGGTGAGGAGCACTGCGGCGTTCAGCCCGCGGGATGCCGTGACGAGCGCCGCCCCCTCGACCCCGGTGGCCTCGAGAACCGCGAGCGCGTCGGCCGCGTGGTGCGGGAAGTCGTAGCCGCGCTCCGGTCGCTCGCTGGCTCCGGCTCCTCTTGGGTCGTAGCTCACCACGGTGGCGTGCCGCTCGAGGGTGGCGATCTGGTGCCCGACGACGCGTGCATCCACGATGTTCCAGGTCGGCACGAAGAGAATGGCCCGACTACCAGAGCCGTACCGATACCACGCGATGCGTGTCCCGTCCGCGCTCGTCGCCATTCCGCGTGCTCGGGGTGACGGCGCGGGAATCATGCGCGGACGATAGTCGTGCTGCACCGCCCGAACCTGACCGTCACGCCCGATCATTCCTAGGCGTCTGCCAACCGCTCCTCGAGCCCGGCCCGCACGGCCGGCCATTCGGCGGCGAGGATCGAGTAGAACGCGGTGTCGCGCAGCGTGCCGTCCGGCCGGTGCTCGCGGTGGCGGTGCACGCCTTCGAAGACGGCGCCGAGGCGCTCGATCGCCGACCGCGAGCGCTCGTTGGCGGCGTCCGTACGGAACGCGACGCGCGTGGCGCCGAGCTCGTCGAAGGCGTGCCCGAGCATGAGGAGCTTGGCCTCCGGGTTGACGAACGTCCGCCACCAGGCCCGGCCGTACCAGGTGGCGCCGACCTCGAGGCGACCGTCGGCGGGCGCGATGTCGAGGTAGCTGCTCGATCCGATCGCGTGCCCGTCTTCGGCCAGGACGACGGCGAACGGCAGGCGCTCGCCCGCGTCGCGCTCCTCGACGGCGCGGGCGATCCAGGCGTCGAGGCCGAGCGAGGCGACCGGGCCCGACAGCGTGAACGCTCCGGGATCGACGGCGACCGCGGCCTCGAGCTCGGCCCGATGACGGTCCGCGAGCGGCTCCAGGCGCACCCGCGTACCGCTGAGGACGACCGGCGAGGGCGCGCGCACGGTCAGACCGGGTGACGTCCGCGGATAGCCGCGCTGAAGGAGCCGGAGAGGTGCGACACGCCGCAACCGTAGCCCGTCGGCAACCCGCCCGCCTCTGCCTCCCGTGGAGCCGGCCCCGCAAGTTTCGCCTCTCCCGCGCATCGAGAGGAGTGATGGTCAGCGGCGCCACCATGCTTCCGCTCGCCCCCGGCGACTACGCCGGCTGGCGGGTGTGCTCAGAGGAGGGTGCAGCTCGGGCTCGTCGAGCGCCTGCAGGTCGACGCCGCGACCGGCGAGCCGACCTACCTCGCCGTCCGGGCCGGGCGGATCATCGTCCTGCTCGTGCCCGTCGAGGAGGTCGAGACGGTCGATGCCGACGAGTCCCTGATCGTTCTCGGGCCGAACTCGTCGCGTCTCGTGCCTGCAGCTCCACGACGACCAGCTCGTCCTGCGCCCGCGCGACGAGCCCGCCCCGCTCGCTGCCGCCGTCTAAGAAGCGGTTTCAGAAGTCCGTCGCGCGCCGGTATTGATGTAAAGCCGGGCCGCCCGTTGCTCGGAGGACGTAAGCGTCGAATCTGGGGTGCCGTATGGCCGAATCGCTGCTCGTCGGTGATGGACTCTGGGGAGTGTTAGAACCGCTGTTGCCTGAGCGCCCCGCTCGGCGGATCGGGCGTCCTCGCGTCGAGGACCGCGTCGCATTCATCGCGATCCTCTTCGTGCTGCTGACCGGCCTACCTTGGCGGCTGGTGCCTGAGGAGATCGGCTGCTCTGGCGTCACGGCGTGGCGGCGGCTGCGCGACTGGCAGGCGGTCGGCGTATGGGGTCGGCTGCATCGCGAGCTGCTCAGGCGGCTCAACGCCACCGGACAACTTGACTGGTCGGTCGGGGTAGTCGACGGTAGCCACATCCGTGCTCTTCGAGGCGGACCGCTGACCGGCCCGTCCCCAGTTGACCGCGCCCGCATTGGCTCCAAACACCACCTGATCGTCGACCTTCACGGCGTGCCACTGGGCGTCGAGCTGACCGGCGGAAATCGCAACGACGTGACGCAACTGCTCCCGCTTGTCGATGGGATCGGCGCGATCGCGGGCAAACGCGGCCGGCCTCGCCAGCGCCCCGACCAGGTAATCGCCGATCGCGGCTACGACCACGACAAGTACCGCCGCGACCTCTGGCGCCGCGGCGTGAAGCCGGTGATCGCGCGGCGCGCCACCAAGCATGGCTCGGGCCTCGGACGCGTGCGGTGGGTTGGGGAGCGTACTTTCGCCTGGCTGCACAACTTCCGCCGGCTCCGCATCCGCTGGGAACGCGACGCCAGTATGCACCGCGCGCTGCTGAGCCTCGGATGCGCACTCATCTGCTGGCGACGCCTCCAGCGGTGAACGCGGCTCACCCTCGCTGCTCCTCTTCCACAGATGCAGGAGCGACGCCGGAACCGATCGCGCGCCTGCAGACGCTTGCACTTCGTCCGAAGCGGCAGTCTTAGCCGCACTCCTGCTCGTGGCGACGAGCGGGTTCCGTGGCCCGTTTGGGCACACCCGCTCTCCCGATTCGACGCAACTCTCGACCCTCGTCGGCGGCGCTGCTTCGTTCGTTTCCGGTGGAGAAGTCTCGTCCGGCTTGGATGGGCGGCGCCTCCCGCTGCTATGGTAGCAGCAGTCGATGGGTGGTGGCGTCGCGTGTTCGGGTCGCTGGTTGGCTGGTAGCGGGGGGAGGGCGTGCCGTGTCGCCCCTGGCTAAGAAGCTGTAGCCATGCTTGGCGGTGCCCGATTGCGCGGGCGTTAGCGGCTCGCCTGGAGCATGGGGTGCGTGAGCCCGTGCTCGGCGCACAGCGCCGGAACGCTCTCGGGCTGCAGCTCGAGCCCGTAGCGGGCCGCGCCCTCTGCCATCTGCTGCGGATCGAAGTCCGGCGAGGCCATCGCCGCCGCCATCTCATCGAAACAGTGCTCGAACCCGCCGGGGGAGATGATCTCGAGGATCCGGCACGGCCGATCGCCGGCGTTCCAGAACGTGTGCCACTGGTTGCGTGGCTTGAATACGAGGTCTCCGGCTTCGGCGTAGACCACGTCGTCACCGAGCCGGGCGCCCATCCGCCCTTCCAGGACGTAGCTGTACTCGTCCTCGCGCGAGTGCTTGTGCAGCGGCGCCACCAGACCGCGCGGCGGAATCGGGTGCTCGACGAGCGAGAAGCCACCGCCCGTCTCCTCGCTCCAGGCCATGAACCGCACCCCAGCCGATTGGATGTCGACGAGTTTGCCGTCGGCCGGGCCGATCTTCCGAGGGCCACCCGAGCCATCAAAGCGCTGATCGGTCGACGGTTGGGAGATAGCTGACATCTTGACGCCCCTTCGATAATGATGCAACAGTGCTGTGCGCGAAGCTACCAGCGACCGCCCGGTCTGTCAAGATTCACGCACACCCATGACGCCTCAAACACGGCAGACAGCCCCGCGGCCGTACCGCAAACGCAAACGAGCGGTATCGGAGCTCGAGACCCGCCAGCGGATCACCGAGGCCGCAGTCGCCCTGCACCAGACCGTCGGTCCCGCGCGCACCAGCGTGAAGGCGATCGCCGAGCGGGCCGGGGTCGACCGCGCGACCGTCTACCGGCACTTCCCCGACGAGCAAGCGCTGTTCAACGCCTGCACCAGCCACTACTACGCGCGCCACCCGATGCCCGACCCCAGCCGCTGGGCGGCGATCACAGACCCTGACGAGCGTCTGCGCGCGGCGCTCGCCGATCTCTACAGGTGGTATGGCGAGACCGAGGAGATGCTTGCCACCGGGATCCGCGACATCGAACACGTGCCCGCTGGATCACGCGAGGCGTTCCTCGGATACTTCCAGACCGTCCATGCGGCGCTGATGGCCGGCCGTCGCGAGCGCGGCCGCACACGACTGCGGATCGCCGGCAGCGATCGGCCACGCAATCAACTTCCACACCTGGCACTCGCTCGTGCGCGAGCAGCAACTGAGCGTCGACGAGGCAATCACCCTCATGGCGGCGACCGTCCACGCAGCAGCCCAGCCCACTGCCGGTCCACCCCCGCAAACCAGAAACGCAACGCCGCGCTCACGCTCATGAGCATCGCACCCCTCCGGTCGAGCCGACCGCCGGCTCCCGCGTTTATACGTCGACACCCATCTCGAACGCGGTCGCGGGAGACGCCTTCTTGCGCGAGAGGAGAGGCCTGGACCACGTCAGCAATCGGCGCGCGACTCCCGCTGCGGACGACCAGCAGGAGGGCAGGTCGAGACTGCTTCTTCTCCACGAAGGGAGCAGTCTCGGGCGCCTCGCTCTCAGAGGCGCTGCTGGCGCCTCACGAAACGCGGCGGCGGCCCGACACTTCTGAAACCGCTTCTAAGGCTCGCGTGTAGGGCGCTGGGCCCTCGCGCTTGACATGCACCCGGTCGTAAGCGTACACTTACCGTAAGTGGAAGCTTACGCGACAGCCGTCAGCGCGCTCGGCGACCCCACCAGGCGGGCGATCTTCGAACGCCTTCGAGACGGTCCCCGGGCCGTCGGCGAGCTGGCGCGGGGCCTTCCCGTCAGCCGGCCGGCCGTCTCCCAGCACCTGCGCGTGCTGAAGGAGGCCGGGCTCGTCGCCGACCAGCCGGACGGGGCGCGGCGCCTCTACCGGATCGATCCGGGCGGGCTTGCGGCGCTGCGCGCCTACGTGGACAGCTTCTGGACAGTCGCCCTCGCCGACTTCGCGGCGGAGGCCGAGAGGAGGAATCGATGAGCACGAGCACCGATCTCACGGTGCGCAAGAGCATCGTCGTCAGCTGCTCTCCCGAGCAGGCGTTCTCGCTCTTCACCGAGGACGTGGCCAGCTGGTGGCCGCTCTCGACGCACTCGGTGGGAGAGGAGAAGGCGCGCTCCGCGCTCTTCGAGGGCCGGGTCGGCGGTCGCATCTACGAGATCTGGGACGACGGCCAGGAGCGCGAATGGGGCACCGTCCTCACCTGGGAGCCACCCCATCGGGTCGTCTACTCCTGGCAGCCGAACGCCGATCGACCCGCCGCTACCGAGATCGAGGTGCGCGTCACGCCCGAGGGGGACGGCGCGCGGCTCGAGCTCGAGCATCGCGGCTGGGAGCGCCTCGGCGGCGAGGCCGCGGAAGCGTACGGGAGCTACGACGGGGGCTGGGACATCGTGCTCGCCGCGTATGTCGCCGGGGCTCCCATCGGCTAGCTCTGGACGAGACGGGTTACGCGGGCGAACTCCGCCGCAGCGACTTCGCCCGCGTCCCCGCCGTATTGGAGGCCCTCGGCCTCCAAACCGATCAAGCACCACGACCTTCGTCCAGGGTGAGCAGTCAGACTCGTCGGACGGCTCGCCCTCCGTGATGATTCGTCCAATGGTGAAGATCGGTTCGGCCGGACTTGCCCTCGTCGTGGCCGCCGTGCTCGGCGCCTGCGGCGGCGACAGCCGATCCGTGGCGACGATCGACACGGGAGAGGGGCAGGTTCGCGTAGACGTCGAGCTCGCCGAGACGGCCGAGGAACGCCGGCAAGGGCTTTCGGGTCGCGAGACGCTTGCCGCCGACGCCGGGATGCTGTTCCTCTACAGCGACGAGCATCGAGGCGGCTTCTGGATGAAGGACACGCTGATCCCGCTGTCGATCGCATTCCTCGATGCCGGCGGCGCCATCCTCGCGATCCTGGACATGGAACCGTGCGCGGCCGATCCTTGTCCCACCTACGACCCCGGAGTCGGCTACTGGAGCGCGCTCGAGGTCAACCAGGGCGCGTTCTCGGAGTGGGGCGTCGAGCCCGGCGACGTCGTCGTCCTGAATCGCTAGCCCGTGCCCGCGTGGATCTGGGCCGCGATCGTGTGGGCGGTGAGCATCCCGATCGCGATCGTCTTCGCCCGGCGGCAGGGGTTCCTCGCAGGAGACGACCCGATCGTGTTCTTCCGGGTGCCGATCGTCTGCTTCGTCGCCCCTGCGGTGGCGCTCGTGGCTATCCTCGCATTGGGAATCGACCGGCGTAGCCGCTGAACGGCTGACGCCCGTCGTGTCACCGGGGCTCATGTCGGGAGAGCCTCGACCCGACGTTCGAAAAACATGCGGCATCCTCTCCGTCTGATCGTCAGGATCGGCCTCTGCATCGCGCTTGGGCTCGCAGGCGCTGCGATAGCGCTCGCGGCCAAGGGGCCGAGCGAGGGGAGCACCGCGCTCGGGACTGCACGCGCGCATCTCGTCCCCACGCTCGGGCGCGGGGTCGTCGACGCGTACGTCCCGATCGTCGACTGGGGCATCCGCAGCCGCGCCTACGCGGCCCCCGTTGCCCTGAACCTCGAGGTGCGTGCGCTCGACCGCGACTCCGTCGTCGGCGCGCTGCGCTCCGGCGCCGACGCCGAGCGAGAGGTGCGACGGATCCCGGAGGACGTGCGCGCGATCGTGCATCGCGAGGTTCGGTCCGCGCTCGCGTGGGCGCTCGTCGGCGGTTGCATCGGAGGGCTGCTCGGCGGCGCCCTGCTGGCCGCGTTCGGGCGGCGGCGCTGGCTCGGGATCGGGCCCGGGGTCGGTTTCGGCGCCTCGGCGGTGGCCGCGGCGACCTGCGCCCTCGTGCTGAGCGGGCTCGACGAGAACGCCTTCCGCGAGCCGGTCTTCTACGCGCGCGGCGGCGAGCTCCCGGAGCTGCTTGCGTTCTCGGAGCAGATCACGCAGACCACCGAGCGGTACACGGACTCCTACGAGCAGGCGCTGGCAGGGCTCGACACGCTGATCGCGATCGGTCGGGCGCCGGGACGAGGTGCCGGCGACCGTCCGCAGCGCGATCGTCACCAGCGACCTCCACTCCAACTCGCTCGTGCTGCCGGCCCTCGAGGACTACGCCGCGGGCAAGACCGTCTTCGCAGTGGGCGACTTCGCCCAGCTCGGGAGCGAGCACGAGTGGTGGATCGTCGAGCCGGTAGCCCGGCTGGGAGACCGGGTCGTCGCCGTCTCCGGCAACCACGACTCGGAGCCGCTCATGCGGCGGCTGGCGAGCGAAGGGGTGATCGTCCTGACACGCTCCGGCCGGCTCCGTCCCGACGGCAGCCGCGACGGCAGGCCCGTCGTCCTGGTCGACGGGCTCCTCGTCGCCGGGTACGACGACCCGCTCACGGGCGACGGCGACCTCGCCGGGCACGTGCTCGAGATCACCGGCGAGCGGATGCGTGCGGAGGAGCGTGCGTTCGTCACGTGGTTCGAGTCGCTCCCGCAGCGGCCGGACGTCGTGCTCGTCCACCAGCACGGGTTGGCCCACGCCCTGCTCGACTCGCTTGCGTCGGACGGCGAGCGGGTGCTGATCCTGACCGGGCACGACCACGAGCAGCATCTCGAGATCGAGGGACCGCACGTCCTCGTCGACGGCGGCACTGCCGGCGCGGGCGGGCCGCTCGCCATCGGCCAGCAGCCGGCGGGCTTCGCGCAGCTCCACTTCGCCGACACGGGGCAGCTGACGGCGGTGGACCTCGTCGAGATCGAGCCGGTCTCCGGCAGCGGCAGCGCCCGGCGCATCCCGGTCGCCGAGCCGGCCGACGTCGTTGGCGAGCCGGTGGACGCGGCGCCGGCCGTCCCGTCGTCCTCGTAGCCGCGCGCCGGCGTACGCTCGCCGCTCAGCCCGTGCGCATCCCGTTGGGCTTTCCCGTCTGCCCGCGAGCCGGAAACCTCCGCTTGCTCGACCGGCACGTGCTCACGGGAACGCGCATGCTTCTGCCATGAGAGTTCTGGTCACCGGCAGCTCGGGGCATCTGGGCGAGGCGTTGGTGCGCGTCCTCGCGTCAGAGGGATTCGACGTGGTCGGCCTCGACGTGCTCGAGTCTCCGACCACGGACGTGGTGGGGTCGGTCGTCGACCGTTCCTGCGTGCGGTCGTGTGTCGAGGGCGTCGATGCGGTCCTGCACGCCGCGACGCTGCACAAGCCCCATGTCGCCTCTCACACCCGGCAGGAGTTCGTGGACACGAACGTGACGGGAACGCTCAACCTCCTGGAGGAGGCCGCTGCCGCCGGCGTCGGCAGCTTCGTCTACACGAGCACGACCAGCGCCTTCGGCCGGGCGCTCACGCCGCCCCCCGGCGCGCCGGCGGCGTGGATCACCGAGGACGTCGTCCCCGTGCCGAGGAACGTCTACGGCGTGACGAAGACGGCGGCGGAGGACGTCTGCGAGCTCATCCATCGCGACCACGGCCTCGCGTGCGTGATCCTGCGGACGTCCCGCTTCTTCCCCGAGCCGGACGATCGTCCAGAAGCCCGCGACGCCTACGACGACGCGAATCTCAAGGTCAACGAGCTCCTCTTCCGTCGCGTCGACCTCGAGGACGTGGTGAGCGCCCACCTGCTCGCCCTCGAGCGCGCTGCGTCGATCGGCTTCGGGCGCTACATCGTCACCGCCACCACGCCCTTCACCCGGGACCACCTGGCCGAGCTGCGCACGGACGCACCGGCGGTGGTACGGCGGCTCTTTCCGCACTGCCACGCGATCTACGAGCGGCTGCGGCTGGAGCCTGCTGCCGAGCATCGAGCGCGTCTACGTGAACGAGAGAGCGCGCTGCGAGCTCGGCTGGTCACCGCGCTACGACTTCGGCCACGCGCTCGAGCGCCTCGACCTGGGCGAGGACCCACGGAGCCCGCTGGCGCTCGCCGTGGGAGCGAAGGGCTACCACGCCGTCTCGACGTGGCCCTACACCACTCGTTGATCAGGCCGCGAGCGGGCTGCGGACCGGAGAGTCGCGTGCCTGCGGCCGGAGCTCGACCGGCATACTCGCGGGCGATGTCCGGGGTCGTTCACCGTGCCGGCGAGGGCGAGGCGCTCTTCGGCGGCAGGATCGTGATCAAGGCGGGCTTCGAGCAGCTCTGCGTCACGGAGTCGTACTTCGGCCACGCTCGACCCGGAGCGGGCCCGCACCTACACCGCCGGCACGCGGATTCGTTCTACGTGCTGGAAGGGGAGCTCGCGGTCCTCATCGAGGACGAGGAATGCGAGCTCGGCCCGGGCGGGTGCGTATCCATCCCAGCGGGCGTCGTGCACGCGTTCCGAAGCACGTCCGCGGCTCGATTCCTCAATCTCCACACGCCGGATGCAGGCTTCGCGCGCAATCTGCGGGCGCTGAACGACGGCGAGCCCGGCGGCTTCGACAGCGTCGACGCTCCGGTAGGTGGCGGCCTCTCCGGTTCGGACGCGATCGTCCTCCGCGCCGGCGACGGCGAGCGGCTCGAGGGGAGCGACCGGGTCGCGACGATCAAGATCGGCCGGGAGGAGCTCTCGCTGATCGAGTTCGAGCTCTCAACCCGCTTCGTCGGGCCCGAGCCGCACACCCACGACGATCACGTCGACTCGTTCTACGTTCTCGAGGGGGAGACCGCGGTCGTGGTTGGCAACGAGGAGCTGCTGGTCGGCGCCGGCTCGTTCGTCGCGGCGCCACCGGGGGTCGTGCACACGTTCTCGAGCGGGCCCGCCCCGAGCCGGCTGCTCAACATTCATGCGCCGAGCGCGGGCTTCCACGAGTGGCTCAGGGAGTACAGCTTGCAGCCGTAACGTGGCCGCTTCGCCGACCCGCGGACGGATCAATGTCCGCGGGCGTCTTGCGGGGAGAGTACAATTAGTAGTCCGTCTGCTGGCTCAGATCCTCGCTTGCCAGGCGAGCACGTTTTCAGCCTGGCAGCCGCGTCGCCAGGGCCGCCACGAAGGAAGGCCACGAAACGGCCGCGAGGAACCCTGAGACGCCGGAGCGGCATGGTGAGCCCGGTGCCCGCTTGCGCCGAGGTGGTGCCTCGGCGGCACGATGGGCCAGGCCCGCGTTCGCGCGTGGACGATCCGTGCTCGCGTACCTCGGCGGCACACGACGGGGCAGGATTGCGTTCTCGCTGGTTCTGACGGTCGTGACGACCGGGATCCTGGCCCTCGCGGGGCATTCCCTCATCGACTCGGGCTGGCCTCTCGCGCAGGGGCACCCCGCTCTGGTGGCGACGGTAGGCCTGCTCTTCGTGCTCGCGTACGGCTTCAAGGCCTATGGGTGGCGTCGCCTCTTCAGGCCGCACGAGCGCCCGAGGCCCATTGCGCTCGCGGCCGCCGGCGGTGGCGCGTCGATCATGGGCGTCGTGCTGCCCGGGCGCTTCGACGAGGTGGTCCGGATCGCGATCGTGCGTCGCTATCCCGGCTGCCCGGTGGGCCTGCGTGGTCTCTGCCTCTCCCTCGTGACGCTGGGGTTGATCGACGCTGTCGCGCTTGCACCGCTCGCGACCGCAGCGGCGGTATTCCCCAACTCACCGCTCATCCGGGCCGGCTTCGCGGTCCTCGGCATCGGGGGAGTGGGGGCGGCTGCGATCATCATCGCGCTGCCGCGCCTGGCTTCGCGCCCGCGACTGGCTCGGTTGCGGATCGTGCAGTGGCTCGCGCCTCGCGCGACCCCCTGGCGCGAGGCGACGCGTGCGTCTGGGCTCGTGCTGGCATCGTGGCTGATCCGCGCAGTTGCGATCTTCCTGCTGCTCGGCACCGTCGGGATTGCGCTCTCGTTCCCTCTCGCCGTCATGTTCATCTGCGCCGGCGCCGCCTCTGCCGCCCTTCCGATCGGGCCGGCGGGCGCCGCCACGCAGATCACCGCCGGCACGACGCTCCTCGTCGTCTCCGGCGTCCCGACGTCGGAGGCGCTCAGCTTCGCGCTTGCGGCGCAAGCTCTCCTGATCCTCTCGGGCGCAGCGATCTTCCTCACGACGGTGGCCTGGCGCGCGAGCCTCCGTGTGTTGTCATTCCGGTCCGGGCGGCCCGTACCGGTGGCGGGTCTGTGAGCGGTATGTCAGCCGGAATCCTCAGCCGCCGGCGAGTCGACAGGGAGCTCGTCGTCGATGCCGTTCCCCGGAGAGAGCGGCCGGACCTCGATGATGTGCTGCTTGTTCACCCAGCCCCCGTCCGCGGTTGCGATCCAGTCGTCGAGGCGGTCGATCGCGTTGGCGACCGAGCCGGTGTGTGCAGGCAACTCGAGCCTCCGTCGCTCGCCGTTCAGGAGCACCGCCACGAACTGATCCACAAACCCAACGATAGCCCCCCCGAGGCCGCGCGTTGGATGGCGGCGTCGGCGGCGTCGACTTCCCGGAGCGCGGCGGGCACCACGCTCCGCGTAGCGGCCGGCCCCGACCACCCGAACCTTCCTGCGGGATTCACGCACGTCTAGGCCAGAACCCCAAGGGCTCGCCGCCGAAACCAGTCGGGACATCACGTTTCTCACGGAGGCACCCACGGCGCCGGCGCGCAAGCCCCCGCCACCAACACCCTGGCTGGACTGCCCGCGCTGTGCGTGGCGGCACTACCCATCGTTCGACAAGGGCGGCTGGAGGCTCGCGGCTTCGTGCTCCAACTGCGCCACACCCCTCGCCGAGGTCGCCGCGACCAAGCTGAGATCTTGAGCCGTGGTCGGTGTTCGCGAACCCCGTCCTGTTCAGGGCCGGATGAGCAGGCGGGAAACCGCCTCGGCCACAAACATCGGCGCGGTGCTCGTCAGCGAGTGCCGTGAGAACGGAGGACGTATGGCTACGAGCAAACGGCAGCAGACGATGGCGAAGATACGGCGCGAGCAGGCCGTGCGCGAGCGTCGCACGCTGAAGCAAGAGAAGAAGGAGGCTGCTCGTCAGGCGAAGAGGGCCGGCGGCACGACCGCGGTTGAAGCCGACCAGGACCCGGCCGACACGGACGACGCCACGTAGCCAACCCGTCGAACGATGACAGGCGGCAACCACGGCGCAGTAGACGAAGCCCGTCAGGATCGCCTCGTGTGAGCGCGCTTGTGGGTGGAAACACCCAGGCGGCGCTCCCACAAAGTTGGGTAGTGCCGCCGATGCCACGCTCTTCGCCTCCCTCTATCGTCGGCCGGGCTCGGCGCTCGCAGGACGCGAGCGCGAAACACGAGGAGGCAGCAACGTGGCGATCGCGATGTCGGTGGACAACTCCCGAGGGCTCGCAGGAGCTCTACGACCGGATTCGGAAGCAGCTCGACTTGGAGACGCCTGCGGGCGGCATCCTCCACGTCGCCGGGCCGAGTCCGACCGGGGGCTGGCGTGTCATCGAAGTGTTCGAGTCAGAGGAGGATGCGGGCCGCTTCCTGAAGGAACGCTTCGGCCCGGCTCTCGAGGCCGTGGGCTTCGCTGGCCAACGCCCGCAACCGCAGTTCTGGCCCGTCCACAACTGCATGAAGTAAGCGGCTCGACAGGCGGTCTGCGCGACGGCGGTTCGCATCGTGCAGACCGCCTTGCTTGTGTCCGCTTCGTGGTAGCGCCTCGCGCGGTGCGCCTGTACGCGCGACGGCTCAGGCGTGGACCTCGCCCGCGGTCGAGCGACGCGGGCCGCGCTGGGGGATCGCTATCGCGTCAACCGGAAGACATACGCGCTCCGGTTGCTCGCAATGTCACGCACCCTCATTACGCCGCCGACGCCTCGGTAGATACCCGTGCCGCCGAGAACCGCGACGGAGAATGCTGGAGTCGGCGTTGATGAAGCCGCCCGCCACGATCGTCCCGTTCGGGACAAAAGCGGTTGCCACACAGTTGATGACGCCGCCTCCTAGGCCGACGAGCTCGCAGGAGACGTACAGCCGTCCGACCTTGGCCTCCCAGTCGGCCGTTCTCCGCCCCCACCTGTACAGGCCTTCACGGGCCATAAAGCGGTCACCGGCGCTTTCGCCCGGCGCACCGACGTCAACGAACCTCTCCTGCTCTTGAACGCCGATCAGGCGAAGCCGATAAGGATCGGTAGTGCCAGCGTTTGCAACCGGCGCAGCCAGCACGCAGATGAGGAACGCCGCCGCAAGAGCGATTCTCAACATCGATGTCCTCCCAGGTTCTGTTCGATGGTGCAGTCGTTCCCGGCACGGCGAAACTTGAACCACGCCGTTCTTGCGACGGCCGCCTGAAGCCCTACTGCGCGAGGGCCGAGGCCGCATCACGCTCGACGAGGTGGGGGCGATCTAGCAAGTATGGGCTGAACCACCGCCTCCCGAAAGATTCATCCGGTCAGACGTCCTCGCGGAGTGGGAAGAAGCACGTTCGCAGTACTCAGCGGGAGCGCATCTTCGGGGTGCGGGGGCGGTCGAGGACGCACACCTGGCCCGCCGCGACGAACCGAGTCTTCGGCTGTCACAGCCGGATTGACCAGACGAGAGGGTGTCCGTTTGTTATCCGTCCCGCTGCGGCGCCGCGGTCATGAGGGTAGGTGTCGCGGCCGGCATGCAGCTGCTTCGTGTGACGGCCCCGGGAGGAGTCGAACCTCCGCACGCAGATTCGAAGTCTGCCGCTCTATCCACTGAGCTACGGGGCCTCGAACGGAGTCTAGCCGGGCGAAACCGGCACATTCCACGGGCGATTTCGCGCTCGGCGAGGGCCTTCGCCCGCGCGGGATTGTCCGTCGGAGCGTATGCCGAGCGCGCTCGCGCCTACACTCGACCGGGCGCGGGCGTGGCGGAACTGGTAGACGCGGCGGGTTTAGGTCCCGTTGGGCGAAAGCCCTTGGAGGTTCGAGTCCTCTCGCCCGCATCGAGACAGGGCCTCGGAGCCCTTCATACTTCTCCATACGAGCTACATCGCGGCTTAGCGCGCCGGCGGATGAAACCGTCTGGGACCTCCGTTACTCTCTACAGAGGAGGGGAGTATCCCAACGAAGTCTCCGTCGTCAATACGGCGTCAGCCCGGCGGAGCGGCCCCAGCAGGCGGGGAGAGACCTCCGGTCGTCAATCTGACCACTCAGGAGGCACTCCCTTGACCAGCAACTTCTCGACGCAACTCAGAGCCTGGCTCCTCATCGCCGGACTCTCCGGGCTGCTCCTCGGCATCGGCGCCGTGATCGGCGGCGGGGCGCTGTGGCTCTTCGTCGTGCTCACCGTTGTCTTCAACGTCGCGATGTACTGGTTCTCCGACAAGATCGCGCTGAAGGTGAGCCGCGCGCAGCCGGTTTCCGAGCAGGAGGCGCCGCAGCTCTACGCCGACGTTCAGGATCTCACCCAGCGCGCCGGGCTGCCCATGCCGAGGCTCTACATGATCCCGAACGAGCAGCCGAACGCGTTCGCTGCAGGCCGCAACCCGTCGCACGCGGCGGTGGCGGTGACCGCCGGCCTGATGCAACAGCTTCCGCGCGAGCAGGTTCGCGGCGTGCTCGCGCACGAGCTCGCTCACGTCAAGAACCGCGACATCCTCGTGATGACCATCGCCGCCGTCATCGCCGGCGCGATCTCGGCGATCGCGAACATGCTGCAGTGGTCGCTGATCTTCGGCGGCGGCGACGACGAGGACAACCCGCTCGGGATGGTCGGCGCTCTCGCCACGATCATCATCGCGCCGATCGCGGCCATGCTGCTCCAGCTGGCCGTATCGCGCCAGCGGGAGTACCTCGCCGACGCGACCGGCGCGCAGATCATCGGCGAGGCGCGCCCACTGGCCGACGCGCTCGAGACGCTCGACCGGCGCACGAAGGAAGTGGTCATGCCGGTGAACCCGGCAGCCGCCTCCCTGTACATCGTGAACCCGCTCGCCGCCCTCAGCGGCCGCGGCGCCCTGTCGCTGTTCTCCACCCACCCGCCCATGGCCGAGCGTGTCCGCAGGCTCCGCGAGCTCGACCGCCGGCTGACGGGCCGCATCGCCGCCTAGCGACCAGCTCCCCAACCTCCTCCCAGCGCGGGCCCGGGCAACCGGGCCCGCCGCATGACGGTTCCCCGTTGTCAGGTGGACCGGCTCCACGTAGCATCTGGAACGTGCTCCTCGGGCGGCAGAGGGAGCTCGCGGCGATGGGCGATCGCCTCGGGCAGCGCCGGTCTGTGGTCGTGGTCGGCGAAGCGGGCGTCGGAAAGACGGCCCTGCTTCGTGCTGCCGCGACGGCGAGCGGGCGACGGGTTCACGAGGGGGGCGGCCTCGCAACGCTCTCATCGCTGTCGTACCTCCCGGTGACACGGGCGCTCGGCCGGGAGCCCCGCGGTGGCGATCACGCCGCGGTCGCGGAGGACGTCATCACCCGTGTGAACGACGGCGTGCTGATGCTCGACGACCTCCACTGGGCCGACGTCGACACGCTCGCCGTGCTCGGCTACCTGGCCGGCTCGCTCATCCTGCTCGGTGCAGTGAGAGCCGGGGACCCCGGGGCGGACAATGCGCTCTCGCACACCGCGGCTGCGGGGATCGAGGTCATCGAGCTCACGGGCCTGGCCGCCGAGGACGCCGCCGACCTCGTGCTCTTGACGAACCCAACGCTCACCGGCGACGACCTGTCGAGGCTCCTCGAACGAGCGCGGGGAAACCCGCTGCTGCTCGAAGAGCTGGCCTCCGGAGAGCCGTCCCCGACGCTCGCCAGCTCGCTGCGCGCCCGTCTGCGGCGCATGCCCGAGGAGGCGCGCGAGGCGGCAGCACGCATGGCCGCGCTTGCTCGTCCCGCTGACGTCGACCTGCTCGGCGCCGGAGCGCTCGAGCTCGTGGTGGCAGGTCTCGCGCTTGTGGGGCCGGACGGGATCGCGTTCCGGCACGCGCTGCTCGGCGAGACGGTCATGACCGAGCTGAGCGAGCCGGACCGGCGCGCGTTGCACGCGAGTCTGGCACCCGCGCTCTCCGATCCGGGCGAGGCGGGCCACCACTACGACCTCGCCGGCGACCGCGAGACCGCACGCGTGAAAGCGTTGGAGGCGGCGGATGACGCACGGACACCGGCCGAGCGCGCCAGCCACCTTCAGCTGGCCGCGTCATGCTCGGATGGGCCCACCGGCCTGGAGCTGCAGCTGCTGGCGGCCGACGCGCTGCTCGACGTCGGTCTCCCAGCCGAAGCGCTGAGCGTCGTCGAGCAGCTGGCGAGTCCCGATCCCGAATGGCAGGCGCGCGTCCATCTCCAGCGAGCCCGTGCGCTCGGGGGTCGCGGCGACCTGGAAGGGCTCGAGCGAGAAGCGCTCGCCGGGCTGGAGCTCGTGGCCGGCACACGCTCCGACGTCGAGCTTCACCTACGCCTCGAGCGTGTCCAGGTTCCTCTGTGGAAGCCGGACGTCTCCGAGGCCTATCGCCTCGCGATCGAGGCCCATGACCTCGCGACGGCGATGGGGAGAGAGGCTGCGCGAGCGCGCCTGGCGCTTGCCATGGCGGGCAACTACACCGACACCCTCGAGGGCGCAGCAAATGCTCGCATCGCAGGTGAGCTGGCGCGCGCCTCCGGCGACGTCTACGTGGAGCGTCTGGCGACGCTCTACGAGGCGCAGTCGCTCGCGTACTCCGGGCGGCCGGCTGAGGCCTGCGCGGTGACGGAGTCGGGCGGCGCGCGAGCGCGCGTGCTCGGCATGCGGGCTTGGGAGGTCGAGTTCGGCGTCCTCGGGCTCATGATTCGCGCGTACCAGATAGACGGCCCGAGCCCGCAGACCGCCGAGCGGTTGCTCCGCTACCTGACCGAGAGCCCGCCGTGGCTCATCGAGGAGCAGGGCTGGCTCCATCTGGCCCACACGGTCGGTGAGCTCGGGCGCGACGAGGAAGCGCGTCGGTACCTGTCGTGCTTCGCACCGAGCACGGGGTGGGCCCGCTACCTGCAGGTCGCGGTCGAGGCCAACGTCCACTGGCTCGCCGGTCGAGCCGATGCGGCACTCGCCAGCGCCCGTAGGGCCGCTGCCGACTCGAGCTGGACGTTGGCGATCGACATGGTTCGCACGATCGAGGCCTGGAGCCTCTTCGAGCTCGGCCGGCCGGTTCCCCTCTACGTGCGCGCCGGCGAGGGCAACGGCGTCGACGGCGTGCAGCCGGCCGTGGACGGGCTCGCGTGGCTGGGCACCTCAGGCCACGAGGCCCGTGCCGAGGGGCTGCTGCGCGAGGCCGCCGAGCGGCTGGCGGTGATGGACGTGCGGTTCGAGCTCCGCGCTCGCTGGGGCGCCGGCGAGGCGGCGCGGCGCGCCGGCGACCTCAAGCGCGCCCGGGCGACCTTGCTGGCGCTCGAGGAGGAGCTCGAGGCTCGCTCGATGCTGCCGTTGCTGCGCCGAGTCCGCCGCTCGCTCCGCCTCGCAGGCGTGGTGCGCACGCAGCGCTTGCGAGCCAACGGCCTGGTCTCGGGGCGGGAGCACGAGGTGCTCGCGCTTGTCTCCGAGGGCCTCACGAGCGCCGAGATCGCGCTGCGGCTCGCCGTGAGCCGCGCGACGATCGAGTCGCACGTGCGCTCGGCGATGCGCAAGCTCGGAGCGAGCACCCGCCGGCAAGCCGCCGCCCTCGTGACGGCGAGCCCGCAATGACCCCCGCGCGGCCGCTCATCGTCGTAGTCGACCGGGGCGGGTTCGACCTAGCTCGCAGGGAGCTGGAGGCTGACGGGTGGTTCTGCCAGTCCGGCTTCGTGCCCAGCAGCGTCGCGTGGGACGTCTCCGAGCAGCGGATCGTCTGCTGCGGCAAGCTCAGCGTGGAGCAGGATGCGATCGCGGCTGTGCTGGCCGCCGCCCGAGGCGCCGGGCTGGTCGTGTTCGACGGCTCCGCGCCCGAGCTAACGGAGAGGCTCGTGGAGGATCTCACCCGCTTCGGGCGAGTCGAGCTCAGACATCGGTGCGAGCCCGACCCGCTCGACGGGCTCCCCGCGGATCAGCGCCACCTGCTCGAGCTGGTCGCCCAGGGTTTGTCGCTCGGCGAAGCGGCCCGGCAGCTCCACATCTCACGCCGCACCGCCGACCGCCGGCTCGCCGCCGCACGGGCCGCGCTCGGCACGCGCACGACAGCGGAGGCTCTCCGCCTTGCCCGCTGTC
>CAWIQC010000022.1:0-268916 GCA_963838105.1 uncultured Thermoleophilia bacterium | reverse complement strand
ACTACGGCCTCGGCTACTCGATCGTCTTCGTGCCGATCCCCAACCAGCTCCGAGCCTTCAACCAGTTCCGGGAGCTGGCCGCCGAGCGCGGCCGGGAGGTGACGCCCGACGACCTCACCATCGTCGTCATGGCCTACGTGGCCGACACCGACGAGGAGGCAGTCGAGGAAGCCCGCCCGCACATCGAGAAGTTCTTCAGCTGGTTCCACCGGGTCCCGCCGAAGTACCTGGTGCCGCCCGGCGACGTGATGACCGAGGAATTCCTGCGCCGGGTCTCGGACGTCGCCATGGCCGAGGGCAAGAAGGCGACCTGGGACGACATGGTCGCGATCGGCCGCATCGCCTGCGGCTCTCCGTCGACGGTGGCGGAGACGATCGAGCAGTGGTGCGAGGAGGCCATTGCGCGCGCGTCAACGTGGTCTGCGAGCTCGGCGACATGCCGGAATGGAAGACGGTCAAGAGCATGACGAAATTCGCCGGCGAGGTGATTCCGAAGCTCAGGGCCGGGGGAGCGGAGGTTGCCGCGGCGGACGGGCGGCCCGTCGCGGCTGCGGGGGTGCGCTGACATGGCCTACCAGGAGCAGCGCCTCGACATCAACGGGATCGACACGGCGGTCTTCAGCGCCGGGGAGGGCGACGTGGTCGTCTTCCTCCACGGCGCCGGGACGCTCACGGGCTTCGACTCGCTGCTGCTGCTCGCGGACGGCTGCCTGCTTATCGCCCCGGCACCATCCAGGGTTCGGCGCTTCGGCCGACGACACGACGGTCGACTCGATCCAGGACTACGTCCTGCACTACCTCGACCTCTTCGACGCGCTCGAACTCTGGCCAGTCTTGCTGGTCGGCCATTCCATGGGCGGTCACCTGGCGGCCATGCTCGCGGCCACTCAGGGGCCGCGCGTCCAGAGGCTCGTCCTGGCAGCGCCCTCCGGTTCTGCGGGTGCGCGAGCACCCCACATGCGACTTTTTAGGTCTCGACGAGGAGCTGCCCGCATACCTCGCAGCGGACATGTCGGTCTTCGCGGGTCACGTGCCGACGCCGCCGACCCCCGAGTTCCTGGCCGAGCGCTACCGCGAGACGACATCTGCGGCGAGGCTCCTGTGGAACCGCACCTACGACGTCAAGCTGCCGAAATGGCTGCACCGCGTGACGCAGCCGACGCTGCTTCTCTGGGGCGACGCGGACAGGATCGTCCCGGCCCAGCAGGCGCCGATCTGGGCCGATCACCTGCCGAACGCGGAGGTGAAGACGCTGCCGGGTGTCGGGCACCTGCTCTTCGACGAGTCGCGCGACGCGGTGGACGCCGTCGCCGCGTTCGTGGGCTCGGACGCCGGCGTGCTGGCGAAGAAGGCGTGACCGCCCGGCGGCGAGCGCCGGATCCGGCATCACGAGCCGTGCCTGCGTACGGCCGCATCCTGGCGACGCACGTCGGCAGCCTGCCGAGACCGCAGGCGGTCGTCGACCAGGTCTTCGCCGAGGACAAGGGCGAGGCCGTCGACCGTGAGGCCTACGAGCGCGCCGTCCGGGAAGCGGTCAAGGAGAGCGTGCGCAACCAGGTCGACGCAGGCGTCGACCTCGTGAGTGACGGCGAGATGAGCAAGATCGGCTACGCGACCTACATCCGTCACCGGCTCAGCGGCTTCGAGATCGGCGACGTCCCTCGCGCGACCCCCGCCGACCTCGACGCCTATCCCAGGTTCCGCGACCGGCTCGCCCAATCGGGCGCGACGGCCAAGTACCTCCGCCCCATCTGCCGCGGCCCGATCGCCTACGAGCATCCCGAGCCGCTCCGGCGCGACCTCGCCGTCTTCGCGGACGCACTCGAGGGCGCCGACGTCGCCGGCGGTTTCATGAACGCGCCGTCGCCGGGGATCATCGCCCTCTTCCAGCCGAACGAGTACTACGGCACGCGGGACGAGTACCTCGAAGCGCTCGCGAACGCGATGAAGTCCGAGTACGAGGCGATCGTCGCGGCCGGGCTGTACCTCCAGATCGACGCGCCCGACCTCGCCATGGGGCGTCACATCATGTACAAGGACGTCTCCGACGAGGAGTTTGTCGCGAGCGCGGAGGTGCACGTCGAGGCGATCAACCACGCGCTCCGCGAGGTGCCCGGCGACCGGGTACGCCTGCATCTCTGCTGGGGGAACTACGAGGGCCCGCACCACCTCGACATCGCGCTGGAGCGGATCGTCGACGTCGTCTTGAAGGCGAAGCCGGCCACGATCCTCTTCGAGGCCTCGAATCCCCGCCACGCGCACGAGTGGACGGTCTGGCGCGACGCGCGGATCCCCGACGACAAGATCCTCGCCCCGGGGGTGCTCGACACGACGACGAACTTCATCGAGCACCCGGAAGCTCGTCGCGGAGCGCATCTGCCGCTACGCGGACATCGTCGGTCCGGATCGGGTCGTGGCCGGAACGGACTGCGGGTTCGGTACCTGGGCCGGGTTCGGGCCGATCGATCCGGACATCTGCTGGGCGAAGCTCGGGTCGCTGGCCGAGGGAGCAAGGCTTGCCTCCGAGCGACTCCGCTAGCGGACGATGAGCGGCGAGGCGTTCCTCGTCGGCGGCCTGCGCACGCCGTTCGGCCGCCACCGTGGCGCCCTCGCAGGGATGCGTCCGGACGATCTCGCCGCGCTCGTCGTGAAGGCCGCTCTCGAGCGCGCGTCGGTGCCGGTCGACTCGGTCGACGAGGTGATCCTGGGGGCCGCGAATCAGGCCGGCGAGGACAACCGCAACGTGGCCCGCATGGCTGTCCTGCTCGCCGGGCTGCCCGACACCGTCCCCGGCTACACGGTCAACCGCCTCTGCGCCAGCAGCCTTCAGGCGGTCGTCTCGGCGGCCCATCAGATCCGCGCCGGCGAGGCCGACGTGGTGGTCGCGGGCGGGGTCGAGTCGATGACACGCGCCCCGATGGTGGTGCCGAAGCCCGACCGGCCCTGGGGCGGCGCCTCCGAGATCGCCGACACGACGCTCGGGTGGAGGCTCGTCAACCCGCGCATGCGCGAGCTCGACGGAGGCAAGGCGACCATCACCCTGGGAGACACCGCCGAGGAGGTCGCGATCCTGGACGGGATCACGCGCGAGGAATCCGACGCGTTCGGCCTGCGCTCGCAGCGGCTGACCGCGGCCGCCGCCGCGTTCCATGCGAAAGATCTCGTCGAGGTGGCCACCGGCAAGACGACGGTGACGGCCGACGAGGTTCCCCGTCCCGACACGACCGCAGAGGCGCTCGCCGTGCTGAAGCCCGCCTTCCGTCCCGACGGCATCATCACGGCTGGTACCGCGTCCCCGCTCTCCGACGGCGCGGGGGCGATCGTGGTCGCGAGCGAGCGTGCCGTCGAGAAGCTCGGCCTGGCACCGAGAGCGCGGGTCGTGGCGGCGGCCAGCGCCGGCGTGCCGCCCCACATCATGGGCCTCGGGCCGGTGCCGTCGACTGAACGCGTGCTCGAGCGCGCCGGCTGGAGCGTCGCCGACCTCGACGCGGTCGAGATCAACGAGGCGTTTGCGCCGCAGGTGATCGCGAGCGTCAAGCGGCTCGGCCTCGATGAGGACACCGTCAACACGGAGGGCGGCGCCATCGCCCTCGGGCACCCGCTCGGGGCCAGCGGCGTCCGCCTCGCGCTGATGCTGCTCGGCCGCCTGGAGCGCCAGAACGGCCGCCGGGGACTCGCGACACTCTGCATCGGCGTCGGCCAGGGGTTGTCCGTTCTCGTCGAACGCCCTTGAGCGAAAGGCTGCGCCCGGTGATGCTACATTCATGTACATGACACACACGGTCGGGATCGCCGAGCTGCGCCAGAACCTCAGCCGCTATCTCCGTCGTGTCGAGCGGGGAGAGCGCCTTCTCGTCACCGATCGCAACAAGCCGGTCGCGGAGCTCGGCCCGCCGCCCTCGACCGGTGCCGAGCTCGATCGCCTCATCGCGGAGGGTCGTGTCTCGCGGCCGTCTCGCCGTGGGCTGCCGGAGCCGCTTCAGTTCGACGGCGACCCGTATGCGCTGAGCCGGGCGCTGGACGAGATCCGCGGCGAGCGCTGACGTGGGGCTCTTCTACGTGGACGCTTCGGCGCTCGTCAAGCTGGTCCGAGACGAGCCGGAGAGCGAGGTGCTTCGGTCGTTTTTCGTCGCTGCCGACCTCGTGTCGTGCGAGCTTGTCCTGACCGAGGTCCCGCGAGCCATCAGACGTGCCTCGGCAGACGACCCCCGGCTCCCGCTGGAGGTCATGGTCGAGCGCGCCATCGAGGTCATGGATTCACTCGCGCTCGTACCGCTCGACCGTGCCATCCTCGTCGCGGCCGGAGCCCTGGCGGAGCCGGGCTTGCGCGCGTTGGACGCGATCCACATTGCCGCGGCGTGCGACGTCTCCCCGGTCGACGCCTTCGTGAGCTACGACGACCGGCAGGCCGCCGCCGCACGGCTTGCCGGCCTCCGTACCGTCGCCCCGTCGGCCTGAGCCCCTGAGCGGCTCCGAGGAGGGCCGGCCCCTACAGGCCGGCTTCGCGTTCCCAGTGCAGCACCGCCGCCGAGTGGTCGACCGCCGGCCCGAGATCCTCAGCCGCGGCGGCGAGGCGGTCGCGCACGAGGTGGGAGAGCGGCGATTCGATCTCGACGGCGTCGGCGAGGCCGGCGGCGATTCCGACGTCCTTCGTCATCAAGCCGAGCGCGAAGCCGGTCGCGAACGTCCTCGGCAGCACGTGCGCCACGAGCGTGAACTCGGTGCTGAAGTTGCGGCCCGTCGAGGCGTTGAGCACCTCCACCATGACGCCTGGGTCGAGCCCGAAGCGGCGGCCGACGAGCAGGGCCTCGGCCGCGGCCGTGAAGCCGGCGGCGGCGACGAAGTTGTTCAGCGCCTTCATCGCGTGGCCGGTACCGAGCGGGCCGGTCCGGAAGATCCGCTGGCTCAGCGCCTCGACGACCGGCCGCGCCCGTTCGATCGCGGCCTCGTCGTCGCCGCCGAGCATGATCGTGAGGGTCGCCGCTTCCGCCTTCGGAACACCCCCCGACACCGGCGCGTCGACGAGGGCCACGCCTAGGCCGGCGAGGAGCGCGCCCGTCTCGCGGGTGCCCTGCGGGGCCGACGAGCTCATGTCCACCACGACGGCGCCCGGGGCGAAGGCGGACGCCAGACCCTCGTCGCCGAGGAGCGCGTCGCGAACGTCGGCCGCATCGGGAAGCATGGTCACCACGACCGAAGCGGCGGCGAAATCGCCGGGGCCGGCGGCCGCCGCGCACGCGTGCTCGCCGGCGAACCGCCGCTGGCGCTCAGGGTCGGTGTCCCGTACGACGAGCTCGTAGCCCGCACGAACCAGGTTCGCGGCCATCGGCCATCCCATCCGTCCCAGGCCGACGAATCCGACGGTGCCGGGAGCTGCCATCGCCCTCACGCCTCCTCAAGCTCGTTTCAGAATGACGACACTCCTCGTGCTTCGTTCTGAAGCGAGCTTCGAACAAGTCTGTTTGCTCCATGAAGTGCTATATGATCTCGCCCCGCTCCGCCGAGACCTGCGACGGGAGGAGGCTCGATGTCCGAGAGCTCGGCAACCGTGCCGCGACCCCGGCTCTTCTACAGCGAGCCGGAGTGGGTCGACGTCGGCGACGTACGCGTCGCCTACCGCCGCCAGGGTGTCGGGGAGCCCACGATCTTCCTGCACGGCGCCGGCGGCACGCGCATGTGGCTGCCGTTCTACGAGCAGATGGCGGCCTCCGTCGACTTCATCGCGCCCGAGCACCCCGGCTTCGGCGAGACCGAGGCGCCCGAGTGGCGCATGGGCTTCGACGATCTCGTCCTCCACTACCGAGACTTCGCCGACGCGCTCGGTCTCGAGCGCTTCCACCTGATGGGCTTCTCGGTCGGAGGCTGGATCGCCGCGAATGTCGCCGTCTTCTACCCGCAGCGTCTCGAGAGCCTGACGCTGATTACGCCGGCGGGCCTCTACATGCCTGGCAAGCCGCTCGTCGACCTCTTCGCCATGCCGCCCGAGCGCATCGCCGCCTGCCTCTTCAGCGGGCGCGAGGCCGAGTACCTCGACTACCTGCCCGACGGCACCAATCTCGACGACATCGTGCACGCCTACGGTGAGATGATCAGCTTCGCGAGCCTCACCTGGGCGCCGCACCACGACCCGAAGCTGCCGAGGCGGCTGGCGCGATTGCAGGTGCCGACACTTGTCGTCGGCGCCGAGGACGACTGGATCGTCCCGAACGAGCACGTCGACAGGTACGCAGAGCTCGTACCGGGCGCGCGCAGCCTCCGCATCCCCGGCACCGGGCACGGCCTGATCATGCAGGAGCCCGAACGGGCGGCGCAGGAGATCGTCTCCTTCATCCAAGGGAGCGCCCGATGAACAAGCTGCTCTTCTACACGATCAACTTCATGCCCTACCCGTTCGTCCCGCCGCCGGAGGAGCTCGAGTCGGCCTGGGTGACGATCCCGAACTCGCACTACGACCCGATGGTCGGGCACCGCCTCTACACGGACTACCTCGAGGAGGAGATCGCAACCGAGCGGCTCGGCTACGACGGCGTGCTCGTCAACGAGCACCACCAGAACGCCTACGGGAACATGCCGAGCCCGAACCTGATCGCGTCGTACATCGTTGCCCGGACGAGCCGGATCCCGATCGGCATCATCGGCAACGCCCTCAACCTCTACAACCACCCGCTGCGGGTGGCCGAGGAGGTGGCGATGCTCGACGTCATCTCCGGCGGGCGCATCATCTCAGGCCTCGTCCGCGGCACCGGGATGGAGTACTACTCCTACGGCGAGAACCCGACCTACGCGCGCGAGAAGTTCTGGGAGGCGCACGACCTCATCCTCAAGGCCTGGACGGAGCCGGGGCCGTTCGAGTGGGAGGGCGAGCACTTCCACCTCCGCTATGTCAACCCCTGGCCGCGGCCCCTGCAGCAGCCGCATCCGCCGATCTGGCTACCCGGTGTCGGCTCGCTCGAGACGATCGACGAGGCGGCCAAGCGGCGCTACACCTTCATGCAGGTCTACGCCCCGCGCTGGCTGCTCGTCAAGGCGCTCGTCATGTACCGCCAGATCGCCGAGGAGAGGTACGAGTACACGCCCTCGCCCTACCAGCTCGGCGCGGCAATCCCCACGTACGTCGCCGAAACCGACGAGCAGGCACACCGGGAGGCTCGCCCGCACCTGACCTGGCTCTTCCGCAACGGCCTCCAGCACCCCGAGTACTTCGCGTTCCCGCCGGGGTCGATGAGCAAGAAGTCGTTCAAGAACTTCCTCGGCACGATCATCGAGAAGGGGATCAAGCCGCTCTACCAGCTCACGTACGAGGACTTGATCGAGCAGGAGTACGTCATCGTGGGCTCGCCCGAGTCCGTCATCGAGCAGCTCGAGCGCTTCCAGGAGCAGTCGGGGGCCGGCGTCATCGTCGGCGCGGGCGGCCAGTGGGGCGCGATGCCGAGCTGGATGGCGATGAAGAACATGCAGATCATGGCCGAGGAGGTCATGCCTCACTTCCGCCAGCCCGACGGCAAGCCGATCTGGGCGCGTGAGGAGCCGAAGGTGCCGACGACGCTCTCGGAGCAGGCCGCCACCGTCAAGCCGAAGCTCGCGCCGCGCGTCCGGATCGCGGAGGACACGTTCATCGATCCGCGCGTCGGCCACCTGCCGGAGGAGATGGACGCCGTGCTCGGCGAGGCGAGCGCCCCCGTGCGCGGCAAGTGATCCGAGCGCGCGCCGCCGGGTCGGCGGGATAGAGCGATGATGTCATATATGATCGAGGAAGGCCGTGATTCCCGCCGCCCGGATTCTCCGTTGACCGCGGAGCGCGTGCGCGCGGACAACCTGGGGAGCTTCCTGCGCCCGCCCTATCTGCTCGCGGCGCGTCGCAACGGCGTCACGGGCGACGAGTTGCGCGCCGTCGAGGATCGCGCCGTCCGCGAGGTGCTCGCGCTCCAGGAGAGCGTCGGGCTGCCGGTCGTCACCGACGGCGAGTACCGGCGCCGGCTGTTCTTCTCCACCGTGGAGGGCATCTTCGAGGGAATCGACCCAGAGGGCTACGTCCGCACCCACCGTGACGAGGCCGGCAACGTCGAAGAGGTGCGAACGCCGGCCCCGGTCGCGCGCCTCGAGCGCACGGGCTGGCTGGCCGACGCCGAGCTCGCTTTCGTGTTAGCCAACACAAGCCGTCCCGTCAAGGTGACGATGCCGAGCCCGTCGCTCCTCGACGTCTACTGGACGGAGGAGCTTTCGGGGCGCGCGTACCCGAGCCGCGAGTCGTACCTCGAGCATCTGATCGAGCTCATGCGCGAGGACGCCCTCGAGCTCGCGGCGCGAGGCGCGGCGCACATTCAGCTCGACGCGCCGCACTACGCGTACATCCAGACGGTCCTGCCCGACATCTCCGATCGCGACGCCACGCTGCGGCGTCTCGTCGACTGTGACAACCGGGTCCTGCGTGGGATCGAGGGCGTGACGACGTGCCTCCACATCTGCCGCGGGAACTACAAGAGCCGCTTCACCGGCACCGAGCCCTACGACACGTTTGCCGCGTCCATCCTCCCCTACGCGGAGTTCGACCGGCTCCTGCTCGAGTACGACGACGAGCGCTCCGGGGGCTTCGCGCCGCTTCGCCACACGCGCGGGGACACCACGGTCGTGCTCGGCCTCGTGACGACGAAGCGCTCCGACATGGAGTCGGCCGACGAGCTCAAGGCCCGGATCGACGAGGCGAGCCGCTACGTGCCGCTCGAGCGCCTCGCCCTCTCGACGCAGTGCGGCTTCGGCTCGGCCGCCGAGGGGAACCTGATCAGCTACGAGGCGCAGCGCGCGAAGCTCGAGCTCGTCGTCGAGGTGGCCCGGGACGTCTGGGGGATCGCGTGAGGCTCAGCCTCGGGCCGGACAGGTCCGGCCCCTACATTTGCGCCCGGCCGAGCGTTCAGAGAGAGCCGGCTCGATGAGTGCGCCGGCGAGACCGCTCGGCCTGAATCCGTCGAAGATCGTCGCGGTGCACCTCAACTACCGGAGCCGCGCCGAGGAGCGCGGCCGCACTCCGGCTCATCCGTCGTACTTCTTCAAGCCGCCGTCGTCGCTCGCGGGCGACGGCGCACCGATCCTGCGCCCGGCGGGCTGCGAGCTCCTCTGCTACGAGGGCGAGATCGCGCTCGTCGTCGGCACCGCCGCCCGGCGGGTATCCCTCGCCGAGGCCGAGCGCTGCATCGGCTGGGTCACGGCCGCGAACGATCTCGGCGTCTACGACCTCCGCTCGGCCGACAGCGGCTCCAACGTCCTCGCCAAGGGGCACGACGGCTTCACGCCGATCGGGCCCAGGCTCGTCCCGGCATCCGACCTGCGCCTCGACGATCTCACGCTGCGCACGTTCGTGAACGGCTCGCTCGTCCAGCAGGGGCACACGAGCGAGCTGCTGTTCCCGTTCGCGCAGCTCGTCGCCGACCTCTCGCGCGTCATGACGCTCGAGCCGGGCGACGTCATCCTGACGGGGACCCCGGCGGGCTCGCGGCCGCTCGACGCCCGGCGACGTCGTCGAGGTGGCGATCGAGGGAGTGGGAACGATCCGCAACGAGGTCGTGCGAGGACGACGCGCCGCTCGCTCCGATCGGCGCCATGCCGAGCGTGACCCCCGCCCTTCGCGCTGCGGCGCTGGGCGTCACCGCACCGCGGCCGGCGGCCGTCTCGGAGGAGGCGCTCGCGGCGCTGCGCCGGGTCTCGACCGCGACGCTGACCACGCAGCTGCAGCGGCGCGGGATCCGCAACGTTTTCCTGCAGGGGCTGCGGCCGGCGCGCCCCGATCTGCGGATGGTGGGCTTCGCCCATACGGTGCGCTACGTGCCGGTGCGGGAGGACGTCGTCGAGGCGGACACCCGCGAGCTCAACGCGCAGAAGCACGCGATCGAGAGCATCTCGCCGGGCGAGGTGCTCGTGATCGAGGCGCGCCGCGAGGAAGGCGCCGGCACGATCGGCGACATCCTCGCCCTGCGAGCGCTCCGGCGCGGCGCGGCGGGCATCGTCACCGACGGCGGCCTGCGCGACAGCCCGGCTGTCTCGGGGCTCGAGATCCCGACCTACTTCCGCGCGCCGCACGCAAGCGTCCTCGGCGTGCTGCATTTCCCGCTCGAGGAGAACGTGCCGGTCGCGTGCGGAGGCGTGCTCGTCATGCCCGGGGACGTGCTCGTGGGCGACGCAGAGGGAGTCGTGGTCGTGCCCGCGCAGCTCGCCGAGGAGGTGGCGGCGGACTCCGTCGAGCAGGAGCTGCGCGAGGAGTTCGCCTTCGAGCGGGTCGATGCAGGTGAGAGCATCCGCGGCGTCTTCCCGCTCGGTCCCGAGCGCACGACCGAGTACGAGGCATGGCGAGAAGCGCGCCTCGCCCGGCCCGACCGACACGGACGAGGCGTACTGATTTCCTATATGATCGCCGCCGGAGACGCCCCGTGAGATTCCGTACCGACCCCGCGCAGATCCGCGGCTCGATCGCTCCCGTCGTCACGCCGTTCACCGAGGACGGCGCGGTCGACCACGAGGCGCTCGCGCGCCTCGTCGAGTGGCAGATCGAGAGCGGCTCCCACGGCATCTCGGTCCTCGGCTCGACGGGTGAGCCGAGCTCCCAGAGCGTGGACGAGCGCGTGGCGGTGCTCGAGACGGCGGCGCGGACGGTCGCCGACCGCGTGCCGTTCTTCCCCGGGACCGGCTCGGCGCACCTCGGCGAGACGCTGCACGTGACGGCGGCCGCCGAGGCGCTCGGCGCCGACGCCGTCCTCGTGATCACGCCGTACTACAGCCGGCCCACCCAGCAGGCGCTGTTCGACTGGTACTCGACGATCGCGCGCGAGTTCCCGAGCCTCCCGATCGTCGTCTACAACGTCCCGGTTCGTACCGCCGTCGACATCCATCCCGAGACCGTCGGCCGCCTGCGCCGGGCGCACCAGAACATCGTCGGGATCAAGGAGACGACTCGGGACTTCGAGCACGCCTCGTACGTGCTGAACGAGTGCGGGCGGGACTTCCTCGTCTACTGCGGGATCGAGCTGCTCTGCTACCCGCTGCTCGCGATCGGAGGCGTCGGCCATCTCAGCTGCGTCGCGAACGTGGCGCCGAAGCCGTGCGCCGACCTCTACGACGTCTTCGTCGCGGGCAACCTCGACGACGCGATCCGCCTCCACTACGAGCTGCACCCGCTCGTCGAGATGGCCTTCGTGGAGACGAACCCCGGGCCCGTCAAGTGGGCGATGGAGCGGCTCGGCCTGCTCGCGTCAGGCGGCGTGAGGCCGCCGCTCTCCTCGCCGGCGCCGGCGAGCCAGGAGCGCATCGCGGCGATCCTCGCCGACGTGGGGCTGCTCGAGACCGCCCGAGCCGGGTAGCCGGGTGAGCCAGGCAACCGATCGGGCCGAGCGCCGGGCGGCCGGGATCGAGGTCCGCCCGCAGCTGCACTACGTGGCGGGCCAGTTTCGGCCGGGTCGCGAGGGACGGACGTTCGAGACGCTCGACCCGACCACGAACGAGCCCATCGCCGAGGTCGCGGAAGGGCTCGCGGCGGACGTCGACGATGCGGTCGTAGCCGCTCGCCGCGCGTTCGACGAGGGGCCGTGGCCGCGGCTGAAGCCGTCGGAGCGCGCGGCCGTCCTGCGCCGGATCGCGGCGGCGATCCGGGAAGCCGCGGACGAGCTCATCCCGCTCGAGATCCTCGACATCGGCATGCCGATCGGGCAGATGCGCGGGCTCGCCGCGCGCGCCGCCGAGAACTTCGACTACTTCGCCCGCGTCATTCCGGAGCTTGCCGGCGAGGCGTACAAGGTCGGCGACGAGTTCATCAACTACACGATCCACAAGCCGGTGGGCGTCGCCGGGCTGATCATGCCCTGGAACGCTCCGCTGATGCTGTCGACGTGGCGGATCGCGCCGTGCCTCGCGGCCGGGAACACGATCGTCCTCAAGCCGGCCGAGTGGGCGCCGCTGACCGCCACTCGGCTCGCCGAGCTGATGGACGAGGTCGGTCTGCCCGAGGGCGTCTTCAACGTCGTGCACGGCTTCGGCGAGACGGCCGGCGCGGCGCTCGTCGCCCATCCCGGCGTCAACCTGATCTCGTTCACCGGCGAGTCGGCGACCGGCTCGGCCATCATGGCGAACGCCGCTCCGACGCTCAAGCGGCTCTCGTTCGAGCTCGGCGGCAAGTCGCCGGTCGTCGTGTTCGCGGACTCGGACTTCGACCGAGCCGTCGACGCCGTCGTGGCCCAGATCTTCACGCTCAACGGCCAGCGCTGCACGGCCGGGTCGCGCCTGCTCGTCGAGGAGCCGATGTACGAGGACCTCGTGCAGGCGGTCGCGGCGCGGGCCCGGCAGATCCGCGTCGGCGATCCCTTCGACGAGGCAACCGAGCTGGGGCCGCTCATCCGCCCGGAGCACCACGAGCGCGTCCTCGGCTTCCTCGACTCCGCGCTCGCGGACGGCGCCCGCCTGCTCGCCGGCGGCAGGCGCCCACCCGGGCTCGAGCGAGGGCAACTTCCTCGAGGCGACCGTCTTCGCCGACGTGACGCCGGCGATGCGGGTGTTCCGCGAGGAGATCTTCGGGCCGGTCCTCGTGGCGACGCCGTTCACGACCGAGCAGGAGGCGATCGAGCTCGCGAACGCGACCGAGTACGGGCTCGCCGGCTACGTCTGGACGCAGGACGTCGCGCGCGCCCACCGGGTCGCCCAGGCGATCGACAGCGGGCTCGTCTGGATCAACTCCCAGAACGTCCGCGACCTGCGCACGCCGTTCGGTGGGATGAAGGCGAGCGGGATCGGCCGCGAGGGCGGCCACTACAGCTTCGAGTTCTACTGCGAGCTGCAGACCATCCACGTCGGCCTCGGAGCCACGCGATCCCGCGCCTCGGGCTCGGGAGAGCTAAGGCGCGGATGCCGAGCACCGACTGGATCACGCCGCCGTTCGACATCGTGCGCGTGGCCCACGTCGAGCTCGTCGTCACCGACCTCGAGGCGGCGCGGGAGTTCTACGTCGGCCGGCTCGGCCTCGTCCTCACCGCCGAGACGGGCGACGCGCTCTACCTGCGCGGGCTCGAGGAGCGCCTCCACCACAGCCTCGTCCTGCGTCGCGGGCCCGAGCCCCTGGTCGACCACGTGAGCTTCCGGGTCCGCAGCCCGGACGACCTCGCGCCGATCGCGACGCTGGTACGAGTCGCAGGGGTGTCCGGTGCACGCCGTCGAGGGCGTCGAGCTCGGCCAGGGCCCGGCGATTCGGGTGCACGACCCGCTCGGCTTCCCGCTCGAGTTCTTCTACGAGATGGAGCATGCCGAGTGCCTGCTCCAGCGCTACGACGTCTACCGCGGCGCGCGGATCACGCGGGCCGACCACGTCAACCTCTACGTCCCTGACGCGGCCCAGGCCTACGAGTACTACCGCCGGCTCGGCTTCCGCTGCTCGGAGTTCATCGCCGCGGACTCCGACGAGCGGCTCGTGGCCGCGTGGCTCTACCGCAAGCAGACCGTCCACGACGTCGCGCTCACGACCGGCCGGGGGCCGAGGCTGCACCACTTCGCGTTCACCACCGCCGAGACGAGCGCGATCACCGTCCTCTGCGACATGCTGGCCGGCGCCCGTCGCGAGAGCGTGATCGAGCGCGGCCCCGGACGGCACGGCGTCTCGAACGCGTTCTTCGTCTACCTGCGCGACCCCGACGGCCATCGCATCGAGCTCTACACGGGCGACTACTACACCGGCGACCCGGACCACGAGCCGATCCGCTGGAGCGCGTCCGACGCCCGCAGGCGGACGTTCTGGGGCCACCACGTTCCCGACAGCTGGTACGAGGAGGGCTCGCTCGTACGTGCGCCGGACGGACGGCCCGCCGAGCTGGCCGAGCCGATCCTGGACGAGCGGCTGGTAGCGGTCGAATGAGCCCCGCCGCTCGCACGCTTCGCCGGGAGCCGGCGCCATTTCCGGCCTGACCACGACTTCACGGAGGAGCCGATGAGCAACGCAGACGTCGTCCGCAGCTTCTACGAGGGAATCGAGGGCGGCAATCTGCCCGCGGCACTCGACCTCCTCGCGCCCGACGTGGCGTGGACCGAGATGGCGGGCTTCCCCTACGCCGGTACCTACCACGGCCCTGACGCCGTCGTCGAGAACGTCTTCGCCCGCATCGGGAGCGAGTGGGACGGATTCCGCTTCGACCTCGACGAGGTGGTGGACGGCGGCGGCGACACGGTCGTCGGCGTCGGCACGTACTCGGCGACCTACAAGGCCACGGGACGGCCGATGCAGGCGCGCGTCGTGCACGTCTGGAAGCTGCGTGACGGGAAGGCGACCGCGTTCGAGCAGTTCGCCGACACGCTCAAGGTCGCCGAGGCGCTGGAGCGCTGAGACCGTGACCGCGACACACACGTGCGACGTCGCGGTCGTCGGCTCCGGCTCGGCCGGCGCCGTCGTCGCGCGGCGCCTGGTCGACGCCGGTGTCAGCGTGGTGCTCCTCGAGGCCGGAGCGGCGGACGAGAACCCGGCCATTCACGATCCGACCCGCGTGTGGGAGCTCTGGGACGGCCCGGAGGACTGGGGCTACCGCACGGTTCCTCAGGCGGCCTGCGCCGGCCGGCGGCTCCATCTCCCGCGCGGCCGGGTGCTGGGCGGCTCGAGCGCGCTGAACGGGATGATCTACATCCGCGGGCACCGGTCCGACTACGACACGTGGGCCTACCTCGGCAACGCCGGCTGGAGCTACGAGGACGTGCTTCCCCTCTTCAAGCGCTCCGAGGACTTCGACCGCGGCGCGTCCGACTACCACGGGGAGGGCGGCCCCCTGCGCGTGATGGCGCGGTACGAGCCCCATCCCGTCATCGCCGCCGCCGTGGAGGCTGCGCAGGAGGCCGGCATCCCGCTCAACGACGACCACAACGGCCCCGAGCTCGACGGCGTCGGCTTCGCCCAGCTGACGATCAGGGACGGCGTCCGCGAGAGCACCGCAGCCGCCTTCCTGCGGCCGGTGATCGGCGCGGAGGGCCTGACCGTGGTCACGGGAGCGCGCGCGGTGCGGCTCCTCTTCGAGGGGACGCGCTGCACGGGCGTCGAGCTCGCACGCGACGGGGCCCTCGAGACGGTCGCCGCCGCGCATGAGGTCGTCGTCTGCGCGGGGACGATCGAGTCGCCGAAGCTGCTCGATGCTCTCGGGGATCGGCGACGGCGCCGAGCTCCGCCGCGTGGGCGTCGACGTGCGGGCGCACCTGCCGGGTGTGGGCGAGAACCTGCACGATCACGTGCTCTCCCCGGTCGTGTACGGGACGGGACGGCCCGTACCTCCGCCCGTGCCGGGCCTGCAGCTCCTTCATGGGCACCTCTTCGCGCGCAGCCGGCCGGGCCTCGTCGTCCCCGACATCCAGCCGCTCTTCTTCCACGTCCCGGCCTATCTCGAGGAGGCAGGGATGGCCGGCCCGCCCGACGGCTTCACGCTCATGGGCGGCGTCGTACGTCCTGCGAGTCGCGGATCGCTGCGGCTCGCCTCGGCCAACCCGGAGGCAGAGCCGCTGATCGATCCGGCGTACATGAGCCGCGAGGCCGACCTCGACGCGATGGTCGTCGCGCTCGAGCTCTGCCGCGAGATCGGTCGGCAGCACTCGCTCGCGGAATGGCAGCCGTCCGAGCTCTACCCGGGCGAGGCGGTGCGAGCCCGCGAGGAGCTCCGCGACTACATCCGCAGGACCGCGATCACGTACCACCACCAGGTCGGCACGTGCAGCATGGGGCTCGACGAGGCGGCGGTGGTCGACCCCGAGCTGCGCGTCTACGGCGTCGAGGGGCTGCGAGTCGCGGATGCGTCGGTCATGCCCGCCATCACGTCCGGCAACACGCACGCGCCCACGGTGATGATCGGCGAGCGGGCCGCCGAGCTCGTGATCGAGGCGCTCGGCGCCAGCCGCGCAGAGGAGGCCCTCCATGCCTGATGTCGGCATCGTCGGAGCCGGCACCGCCGGGTTGCATCTCGCGCTGCTGCTCCAGCAGCGGGGGCTCGAGCCGACGCTCTATGCAGAGCGGTCGGCAGACGAGCTGCGGGAGGGACGGCTGCCGAACACGGTGGCGCACCACCATCACACACGCGCGCGTGAGCGAGAGCTCGGGGTCAACCACTGGGACGACTCGGGCCCGTCGTACGGCCGCCACTACCACTACTTCCACGTCGAGCCAGCCGCTCGAGTTCCCCGGCGACTTCTCCAATCCGAGCCTTGCCGTCGACTACCGCCTCTACCTGCCGGCGCTGCTGGAGGACTTCGAGCAGCGCGGCGGGAACGTCGTCTTCGGTGCGGTGACCGTCACCGAGCTCGATCGGCTGGCCGACCGGCACGACCTGGTCGTCGTCGCGACCGGCCGCGGCGGCTTCGGCGAGCTCTTCCCGGTCGTGCCGGACCGCTCGCCCCACACGGAGCCGCTGCGGATCCTCTCCGCGGGCCTCTACACCGGCGTCGCCTACACCGAGCCGCTCGGCGTCACCTTCGCGGTGTCGCCGGGACACGCCGAGATCATCGAGATCCCGATCCAGACGTTCGAGGGCAACGCGACGACACTGCTCTTCGAGTGCGTCCCCGGCGGAGACCTCGAGGCCCTCGCCCGCACGCCGTACTCGGACGACCCCAAGGCGTACGAGCGGCTCGCGCTCGAGAAGCTGCGCGCGCACTTCCCGCCCATCTTCGCGCGAGCCGACCCGACGGCCTTCTGGCTGACGCGGCCGAGCAGCATCCTCCAGGGCGCCGTTACGCCGACGGTGCGGGAATCGCATGCGAGGCTCGCGAACGGCCGCTATGCGATCGCGCTCGGCGACGCGCACGTGGTCGTCGACCCCGTCGTCGGCCAGGGCGCCAACGCGGCCTCGCTCGCCGCCTTCGCGCTCGGCGAGGAGATCCTGGCCGGCGGGCCGTTCGACGAGGCGTTCTGCGCAAGGGTCGACGACCGTCGCCTCGGGTTCGTCATGGGCGTCTCCGACTGGACGAGCTTCATGCTGGCGCCGCAGCCGCACCTGTTCGAGCTGGTCGGCGCGATGTCGCAGAACAAGGCGCTCTGCGACGACTTCACGGACAACTTCAACCGGCCCGACCTCCAGTGGGAGCACCTGAGCGAGCCCCGAGGCGACGGCGGAGTACATCGCCGCGTTCGCGCCGAGCCCCGGCCGCGATGATCGTCGTCACCGGCTGCCACCGGACTACGTCGGCAGGCTCACGGCCGAGGAGCTGGCGCGGCGCGGCCACGAGCTGCGGCTCCTCGCCCGCGACCCGGCGCGGGCTCCGACCATCCCCGGCGCGGAGGTCGTCGCGGCCGACTACGGCGACCCGGACTCGCTGGCCGACAGCCCTCCACGAGGGCGATCGCGTGTTCATGGTCTCGCTTCACGAAGGGCCCGAGCGCCGCGTACCGCTGCATCGCTCCTTCATCGAGGCTGCGGCCGGCCGCGGCGTCGCGCACGTCGTCTACCTCTCCTTCGTGAACGCCGGCCCGCGCGCGACGTTCCTGCACGCGCGCTCGCACGGCGAGACCGAGGAGATGCTCGAGCAGTCGGGGCTGTCCTACACGTCGATTCGCAACGGCATGTACGCGGATGACATCGCCGGCTGGTTCGATGCCGAAGGCGTCGCGCGCGAGCCCGTCGGCGAGGGCCGGATCAGCTTCTCGTACCGGCCCGAGCTGGCCGAGGCGATCGCGGTCACGCTGACCGAGCCGGGACACGAGCGGAAGACCTACGACATCACCACCCGCGACTCCGTCACGCTCGCCGAGCTCGCCGCCATCGCCTCCGCGGCGACGGGCCGGGCCTACCGGTACGAGCCGGGCGAGCGCGACGAGTGGGAGGCGCGCTGGCGCGCCCGCGGCAAGCCCGAATGGTCGATCGAGGCCGGGCTGACGTCCTTCGACGCCCAGCTCGCCGGCGAGCTCGACGTCGTCTCCGGAGACTTCCTACGTCTGACGGGCCGCGAGCCCCTGAGCGTCGCGGAGATCGTCGCCCGCCACGTGGACGACCTGCCGCTGCCCCCCGCCGGCTGACGGTCACGCGTGCCGTCTCCGCCGAGCGACTCGCGCCGCGCTGCAGCGACGACCTGACCGGCGTGGGAAGCGAGCGCGGCGCTGACAGCGTCGACCAGTTCCTGCTCGCCGAACGGCTTGAGCACGTACGAGCAGGCCCCAGCGGCGAGGGCCTGCTCGGCGAATCCGCGATAGCCCGTCAGCGCGACGATGGGGACGTCCCGCTCGCCGCGGATGAGCCGCGTCGCGTCGACGCCGCTCAGCCGCGGCAGCCGGAGGTCGAGCAGGATGACGTCCGGCCGGTGCTTGCGCGCGAGCTCGACGGCCTCGACACCGTCGCGCGCGTCGGGGCATACGACGAAGCCTGCATCCTCGAGAGTGAGCCGGAGGTCCGAGCGCACGAGCGGGTTGTCCTCCGCGGTGAGGACGGTCGGTGCAGCGGCGTTCTCCATGGCGCTCCCTTCTGCGGTCGATCGCGAGCACGAAAAAGGCCCCGGGCGGGAGCCCGAGGCCTCGATGCCGATGATCGTCAACGGCGACGATCTGCAGCCACTCTAGCGACACCCCCGGCTGTCGGCAACCCCGCCGCGGGATCTACGAGATCAGGCGCCGGTGAGGGCCGGCTCGTGCTCGCGACGCCACTGACGGAAGCTCTCGACGGTGTTGAGCTTGTGCGTTCGCGCGGCGGCCTCGATCTCGACGAACGGCGCCCCGGCCTCGATCAGCGCGATCAGGTGGCGGTGCTCCTCGATCGACGCCGAGCCCCGGTACGGGATCTGGACGAACACCGTCCGGCGGATCGCGTCGAGGCGGCGAGCGACGTCCTCGAGCAGCTCGACGAGCGAGGGGTTCGGGCAGCGCGCGTAGATCGCCCCGTGGAACTCCTGGTTGAGACGGCCGAAGGTGAGCGCATCGATGCGCTCCATCGCCTCGACCATCTTGTCGTTGATCGCCTTCAGCCGCTCGACGTCCTCGGCGCCCATCTGGTCGGCCGCCAGCGCCGTCGCGTAGCCCTCGAGGACGGCGAGCACGGTGAGCTCCTCGTCGTACAGACCGGGCTCCGCCGGCGCCACCTGCGCGCCCGCATTCGGCCGGTAGACGATCAGGCCCTCGGCCTCCAGCCGTCGAATCGCCTCGCGGACCGGAACGGCGCTCACCTCGAGCTCCGTCGCCAGCGTGTCGATGACGACGCGGTAGCCCGGCCCGTAGGCGCCGCTCAGGATCCGCTCGCGGATCGTCCTGTAGGCCCGTTCCTGCTTCGTGACACCGGGCTGAGCGTTCTTCACGGTGGGCACCTCAGGCCGCCTCGGCCGTCATATCGAGAACGGTATACGATCGCGCTGGCACGCCGGGTCACCGCTGCTCCGTGCCGTCCGGGCTGACGACGACCTCGACGAGCAGCGGCTCCTCCCGGCCGGCGAGCCCGGGAACGACCTCGTCCAGCACACCGATCAGGTCGTCGTACGTCACGACACGGCGGGCCGGGCATCCGAGCCCGTTCGCCAGGGCGGCCATGTCCACGTGGAACGACGGCCACGGCCCCGTGCCGCCGTGAAGCTCGGCCAGCCGGTCCATGACCCGGTAGCCGCCGTTCGCGAGGACGACGAAGAGCGCACCCGCGCGGTACTGGCCGGCGCTCCACAGCGCCTGGATGCCGTAGAGGGCGGAGCCGTCGCCGACGACGGCCACTACGGGTCGATCCGGCAGCGCCAGCCGCAGGCCCGTGGCGCCGGGGAGCGCGAACCCGAGCCCGCCCATCGCGGCGCTCACGAAGCCGAGCGGCCGCCGCGCCGGCACGCGAGCATGCAGCTCGGGTCGGTTGGAGGGGCACTCCTCCACGAGGACCGCGTCGGCGGGCAGGCGCTCCGCCAGGGCAGCGAGCACGTGCCCGCCGAGCAGCGGCTCGCCCGGTCGTGGCGGCGGCGGCGCGGGCGGGCGGCGCATCGGCTCCGGCAATGCCGTGTCGCGGGGCTCGAGCAGCGCCGTCAGCGCCGCGCAGACCGACGCCGGCGGTGCCAGCAGAGCGAGGTCGGCGGGGCTTCGATGAACCTCGGCCGGGTCGTCCGAGACGACGATCACCGACGTCCCCTCGGGAACGAGCGGCCCGTCGTCGTAGCCGTACTGACGGAGCACCGGGGCGCCGACGACGACGACGCAGTCGTGGCCGCCGAGCACCTCGCGCAGACGGGTGCGATCGGGCGGCAGGTGCCCGGCGAACAGCCGATGATCCTGCGGAAACCCGGCTCTCGCGCCGAACGACTCCTGCCAGACGGGACAACGAAGGACCTCGGCGAGATCGACGAGGGCGGCCCATGTCTCGGCGTCGTCGGCTCCGGCCCCGACGACGAGCACCGGGGCGTGCGCGGCCGAGATCATCCCCGCGAGCCTCTGCACGGCGCCCGAATCGGCCGCGGTCGCGCGCACGAGCGCAGCCGGCGCGGCGACCTCCCAGGCCTCGCCGGCGGGCGCGTCCCAGTCGTCCATCGGAACGATGACGAGGGCAGGCCCCCGACCCGTGCCCGCCTGGTGCCACGCTCTGGCCACGGCCCCCGGAACGTCCTGGGCGCGGACGGGCTGCTCGGCGGAGACCGGGTACTCGCCGGCCAGTCCCTGCAACCTCCCGGTCAGGAACGGCTCGAGAGCGAGGTGCCTGCGATCCTGCTGCCCGACGAGGACGACGAGGGGCGCCCGGTTGACTCGAGCGGTGGCGAGCGCCGCGACCGCGTTGCCGAGCCCGGCCGTCGTGTGGAGGATGACGAGCGACGGCTCCTTGCGTGCAATCGCGAAGCCGGTCGCCATCCCGACGACCGAGCCCTCGTGCAGGCCGAGCACGAAGCGGAGATCGCCCGGGAGGTCCGTGAGCAGCGGCACCTCGGTCGAGCCCGGGTTCGCGAACATCGTCGTCAGCCCGAGGCGGCGCAGCACGTGAAACGTCGCCTCTCGGACGGTCTGCGCGGGCGGGCCCGGCCCCTCATCCGTGCGGGAGGGCAGCACCTCGGTCACGCTGCAGCGCCCTTGCGCCGTCGGCATGGCATCAATCGAAAAACCTATACGATGCCCGCGCTCAGGAGGGGCTAGCCGGATCCGGCGCGGTCGATGGCGTCGACGATGACCTTCGCCCCGCCGTGGGCGGCAAAGCCGCCGTCGATCGAGATCTCGGCGCCGTTCACGAACTCCGAGCGGTCGGACAGGAGGAACAGGACGAGCGAGGCGACGTCCTCCGGGGTGCCGACCCGCCCGGCCGGCGTAAGGTCGATGGATACGCCCAGGTACGCCGGGTGCGCATCTGCGACCAAAGGCGTCTCGACGTAGCCCGGGTTGACGAGGTTGACCCGGATCCCGCGCGGGCCGTACTCGAGCGAGGCCACGCGTGAGAGACCACGTAGCGCCCATTTGCTCGCGGTGTAGGCGACGGCGTGGTAGCCGATCAGCGCGGCCACGGAGCCGACGTTGACGATCGACCCGCCCGAGCGCATCAGCGGCGCGCATGCTTGCATCCCGAGCAGCGCGCCCGTGACGTTGACCGCGAGTGTTCGGTTCCAGCCCTCGAGCGTGACGTCGTCCAGCCGGGCCCGGTGCGCGATACCGGCGTTGTTGACGAGCCCGTGGAGCTCGCCGGGGCCTTCCTTCAGCCACTGCGCCAGCTCGCGCCAGTCATCCGGCTCGGAGACGTCGAGCCGCCGGCACGTCACCGACCCTGCCAGCCCCGTCAGGCCGCCGGCCAGCTCGCGAACCTCGTCCTCGAGGACGTCCGCCGCGACCACGTGGGCGCCTTCGCGAGCGAGCGCCTCGGTTTCGGCGGCGCCCTGACCGCGCGCCGCTCCGGTGACGACGATCGGTCTTGCCGTCCAGCTCCGCCACGCCGATCAGCTCCCCCTGCCGAAGAAGCGCCGCGGGCTCTCGATCGTCATCGCCTCGATCTGCGCCTGCGTGACACCGGCCTCGACCAGCCTCGGGAGAACCACGTTCTGCACGAGCAGGTAGTCGGGCTTCTCGTCCGCGAACTTCTCGTCGCCGACCATGAAGTCGTAGAAGCAGGCGGCGTCGTGCGACAGGTGGATGCGCTCGGCGTACCCTTCAGCGACGAGCGCGACCAGGGTCTCGATGCGCCGGTCGAGCGGGTTGAAGTGCTCGATGCCGAACCGGTCGCAGCCGAGGAAAGCGCCACTCGAGGCGATCTCGCGGATGTAGCCGAGGTCGTTCGAGTCGCCGACATGCGAGATGACGACGCGCGACAGGTCGACGCCCTCCTTCGCGAACGCCTCGACGGCGAGTAGCCCGGAGCGTGCGGCCGAGTTCGTGTGCACCATGATCGGCGCCCCGGTCTCGAGGCTCGCCGCCGCGATCGCGGCCACGATCGTGGGCACGTCGCCAATGAGCCCGTACTCCTCGACCGCGCATTTCAGGAAGGCGGCGCGCACACCCGTATCCTCGATCCCCTCCCGTATGTCGCGTACGAAGAGCTCGGCGAGCTGGTCGACCGACCGGTAGCGGAAGAACTGCGGCAGCTCCAGGAACGCGTAGAGCCCGGTCGCGACGACGATGTTGAGGTCGACCTCGGCGTTGATCCTCTGGAGCCTGGGGATGAACCTCCCCAGCCCGACGACGGTGGGGTCGACGAGCGTCCGGATCCCGGCCTCGCGGACCGCGCGGAGCTTCGCGATCGCGTCCGCGACGCGGAGCTCCTCGTCCCAGAGGCACTCACCCCAGGCACGCCCGTAGTTCGCGATCGCCTCGGGATCGAGCACGAACACGTGCTCGTGCATGAGCGTGCTGCCCAGGTCGTCGACGTCGACGGGGCCCCGCACGGTCTCGACCGTCGGCATCAGCATCCTCCTCGCTGTCGTTCGTCGCCGAGATCACGTGGCGAAACTGTACGGGCGGCTCTTCAGCTGCTCCATCATGAGCAGCACGCGGCGTGCGCGCCGGCGAGGCGCCCGAACGTGAGGCTGCGCAGCACCGAGGTGCCGGCCGGGTACTCGTGGTAGTAGAGGCCGGTTACCTCACCGGCGGCGTAGAGGCCGGGGATCGGGGTGCCCGCCGGGCTCACGACACGCGCCGAGCTGTCCGTGCGGATGCCACCGAAGGTGAACGTGATCGCACAGGTGAGCGGGTACGCGATGTACGGCGGCGAGTCGAGCGGGAAGGCCCAGTTCGACTTCGGCGTCGCGAGGCCACGCGTGCTCTTGCCGTCGAAGACGTACGGGTCGAACGGCTCCGGACCGGCGGCGGCGTTGTACTCGGAAACGGTGCGCGCGAGCGCCGACCGCGATCGAGGCCGAGCTGCGCCGCGAGCTCCTCGACCGTAGCCGGCGGTGACCGGCGGCACGTCGGTGAAGACGAGGGCCTCGAACGGCTTCGATCGCCGAGCGTCGTCTGGTCGCCGACGAAGAACGCGGTCTGCTCCTGGTTGCGCCAGATCTCGTAGCCGAGCGCCTCGAAGGTAGCGTCGAAGCTGTCCCGGCCCTCGTCGAAGAACCGCTCTCCCCGACCGTTGACGACGATCCCGTAGACGTACGGGAAGAAGACCGGGTCAGGCTTGCTTGCCCGCGGGTCGACCGGCTCCCCGTGGAACATGTCGAACTGGCCGGCGGTATCCGCACCGACCTCGATCGCCATCCGGATCCCCTCGCCGCGGTTGTTGGCCAGCCCGGGAGCGATCAGCGGCAGGTCGCCCGCACGCCCGCCGAGATGCTGCGTCAGCATCTCGTTGCTGCCCTCGAAGCCCGCCGCTCGCGATGACGACCGCTCCTGCTCCGAGTGTGCGCAGCAGACCGTCGCGCCCGCGAACGACGACACCGTCGATCGCGCCCGTCACCGGCCACGCTCAAGCGCACCGCCTCGGTCTCGTAGAGTGAGCTCCACGCCGTCCGTGCGCTCGAGAACCCCGGCGAGCGCCTCGACGATTCCCGCGCCGCCGCCGGCAGGCGTCCCGCCACCGCCCGCGTGCCGGTTCGGCAAGGGGCTCCTGACGTAGATCACCTCGACCCCGTGGCCGTCGAGGAACTCCAGCGTCGCCGGGACCTCGCGCTCCAGCGTGCGGCAGTAGTCGAGATCGGCGAGCCCTCCCGACACGGACTCCATCAGGGAGACGAAGCCCGGATCGAGACGGCGATCCTCCGTGATGCGAAACCACGAGCTCGTGTACCGCGTCGCGCCGCCCCGCTCCGCCTCGGGGGCACGCTCGACGACCGCCCACCCGCGCGGCGCGGCCCTCGGCCAGCCGCGGCGTCGACATGGCTCACCGCCGCCGCGAGCCCGGCGGCGCCCATGCCGATCACGACGAGGTCGTAGCCCGCAGCCTCTTCCGCATCTAGCCGACCGGGAAATGAACGCGGTTCCCCGTGTCGATCCAGACGCTCTTGACCTCCGTGTAGCCGTGCAGCGCCTCGACGCCCATTTCCCGGCCGAGCCCGCTCTGCTTGTAGCCGCCGAATGGCATCCCATGCGCGAGGACGCGGTAGTTGTTGACCCACACCGTGCCGGCGCGAAGCCGTCCGACCATGCGGTGCGCCCGGCCGACGTTCTCGGTCCAGACGCCGGCGGCGAGCCCGTACGGCGTGTCGTTGGCGATCCGCACGGCGTCTTCCTCGTCGTCGAACCGCAACAGGCAGACGACGGGCCCGAAGACCTCCTCGCGCGCCAGCCGGCACGAGTTGTCGACGTCGCCGAACACGGTCGGCTCCACGAAGAAGCCGCGCCCTTCCGGCCTGCCGCCGCCGGCCAGCAGCGTGAGCCCTTCCTGCTTGCCGAGCTCGAGGTAGCCGAGCACCTTCTCGAGCTGCGCCCGGGAGGCGAGCGGGCCGAGCTGGGTCTCGGGGTCCATCGGATCCCCGGTCCGGATCTTGCCCGCGCGCTCGGCGAGCAAGCGTCGCGACCTCGTCGTAGACGGCGTTCTCGATCAGCACGCGCGAGCCGGCGATGCACGTCTGGCCGGTGGCGGCGAAGACCCCCGCCATGATGCCGTTGACCGCGTTGTCGAGATCCGCGTCGGCGAAGACGACGTTCGGCGACTTGCCGCCGAGCTCCAGCGAGACGCGGGCGTTGCGCTCCGCCGCGGCACGCGCGATCGCCTTGCCCGTCGACGTCGAGCCGGTGAACGCGATCTTGTCGACGCCGGGATGGTTGACGAGGGCTATCCCCGTCGGGTCGCCGTAGCCGGTGACGACGTTCACGACGCCGGCCGGGAAGCCGGCCTCGACGATCAGCTCCGCCAGCAGCAGCGTCGACGTCGGCGTCACCTCGGACGGTTTGACGACGACCGTGTTGCCGGCCGCGAGCGCCGGGAAGAGCTTCCACCCGAGCAGCCCGAGCGGCGTGTTCCACGGCGTGATCGCGGCCACGACGCCGATCGGCTCCCGCACCGTGTAGCCGACGAAGTTCGGTGCGCTCACCGGGACGCTCATCCCGTGAAGCGCCTCGCCGAGACCGGCGAAGAAGTGGCAGTCCGCCGCCAGGGCGTTGGCGCCCGGCCGCATCTCGGAGACGAGCTTCCCGTTCTCGCGAATCTGGCGGTACGTGAGCGTCTCGGCGTTCTCCTCGATCAGCTGCGCGAGCCGGCGCAGCAGCCCGGCGCGCTCGGCCGCCGACGTTTGCGGCCAGCCGTCGGCGTCGAACGCCCGTCTCGCCGCGCGGACGGCCCGGTCGACGTCCGCCGCACCGGCCAGCGGAACGCGACCCCAGGGCTCCTCGGTGTAGGGATCCACGCACGAGAACGTCTCCCCGGACTCCGCCGGTCACCCACTCGCCGTCGACGAGCATCCTGACCTCGCGGTCGACGTCCTCGGCCGGCCGCCGGTTGGAGCGGACCGCGTCATCCGTCACTGCCATGACTACCTCCCGTCTCGCCGGATACTTCCTCGAGCACGCGTTGCGCCAACCGCGAAGGCGCCGTTCGCGGCGGGCACGCCGGCGTAGACCGCCGTGTGGAGGATGATCTCCGAGATCTCCTCCTGCGTCAGGCCGTTGCGCAGCGCTGCCCGGACGTGCAGGCCACCTCGTTCTCCGCTCGCAGCGCGACGAGCGCCGCGAGCGTGATCGCCGACCGCGTCCGCCGATCGAGCCCCGGGCGCGCCCAGATGTCTCCCCAGGCCGTCCTCGTGGCGAACTCCTGGAACGGCGCCGTGAACGGCGTCATGCGGGCGATGGCGCGGTCGACGTACTCGTCGCCGAGCACCTCGCGGCGTACGCGTAGGCCCTCGGGGTCGAGGTTCGCCTCGGTCATGGACCATCGCCTCCAGGCGGTCGCGGGTCGGAAGCATCACTCTACGAGCCGAGGAGCTGACCGGCGCGCCCAACGTTTCTCACGCGGGCAGCTCGTCCCGAGGGAGCCCGACGTAGTTCTCCGAGAGACTCCTTGCGGCTGCCTCGGACGCCGCGACGTAGCGCAGCCGCGCGAGCTGCAACCTGTGCTCGTACGGCTCGTCCGGAACGTGGACGAGACGGGTCATGTACGCGGAAAAGTCCTGTGCGCGCCAGACGCGCGCGGCGCAGGCGTCCGAGTAGCGCTCGAGCCCCTCGTCGCTGCCCGAGCGATACCAGGAGATCAGCGCCTCGGAGAGGTTCCACACGTCGTGCGCGGCAAGGTTGAGCCCCTTGGCACCGGTCGGCGGCACGATGTGCGAGGCGTCGCCCGCGAGGAAGAGGCGGCCGTGCTGCATCGGCTCGGAGACGAACGATCGCATCGGCGTGATGCTCTTCTCGAGCGTCGGCCCACGGTTCACCCGCCAGGACGGGTCCTCCCCGTTTTCCATGCGAGCGTCCAGCTCGTCCCACACCCGCTCCTCGGGCCAGGCGTCGATCGGCTCGTCGGCCGGCACCTGCAGGTAGAGGCGGGAGACGGCCCTGGAACGCATCGAATAGAGGGCGAAGCCGCGCTCGTGACACGCGTAGATGAGCTCGTCGGTAGCCGGCGGGGCCTCGGCCAGGATGCCGAGCCAGGCCCATGGGTAGGCGATGGTGAACGCGCGGCGCAGGCCGGCCGGGATGGTCTCGCGACACATGCCGTGGAAGCCGTCGCAGCCGGCCACGATGTCGCAGGCGAGCTCGTGCTCGAGCCCGCCGCGGCGAAAGGTCACCCGCGGGGCATCCGTCGCGTGGTCGTGCACGACGACGTCCTCGGCCTCGAAGCGCAGGTCGCCTCCGGCTGCCAGCCGGTGCTCGACGAGGTCCTTGACGAGCTCCTGCTGGCCGTAGACCGTGACCGCGCGTCCCGTCAGGTCCGTCATCGGGATCCGGTGCCCGCGCCCGTCGAAGCGCAGCTCGATGCCCTCGTGCACGAGCCCCTCGCGCAGCATCCGCGCTCCCACGCCGACGTCGGCGATCAGCCGCGCGACCTCGTGCTCGAGCACGCCTGCGCGAACGCGGCCGAGGCAGTACTCGAGGCTGCGCAGCTCGAGCGTGACGGTCGCGATCCCCTCGAGCGACAGCAGCTGGGAGAGCAGCAGCCCGGCCGGGCCGGCACCGACGATCGCGACCTGTGTTCGCTCACGGACGATGGTCCGCCTGCTCGGCAGATAGGTCGCGGACGAGCAGGCACCGGAGCGACATTGCGGGCCGGACGATGCGGACGTCTCGCCCATAGACGGCGAAGAAGACGGTCTCGCCCGCGCCCTGCAGGCTGATGTCGAAGCGCAGGAACCCGTCCTCCTGGACCGCGACGAGCGTCGCTCGCCGCTCCGGCGCAACGAGCGCGAGCACCGGATCAGCGGCGTTGGCGGCCTCCTCGTCAGGGAAGTACATGCGTGTCGCGAGACGCTTCAGCAGGCCGCGCGCGAACACGCCGACGACGAGGTGCGGCGCCTGGAGGCGCCCGTCCGGGTAGGGCACGGCGCCCGGCTTCACGGTTACGAGCTCGAACCGCCCCTCGTCCTCCGTGCCCGAGCGGCCGAAGCCGGCGAAGCCCTCTTCGAGCGCAAGGTCCTCCCGCGCGTCCGCGGGATGCGAGTAGCGGCCCGCCGCGTTCGCCTGCCAGATCTCCACCATGCCGTCGGGCACGGGGTCGCCGGCGCCGTCGAGCAGCCGGCCCCGGATCACGAGCGCCCTGGGATCGTCGCGGGGGACGACCTCCGGGCGTGACGACGTCGCGCAGGAGCCCGATGCTGAGGTACGGCCCGACCGTCTGCGACGGGGACAGGCCGGGCGGCGCGCTAGTCATCGTGCGGCTCCTCGAGCGGTGTCGGCAGCCGGCCGCCGAGCACGATGTCGAATCGGAAGCCCAGCGCCCAGTCGGGCTCCGTCAGGTCGATGTCGAAGCGGCTGACGAGGCGCTCGCGAGCCCGCTCGTCGCGGATCGAGTTGAAGATCGGGTCGAAGCTCGAAGAGCGGGTCGCCCGGGAAGTACATCTGCGTGACGAGGCGCTCCGTGAAGGCGCGGCCGAAGAGCGAGAAGTGGATGTGGTTGGGCCGCCAGGCGTTCGGATGGTTCGGCCAGGGGTAGGCGCCCGGCTTGACGGTCACGAAGCGGTAGCTGCCGTCGTCGCCCGTCAGGCAGCGGCCGCCGCCGCTGAAGTTCGGATCGAGCGGCGCGGAATGGGCGTCGGTGGAATGGCGATAGCGACCGGCTGCGTTCGCCTGCCAGATCTCGATCAGCTGCCCGCGGATCGGCCTGCCGTCGCCGTCGAGCACGCGTCCGGCGACGATGATCCGCTCCCCGAGCGGCTCGCCGGCGTGCTGGCGGGTCAGGTCGCTGTCGGTCGGGCGAACGGCGGACTCGCCGTAGACGGGGCCCGTCAGCTCGGACAGCGTGTGCGGCAGGACGACGAGCGGCTCCTGCGGCGCCCGCAGGCGCGTCCCCACGTAGTCCGGCCACAGGTAGGGCGGATCGACGCCGGCGCCGTACTCCGCGTCGAGCAGGTGGGAGGTCGAAGCGATCTGGCTCATGGCCTGGACTTATAGCGCACAGGCGTTCGCCCTACGAACGTCTTTGCGCTATCCCCAGACCTCCTGCGCGGTCTCGACGACGAGGCGGAGCTTGGCGACCTGCTCGTCGTACGTCAGCGCGTTGCCGTCGACGGTCGACGAGAAGCCGCACTGCGGCGAGAGGCACAGCTGCTCGAGCGGCACGAAGCGGCTCGCCTCCTCGATGCGCCGCTTCAGCTCGTCCTTGGACTCGAGCGCCCCGCTCTTCGTCGTGACGAGCCCGAGCACCACCTGCTTCCCCTTCGGCACGAACCGCAGCGGCTCGAAGCTGCCCGAGCGCTCGTCGTCGTACTCGAGGAAGAAGCCGTCCACCTGGAGCTCGCCGAAGAGCGGCTCCGCGACGAAGTCGTAGCTCCCCTCGGCGGCCCACGACGAACGGAAGTTGCCGCGGCACATGTGCGTCGTCACGGCCATGCCCTCGGGGCGGCCGGCGAGCGCCTCGTTGATGTGCTGGATGTAGGCGACGTGCTGACGATCGGGGTCTCCGCCGATGCCGGCGACGTACTCGCGCTGCTGCGGGTCGTTCAGGTAGGCGAGGCTGGTGTCGTCGAACTGGAGGTACGTGCAGCCGAGCTCGCCCAGCCGCCGAACCTCCTCCGCGTAGGCGGTCGTGAGGTCGGCCCAGAACGCGTCCATGTCCGGGTAGACGTCGGGGTCGACGGCGGCGCGCCCGCCCGCGGAAGTGCACCATGCTCGGAGACGGGATGGTCAGCTTCGGCGTCGCGCCGGTCACGCAGGAGCGCAACATGGCGAAGTCCTCGCCGAAGATCGTCTCGGACACGCCGAGCCTGCCGACCACCTGCATCGCGGCGGGCGTGAACTCGATCGTCCCCTCGGCGTTGCGGAACTGAATCGTGAGGTCGCCGGGCGCCTTCTCGACGCCGTCGAGCCGGTAGATGAAGTCCATGTGCCACGAGGAGCGGCGGAGCTCGCCGTCGGTGACGGACTGGAGACCGACGTCCTCCTGCATGCGCACCGCCGCCTCGATCGCCTCGTCCTCCACCCGGCGCAGCTCCTCGGCGGATGTCCGTCCCTGCGCGAAGCTCTCGCGCGCCGCCAGCAGCTCCGGCGGGCGCAGCAGGCTGCCGACGTGGTCGGCGCGGAACGGTGGCGTCGTCCGGGCCACGACTCACATGCGGAGGACGGGCTTGATCGTCGTCCCCGCCTCGGCGTCGTGGGCGGCTTCGTTGATCTGGTCGAAGTCGTAGAAGGTCATCAGCCGGTCGATCGGGAACCGGCCCTGCCGCCAGAGCTCGACGAGCCGGGGAATGAAGACCGGCGGCACGCTCTCGCCCTCGACGATGCCTCGCACCGTACGCCCGACCGACAGGATGCTATTGACGTTGAGCGCCACCTCGGCGTCCCCCGGAGGCGCTCCGACAACGCCTGTCGTGCCTGCCGGCGCCGTCGACTCGACCGCCTGGCGGAGAACCTCCACGGAGCCCGTCGTCTCGAGCGCGAAGTCGACGCCGCGGCCCGTGATCCGCTGAATCTCCGCGACGACGTCCCGCTGGCTCGCTTCGATCGACATGCGTCGCGCCGAGCTCGAGCGCGAGCTCGAGCCGCTTCGGCCTGATGTCGACGCCGATGATGGTCGTGCAGCCGGCGATCACGCCGGCCATGACGGCCGAGAGCCCGACGCCACCCGTTCCGAAGACGGCGAGCGTCGATCCTGCGGGCGCGCGGAACGCGTTCAGCACGCTCCCGGCGCCGGTCTGCACGCCGCATCCGAGCGGCGCGGCTATCTCGAGGCTGATCGCCTCGGGCAGAACGGTGACGTTGCGCTCGGTCGCAACTGCGTGGGTGGCGAAGCTCGACTGGCCGAAGAAGTGCGAGTGAACCGGCTCGCCGTCCCGCGACAGCGCGGTCGTGCCGTCGGGCCGCGCTGCGGCGAAGTTGCGGCCGAAGATGTCGTGGCAGTAGAACGGCCGGCCGGTCCTGCAGGTCGGGCACGAGCCGCAGGAGTTGAAGCTCATGCCGACGCGGTCGCCGACCTCGACCTCGGTCACAGCCGAGCCCACCTGCCGCACGATTCCCGCGCCCTCGTGGCCGAGAACGGCCGGCAGCGGCGTCGGCAGCCACTGATCGCGGATGATGAGGTCCGTGTGGCAGACGCCTGCCGCCGCGACCTCGACGAGCACCTCGTCGTCGCGCAGCTCGCCGAGGTCGAGCTCCTGCAGAGCGAAGGGCGCGCCCTTCGACTCGGTCACCGCAGCCCTGATCCTCACCCGGTCGTTTCCTCCAAGGCGCCCGACGGTCGGTGCGCGAGGATCGTAGGAGGTATCTGGATATATGTCAAGCTACCTGATATACATGACGGCGACATGCCGAGAGAGGCGCCCTGGTCGCCGCGCGTGCTACGGCTCGAGCAGACCGGCGCCGAGCATGCGAACGCAGCCGACCATCCAGGCGGCGAGCTGCTCGCGCTCGCCGTCGGCGAGCTGCCCGAGCATCGTCTCCTCGATCTCGTCGACGACGCCGTCGCACAGCGCCAGCGCCTCGCGGCCGGCGCCCGTCAGCTCGACGCGGAGCACCCGCCCGTGATCCGGATCCGGATCGCGCCGGATCAGCCCCTTCTGCTCGAGCCGGGCGAGCACCTCGCTCATCGACTGCGGCGTCATGAACGAGCGCCTTGCGAGCTGCGCGTTCGAGAGCCCGCTTCGCGCCCGCAGCACCGAGAGCGTGGTGTACTGCAGGGTCGTCAGCCCGTGCTCGGCGATGCCGTCGTCGAGATGGCGGCGCAGGGCTCGGTCGAGCCGGCCGACGACGTAGCTCACGCGCGGCTTCGGAGTCGGTGTCTGCTCGCTCTGTGCGGCCACCACGCGAGCACGGTACCACGGTTACCTGTCAACTAACCTGACGCTCAGCCAGCAAGGAGCCCCGCCATGACGCTTGGATCGTGGAAGACCGTTCGGGTGACGCTCGACGACGGCATCGCCTGGGTCGAGCTGAACCGGCCCGAGAAGCGCAACGCCATGAACCCGACGCATGAACACGGAGATGGTCGACGTGCTCGAGACGCTCGACGCCGACGACGGCTGCGGCGTTCTCGTTCTGACCGGCGCCGGTGAGGCGTTCTCGGCCGGGATGGACTTGAAGGAGTACTTTCGCGAGGTCGACGGTGCGCCCGAGCACGTCCAGCGCAAGGTCCGCCGCGATGCGGCGCGCTGGCAGTGGCGGCTCCTGCGCACCTACCCGAAAGCGACGATCGCGATGGTGAACGGCTGGTGCTTCGGCGGCGCCTTCACGCCACTCGTGGCATGCGACCTCGCGATCGCCGCCGACGAGGCCACGTTCGGCCTCTCGGAGATCAACTGGGGCATCCCGCCCGGAAGCGTGGTCAACAAGGCGCTCGCGGACACGGTGGGCTCTCGGGCCGGCCTCCTCTACGTGATGACCGGCCGGACGTTCGACGGGCGCCGGGCCGCCGAGATGGGCCTCGTCAACGCGAGCGTGCCGCTCGCGCAGCTGCGCGACGAGGTCGAGGCGCTGGCACGCGAGCTGCTCGACAAGAATCCGATCGTGCTCCGCGCGGCCAAGCTCGGCTACAAGCACTGCCAGGCGATGAGCTGGGAGCAGGCCGAGGACTACCTCTACGCGAAGCTCGAGCAGTCGCAGTTCCTCGACAAGGAGCGCGGCCGCGAGCAGGGGCTCTCGCAGTTCCTGGACGAGAAGCGCATCAAGCCGGGGCTCGAGACCTACCACCGGACGTGAACCTCGCCGGGCTGCTCGCCGCGACGAGCCGCGCGCACCCGGCGCGACCCGCGCTGCTTGACAGCAGGCCGGTCGACTACGCCTGGCTGGAGGCCTCGGCGGCGCGCTACGCGGGGCTGCTCCACACGGAAGGTGTCCGCGAGAACGACCGCGTCGGCATCGTCCTCCCGAACGGGCCGGCGTTCGTCGCTGCGTATTACGGGACGCTTCGCCTCGGCGCCGTCGCCGTGCCGCTGAATCCGCTGCTGCGTCCGTCGGAGTTGCGCGTCCGGCTCGAGCACGCCCGCGCCTCCGTGCTCGTTGCGCTCGATCAGCCGGCGCCCGAGACGCTTGCCTGGAACGAGGCAGCGACCTGGGTCGACGCCTCCCGGGCAGAGACGGCCGAGCCCGTCGAGGACATCGTGCCGCGCGACGGCAGCGACACCGCCGTCATTCTCTACACGTCGGGCACGACGGGGGACGCGAAGGGCGCAGAGCTCACCCACGACGGATTCCGCTCGAAGGCGGAGTTCATCGCAGGGCCGCTCCTGGGGCTCACCGCCGACGACGTCATGTTCGGCGCCGCGCCGTTCTCCCACATCCTCGGGCAGGCGGGAATCATGAACCCTGCCATCCTCGTCGGGGCAAGCGTGGTCGTGATGGGCCGCTTCGAAGCCAGGGCCGCGCTCGATGTCATGTACCGCACGGGAACGACGGTGCTCCTCGCAGTGCCGACGATGTGCATCGCGCTTCTCGAGGCGTCCGAGGGCGCAAGCGAGCTCCCGCCTCTGCGTGTCGTACACGCCGGCGGCGCGTCGATGGCGCCGGAAACGCTGCGGGCGTTCGCGGCCCGCTTCGGCTGCGAGGTCCTCGAGGGCTACGGGATAACCGAGACGGCCGGCACCGTGACGGCACACCGCATCGGCCAGCGCTGCAAGCCCGGCTCGGTCGGGACACCGGTCGACGGCATGGAGCTCCGCCTGCTCGACGACCGCGGCGCCGAGGTCGCCCAGGGCGCGATCGGCGAGGTCGTCCTGCGTGGACCGGGCCTGATGAAGGGGTACTGGGAAAACCCGGCCGCGACGAGCGAGGCCCTTCGGGAGGACGGCTGGTTCGCCACCGGCGACATGGGCCGCCTGGACGAGGACGGCTACCTCTTCCTCGTCGACCGCAAGAAGGACATGATCCTGCGGGCCGGCTACAGCGTCTACCCGCGGGAGATAGAGGACGTCCTCGCGGCGCACCCGGCGATCCTCGAAGCGGTGGCGCTCGGCGTCCCCGATGACAGGCTCGGGGAGGAGGTCGTCGCGATGGTCGTGCCGCGGCCCGGACAGCCCTGCGATCCGGCCGAGGTAAGGGAATTCGTCCGCGAGCGCGTCGCCGCCTACAAGTATCCGCGCGTCGTGGTCGTCGCCGAAGCGTTGCCGCACAGCCCGAGCGGCAAGGTGCTGCGGCGCGAGATCGACCGGGAGCCGCTCCGACGGGCGCTCGACGAGCGCGCCTGACGAGGGCGAGGGCGGCGTTTCGATCTGACACGCGCTCGAACGGCGGCTCTCCATCGCAGAGCCGGCCAGAGCGATGAGTTCGACGCGCCACAAGCGTCCAAGAGGTAAGTGACACCCGCACACCCGCAACAACCCAGTCCATGAGAGGAGTCAGATGACGTACTTGGATGGATTCGTGGTGGCGGTGCCAACCGCGAACAAGCAGCAGTTCATCGATCACGCGAGACAGGGTGATTCGGTGTTCCTCGAGCTCGGTGCCAGGCGGATCGTCGAAGCCTGGGGCGACGATGTGCCGGACGGCAAGCTCACCGACTTCCGCAGGGCCGTGCAGGCAACGGGCGACGAGACGGTCGTCTTCTCCTGGATCGAGTGGCCCGACAAGGCCACGCGCGATGCGGCCATGCCCAAGCTGATGAGCGACCCGAGGTTGCAGCCGGAGTCGAATCCGATGCCCTTCGACGGGAAGCGCATGATCTTCGGCGGTTTCACGCCCGTCGTCGAGCTCGACCGCTGAACGCCCTTGCCGCCGGTCCCGGAAGACGGCCGTTAGCATCCAGGCCATGCAGGCGCACCAGCCGGCCGAGCTTCCGCTCGTCTTTCGCGACCATCTGAACGCCGGAAACCTCGCCGGCCTGATGGCCGACTACTACGCGCCGGACGCGACCTACGCGCCGGTCCCCGGCGTCGTGCTCGCGGCAAGGAGGTCGAGGCGGCCATCGCGCGCCTCGTCGCCCTTCGGCGCGCCGATCGAGGTCACCGTCCGCCACGTGCTCGAGGCAGGCGACACGGCGCTGCTCGTCGTCGACTGGGAGCTGCCGGACGCCGGGATGAGCGGCACGGCGACCGACGTCGCCCGCCGCCAGCCCGACGGGACGTGGCGGTGCGTGATCGACAACCCCCACGGCGGCGCTCGCACGGTCGAGCTCCGGCCGGACATCGCGGCCGCGCTCGCGGGATAGGCGACGCAGCTAGGCCGTCGGCCTCAGGGTCCGGCCAGGCCCTCAGGACCGACGACGGCTACGATCGCTCGACCCGATGAGCGCGGCAGCCCGCAACAGCTTTCCCAGCCCGTTCGAGGTTCCGATGCCCGCCGGCTGCGAGGGCTGGCAGGACATGTATCCCTACTACGCCGTCTTCAGCGAGGATCGACGCGACTTCGACGAGAGCCGCTTCTGGTTCCACGACGGCATGCACTGGCCGGAGCCCTACGCTCCGTTCGACGCTCTGGTGCTGGACAGCATCCTCGTCGCGTTCAACCAGGCAAGCACCCGCCTGTTCGTCGCTCCTTCCTCGCTCGGCGTCGAGTGCCGGCTCCTGAACGGCTACGTCTACCTGAGCACCAATTCGGTCACTGACGAGGCGACGCGCGCCCAGCGGGAGGAGCTGTTCGCGAGGCGGGGTGCGTACTACTACGAGCACTGGGATGCGCTCTACGAGAGCTGGCGTAGCCAAGGTCGAGACGGCGATTCGGGAGCTCGAGGGGCTCGCGGTGCCCGACCTGCCTGAGGTCGAAGAGGAAGTCGGTCGTCACCGAGGGTCGCGGCTGGGGATCGAGCCACGCCCTCCTCGTCGCGTACGACCGCCTGCTCGAGACCTTCGACCTGATCTGGCAGTACCACTTCGAGTTCCTCAACCTCGGCTATGGGGCATACCTCGATCTCTACGAGGTCTGCCGGCAGACGCATCCCGGGATCGCCGACCAGACGATCGCCAAGATGGTCTCGGGGATCGACGTCCTCCTCTGGCGGCCGGACGACGAGCTGAGGCGCCTAGCCTTGCTCGCGATCGAGCTCCGGGTGGCCGAGACGGTGAGAAGAGCGGGCAGCGAGGAGGAGCTCCGAGCCGTGCTGGCGACCCACGACTCCGGAGCCCGGTGGCTGGCCGACTTCGAGGCGACGAAGAACCCGTGGTTCTACTTCTCGTTCGGGAACGGCATGTACCACCACCATCGATCGTGGATCGACGACACGGCACTGCCGATCGCCATGATCGGGTCGTACATCGAGCGCCTCGAAGCCGGCGAGAACATCTCCCGACCCCGCGACGCGGTGATCGCAGAGCGCGACCGTGTCACCGACGAGCATCGCTCCCTGCTCTCGGAGGAGGCACGGCAGGTCTTCGACGAGACCCTCGAGCTTGCTCGCACCGTCTTCCCGTACGTCGAGAGCCACAACTTCTACATCGAGCACTGGTTCTGCACGATCTTCTGGAACAAGGTGAGGGAGTTCGGCGCTCTCCTGGCCGGGCACGGGTTCCTCGTGGACTCGGAGGATGTCTTCTATCTACGCCACGACGAGGTGCGTGCGGCACTCGAGGAGCTGCGGATCTTCTGGAGCACGGGCGGCGCCGGGGTCGCGCGGGGCCCCGGCTACTGGCCGCCGATCGTGGCCACACGGAAGTCGATCTACGCGGCGATGTGTCAATGGGCTCCCCCGGCGGTTCTCGGCCGGGTACCCGAGACAATCACTGATCCAGTGACGATCATGCTGTGGGGTGTCACGTCAGAGCGCATCGAGGAATGGCTGACGTCTTCCGGCGAGCGCACGGCCGTCATAACCGGGCTTGCGGCCTCCCTGGGCGTGGTTGAAGGCCGTGCACGGGTGATCCTCCGCGCCGATCAGCTCGGTGAGCTGGAACAGGGTGAGGTCCTCGTCGCGCCGTCGACGTCGCCGAGCTGGACACCGGTCTTCGGCAAGATCGTCGCAGCCGTCTCCGATATCGGCGGCGTCATGTGTCACGCGGCCATCGTCGCGCGGGAATACGGCCTCCCGGCTGTCGTCGGAGCGGCGGGGGCCACGAAGCGAATCAAGACCGGCGACCGGCTACGGGTCGACGGGGACGCCGGCACCGTGACGATCCTCGACTGAGGCCGGGTTTCGCCTCCCCCTGGGCAATCGGCCCGCAGCGGGTCAGAATTGCGGTTCATGGCTGCGACGCCAGTCGTCGGGCGGGACGACGAGCTTGGCTCGATCCAGGGGTTTCTCGCTGAGGTAGAGCAGGGCCCCGCCGCGCTCGTTCTTTCCGGCGACGCGGGAATCGGGAAGACGATCCTCTGGGAGGCCGGCGTCGAGGGAGCGCGGGAGCGCTTCGGCCGCGTGCTCTCACACCGCAGCGTCGAGGCAGAGGCGTCGCTCGCCTTCGGCGGGCTTTCCGATCTGCTCGAGCCGGTGCTCGAGGAGGTAGCGGGCGATTTGCCGCCGCTGCGGCGGCAAGCGCTCGAGGTCGCGCTGCTGCTCGTGGCGCCAGGCGATGAGCCTCCGGATCCGCGCGCGATCGGGCTCGCCTTTCTCGATGTTCTGAGACTGCTCGCCGAGCGCGGCCCGGTCGTGGTCGCGCTCGACGACCTCCAGTGGCTCGACTCCTCGTCCGCACTGGTTGTCCCGCTCGCGCTTCGGCGGCTACGCGATGAGCGCGTCGGCCTTCTGGCCACGCTCCGGACGGGGCCCGAGCTCGGTGCCCCGTTCGAGCTCGAGCGCTCCTTCGCCAACGAGCGACTGAAACGCCTTTCGCTCTCCCCGTTGAGTCTGGGCGCGTTGCACAACCTTCTACGAGAGCGACTCGAGCTGGAGCTAACCCGCCCGGAGCTCGTCCGTGTGCTCGAGACATCGGGCGGCAACCCGTTCTTTGCAGTCGAGCTCGGCCGCGAGCTGGTCCGCACGGGCGCCCGGCCGACAGCCGGGCAGGCGCTGCGCGTCCCTGAGAGCTTGCACGAGCTACTCGGCGGCCGACTCGCCCGGCTGCCCGCAGAGTCCGGCGATCTCCTCGTCTACGCTGCGGCGCTCGCCCGTCCGACGGTCCAGCTGGTTGCCGCTGCCCACGGTGACGGGGACGATGTGGTCGAGGCACTCGACCCAGCCGTGCAGGAAAACGTCATCGAGCTCGATGACTCGCGGGTTCGCTTCGCGCACCCGCTGCTCGCCTCGATCTGCTACGAGCAGGCTCCGCTGCGGAAGCGTCGGGCGGTGCACCGGGCTCTGGCCGGAGCGGTTACAGACCCCGAGGAGCGGGCCCGCCACCTTGCCCTCGCGGCCGAGGGCCCCGACGCCGATGCTGCGTCGGAGCTCGATTCGGCTGCCGAGCTGGCAGCTGCTCGCGGCGCGACTGCCGCCGCGGCAGAGCTCTCGGAGCTCGCTGCCGCGCTGTCGCCGGAGCCTGAGCTGGCTCGGCTCCGGCACCTGCGAGCGGCAGACTTTCACCGGCTTGCGGGCGCCCAGGAGCGGGCAGCGGCGATCCTCGAGCAACTGCTCGCTGAGGTGCCGTCCGGCGTCGAGCGGGCCGACGTCCTGTTCGCCCTCGCCTCGACACCAACCCGATGCTCCGACGATGGTCGGGCTCTGCGACGAGGCGCTGGCGGAGGCGACCGGCGACGATGCGCGGTCCGCTCGGATCCGGGCCTTTCGGAGCTTCGCGCACATGTTCGAGGGGGACGTCGAGGCCGCACTCGTGGACGCTCGAACCGCGCTCGCGGAGGCCGAGCGAGTGGGCGATCCCACGTTGGTCGCCGTGGCCATTGCGCGTGTGGGGCAGGCGGAAGCGTACGCCGCTGAGATCACTCCGGGCTTACTCGAGCGCGGAGTGGAGATCGAGGAGCGCCTGGGGCTGCCGCTCGAGTACTACGAAAGCCCGCGCGTGGCGCGTACGCGGTTCCTCATGGGCGTGGGTGAGCTCGACCAGGCCCGGGCCATTCTCGAGGAGCTGGAGGCGAATGCGGCCGCTCGCGGGGATGACGGCACCCGGCGGCAGGTCCTCTGGCGGCTGAGCCAGCTCGAGTGGCTCGCGGGTCACTGGGAGCGGGCGCTCGACCATGCCACCGTCGCCCACGAGCTGGACGGGCAGGCCCAGGATGGGCACACAGCCGGCATGGTCGGCCGCGTCATGGCGTTGATCGAGGCAGACCTCGGTCTCGTCGAGGAGGCCCGCCTCTCCGCCGAGGCAGGCGTCGCGGGCGCGCGGGCGATGTCGGACGAGTTCTTCGCGATCTCGAGCCTGGGTGTGCTCGGCCGGCTCGAGCTCGCGCTCGGCAACCTCGAGGCCGCCGGGAGCCTACCTGCGCGAGCTGCCGGGCCAGCTCCTCTCGCGCGGGTTGAACGAGCCGACCGCCCCGGTCTGGGCGGACGCGATCGAGACGCTGATCGGCCTTGGGGATCTCGAGCAGGCCCGCGCCTACCTGGACGCGTACGCGCTGCACTCGGAACGCATCGCCAGCTCCTGGGCAATGGCGGCAGCGGCGCGCTGCCAAGGGCTGCTTGCCGCGGCCGAGGGCGACCTCGCCGGCGGCGTTCGCCGCGTTCGACCGCGCGCTCGCCGAGCTCGCCTCCCTACCCGCTGGAGCGCGGCCGCACGCTGCTCTGCCTCGGGGTGGTGCGGCGACAGGCGGGGCAGAAGAAGGCCGCACGGGAGGCGCTGGAGCAGGCGCTCGCGATCTTCGAGGAGCTGGGAGCGCGGCTGTGGGCTGAGAAAGCCCGGGTTGAGCTCAAACGGATCAGCGGGCGGCGAGCCGGATCGGACGAGCTGACCGAGACGGAGCTGCGCGTCGCTGCGCTGGCGGCGCAGGGCCGCTCGAACAAGGAGATCGCGGCGGAGCTGTTCATGGGCGTGAGCACGGTGGAGATGCACCTCTCCCGCGTCTACCGCAAGCTCGGCGTGCGCCGGGCGGGGCTGGCCGCACGGCTCGCCACCGTGGACGCCTGTGATCCCGATGCCCGCGGAGGTCATCGGGCGCGACGAGGAGCTCGGCTCGATTCAGGAGTTCCTGGCCGAGGTCGAGCAGGGCCCGGCGGCGCTCGTGCTCTCCGGCGAGGCCGGGATCGGCAAGACGATCCTCTGGGAGGCTGGAGTCGAGGAGGCCAAGAAGCGGTTCGGCCGAGCTCTCGTCTGCCGCGGCGTCGAGGCTGAGGCGTCGCTCTCCTTCGCGGGCCTCTCAGAGCTGATTGCCCCGGTGTTCGACGAAGCGGCGCACGCGCTCGTGCCTCCGAGGAGGCGGGCGCTCGAAGTCGCGCTCCTGCTCGCCGAGCCGGGGGAGGTCCCTCCAGACCCACACGCGATAGGGCTCGGGGTGCTCGATGTCCTGTGTGCTCTGAGCGAGCGTGGCCCCGTCGTCGTCGCCCTCGACGATCTGCAGTGGCTCGACCCGGCCTCGGCCGGGGTGATCCAGATTGCGCTACGGCGTCTGAGCGCCGAACGTGTCGGACTCCTGGCAACCCTTCGGAAGACACCGGAAGCCGCGAGTCCCTTCGAGCTCGACCGCGCCTTCGCCGACGGGCGTCTACAGCAGCTTTCGGTGGGCCCGCTCAGCCTGAGCGCGACGCACAACCTGCTCAAGCAGCGGCTCGGCCTGGACCTGTCACGCGCCGAGCTCGGTCGCGTGCAAGAGGCAACAGCCGGTAACCCGTTCTTCGCGCTCGAGCTCGGACGGGAGCTGGTTCGCACGGACACGAGGCCCACGCCCGGTCAGGCGCTGCGAGTACCGGAGAGCTTGCGCGAGCTGCTCGGCGGCCGCCTCGCCCAGCTACCTGCCGAGACCGTCGACGTCCTGCTTCAGGTCTCGGCGCTCGCGCGGCCGACCGTGGAGCTGGTCGCCGCCGCTCACGGAGATCGAGAGCGAGTGCTCGGAGCGCTCGAAGCGGCTGTGCGGGAGGGGGTCGTCGAGCTCGACGATTCCCGCTTGCGCTTCGCGCATCCCCTGCTGTCGTCGATCTGCTACGAGCAGGCGCCTCTGTGGAAGCGCCGCGCGGTGCATCGAGTGCTCGCAGGAGTGGTCACGGACGTCGAGGAGCAGGCTCGCCATTACGCGCTAGCCGTCGACGGCCCCGATGCCCTCGCCGCCTCCTCTCTCGAGAATGCTGCTGAACAAGCAGCTGCGCGCGGAGCGACTGCTGCAGCGGCCGAGCTGTACGAGCTGGCTGCCGAGCTGACACCGGACGATCCGGCCCTGGCGCGAAAGCGGCGCCTGCAGTCCGCGAACTTCCACCGCCTCGCCGGCGAAGGAGAGCGGGCGGCCGCATTGCTCAACCAGCTCCTGACCGAGGCTCCCCCCGGTGTGGAGCGGGCAGACGTCCTCTTCGCGCTCGCCTCGACGTTCAGGGCCGACGCTACGGCGAGCGAGCTCGTCGGCGAGGCGTTGGCGCAGGCCGCGGGTGACGACGCCCGCTCCGCCAGGATCCTGGCTCTCCGAAGCCTCTTCCACCTGCTCGCAGCCAACGTGGGCGCCGCGCTTGCGGACGCCCGATCGGCGCTGGAGAGGGCCGAGCGAGTCGGCGATCCCGCTCTCCTCGCCGCGGCGATCGCGCGCGTGGGGCACGCCGAGACGTGGGGCGCGGAGATCACTCCGGGCTTCCTCGAGCGGGGTGCGGAGATCGAGGAGCGCTTCAAGCTCGAGCTCGAGTTCGTCGAAAGCCCGCGCGTCTGGCTCGGCAGGCAGCTGATGCGTCTCGGCGAGATCGATCGAGCAGCCGCGATCTTCGAGGAGCTGGAGGCGACGGCAGCAGCGAGAGGCGACGAGGGCACGCGGACGCTGCTCCTCTGGTTCCGGTCACACGTGGATTGGTGCGCCGGGCGCTGGCAGCGTGCGCTCGACCATCGCCTCCGCTGCGAACGAGCTCGGCGAGCAGACGCAGTTCGCCCACAACCCGGCGTGGCAGGGCCGCGTCGGGGGGTTGGTCGAAACTGACCTCGGCCTCGTCGAAGAGGCGCGGGCATCTGCTCAGAACGCCCTCGAGTTCTCGCAGGCGAATGCAGACGAGTTCTTCACCATCGCGAGCCTCGGCGTGCTCGGGCGCCTCGAGCTTGCGCTCGGAAATCTGGAGGCGGCCGGCGGCCATCTGCGCGAGCTTCCCGGGAGGCTTCTCGCCGGAGGGGTGAACGATCCGGCGAGCCCCGTCTGGGCGGACGCGATCGAGGCGCTCGCAAGTCTGGGTGAGCTCGAGCAGGCCACGCGCGTACCTCGAGCCTTACGAGCTGAACGCGCGCAAGCTCGGGAGTCCCTGGGCCATCGCCGCCGCTGCTCGCTGCCGCGGGCTGCTCGCTGCCGCCCAGGGTGACCTCGAGGCCGCGCTTCGATGCATTCGAACGCGCCCTCGCCGAGCTAGAAGCGCGTCCCAATCCGCTCGAGCGTGCCCGCACGCTGCTCTGCCTCGGCACAGTGCGCCGGCAGGCGGGGCAGAAGAAGGCTGCCCGGGAGGCGCTCGAGCAGGCGCTCGCGATCTTCGAGGAGCTGGGCGCGCGGCTGTGGGCCGAGCAAGGCCCGCGCCGAGCTCAAGCGGATCAGCGGGCGCGCGCCGGCCTCGGAGGAGCTGACGGAGACGGAGCTTCGTGTCGCCCAGCTGGCGGGGCAGGGCCGCTCGAACAAGGAGATCGCCGCCGAGCTGTTCATGGGCGTGAGCACCGTCGAGATGCACCTCTCGCGCGTCTACCGCAAGCTCGGGGTTCGGCGCGCCGGGCTCGCGGCACGCCTCGCCACCGTGGACGAGCCTGCGGAGATGTGATCGCGATGCTCACTGAGGTCATCGGGCGCGACGAGGAGCTTGGCGCGATCGAGCGTTCCTGGCCGAGGTCGAGCGGGGCCCGGCCGCGCTCGTGCTCCTGGGCGAGGCGGGGATCGGCAAGACGATTCTGTGGGAGGCCGGGGTCGAGGAGGCGACGCAGCAGTTCGCCTACGTCCTCGCCCATCGAAGCGTCGAGGCCGAGGCCTCGCTTTCCTTCGCCGGCCTCTCTGATCTTGCTCGCGCCGGTTCTCGAAGAGATCGCAGCCTGCTCTTGCCCCGCCGCGCCGGCGGGCGTTCGAAGTTGCGCTTCTGGCTCGCCGAGCCGGGTCGAGGAGCCTCCGGACTCGGCGTGCGATCGGGCTCGCCTTGCTCGACGTTCTGAGGCTGCTCGCCGACCGCGGCCCGGTCCTCGTCGCGCTCGACGACGTCCAGTGGCTCGACTCCTCGTCAGCCCTGGTTGTTCCGCTCGCGCTTCGGCGGCTGCGCGATGAGCGTGTCGGGTTTCTCGCGACCCTGCGGAAGGCTCCTGATGCAGCCGCCCCGTTCGAGCTTGAGCGCTCATTCGCAGATGCGCGGCTTCGCCGCGTCTCGGTAGGCCCGTTCAGCCTCGGCTCGCTACACCATCTGCTCAAGGAACGGCTCAGGTCTGGGGCTGACCCGACCGGAGCTCACACGTGTTCTCGAGACGTCAGGCGGTAACCCGTTCCTTGCGCTGGAGCTCGGCCGTGAGCTCGTCCGCACGGGCGACCGACCGGTGGCCGGGCAAGGCGCTGCGCCGTACCGGACAGCTTGCGCGACCTTCTCGGGCGGCCGCCTCGCCAGGTCTGCCCGCGGAGACCGTCGACGTCCTCGCTCCAGGTTGCCGCGCTGGCCCGGCCGACAGTGGAGGTCGTGGTCGCGGCCGCTCACGGACATCGAGAGCGGGTGCTCGAGGCGCTCGACGCGGCCGTCCGGGAAGGAGTCGTCCAGCTCGACGGCTCGCGTGTCCGCTTCGCGCACCCGCTTCTCGCCTCGATCTGCTACGAGCAGGCGCCCGTCTGGAAGCGCCGCGCGGTTCACCCGGCGCTCGCCGGAGCGATCGGCGACCTCGAGGAACGGGCGCGCCACCTCGCGCTCGCCGCCGAAGGCCCCGACGCAGCCGTCGCCGCCGAGCTCGAGGCCGCCGCCGCGCAGGCCGCCGCCCGGGGCGCGACCGCCGCTGCGGCCGAGCTCTTCGAGCTTGCCGCAGAGCTGACGCCAGACGACCCGGCCCTGGTCAGGCAGCGGCGTTTTCGCGCGGCCAAGCTTCACTGGCTCGCCGGCGCCAGAGAGCGGTCAGCCGCCCTGCTCGAGCAGCTCCTCGAGCGAGGTCCCCTCCGGCTGTGGAGCGGGCCGACATCCTCCTCGCGCTCGCCATGACGCGCAAAGCCGACACCCCGAGAGATCATCGCACTCTTGGATGAGGCGGTCGCCGAGGCGGCAGGCGACGACGCTCGCTCGGCGCGGATTCTGGCGTTCCGGACCGGGCTCCGCCTGCTATGGGGAGTCGACGTGGGCCGGGCACTCGCTGGACGCCCGCGCGGCGCTCGAGAGGGCTGAGCGGGCAGGTGACCCCGCCCTGCTCGCGGTTGCGATCGCGTGGGTAGGCGACCGCCGAGGGGCACGCTGGGGAGATCACCCCGGGCCTCCTCGAGCGGGGCGTCGAGATCGAGCAGCGCCTCGAGCTCGAGCTCGAGTATGCACCGAGAGCCCGCGCTATGTGCTCGACGAGTCAGCTGATGCGATTGGGTGAGATCGAGCGGCCTCGTTCAATCCTCGAGGAGCTGGACGCGCAGGCAATAGCGCGAGGCGACGAAGGCACCCGGCGTTACCGTCCTCTGGCTCGCTGGCCCAGCTCGAGTGGTTGGCGGGCCGCTGGCAGCGAGCGCTCGACCACGCGGCCGCAGCGCGCCGAGCTCGCCGAGCAGTCCCAGTACGCAGCACGCTCGCGGTTGGGAGGGACGTGTTCAAGGCGCTGCTCGAGGCGGACTTCGGCCTCGTCGAGCGAGGCGCGTCTCTCGGCCGAGAGCTGCCTGGCTTTCTCCCGAGCGGTCGACGCTCGAGTATCTTCATCACGCATGAGCCTCGGCGCGCTTGGACACCTCGAGCTCGCGCTCGGCAGACCTCGAGGCGGCCGCTGATTTCCTGCGGGAGCTTCCGGAGCGGCTCCTCGCGGCAGGGTTGAACGACCCGACGCTCCCGGTCTGGGCCGACGCGATCGAGACGCTGATCGCCCTCGGCGAGCTCGAGCAGGCTCGCGCCTACCTGGACTCCTACGAGCGTGCATGCGCTGCACCTCGAGGAGCCCGTGGGCGATGGCGGCGGCGGCGCGCTGCCGCGGTCTTCTGACTCGCGGCGCAGGGCGACTTCGAGGGCTCGTTCTCGGCCTTCGAGCGGCGCTCTCGCCGAGCTGGAGGCGCATCCGTATCCGCTCGAGCGCGGCCGCACGCTGCTCTGCCTCGGCATGGTGCGCAGGCAGGCGCAGCAGAAGAAGGCGGCCCGGGAGGCGCTCGAGCAGGCGCTCGCGATCTTCGAGGAGCTCGGCGCTCGCCTGTGGGCGGAGAAGGCGCGCGGTGAGCTGCGCCGGATCAGCGGCCGCCGGGCGGCGTCCGAGGAGCTAACGGAGACCGAGCTCAGCGTCGCCGACGCTCGCGGCTCAGGGCCGATCCAACAAGGAGATCGCCGCCGAGCTGTTCATGGGCGTGAGCACCGTCGAGATGCACCTCTCGCGGCGTCTACCGCAAGCTCGGCGTCCGGCGCGCTGGGCTCGCGGCGCGGCTGGCCGCGGATGCCGGGCCAGGGAGGCGTGAGTCCGGCAAGCCCGTGGAGGTCATCGGGCGCGAGGAGGAGCTTGGCGCGATCGAGGCAGTTCTGGCCGACGTCGAGCGCAGCCCGCGGCGCTCGTGCTGACCGGCGAGCCGGGGATCGGCAAGACGATCCTGTGGGAGGCAGGCGTCGAGCAGGCGAGAGACGCGGTTCATCCGGTCCTTTCCTGCCGTGGCATCGAGGCCGAGGCTCGTCTTTGCCTTCTGCGGGCCTCTCCGAGCTGCTCGTCCGGTGCTCGCAGGAGTGCGGCCCTCACTGCCGTTGCGCCGCGGCGCTCGAGGTCGCTCTGCTCCTCGCCGAGCCCGGCGAGGAGACTCCCGACGCGCACGGATCGGGCTTGCCGTTGCTCGATGTGCTCAGCTGCGTGGCCGAGCGTGAGCCGGTGGTGGTCGCGTCGACGACCTTCAGTGGCTCGATGTGCCCTCGGCGGCGGCGCTGCAGATCGCGCTGCGGCGTTTGCGCGTGGAGCGGGTCGGCTTCCTAGCGACCGTGCGCGAGGCCCCCGAGGTCTCGGTGCCTTTCGAGCTCGATCGCTCGCTGTCGGGCCATCGGTGCAGCCTCTCGCTCGGCCCGCGCCTAGGGACAGCTTCACCAGTTGCTCAAGGGCCAGCTCGGCTTCGAACTGCCCAGACCCGAGCTCGCCCGAGTGGACGAGGCGACCGGAGGCAACGCGTTCTTCGCGCTGGAGCTCGGCCGCGAGCTCGCGCGGCACACGCGACCTCGCCCGGGTCGGGACCTGCGGCTTCCCGCAGGCCTGAGCACCCTGCTCGGTAGGCGCCTGGATCGTCTGCCTGCCGCAGACACGCGAGGTCCTCCTGCACGTCGCTGCTCTTGGCCGGCCCACAGCAGAGGTCGTGGCCGCGGCCCACGGCAATCGCGAGCAGGCTCTCGAGGCTCTCGAGTTCGCCGCCCACGAGCGTGATCGTCCAGCTCGAGGCACGCGTGTTCGCTTCGCGCATCCGCTGCTGTCCTCCGCCTGCTACGAGGAGGCGCCGCTGTGGCGACGCCAGGCCGTGCACGCGCGCTCGCCAGGTCGTCTCCGATCCCGAGGAGCGTGCGCGCCACCTCGCGCTTGCCGCCGAGGGTGTCGACGCCGGTGGCCTCCGAATTCGAGGCGGCCGCCGAGCATGCCGCCGCCCGCGGAGCGACTGCAGCGGCGGCCGAGCTGGCCGAGCTCGCCTCCGAGCTGACGCCCGACGATCCGGTGCTCGAGCGCCGCCGACGCTTCCGGGCAGCGACCTCCTACCGACTCGCCGGCTACGGGGAGCAGGCGGCCGCATGTCCAACGGCTTCTGAGCGAAGTTCCTGCCGGCTTTGAACGGCCGACATCCTGCTGCTCTCGTCATGACCCTCAGGCCGACAGCCCGACGATGATCGCGTACTGCGACGAGGCGCTAGCGGAGGCGGCAGGCGACGACGCGCAAGCCGCCAGGACCTGGCCTACCGGAGCCAGAACCGCCTGTTTTGCCAGGATGTCGCCGCCGCGCTCGTCGACAGCGGCGATGCTCGACAAGGCCGAGCGTGTCGGCGAGCCTGCCCTGATCGCGGCAGCGATTGCACGCATCGGGGCAGGCGAACGATCCGGAGGCGAGACCGATCGCGACCTGCTCGAGCGAGGGGCCGAGATCGAGGAGCGCCTTGACCCTGCCGCTCGAGTACTTCGATAGTCCGCGCTTCGCGCTCGCCCGTCAGCTCATCTATCTGGGAGAGCAACGGCGGTCGCGCAGCATTCTCGAGGACCTCAAGCGAGAGCGGAAGGCCGAGGAGACGAGAGCGCTCGAAGAGACACTCGGGTCCTGAGCACGCTCGAGTGGCTCGCGGGGCAGTGGCTCCAAGCGCTCGGACGCGGAAGCGGCGCAGGAGCTAACCGAGAAGACGCAGACGCGCATGGAGGTGCCTGGCGGCCGCGCCAAAGCGCTGGTCGAGTCGACCTCGGCCTAGTGGTCAAGCGCGCGCGTCGGCGGAGGGAGCCCTCGCGCTCTCGAAGGCTGCTTCCAACGAGCTCTATACCGTCCTTAGTCTCGGCACGCTTGGCCGCCTCGAGCTGGCGCTGGCAACATAGCCCCAGGCGCGCACCGAGCTCAAGCGGATCAGCGGCCGGCGCGCAGTCTCCGAGGAGCTGACCGAGACCGAGCTGCGCGTCGCCGAGCTGGCGGCAAGGGCCACACGAACAAGGAGATCGCCACGGAGCTGTTCATGGGCGTCAGCACGGTGGAGATGCACCTCTCGCGCGTCTACAGCAAGCTGGGCGTACGACGCGCCGGGCTCGCCGCGCGGCTCGCCCCGACAGACGAGACTGCCGAAGTGTGAGCACAACCGGCCAGGGATCGTGACGACCCTGGGTGAGTGCCAGCTCGCCGGGCAGCGACAGACAATTCAGTGAGGCCCTAGCGGCTCTCCAGCGATTGGACAGCGCCGCGATCGATCCTCCCTGCAAGGCGACAACAGCGCCCGAGGAAAGGAGGATCATGGAGGTAAGGCGCCAGCCCGTCAGGGATTTTGCCCACGCTAGGGCTGGGCGAGGCGCCATGAGCAAGGACGAGGCCGGCCAAGCCTAGGGCTTTCCGCGTTTCGGGGTACGGCCCTACGCCGTAGTTTCGACGGCATGGTCTACGTCGTCGAGCGATACCTCCCAGGCCTCGTCTGCCGAGAGCTGCAGCGATCGCTTCAGCAGCTGGAGCGCACGGCAGACGATGGCGGCAGCGAGGAGGCGCCAGGTGCGCTACCTCGGCTCGACGATCGTTCCCGAGGACGAGGCCTGCTTCTGCGAGTTCGATGCGCCGTCCGCCGCGGCTGTCGCGGCCGTGAACAGGCACGCAGGCCTCCACTTCGACCGGATCGTCCCCGCCCTGATCGTCGGTCCCATGAAAGGAGAACTCCGATGAACACCACGACAACCATTCCGACCACCATCCAGCTGAGCCGAGGGCGCCTGACCGGCCTCATGCTCGCCGCCGCCGCGCTGGCAGCGGTGATCACCTGGGCGCTGCTCGTCTTTGCCGTCGGCAGCGAGAGCGCGGCGCCGAGCCGTGCGACGAGCGCGGATGTGCTTACCTCGCTCGGCCCGCAGGAGCGCAAGTTCGTCGAGGGGATCATGGCGCTGACGCCGGCGCAGCTGGCTGCGGCGTACGGTGCCGGGCGTGGCGACGTGCTCTCGACGCTCGGCCCGCAGATGCGTCGGTTCGTCGAGGGAATCTCGTCGATGAGCCCCGAGCAGATCGCCGCCGGCTACGGCAACGTCTCGACGCTCAGCCCGCAGGAGCGCCAGTTCTTCGAGGGGATCTCGTCGATGAGTCCCGAGGCGATCGCCGCCGGCTACGGGACCAGCGTCGCGCCGGGCTCAGCCCGATGCCGCAGCCTACGTGCAGGGCATCACGGACTCGACGCCCGACGAGCTCGCCGCCGCGTTCGGCAACCGCCTCGACACGCGCAGCGCGTACGTCCAGGGGATCATGCAGTCCACCCCGGAAGAGCTCGCCGCCGCCTTCGGCCACTGAGCAGCACGGAGACCCTGACATCAACGCAAAGCCGAGAGGGCCGAACTGAGGGCCCTCGGCTTTGCCGTTGCGAGCCGTAGTCGGCTGCGAGCGGCGGCGGGCCGCGGACGCGTCGAGCGAAGGACGAACGAGCGCAGACGAACGAGCGCGGCAGCAAGCCGCCTACGACGAGAGCAGCTCGTCCAGAGCCAAGGTCGCCAGATCGACGTGTCTCAGACCCGAGACCACCTCGAAAGCACGGTCGGCGGAGACGACGTGCCTCGGCTTCACGTGCAAGGGCGGCGGCGGCGAGCACAGCGTCGAAGGCACCGAGGCGAGGATTGCGCTCGTACAGGGTCAGGCCCTGCTCCAGATCGTCGCGCGTCGTGCTGATCAGGGGAGCCAGCAGCGCAGCCCAGGCGCGGGCTAGGCGGCTTGCGTCGCCTCGATCTCGTCGCCGAGCGAAGACGTGTGCGAACTCCTGGATGACCTCGACGGTCGTCGTGGCGACGGACGCGCCCGTCACGGATCGCCTCGATCAGCCGCACGCTGGAGCGCCGGAGCGGATGATTGCCGCCGACGGCGTACAGGAGGATGGTCGTGTCGAGGACGATCACAGCTCCCCTGCCCGGATCGCCTCGAGCTCCTGCTTCAGCTCCTCGATGTCCGGTACGTCGATCTGCGGCGCCGACAGGATCTCTTCGGCCGCCGCACGCTTCTCGTCGAGGTTGGCGGGGTACGCGCGATCGATTGCCTCGCGGATCGCGGCAGCCACGGAGCTGTTCCTCCTCTGGGCCGCCCGCTCGAGGCGCTCGTAGCGCTCCTCGTCGATCAGGATCTGGAGTCGCCGACTCAACATGCACATACTGTAGCATGTGTATGTCGCCGCGAGCAGCGATTCCGACCCCCCGTCGGTCAGCGAGGCAGAATAGGCTCGCGTCGTCGTCCGACGGCGCGTCATGACGAGCGACGACGCCACAGGGGAGGCTGAGCGTGAAGGTCGTCTGCCTGAGCGGCGACGGCATCGGGCCCGAGGTCATGGAAGAGGCGATTCGGGCCCTGCGCGCGCTGCCGCTCCCGCTCGACCTCGAGCGAGCGGCCCTTCGGCGGTTCCGGGATCCGCGAGACGGGCGACCCGCTCCCGCCGGATACGCTCGCCGCCTGCCGCGCCGCCGACGCGGTGTTGCTCGCCGCCGTGGGCTCGCCGGAGTTCGAGCGCGCAGCCGTCCGCCCGGAGCAAGGCCTGCTCCGTCTCCGCAAGGAGCTCGGCGTCTTCGCGAACCTCCGGCCGGTTCGCGCCGAGGGCGTCGACGTCCTCATCGTCCGCGAGCTCTCCGGCGGCCTCTACTACGGCCAGAAGGGACGGCGCGCGGACGGCACGGCCTTCGACACGTGCGAGTACCACCCTCGCCAGATCGAGCGGATCGCGCGCCGCGCGTTCGAGCTCGCCCGGAAGCGCAGGCGCGAGGTCACCGTCGCCGACAAGCACGGCGTGCTCGAGACGTCGGCGCTCTGGCGGGAGGTCGTCGACGCCGTGGCCCTCGACTACCCCGACGTCGCGCTCGACTACATGCTCGTCGACAATGCGGCGATGCAGCTCGTCCGCGATCCCGGCCGCTTCGACGTCCTGCTCACCGAGAACACGTTCGGCGACATCCTCTCCGACGTCGCGGCGGTCGCCACCGGCGGAGTCGGCCTCGCGCCGTCGGCGTCCCTCAGCGAGTCGGGCCCGGGGATCTTCGAGCCGATCCACGGCTCGGCGCCGGACATCGCGGGTCGCGGCATCGCGAACCCCGCGGCGATGCTGCGCTCGGCCGCCCTGATGCTCGAGTACGGCCTCGGCCGGGAGAGCGAGGCACGGCTGCTCGACGACGCCGTGACCGCGGCGCTCTCCGGCGCCCCCACCCCCGACCTCGGCGGCTCGGCCACGACGACGCGATTTCGGCAACGCGGTGGTCGGCTACCTCGAGGCCGAGCTCGTTCGCACTGGGTAGGCGTGCGTGGGACGCACGCTGGCCGAGAAGATCCTCCTCGCCCACACGGAGGCCGACGACCTCGCGCCCGGCGACTTCGTGATGGTGCGCTGCGACGTCGTGATGGCCAACGACCTCGGAGGACCGCTGGCGGCCCGCGAGCTCGCCCGCATGGGCGATCGCGTCTTCGACCCTGAGAAGATCGTGCTCGTCGCGGACCACTTCATGCCCGCAAAGGACATGCGCTCCGCCGAGCTTCAGAAGACGCTGAAGGACTGGGCCCGTGCGCAGGGTGTCGCCTTCTACGACCAGGGCCGCGGAGGCATCGAGCACACGGTGCTGGTCGAGGAGGGCTGGATCGTCCCGGGCTCCGTCGTGGCCGGATCCGATTCGCACACGTGCACGTACGGCGCGCTCGGCGCCTTCGGCACGGGGATGGGCGCGACCGACATCGCCGGCTGCATGGCGATCGGCACGTTCTGGCAGATCGTCCCGGGCACGATCGTCGTCGAGCTCGCCGGCGAGAAGCGCGGATTCGTCGCCGGCAAGGACCTCATCCTCGCCCTGATCGCCGAGATCGGCGTGGGCGGCGCGACGAACATGGCGCTCGAGTTCGTGGGCGACGGCGCCTCGTCGCTCACGATCGACGAGCGGCTGGCGGTGTCGAACATGGCGGTCGAGGCCGGCGCCGACACCGGGCTCTTCCCGGCGGACGACATCACCGCCGCCTACCTCGAGGGACGCACGGACAAGACGTGGGCGCCGGAGCGCTCCGACCCGGACGCGGAGGTGGCCCGGCGCGTCAGGATCGACGTCCCCGCCCTGCCGCCGCTCGTCGCCGCCCCGCACTCGCCCGGCAACGTCGTGCCGCTCGCCGACGTGCTCGGGCAGCAGATCGACCAGGTCTACATCGGCAACTGCGCGAACGGCACCATGACCGACCTGCGCCAGGCCGCCGACGTGCTACGCGGCCGCGCGGTGCACGAGCGCTGCCGCGCGATCATCGTGCCGGCCTCGCAACGGATCTACCGGGAAGCCCTCGCCGAGGGCCTGCTCGACCTCTTCGTCGAGGCCGGCTGCGTCGTCTCCACGCCGACGTGCGGCGCCTGCTTCGGCGGCCACAGCGGAGTGCTCGCCGCGGGCGAGACCGCGATCACGACGACGAACCGCAACTTCAAGGGCCGGATGGGGTCACCCGACGCGGGCGTCTACCTCGCCAACGCCTGGGTGGCCGCGGCGGCCGCCGTCGCCGGCGAGATCGCCGATCCCGCGGAGCTGATCGGGGCGGCGACGTGATCATCGAGGGCCGCGCGCTCGTGATCGCGCAGGACAACGTGGACACCGACGTCCTCTACCCGGGGCAGTACCTGAACGTGCTCGACGTCGGCGAGATGGCGACGCACCTCTTCGAGGGCCTCGACCCGACGCTCCGCGACCAGCTCACGGAGCGACACGATCCTGGTCGCCGGCGAGAACTTCGGCACCGGATCGTCCCGCGAGAACGTGCCGATCGCGATGAGGGCCGCGGGTATCCGCTGCGTCGTGGCCAAGAGCTTCGCCCGCATCTTCCATCGCAACTGCATCAACCTCGGCCTGCCGGCGATCGCGTGCCCTGCCGCCGCCGCGGCCGCGACGACCGGCGCGGCGGTCCGGATCGAGCCGGACACGGGCACGATCGAGGTGGACGGCGACCCGTACGCAGCGCCCCCGTTGCCCCCGTTCATGCTCGAGCTGCTGCGCTCGGGCGGGCTCGTGCCCTGGATCGGCGAGCGGCAGTCCGGCTCTCCGTCCGCGACCTAGAGCGCCGTGACGGCACGCAGGCTCGAAGGGAAGACCGCGGTGATCACGGGGGCGTGCGGCGGCATCGGGGCCGTGGCGTGCAGGACGTTCTGCGAGGAGGGCGCATCCGTGCTCGGCGTCGATGTTGCCGAGGAGTCCGGCGAGCGTCTCGAGGCCGAGCTCCAGGGCGCTGGGCTGGACTTCGCCTTTCAGCGCTGCGACGTGTCGTCGTCCGCCGACGCGAGCGGTGTCGCGGCGGTCGCGCGGGAGCGCTTCGGCGGGCTCGACGTCCTCTACAACAACGCCGGCACGATCCTCGGCAAGCCGCTCGTCGAGACGACGGACGACGAGTGGGACCGCGTGATCGCCGTGAACCTGCGCGGCGCCTTCCTGACCATGCGGGCGCTCGTACCGCTCATGCAGGGCCGGCGCGGATCGATCGTCAACGTCGCGTCGGGTCTCGGCCTCGTCGGCGCGCCGCACATGAGCGCCTACTGCGCCTCGAAGGGCGGGCTCGTGCTGCTGACGAAGGCCGCGGCGCTCGAGCTCGGGCCGGCGATCCGCGTCAACGTCCTCTGCCCCGGCGTCATCGACACGCCCGATGCCGCGCGGCCTCGCAGACTCGCTCCCACCCGAGCTGGGTCGGAAGCTGCTCGCGTGACTGGGAAGCGGCCCACGTGGCGAAGCGGCTGGGAACGCCCGCGGAGGTGGTCGCGGTAGCCGTGTTCCTGGCGAGCGACGAGGCGAGCTTCATCACGGGCGCCGCCATCCCCGTCGATTCCGGCATCACGGCGGCGTGACGGCCATGAGCCCGGCCAGGACGAGCTCGATGTACAACGGCAACCGGCTCAAGCTCGGCCTCTTCGGCTTCAACTGCGAGGGCGGGATGGCGATCACGACCGCGCCCGAGAACTGGTCGCCGACCTGGGAGAACAACATCGAGGTCGCCCGGAAGGCGGAGCAGGCCGGCCTCGAGTTCGTGCTGCCGATCGGCAGATGGCGCGGCTACGGCGGCAAGTCGGACTTCCAGGGGATCTCCTTCGAGACGATCACGTGGGCCGCGGGCTTGCTCGCCCACACGAGCGCGCTCACCGTGTTCGGCACGATCCACGCTCCGATGTTCCACCCCATCGTCGCCGCCAAGCAGATGGCCACGGTCGACCTGCTCTCCGAGGGGCGCTTCGGGCTCAACCTGGTCTGCGGCTGGAACCAGGACGAGTTCGACATGTTCGGCAAGGAGCAGCTCGAGCACGACGCGCGCTACGAGTACGGGCAGGAGTGGCTCGACGTCGTGCGCACGGTCTGGCGCGAGGACGAGCCGGTCGCGCTTCGACGGCCGCTTCTTCGAGCTCAACCGGCTGATCGGCCGGCCGAAGCCGTACGCCGGGTCGGAGCCGGTGCTGATGAACGCCGGCTACTCGCCGGCCGGCAGGGCCTTCGCGATGCGCAACTGCGAGTTCCTGCTCACGTCGCTGATCGACGTCGAGAGCGGCCGGCGCGACGTCGACGAGGTGCAGGAAGCGGCGCGCCGCGACCACGGTCGCCGCATCGACCTGATCGGGACCGCGTACGTCGTCTGCCGGCCGACCGTCGGCCGAGGCCGAGGAGTTCCACCGCCACTACGCCGTCGAGCATGCCGACTGGGAGGCGGCCGACCACCTCATGGAGCTCGCGGGCGTGCACGCGCAGTTCTTCCCGCCCGAGCACTACCAGCAGTTCCGCCAGCGGTTCGCCGGCGGCCACGGCATGTACCCGATCGTGGGCGACCCCGACCACGTCGCCGACGAGCTCGAGCGCATCGCCGCTGCGGGCTTCGCCGCGCTCGCGTTCTCCTTCATCGACTACGTCGGCGAGCTCGACCTCTTCCGCGACGAGGTGCTCCCCCGCCTCGAGGCCCGCGGGCTGCGCGAGCCCCGCTAGATGATTGATCGGGAATTGTGGTGCCGTCGGGGACGGCAGAGAGCGGCGGTATCGGCCGCCATCCGGCGGTGCCACGGTTACCGGTCAATTGCCGATCCATCATCTAGAGCGTCACGCCGTTGCTGCCGGGCGCGTCGCGCAGCAGGTAGGCGGAGTGGAGCAGCTCCGGGTTGTCGCGCAGCTCGGCAGCGGTCCCGTGGTAGCGGATCCGCCCGCCCTCGAGGACGTAGGCCGAGGTCGCGAGGGCGAGCGCGACGTGCGCGAACTGCTCGATCAGCAGGACGCCGACGCCGGACTCGGCGACTGACGCCAGCGTCGGCACGAGGCGCTTGACGATCACGGGCGCGAGCCCGAGCGACAGCTCGTCGACGAGCAGGATCGCAGGACGCGAGACGAGCGCCTGGGCGAGCACGACCATCTGCTGCTCGCCGCCCGAGAGCGAGCGGCCCGGAACGTCCCAGCGCTTCTTCAGCTCGGGGAACAGCTCGAGCGCGTAGGCCGTTCCGCTCTCGGCGTCCTCGCGACTGAGCGAGTAGGTCGCGACGCGTAGGTTGTCCGCGACCGTGAGCTCGGGAAGCAGCCGGCGGCCCTCCGGGACGACCGCCACGCCGGCCGCGCGAATCCGCTCGGGCCGCCGCCGCGTCAGGTCGTCGTCGCCGAGGACGACGCGGCCGGACGCCGGGCGAAGCACTCCGGCGACGGCGAGCACGAGCGTCGACTTGCCGGCGCCGTTCGGGCCGAGCAGCGTCGTCACCTCACCCGTGGGGATGTCGAGCGACACCTCGCGCACGACCATGCGCGAGCCTCGCGGGACCGAGAGCGCCTCCAGGCGTAGTCCGGCCGAGGTCCCGACCGGCCACGCTCACAGCTCCTCCTCGGTTCCGATGTACGCACGCATGACGTGCTCGTCGCGCAGCACCTCGGCCGTAGGTCCCGAAGCGATCAGCTTGCCGAAGTCGAGCACGGCGGTCGTCTGGCAGCACGCCGAGACGAGGCTCATGTCGTGGTCGACCAGGATGACGAGCGCGCCGAACTTCTCGGGGATGCTCGAGATCACACGGCCGAGATGCTCGGTCTCCTCGTCGGGCAGCCCGGCCGCCGGCTCGTCCAGCAGGACCACGCGCGGCTTGCCGGTGACGGCACGCGCGACCTCCACCAGCCGGCGCTCACGCGCGCCCAGCACCGCGACCGTCTGGCTCGCGACCTTGTCCAGGCCGACGAAGGCGAGCGCCTCCGCCACGTCCTCGCGGCGCGACGAGCGGTCGCTCGAGGTGTTCTCGTGCACCATCAAGACGTTGTCGAAGACCGAGAGCCCCTCGACGGCCTGCTCGGTCTGAAAGGTCCGGCGCAGCCCCCAGCGAGCCCGGCGGTAGTCGGCCATGGCGAGGATGTCCTCGCCGAAGGCGCGCACCGAGCCCGCCGCGGGTCTCACGAAGCCGCTGAGGACGTTGAAGAACGTCGTCTTCCCGGCGCCGTTGGGCCCGATCAGCCCGCACGTGCCGCCGGGGAACGTCACGGTCATGCCGTCGATGGGGATCACGCCGCCGAAGCGAACCGTCAGGGCGCTCACCTCGATCATGCCGCCGAGCCCTTCCCGGACCATTTCAGGTACAGCCGGCCCAGCCCCCGCCGGAGCTTCGCCAGGTCCTTCGGCACCTGGTCGATCAGCCCGCCGGGCGCGGTCAGGAGCACCTGCAGGACACCGACTCCGAACAGGATCGTCAGGAGCTCCGTCGACACCCCCCAGTCGTCGAGCAGCGCCGGGAGCAGCCGCAGGAAGAGCGCCGCGAGGATCGCCCCCCAGATGCTGTAGATCCCGCCCATCAGGACGACGGCGAGGAGGATGATCGAGTTCTGGGTCGGGAACTGGTTCGACGTTGACCCCGCCGGTGGCGGCGGCCAGGAGCCCGCCCGCAACGCCGGCCATGAACGACGCGAGCGCGAACGCCCACAGCTTGTAGAGCGTCGTGTTCACGCCCGAGGCGAGCGCGGTCGGCTGGCTCTGGCGGATCGCGGCCCAGGCACGGCCCGCCTTCCCCCGCACGTGCCAGAGGGCGAGCAGGAACATGAGGCCGGCGACGATGACGCAGTAGCGGTAGTAGGCGGTTCCCCCTTCCGCCATGGCAGGCCGCGGGAGGAGCGACGACGATCCGCCGGCGGCGCTGTTGCCGAAGAAGCCGCCGCCGCCGTTGGGGAACTGGGCGACCCGCAGAACCACGCCGATCGCCCCTGCCGCCATCAGCGTGATCAGGGCCAGGTACAGGCCGCTGAGCCGCAGCGCCGGCAGCCCGATCAGCGTCCCGATCAGGCCGGTGACGACGCCGGCGATCAGGAGCAGCAACGGGAACGGGATCGAGGTCGCGTAGTCGAGCCGAAGCGCCACCCACGCGCCCACGGCGAGCAGGGCGAACTGGCAGAGCGAGACCATGCCGACGCGCCCGATCAGCAGGCCGAGCCCGAGCGTGACGACGCTGTAGATCACGACCGAGGTCATGACCTGCAGCCAGAAGCTGTCGAGCAGCTCCGGCAGCCCGAGCAGGACGAACGCGAGCAGCCCGACGATGACCAGCAGGCGGACCGGGCTCGCGAGCGAGTAGCGCGCGCGGGCCCCCAGGACGGAGGCGCTCTCGCCGGCGGCGGACGTGCGTACCGCGCCCATGAGTCTACGTTCGCCCGATCAGCTGCGGCTTGCGCGCGAACCACAGGAGCGCGACGATCGCGAGCACGAACGGCGTCATCGTGCGGTAGTCCGCAAGCGACGAGAAGGCGTTCAGGAACGAGTACACGACCCCGATCACCATGCCGGCCGCGAGCGTCACCCACAGCGAGCGCAGCTGGCCGATGAGCGCCGCCGCCAGCGCCGGGATGACGAGGAACGTCAGCCCGGCGATGTCGAGGCCGACGAGGTTGGAGAGCAGCAGCCCGGACGCGCCGCACACGAGCCCGGAGCCGAACCACGCGGCGCCTTCCACGCGCCGCACGGGAACGCCGAGCATGGCCGTGACCTCACGATCGTTCGCGAGCGACCGCATCGCCGTGCCGAGTTTCGTCACGCGAAGGAAGAACGCCGTGCCCGCGGTCACGATGATCGGGAACGCGACGCCGATGATCTGCGTCCAGCTGACGCGTACGTCGCCGATCGAGTAGTTCCAGCGCGACGTCGGCAGAGTGATCGAGTGGGCATCGCGGCCCCAGACCCACTGCATCAACCCGAGCAGGATCAGGAGGAGCCCGAGCGTGGCCACCGCCTTGACGAGCGGGTCCCGTCCTGCGAACGGCGGTCCGAAGATGACGCCGTAGACGAGCGTCGCGACGCCGCCGAAGAGGACGCACACGAGGTACGCGGGAGCTTCGGGTATCCCGGTGCGGTCGAGCAGCGACCACGTGATCAGAGCGCCCATCGCTCCGATCGCTCCGTAGGCGAGGTTCAGGACCCCGGTCGCCCGATACAGCACGACCAGGCCCACGCCGGACATCGCGAACACGCCCCCGAGCGCCAGGCCGAGCACGAGGTACGGCTTGTAGATCAGGCCGAGGAGGAGAGTCGGCTCGAGGTCAGGCATCGGTAGCTGCTGGCACCCAGGTCTCGCTTCGTCCGGAAGCTGGCGGACTTGCGACCTGTGGCACCGCCCGGAGGCGGTGCCACAGTGTCACGCTCCGCTCGATCACTCGAGATGATCGTCGATTTCGGTGCGAAGGGCTAGCCCGTGTTCAGACCCAGCTCGGCCTCGGCGGCCCGGATCGCGTCGAGCGGATTGCCCGGCAGGGCCGCGATGTCGAAGCACTCCTCGACCTGCACCATGTTGCCGTCCTGAGGGGCGACCGTGAGGTCGGTGTTGTTGGACACGTTCGAGCCGACCGTCGAGTCGTAGTACCACGGCTTGCACCAGATGTCGCTCACGAAGTTCGTGATCGACCTGAAGGCCTCGTTGACGCTCTCCTTGGTGATATCACCCTCGATCGAGAGCAGCGCGTCCGTCGCAACCCTTCCGGCCAGGTAGCCCATCTGGGAGAAGCTGGAGCTCGGGATGTCGGGCGCGTACTGCTCCCTGACCTCGTTCATGTGGTTCTGGTCCGGCTGGCCGGAGTCGAGCACGTTGAACTCGGCGTTGATGAGGAACTTGCCGTTCCACGCCTCGCTGAGCTCCGCCGCGACCGACGGGTCGTTCGGAGGCGTCGAGCTGGCCCAGATCACCGAGTCGACGAGGCCCTGCTGCTCGATCGCCTGCAGGAGCGGCAGCACCGTCGGGCCCGTGAAGTCGAGCACGACGCCGCCGCCCTCGCCGGCCTCGCCGACAAGCCGCTGGGCGAGCCCGGCCGGGTCGGCGATGGGCACGTCCTCGAGGATGCTGATGCCCTCCATGCCGTTCTGCTCGGCGAACTCGACGACGCCGCTGTTGATGACGTCGAAGCCGGGCTGGTTCGGCGAGACGACGACCATCTTGCCCGTCGCCCCCGCGTTCAGCGCCGCCTGCGCGCCCGCCGAGGCTCGAGTAGTACGGGCCCATGTTCACCGCGGAGAAGTTCGGCTGCGTGAAGCAGGCCTGGTCGACGCCGGCGATGATCGGGTAGAAGCCCTGCTCGGCGTAGTACTGCCCGTTGACGCTGCAGTCGATGATGCTCGTGTTGCCGACGAGGCCGACCACGCCGTCCTGCTCGATCAGCTTCGTCGCGAGCGAGGCGATCTGCTGCGGGTCGATCTGCTCCTCTTCCATGATGAACTCGATCGGGCGGCCGTTGATGCCGCCGTTGTCGTTCACGCACTGGAAGTAGGCGCCCGCCATGCCACCGATCCACGTGAAGTCGATGCCGGGGACGTTCGTGACGATGGCGCCGATCTTGATCGGCTCGCCCGACGCCGCTTCGCCCGTTCCGAGACCACACGCACCGGAGGCCTGGATGTTGCTGCCACCACCGGTTGCGGGCTCTTCTGCCGGTGCCTCTCCAGTCTCGGCCGGCTCTGCCAGTCTCGGCCGGCGGCTCGCGCGGGCTCGGCGGGCGGCTCGGCAGGCTCTGCCGGCGCGGGCTCGGCCGGCGGCGCAGCCTCCTCGTCGTCGCCGCCGCATGCGGCGGCCACGACCGCGAGGCCGGCGACGAGCGCAACGAGCGCCAGAAGCGACCTCCACTTCAACGTCTCGGAGCCGAGCTTGAGTCTCATGGATGGTTCCCTCCTCCTCCGTCGGGCACGTTCACCGATTTGTCCGCTGTGCGAACGGCAGTGCGGCCAGCGCACGGTACTCCGAACCGGCGGGTGCTGTCAAGCACCCATGGCTCTGGCACTTTCGACGACGAATCGCGGGAGAGTGTTAGGCGGTCAGGCCCCGCGAGCCGGTCACATGGCCGAGCCGAACGATATGAGATCGTATACGTTCATCGTCGCGCGCCGGCGCGTCGCTTCTGCATCACGCCTCCATTCGGATCACGGCCTTCATGACCTCGCCGGGGTGCTCCAGCGCATACGTGAGCCCGTCCGGGGTCTGCTCGAAGGGGAACTCGTGCGTGACGAGCCCCGCCGCGAGCTCCCGGTTGCGATCGACCAGGGCCACCGCGGCCGCGAACTCCTCGGCCGAGCAGCAGCTCACGCCGAGCAGATCGAGCTCGCGGAAGACGAGCGAGCCGACCGCGACCTCGACGACCTCCTCCGAGATGCCGACGACGACGACGCGGCCCGCCGTCGCGACCGCGTGCACCGCGGCCTGGATCAGCTTCGCGGCCCCGGTGGCGTCGACCACCACGGCCGGTCCCTCGCCACCCGACCAGTCGCGGATCTCCCCGACCAGATCGGCGCCGTCGCCGGCCTCGAGGACGTCGGCGCCGAGCAGCCCGCCGTGCTCGAGACGGCTCGCGATCCGGTCGACGAGGAGCACCGAGGCGCCGCGGTCGCGCGCCGCGAGCGTCACGCCCTGCCCGATCGGGCCCGCGCCGAGCACGACGACGCGCTCGCCCTCGTCGATCCGCGCGCGGTTCGCGGTCCGCACCCCGATCGAGATAGGCTCGACCAGCGCGGCGACTGCCGGGTCCTGATCACCCACCGGGAAGAGCTGCGCGGCGGGGAGCAGAAGCCGCTCCTGCAGCGCGCCGTCGAGGTGCACGCCGAGGATCCGGATCCGCGAGCAGGCGTTGCCGCGACCGACCGAGCACGGGTAGCACTCGCCGCACGCCAGCACCGGCCAGAGCGCGACGCGGTCACCCGGCCGTACGCCCTCGCAGCCCGGCCCGACCTCGTCGACGACGGCGCAGACCTCGTGCCCCTGGATGCGCGGGAACAGCGGCCCCAGCTTGCCGAGAAAGAGATGGAAGTCCGACCCGCAGATGCCGACCGCCTGCGGGCGCACGATCGCCTCGCCCGGACCGGGTCGGCGCGGCTCCGGGACGTTCGCGATCGCCATCGTCCGCTCGGCGCTCGTGACGGCAGCACGCACGCTCAGCTCTCCGCGTCGGGCGGGTAGACGGCGTCGGGCTGCTGGACCCGCCCCGGAGGCCAGTCGAAGATCTCGCTGACGAAGCCCGGCTCCCGCTCGGTGTCGTGGTACGAGAACGTCACCCCGTTGTAGACGCCGCCGGTGATGGACGGGTGTCCCAACCGCCGCGCGGGCGCACACCACGCCACTACCGCGCGACCGCTCCCGTGTCGATCGGCTCGAGCATCGCGATGATCTCGTCCCTCTGGTCGGCGAACTGCGGTGGGACCTGGAACTCGGCGCCCAGGCTCTCGAAGTCCTCGTCGAGCAGGAAGCCCTCCGGGACCGACCAGGCGTACTCGAAGAGGGCGCCGCTCGGGCTCCGGTTGTAGACGGACTTGAAGTAGCCGCGGTCCTTCATCTCGGAGCAGTCGGTGTAGCCGAGCCCCTCGAGCCAGTCCTTCACCTGCTGCTGGCGCTCAGAGTCGACGACGTCCCAGGCCACGTGGTGGACCGTGCCCTCACCGAACTTCCAGGTGCCGACGGGCACGTCGGGCTCGTGGACGACGTCGATGCGGCGCCCGTGGCCGGTCTCGTCGCCGACCTCGTACTCCTGGGCCGGGCCCTCTGTCGAGATCAGCTTGCCGTCGAGGCCGCGCACGATGTACTCCCCAATCTCTTCCGGGTCGTGGACCGAGATCGTGATGCCGTGTCCGCCCCGGATCGCATGCTCCGCCGAGACCCCGTTGCCGTCCCACGGCTCCCGCGGGTCCGGCCCGGTCTCTCCGACGAACGCGTACTCGATGCCGCACGGGTGCGCGAAGTGCAGCCGCTCCGTCCCGAAGCGCTCCACCGTCTCGTAGGCGATGCCGTTGGCCGAGAGCCGGTCGGCCCAGAAGCCGATCGAGTCGGCCGGCACGGATAGGTTGAGCAGCTTGATCTGATTCGCGCCCCGGCGGCCCATCACGCCGGCCTGGCGGAACGGGAAGGTCGTCAGGATCGTGCTCGCGTCGCCGCGGCGATTCGCGTAGTACAGGTGGTAGATCGGCACCTTGCCGTCGTACAGCGCCGTCTTCTTGACGTTGTAGAGCCCGAGCACGCCGGTGTGGAAGTCGTAGTCCTCCTGGGCCGGTCCCACCGACATCGTCAGGTGGTGCAAGCCTCGAATGAGAGCCATCCCGCTGGCCTCCTTCCGTTGTTCGCGTTGCGAACATCAGTACGACACGCGCACGGTACTTCGCCTTCTCCGCGACTGTCAAGCCAGTCAGCCACTCGCACTCGGGCGCGCCTGGCGCGCCTGCGCTGCACTTGACAGCCGCGCCCGCGCGCTTGTACTGTGCGCTAATCGTACTCTTGTTCGTATAGCGCACTATGCCCGTGTCTGTCATCCGTCCCGAGCGTGTCGCCGCTGCTTGTGGTAGCTAACACAAGCGAGTTGGCTGACCGCTGCCGCGTCGACGAGCCCTGCGCGAGCCGGTCTCCGTCGGCAGGGCGCGTATCTACGCGCGCTGCGCCGGTGGCGAGACGCGGGCGAGGCTCGCGGAGATCTGCTCCGCGGTGCGCAGGAGCGCCGGCAGGAAGCGCTTTCTGAGCTCCTCGGTGGAGACTCTCGGAGCAGCAGCCGAGGCGTTCAGCGCCGCGATCGTCCGTCCGTTCGCTCCCCTGATCGGCGCGGCTACCGAGCGCAGGCCGATCTCGAGCTCCTGGTCGACGAGGGCCCAGCCCTGCTCGCGGACCTCTGCAACCGCGGCCAGCAGGCCGTCCGGAGCGACGATCGTGTGCGGGGTGAACTGCTCGAGCTCGTACTCCGACAGGTAGGCGTCGAGCTCGGCCTCGGCAGGTCGGCGAGGAGGACGCGGCCCATCGAGGTCGCGTGGGCCGGGAGCCGGGTCCCGACACCGAGCGCGATGGTCATGATGCGGCGCGTCGGTACGCGGGCCACGTAGACGATGTCGGGGAGATCGAGCGTCGCGGCGGAACAGGACTCGTGCGTCTCCTGGACGAGATCCTCCATCAGCGGCTGCGCGATCTCCCAGAGGTTCAGCGAGGAGAGGTACGCCCAGCCGAGCGTGAGCACGCGCGGGGTGAGCGAGAAACGCCTGCCGTCCGAGCGCACGTGGCCGAGCTTCTCCAGCGTGAGCAGGATCCGCCGCGCCGTCGCGCGTGTCATGCCGGTCAGGCGGGCGACCTCGCTGAGCGTGAGCGACGGGTGCTCGTGGGAGAAGACCTGGATCACGGCGATCCCGCGCTCGAGCGACTGGAGATGCTGCTTGCTCCCGGCCGTCGCCTCCGCCATGCGCGCCTACTGTACACGCTTCGTGCCCATAGCGAACACCTGTGTGCCTGGCGAACATGAGGGCTGAAAAACGGCTTCCTGCAGCGCTCATGCCACTTGCGGAGGCGGTCGCGATGCACGTCCGGGACGGCGATTCCGTCGCGCTCGAGGGGTTCACCCACCTCATACCCTTCGCGGCCGGGCACGAGATCGTCCGGCAGGGCCGTCAGGAGCTCACGCTCGTGCGCATGACGCCGGACCTCGTCTACGACCAGATGATCGGGGTGGGCGCGGCGACGCGGCTGGTCTTCTCGTATGGAGGCAATCCAGGGGTGGGGTCGCTGCACCGTTTTCGCGATGCCGTGGAGAACGGCTGGCCGCGTCCGCTCGAGGTGCTGGAGCACTCGCACGCGGGAATGGCGAACGCGTACGTCGCCGGCGCGGCCAGGCTCCCGTTCGCGGTGCTGCGCGGGTACGCCGGCACCGACCTGGCGACGCGCAACCCGTCGGTCGCCTTCGTCGACTGCCCGTTCAGCGGGCAGCGTCTGACCGCCGTGCAGGCGCTCAATCCCGACGTGGCAGTGATCCACGCCCAGCAGGCCGACCGGCACGGTAACGTCATGCTCTGGGGTCTGAGCGGCGTGCAGAAGGAGGCGGTGCTCGCCGCGAGCCGCGCGATCGTGACGGTCGAGGAGATCGTCCCGGAGCTGACCGCCCGCCCGCACTCGGTGATCCTCCCGGCCTGGACGATCGCGGCGGTCGCCGTCGTCCCCGGAGGCGCGTGGCCGTCGTACGCGGCCGGGTACTCGGTGCGCGACAACGACTTCTACGCGGCCTGGGACGCGATCTCTCGCGACCGGGATCGCTTCACCGCCTGGATGCAGGAGCACGTGCTGAGGAAGCCGGTCGAGACGGCGGCGGCAACGTGAGCGCGGCGGCCGCCACCGCCGAGGAGGTCATGACCGTGAACGCGTCGCGTGAGCTGCGCGACGGCCAGGTCTGCCTCGTCGGCGTCGGCCCTCCGAACGCGGCGGCGAACCTCGCGCGGCGACTGCACGCCCCCGCCTGCGTGCTCGTCTACGAGTCGGGCGCGATCGGGGCGAAGCCGCTGCGGTTGCCGCTCTCCATCGGCGACGACGACCTCGCGGCGACGGCGGACGAGCTTGTCTCCGTCCCGGAGATGTTCAACTACTGGGTCGGTGGCGGCCGCATCGACGTCGGCTTCCTCGGGGCCGCCCAGATCGACCGCTACGGCAACATCAACACCACGGTCATCGGACCGTACGAGCAGCCGCGCGTCCGGCTCCCGGGCGCCGGCGGCGCCCCGGAGATCGCGGCGGGCGCACGCGAGGTGATCGTCATGCTGCGCCACTCGCCGCGCGCGCTGGTCGAGCGGCTCGACTTCGTCACGTCCGTCGGCCGTGGGGCCGACGGGCAGTCCCGCCCCGAGCTCGGCTTTCCCGGCGCGGGGCCTGCCACCGTCATCACCGACCTCGCGACGCTGCGCGCGCGGGACGAAGACGGCGAGCTCGAGCTCACGGCCGTGAACGACGGCGTCAGCGTCGACGACGTGCGCGCGGCGACCGGCTGGGAGCTCCTCGTGCGCGAGCCCCTGATTGCCACCGAGCCGCCGACGGACCTGGAGCTGGAGACGCTCCGGAGCCTCCGCGACGGCCGGCTGCCGTCGGATCGTGGGGTAGGCTGAGATGGGAGCGCTGGTGGCGAGTCACACGCACTCGGAGTCCCCGGGGGAGCGGCGCGAGGATGCGTCGGGCTCGCCGTCGCATATCGATGGGGAGCAGTTCCGCGACACCATCGGCCACTTCGCGAGCGGCGTGACGATCATCACCGCCCACCATGACGGGCGAACTTCGGAGTCACCGCGAACGCCGTCACGTCCGTGTCGCTCGAGCCGGCGATGCTGCTCGTCTGCCTGAACCGGAAGTCCAGGACACAGGGCTGCCGTCAGCCGGAGCGGAGCCTTCTCCGTGAACATCCTCGAGGAGCGTCAGGGTGATCTCGCCGTGCGCTTCGCCACGACCGGCCCCGGCAAGTTCGACGGCGTCGAGCTGCGGTACGGCGACGCTCGGAAGCCCTCTGCTGCAAGGCGCGCTCGCGCATCTCGAGTGCTGGGTGATCGAGGAGGTCTCGGCAGGAACGCACGTCGTCTACCTCGGAGGCGTGCATCGGGCCGAGTACTTTCCCGGGGAGCCGCTCGCCTACTTCCGCGGGCGCTTCGGACAGCTCGAGCTCGACCGGGACGTGCCGGCCGACGCGGACATCCTCGATCCCGCTCTCAGCCAGCACTTCCATGACGCGCTGACGTTCTTCACGCACGGATAGCCGGTGGAGCACGGGAAGCGCTGCCGTCCGTGATCGTTCGCTGGGGACTCGCCGAGCTTCCCGCCGTCCTCGCCGAGCTAGCGGTCGAGCGGCCGCTGCTCGTCACCAGCAAGCGCTGGGCCGAGCTCGAGCTTCCGGTCGAGCTGCGTTACACGGGCGTCGGTCCCCATGCCGACGCGCGAGGGGTCGAAGGGGCGCTCGCGCTCGCCCGCGACTCGGACGCCGACGGTCTCGTCCCGCTCGGCGGCGGCAGCGCGATCGACAGCGCGAAGGCGGTCTCGTCCGAGACCGGACTTCCGGTGATCTCCGTGCCGACGACCTACAGCGGCGCGGAGTGGACGCCCTTCTTCGGGTCGCGCGACGCCGAGACCGGGATCAAGCGCGCCGGGGGCGGAGCCCGTGTCGAGGGGATCGTCTACGAGCCCGAGCTGACGCTCGGCCTCCCCGCGGCCGAGAGCGGCGGCACTGCCATGAACGCCCTCGCACACTGCGCGGAAGCGCTGTACTCGCGCGATCGAGAGCCTGAAACCGACCAGGAGGCGCTGGCCGGCGCGAGCCTCATCTCACGCTGGACGCCCGCGGTGCTCGCAAACGGCTCCGACCTCGCGGCGCGCACCGAGCTTCTGCGCGGCGCCATGCATGCCGGCGCTGCCCTCGGGGCCGGGATGGGCGTCGCGCACGCGATGGCGCAGGCGCTCGGGGGACGGTTCGGCCTTCCCCACGGCGCGATGAACGCGATCTGCCTGCCGGCCGGCCTGCGCTTCAACGCCGAGGTGGCCGCGGCCGAGCTCGCGCGGCTCGCCGACGCGATGGCGTGCTCCGATCCGATCGAGCGTGCCGAGGAGCTCGCAGCGCTGTCGGTGCCGACACGGCTGCGCGACCACGGCGTCCCCGCCGACGAGCTCGACCCAGTGGCGGAGGCAGCCGCGGAGCGAGCGGCGGCGAAGACGAACCCGCGCCCGGCATCCGCGGCCGAGATACTCGAGCTGCTGCGCAGCGTCTGGTAGCGAGGCTGAACTGCAAACGACCAGGAGTGCTCGCGCGATGATCGAGGAAGGTAACCCCGCTCCGGAGCTCGAGCTGAAGGACGACGCCGGCCATACGGTGCGCCTCTCGGACTTCCGCGGCAGCCCCGTCGTCCTGTACTTCTACCCCAAGGACGACACGCCCGGCTGCACGAGGCAGGCCTGCGAGCTGCGCGACGCGTACGGCGAGCTCCGCGGGCGGGGCGCCGTGCTCCTCGGCGTCAGCCCGGACGACGAGGAGTTCTCACAGCGCGCTTCCGGGAGAAGTTCAGCCTGCCGTTTCCGCTGCTCGCCGACACGGACTGGACCGCCGCGAAGGCCTTCGACGTCATCGGCGAGCGGAGCTTCGACGGAGGGCCTCCCAAGCCGTCGATCCGCCGCTCGACGTTCGTCATCGCCGCTGACGGCACGGTGGCACGGGCGATGTACGACGTCTCGCCCGACGGCCATGCCGACGCCGTGCTCGCTGCCCTTCCGTAGGGTCACACCGAGGCGCTACGAGAGCTCCGCCCGGACGAGGGCCGCGGCCTCGGCGAGCGCGCACAGCTTCGCGTAGGCGCTCGCGCGCGGGAGATACTTCATGCCGCAGTCCGGCGCGGGCATGAGCCGCTCGGGCGCGATGTGGCGGAGCGCCTCACGGATGCGCTCGGCGACGAGCTCGGCGCTCTCCACGGCCGGGTCGTCCGTCGAGACGACGCCGAAGACCACGGTCTTCTCCGGGATCCGTCTCGAGCACGGCCGGGTCGAGGCCGGGCTGCGCCGCCTCGATCGAGATCTGGTCGACCGAGCTGTCGTTCAGCTCCTCGAGGAAGGAGTACGCCGCGGGCTTGTCCTTCACGAACTGCCCGTAGCCGAAGCACATGTGCAGCGCCGTCACGCCTTCGACGCCGTCGAGAGCCCGCTCGATCACCTCCACGCCGTAGGCGCGGGCACTGTCCGGCGCGACCTGCAGGTAGGGCTCGTCCAGCTGGACGACGTCGGCGCCGGCTGCGAACAGCGCCTTCGCCTCGTCGTTGACGGCCGCCGCGAAGTCGAGCGCCATGGCCCGCTCGTCGCGGTAGTGCTCGTCCTGCGTCTGGCGGCCGAGCGTGAACGGCCCGGGGATCGTGATCTTGATCCGCCGGTCGGTGCTCGCGCGCAGGAGCTCGACGTCCCTCACCTCGACCGGCCGCACGCGGCGGATCGGCCCCACGATGCGCGGCACCTCGTTCGGAAGCCCGCTGCGCCCGACGAACGTGCCCGGGTTGTCGAGGTCGATACCCGAGAGCGCGTTCGCGAAGCGGTTCGAGTAGCTCTCGCGGCGCGCCTCACCGTCGGTGACGAGATCGATCCCGGCGCGCTCCTGGTCCCGGACGGCGAGGATCGTGGCGTCGTCCTGGGCCTGCTCCAGGTGCTCGGGAGCCACGCGCCAGAGCTCGCGCGCAAGGGCGCGCGGCGGCGGCCGCTTCGAGAGCCGCTCGCGGTCGATCAGCCAGTCCGGCTGCGGGTAGCTCCCGACGACGGTCGTCTCGAGCAGCCTGCCGCCCACCCGGCTCCCTACTCGTCGCGGGCGGTCGGCATCGAGACGATCGCCCGCCCGACGATCTCGTGGCGGTCGAGCGCCTCGTAGGCCTCCTGGGCCTGCTCGATCGCATAGCGCCGCGTCACGTTCTTGCCCACGTCGACGACGCCCCGCTCGACGAGGCCGAGCAGCGTCGGCATGTCCGACCGGGGACGCGCGCCGTACGAGCCCTGGATGCGCAGTCCGCGGCGGACGAGCCGGGTGACGTCGATCGGTGCCCGCACGTCGGCGGGCGTGATCCCGACCGCGACGAGCCTGCCGCCGTCGCGGAGCATTCCGAGCGCCTGCAGGAAGGTCTGCTCGCGCCCCAGCACCTCGAACGCGACGTCGACGCCGCCGCCGGTCAGCTCCAGCAGCCGCTCGACGGGATCTCCGTCCGAGGCGTCGATCGCGTCGGTCGCCCCGAGGGCGCGCGCCGCGGCGAGCTTCTCCTCGCTCACGTCGACGGCGACGATCTGCAGCGCGCCCTGCACCCGCGCCAGCTGCACGATCAGCGACCCGACCCCGCCGGTGGCCACGACCGCGACGCGCTCGCCCATGCGCAGCTCGGCGGCGCGACGCACGGCCCCGAACGCGGTCATCGCAGCGCAGCCGAGGATCGCTCCCTCGTCGAACGCGACGTTGCAGGCAGCGGAAAGACTGCCGTCGCCGGGAGCACTGCGTACTCGGCGAGCCCACCCATCGAGTACATGGCGAGCGGGGTCCCGTCGAGGCGGTAGAGCCGGGTCGTGCCGTCGTAGAGCGTCCCGCGCAGGCGGTTGAGGGCGAAGAACTTCTCGCAGAGGTCGTCGCGGGCCTGGCGGCAGGCCTCGCACTCGCCGCACGGCATGATGAACGTGCCGATCACCGTCGAGCCGACGTCGGGACCGACGACGCCCTCGCCGAGCTCGACCACCGTGCCGGAGATCTCATGCCCGAGCACGGCCGGGGTCGGGAACGCGACCTCCGCCTTCATCACGTGGAGGTCGGTGTGGCAGACGCCGCAGGCGGCGACACGGACGAGCACCTCGCCGCGACCCGGACGCGGCACCGCGATCCGCTCGATCCGAAGCGGCTCCCCGGGCGCCGGGAGGACGGCCGCGAGCATCGTCCCGTCCGTGCCGTCGGGCGACTGCGTCGTCGTCACGCGAAAAGCCTAGATGCCGGCTGCCGGGCACGCCCGGTCCGTGCTAGCGTCGCCCGTCCCAGGCACGCATGAGGAGGTTCGCGGCCATGCGCGATGACGATGTTCCCGTCCTGATCGCCGGCGGCAGTCTCGTCGGCCTCTCGGCCGCGGTCTTCCTCGGCACGCACGGCGTCCCGTCGCTCGTGGTCGAGCGCCATCCCGGCACGGCCATCCACCCGCGCGCGGCGCACTTCAACCAGCGAACCATCGAGCTCTACCGCGGCGCCGGCCTCGAGCCTGCGATCGAGGAAGCGGCAGCGGCCGAGTTCGTCCAGAACGGCGCCATCATGGCGGTCGAGACGCTGGCGGGCAAGGAGCTCGAGTGGTACTTCCGCTCGGTCAACGAGGGGTTCGAGAGCCTGAGCCCGACACGGCGGCTGTTCATCACGCAGCGAGGCCTGGAGCCGATCCTCCGCGAGCGTGCCGAGGCGCTCGGCGCGCGTCTCGAGTACGGCTCGGAGGTCGTGGCCGTGGAGCAGGACGCCGAGAGCGTGACGGCCCGGGTGCGAGACCGAAGCGACGGAAGCGAGCGTTCGGTGCGCGCCCGCTACCTCGTCGCGGCCGACGGCAGCCGCAGCCCGGTACGCGAGCAGCTCGGCATCCGGCTGCGCGGCCATCCGCCCTTCGCCCAATGCCTGACGATCTACTTCCGCGCGGACGTCATGCCGCTGCTGCGCGACCGGGTGCTGAGCGTCGTGTACGTCTTCAACGACGACGTCCAGGGCTTCTTCCGCTTCGAGATCGAGGGCGACGCCGGCTTCCTCGCTGTCAACGCAGCGCGTGACGCCAGGGGCGAGCGCACGAGCGACGTCGCCGCCGACCAGAGCGAGGCGAGGTGCGTCCAGCTCGTCCGGACCGGGCTCGGCGTCCCGGACCTCCCGGTCGAGATCGAGAACGTCCAACCCTGGATCGCGTCGGCCGAGTGGGCCGAGCGCTTCTCGGACGGCCGCATCTTCCTGGCCGGCGACGCCGCCCACGCCATGCCGCCCACCGGCGGCTTCGGCGGCAACACGGGCGTGCATGACGCCGACAACCTCGCCTGGAAGCTCGCTGCCGTGCTGAACGGCACCGCCGGCCCCGAGCTGCTCGCCACCTACGACGCCGAGCGACGCCCCGTCGGCGAGTTCACCGCCGAGCAGGCCTACACGCGCTGGGTGGTCCGGCTGGCCCCGGAGCTCGGGAAGGAGGGCCTCGCCCCGTTCGTTCCCGACGCGCCGATCGAGCTCGGCTACCGGTACCGCTCGGATGCCATCGTCGGCGAGGAGGGCGACGATGGCGCGCTCTACGAGAATCCGCACGAGCCGTCCGGGAGCCCGGGCGCGCGCGCGCCGCACGTCACGCTCGAACGGAACGGCAGCCCGCTCTCGACCCTCGACCTTGCGAGCCCCGGGTTCGCGGTGCTGGCCGGCGCCGCCGGCGAGGAGTGGTGCCGTGCTGCCACGACCGCTGCCGGGGAGCTCGGTGTCCGGCTCGACGCCTACCGCGTCGGCGCCGGCGGCGATGTGGCCGACCCGACCGGACGCTTCGCGGAGGTGTTCGGCACAGGGGAGGAAGGCGCCGTGCTCGTGCGTCCCGACGGGTTCGTCGCCTGGCGAGCGCGAGCCGCCTCCGACGACTCCGGCGCCGGGCTGGTCGAGGCGCTCGCTACCGTCCTCGCCCGATCGCCGAGCGCGGCGCGAGCGGGCTGACGGTTCTGCGCCAACCCTCTACGATTTCGGCGATGATCGCGTGAGGCGCCGGGGCGAAGGCGGAAGCGGCGGCAAGCGAGCAGAGAAGGGGCGGTCCACATGGCCAAGGTTGGCGACGAGCGGCAGGAGACGACCTCGGATCGGGCGACGCGCCCGCTGACGGGCGAGGAGTACCTCGACACCCTCCGGGACGGCCGAGAGGTCTGGATCTACGGAGAGAAGGTCGACGACGTGACCGCGCACCCCGGGTTCAGAAACGGCGCGCGCAGCGTCGCCCGGCTGTACGACGCCCTGCACGATCCGGAGCAGAAGGACGTGCTCACCATGCCGACCGACACCGGCAACGGCGGCTACACGCACCCCTTCTTCAGGGCGCCGATGTCAGCGGAGGATCTCGTCCGCGGCCGCGACGCGATCGCAGCGTGGCAGCGAATGACGTACGGCTGGATGGGCCGCAGCCCCGACTACAAGGCCGCCTTCCTCGCGACGTACGGGCCGAACGCCGACTACTACACGCCGTACGAGGAGAACGCGCGCCGCTGGTACCGCGAGGCCCAGGAGCGCGTGTACTTCATGAACCACACGCTCGTGAACCCGCCCGTCGACCGAAACAAGGAGATCCACGAGGTCGACGACGTGTTCATCCATGCGGTCAAGGAGACCGACGAGGGCGTGGTCGTGCGCGGCGCGAAGATGGTCGCGACCGGCTCGGCGTACTCGAACTACAACTTCGTCTCCTACCACGGCTCCACGCCGATCAAGAAGGAGGAGTACGCGCTCTCCTTCTTCGCGCCCATGAACCTGCCGGGCGTGAAGCTGCTCTGCCGCCCCTCGTACGAGTACATGGCGGCGACGATCGGGAGCCCGTTCGACTACCCGCTCTCGAGTCGCTTCGACGAGAACGACGCGGTGCTCGATGTTCGAGGACGCCGTGATCCCGTGGGAGAACTTCCTCATCTACGGCAACCTCGAGATCGCGAGCACGTACCACCTCACCGGCTTCATCTGGCGCGCGCTGATGCAGGGATGCACCCGCCTCGCGGTCAAGCTCGACTTCCTCGCCGGCCTGTTCATCAAGATGGTCGAGGCGACCGGGACGATCGAGTTCCGCGGCATCCAGGCCTCGATCGGCGAGATCCTCGCGTGGCGCAACATGTTCTGGTCGCTCACCGACGCCATGTGCCACAACCCCGTGCCGTCCGCCGGTGGATCGGTGCTGCCGAACATCGAGGCCGCGTCCGCCTACCGCATCCTCTCCAACCAGGCCTACCCGGCCATCAAGGCGATCATCCAGAACCAGACGGGCGGCGCCCTCATCGTCAGGCCCTCGAGCGCGCGCGACTGGCAGCACGAGGAGCTGCGGCCGCTGCTCGACCAGTTCTACCGCGGCTCGAACGACTACAGCGCGGTCGACAAGATCAAGCTCGTCAACCTGCTCTGGGACGCCATCGGCAGCGAGTTCGGCGGCCGGCACGAGCTCTACGAGCGGTCGTACTCGGGCAGCCACGAGCTGACCAAGCTCGAGTGCTACTGGATGGCCAAGGGCGACGGCACCGTCGATCGGATGAAGGGATTCGCCGAGCAGTGCATGGCCGAGTACGACCTCGACGGCTGGACGGTGCCCGACATGATCGACGCCGGCGACGTCAGGATCGTCGGCGGGCCTTCCTGACCGGCTCGGCGGCGATGGCCCTCGACCACGATCCCGCCGGAGCACCCGCGGTGCCCCGATCGGAGGCTGCGGAGGGCCTGGACGGGAACCGCTACCGGGAGGCGATCGCGCACTTCGCCACCGGTGTGACGGTGATCACGACTCTACGAGGCGGCGAGCCCGCCGGCATGACCGCGAGCGCCGTCGCGTCGCTGTCCCTCGAGCCCGTCCTCCTGCTCGTCTGCGTGAGCAACCGCCTGCCGACCCACGAGGCGATCGAGCAGAGCCGGGCGTTCGTCGTCAACGTCCTCGGCCAGGGCCAGGAGGACCTGGCACGCCACTTCGCCACGCCGGCGCCGGACAAGTTCGCCGAAGTGCCGCTTCGCGACGGCCACGAGCTGCCGGTGCTGGCGCAGGGGATCGCCCACTTCGTGTGCGACGTGCACGAGCGCTTCCCGGGCGGCGATCACTCCATCTTCATCGGGCTCGTTCGCGAGTGCGACTACATTCCCGGCCGCCGGCCGCTGCTCTACTACCGCAGCGCGTTCGGCGCCCTCCACGACCCGCAGGCCGAGGCGACCCGCGACGCGCTCGGCTGGGATATGCCCTCCCTGAGCGGGATCGGCCCGCTCCACGGCAAGCGGGAGGACGAAAGGGGCAGGCACATGACCCAGACGGACGTCGCGCCGGGCCGGACGGAGCCCGAGGACATCACGAGGGCCGTCGTCGAGAGCTTCGACGGCTGCCAGGACGCGCGCCTGCGGGAGGTCATGCAGAGCCTGGTGCGGCACCTGCACGCCTTCGCCGGCGAGGTTCGCCTCTCGCTCCCCGAGTGGGAAGCGGCGATCCGGATCCTGACCGAGACCGGCCACATCACAGACGAGCGTCGCCAGGAGTTCATCCTCTGGTCCGACTCGCTCGGGCTCTCGATGATCGTCGACGCGATCGCGAACGAGAAGCCGCCCGGCGCGACGGAGCCGACGGTGCTCGGGCCCTTCTACCTCGCGGGCTCGCCCTTGCGCGAGTACGGCGACAGCATCATCGAGCAGTCGGGAGGCCTGCCCGCCTGGGTCTACGGGCGGGTGCTCGACGTCGACGGCTCCCCGATCGCCGGCGCCGAGCTCGACGTCTGGCAGAACGACGCCAACCTCCTCTACGCGGTTCAGGACGCGGATGCGCCGGAGGATCATCTGCGCGGGCGCTTCCGCACGCGCGACGACGGGACCTACGCCTTCCTCGGCGTGCGTCCCGTGCCGTACCCGATCCCCCACGACGGCCCGGTGGGTCACATGCTCGAGACGACCGGACGCCACCCTTGGCGGCCGGCGCACCTCCACATGATCGTCAGCGCCCCGGGCTACGAAAAAGTCGCGACCCATGTTTTCGACTCGGAGAGCGCCTACCTCGACTCGGACGCGGTGTTCGCGGTCAAGCCCTCCCTGCTGCGGCACTTCGTCATGCGCTCCGCGGACGACCCGGAGCGCCCGGAGGGCGTCGACGGGGATTGGTGCTCGGTCGAGAACGACATCGTCCTCGTCCGCGAGGAGGCGGGCTTGATGCACCACCGCGTCACCTTCGACGAGGGCGGTTTCGCCGCCGACCCGATCCTCGGCGACCACTCGCAGGGATACTCGCTCGCGCCGCTGGTCGGTGCTGACAGCGGCTCGCCGCACCAGCGCCTCGTCATGTCGCGGCTCGCAGCCCGGTGGATTCGATCGAGCCCCACTTCCACTCCTTCGAGGAGGTCGTCTACGTGCTGGCCGGACGTGTCGAGCTGAAGCTCGGCGACGCCGTGCACGAGCTCGGGCCCGACGACTTCGCGCTCGCCCAGACCGGCACGCCGCATTCCTGGCGGAACGCCGGCTCCGAGGCTGCGCGCTGGCTCGAGATCTCGGCGCCCCAGCCCAAGGCGCCCGGCAGCGGCTTCCCGGACACGTTCTTCGAGCCGCGCGCGGCTCCCGCGGACGCGTCCGGGCTCATGGGCCATTTCGACGAGAGCCAGCTTCCGCCGCTCGCGCTCGCCGGCTTCACGGCGGCGAACGTGTCGAACGCCTCGCTGAAGATGCTCGTCGACACCCCGTTCGGCGCCGCCCACCTGAACTTCTTCTGCGTCCAGTACGCGCCCGGCGGCCTGATCAAGGAGCACGACCACGCGTTCGAGGAGGCGTACTTCTTCCTCTCGGGCGAGATCGAGGCGACGGCCGACGGCGAGACGCAGATCCTTCGCGCCGGCGACTGCTTCTGGACCGGCGTCGGCTGCCCGCACGCGTTCACGAACCGGAGCTCGGAGCCGGTCCGCTGGGTCGAGACCCAGGTGCCCCAGCCGCCGGCGCGCGACGCCGCCCGGTTCAAGGCGGACTGGCCGGCGGAGTAGCTTCGCCCGCCGCACGCAACCGCGAGAGGAGGCGCTCGTGCCGGAACCGGAAGGGTCGATCGAAGACGTCGTGCGGTCGTTCTTCGAGACGCTCAGCTCCGGCGATCTGGACGGCGTCGGGAAGCTGCTGCACGAGCACGCGACCTGGTCGATCTTCGCGGAAGGTCTTCCGGGCGCGGGCACGCACGAGGGTCGGGAGGCGATCGTCGAGGGATTCCTGCGCCCGGTACGCGGGATGTTCGAGCCGGGCGACCCGAAGGTCGTGATCGAGAACCTGGTCGCCGCCGGGAGCTGGGTCGCAATCGAGGCGACGGGGCGCGGCCGGTTCGCGAACGGCACGCCGTACCGCAACACGTACGCGTTCTTCGTCGAGGTCGAGGACGGCAAGGTGCGGGCGGTGCGCGAGTACATGGACAGCCAGCTCGCGAGCACGCAGCTCGCCGAGTGAAGACGGGGTCAAGTCTTGCATTAGCACATAAGGGCGGGGCTCGGCTTCCTCGCCTTATGTTCGTATGCAAGACTTGACCCCGGTCGGAGATTCGCCGCGCTTACTCGCTGAGCCGCAGGCCGCCGGCGATGTCGCCGAGCGCGTCGACGACGCGGTTGGAGATCTGATCCCCGTAGCCGAGCGAGGAGGCGAGGCTGAAGCAGCCGAGGATGCCCGAGCCGGTCGGGCTCGTGAGCTTCAGCTCCCGCAGCAGATCGAGGTAGAGCCGGATGTCCTTCGCCATCAGGTCGACAGTGAGGCCTCCCTCCAGGTAGTCGCCCTTCACGATGTGCGGGAAGCGCTCGAGCGTGGCGAAGTTGACGCCGCTGCTCGCGTTGACGACCTCCAGCAGCTGCGTGAGGTCGAGCCCGGCTCTTGCGCGCGGCGACCATGACCTCCGCGGTGGCGGCCAGGCTGACGCCGTTCAGGTAGTTGTTGAGCAGCTTGGCGGTGTGACCCGCGCCGCTCTCACCCATGTGGAAGACGCGCGCGGCGAAGTGAGCCAGCAGCGGCCGGACGCGCTCGAGCGCCTCGGCGGAGCCACCGGCCATGATGGTGAGCGTCCCCTTCTCCGCCGCCTTGGCCCCGCCCGAGATGCCCGCGTCGACGTACTCGGCGCCGCGTTCCGCGAGGGCCGCGTGGATCCGCACTGTCGAGGCAGGGGACGCCGTGGTCAGGTCGACCACGACCTGCGAGGGCCGGCAGTGTGCGAGCACACCCCCGTCCCCCAGCACGACCGCCTCGACGACGGGGCTGTCGGGCAGGGACAGTAGGACGACCTCGGCGGCCTCGGCGAGCGCGCCGATCGACCCGGCGGGTGCCGCGCCCGACGCCTCGAGCGCGGCCGGGCTCTGGTCGTAGCCGGTGACCTCCTCGCCGCCGGCGAGCAGGCGCCGGGCGATCCGGCCGCCCATGTTGCCGAGCCCGATGATGCCGACGGGCGCCACGTCAGCTCTGCTGCGACACGGCGGCGGCCTCCTCGAGCAGGATCGGGATGCCGAGGCTGCAGGCCTGGACGCCGATCCCGCTCACGAGCTCGAAGACCTCCATGATCTCCTCCCGGGTCGCGCCGTACCCGAGCGCGTTGCGGATGTGGACTCGCAACCCCGGCTCGAACATGTGCGTCGCCGCGACGTCGAAGGCCGTGTAGATCAGCTCCTTGACCTTCGGCTCGAGCGGCCCGCTCTTCCAGGGCACGGACGAGAACTGCGTGTACGCCTCGAAGAAGTCCGGGTCGAGGACGAGGACGTCGTCCCAGAAGCTGTTCCAGTAGCCGCGGTGGCGCTCGAAGTCGGCCTTGATCCGCTCCTGCCGCTCGGAGAGCTCGCGCGAAGGCAGTCGGCCGGCGGCCTCGAGCTCCTCCATGAGGATCGGCACGCCGGTGTTGCACGCGTGGATGCCGAGCGTGCTCGTGAGCTCGAGCACCTCCATGAGCTCCTCCGCCGTGGCTCCGAGTGCGAGCGCGCCGCGGATGTGCTCGCGGCAACCGGGTGCGTACATGTGCGTCGCGGCCGCGTCCATGGCGAGCAGGATCAGGTGCTTGACCTTCGGGTCGAGCGGGCCCTGACGCCACGGAACGCCCGAGAGCTCCGCGTACGCGGCGAAGAAATCGGGGTCGAGCTCGAGCAGCTGGCCCAGCGACTCGTTCCAGAAGCCGCGCGCCTCGATGAACCCGTCCCGCAAGCCCTGCCGGCGCTCGTCGAGGCTCATCGCTACCTCACCCCCGACCTCAGCGTAGGCAGGCGACGTACTCGCCGAGCTCGCCGTCGAGACGCGGAAAGCGCTCCATCACGAGCGGATCGTGCCCGGCGACGATCCGCCGCCCGCCCGCCTCGAGCTCGCGCAGGAGCTCGTAGCCGGCGTACGTCTCGGCGACGTCGACGAGGAGCGAGCAGGGCCAGTCGCGCTCCATCTCCTCGTAGTAGTGGATGGCATCCGAGGCGAGGACGACGGGGCCGCCGGCCGTGTCGACGAGGAGGATCGTCTGGCCGGGCGAATGGCCCCCGACGAGCCGGGCCTCCACGCCGGGCGCCAGCTGCGCGTCGCCGCGCAGCCGCAGCACGCGTCCCTCCCGGTCGGCCTGCAGGACGTGCTCGATGTCGTCCTGCTCGGCATGGGCGGCGAACTGGAGGCGCCTCCCCATCGGGCTCCCCCAGAAGTCGAGCTCGCGCTCCTGGACGACGAGCTGCGCGTCCGGGAAGCGGTCGAGGTTGCCCGTGTGGTCCCAGTGCAGGTGGGTGAGCACGACGCGCGAGACGGTGTCCGCGCGAACTCCGAGCCGCTCCATCGCCTCGGCGGGATCGATGTGCAGCTCCCTTCCCCGGCGCGCGGCCACCTCCGGATTCCAGCCCGCGTCGACGAGGATCGTCTCGTCCTCGTCGCGAAGCACCCAGAAGAAGTAGTCCATCGTCATCGTCGCGTCGGGCTCGCCGTAGGTCTCGTAGCGCAGGTAGTAGTCGCGGCGGGTCACCCCTCCGCGCGAGCCGTAGCGCACCGCCAGCACCTCGTACGTCGCCATCGGCGGAAGCCTAGTATGATGTGGCGCCAGCGCACACCCGTGCGCGTATCGAACGGCGCCCGAGGATCGAGGAGCGAATGAAGGCCGCCATCCTGGAGGAGTTCCACCAGCCGCTCGTCGTCGAGGAGGTCGAGCTGCTCCCGCCGGCGCCGGACGGCGCCATCGTCCGCACGACCGCGAGCGCCTTCTGCATCACGGACTGCATGAACCAGCGCGGCGAGCTGGGCAAGAAGCTGCCGACGATCCTCGGCCACGCGGGGTTCGGCGTCGTCGAGGAGGTCGGCGCCGAGGTGACGCGCGCCCGCCCTGGCGATCGCGTCGTCGTGCCCGGGACGCCCGAGTGCGGCGTCTGCTACTGGTGCGAGCGCGGCCGGCCCGATCAGTGCGCGGCGCTCGTCGTGCCCCAGCCGCACGTGGCCAACCGGGCGAACGGCGAGCAGGTCACGAGCTCGGGCGGCGGCGGCACGTACGCGGAGAAGATGCGCGTGCCGGAGAGCTGGCTCTTCCCGGTCGAGACCGAGCTCCCGACGACCAGCTCTCCCTGCTCGGCTGCGGGATCACGACCGGCCTCGGCGCCGCGCTCAACGCGGCCAGGATCGAGCCCGGCTCGTCCGTGGCGGTCGTCGGCTGCGGCCATCTCGGCCTCTGGATGGTGCAGGGCGCGCGGGTCGCGAACGCGGGCAAGATCATCGCCGTCGAGCCGATCGAGGAGCGGCGGCGGCTGGCCGGCGAGCTCGGCGCCACCGATCTCGTGGACCCGGCGGCCGGCGACCCGTCGAGCAGGTTCGCGAGCTGACCGACGGTCGCGGCGCCGACTACGTGCTCGAGGCTGCAGGCCCCGCCGCCGCCCAGGAGCAGGCGTTCCTGATGAGCCGCCGGGCCGGCACGGTCGTCCTGACCGGGCTCGCCGCCTTCGGGACGACGGTGACGCTCTCCCAGCTCGACCTCGCGATCCGCGGCAGGACCGTCCACAGCTGCCAGAACGGCAAGTGTCCGCATGAGCCGCGACATCCCGCGCTTCGTGAAGATGATGGAGGACGGCCTCGTCGACGCGACGCCGATCCTCAGCCGCCGCTACCCGCTCGAGGAGATCAACGAGGCTGCCCGCGCCGCGGACGCGCGCGAGGTCCTGAGCAGCGTCATCATCCCCGGTAGCTGATTCGTCCCGCGACCGGCGTGCACAGCTTCCCGCGACCCACCGAGCAGTACCTCCACGCCGAGCGCACGCCCGCGGAGGGAACCTGCCCCGAGTGCGGCGCGGCCGAGCTCGCCGACTACCGCGTGCTCAGCGACGGCGGCTGGTGGGACGTGCGCAAGTGCCAGCGCTGCCTCGCGTCGGTGACGCGGGAGCGGGCGCCGCGCTTCGGCTCGTACGTCCCGCTCGGCCTCGAGATCTGGACGCGAGGGTTGCGGAGGGATAGATGTTCGCGGTCGACGTCGGCGGGACGTTCACGGACGTCGTCGCGATCCGCGACGGGCGGATCGAGGTCACGAAGGTGCCGAGCGACCCGAGCCGGCCCGAGCGGCCGGTCGTCGAGGGCGCGCGGCGCCTCGGCGTCGAGGGCAGCCCGGTGTTCAACCACGCGAGCACGATGGGCCTGAACGCGGTCATCACGCGCAGGCTGCCGAAGATCGGCTTCCTGACGACCGAGGGGCACCGCGACATGCTCGACCGAGGCCGCGTCTGGCGGCCGCTCGACGCGCAGACCGACCCTGCCTGGCGCCGCCCGTTCGGCGACGCGGCGCGCCCGCTCGTGCCGCGCTACCTGCGGCGAGGAGTGCACGAGCGGATCCTCGCGGACGGCTCCGTCCTCTGGCCGCTCGACGAGGAGCAGGCGCGCCGCCAGCTCGCGGTGCTCGCACGCTGCGACGTGCAGGGCGTCGCGATCTGCCTGCTCAACTCCTACGTCGATCCCGCTCACGAGGAGCGGCTCCGCGAGCTCGCCCGGGAGGTGCTCGGCGACGTCGCGATCTCGCTCTCCTCGGAGGTCTCGCCGCTCGCGAAGGAGTACGCGCGCGCCTCGACGGCCGTCGTCGACGTGCTCATGAAGCTCATCTTCACCGGCTACGCGCGAGCAGCTCGACCGCGACCTGCGCGGGCTCGGCTTCGACGGCGCCCTCAACTTCGCCGACTGCGCGGCCACCCTGCTGCCCTGGGACGAGGCGCTCGAGAAGCCCTTCCGCATCGTCTTCGCCGGCCCCGCCGCGGGCACGATCTCGAGCACCCGGCTGGGCGAGGCGCTCGGCGAGGGCAACCTGCTCTGCTGCGACGTCGGCGGCACCTCGACCGACATCTCCCTCGTCGCCGGCGGCCGGCCGTTCGTCGACAACACGTTCGAGCTCGAGCACGACCTGATCATCAACGCGCTGTCGACGGAGATCTCGAGCGTGGGCGCCGGAGGCGGCAGCATCGTCTCGATCTCGCCGTCGGGGGACGTGCTCGTCGGGCCGGGCAGCGCCGGCGCCGACCCGGGTCCCGCCTGCTACGGGCGCGGCGGCGAGGCGCCGACGCTCACCGACGCCTGCCTGCTCATGGGCATCCTCGACCCCGACGGGTTCGCCGGAGGCGAGCTGCGGCTCGACGCGCGACGCTGGCCCGCGCAGGGCGTTCGAGTCCCTCGACACGCCGCTGCGGCTCGACCAGCGGATCGCGTTCGCGTTCCGCATCGCGGTCGCGAACATCGCCGAGGAGGTGCTGAACGTCGCCATCCGCCACGGCGTCGACCCGCGCGACTTCACGCCTCGTCGCCTACGGCGCCGCCGGGCCGATGCTGCTTCCCGCGGCGCTCGAGCTGCTGCGCGTGAAGCGGCTCGTCGTCCCGCCCCACCCGGGGCTCTTCTCCGCCCTCGGCCTCCTGAGCACCGACCTCGTCTACTACGACAGCCGCAGCGCCTACGTCGTGCTCTCTCCGGAGACGGCACCGATGATCTCGACGGTCTTCGAGGACATGGAGCGGCGGCTGCGCGAGCGGGCCGGCATCGGGAAGAACGGCGTCGCCGTCCGGCGCAGCTTCGACGGGCGCCTCCTGGGGCAGAGCTGGGAGACGCCGTTCGTCGAGGTGCCCGAGGGGCCGATCACGGAGGAGACGATTCCCGAGCTGATCGGCCGCTTCCACGCCGAGTACGAGCGCCGCTACGGGAATCGCTTCGAGTACGTGCCGGTCCAGGGCGTCAGCTACCGCGTCGAGCTCGTCGTCCCGGCCGAGAAGGTCGAGTACCGGGCCCAGGAGCTCGGCGCCGCGCTCGAGCCCGAGCCCGATCGCCGGCTCGAGCTGCGTCACCTCGCAGACGAGCCCCCTGACTGCCGGCGAGTACGAGCGCGAACGACTCCCTGCCGGCGCCCGCGTACGGGGGCCGGCGATCATCCGCGAGGCCCTCTCCACGACGCTCGTCTGCCCGGGTCAGACGGCAGAGGTCGGCCCCTTCGGCGAGCTCGTCATCGAGGCGGCTTGAGCGCGACGGAGACCACGCGCCGGGCAGCGATTCGCGACCTCGGCGACGAGGAGCTCGCCGCTCGCTACGGCTGCGACCGCTTCACGGCCACCGTGCTCGCGAACCGCTTCCAGTACATCGTCGAGCACATGTGCGCCCGGCTGCTCACGGCCGCGTTCTCGCCCATCCTGCGCGACTTCTACGACTTCGCGGCCACGCTCACGGGACCGCCGGAGATCGACTATCCGACGCCGGCGATGAGCAACAGCATCGTCCTCTTCACGGGCGTCATGACCGAGTCCGTGCGCACACACGGTCGAGGAGTACGGCGTCGAGCGCCTCGAGCCGGGCGACGTGATCGTCGCCAACGACCCGTACCGCGGCGGCACCCACGTCAACGACCTCCTCTTCGTACGGCCCGTCTTCCACGGCGGCAGCGTCGCGGGCTTCGTGAGCATGAAGGCGCACCAGCTCGACATGGGCGGCGTCGTGCCCGGCGGCTTCACGCTGACGAAGCGGAACATCTACGAGGACGGCGTCGTGCTCTCTCCGCGGGCTCTCTTCCGCCGGGGCGAGCCCGTGCGCGAGACGTGGAGCCTCATCTTCGACAACGTTCGCTTCGGGCCGATCCTCTTCCCGGACATGCAGACGCTCTGCGCCGAGCTCGAGCTCGGCGAGCGCCTGCTCACCGAGACCCTCGAGCGCTACGGGGTCGGCGGCGGTCCACGGCGCGATGGCCTACGTCTGCGACGCCTCGGCCGAGCGGATCGAGCAGGCGCTCGAGGCGATTCCCGACGGCGAGTGGGAGGGCGAGGACGCGACCGACTGCGACGCGCGTCGACGACACGGAGGAGTACCGGGTCCACGTCAGGGTCGTCAAGCGCGGAGGCCGCGCCGAGGTCGACTTCAGCGGAACGTCCCGCCAGGCGCGCACGTGCATGAACTGCACCGCGCTCGACGTGAAGACGACCGTCGGGCTCGCCTTCAAGTACCTGTTCGACCCTCGCGGCCGGGTCACGTCAGGCGCCGCCCGCTGCATCGACCTCGTCATCCCCGAGGGCACGTGCGTGAACGCGCTGCCGCCGGACGGCGCCGTGTTCGCCTACTGGGAGCAGAGCCAGACGATCATCTCGGCGGTTCTCCGCGCCCTCGCGCAGGCCGTCGGCCCCGCCGCGATGGCCGGCGACCGCGGCAGCGCGGACATCCACAACGCGAACGGGCTGCTGCCGGACGGAACGCCCTGGGTCTCGGTGGCGCAGTGCGGCGGCGAGGTCGGCCCGTTCGGCGCCAACCGGCACGGGGACGCGGACAGCCAGATGCTCTCCTACCAGGCGAACGGCATCGGCGTCGCCGCGGAGGCGATCGAGTCGGGCGCGCCGGTGGTCGTGCTCAGGCACGAGATCGTCCCCGACACGGCCGGAGCGGGCCTCAACCGGGGAGGGAACGCGGTGGTCCGGGACTCGCTGTGGCTGCAGCCCGCCGAGCACCACATCATGTCGCTGCGCTACAAGCGGCCGAGCGGCTTCGGGGTCGCGGGCGGCCGGCGACGGGACGACGGGCGGGATCTGGCTCTGGGAGCCTCGCCCGGACGGCTTCGACGGGTTCACGTCGACCGGGCCGGCGTCCTACCGCGACGCCGTCCCGGTCGCGGGCGTGCTCGATCCCGAGACGAACGAGCCCTCTCCCGACGGCGCCTACTCTGTACCCGTACCGCGTGCCCTCGTGGCACACCGCGCCGATGGCCAGGCTTCGCTACCTCACGAACGGCGGCGGCGGCTTCGGCGATCCGTTCGAGCGCGACCCCGAGCGGGTGAAGCGCGACGTGCGCGACGGCTACGTGACGATCGAGGGCGCCGCGCGAGACTACGGCGTCGTGGTCACGGGCGATCCCGAGGAGGATCCCGAGAACCTCGCCGTCGACGTCGAGGCGACCGAGCAGCTGCGTGCCGGGCGGAGGGGCCTGTGACGGCAACCGCGCCGATCGCGCCGCCGGAGCCCGGTCTGACCCCGGCCGAGCTTCTTGCCCGGGCCGAGGCGCTGCGGCCGCTCCTCGTCGAGCGTCAGGCCGAGACGGAGGCACGCACGTACTACGCGCAGGAGACGCACGAGGAGTTCCTGAAGGCGGGCTTCTACCGCATGCTCGTGCCCCGGCGCTACGGCGGGTACGAGGTCGACCTCCCCACCTTCCTGCGGGTCATCGTGGCGATCGCGCGCGGCTGCCCGTCGACCGCGTGGTGCCTGTGTCTCGCCTCGGCGCACGCGCTGCAGGTCGGAGCGCTGTTCGAGGAGCAGGCGCAGGCCGAGCTCTTCGGCGACGGCGACTTCCGCTGCGCGGCGGTGGCGGCTCCGACCGGCTCGGCGACGCCCGTCGACGGCGGCTGGGAGATCAGCGGCACGTGGGCGTACTGCTCGGGCGCGCCGTACTCGACGCACTACATGGGCCAGACCTTCGCGCCGCGCGAGGACTCGGATGGGCCACCCCCCATCCTGCTCTTCGTCGCGCCGCGCAGCGAGTGGACGATGCTCGACGACTGGGGCGACACGCTCGGCCTCAAGGGAAGCGGCTCGCACAGCATCCGCTTCGAGCGCGGGCGCGTCCCCGGCCACTACGTGCTCGAGAACACCTGGATGGTCGACACGGATACGAGCCGCGGAACGCCCGGCTCGCGCCTGCACTCGAGCCCGATGTACGCCGGCCGCACCCTCAGCTTCTTCCAGGCCGAGCTCACCGCCGTGATGGTCGGGGCCGTGCAGGGGGCGCTCGACGAGTACGAGGAGATCATCCGGACGAGGAAGACGCAGCGTCCGCCGATCGTCCCGCGCTACCAGGATCCCGACTACCAGCGCTGGTTCGGCCTGGCGCTCGGCAAGACGGCCGCGGCGGAGGCCGCGCTCGTGCAATGCGCGGAGCAGTACATGGCGCTCTGCCGGCGCAGCGTCGAGGACGGCATCCCCTTCTCACGGGAGGACGACCTGCGGCTGAACGTCATCGGCCGCGAGGCGATGACGCTCGCCTGGGAGGCGATGCAGGGCCAGGTGTTCCGCACGGGCGGCTCGAGCGCCGCCAAGAAGGGCGAGCGGATGGAGCGCATCTGGCGGGACATGTCGATGGGCTGGAGCCACTTCACGATCGTGGTCACCGACTGGGCGGCCAGGGAGCTCGCGCGCGAGCACCTCGGCGTCGTGGCCGAGGTGCCGAGGCCGGACCGGGAGCGGACCTAGAAACGGAGGCGCAGAGATGACGCAACTCGATCCCATCACCCAGACCCTTCCGCCCGGCGTGTCGGAGCGGGACTTCGCCAGTGCCATCGACGCGTTCACCGCCGCGCTCGCCTCGGAGCGCGTCCTCACATCCGAGGATGACCTGCGCGAGTTCCGCGACCCGTTCGCCTTCTCGACCTGGGACGCGTACACCGCGTCGGCGGTCGTGATGCCCGAGACGGTCGAGGAGGTGCAGGCCGTCGTGCGGATCGCCAACGAGCACCGCATGCCGCTGTGGACGCACGGCCAGGGCCGCAACAACGGCTACGGCGGCCCCGCCCCGCGGGTGAAGGGCTCCGTCATCGTCAGCCTGCGCCGCATGAACCGCGTGCTCGAGATCGACGAGGAGTGCGCCTACGCGGTCGTCGAGCCCGGCGTGCGCTGGTTCGACCTCTACGAGGCCATCCAGGCCGGCGGCCACCGGCTCATGCTCTCGATCGCGGATCTCGGCTGGGGCAGCGTCGTCGGCAACACGCTCGACCACGGCGTCACGTACCTGCCCTACGGCGCCGACATGTCCGCGCAGTGCGGCATGGAGGTGGTGCTCCCGAACGGCGAGGTCATGCGCACCGGGATGGGCGCCATGCCGGGCAACCGGGCCTGGCACGTCTACAAGCGCGGGCTCGGCCCGACGCCCGACCAGCTCTTCATGCAGTCGAACTTCGGGATCGTGACGAAGATGGGGATCTGGCTCATGCCGGCGCCCGAGTGCTTCATGCCGCTGTGGCTGCGCGTCTGGAAGGAGGACGACCTCGGCCCGCTCTGCGACACGCTGCGCCGGCTGATGCTCGACCGGACGATCGAGGGCGTGCCGTCGATGTACAACACGCTCGTCCTCGGCTCGGTCATGTCGCGGCGCAGCCAGTGGTACGAGGACGCCGACCCGATCCCGGAGCCGATCATCGACCGGATCGCGCGAGAGCTCGAGATCGGGCGCTGGAGCACGCGGCTCGCGCTCTACGGCGACGAGGCGGTCGTCGACCTGAAGCTGAAGAAGATCCAGGAGGCCGTCGCCCAGATCCCCGGCGCGGACGTCCGCGGCGAGAAGTGCGCGTTCGAGGACATCCCGAGCCTTCCGCATCCCGGCGACCGCATCGTGGGCGGCGTCCCGAGCCTCGAGTGGAACTACATGACCGGCTGGTACGGCGGCGAGGAGGGCGGCCACATCGGCTTCTCGCCGGTCGCGCGGCTTACCGGCGGCGAGGCGCTCAGGCTGCACCGCCTGCTGCGCGGTCTCGTCGAGGAGCGGGCGAAGCTCGACTACATGGTCGGCAACCTCGCCATCAACGCACGCAGCTTCATCAACGTGGTCATGGTCATCTTCGACACGAAGGACGAGGCGCAGGTGCGCCGCTCCTACGACACGGCCCGGCTGCTCGTGCAGGAGGCGGCCAAGGAGGGCTTCGGCGAGTACCGCGCCCACCTCGACTTCATGGATCTCGCGGCGGACCAGTACAGCTTCGGCGACCACGCCTACCGGCGCTTCTGCGAGACGATCAAGGACGCGCTCGACCCGAACGGCATCCTCTCGCCCGGCAAGCAGGGCATCTGGCCGGCGTCGATGCGGGCCCTGCGCGGGAACGGCGCAAGGGCCAGGGGAGGCGTAGCTCCGCGTGCCGCGCCCTACGCCTGCTGCTCGGTCAGCGGTTCCCCATCACCGCGAGCGCGCCCCCGTCGACGGGCCAGGCGACGCCGTGGACGAAGCTCGCCGCGTCGGAGGCGAGGAAGCAGACGACCGCCGCCACCTCGTCGGGGTCGCCCGGCCGGCCCTGCGGCGCGACGCGCCCGACCTCGGCCACACCGCGGTCGACGTCCTCGGCGCCGAGCGCCGCCACGAGCGACCGGAGCATGCGCGTATCGATCATGCCGGGGAGCACGGCGTTCACTCGCACCCCGTGCGGGCCGACCTCCGCGGCAGCGGTTCGCGTCAGCCCCAGCACGGCATGCTTGCTCGCGTTGTAGGCGCTGGTCCCCGGCAGGCCGCGCTCGCTCCCCACCGAGCCATTGTTCACGATCGCGCCCGAGCCCTGAGCGAGCATCAGGGGCAGCACGTACCGCATTCCCAGGAAGACGCCGCGCACGTTGACCGCCATCACGCGGTCGAATGCGTCCTCGGGGTACTCGGCGAGCGGCGCCACCGGCCCCTCCCAGCCGGCGTTGTTGAAGAGGACGTCGATCCCTCCGAACCGCTCGCGCGCGGCCGCGACGTAGCGCTGGACGTCCTCGGAGCGCGAGACATCTGCGGCGCGCACCTCCACCTCGGCGCCCGTGTCGGCCACCATTCGAGCGCTTTCCTCGAGCCGGCCCTCGTTCTGGCCGACGAGCAGCACCTTCGCACCGGCACGGCCGAACGCCACGGCCGTTGCCCGCCCGATGCCGCTCCCGGCTCCCGTCACGACAGCGCGCTTGCCTTCGAGGCTCACCCCGTTCATGCGTCCCTGCCGGGCACGGTGGCGATCATAGTCCCGGCACGCCGCCTCCCTCGCTCACGGCATGGCTGACATCGTCGGCAAGGTCGCGATCGTCACCGGCGCCGCGAGCGGCGTCGGCCGCGAGGTGACGCGGCTGCTCGCGGAGCGTCGGTGCTGCACGTCGTCGCCGTCGACATCTCCGACGCCGTCTACGAACTCAGCCGGCGACGTGGTCGCGACGCTCCAGGGCGACGTCGCCGAGGCCGCGACGGCGGAGCGCGCCGTGGCGCTTCGCCACCGAGCGGTTCGGCCGCCTCGACATCCTCGTCAACAACGCCGGCCAGGCGGCCTTCATGTCCATCCTCGAAACCACGGAGGAGGACTGGGACCGGGTCATGGCTGTCAACGCGAAGAGCATGTTCCTCTTCTGCCGGGCCGCGATCCCGGTGCTGGAAGCGGGCGGCGGCGGGGCGATCGTGAACACGGCGTCGATCGCCGGGCTCATCGGGCTCCGCGACCAGAGCGCCTACTGCGCGAGCAAGGGCGCGGTCGTCCAGCTGACCCGCCAGCTCGCCGTCGAGCTCGCGCCGGTCGGCATCCGCGTCAACGCGGTCGCGCCGGGCGCGGTCGCCACCCCGCTCCTGCTCGACTTCGTCGAGGCGCAGGAGGACCCCGCCGCGATGCGGGCGGCGATCGAAGCCGAGCACCCGCTGGGACGCCTCGCGACCGCCGAGGAGGTCGCGAAGACGATCCTCTTCCTCGCCTCCGAGGAGGCCGCGTTCGTGACCGGCGCCATCCTCTCCGTCGACGGCGGCTTCACGGCGCGCTGAGGAACTCGGCGCTCGAAGGCAGCTGCAAACCTAGAATCGTCCCGATGCCGGAGCTCGTCATCCGGAACGCCGCGATGCTCGACCGGCTCGGCTCCTTCGACGGGCCGTTCGACATCACGGTCCGCGACGGGTCGATCGAGGACGTCGGCCGCGGCCTCGCCGTCTCTCCCGGCGCGACGGTGCTCGAGGCGGAGGGCCTCTTCCTCATGCCGGGGGCATTCGACTGCCATTCGCATCTGACCGTCTCGTCGCTCGACATGTCCGCGCTGCTCGACCAGCCGCTCAGCCGGTGGGCGCTCGAAGCGGCGTTCAACGCCCGGCGCACCCTCGAGGCCGGGGTCACGTTCGTGCGCGACGCGGCCGGCGCCGACGCGGGTATCCGCGACGCGATCCGGGATGGGGTGGTCGCAGGTCCCGAGACGCAGATCTCGATCGTGCTCGTCGCTCAGACGGGCGGCCACGGCGACGGGTTCCTGCGCGGCCCGGGACTCGAGATGGCCTCCCAGTACATCCTTCCCGACTACCCGGGCCGGCCTCCCTTCCTCGTGGACGGGGTCGACGCGATGCGTCACGTGGTGCGAAGCGTCCTGCGCGCCGGCGCAGACTGGATCAAGCTCGCGACCACGGGCGGGGTCCTCTCGCCCCATGATGACCCGCTCGCGGCCGAGCTGACGCTCGAGGAGATCGCGACTGCCGTCTTCGAGGCCGGCCGCAAGGGTCGGCCGGTGATGGTGCACGCGTTCGGCGGTGAGGGCGTCGACAACGCGATCACCGCAGGCGTGCGCTCGATCGAGCACGGGATCTTCCTGACCGAGGAACAGGCAGCTCGCATGGCCGAGGCGGGGTGCTGGCTCGTGCCGACGCTCGCCGTCATGGAAGACGTCTTCGCGCTCGCCCGCTCCGGCGCGCTCCCGCCGGCGCTTGCCCGCAAGGCGCTCGAGGTGGAACCGCTGCAGGGCCGGGCGGTGGAGATCGCCCGCGCCGCGGGTGTGCGGATCGCGCTCGGTACCGACAGCTTCACCCGCCAGGCCCACGGCCGCAACCTCCGTGAGATCACGCTTATGCATCGCGCCGGTCTCAGCCCCGCCGAGGCGCTGCTCGCGGCGACGACCGGGGGCGCCGAGCTCTGCGCCGTGGCAGAGCGCTACGGCAGCCTCGAGCCGGGGCGCACGTTCGACGCCATCCTCCTCGACGAGGACCCGAGCGACACCCTCGTCTTCGAGCGCCCGGAAGCGGTGACGGGCGTCTTCAAGGCCGGCGTGCCGGTCGTCCGACACCCGCGTCTCGACGCGTAGTCCGCGTGTCGCCACGCGCATCCCGCGACGAGTGCGCGCTCAGCCTGCTCGGAGCGCAGCCGTCCCGGCAGAATCCACGGCGACCGACCCGTCTTGCTCGAGGAGCACAACGCGGTAGACCTCCTGCGCCTCTTGCGCCGTGACGAACCCGTCGCGGACGTCGGCGGCAACCCGCTCGGGGTCCCGCACCAGCGGGCTTCCCCAGCCCCCGCCGCCGCCGCTGCGCACGCTGACCACGTCGTCTGGGCCGAGCGGTCCGAAGAAGGAGGCGCGCTCGGCGACACGCTTCTCGCGATCCGTTTCCGGGTTGACGACGATGGTGCTCGGCGCTCCGTCGGTTCCTCCACCCTGCCCGCGGGCCGTGGGATCGAACGTGTTCTCGATCGCGGTCTGCATGAACGTGCCCTCGCCGAGGACGCGGTAGTCACGCCGCGCACCGAGCCCCCCGCGAAACGTGCCGTGGCCCGCAACCGCCGGCAGGTACTCGAAGCGGTCGACGCGGAGCGGGTAGCGGTTCTCCACCACCTCGACCGGCGTGTTCGGGACGTCCCCGTTGCCCAGGAACATCATGGTCGGCCCGTCCTCGAACGGGCGTCCGCCGTTACCCACGTCCATCGGGTCGATGAGGATGAACGGCGCACCCGCACGCGGGTCGACCCGGAAGAGGAACACGCCGAAGAGCTGGTTTCCTCCCGCCGGACACCTGTCCGGGACCGCCTGCGACATGGCTCGGAGAACGAGCTCGTTCAGCGCCACACAGACATAGCCGTACGAGTCGACCGGAGCCGGCCGCTCCGGGCTGACCACCAGCCCCGGCGGCAGCTCGAAGTCGAGCGCCAGGAAGTCGCCCTCGTTCGCAGGGTCGGTCGGTAGAAGGAGGCCCTTGATCGCCGCCCGCACCGCGCTCCTCGATCCCAGCGCCGGAACGTTGACCGGACCACCCCTCGTCGGGCTCGTGCCGTCGAACGACACCCGGATACGGTCGCCCTCGACGAGAAGCTGGACGGCGAGCCGGTAGCGGGACTCCCGGTCGACGCCGTCGTGATCCATCTCCAGCGCGGCGGACCAGACGCCGTCCGGAATCTCGGAGATCCGCCGTCGAGCAGCCTCGTCCGTACGCCGGATCGCGATCGCCATCGACTCGCGCACCCGCTCGACGCCGTGCTTCGCGCACAGCGCCTGGATGCGGACGACACCCTGCCGGCAGGCGGCGATCTTCGCCTCGAGGTCGCCCCGCACCGTCGCCGGATAGCGGACGTTGTTGAGGATGACGCTCCAGAGGGCGTCGTTCGGAACGCCGCCCGCGACGAGCTTCTCGTGGCTGAAGCAGATGCCCTCCTGGTAGACGTCGGTCGAGTCGGGGCACCAGCCTCCCGGGGTCTTGCCGCCTATGTCCGCCCAGTGCGCGGTCGCGACGCAGAAGGCGACGTGCTCGCCCTCTTGGAAGACGGGGACGTAGACGGTCGTGTCGGAGATGTGCGTGCCGGTCAGGTAGGGGTCGTTCGCGATCACGACGTCGCCCTCGTCGAACCCGGCGGCTCCGAGCTTCGCGATGCCGCCCTTGACGGTGTCGGAGAGAACGCCCACGAAGAGCGTCACTCCCGGCGCCTCCGCCCAGAGCCGGCCGTCCGCCGAGACGATGCCGAGCCCGTAGTCCTGCACGTCGTAGAGGAGCGGGTTGTACGCCGTACGGACGAGCGTTCGTGCCATCTCCGCCGCGCCGGACACCATCCCGTTGCGCACGATCTCCGCGGTCACGACGTCCACGCTCATGTCGCCCTCCCGAGCATGAGGTTGCCGAGCCGGTCGACGTCAACGGACCAGCCGGGCGGCACGACGGTCGTGGCCGTCCACTCCTCGACGATGACCGGGCCCTCGATCCGCTGGTCGCGGGCGAGGGCCTCTCTGTCGTAGACGGGAGTGGTCACGGTCCCGTGCGTCCGGAAGCACACCCCGCGCTCGGTGCGCGGCCCGCCGGGCTCCGTCGCCGTCCACTCCGGCCAGCGCGGCGTCGCGACGAGACCGACTGCACGGACCCTCGCGGCGACGACCTCCAGCGGCGCGTCGGCCTCGCCGTGGCCGTAGAGCTGCCGGTGTGCAGCGACGAACCGCTCGCGGATGCAGGCGAGCAGCTCGCCGGCGTCGTCGAGCCAGGCGGCCTCCACCGGCACCGTGACCGTGTACTCCTGGCCCGAGAAGCGCAGATCGGCCCGTGCGACCAACTCGGTCGCACCCGGCTCGAATCCGTAGGCGGCGAGCTCGGCGGCGGTTCGGCCGGCGAGCTCCGCAGCGACCCGGCAAGCTCCTCCGCCGTCCCTCGATCGAGCGCCAGCACGCGCGTCAGAGCGGCGTCCTCGCGGTAGTCGGACGTGAGAATCCCCCAGGCCGAGAAGTTCGCGGGCGCCCGCGGGACGACGACGGTCGGGATCTCGAGCTCGTCCGCCACGGCCGCTGCGAACAGACCTCCTCCGCCGCCGTACGAGAGCATCGCGAACTCGCGCGGATCGAGCCCACGCTCGACCGTGATGCCCCGGATCGCGTAGGTCATGTTCGTCTCCGCGATCGCGAGCGTGCCGAGCGCGGCCTGCTCGACGTCGAGGCCGAGGGGGCCCGCGACCGTCTCGACCGCGCGCCGCGCGGCGACGGGGTCGAGCACCATTCGCGCGCCGAGGAAGTTCGTCGCGTCGAGCCTGCCGAGCAGGAGATGGCAATCGGTCACCGTCGGCTCAGTGCCCCCGAGCCCGAAGCAGGCCGGTCCGGGGGAGGCGCCCGCGCTCCGCGGCCCGACCTGGAGCGCGCCTCTGTGGTCGATCCACGCGATCGAGCCGCCCCCTGCCCCGATCGAGACGATGTCGATGGTCGGGCCGACAATCGGGCGACGCGCGATCTTCGTCTCCGTCCGCTCGAGGATCTGGCCGTCCTCGATCAGGGCGACGTCGTAGCTGGTTCCGCCCACGTCCGCGCAGATGACGTTCCGCAGGTCGAGCTCTCGTGCGAGGGCCTGGGAGCCGATCACGCCGCCGGCCGGGCCCGATTCGAGCGTCCTGATCGGCAGCCGCACGGCGCGATCCGCGCCGATGACGCCGCCGTTCGACTGCATGAGCGCGAGCGGGCGCGCGTAGCCGACGCCTGCGAGACCTGCCTCGAGCCGCCCCACGTAGCCGGCGAAGAGCGGCTGGATGAACGCGTTGAGGACGGTCGTGGACGTGCGCTCGTACTCCCGCCATTCCGTGGCGATCTCGTGGGAGGCGGTCACCGTGACCGTCGGATGTCGCTTGCGGATGCGCGCGCTCAGCGGCGACCCGCTCGTGCGCAGAGTTCGCGTACGCGTGCAGGAAGCAGATCGCGATCGCCTCCACGCCCTGCGAGACGAGGAGATCCGACTCGCGGTCGACGGCGTCCAGGTCGAGCCGTGCGAGGATGCTGCCGTCGGCCGCCAGCCGCTCCGTGACCTCCCGGCGGAGGTACCGCGGCACGAGTGGCTGCGGCCCGCGGTAGAGGAAGTTGTAGATCTCGGGCCGGTTGCCCCGAGCGATCGCGAGCACGTCCCGGAACCCGGCGGTCGTCAGCAGGCCGACTCGCGCGCCGCGCTCCTGCAGCACGGCGTTGATGGCGACCGTGGTTCCGTGGACGAGCTGGTGGACATCGGCGATCGGCACCTCCAGACGAGCCAGGCCGGCGAGCAGCTCGTCGACGAGCCGGTCTGGCGTCGAGGGCTGCTTCTCGATCGTGACCGTGCCGGTCATCTCGTCGAGGAGGACGAAGTCGATGAACGTGCCGCCGACATCGACCGCCATCCGGTGTCTCATCCCGGCCACGCTCTACGTCGGAAGCGCCTGGCGCAGGAAGCGCAGGAGGTTGCCGCCCATGACTGCCTCGACGAGCGCGTCGTCGTGGCCTCGCCCGGCGAGCGCGCCGGCGAGCGCCGGATAGTCCTGCGGCCCGGCAAGCCCTTCCACCGCATCGCCGATGCCCATCCCCGGCGGCAGGACGACGTCGGTCGGAGGTCGCACCGCGCCCGAGCCGGCGAGCTGGGCGGTGAAATCCCCGCCGAGGCCGACCGCAGAGGGCCCTGCCACGCTCAGAGCGTGTTCGACGTGGTCGCACACCGTGTCCAGATCGGCTTCCGGGCCGAGCGCGAACGGATGGCACATGACGCCGAGAATTCCACCGGCCCCCGCAAGGCGGCGCAGCGCCTCGTCCGGCACATTCCGGGGCGAGTCCGCGAGAGCGCGACAACCGGCGTGGCTGACGAGGACAGGGCCGCCACCGGCATGCTCGACGAGATCGAGCACGTCGGCGAACGTCCGATCGGACGCATGGGCAAGATCGATGACGGCGCCGAGCGCGAGCAGCCGCCCGACGAGCTGCTGACCGAGCTCCGAGAGGCCTCCGTGCGCAGGCTCGACGTTCCCGTCCGCGAACGCGTTCCGGCGCATCCACGTCAGCCCGACCATCCGGACGCCGAGCTCCCAGAAGACGTCGGCGAGCACCGGCTGATGGCCGAGCGGGTCGGCGCCCTCGAGCGCGAGCAGGAGGCCCACGCGACCGCTCGTCTCGGCGTCGTCGACGTCGGAGCTCGTGCGGACGTGGACGACCTCGCCGGGGTTGTCGCGCACCGCCCGCAGGAAGGCCTCGACCTGCTCGAGCGCCCGGCGCAGCGCGAGCTCCGGCAGGTCCTCCGCGTACACGTAGATCGGGCACACCTGGAGCACCACGCTCCCGCGTCGCAACGGCGGCAGCCAGCGTTCGCGAAACGGGTTCGGCTCCCGCGAGAAGGCGGTCAGCTCGAGCAGGAGATCGTTGTGTGCGCAGGCGACGCGCACGTCAGGCACGTGTCACGTGCTCGACCGTCGCGACCAGGCGTCGATGCCGACGGCGGCGATGATGATCGCCCCGTAGATGATGCGCTGATAGACGGCGCTCACGTTGAGCAGGTTGAAGCCGTTCTGGATCATCGCCAGCATGAGCACGCCGAGGACCGTGCGCCAGATGGCGCCGGCGCCACCGAGGATCGACGTGCCGCCGATCACGATCGCGGCGATCACGTCGAACTCGATGCCGATGCCGGCGTCGGACTGTCCGGTGTTGACGCGTGAGGCGACGATCATGCCGCCGATCCCGGCGCAGAGGCCCGAGACGGCGTACGTCGACCCCTTGACGAGGTTGACGCGGACGCCCGACAGGCGAGCGGCCTCTGCGTTGCCGCCGGCCGCGTACATGTAGCGGCCGTAGGTCGTTCGGTGCAGCAGCAGCCCCGCGACGAGGATGACGCCCGCGAACAGGTACACGGAGTACTTTGCACCGAGGAACTCGCCGCGCCCGATGACGTCGAAACTCGTGTCGTCGGCGACGCGCACGAGAAAGCCGCCTGAGACCGCGAGCGCGAGCCCCCGGATCATCAGGCTCGACGCGAGCGTGGCCATGAACGGGTTGATGCGGCCGACGGTCACGATCGTGCCGTTGAAGATGCCCACGCCGAGCCCGATCAGGCAGCCGAGCAGAAGGCCGATCGGAACGTCGATCGCGTTCGCGCTTTTCGCGGCGATGATCCCGGCCAGGGCGTAGGTAGCCCCGATCGAGAGGTCGAAGCCGCCGGCGATGAAGACGAGCGTCGAGCCGACCGCCATGATCCCCACCGCCGACCACTGGTCGAGGATGTTCATGAAGTTCTGCTGCTTCAGGAACACGTCGCTCGCGAACGAGAGCGTCACGAAGAGGGCGATGAACGCGAACACGATCCCGTAGTCGCGCAACACCTCGGGGCGGAACTCGCGCAGGCGGGCGATCCGCTCCTGGAAGGCTGTCTCGAGCGTGCTCACACGACCGCCTCGGTCGCGAACGCAGCGTTCATCACCTGATCCTCCGTGACGTCGTGGCCGTCGAACTCCGCGACGACGCTGCCGGCGCGCATGACGAGAACGCGATGCGCGAGGCCGAGCACCTCCTCGTGCTCGCTGGAGATGAGCAGCACCGCCATCCCTTCGGCGGCGAGGGACTGGATGAGCCGGTAGATCGCCTGCTTCGCGCCTACGTCGACGCCCCGAGTGGGCTCGTCCGCGATGAGGAGTTTCGGGCGACGGAACAGCCACTTCGCGAACAGGACCTTCTGTTGATTGCCACCCGACAGCGTCGCGACGCGGGCGGTAGGCCGCTCGGCCCGGACGTCGACGTCCCGCATCAGCTTCGCGGCGCGGCGCTGCTCGCTGCGCGTCTTGATGAAGAGGGCCTTGCTTACGTCCCCGAGGTGCGGCAGTGTGACGTTCTCGACGAGCGTGCGCTCCATGTGCAAGCCCTGGTCTTTGCGAGACTCGGGCAGCATCGCGACGCCGGCCCGGATCGCCTGCTGGGGCGTCCGTGCCATCAGGCGGCGACCGTCGAGCTCGACGTCGCCGGCATCCCGTCGATCCGCGCCGAAGATTGCCCGCGCGACCTCCGAGCGCCCCGACCCGATCAGCCCGGCCAGCCCCACGATCTCGCCTGCGCGGACCTCGAGCGAGACGTCGTGGATGACGCCTTCACGGGCGAGCCCCCGCACCGAGAGCACGACCGGCGCGTCGGGCGGCGGGAACGCCTTCTCGGGGAATGCCAGCTCGAGCGAGCGTCCCAGCATCGCGGTGACGAGCCGATCGGGCGTCTCGACGGCGGCCGGAGACGTCCGCACGAGCTTCCCGTCCTTGAGCACGGTGACCACGTCGACCAGGGAGAGCACCTCGTCGAGGAAGTGAGAGACGTACACGATCGTCGTGCCCTGCCTCTTGAGGCCCCGGACGATCTCGAACAGCCGTGCGCCCTCGTCTGCGGTCAGCGCGGCGCTCGGCTCGTCCATGACGATCAGCTCGGCTCCGCGCGCGAGCGCCCGCAGGATCTCGACCTTCTGCTGGTCGGCCAGGCGGAGCGTCCCGGCCGGCGCGTCCGCGGGGAGGTCGAATCCGGCGCGACCGTTGAGCTCGGCGAAGCGGCGGCGCAGCTCGCGCCGGTCGACCCATCCCAGGGTGCTCGCCTCCCGCCCGAGGTAGACGTTCTCGATCACGCTGCGCGCCGGGACGAGCGAGATCTCCTGGGCGATCAGCGTCAGCCCGTCGGCGAGCGCGTCCCGGGGGGCCCGGTACGAGACCGTACGACCCGCAACGCGCAGCTCGCCCTCGTCCGGTGTGAACGCGCCCGCGATGATCTTGCCGAGCGTCGACTTCCCGGCGCCGTTCTCGCCCACGAGCCCGTGGATCTCGCCGCGTTCGATCGTGACGCTGACGTCGGCGAGCGCCTGCACGCCGCCGAAGCGCTTGCTGATCCCGACGACCTCGACGTGTGGCTGTGCCATTCTCAGGAGGACGTAGGGGCGGGATATATCCCGCCCCTACATGCAATGGAGACGTGCCTCGCTACCCCTTCCACTGGCCGGTGAAGCCCTCCCACTCGGCCGTGTTGTCCTGGGTGATGACCCGCGGCAGCTCCGTATAGTCGAGCGAGAAGCGGCCCGGGTTCTCGATCGTTCCGCCGCGAGCGGCGATGATCGCCATCTCCATCGCTTCACGCCCCTCGTCGCGGGGCACGAAGGTCGGCGTGGCGTACCAGCGGCCCTCGGCCACGGCGGCCACAGCCGGCTCGGATGCTCCGCCGCCTACGAGCAGCATCTCGCCCGTGCGGCCCGCGTCCTCGATTGCCTTCTCGGCGCCGAGGATCATCTGGTCGGCCGACGCGACGACGTCGATCTGATCGTTCGCCTGCAGGATGTCCTGCATCGCCGTGAAGGCCGGATCGGAGAGGTAGCCACCCTCGGGGCCCACGATGAAGTTGATGTTCGGATTGTCCGCCGCGAGCTGGTCGAATACCGCCTTCAGGGCTTGATCGAACGCTGTCGCGAGCGCGCCGGGGATCCACACGACGGTGCACGGATCTTTGTCAGCGCACTGGTCCAGAATGATCGCTGCTTGATCCTCGGCGATCAGCGACGCCGGTCGGAGGATCGAGCCCGAGACGCCCTCGACCTGGACGTCGCTCGTCGTCAGGTCGGGGCCGATCGACGTGTCGGTCGCGATCACCTTGATGCCGGCCTCGATGGCGTCCTCGACGACCGGGACGATGCCGGCGTTGTCGAGCGTGACGATGATGAACGCGTCGTAGTTCCCGGTCGTGATCGCATCCTGGATGTTCGCGAACTGCTTCGCCGGGTCGAACCCGTTGTCGATCAGCGTCAGGTTCGCTCCGCAGGCCTCGGCGACCTTCTGCATCTCCTCGGTGGATGCCTCGAGGTAGGTGTTCCCCGCGACCGTGAAGAACGCGACCTCGACAGGATCGCCGGCCGGTACGACGTCGTTCGTGGGGCCGATCTGCTCGCCGGCGCAGTTCTCCTCGGCCGCCGGCTCAGCCGGCGGCTCGCCGGCTCGCAGGCTCCGCGGGCTCGGCGGGCTCGGCCGGCGGCTCAGCCGGCTCGGCAGGCTCTGCAGGCGGTGTCGGCTCGGGCGCAGCCTCCTCCTCGCCACCACATGCGGCGACGGTGAGCCCAAGCACGGCCACGAGCAGGCCGAACGCGAGCCAGAATCTCGTTGTCCTTCGCTTCAACGCAATCCCCTCCTCTCGGACTGAACCCTGACTCCTGTTCAGACGACGGCGGAGCCGGCTCGGCCGGACCGATGACCGGGCCGAGTCTCCACGGTCGTCGCACGCCTGTCAACGTTCCGCTCCACGGTGTGCTCAGGCCGCCGCCCCCTCGGCGATTACCGGCTCCTCCGCGATCGTCGCGTTGCGCCAGCTCCACTCGCTCGGCGGCCCGGCGGAGTCACCTGTTCTGATCGCCTCGAGCACGGCCCACGGCGTGATCGGAAGCGATCGGATCGGCACGCCGATCGCGTCCGACACGGCCGACGCGATCGCGGCTGCGGACGGGAGGATCGGCCCTTCGGCCACTCCCTTCGCGCCGTGCGGCCCTGGGCGAGGCGAATCCCTCGACGAGAATGGGCTCGATGGGGGGTGCGTCGAGCGCCGTGGGCAGCCGGTACGTCTCGAAGCGATCCTCGACCACCCGGCCCTCGTCGTCGATCCGCTGCCCCTCGAGCAGCGCATAGCCGAGGCCCTGCGTCACCGCCCCCTGGATCTGCCCCACGCACGCCTCGGGATTGATCGCCTTGCCGACGTCCTGCGCAACGACGTAGCGCAGCACCGTCACCTTGCCCGTGTCGGGGTCGATCTCGACCTCGCAGAGGTGCGTGTGGCACGTGTACTGCGCGAAGACGGGCAGCAGCAGACCGACCGAGCAGGCGGCGTTGAACGGCACGGGATCCTGGTTGTAGCTCCCATGGCCGGTGATCGGCCCGGCCGTCCACGTCGCGGCGTGCGAGACGGCGCCGAGCGGCATGGCGCGCTCCGGCGCTCCGGCGACGTGCACCTTCCCGTCGGCGAGCTCGAGGTCCTCCGGCGCGACCTCCATGAGCGCAGCGGCTGTACGAACGATGCGCTCTCGCACCTCGGCGGCCGCCCGCAGCGCGGCGTTGCCGACGGCGACCGTCGTTCGCCCGCCTGCCGCGCCCATGTCGAAGGGGGCGGCGTCGGTGTCGGGAGGCATCAGGACGACGTCCTGCGGTCGCAGGCCGAGCGAGCCTGCCACGATCTGGGTCACGCCCTGCGCCATGGCGCCCGAGCCGCAGTCGACTGCAGCCGTGATCAACCCGACGGTCCCGTCGTCGTTCAGCTTGAGCGCGACGCCACCCGGCCCGGCATTCGTGATCCACACCGTGCAGGCGAGGCCGACCCCGTGGTTCGGCCTCCGCCGTGTCACCTCCGCCCAGGGCGCCGCCTGCTCGATTCGGGCGAGCTCCTCGTCGAACGCCATGTCCGTGAACACCTGACCGGTCGGGCCGAGATCGCCGTCCCGGAGAAGGGTGCGGCGCCGCAGCTCGCGGCGGTCGAGGCCGATAGCGGCCGCGATGCGATCCATGTGCTGCTCGCGGGCATACACGCAGTAGACCCCGCCGACGCCGCGGAAGGCGCCGGTCGGAGGCGTGTTGGTGTAGACGGCCTGTGAGACGCAGCGCAGCGCGCCGACCCGGTAGGTGCCGGCCAGCGTCTGTACCCCTACCGCCGCGAGGAACGGCGACTCGCCGGCGTAGGCCCCTGCGTCGAGGTAGTACACGATCTCCCGCGCGACGATCTCGCCCTCGGTGGTCACGGCCGAGCGCAGACGCACGATCGCGTTCTCGCGCGGGTTGCCGGAGACGAACTCGTCGCGGCGCGTGTTGACGAGCTTGACGGGACGCTCGGTCACGCGCGCGAGCAGCGCCGCGAACGCATCGATGTAGGAGTCGACCTTGCCGCCGAAGCCGCCGCCCACCGTCTCGACCACGACCCGGACGTCAGCGGGACGCACACCGAGGTAGGCGGCGACCGTGTTCGCGCACCTGGTAGGGCCACTGCGTCGACGTCCGCAGCGACGTACCGGCCCGCCTCGAAGCGGGCGACCGTCGCCCGCGGCTCGATGTAGGCCTGGTTCTGGCGCGGCACCCGGAACTCGTCCTCGACGACGACCACGTCCTCGCGTTCGAAGGCGGCGTCGAGGTCGCCGTGGTGCGTCGTCGTCTCCCACGCGACGTTTCCCTTCCGCAGGCCGGAGACGGGAACGGCGATCTCGTAGGACTCCCAGTCGGGATGGACGAGCGCCCCACCGGCTCGAGCGCCTCGTCGAGCGTCACCGAGGCCGGCAGCGGCTCGAGCTCGAGCTCGATGGCCGCTGCAGCCGCCCGCGCCTGTGCCGGCGTCTCGGCCGCGACGGCGGCGATCGGCTCCCCCGCGTAGCGCACCACGCTGCCTGCGAAGAGCGGCGCGTCCTTCACGACCCAGCCGGCGATGGCAGGCGCGTCCGCCGCCGTCACGATCGCCTCGACTCCCGGGAACGACCGCGCGCGGGAGGTGTCCAACCGCACGATGCGCGCCGAGGCCACGGGCGAGCGCAGAAGCTTCGCGTGGAGCAGGCGCGCCTCCTCGACGTCGATCGCGTAGCGCGCCTGGCCGGTGACCTTGGCGCGACCGTCCGACCGAGCGACGGACTCGCCGACCGGCCCGCTCATCTCCGTCCCCTCGTCGCGGCCTGCAGGGCCGCCTCGACGATCTTCGTGTAGCCCGTGCAGCGGCAGATATTGCCGGCGAGCGCCTCCTTCACCTCGGCCTCGGAGGGGTCCGGCCGCTCCTCGAGCAGCGAGGTAAGGGTCATCAGCACGCCGGGGGTGCACGCGCCACACTGCACGCCGCCGCGCTCCAGCATCGCCTCCTGGAGCGGGTTGAGCCCGTTCTCGCCGGCGAGGCCCTCGACGGTCGTCACCTCGGTCCCGTCGGCCAGAGCGATCGGAAAGAGACACGACGCCGTCGAGCGGCCGTCGACGAGGGTGATACATGCGCCGCAGAAGCCCTCGAAGCAGCCCACCTTTGTCCCGGTCAGGCCGAGGTGCTCGCGCAATACCGTCGACAGGGGCGTGAAGCCCGCGACATCGAGCTCGTATTCGCGTCCGTTGACGGTGAGCCGGATCATGCCGGCTCGCCTGCGAGCGCCGCCACGGCGCGCCGCGCCAGCGCCGGCAGGACGGCAAGCCGGTACCAGCCCGGCGCATCGACCGCGTCGCGGCCGGACATCAGCGCGGCCGCCGCGCGTCCCGCCTCCTCACCCGCCGCCGGATGGAGTGGACGCCCCGTGAGCACCGACTCCGCCTCGGGCACGCGCCGGGCGACGTGCTCCACGGCGCCGACGGCGACGCGCGCTGCCGTGACAGCGCCGTCGTCGAGATCGACGCTGACTGCGACGCCCGCGATCGGGTATTCGCTCGAGCCGCGCACGGTCAGCCGCTCGTACCACGAACGGCGACCGGGCGGGCACGGCACGCGAACGGCGGTGACGAGCTCCGGGGCGGGCCGAGCGCTCGCGCGATTCGAGGAAGTCGGCGAGATCGACCGACGTCGTGCCCGACGATCCCTCGACCTGCACGGTCGCCTCGGAGGCGAGCAGAGCCGGCACGAGGTCGGAGGCCGGGAAAGGCGCCGAGCAGAGGTTGCCCCCGACTGTGGCGACGTTGCGGACGGCGCGGTTCGCCGAGCGCTGCGCAGCCTCGCGCAGCGACCCGAGCGGCCCGTCGCCGGCGAGCCGGCCGAGCTCCGCGTGCGTTACGCGTGCGCCGATCACCGTCGACCTCGCCCACCGCGACACCGAGCAACTCGTCCAGCTCCTGCAGGGAAACGTACACGCGCTTCAACCGCTCGCCCCGCGACGGCGCCCGCATGACCCACGTGCAGCCGGCGAGCGGTGCTCCGTCCTCGCCGAGGCGTTCCAGCTCGCCGATCGCCTCTTCCAGCGAGGAGGGACGCAGCAGGTCGGGATAGTCGCCCGCCATCAGTCCGGAAGAGCGTGGGCGTAGTGGGCCCGAGCGTGCTCTTCGGTGATGTAGCCCTCGCGCAGATCGTCGCGCACGAGCGCCGGATCGCGTTCGGCCGGTGGCCCGTACCCGCCGCCCCCGCCGCAGCGCAGCTCGTAGACCGTTCCCTTGGGCACCCGTAGCCCCGTCGCCTTGGCCACCGGCTCTCGCCGCCCGTCGGGATAGCGGATCACGCCCGAGTTGGCGCGTCCGCGAAGCCCACCGGCGATGCCGACGGGTGGCGTCTTGGTACGTTCGAGCGTCGAGGTGCACCAGGCATCCTCGAGCAGCTCCACGAACAGATCGGGGCCGAGGCCGCCGCGGAAACAGCCGGGGCCGCCCGAGTCGGGCGCGAGCTCGAAGCGCTCGAACAGCCACGGGTTCTTCCCCTCCCACACCTCGAGCGGTGCGATGCGTGTCGCCGCCTCGAGGAAGTGGATCAGGCTCGAGCCGCCGTCGCCGCGGGCGCTGCGCGCCCTGGCCCACCGGGTGCGGCGACCCGTCGCCCCAGAACTCACCCGTCTCCTCACGGAAGCCCCACCAGAGGACGCGCGCAGATGTCACCGGCCGAGTCGCGCGGGCACGAGCTCCGGCACGACTGCGGCGAGCGCTCGGAGCGCGGTGTCGGCGGCCTGCGTCGCCGACCAGCCGAAGAGGAAGCACGGCGCGGGCGCGAGCGGATGGAACATCGAGCCGGGTCGGGTCACGACCTCGATCGGCCGGAAGTGCCCCTCGTTCGGCGCCTCGCCGCTGCTCGCGAGCATCGTCATGACGACCCGGGAGATCGAGACGGTCATCGGCAGGGGGCAGTTGACCGGGCCGCGCGTCGCGTCCGGCGCGTTCGTGTAGTCGAGGCGGATGGTCGACCCGTCGACCTCGACCGCGACCTCGAAGGGGACGGGGTCGTCCGAGACGCCGTCCGAGTCCATCTGGCCCTGGGCGACGTAGCGGCCGTCCGGGATCCGCTCGAAGTACGATGCGGACAACCGCCTCGCCGTGGTCGTACATCCGCTCGACGCACTCCTCGAACGCTCGAGCCCGTAGCGCTCGACGAGGCCGTACGAGCGCGGCGGCGCCGGTACGCAGGCCGACCACCTCGGCGTTGACGTCGCCCGCGACCTGCACCGGCATACGCGTGTTCGCGATCACCATGCGGTAGACGTCCTTGACGAGCTCGCCGCGCACGAACAGCTTGACGCCCGGGAAGATCGTCGCCCTCCTGGAACACGTCCGTCGTGTCCGTGCAGTACGGCGCCTTGGCGCCGATGTCGAGCCAGTGCGCCTTGATCGCCGTGTAGCCGATCGGCTCGCCGCCCGGCAGGTACACCGGCATGACCATCGCGGCGTCCTGGGGGTGCGATCCGGTGCGTAGGGCTCGTTGATGAGCACGATGTCGCCCGGCTCGAGCGCCTCCGCGCCGCCGACCCGCTCCACAGCGGCGCGCACGCAGAAGTCCATGGTGCCCATGAACGCCGGCAGGCTCGGCGCCTGGGCGAGCAGGCGGAAGTCGCGGTCGTAGATCGTCGACTGCGAAGTCGAGCACCTCGTAGACGATCGGCGAGAACGACGTCCGGACGAGCGCCCGCTTGATCTGGTTCGGCGGCTGAGTTGAGGCCGTGGCGGATCACCTCGGTCGTGATCGGATCGGCGTCGACGACGCCGGCGGAGCGGCCGCGGCCGCCGCGGTGACGACGTGCTCGGCTGGGCGACGACTGTCACGACGTCGAACGCGTGCGGGTAGTGTCGGCGTGCCTCGGCCTCGGTGACGTAGCCCTCGCGCACGTCCGCCAGCACCGCGATCCGGGTCGCGCTCGGACGGCGGCCCGTAGCCGCCACCGCCACCGCAGTGCACCTCGAAGGTGGCGCCCTTCGGGATCCGCAACCCGGTCGCCTTGGCGACGGGCTGCGCGCCGCCCGTCAGGATGATGGAGCGACACCGCTGTTCGGCCGGCCGGGCAGCCCGCCGGCGAGCCCCCAGGGCGCGTTCTTCGTGCGCTCGATGGTGGAGGTGCAGTAGGCCTCCTCGAGGAACGTGGAATGCATGTCCGGCCCGAGCCCGCCGCGGAACTTGCCCGGGCCCGCCCGAGTCGGGCGCGAGCTCGAACTTCTCCATCAGCCACGGGTTCTTCGCCTCCCAGACCTCCATCGGCGAGAAGCGCGTCGCCGCCTCGATCAGGTGCAGCAGGCTCGAACCGCCGTCGCCGTGCGCGCTGGCACCCTGGCCGACGGGGTGCGGCGAGCCGTCGCCCCAGAACTCGCCCGTGCCCTCGCGGAACCCGCACCAGACGAGGGCGGCGAGGTCGCCGCCCTGAGCAGGCCATGACCCGTTCGGGCACGGCCTCCGCGACTGCGTTGAGCACCGCCTCGGTTGCCTGCATTGCCGGCCAGCCGTAGAGGAAGCACGGCGAGGGCGACAGCGCGTGGAACATCGAGCCGGGCCGCGTTGCCACCTCGATCGGCCGGAAGTGCCCCTCGTTCGGCGCCTCGCCTCCGCCCGCGAGCATCGTCATGACGCACGCGTGCGGCCGACACGGTCGAGGCGAGCGGACAGTTGACCGGTCCGGGGCGCGCGTCCGGCGCGCTCGAGAAGTCGAGCAGGCACGTCGAGCCGTCCACCTCGAGCTCGACCTCGAACGGGATCGGGTCGTCCGTGATGCCGTCGCGAGTCCATCTCGCCACGCCCCACGTAGCGGCCGTCCGGTATCTGCTCGAAGTAGCTCCGGACGACCGCCTCGCCGTGGTCGTACATCCGCTCGACCGACTCGTGGAAGCGCTCGAGCCCGAAGCGCTGCGACGAGCCGCACGAAGTCGGCCGCCCCGGTGCGCACGCCCGACGACCTCGGCGTTGATGTCGCCCTCGACGAACTTCGCCAGGCGTGAGTTCGCGCAGTCGCCATTCGCCAGATGTCGCGGACCAGCTCGCCCTTGGAGTAGAGCTTGACGCCCGGGAAGATGACGCCCTCCTGGAAAACGTCGGTCGTGTCCGTGCAGTAGATCTCCTTGGCCGCCGATGTCCATCCAGTGCGCCTTGATCGCCGAGTAGCCGATCAGGGTGTCGTCGTCGAGGAACACCGGCATCACCATCGCCGCGTCCTGCGGGTGCGAACCGGTCCGGTACGGGTCGTTCATGAGGACGATGTCGCCCGGCGCGAGCTCGTCCTCGCCGCCCACCGCCTCCACCGCGGATTCGATGCAGAAGCTCATGGTCCCCATGAAGAAGGGAAGGCTCGGCGCCTGTGCGAGCAGCCGGAACTGCCGGTCGTAGACGACGGCTGCGAAGTCGAGTACCTCGTAGATGATGGGCGAGAAGGACGGTCCGGACGAGCGCCCGCTTGATCTGGTTGGCAGCCGAGTTGAGGCCGTGGCGGATCACCTCGGTCGTGATCGGGTCGGCGTCGGTCGCGCCGGTCGCGCCGCCCTGGCCGGCCCGGTAGACGACGGCGTCCGCATGCATCGCCTCAGCCCTCCTGCTCGATGAAGAGGGAACCGGTGTCGTGCGCGTCGGCCCGCCAGCCGGCGTCCAGGTACGTCGTCGCGGTCTCCTCGAGCAGGATCGCGGGCCCGGACAGGATCGCTCCCGCTGCGAGCGACGCCCGGTCGACGACCGCGAACGGCAGCAGCTCGCCGCGCGTGAACGACCAGGCGTCGATGGTGCCCCCAGGTGCGGCGCCGGCCGTCGTGGCCCGCCGCTCCGCAGCCCGCCGTGGCAGCCGCGTGCGCACCGTCGCCCTGATGGAGACGATCTCGACGGGACCGTCCATGGTGTGGCCGAACGTGCGGTCGTACTCACCGGTGAAGAGGTCGCGCAGCCCGGCCGCGTCCACCGTGATGCGGCCGTCCTCGCTCGGCGTCAGGACGGTGAGGAAGTGCTCCTGGCCGACATAGCGCATGTCGAGCCCGACTTCCTGCTCGCCTTCCTCACCCTCACGCCGGCGCTCGGCGAGCACGGCGAACAGGTCGCCCAGCACCTCGTTTGCCGTCCCGATCGCGGCGTCGTCGAGACGCAGGATCCGCGTGCGACCGGCCGTGCGGACGAGGTCGGCGCCCAGCAGGCCCCAGGCGGAGAAGTTGCCGGCCACCGGAGGCACGACGATCCTGGCGATGTCGAGCTCGGCGGCGAGCAGCGTGCCGAACAGCGGCCCCGCGCCTCCGAACGGCATGAGCGCGCAGCGGCGCGGGTCCTGACCCTGCTCGACCGTGATCTCGCGGATCGCGTTCGCCATGTTCGCGGTGACGATCGTGAGCACGCCCTTCGCGACGTCCTCGACCTCCATGCCGAGCTGCTCGCCCAGCGGCGCCAGGGCACGGCGGGCGGCGTCGATGTCGAGTGTCACGCCGCCCGCGAGACTGCCCTCGGCCAGCATCCCGAGCACTGCGGCGGCGTCGGTCACGGTGGGCTGGTGCCGCCGCGCCCGTAGGAGGCGGGCCCGGGCTCGGCGCCGGCGCTCTGCGGGCCAACCCGCAGGAGCCCGCCGACGTCCACGTAGGCGAGCGAGCCGCCGCCCGCTCCGATCGACCGGACGTCGACCCAAGGCGTCTGCAGCGGCATGCCGACGATCGAGCCTTCGTAGAGCACCGGCAGACGGCCGTCGAGGATGAGGCAGGTGTCGAAGCTCGTGCCCCCGACGTCGGCGGTGACCACGTCCGACAGGTCGAGGATCCGTGCCAGCTCGGCACCTCCTTCTGCGCCGGCCACCGGCCCGGACATGATCGTCTCGAAGGGCCGCCGCTCGGCCTCGCCGAACGTCATCGCGCCGCCGCCCGAGCGGGTCACGAGCAGGGAGCCGCTGAAGCCCGCGTCGCCAAGGCCGTCCTCGAGGCGTCTGCAGGTAGCTCGCCATTCGACCGCGCACGTAGGCGTCGATGACGGTCGTCGAGGTCCGCTCGTACTCGCGGTACTCGCCGGAGACCTGGTGCGAGACGGAGATATCGCCCGTGAAGCCGGCGTCGCGGAGGGCGCTCTCGGCGGCAAGCTCGTGCTCGGGGTTCGAGTACGCGTTCATGAATGCGATCGCGACCGCCGTCACGCCCTCGGCTGCGAAGACCTCGGCCGCCCGCCGAACGTCGTCCGCCTCGAAGGGGACGTGCACCTCGCCGCCGGCCCGGATCCGCTCCGTGACCGCGAGCCGGAGCCGGCGCGGGACGAGCGGCGCCGGCGGGCGCCAGAACAGGTTGTAGGGCTCGTCCCGGTCGCCGCGGCGGGTCTCGAGGATGTCGCGGAACCCTTTCGTGCAGAGGAGCCCGACGGCCGCGCCGGTGCGCGTGAGGAGCGAGTTCAGGCCCACGGTCGTGCCGTGCAGGAAGTAGCCCGCGCGGTTCGAGCTCGCCACCGCCGAGCGTCTTCTCGACCGCGGCGATGACACCCCGCTCCGGCGAAGCCGGCGTCGTCGGCTCCTTGTCGACCCGCACCTCGCCGGTCTCGTCGTCGTAGTAGATGAGGTCCGTGAACGTGCCGCCGACGTCCACGCCGATGCGCGTCGCCATGATCCTCCTCGTACGTGTCGGCGTGAGTCTCGCATGGAACGCCGGAACGGTGCGAACGTGCCCGTCGCGGTACAGGCCGGACTCACCAAGACCTCGCCACCCTGCTCGCTGTGCCTACCCGCGTGCTCGAGCACTTCGCGCGACGAGAGGCCGAACGGTGACGCTAGTCCCGCCCGGGGTCAAGTCTTGAATAAGCGCATAAGGAGTTCGTCGAGCCGTGCAACCGTTGTGTTCGAATGCAAGACTTGACCCCGGACTGGGAGCACGCTCGAGCCGGGTCGCGCCGGGTGAGATCCGGCCCCTACGAACCGGCGTGGCCGAGCTCGAGCAGGTAGGCGACCATGACGTCCTCGCCGCCCGGCGCCAGGTGGAAGGCGTCGGAGAGCTGCTCGACGCGGAGGATCTGCTCCCGGTTCGCCTTGAAGAGCGGGCCGAAGGGGAAGAAGGCGAAGTCGACCACCTCGGCCTCGAGGCCGGCCTGCTCGAGCAGCTCCGCGGTGCGCTGCTGGCCGACGATCGACAGCTGCATCACGAACGCGCGCCCCCCGGGCGCCAGGAGCCGGGGGAGCAGCTCCAGGAAGTGATCGAGGAGGTTGCGGCCCCAGTAGTCGAGCGGCCGGTGGCCGGTCGGCTCCTCGTAGGGATCGACCGGCATCTGGTACAGGCTCGCGCGATGAGGTCGAACTGCTCCGTGGGATCCCAGTGGTAGAGGTCGACGTCCTCGCCGGTGATCCTGTCCGCGACGCCGTTGCGGAATCCGTTCGAGAGCGTGTTGGCGACGGCGTTCCGGTCGATGTCGATCGCGTGTACGCGCGTCGCGCCGTTGAGTGCGAGCTGCACGGACAGGATCCCGCAGCCGCAGCCGACGTCGAGGCACGTGGCACCCTCGCCGACGCCGGTGCGGAACAGGTGCTTCCACAGGATGTAGCTGCCCTGCGTCGGGACGAAGACGCCCTCCTCGACCGTGATCGCCGGAAAGGGCAGCGGAAACAGGGAGCGGCCGCGCTCGTCCACCCACGGCTTCGGCGGCGACGTTGCCGGCGCCCCGTTGGCCGCCGCCGGAACCGCCTCGTGCGACCGTCGCCGGCCAGGCTTCGTGCCGGCGAGCGCGGCAGCCGCGGCGGCGACGTGCTCCGGCGTCGTCCCGCAGCAGCCGCCGATGATCTGCGCGCCCTCCTCCCGCCACTCGAGCGCGAGCGCCGCGTACTCCTCGGGGCCGATGCGCTCGTCGAAGCGCCAGCGATCCCCGGCCAGGTAGCCGAGGTTCGGGTAGACGCCGAGCGGCAGGTCGGTGAAGTCGCGCAGCCAGGGCAGCATCCCCGGCACGTGGTCGACCGGAAGGCAGTTGATGAGCAGCGCGCCGATACCCATGCCCTCGAGGCGCCTCGCCGCTCTGCCGAACAGGTCCCCCTCGGGCGGGCCCCAGTGCTGGCCGTAGACGCCGCAGACGCCGTGGCGACAGCGGCGGAAGCTCACCCAGACGGGCAGCCCGGTCGCCAGCAGGCCCTCGACCGTCTCGAACGTGAGCGGGTCGCGGATCAGCGTCAGCGTCTCGAGCAGGATCAGGTCCGGCGGCTCGTCCTCGAAGACGCGCGCCAGCAGATCGAGCGTGCCGCGACGCTCGGGTGAGTTGACCTCCTCGGAGATCGCGAACGCGACGGCGCACTCGCCGTCGCGGCCGGCGTCCTGTATCGCCTGGCGGGCGAGCCGCACGCCGAGTCGCGCGACGTCCATCCAGTGCGTGAGCTCGGTTCGCCCCGGGCTCGCGCGCATCTCCATCTCGGGCGCGCTCAGGATCGACCAGGTGTCCGTCGAGATCACGTCGCAGCCGGTGCTCGCGTAGCGCCGGTGGACGTCGAGCACCGCGTCGGGAGCCCGGTAGAGCGCCCAGGTGCCCCAGAGCTCGCGGTCGCTCCCGGGGCCCTCCGCGTGGAGATCGTGCTGCCGCTGGAGCTCGGTCGCGACGGCGCCGTCGAGCACGACGCAACGCTCGGCCGCGATCAGCTCCTGCACCCGGGCGTAGGCCGGGGAGAAGTGGCTCGCGTCTCGCGTCAGCGCCGCTTCGCTCATCAGTACCGGTAGTGATCCGGCTTGTACGGCCCCTCCACGGGAACGCCGATGTACGCGGCCTGCTCGGGCGTCAGCTCGGTCAGCCGGACGCCGAGCGCGTCGAGATGCAGCCTCGCGACCTTCTCGTCCAGGTGCTTCGCGAGCGTGTAGACCCTGCGCTCGTAGAGCTCGTTCTTCGTGAAGAGCTCGATCTGCGCGATCACCTGGTTCGTGAACGAGTTCGACATCACGAAGCTCGGGTGGCCCGTGGCGTTGCCGAGGTTCAGCAGCCGCCCCTCCGAGAGGACGATCACCGTGTGGCCGTCCGCGAAGACCCACTCGTCCACCTGCGGCTTGACGTTGACGCGGCGAATGCCGGCGTAGCGAGCGAGCCCGGCCATGTCGATCTCGTTGTCGAAGTGGCCGATGTTGCCCACGATCGCCTGATGCTTCATCCGCGCCATGTCGTCGGCGCCGATGACGTCCCGGTTGCCGGTCGCCGTGATGAAGATGTCGGCCGTCTCGACGACGTCCTCGAGCGTCGCCACCTGGTAGCCCTGCATCGCAGCCTGCAGCGCGCAGATCGGGTCGATCTCGGCCACGATCACGCGCGCGCCCTGGCCGCGCAGCGACTCGGCGCACCCCTTGCCGACGTCGCCGAAGCCGAACACGACCGCGACCTTGCCGGCGATCATGACGTCGGTCGCTCGGTTGATGCCGTCGATCAGCGAGTGCCGGCAGCCGTAGAGGTTGTCGAATTTCGACTTCGTCACGGAGTCGTTGACGTTGATGGCCGGGAAGAGCAGGTCGCCGGTCTCGGCGAGCTGGTAGAGGCGGTGAACGCCGGTCGTCGTCTCCTCGGTGACGCCCTTGATGCCCCCCGCGATGCGCGTCCAGCGCTGCGGGTCCTCGCCCAGCGAGCGCTGGAGCAGCTCGAGGACGATGCGGAACTCCTCCGAGTCGGCGCCCGCCGGATCGGGAACGGCGCCGGCACGCTCGAACTCGGCGCCCTTGTGGACGAGCAGGGTCGCGTCGCCGCCGTCGTCGAGGATCATGTTCGGCCCCCCGACCAAGTCCGGCTCCGCCGGACTCGGGCCCGCCAGACGAGGGCCTGCTCGGTGCACCACCAGTACTCGTCGAGCGTCTCGCCCTTCCACGCGAACACGGGTATCCCGCGCGGGTCGTCCGCAGTGCCGTCCGGCCCGACCGCGACCGCCGCGGCGGCGTGGTCCTGCGTCGAGAAGATGTTGCAGGAGGCCCAGCGCACCTGGGCGCCGAGCGCGACGAGCGTCTCGATCAGCACCGCCGTCTGGATCGTCATGTGCAGGGAGCCCGTGATCCGGGCGCCACGGAGCGGCTGCTCGGCGGCGTGCTCGCTGCGCATGGCCATGAGCCCCGGCATCTCGTGCTCGGCGAGCTCGATCTCCTTGCGGCCGAACGCCGCCAGCGAGAGGTCCGCGACCTTGAAGTCGGCCGTCGTGGTCGAAACGGTGGGTGTCATCTCATCTCCGGTCGCTCGTCGTGACAGGTCTCGATGCAGAGGGAGGCCGGATCGCCTCGAAGTGCGTCATCCGGCGGAACTCGTCGAATCGTTGGTCGATCTCGCTCGTGCGTCAGACGCTGGACGCGCTCGCTGCCGAACTCCTCGATCGAGAAGGAGGCGAGCACGGATCCGAAGACGGCCGCGCAGCGGAGCTTCTCGTCCGTGATGGGCGAGCCGGCGTGCGAGTCGAGGTACCCGAAGAACCCGCCGGCGAAGGAGTCGCCGGCCCCGGTGGGATCGACGACGGTCTCGAGCGGGTAGCCGGGAACGGAGAAGAACCCCTCGCCGGTGAACATCGCCGCTCCGTAGCTGCCCTGCTTCGCGACCACCACGCCCGGGCCGAGCTCCCGGATCTGCCTCGCGCCGCGGGTGAGGTTGGCGTCATGGGTGAGCATCCGGATCTCGGCGTCGTTGAGGACGACCACGTCCACCGTCTTCATCGTCTCCAGCAGGGAGTCGCGGGCCGACGTGATCCAGTAGTTCATGGAGTCGAGCCCCGTGAGCAGCGCGCCGTTGCACTGCTCGCGCACGCGCCGCTGGACGTCCGGCTGGATGTTGGCGAGGAAGACGACGGAGGACTCTCGCGCACCCGGCGAGAGCGACGGGTCGAACTGCGCGAAGACGTTCAGCTGCGTGTCGAGCGTGTGCGCGACCGCCATGTCCTCCTCGTAGCGGCCGGCCCAGAAGAACGAGCGCTCGCCGTCGACGCGGTCGAGGTCGTCGGTGTTGATCCCGCGCTCCTCGAAGACGGCCAGCTCGTCCGGGCCGAAGTCCTCGCCGACGACGCCGACGACCCGCACGTCGGTGAAGAAGCTCGCGGCGAGCGAGAAGTGCGTCGCCGCCCCGCCGAGGATCCGCTCGCGCTTCCCGAACGGCGTCTCGAGCGCGTCAAAGGCGACGGAGCCGACAACGGTGACGCACATCAGACGGGCTCCGCCTCGAGCACGGAGAGCCCCGCTGCCTCGCGCAGCGCCTCGGCGCGGTCGGTCTGCTCCCACGTGAAGTCGTGGTCCTCGCGGCCGAAGTGGCCGTAGGCAGCCGTCTTCGCGTAGATCGGGCGCCGCAGGTCGAGGTCGCGCAGGATCGCGGCGGGGCGAAGGTCGAAGTGATCGCGCACGAGCTGCTCGAGGCGGTCGACCGGGATGCGCTCCGTGCCGAAGCACTCGACCTGGATCGAGAACGGCTGCGCCACGCCGATGGCGTAGGCGACCTGGAGCTCGCAGCGATCGGCCAGGCCCGCGGCGACCAGGTTCTTCGCCACGTGGCGGGCGGCGTAGGCGGCCGACCGGTCGACCTTCGTCGGGTCCTTGCCCGAGAACGCACCGCCTCCGTGGCGGGCGGAGCCGCCGTACGTGTCGACGATGATCTTCCGGCCCGTGAGCCCGGTGTCGCCCATCGGGCCGCCGACCACGAAGCGCCCGGTCGGGTTCACGTAGACGAAGTCCTTGTGCTCGAGACGGGCCTCGTCGTACATGTGGCGCGGCAGGATCGGGTAGAGCACGCGCTCGATGAGGTCCGGCTTGATGAGCGACTCGGCGTCCACCCCGTCGGAGTGCTGCGTCGAGACGAGAACGCGCTCGATCTCGACCGGTGTCTGGCGGCCGTGCTCGTCGACCTCGTACCGAACGGTGACCTGCGCCTTTCCGTCCGGCCGGAGGTAGTGGAGCTCGTCGGCCTTGCGAACCTCGGCGAGCCGCTTGCAGATCTTGTGCGCGAGCGTGATCGGGAGCGGCATCAGCTCGTCCGTCTCGCGACACGCGTAGCCGAACATCATCCCCTGGTCGCCCGCTCCCTGGCGGTCGAGCGGGTCGTCGTCACCCGGCGCGTGCTGTGCCTCGTACGCCTCGTCGACGCCCTGCGCGATGTCGGGCGACTGCGGATCGACCGCGACGATGACGCTGCACGTGCTCGCGTCGAAGCCGTACTCCGAGCGCGTGTACCCGATGCTCGCGATCTTCTCCCTGACGAGGCGCGGGATGTCGACGTAGCTCGACGTCGTGATCTCGCCGCCGACGAGCGCGAGCCCGGTCGTGAGAAACGTCTCGCAGGCGACGCGGGCCATCGGATCCTCGGCGAGGAGAGCGTCCAGGATGGTGTCCGAAACCTGATCGGCCATCTTGTCGGGATGGCCCTCCGTCACCGACTCCGAGGTGAAGTGGAAGCTCCTGGCTACGGCCACAGGCGTACGCTCCTCGATTGGTAAACGAATTGGTCACTGGATCTTCCCAGCGCGGCCGGTCCCTGTCAAGGGAATTTGGCTGCACGCGCGGCGGGCGGGCGAGCGGCTCAGCCGCTCGGCGCCGGGCGCCGCGGCTGGTCGACCTGCGTCGCGGGGTCGGCCGCCCGGACCCGCGTCTCGGGCAGGCCGAGCTCGCGCCGCACGATGTTCGCGCCCTGCGCGATCGCGGTCGCCTTGTAGAACGCGACGAGCCGGTTCGGGCCGCCGCGGCCGAAGCCGCAGTCGGACGTGAGGACGAGCTTGTCGGCGTCGACGTGGCTCAGCGCGTAGCGGATGTCGTCGGCGACCTCCTCCGGCGTCTCCACCTGGAGCGAGCGGTGGCTCACGACGCCGAGCGCAAGCTTCTTCCGCATCCGGTCGCGGTAGGGACGGAAGAGCTCGAGGTCGGCGTACTGGCGATCCTTCATCTCGACCGTCCAGACGTCGCCGCCGACGCGCTCGAGGAAGATCTCGATCGCCTCCGCGTACGACGTCCGCCCGTGCACACGCTGCATGTTGGCGTTGCCCCAGCACGTGTGCACCCAGACCTCGACGTCCTCGAGCCCCGAGATCTCGTGGTTGAAGCACTCGATCAGGAAGTCGAGGTAGCGCTCGTCGCGCGACGTCGAGGCGACGAAGTGCATGAGCGGCTCCTCGATCTGGATGACCCTGCAGCCGGCATCCGCGAGCTTGCGCAGCTCGCGGTTCATCGCGGTCGCCATGTCCCACATGAGGTCGCGCTTGTTCGCCGCGTACTCGTCCGTGCGGAGCTCGAGCATGCTCGCGATGAACTGCGTGGACACCGTGCCGAGCTTCACGGGCTTGTCGGTGCGGGCCTGCGCGATCCGCCACAGCTTGTCGAGCTCGAGCGACCCGCCCGGCTCCACCCGGCCGACGACAGGCGGCAGCCGCCAGCTTCCGAACACCTCCGCGAGCAGCGAGCCCGGCGGATGCACCCACTCGTCGCTCGCCGGGACCGTCTCGCCGGTCGCGATGCCCGGAAGCCGCTCGACCGGGTACAGCATCCACGACCTGCCGCCGAGATCGGCGTCGAGGTGGTAGTCCCCGTTCGTGAGGATGTCGAGGCCCGCGCGCTCCTGGTCGGAGAGGACCACGGCCACGGCGTCGGTGAGCTCCTCGCGGTAGCGGGCGTCGGCGAGCGCGTCGGACGCCGAGCGGCCCGCGAGGTTGCTCGTGTACCAGAACGGGCGTGGCCAGGAGCCCGTCACCGTGGTCGGCAGGACGATCCCATCGGTGACGGTGAACATGGAGTCGGGCCTCGTAGGCGAAGAAGCGCGGCGGGCGGACCCTCGAACGCCTCGTCCTCGAACAGCGTCGCCATGAGCGCCCGCAGGTGGCGCTCCATCGCGAACGCCGCGAGCTCGGGGTCGCCTGCTCGGAGCGCCTCGTAGATCGCCCGGTGCTCGACGGCCGTTCGCTGCGTGTGCTCCGGCGACCAGCTCCGGCGGCCGAGCGTCGTGTAGAGGGCCTGCCGGATCGTCTCCCACATCGGCTCGAGCAGCGCGATCAGGTACTCGTTGCCCGTCAGCCCGACGACCCCGCGGTGGAAGTCGCGATCGAGCTCGTCCGGGAGCGCCTCCGGATCCGCGACCCGCTCGAGGGCCTCGACGCTGAGCCGCAGCTCCTCGAGCCCGTCGCGCCGGACGGCGGCGCGCTTGGCGGCGAGCCGGGCGACCGCGACCTCGAGCACGAGGCGCGTCTCCATGAACTCGGCAGGGCTGTCGTCGGCCGAGGGGTCGGGCGCCTGCTCGAGCGCGTCCCGCTCGGCGACGAAGGTCCCGCTCCCCACGCGCGTGACGACGACCCCGCGCGCCTCGAGCGCGCCGAGCGCCTCCCGCACGGTCGGCCGGCTGACCCCGAAGCGGGCTGCGAGCTGCCTCTCGGAGGGAAGCCTCGTGCCCGGCCCGAGGTGGCCGCCGAGGATCTGGACGAGCAGCTCGTGGGCGATCGCCTCGTACGCGCGTGGCTGGGTGCGGAAGAGCTCGTCGGTCCGCGGAAGCCCTGCGGCCGCCTGTGGATCGCTCATGCCCTCCGACGATAGCAGCCACTTTGCGCCGCTCCTCCGCGTTTCCCTTAGGGTGCCGTGCATGCCGCTCACTGTCAGCGAATGGCTTGCCGAGTACCGGCAGGGCCTGGATCGAGCGCGACCCCGACGCGGCGGCGGCGCTCTTCACCGAGTACGCGCTCTACCGGGAGCAGCCCTATGACGAGCCCTTCGTCGGCCCCTCACGCGTGCGGGATTACTGGGCAAGGGTGACGGCGACCCAGGAGGCCGTCGAGCTCGAGTACGGGACGCCGATCGTGGAAGGGGATCGGGTCGCCGTCGAATGGTGGGTCACCATGGTGAACGGCGGCGCCGAGATCACGCTGGCCGGCTCCTTCATGCTGAGATTCGACGAGAACGGGCTCTGCCGGGAGCTGCGCGAGTACTGGCACTTCGGGGAGGGCAGGCGCACGCCCCCAGCCGGCTGGGGCGCATGACGATGAAGGTCGGCTTCGTCGGCCTCGGGCGCATGGGACGGGGTATCGCGGGCCGGATCCTGACCGGAGGCCACGATCTCGTCGTCTACAACCGCACGCCCGGTCGAGCCGACGAGCTGGAGCAGGCCGGCGCCAGGGTCGCGACGAGTGTCGCCGAGGCCTGCCGGGAACGGGAGGTCGTGGTCACGACGGTTGCGGACGACGCCGCGCTCGAGGAGGTGACCCTCGGCAGCGCGGGGATCCGCGACTCGCTGCCCGAAGGCGCGATCCACATGACGATGGGCACCCACGGGGTCGCCACCGTCCAGGCGCTCACCGCCGCCCATTCGGCCGCAGGCCAGGTCATGGTCGCGGCGCACGCCGTCGGCCGGCCCGACGTCGCGGCGGCCGGGCAGATCGGAATCATCGTCGGCGGCCCGCCGGACGCGGTCGGCCGCTGCGCGCCGCTGTTCGAGGTCATCGGCCGGCGCACGTTCGAAGCGGGCGCTGACCCGGCGTCGGCGGCCGCGGTCAAGCTCGCGAACAACTTCGTGCTCGGCTGCGCCATCGAGGTCATGGGAGAGGCGTTCTCCCTCACGCGCAAGTACGACGTCGAGCCGCAGGTGCTCTACGAGCTGATGACGGACGGCCTCTTCGCCGCGCCGGCCTACAAGGTCTACGGGAAGATCATGGTCGACGAGTCCTACGACCAGGTCGGCTTTTCCGCCGACCTCGGTCTCAAGGATGCGAACCTCGTGCTGGCCGCCGCCAACCTCGCGCGCCTGCCGCTGCCGAGCGCCAACGTCCTGCGCGATCGGCTCCTCGGGGCGGTCGCGCACGGCGACGGCCCGAAGGACTGGGCGGTCATCGCCCGCGAGCAGGCCCGGGCCGGCGGCCTGGACTGAGCCCCGCCGGGCTCACGCCGTGAGCTCGCCGCGGACCCACTCGAGCTCGCGGCAGACGTACTCGACGATGTCCCCGGTCTTGAGAGCGGCCGGGAGCATGTCCCAGGTGTACGTCTCGATCTCGAGCTGACGCGACAGCGGGCTCTCCCTGTGGAGCCGGAGCGCGTCCGCGATCGCGGAGCGCGTGGTGCGGAAGGCGCCGAGGTCGTCCAGGAACACGGGCACGTGGATGTGGACGCGCCATTCGCACGGCCTCGGGCTCCTGGCCCAGTCCGCGAGCGCCTCGTCGAGCCCGAGGAATCGCGTGATGCTCCCGTCGCCGCCCCGCTCGAGGGTCTGCGTCAGATAGATGGTGTCGGCGTAGGGCGTCAGCATCTCCACGGCTTCCTCGGTGACGGTCGGGACGTGCAACGCCGCCGCCTCCTGAAGCTTGAAGATCGGGATGCCGGCGTCCACGAGCTGCAACAGCGACTCGCGGATGCTCTCGTACTCGACCGCCTGGTGGCAGATGTCGAACACGATGCCGACATGCCGGCGGAGCGCCGAGTGCGCCTCCGAGATCGGAATCCCGGCGAGCCGGGCGAGGACGGCTGCGGCCTCTCCGGAGTAGAGGCGCTCCTCGAAGTACGCGACCGTCTCGTCCGTCGTCTCGAGGAAGCAGAACGGCTCCGGCTCGATCGCGAGCGTGACCGTGCGCCCGGTTCGCTGCTCGAGCCCGACGAGGTGCGCCGCCACCCGCAGCACGTGCTCCGTGTAGCTGGCGACGACGTCGGGGCCGGTCACGTTCGGCTTGAAGCCGAGGGGTGACGTCTGGATCGACGGCGCCGTTCCCTCGTCGACCACGTCGGCGAGGACGTCGGCGACGGCCATCGTGTACTCGGTGCGCTCCTCCGAGCGCCAGTCGGGCTCGTAGACCTGCTCCTTGACGACACGGCCCTTGAACGGCCCGTACGGGAAGGCGTTGACCGTGTAGAGGTACAGGTCGTTGTCGGCGAGGAAGCCCTTCAGCCTGTCGCGCTCCGAGGGGCTTGCCGCCAACGTGCGCGCCGACTCCGCCGACAGCCTGAGCGAGACGCCGAAGGGCTCGCCCGGCGCGACCCGCTGCTTCACCTGGGGGACGTACGTCGTGAGGCTCGTCCACATGTCGTCCCAGGTATCGCCCGGGTGAACGAGCGTCGAGTAGGTCAGGTGTCCGAGGCCGTTGCCGAGATCCATCTGTCTCCCTGGTTCGGCTTAGGTGACTGGCTCGACGGCGCCCGAGGCGGCGGAGCGCACGATCGCCTCGGTGACCGCCACGCCGTGGATCATCTCCTCGAGCGTGATCGGAAACGCGGGACCGCCCGAGGCAGCGAGCGCGAACGCCTCCAGCGCCGCCCGGCTCGAGTCGAACGGCTCGGCCTCCCAGACCTCGGCCGGCCCCTTGAGCGGCTGGAACTTGCAGGCGCCGAAGAGCCGAGTCCGCCGCTCCTCCGACGACGCCCCCGCGACGTGCGTCATCCCCTCGAGCCGTACCCACCCGTCGGAGCCGAACACCTGGAAGCTGAAGCCGGGCCCGGTGGCGGTGATCGTGCCGAGGTAGCCGGACATGCCGTCCTTCATCCGGAACAGGATCGAGGTGGTGTCGTCGGCGTCGATCTCGACGACCCGCCGGAAGCTCTGGCAGAAGACGTGGTCGATTGCGCCGCAGAGGTCGATCATGCCGTCGACGGCGTGGACGCCCATCGGGAGTGAGCCCCCCGCACGGCGTCTCCTCCCGGTTTGCACGCCACTGGCTCGGCGTGAGGAAGAGCGCGTTCGGGAACGTCATCGTCGCCTCGACGTGCATGACGACGCCGAGCCCGCCCGAGCGGATCCGCTCGCGCAGCTTCGTCATCTCGGGATGGAAGCGCCGGTTGTAGCCGAGGCCGAGCGTCACGCCGGCTTTGCGGGTGGCGTCGACGGCCGCCTCGGCATCGTGCCCCGCAAGCGCGAACGGCTTCTCGCAGAAGACGTGCTTGCCCGCCTCCGCGGCGGCGATCACCTGGTGCGCGTGAGTCGAGTGGGGCGTGGCGAGGACGACCGCGTCGACCTCTGGATCGGCCAGCAGCGCCTCGTACCCGTCGACCAGACGAAACCCCTGATCCGCTGCGAAGGCCTCCGCCTCGGGCGAGCCCGTCCGGGTCGCCCCCGCGACGAAGCGCACGTCGTCGCTTCGGCCCTGGACCGACTCGACGAGCGTCTTGCCCCACCAACCGAGCCCGACGATGGCGCGTTGATCATCGTCCGCCTCCCACTAGATCAGCCGTCGATCGATCTAGCCCGTCGCGATGAGGGAGTAGCGCGGCATCGGCCGCCATGCACTCTGCCTCGGGGATACCCAGCTCTTTGCGGACGGTGTTCGTGCCGAGCACCAGCGACACGGTCTTGTAGAACGCGTGCCGCCGGCTCATGCCCTCGCGGCCCATGCCGCAGTCGGAGCAGATCGACGAGCTGCTCGGTCGGGATGTGCTCGAGTGCGAGCCGCACGAGCTCGGCCACCTCCTCCGGCGACTCGACCTGGAGCGTGTGATGGTCGATCACCCCGATGCCGATGCGCTTGTCGGTGATCGTGCTCCCGATCGCCGCGAGGTCGCCCGCGCCCGAGCTCCTGGTCTCGAAGGTGATGACGTCGGCATCGACCTGGTTCAGGTACTCGAGGGCCGGCTCGTAGGACTGCACGGTGGCGAACATCCGCTGCTGCGACGGGTTCCCCCAGCAGGTGTGGCACCAGACCTCGGTCTTGGCGCGCAGGCCTTTGACGGTGTTGTTGAACACGTCCACCATGAACGCGGGGTTGATCACGTCGTCGACGATGCCCCGGGCCGCCAGCAGGTGGATCTGCGGCTCCTCCATCTGGATGACCGGGCAGCCGGCGTCGGCGAGCTCGTGCAGCTCCTCGTTGAGGGCGTCGCTGATCGCCATGATCCGGGACGGAAGGTCGTCGTAGTGCGAGTCCTGGACGGCGAAGGCGACGAGCTCGGGCGTGACCGTGCCGAACTTGACCGGCCGGGTCGTCAGGCGCTGCGCCGCCTTCCACATCTCGGCGTACTGGAGCTCCCCGCGGCCGACCGGCCCGACGATCCGCGGCATGACGCGAGCCTCGAGGTAGTCGTGGAGGATGTGGCCCCTCGGGAAGGCGAGACCTCCGGCGCCCGCCTTGGCCAGCTGCGGCTGATCGTCGAAGCCCGACATGTGCTGGGTCGGATAGCGGGTCCAGCTCTGGCCGCCCACGTCGTGGTCGAAGCGGCAGTCGCCGTCCGTCACGACGTCGAGCCCGGCGAGCTCCTGCTCGCGGAGGTAGACGGAGAGCGCGTCGACGTACTGCTCGCGGAAGCCGATGTCCACCATCGCGTCGAGGAACGAGCGCGTCCCCAGGTTCTCCGTGTACCAGGACGGCCGCGGCAGCGAGCCGATGATCGTCGTCGGCAGCAGCAGTCCGTCGGTTGCCTTGAGCATGGGCGAGTCCTCCGTTCCTGTTTGCGCCTTCGTTTCCGTGGGTTGCTCGCGACGACGTTCCTGACCGGGCGCCCGTTCCGCGTCGGGGTCAAGCGGGCGGCGTGGCCGCGCTGCTCGACTCGAGCCCGGCCGCTCGCGCGTCGCTCTGGCGACCGACGACGAACCACACGCCGTGCACCGGCTCGCTGCCGATCGTCCGCAGGCAATGCGGAACGGTCGAGTCGAAGCAGATCGAGTCGCCCGGACCGAGCTCGTAGGTGTCGAATCCGACGGTGACCTCGAGCGCCCCGCTCAGGACCAGGCCGTACTCGCGCCCGGAATGGCGGATGAAGCGGTCACCCTGGCACGAGGAGCCGTCGACCTCGTAGACGACGTAGAGGAAGTCGGCCTCGGGGTCGGCCTCCGGAGTCAGCCGCTCCCAGCGCACGCCGGTCTCGAGGTCGATGGCCCGCCGGCTGCCGGCGCGCTGGACGTGGCGCCCGTCCCGTGTTCGCGGCGCCCCCTCGGCGCCCTTCGCCGGGCGGGCGGTGGGCTTCCTCGGCGACTCCGGGGTCGGTGCGTCGCCGTCGATGCCGCTGAAGAGCTCGTCCAGCGAGATCCCGAGCTCCGTCACGATCGCGTACAGCGTGCTCACCGAGAGGCGGGATTTCCCGGTCTCGAACTGCGAGATCGCGCTGGGCGAGATCCCGAGCCGGCGCGCGAGCTCGCGCAGGCTCAGCTGACGCTCCTCCCGATGGCGCCGCAGGCGCGGCCCGATGTCGTCCTCGACCGTACGCTTTGCCGCGCGGCTCCTGCGAGTCTCGGGCTTTGCTCGGGTCGGCATGGGGCCATTCTATGCCCGAGTGTTCACGTTCGCTTTACGGCTTCCGGGAGCCGGCGCCGGGACCACCCCCTCGTAGCCTGTCTTGTTCGCCACTGCTGTATGCTCGCGCCGCGCGACCGCGTGTCCACGGCTCGACCGCGGTCGCCACTGAACACCGACCAGGGCAGGAGGCACGAATGCCACGGAAGATCGTCGACACCATCCTCCCGACGACGATGGTCGGGTCGTACCCGAGGCCGCACTGGTACGGCTACCAGCTGCTCGGTCGGGACGTACGCGTCGCCTTCAAGCACGTCGACCACGCCGAGGCGTACGAGGACGCGACCCAGGTCGTGCTCCGCGACCAGGAGGACGCCGGCCTCGACATCGTCACGGACGGCCAGATGAGCTACGACGACTACGTGGGCGTCATCGGCTCGTTCTGCTGGTACATGTACGAGCGGATCCCCGGCTTCGAGCAGGCGAAGGAGGAGCATCCCGCCGCCGTGGGGCAGGAGCTCGTGACCACGGGCCTCAAGCTCCTCTCCGACTGGGGCGGCGTCATCAACAGCGGGCCGGTCGAGCGCGGACCGATCCGGCTCGTGGATCTGTACAAGATCGCCACGCGCCATGCCACCAAGCCGGTCAAGGTCTCGGTGGGCGCCGGCCCGGTCAATCTCGCCTGGCACGTCTACTTCGAGCACTACAAGGATCCGAAGGAGCTGAGCTACGCGCTCGCACCCATCTTCAACGCCGAGATGAAGGAGCTCGTCGAGGCGGGCGCCACGTTCCTCCAGCTCGAGGACCTCGGCGCCTGGCTCCCGCTCTTCACGGGCGACGACGAGGACTACAAGTGGATCGCCGACGTCATCGCGCAGTGCGTCGACGGCGTCGATGCGAAGATCGCCTGGCACTTCTGCTTCGGGAACGCCTGGGGCAACCGGCTCGCCGACCTCTTCCCGGCCGGGTACGAGGCCGTCCTGCCGCATTTCTACGACGTCCCCATCGACCAGTTCGTCGTCGACTTCGCGAACCGCGAGATGATCGACATCGACTCGCTGAAGGGCCTTCCGGAGGACAAGGAGGTCGGGGTCGGGGTGCTCGACATCCGCACGAGCATGGTCGAGACGCCCGAGCAGGTCGCGGACCGGATCCGCAAGGTCATCGCCGTCGTACCCCCCGAGCGCGTCTACCTCACGACCGACTGCGGCATGAAGCCGCTCGCGCGGACGGTGGCCAAGATGAAGCTGCGGGCGCTGGTCGACGGCGCACAGATCGTCCGCTCGGAGCTCGAGGGCTAGAGCTCGCTTCGCGCGAAGAGAGATCTGACGGCATCGTGCTTCGTTCTGAAGCTTGACGCTCTCACAGCCGCCGTCCTGAGTGTACGCTTCCGCTTAACCCCGCGTGCCGAAAGGAGCCGAGCCGATGAACATCGCCTCGCGCGGCGCCAGCATGGCGGTCGACTGGGAACAGCGGGTCGACTTCCCGCGACTCCGACTGGAGCGGCTCGAGCGAGCTCGGAACGCGCTGGCAGCGTCGGACCTCGGCGCCCTGCTCCTCTTCGACCCGAACAACATCCGCTACGTCACGAGCACCCACATCGGCGAGTGGGCCCGCGACAAGAACGCCCGCTTCGTGCTGCTCTGCCGGGACGCCGACCCGATCCTCTGGGACTTCGGCTCCGCCGCGAGACATCACCAGCTCTTCGCGCCCTGGCTGCCCGAGACGAGCTGGCGCGCGGGGGTGACGAGCATGCGCGGAGCCATGCCGGACGAGACGGGCGTCCCGGACGCGATGGCCGCGCAAGATCGTCCACGAGCTTCGCGAGCGCGGGCTCGAGGCGGAGCCGGTCGGCATCGACATGAGCGACATGGTCACGCTCCAGGCTCTCCACCGGGCCGGGGTCCACACGACCGACGCGCAGCGCGTCATGCTCGCCGCGCGCAAGCTGAAGACCGACGACGAGAAGGCCTTGCTGGCTCATGCGGCCGCGATCGTCGACGGCGTGTACGAGCGCATCTACGAGCAGCTGCGACCGGGCGTGCGCGAGACCGAGATCGTCGCCGACGCGATGCGATACCTGTTCGAGCAGGGCTCCGAGCAGGTCGAGGCCATCAACGCGGTGTCCGGCGATCGCTGCAACCCGCACCCGCACGTCTTCTCCGACCGGCTGATCAGGCCGGGCGACCAGGCCTTCTTCGACATCATCCACTCGTTCATGGGCTACAGGACGTGCTACTACCGCACGTTCTGCGTCGGCAGCGCCTCGCCGTCCCAGCTGGACGCCTACAAGCGGTGCCGCCAGTGGCTCGACGACGCGATCGAGCTCGTCCGCCCGGGCGTGACGACCGACCGCATCGCGGAGGTCTGGCCGACTGCCGAGGAGCTGGGCTTCCCCAGCGAGGAGTCGTGCTTCGGCCTCCAGTTCGGCCACGGGCTCGGCGTCGGGCTCTACGAGGCCCCCATGATCTCGCGCCTCCACTCGTTCCACGATCCGGTGGAGATCGAGGAGGGCATGGTGTTCGCGCTCGAGACCTACTGCCCCGCCACGGACGGCCGCTCGGCCGCCCGCATCGAGGAGGAAGTGCTGGTCACCGCGGACGGGTGCGAGATCCTGACGAGGTTCCCGGCAGAAGAGCTCCTCGTCACCGGCAGGACGTACGTCCGCGGCGCGGACGTCGCCGAGCTCGAGGCGCGCTCCGCGGCTCGCGAGGCCCTTGCCTAGTGAGTCTGTGGCACTAACCCGGCCCACCCCGTGGCGTCTTACTGAACAGCTGGTCTAACCACTTGACACGTGGTCGTACCAGGTCGTAGGGTCACGCCCACGGGACGACAGGGGGGTAGTTCAGTATTGCTGCACAGCGTGCGACGGCATGGCTGAGGCGCGGACGACACCTGCCGGGACCGGGCCCCCGGAAAACGGGCTCGCGCGCGCCGCGGAGCGCGGCCTCCGCTCGGCGCTGAGCGGCCTGCTGCTGACATCGCGCTTCCTCCCGGTCTGGCTTGCGACGATCGCGCTCGTCATCGTCGCGGCGATCATCGCCCCGGCGGCGCTGAAGAGCACGTCCTGGGCCTTCGTCTTTCCGATCATGGCGGTCCTCGCCGTCGCCGCGCTCGGCTCGATGCTCGTGATCATGCAGGCCGGCATCGACCTCTCGGTCCCGGGCGTGATCTTCCTCGGCGGCAACCTCATCCTGGGCGTCTCGGAGCAATCGGACGAGAGGCTGCTTCTCGGCATCCTCGCCTGTCTCGGCCTGGGCTTGCTCGTCGGGCTCTCGAACGGCATCTTCGTGGGGATCCTGCGGCTGAACCCGCTCATCGTCACGCTCGCCGTGGGGGGATCGTGCTCGCCTTCGGAGCGCGCTACGCCCGGGAGGTGTCGTTCGAGACGGCGGTCCCGCAGGCCCTGAAGTCGTGGGCCCTGACCAAGCCGCTCGGGATCAGCTGGGTCTTCTGGCTGGGTGTCATGCTCACGATCTTCGTCGCGCTCTGCCTTCGCTACACGGCCCCAGGGCGACGCTTCCAGGCCGTCGGCGCGAACCCGCGGGCTGCATGGATGGCCGGCATCCACGTGCGAACGCACGTCGTCTTCGCCTACACGGCTGCGGGCGTCCTCTACGCCACGGCGGCAGTCATGCTCGCCGGCGTGCGGGGCTCGATCGACTTCGCGTTCGGCGCCGAGTACCTGCTGGCGCCGATCGCGGCCGTGGTGATCGCCGGAGCGTCCCTCGCCGGTGGCCTGGCGAGCGTCACCTCGACCTGGGTCGCCGCGCTTGCGCTCACGCTTCTGAACCAGGTTCTGCTGGTGCTGGGTCTGTCGCCGGCGATGCAGTACGTGGTCTTCGGAGCGGCGATCCTCGCCGGGATGATCGTCTCGGGCGACCGCATCGCCGCCGTGCTCGGCAAGGTGCTCCAGCACCCCAGAGCGAGGGCGCTCTTTGCCGGGGACAGGACGCTCGAGCTCGACGAGAGGAGGGATCCTGCGGAGACGACAGCACCGGGATGACGCATGGTCGAGTCAGACCGCACGATGTCCCCGGTGCCGGACGGGCCGGATATATCCGGCCCCTACGAAGCGGGGAAGAGTTGACACGGCGAGGGGAAGGGAGTCGGAGGATGAACGAACGAAAGGAGCCCGTTATGAGACGTTTCTGGCTAGCCATGGCGCTGCTGGTGGCAGTGCTCGCTATCGGCGCCGCTGCGTGCGGAGGCGACGAGGAGGCGGCCGCACCGCCGGCGCCGCCGGCGGAGCCGGCAGAGCCGCCCGCCGAGCCCGCGGAGCCGCCGGCAGAGCCGGCCGAGCCGCCCGCCGAGACCGGCGAGCCGCCGGCGAGACGCCGCGGCCGGGCCGGACGAGTTCGGCGAGACCTACGACGCCGACCCGGCCGTCATCGAGCAGGCGCTGTTCGACGCGACGCTGCTGCCGGCCGATCCGGTAGCCGAGCAGGTCGCGCTCGCCGCGTTCGCACGCGCGGACGACCCGGTCGACCAGGACCTGGCACTCGAGTGCTGGCAGAACAACGGCTGTGACACGGGCACCGGCGGAGAGCTGACCGTCGCCTACGTGGAGCCGTTCGGCGAGAACGTCTACCGCGAGATGTCGAAGATGGAGTTCATCCTCCAGGCGCTGACGTACCCGGAGATCGGCGAGATCATCTACAAGAGCGCGAACGTCTTCTCGAGCAGCCCGGGAGATCCGCTCGCGGACTTCCAGTCGGTGATCGCGCAGGGTGCCGACGTGATCGTCAACTTCCCGGACATCGGCGACCAGTACCTGCCCGTGTTCCAGGAGGCGACCGAGGCCGGGATCCCGGTTGCCACGTACGCGTGGGGCTACGTGACCGGCCCCGGCGAGAACTACTCGACCGTCGTCGGCGAGGACACCTGCGCGCTCGGCGAGGCCTTCGCGCAGCAGATCAACGACAACGTGGGCTCGGGCAAGATCGCGCTCATGGGCGGCACGCCGGGCAACCCGCTCTCCGCGTCCTGGCAGGAGTGCGAGAGGGCTGCGCTGAACCCGGAGATCGAGATCGTCGGCACGTACGACACCAACTGGGTGCCGGCGGGAGTGCAGGAGGCGATGTCGAGCCTCCTGGCAGCCCACCCGGACCTGAAGGGCATCAGCTACGAGTACTCGGGCGGTATGGCGCTCGGCGCCCAGCCGGCCATCGAGGCGGCCGGCATCCCGATCGACCAGGTCTGGACGATGCGGACCGACGAGCCCATTCTCGGCTGCATGGCAGACGAGCTGAACGAGCCGAACCTGCAGATCTTCTACGCGAACGCGGCCGGGAACTGGCAGATCCGCACGTCGCTGACGGCGGGCATGATGCAGCTCAAGGGCTTCACGCCACCGCCGACGATCGTGTTCCCGATCGCGTTCAAGGACAACTCGGTGGAAAGCCTGTGCGTCGAGGGCCGGCCGGCCGAGGCGTCGATCACCTCGCTCATCCCGGACGAGCTCGTCGCGAGGATGTATCCGGAGGGATAGAAGGAGCTGAGTAGACACCTACACTCGGACACCTGATCTCGAGCGGACACTCGTGACGCCGTGACAGATCCCGAGTCCCGTTCGACTTCTCGGGGCCGCCCTGCTGTGCCGGGCGGCCCCGAGACGCCTCCCGGACCCGCGATTCCCGTCGTCCTCTCGCTCCGCGCCGTCTCCAAGGCCTACGGCGCCGGTGCGGGCCGTACGGGAGGTGAGCGTGGACTGCCGCGCAGGCGAGATCCACGCTCTCGTCGGAGAGAACGGGTCCGGGAAGTCGACGTTGCTGGGGATCGCCAGCGGGTTCCTCGCGCCGGACGAGGGCTCCGTCGAGATCGGCGGGCGCCCGCTCTCGACGGCGTCCGTGGCGGAGGCGATAGGCCTCGGCGTGGGCATGGCCTACCAGACCTATTCGCAGGTCCTTGCCATGTCCGTCGCCGAGAACCTCTACCTGGCAGCGCTCCCGAGCCAGCGACCCGCCTACGGCGAGATGGAGACCTGGGCGGCGGGGAAGCTCGACGAGTTCGGCCTCCGGATCCCGGCCGGACGTGCCGGCGGGAAGCCTCTCGCTCGCCGAGCGGCAGCTCCTGGAGGTGGTGAAGGCGCTGCTCGCCGAGCCGAAGGTGCTGCTGCTGGACGAGCCCACCACGGCGCTCGGGCCCGAGGAGATCGAGCAGCTGCACGCGCTCGTCTTCGAGCGGAGCCGGACCGGAGTCGGCGTCATGTACGTCAGCCACCGGCTGCCGGAGGTGCTCGGAGTCGCCGACCGGATCACGGTGCTGCGAGACGGCGTCAGCCAGGGCACCTTCGAGGCGGCCGGGATGTCGGAGGACGCGCTCGTCGCGCTGATGATCGGCCGGCCGCTCGGACAGGCGTTCCCCGACCGCGATTCGGTCCGTCCGAGCGAGGTCTGCCTCGACGTCGCCGGGCTCCAGGGCGACCGGTTCGGGCCGATCGACCTCCAGGTCCACAAGGGCGAGATCCTCGGCCTCGCCGGGGCCGAAGGCAACGGTCAGGTGCAGTTCCTCCGCTCGGTCGCCGGTGTGGACAGCTCGACCGGCGCCGTCCTCTGCAACGGCGACGCGTTGGACACCAGGTCCCCCGTGGGCCCTCTCCGGGCCGGAGTCATCCTCCTGAGCGGCGACCGCGCCCGGGAGTCACTCTTTCCCGTTCTCAGCGTTCGCGCGAACACCACCATTCGGGCGCTCAAGCGCTACAGCCGGCTCGGGGTGCTCAGCCGCCGGCGCGAGCGGGAGACCATTCTCGATCTGCAGCGCCGTCTCCGGATCCGGATGGCCTCCGTCGAGCAGCCGGTGCAGTCCCTGTCGGGCGGGAATCAGCAGAAGATCTCCCTCACACGCCCCTTCCTGCAAGGCTCGGTGCACGCGATCCTCGCCGACGAGCCGACGCAGGGCGTCGACGTCGGCTCCCGCTTCGACATCTACGAGGCGCTGCGCGGGAAGGCGAGGGAGGGAGTGGCGGTCGTCGTCAAGTCGAGCGACCCGCTCGAGCTCTCGGGTCTCTGCGACCGGGTCGTGGTGATGTCGCGCGGGAGGATCGTCGACGAGATCCCCGCGGCGGAGCTGTCCGAGCGCCGGATCGTCGAGGCCATCGTCGGGTCGCGTCACCTGAGGCGGGAGGTCGGCGCCGTGCCGAGTGGGGAGACGTCGTGAGCTCGCGGACGGCCACGCCGCTTTCCCGGCCGGCGCCCAGGTTCAGAGGCTGGATGCCGATTGCCTTCCTGGGCCTGCTGATCCTCGGCCTGGGCGCGTACGCGGCTGTCTCGCACGACGCGTTCCTGACGGAGTACAACCTCAACAACCTTCTGCTGACCACCATGCCGCTCGCGCTGGTCGCGCTCGGCCAGACGAACGCGCTCCTGGTGGGCGGCTTCGACATCTCGGTTGGCGCGCTCGTGACCCTCTGCGTCGTGACCGCCTCGTTCACGATGGCGGCCGGCTCCGCCTGGTACATGCTGGCCCTGGGTGCGCTCGCCGTGGTCGGGGTCGGCCTTGCGACGGGAATCCTGAACGCGACGCTCATCCGCGTGATCGGCCTGCCCTCGATCATCGCGACGCTCGGGACGCTCAGCATCCTGCAGGGGGTGTCGCTCGTCCTGCGCGATCATCCGGAGGGTCGCGATCAGCACCGAGTTCGCAGGCGCCATGAAGACGAGCGTCGGCTTCATGCCGATCGCCTTCATCGGCGTCGTCGTGCTCGCAGTGCTCTGGGATCTCTGGCTGTACCGCAGCCGCGGAGGGCTCTCGATTCGAGCTGTCGGCCTCGACGAGACGTCCGCCCGCCGCCTCGGGACGAACACCGGGCTGGTGGTGTTCTCCGCCTTCGTCGCCTGCTCGCTCATGGCTGCGGTCGGTGGGTTCTTCTCCGCCTCCCTGATCCAGACAGGCTCGCCCATCATCGGCGGCTACGCGCTCCAGAGCATCGTCGCAGCGGTGCTCGGTGGGGCGAGCCTCGCCGGGGGAAGAGGATCCTTCGTCGGCGCTCTCCTCGCGGCGCTCTTCCTCTCGCTGATCCTGAACGTCCTGCCTCTGCTCAAGCAGCCCACCGAGTACGGGCAGATCGCGATCGGCGCGCTGACGCTGCTCGCGTTGATCGTCTACGAGGGGCCCGTGCTGTGGCGCCGGCTCCGCGTCTTCGTCTCCGAACGCCGTACCGCGCGAGCGGCTAGCGTCCCGATCAGCTGACATGGAACCCCCCACCGAGACCCCGCCGAGCGCGGGCGCCATGCCGAAGGCGCCGTGGAGCCTCTCGACGCTCCTGGCAGGGCTCGTCCTGCTGGCCGCGACAATCGTCTTCCTGTCGTTCGCCCCGAACGCGTACCAGGTCTACCTCGTGCTGCACGTCGTCGCGGCGGTGATCTGGGCGGGCGGCGACCTCACCCTGACGACGCTCGGCATCCGCTTCGAGCGGCTCCAGGACGGGCCGACGCTCGCCGCGCTCGGCAAGATGGGAACCTGGATCGGCACCCGCGTCTACACCCCGGCGTCCATCGCCGCGCTGGCTTTCGGCATCGTGCTGATGGTGGAGGGAGATCTCGACTGGAGCCAGTTCTGGGTCGTCTACGGGATCGTCGGCTGGACCACCGCCTTCGCCGTCGGCGCCGGCTTCGTCGGCCCTGAGCTCGGCCGGATCGACCAGGCGGCGCAGCAGCACGGCCCCGAGTCCGAGGAGGTCCGGCGTCGGGTTCGCCGGCTCTTCGCGATCTTCCGCTTCGACACGGCGCTGCTCACCTCGATCGTGATCGTCATGGTGGCCAAGCCGTCGTTCTGACCAAGGCGGCGGCGTGCACGCCGGGCGGCTCCGGGGGTGCTCACTATAGTGGCCGCGTACGGGTCGTCTCCGCGACGAAGGGGCTGCTATGGCGATCGAGCTCGGCTACTTCACCATGCCGGTGCACCCGCCGGAGCGCGACTACGTGCAGACGCTGAAGGAGGACCGGGATGCGATCCTCCTGGCCGACCGGCTCGGCTTCACGGAGGCCTACGTCGGCGAGCACGTCACGGACGTCGCGGAGTCGGTCACGGACTGCACCGTCTTCCTCGCGAGCCTCGCCCACGTCACGAAGCGGATCAAGCTCGGCACAGGCACGGTCAACCTTCCGAACGGCCACCCGGCGGCGATCGCGACCAAGGTCGCGATGCTCGACAACATCCTCGAAGGCCGCTTCCTGTTCGGCATCAGCCCCGGCGGCCTGCCGTCCGACTGGGAGATGTTCGGGAACCTCGACGCCGACCGCAGGGAGAAGTTCGCCGAGTGCATCGACCTCATCCTCGGCATCTGGGAAGGAGACGCCCCGTACAACCTCGAGGGGAAGCACTGGACGATCTCGACCGAGCGGACGCAAATCCCGGAGATAGGCCAGGGCCGGATGGTCAAGCCGTACCAGAAGCCGCACCCCCCGATCGTCGTCACGGTGGTGGAGCCCTTCTCGGCGAGCGCGGTGAACGCCGCCGCCCGCGGCTGGGACGTCATCTCCGCCAACTTCCTCCTGCCCCAATGGGTCAAGTCGCACTGGGACAAGGTCATCGAGGGATGCGAGGCCGCCGGTCGCACGCCCGATCCCGCCAGATGGCGTGTCGCGAAGACCGTCTTCGTCGCCGACGACGAGCGCACCGCGCGCGAGTACGGGTTCGGGCCCGACAGCCCGTACCGCTTCTACTACCAGCAGCTCGGCTACAAGCTCGTGCGCGCGGGCCGCGCCAACCTCTTCAAGGCGGATCCGGATCTGCCCGACTCGGCCGTCACGACCGATTCCATCGTCGACCAGCTCGTCGTCGCCGGCACCGTCGACCAGGTCGTCGACGAGCTGCTGGCCTTCCACGAGACGATCGGCGACTTCGGGACGCTGCTCTACTGCGGCATCGACTGGGCCGACCCGCGACTCGCGCAGCGCTCGATGGAGCTCATGGCCGACGAGGTCATGCCCCGGGTCAACCGCGCGATCGCCCCGGCGCCCGAGGCCGTCCGGGCGGACGTTTGACGGCCCCCTCGCGATCGGCAACACTGGCCGAGGTCTGATCGCCCCTCGGTCGCCGCCAGGGCGGATTGCCCGCGCGGCACGACGACGAAAGGAAGCGCCGGTGGCCAGCGTCGCGACACCTACCAGGACACTGTCGGAGCTTGCAGAGCTCGACCGCACCCATCTCATCCATCCGAACCTCTCGGGCGCTATCGAGGAGCGCTGCGTTCTCGTTCGGGGGGAGGGATGCCTGCTCTGGGATGCCGACGGCACCGAGTACCTGGACGCGACCGGCGGCCTGTGGCTCTGCCAGATCGGCCACGGACGCTCCGAGATCGCAAAGGCCGCGGCGGAGCAGATGGAGCGGCTCGAGTACTTCACGAGCTTCTGGGACTTCTCGAACGACCAGTCGATCTCGCTCGCCCTCAAGCTGGAGGAGCTGGCGCCGAACGGGCTGACGCACAGCTTCTTCACGAGCGGCGGCTCGGAGAGCAACGAGAGCGCGATCAAGATCGCGCGCCTCTACTACGTTCGGCGCGGCGAGCCCGACCGCAACTGGATCATCGCGCGGCGCTCGGGCTACCACGGCGTCGGCTACGGCAGCGGGACGGCGACCGGGATCCAGGTGTTCCACGACGGGTTCGGGCCGCTCCTCCCCCACATCGAGCACGTCACGCCGCCCTATCCGTACCACCCGGAGCTCTACGACGGGCAGGACCCGACCGACTTTCTGCTGCGCGAGCTCGAGGCGACGATCGAGCGGATCGGGCCGAATCGCGTGGCCGCCATGATCGGCGAGCCCGTCATCGGCGCCGGGGGCGTCATCGTCCCGCCCGACGACTACTGGCCGCGGGTGCGCGAGCTGCTCAGCCATCACGGGATCCTGCTGATCGCCGACGAGGTCGTCACCGGCTTCGGCCGCACCGGTGTCTGGTTCGCGTCCGAGGAGATGGGGATGAAGCCGGACCTCGTCTCGGTCGCCAAGGGCATCACGAGCGGCTACGTGCCGCTCGGCGCGGTGCTGATGCGCGGCGACATCGCCGAGCTGATCGGCGGCGGCGACGGGTTCCACCACGGCTTCACGTACTGCGGACACCCGGTTGCGTGCGCCGTCGCGCTGGCGAACATCGACATCATCGAGCGCGAGGGCCTCGTCGAGGCCGCCCGTCGCACGGGCGACTTCCTGGCCGCCGAGCTTGCGTCGCTCACGGACCTTCCGGCGGTCGGCGAGGTTCGCGGCCGCGGCATGATCATCGGCATCGAGTGCGTCGCGGACAAGGCGACCCGAGCGCCGATCGCCTTCGCGGGCGAGCCGGTCGAGGACGTGATGCGCCGCGACCAGCGCGTGATCGTCCGCAACGCCGGCCCGGTGGTCGCCATGTCGCCGCCGCTCGTAATGACGGAGGCGGAGGCGCGCCGGCTCGTCGACGCGACGAGGGACGTGCTCTCGAGGCTTTCCCCGGACGGGACGTTCAGCGCCTGCTCTACGGCCGATCAGCCGCACAGACAGACGAGCTCGAAGCTCCAGCTCACGCGGGCACCCCGGCCGCGACCGCCTCGAGCGGACGGACGTAGTCCGCCGAGCACGGCGGCCCGTCCGTGAGCTCGAGCGTGCCGCCGTCGAGGTCCATGACGAGCGAGAAGATGGAGTGCAGGCGCCGGCCTTCGTCGTCGACGATCTCGTCGAGGTGCCTGCAGATGGAATCGGGCGCGTCGGCATGGTCACGCAGGATCTCGCAGGCGGCATCGGTGCCGAGGTCGCCCCAGCGCTCGTCGAGCAGCCGGCGTACGCGAGCGAGGCGAGGGTAGGTGTCGGGGAATGCCTGCTTGCCGAGGCAGCGGACGCCGACCAGCCGAGGGCTGAGGAGGTGATTCGTGTGGGCGAGCACGTCTTGCTCCGGAAGCAGCACGTCCATGTCGCCGGGCACGGCCTCGATGTCGAGAGCCGCGTTTCCGCCCTGAGCCACGAGGAAGTTCGCCGAGCAGGCGATGTTGGCGCGCGCCACCGCACCGACCGCGTCGCTGAGCGTGCGCGAGTCGAGGATCGCGCGCAAGACGACGTGGAGCGGCGTACCGGCTCGGCTCCAGCCGATCGGTGACGATCGCGTTCAGGCACACGCCCAGACCGGCTGAGTTGAAGCCGAGCTTGCCGATGATCCCAGCCTCGGTCAGCATCGTCAGCGACGGCTTCCCGGGCTGCTCGATCTGCAGCACGACGATCGCGTCGCGCACCGACGGCCGCCAGTCCCAGTTCTGGCACAGGATGACCGACGCGTCGCGCGTGGCCGCCCCGAACGCCGCGAACGACGTGCAGCCGTCCACGAGACGGGCGCTGAGCGCGATCTCCGAGCGAGCGTTCAGGGCGAGGATCTCGCTGTGCTCGAGCCCGCTGCCGGCCGCCACGCCACGGATCTCCTCCGCGTAGTCCGGGTCGTAGCGGTCGATCTGGGCCGCGTACGACTCGCCGATCCGCTTCGCCTCGGCCCAGTCGATGCGAACGAAGTCGCGAAAGATCTGCTGGTACGTGCCCACGGTTGCGGCGATCTGCTCGCGGGCCTGCTCACCGTGCTGCACGCCCCGCTCGAACGCCGACTCGCTCTGAATACGGTAGACGGGGAACGTCGACCCCATCGCAGCCTCCTCGACTCGCTCCGCGCGACGACGCGCCTGGCACTCCAATCCTACGCCAGCCCGACCAGTGCGACGCGTTGCTGGGCCGGTGTCCCTCGAGCGGTTCTTCGTGAGCCGAACCAGCCGGTATGTGAGACTCCCGCGATGAGCGGCGTCATCGGCCAGCGCGTCCTGCGGCTGGAGGACGCGCGCTTCCTCGAGGGCAAGGGCAGCTACGTGGACAACCTCGAGCTCCCCGGCGCTCGGCACGTGACCTTCGTCCGCTCGCCGTTCGCGCATGCGCGGATCACCGGCATCGACGTCTCCGCGGCGCTGGCGCTTCCGGGCACGCAGGTCTTCACGGCAGCCGACGTCGATCTGGAAACGTTCCAGCCGCCGCCCCTCCCCGGCCTCGAGCAGCGCATGGGACGGCCGTACCTGGCCTCCGACACCGTTCGCTTCAACGGGGACATCGTCGCGATCGTCCTCTCCGACAGCCGCGTGCAAGGGATGGACGCGGCAGCCCTCGTCACCGTCGACTACGACCCGCTGCCGGCCGTGGTCGATCCGCGCGAGGCGCTCGAGGACCGGACGCTCCTCTTCCCGGAAGTGGGCACGAACGTGTGCCTGCGGAGAGTCGTGGAGGAGCCCGACGAGGAGCTGTTCGCCGGCTGCGACGTCGTCGTCTCGGGACAGCTCGTCAGCCAGCGGCTCGCCCCGTGCCCGCTCGAGCCACGCTCGACGGCAGCCGTCGTCGGCGCGGACGGCCGGCTGACCGCGTGGCTCTCGACGCAGACGCCGCACTACGACCGGCACGGGCTCGCGGAGGTCTTCGGCCTGGAGGAGGCGCAGGTGCGCGTGGTCGGGCCCGACGTCGGCGGGGGCTTCGGCGCCAAGGGGCTCTCGGTCGAGGACATCCTGGTCGCCTGGGTGGCGCGCGCGACGGGCCGCCCGGCCCGCTGGACGGAGACGCGCGGCGAGAACATGGTCGCCATGGTTCACGGCCGTGCCGCCGCCCTCGACTTCACGATCGGAGGCAGCCGGGACGGTGTCGTGCAGGCCTACCGGCTCAGCATCCTCCAGGACGCGGGCGCGTATCCCTTCCTCGGCGCCTTCCTGCCGAACCTCACGGCGCTGATGGCCAGCGGCGTCTACGCGATCCCGAAGATCGAGGTCGACGCCGTCTCGGTGGTCACGAACACGACGCCGACCGGAGCCTTCCGCGGAGCGGGACGTCCGGAGGCGGCCCAGGCGATCGAGCGAGCGCTGGACCTGTTCGCGGCCGAGGCGGGCCTCGACCCGGCCGACGTGCGGCGCCGGAACTTCATCCCGCCCGACGCGTTCCCGTACAAGACCGCCTCGGGCGCCCGATACGACTGCGGCGACTACGCGGGCGCGCTCGAGCTCGTGCTCGACGCAGCCGGGTACGAGCAGCTGCGCGACGAGCAGCGGCGCCGGCGCGAGCAGGACGGCGCCCGGCAGCTCGGGATCGGTCTCAGCACCTACGTGGAGATCACCGCCGGCCTGCCCGAGGCCGAGTTCGGCGCGGTCGAGATCACGCCCGAGGGACGGGCAATCCTGCGAACGGGCTCGTTCTCGCACGGCCAGGGCCACGAGACGACGTTCGCCATGATCGTCGCCGACAGGCTCGGAGTGCCGGTGGAGAGCGTCAGCGTCCTCAAGGGCGACACGGACGAGGTTCCGAGGGGCACGGGCACGTACGCCTCGAAGTCGACCCAGCTCGGTGGGACCGCCGCGGCCGAGGCCGCCGCGGGCGTCGTCGAGCGGGCGCGGCAACTGGCCGCCGACATCCTGGAAGCCGGCGTGGAGGACGTCGTGCTCGACCGCGAAGCGGGCAGCTTCCACGTCGCCGGGGCACCGCAGTCCGCGCTCACCTGGGCCGAGCTGGCCGAGCGCGCGGCCGCGGACGGGCGCCTGGCGGACCTGCAGAGCGAGAGCGACTTCACCGCCGAGAGCCCGACATTTCCGTTCGGCGCGCACGTCGCCGTGGTCGAGGTCGACACGGAGACGGGTGCGGTCGAGCTTCTTCGTCTCGTAGCCGTCGACGATGCCGGCCATATCGTCAACCCGCTCGTCGCCGAGGGCCAGGTGCATGGCGGCGTCGCCACCGGCATCGCGCAGGCGCTTTACGAGGAGGTCGCCTACGACGACGACGGCACCCCGTTGACGGCGAGCTTCGTCGGGTACCTGTTCCCGTCCGCGGCCGAGCTGCCGTCCTTCGAGCTCGTCGAGATGGAGACGCCGACCCCGGTCAACCCGCTCGGCGCGAAGGGGATCGGCGAGTCGGGCACGATCGGGGCGACGCCGGCCGTCCAGAACGCGGTCGTGGACGCGCTGTCGCACCTCGGGGTTCGCCATGTCGAGATGCCGGCGAACGGCGAGCGTGTCTGGCGAGCGCTCGAAGCGGCAAAGCACTGACGTCTGCGAGGCGCCTCTAGGCCGCGGTCGCCGGGAGACCGAAACGGGCCACGACGCGGTCGTAGTTCAGCCGCAGCAACTCGATCACGTCACGAACGTCTGCTTCGCCCTCGATCCGGCGCTCGGCCCAGCTCGGATGATCGGGCCTCACCGGGTGAGGGCCGACCCGGCCCTCCTCTCGCAGGCGTGTGCCGAGCTCCCTGGGGAAGCCGAAGTGCGCGACGCGGTCGCCGTGCAGGTGACCGAACTCCCGGCGGCCGATCCTGAAGGCCAGCTCGCCCCGCTTGCCGGGCCCCGCCGTCACGCTCGGCCAGGAGGTGACCTCCTCGGTGATCCTCTGGCTCGGGCTCTGCGACGCCGTCATGAGCTTCTCCTCGGGATCGTATGCCAAGGTCAACCCGACGTCTTCGCGCTTCGGGACAGGGAGCGGGCGACCTCTCCCGCGGGCGTCGCGAGCCCGAACGAGTCCGCGATGAGCTCGTACGAGCGGCGGCGGGCCGTGTGGTCGTGTGTGATCGTGACGACCTGCAGCTCGTCGGCTCCGTACTGGTCGGCAACCTGCTCGAGGCCGGCCCGAACCGTGGTGGGTGAGCCGACGACCGCGCGACGCCCGGCGGGCATCTGATTTCCGAGGCCCTGGCCGGCGAGCCAGCGCTCCGCCGTCTCGACGCGCGGGACCTCGATCAGCTGGCCGCGATGCAGCAGCGTGATCGCCATGCGAAGGCTCGCGGCGAGCCGGTCGGCTTCCTCGTCGGTATCCGCACAGATCGCCGAGACCGCCACGGCCATTCGTGGCTCAGGGGCCCGCGGGGAGGGCGTGAACCGCGTGTGGTAGAGCTCGGCGTACGTGGCCCCTTCCGGGTTGATGAAGTCGGCGAACGAGTACGGGAGACCCAGCTCGGCCGCCCAGATCGCGCTCTGCTGCGACGAGCCGAGCAGCCATACGTCCGGTGCCTCGGGCCGGCCGGGCAATGCCGCGAGTCGCGCGAGCGGGTGCCGGGGCGGGAAGTCGTCCTCGAGGTAGGCGAGCAGCTCGGCCAGCTGCTCCGGGAAGTCGTCGGGCGGCGCGAATCGCCTGTCGCGCTGAAGGGCGAGCATCGTCTGGGGATCGGTGCCCGGTGCCCGGCCGATACCGAGGTCGATGCGATCGGGGTAGAGGCCGCTGAGCACGCTGAACGTCTCCGCGACCTTGAGCGGGCTGTAGTGGGGCAGCATCACGCCGCCGCTGCCGACCCGGATGGACGAGGTCTCGGCAGCGATCGCGGCGATGACGACCTCGGGGCTCGCGCATGCCAGCATCGGCGTCGCGTGGTGCTCTGCAACCCAGTACCGCTCGTAGCCGAGCGAGTCGGCGACGCGGGCGAGATCGATCGTGTTCGCGAGGGCCTCAGGCCCGGACGAGCCCTCAGGGACAGGCGATTGATCGAGAACGCTGATCCGCAACGGAAGGGTCATCGACAGACGTAGTCTGCCGCGCTGCCGGCGAATGCTGCGCATTCGCTAAGGGAATCCGGCGGATTCCCCGTCCACCCCCGGGACTTCAGGCGACTCGTCACGGGCGGCGCATTCCCAAGGGCCCTGGGGTGGGAACGCCGCCCACGGCGCAGTTGGTAGTGTCGTCCGCCATGACCGTTCTGGACGGAAGCCGTATCCGCCACACGGTGGCGAATGCTGCGCATTCGCTAAGGGAATCCGCAGATTCCCCGTCTTCACGCTTCGGCACCCGCCCGGGTCGACGCAGGAGACGGACTTCATCGCCGCTGCGGGACGGCTCGCGGCCATCCCGGGCGTCGAGGCGTTCGAGGTGCTCCGCGAGGTGAGCCCGAAGAACGGCTACCGCTTCGGCATCTCGATGGAGTTCGCCGACAGCACCGCGTACGCCGGCTACAACGACCATCCTGACCACGTCCGCTTCGTGCAAGAGCGCTGGGTGCCGGAGGTCGCGGTGGCGAATGCTGCGCATTCGCTAAGGGAATCCGCAGGATTCCCCGACTTCCTCGAGGTCGACTACGCGCCGCGTGCCGGCCGGTAGCCCGGTGCTCGCGGTGACGGAGCGCGTGTTTCGAGAGAAGGGAACGGCGTGCGCGTCTGTCTGATGATCGAGGGCCAGGAGGACGTGAGCTGGGAGCAGTGGCTTGCACTGGCCAGGGCCTGCGAGGAGGCCGGCCTCGAGGGGCTGTTTCGCTCGGATCACTACACGTCGGTGTTCGGCGTCCTCGAGCGCGGGTCGCTGGACGCCTGGACGACGCTCGCCGGTCTCGCCGCCCACACCGAGCGTATCCGGCTCGGAACCATGGTCTCGCCGGCCACGTTCCGCCATCCGTCGGCGCTCGCCCGCGCGGTGGTCACCGTCGACCACATCTCGAGCGGCCGCGTCGAGCTCGGTCTCGGCGCCGGCTGGTACGAGCTCGAGCACACCGCGCACGGCTTCCCGTTCCTCGACAGCGCCACGCGGGTCGAGCTCTTCGCCGAGCAGCTGGAGATCGTCCACCGCCAGTGGACCGAGGACTCGTTCGACTTCTCCGGACGCCACTACCAGCTCAGCGACTGCCGGGCCCTGCCGAAGCCGGTTCAGCAGCCGCGGCCTCCGCTCATCGTCGGCGGTACCGCCAAGCCGGGCACGCTCGACCCTGCCGTGCGCTTCGCGGACGAGTACAACACGCCGATCGCCTCGCTCGAGACCTGCCGCGCGCGACGTCAGCTCGTCGTCGAGGCCTGCGAGCGGGCGGGCCGTGACCCCGCGAGCCTCCCCTTCTCGCTGATGACGACGTGCATCGTCGCGCGCGACCGCGAGCAGCTGCTCGAGAAGGCGAGGGGCGTCATGCGCGTGACCGCCGGCGAGCACGGCGACCCGGCCGAGTTCCTCGGCGAGGCCGACGACGCCTGGATCGTCGGCACTGTCGACGAGGTGGTCGGGCAGCTGCTCGCGCTCGGGGAGGTCGGAGTCGAGCGCGTCATGCTGCAACACCTCGACCACGAGGATCTCGACACCGTCGAGCTGCTCGGAGCCGAGGTCGTTCCTCGGGTCCGCGGCTAGAGCGCGCGTTCGAGCGGAGTCGGGAACCGCGTCGTCACGACCGTCTCGCCGAGCCAGCTCTGTAAGCGCGCCGCCTCGTGCTCGATGGCCGTGACGGCGTCGGCACCGACGTCCTCGAGCAGCCCATAGACAACCTCGCCGCTCGGCTGCTGCGCCCAACCGCCGACCACGCGGCCGTCCCACCACACCGTCGGCCCGGCGTTGCCGTTCACGTCGAACAGAGCCGCGGCGTGCGGGCCCAGGTACCAGTCGCGCCGCTTCCAGCCCATTGTGGTCGGGTCCAGCGACGGCAGCAGCGACGCCCACGGCGCCACGGGCGGCTCCGGGTCGAGATCGTCGGGAAGCACGACGCCCGGCTCGCCTTCGAGATCGACCTCGACGACCCCGAGCGCCGCGGTCGCCTGTCGGATGCGGGTGACGCCGAGCCCGGTCCACCAGGCGAGATCGGTCAACGTTGCGGGCCCGAACGCCATGAGCCAGCTGCGGACGAGCTCCACGCGGGCCTCGGACTCGTCCATCACAGGGATGGGGTCGCCTGCGGCCAGAGCCCAGGTGTGCCGGCTGCTCGTCCACGAGCCGCTCGGCCGGCCGCGAACGATGCGGCCGGAGGCGGCGAGGATCGTGCATACCCGTCCGGCCACGCCTATCTGACCGCCCCACTTCCGCCCCTCGCCCATCGTGATCTTGGCCCGGAGCTCCGGGACAGCCTTCGAGAGCTGGGCTCCCGTCGCGCCGCCAAGGGCCGCGAGAGCCTCCAGCGTGGCGCGCTCGGCGCGGGCCAGCCACCGCTTCCCGTCCGCGGCGATACCGGCACGCTCGACGTCCTTCGCCAGCCGCTCGCGCTCACGGGCCAGCACTGCGCCCGTGCAGGCAGCGTGTACGACGGGCAGGAGATCTGCCGGGAAGGCGAAGAGGGTCCGCCGCATGGCGAGGTGCTTGCGCACCGTGCCGTGCTCGTACATCGCGACCTCGAGATCTGCCGGCGCGAAGCCCGGGATCCGGGCCCGGGCCGAAAGGAACACCGTGGCCGGGTCGGACGCGTGCAGCCCGACCAGCCGCCTCGCCAGCGCCACCACGTCGGTCGAGCCTGCGTCGGGCGTCAGGTGATGGCGACGAGCGAGCCGGTCTCGACGCTCGCCGGCGGAGATCGTGCGCATTTCCCGAGACTGCCAGGTCGCGAGGAGCGACGCCCCTAGTCCTGTGCCTGCGGGTCGGCCACCGGGCACTCCGCGCGCCAGATCTCGGGGCCGCTGTAGTCGAGGTATCTGGTACGGATCACGCGTAGCGTGCCGGCGTCCAGCAATCTGCCGGAGAGGGTCCGTGATGCAGCCGGATCCCGTGGTAGTTGCCGGGCGAGATCTCCGTCCGGCCACGCCTATCCGTCCGCCCCACTTCCGCCCCTCGCCCGTCGTGATCTTGGCCCGGAGCTCCGGGACAGCCTTCGAGAGCTGTGCTCCCCTCGCGCCGCCAAGGGCCGCAAGAGCGTCCAGCGTGGCGCGCTCGGCGCGGACCGGCCCCGCTTCCCGTCCGTGGCGACGCCGCCACGCTCGACGTCCTTTACCCGCCGCTCAGCGTGGATCAAGAGGGCATAACGCCTGGCTCAGGCGGGAGGGACGCTCGCCCAACCGACTGCCGAGGCTTACTCGGTGCGCCGACGGCGATCCTTGCTGAGTGAAGGCGGCGATTCCCATCCCGGGCCGCCAGTCGAACGGCTCGTCGACAGATGAGTTCCGTCCCCGATCGCAGTCTCAACACCGAAGGCCGATCCACAACCAGCGATCTGGAGGACCAATTGCCCAACCAGGGTGACACTGGCGTTCCCAAGCTCTCCGCCAACGCGATTACGGCTCACCTCGCGGCCACCGTCGCGGGCTTACCCGTCTACGTGCACACGATCGAGCATGCCGACGGCGTCGTCCTCGTCGACACCGGCATGCTCGACTCGACGCCGGAACTGGACGAGGAAGGCGCGCCGGTGCCGATGCCGGAGAACATCCCCCGAGACGTCGTGCGCGTCATCAACACCCACCTTCACTTCGACCACTGCGGCGGCAACCGCCTGTTTCCCGGCGTGCCGATCCACGTCCAGCGGCTCGAGCTGCAAGCGCCTTATGACCCGCCCGAATGGGTCGACTTCCCGGGTGCGAACTACGTCGAGCACGACGGCGAGGCGGAGGTGCTCCCCGGCATCCGGCTGCTGCCGACGCCCGGCCACACAAACGGCCACCAGAGCGTCCTTGTCGACACGCCCGACGGGCTCGTCGTCATCGGCGGCGACGTCGCGTACACGTACGACGAGCTCGGGAGCGGCGCGACCGAGGGACAGCGGCGCGTGCTCGCCCTAGCCGCTCCAACGTGGCTCACGCACGCGGAAGGTGGGCCGAAAGTTCCCCGCCCGAACTAGGACGACGCGAGCCGGAGCGCGGTCCTCGAGACCACCTTGCGGCGGACGCGCGGGACTCGCGATAGCAGCGTGCGCACCCGGCGCTTCGCTCGATCGTGCGGCCCTTCGTAACGCTGGGGCAAGCGGCGCCCTGGCGTCATTCCGGAACACTGGCGCAGGCGAGCGGCGCGTCTAGATCGTTTCCGACGCGTCGCCCTGCGAGAAGTACCGCCCGCGATCCCGGCCCGGACGGGTAGGCGCCCTCGTCGGGCCCTCGGCGCGGCGACGTACGCCCGTTGGCGGCGGCATTGTCACAGAACACCGTCGAGCGCCGGCCGCTGTTGTGGTTGCCGTTCCTCGCAATCGATTCATCCCGACGGCGGGATGCTGATCCCCGGCCCCCCGACCCGGCCGGCTGGAATGCGGTCGTGGGCACTTTTGGGCCCCGAAGAGGCGGGAGTTGGCTAGCCGGGCTCCAGGGCGATCCGGTCGAGCGCGGGGTAGTTCACGAACTGGTCGATTGAGACGCTCACGACGCGAGTCGAAAAGGTCCGGGCCTTGTTCGGTGCCGCGTAGGGGATCCAGGGCACGATCTGCTCCATGACGAGCTGGTCGAGCTCAGCCCAGCACTGCGTCTGTGCTCCTCCTACGAGCTGGACGCACTCGGCGATCTCGTCGCCGACGCTGGGGACGTCGGTGACCGGGTAGCCCCATTCCGCGAGCTGTTCCGCGCTGACGCCGACCAGGGAGGGGTTCCCGGTGGGGTCGTCGACGCCGAGGGCGCCCGGGAACCAGCCGGAGCCGTTCGGGAAGTCCTTGGCCCAGACGTAGTTGAGGATGAGCGCATGACGGCTCTCCTGGCGTGCCCAGAGCAGGGAAGACCTCCTGCGGCGGTGCGCTTCTGGACGGCGAGCTCGAGCCGAGCTGCTCGAGGTCTTGCTCCAGCAGCACGACGAGGTCCGCGGGGAAGAAGGTGGGCTGGTAGTCGATCGCGATCGCGGGGATCGCCGTGAGGCGGGCTTCGTCGCAGGCTCGTCGCCGTCGCTGTCGTAGCGGGACTGGGCCATCTCTGCCCGGGCCGCGGCGAGGTCGCCGCCTCCGCCCGGCGTCGGGTAGGGGTCGTAGTCGAGCAGCAGGTTGCCCTCGAGCGAGTCAGGGGCGGCGTGCACGGCGAGCCGCGCGCCGCCCGGCCCGAAGCGCTCGACAAGCGCTCGCCTGGCGATGACGAGGTTCGCCGCCCGGCGCACGTGGACGTCGTCGAACGGGGGCTGCGCGAGGTTCATCGCCGCGTAGAAGTGTGTGTCCTGCGGATCACGGTCAGGCTCGACGTCAGCGCCGGGTCGGCCAGGTAGCGCTCGACCGTGGCCTTCGGCGCCTGCCAGTCGAGCACGAGGTCGAGGCGGCCGGCCTCCACGTCCGCGTAGGCGCGCTCCTCGTCGGCCACGATGCTCAGCTCGATGCGGTCGGCGTAGGCTGCCGCAGATCGTCGCTGGCCCTCTCCCAGGACGGGTTGCGAGCGAGCGTGATCGCGGAGCCCTGCTCGTAGCCCTCGAGCAGGTAGGGGCCGGAGGCGACGAGGAAGCGGCCGTAGCCGTCGTCGTGGCCGTCGGCCGCTCCGCGCGGGATCGGGCGGTCGCGGGCAGGGAGAAGCGGTGGCCGAGATCGCCCGACGGTTCCGTCAGGTGCACGATCAGCGTGTAGTCGTCCGGGGTCTCGAGGCCCGAGATCGTGTCGGCCTCGCCGGCGGCGAACGACTCGGATCCCTCGATCAGCGGCGCGTAGCAGTAGGCGTAGATGCCGATCGTGGATTTCGGTCGCTAGGAGGAGTCCGCGGGCGGAGCGTGCGCTCGACCGCCCTGACGATGTCCGCGGCGACGATCTCGGGTGTCCTCGAAGGGCGGCGAGACAAGGCCAGGCTTGAGCCGAAACGTCCAGGTCAGGCCGTCCGCCGACACCGTCGGCAGCTCCGCCGCGAGGTCGGGCCGCAGCTCGGCCCCTCCCTCCGCTGTCGGCTTGCCGTTGTAGGAGAGCAGCGTCCGCAGCAGGCAGCAGCGGAAGATCTCCAGCGCCGTGGAGTAGTACTCGCCCTGCGGATCCAGCGCGTAGCTCGCCTCGCCGTCCGGTGACGCGTATTCGAGCTCGTGTCGCGCCCAATCGACCAGCCCGACCCGGAGCGTGCCGCCGCGTCTCAGCTCGGACTCGGGAGCGGTCGTCGCGCCCGGCTGCGACGTGGTCGTGCGCGGCTCCCGACACTGCACCGGGGGACGCCGCCTGCTCACCGCCGCAGGCAGCAAGCACCGCCAGCGAGGCGGAGAGCACTGCCGCCGCCACGGCACGCCGCATGGTCACAGGACGCAGTGGGCGACGCGTGCTTCCACCCGGGCTCGGCCCTCCTGCTCCCTTTGATCGTTTGGCGGTGGTTCAAGCTCGCGAGCGTGCCCTGGCTAGGTGGCCTGCGGCGAGGCCGGCCATGCCGCTGAGCGTGGGCATTAAAGGGACAGAAGGCTGTCGGAGGCTAGGGCTCTGACGGCTGGCTACGAAGCGGGCGCTGCTTCGGGCGTAGGGATGACCCCCGAGTTGCTGGAGCATCCCGAGCATGTCCACCTGGTTCCAGTGTTCGACGATCTTGCCGTCTGCGATCCGATAGATGGCGATCCCGGTTGTCTCCACTCGCTTGCCGGTCGGTGGGATTCCGAAGAGCTCGCCTGTCTGCGTCCCCCAGGCGCGACGCGCACTGTGACTCTGTCGCCTTCGGCGAGGATGTCCTCGACGGCGTGGTAGCCATCGGGCGTCGCTTGGAGGAAGTGGAGGAACGCCTGCCTCTGGCCTTCGATGTCGGCCGACATGCCAGGGCTCGGGCTGTGGTCGATGAACTCCCTTGAGATGAAATCGTCGATCACCGATACGTTTCGGGCATCGATCTCCTCGAAGAAGCGATGGATGAGAGCCTTGTTCTCTTCGACATACATCGCGCCTCCTCTCCTATGAGGCGTCCCATGTTGGCTTGGCCCCGCACCGCTGTCAACTCTGGCCGCGACTCGTAGGAGGTTCGCGCGTCCGCTCCGTTGCGGCAGGTTGTCCTTTCCAGCTCCTCAGGGTGGCGATAAAGAGCAGAACGGCGACTTCGAGGTCGTGCTCCCGGGAGTACCCACCACTGCGCAGCGCGTCCTCGTACGCCTAAGCGTGCACGCCGGGCGCTGCCATGCGGCGGCGATTAGACCCGACCCCCCCGATCGGACCGCGGCGCGACACCCGCTAGGAGGCGGTTGGCGCAGGCTCGCCCTCCGGGTCAGCCGACTAGCGCTCCCTCGACCGCACTCGTCGGCTCCGGGTCTGGTAGGCGCATCATGCGGAAAGCGAACGCCAGACCGGCGAGTGCGGCGACGAGCGTGACGAGCAGGGCGATCTGAAGGGCGAGATCGCGGGCGTCGTCGTTGATGCTGAGGATCTCGTCCTGGATCTCCTCGGGTTGGCCGGCGAGGAGCTCCTCGAGCTGCGCGTCGCTCATGACTTGGGCGTCGTCCTCCAGCACCTCCGCGACCTGCTGCTGCTCGGCTGGGGGAAGGACACTGCTGGACTCAGCCTTGTTGGTGAACGCGATCGAGAGCGTTGCGAGCATGATGGCGCCCGCGAAGGCGAGACCGAACGAGAGGCCAAACGATCCGGTTGCCGAGGTGACGCCGGCGGCCTCGCCCACGCGCTCCTCCGAGATGGGGACAGCGCGTAGTTGTTGAGCTGAGACGCCAGCAGGCCGAGCCCTGCACCCGCGAGCGCCAAGGGGATCACGAGAGCCCAGCCGGAATCCGCGGTGGGGACGAGCGGGATCAGGATCACCATCGATGCCGCGAGCAGCACGAAGCCCGCGCGGACGATGCCGGCCGGCCGCCGCCTGCCCGCTCTCTTCCCGGCGAGCAGCGCGACGCCGAACATGGTGAGCGACAGTGGCGCGAGGGTCACGCCGGCTTCGAGCGCGCTGTAGCCCCAGACCAGCTGCAGAAAGATCGGGAGCGCAATCAACATTCCGCCCAGCGCCGCTTGCTGGAGGAAGATCTGCGTCACCCCGAGGCTGTACGCCTTCGACGCGAAGAGGGCCGGATCGAGCAGGGCGGCCTTGCCTTCACGCTTGCGGCGGCGCAGCCAGTACACGAGGGCCGCCATCGCTGCGACTCCGACCGCGAGCAGAGCCGCGACGGATTCGCCGCCCTCCTGCCAGACGAGCACGCCAACGACGAGCCCACCCATACCGACCACGGATAGAAACGCGCCGACCACATCGACGGACCGATCACCCGTGTACGGCACGTCACGGATGCGCCTGCTCCCGAGCAGGACGGCCGCGATGATGACCGCTTCGAGCGCGAACCCGACGCGCCACGAGAGGACAGTCGTGACGAAGCCGCCGATCAACGGTCCGATGGCGGCGGCAATCGCGCCAGACGCACCCACCAGCGCGAAGACCCGCGCCCGGGCTTTGCCTTCGAAGTTGCCGTGAATCAGCGACTGCATCGCGGGCAGGTAGAGCGAGGCACCCAGCCCTCCGATCACCGCCCAGAAGACGATGATCGCGGTCAAGCCTTGCGCGAACACCATCGCGAGAGCACCCGCCGCGTAGAGCACCAGGCCGGCGACAAATGCTCGCTTGCGGCCGAAGAGGTCGCCGAGCTTGCTACTGATCAGGATGAAGGCGGCAGAGACCAGCGCCTCGATCGCGACTGCCGCCTGGACACCACTCACCGTCGTATCGAGGTCCTCCACGACGGCTGAGATCGACACGTTCATGAACGACGTGTCGATGACGAACACGAACATCGCCGCCGCCAAGAAGATTCCCATCTGCGCGACTGCTCTCCGCCTTTCCGGCCGCATCCATGGAGCCTTCATTCAACCTGGGCTAACCGCTCCCTGCGACGGCCCGTCAGCCCTCGCGGCAAGACTTGCCGTGGAGCGCACGCTTCGGGGCCGACATCACAAGGGCCCGTAAAGCTGCAGCGGACTCGGACTACGTCCCGGCCAGAATCGGGAGTGCGAAGGGCGCTGGTCGCGTGCCTACGGGCCGGCCACCTCGCGTACCGCGCGCCAGATCTCCGGGCCGCTGTAGTCGAGGTATCTGGTACGGATCACGCGTAGCGTGCCGGCGTCCAGCAATCTGCCGGAGAGGGTTCCGTGATGCAGCCGGATCTCGTGGTAGTTGGCGGGCGAGATCTCCACGGCCCGGCGATGGATGGGGTTCTCGGACCATCTGGCCGGACCGTCGGTCGCTCCGAAGAGGATGAGGTTTCCGTACGACCCATGGACCAGCTCGAGGTCGTAGTAGCTGAGGAGGCCCTGCTCGCCGTAGGCGCTCATGGCCGCAACGAGCTCCTCCTCGAGCTCGAAGAGGAGGGCCACGTCGGCATCGGACCTCGGCCGGCCGAAGAAGCCCACCACCATCGGGTCAGGAGTCTCGAGCAGCGCACGCGTATCGGGCACGACCAGCAGATGCCTGTGACCGTCGGGATCGTGCTCGCGGATGATGACGTCCTTATGGCCCGGTGACCCACCGTCTGCCCACGTGCGCACGCGCTCGCGCTGGTGCGCGAGCAGGCGTCGCAGCGCTTCCTCGTCCCGCCGGGTGTGCACCGAGTCCGTGAACGGCCTCCCCTCCACGGTCTCGTCGGGCCCGAGAACGATCTCAGCCTTCATGAACGCAAGCTACCGAGTGGCGACGCCTTCTGCGCCAGTCCTCAGTCCGGGAGCAGCGGCACCGACGGGCGCTGGTCTCGGCCGAGCAGCACGGCGCGGGTCACGGCACGCGACCCGAACCGGTCACGGACCTGGTCGAGAGCGGCGTCCAGCGCGGCCGCCACTGTGACGGTCGAGCGGCAGCACGAGCTGGACCGCGGTCTCGTTCTCGAGGTTGGCCACCGCAATGCCAACGAGCGTCAGCCCCTGGCGCTCGATCATCGGCATGGCCGCCGCCAGCAGCCACCGCGCCGTGGCCAGGATCGTCTGGCTGTGCGCAGTTGCGCCGGGCAGCGTGTGCGATCGGGTCGCCCGCGAGAAGTCGCCGAAGCGCAACCGGAGCACCACGGTGCGCCCGACGCGCCCGGCGACCCGCATCCGGCGGGTGACCCGGTCGACCAGCCCGACCACGATGGCATCGATCTCCTCGCGCGATCGGGCCGAACGGCCGAGAGCGCGCTGCGACCCGATCGAGCCGCGGCGGCGCCCCACTCGCACCGGCCGGAAGTCGCGGTTGCGCGCGAGCGCGTGCAGGTGCCGTCCCACTGCGCGACCGAGCGTCGACGTCAGCGTGGCCTCGGCGACCCCGGCGACGTCCCCGACGGTTGCGATCCCCAGCGCGCGGAGCTTCCTGGCGGTCACCTCGCCGACGCCCCAGAGCCGCTCGACGGGCAGCGGGTGCAAGAAGGCAAGCTCGCCTCCGGCGGCACCACGAGCAGGCCGTCGGGCTTGGCCACGCCGCTGGCCACCTTGGCGAGGAACTTCGTCCTGGCCACGCCGACCGTGATCGGCAGGCCGACGCGCTCGCGCACGTCGCGGCGCAGTCGCACGGCGATCTCGACCGGGTCGCCCGAGATCCGCTCGCAGCCCGCGCACGTCGAGGAACGCCTCGTCGATCGACAACCCCTCGACCAGCGGCGTCGTGTCTTCGAACACCCGATACACCGCCTTGCTCGCCTCGGAGTACGCCGACATGCGCGGCTGGACGACGACCGCCCGCGGGCACAGCCGGCGGGCCTGTGCTCCACCCATCGCCGTGCGGACGCCGTACGCCTTGGCTTCGTAGCTCGCTGCGAGCACGACGCCCCCGCCGACGATCACCGGCCGGCCGCGCAGACGCGGATCGTCTCGCTGCTCGACCGAGGCGTAGAACGCGTCCAGGTCGGCGTGCAGGATCCTTGCCTCGCCGGTCAACGAACATATGTTCGCACACCAGGGCGAGTTGCTCTACTCGTCGGCGCCTCTACTAGGTCTCGACGGCGCCCGGCTGCTTGGTCGGGATGCGCCCCGCGAAGAACAGGGCGACGACCGCGAGCAGGGCGAGGATCGCGAGCGCGGCGCGGATGCCGTCGAGCCGTGCATCGCTGTAGGCGGTCAGCGCCGCGTCGGTCGTTTCTGGGTCGACCTGCGCTTGCTCGAGGGCCGCGTCGAGGTCGGCGTCCGAGATGAACGGCACCCCGCCGGCGAGCTCGACCTGCGCCTGCGACTTGACGTTGGCCGGGATGGCGGGGTTCTGCTCGACGTTGGTCAGGAACGACGTCGTCAGCGTGGCGATCATGAGCGAGCCGGCGAGCGCCGTGCCGAGCGAGGCGCCGAGGTTCGTCATCGTGTTCTGGACGCCGCCGACCTCGGGGCTCTCGTCGTCGGGCACCGCCGAGACCGTGACGGCTCCCAGCTGTGACGCGAGCGCGCCGATGCCCAGCCCGATCAGGAGCATCGGCACCAGGACGATCTCCGGCCCCGCGTCCGCGTCGAGCCCTCCCATCAGCACCAGCGTGCCGGCGAGCAGAGAGAGAAGGCCGGCCCGCACGACGAGGCGCGGTGAGATGTTGGGGAGGAAGCGCGGGATGCCGAGCGCCGCAATGAGCAGCGTGATCGAGAGCGGCAGCAGCCGCACCCCCGTGTCGAGAGCGGACAGGCCGAGGGCAACCGACAGGAAGAGCGGCACGACGAAGAAAAACCCCGCCTGCACGAGGTACTGGAAGAAGAACATCGTCAGCCCGCCCGTGAGCTGGCGGTTCTGGAACATCGCCGGGCGGACCAGCGGCTCCTCGTCTCGCGAGATGCGTCTCGCCTCCCACCGGAAGAACAGCCAGAGCACGAGGAAACCGCCGATCACGAGCCAGATCGTCGGCGACAGGCCCGCCCACGAGGGCCCATCCCCCTTTGGCCGAATCCACCCCCACTCGCCCGAGCGCAGAACGCCGAAGACGAGCAACGCTAGCCCGAGCGCCGAGAGCACCGATCCCACCACGTCGAGGCGCGGACGTGTTTCCGGCGGCGCGTCGACGATCCGGCGGCCGAAGACGAGGATGACGAGGACGAGCACGACCTCGCCCGCAAAAACCCACCGCCACGAGAAGTAGGTGGTCGCGATGCCGCCGATCAGCGGCCCGATCGCGACCGCGATCGCGCCGGCGGCCGCGACCATGCCGTACGCGGCAGGGCGGCGCTCGGTCGTGAAGTTGCCGGCCACGAGGGCGACGATGGCGGGCAGGATCAGCGCGGCACCCACGCCCTCGAGGAACGACCAGCCGAACAGCAGCACCGGCAGGTTCGGCGCGATCGCTGTCGTGAACGAGCCGCACCCGTAGATCACGCAGCCGATCCCGAAGGCGCGCTTGCGGCCGATGATCCCGCCGATCTTGGCGCCGGTGATCATCAGCGCCGCCATCACCAGCGTGTACGCGGTGATCGCACCCTGGATCCCGGTCACGGTCGTGCCCACGTCCTTGGCGACCGTTGCGATCGAGACGTTCATCACGGAGCTGTCCAGCGTCATCAGGAACTGGCCGGCCGCGAGCGTGAGCAGCACGACCATCGCGCCGCCGGCTCGCCCACCCGCGGCAGGTTGTTGAGCCGAGGGTGCCGTCGTCATGGCTTCCCTCTTCTCACGTGTCTCCGTCCGCGCCTGGGCATCGTCCGTCCATGAGCCGTCATTCTCGCGCGAAGGCCGATTCGACCTGCGCGCGGAGGTATCCACCCTCGCCGGAACGCCGACAGGCGTACCGCCGGGCCCTGCGGATCGTCAGTGATCGAGACCTGGCTCTCTGAAAGTCGGTCCCGGCGGACGGCTCTCAGGACCCTCGGCATCCATTCCTGCGTCCTCCCAGTCGACCCACTCGACGCCTGTCACGTCGACGTAGGCGTGGACGGCGGAGCCGATCGTCGGGAAGAAGCGATTGCGCCCGAACCGCTCGCCGAGGCCGTAGTGCTCGAGGCGCTCGCGGACGGGGTCTTTCATCTCCGCGAACGCGAGCTCTATGCCCGCCGCGCGGAGCTCGTCGTCGAGGTCCTCGAGGATCTCGGCCGCGGTCGGGTCGACGTCCGTCATCGGCTCGGCGGCCAAGACGACCCAGCGCACGGGCGAGTCGGCCGCTGCGATGCGCTGGAGAAGACGCTGCCGGAAGACGTTCGCGTTCGCGAAGAAGAGCGGCGCGTCGAAGCGGTAGAGGAGCAGCCCTGGGATCAGCCGCGCCTCAGGGTGTCGCGTGAGGTCGTGGTAGCCCTTGAGCCCGTCCTCGCGCCCGAGCACGGCCTCGTGGGGCCACCAGGCACGACGCAGGAACTCGAGAACGGCGAGGACGATGGCGATGCCGATGCCCCAGAGGACTCCGGCGAGGAGAACGCCCGCGAAGCTCGCGACGAAGACGACGATCTCTGCCTTCCGCATCTCGTAGAGGCGCCTCACGCCGGCGATGTCGATCAAGCCGATCACGGCCGAGATGACGACCGCCGCGAGCGCCGCGTCCGGCAGGCTCGCGAACAGCCCGGTGGCGAAGAGCAGGACGAGGGCGAGGCAGCCCGCCCCGACGAGGCCGGTGAGCTGGGTCTTCGCGCCCGCCGCCTCGGCGACCGGGGTACGAGACGAGCTGCTCGAGAGCGGGAAGCCCTGGAACAGGCCGGTCGCCGCGTTGGCGGCACCGAGCGCGATCAGCTCCTGGCTCTGGTCGACGTTCTGGCCGAGGCGGCTCGCATAGCTTCGCGAGAGGACGCTCGTGTCGGCGAAAGCGACGAAAGCGATACCGAGGGCCCCGATGAGCAGCTTGGGAAGGTCGCCGGCCGGGACGGAGGGGAAGTCGAGCCCCGGCAGCCCTTGGGGAAGACTCCCTACGACCTCGACGCCGCGCTCCTCGAGGTCGGCGAGCGCCGTGACGAGCATCGCTCCCGCCATGGCGACGAAGACGCCGGGGACGACCGGGGCGAACCGCTTCAGGAGCATGATCACGGCGAGGCACACGACTCCCACGGCCAGCGCAGTACCGTTCGTCTCGTCGAGGTGGCGGAAGAACGCGGGCACCGCGTCGAGGAATGTGTCGCCGCCGCCCGAGAAACCGAATAGCTTCGGCAGCTGGGTCATGATCACCGTGATCGCGATGCCCGCGAGGTAGCCGAGCCGGATCGGCTTCGACAGGAGGTCGGTGACGAAGCCGAGCTTGGCGATTCCGCCGGCCACGAACACCGCGCCGACGAGCACCGCGAGCATCCCGGCCAGCGCAATCCGTTCATCGGGGGACGCTGCGAGCGGGATGATGGTCGCAGCGACCAGGGGCGACACCGCAGAGTCCGGCCCGAGCACGAGGATCCGTGAAGGCCCGAAGATCGCGTAGACGACGAGCGGCACGATCGTCGCGTAGAGGCCGGTGACCGCGGGCAGCCCTGCGAGCTCCGCGTACGCCATCCCCGCGGGCACGAGCATCGCCGTGAGCACGATCCCCGCCACGAGGTCGCCGCGGAGCCAGGCGAGGCGGTACGAGCGCGCCAGCTCGAGGCCGGGCAGCCAGGCGCGCGCCCCTGAACGGTCAGCGTCCACGGCGACCGAGGCTACACGCCTGCGGCACCCGTCCGCACCGGCTGCCGACACGCTCCTGTCGCCCAGGCATCCGCCGGCATCAGGGTTACTCATGCGCTGTGCGCCTCGTCGAGGTGCCGATCCAGGTCGCGTCAGGCGTCGCCGTCCAGGCTCCGTGGCCTCGCGTGCCCCTGCCCGCATGCGGCGCGCTCCGCAAGCGGGGAGCGCGCCGATCGTCTCACGTGCTCCGGCGGTTGGAAGGAGCCTGTCGCCCCCTACTCAGAGACGGCGTCGCCGACGTCGGCGAGCGATCGCATCATCTGGCTGAGCGCGAACGGCCAGCTCGCAAGGAAGAGCGCGAGCGGGGCGCCGAGGAAGATCACGCCGAGCGTTGCCCAGACGCCGTCGACCTCGAAGGCCCACACGATCGTTCCGATGGCGACCAGGACGACGGCGATGACGCCGATCACCGAGATGGCGGCGGCCCATACGCGAAGAGTCCCGTACCGAGTCATCTGTTCCTCCTTTCCGCTCGTTCGTTTCCACGCGCCTTGTCCGATACCTTCAGCCTCTCGCACTGCGCAGGCGTGAACGGATGCAGCTCGTCAGCGCCGGGCTGGACGATTGCGAAGTGCGACTCGGGAACCTCGTTCCAGACCCCCGGTAAGTCACCGAGCGGCTCGGAGACGACGACCCTGGTCTCGTCCGAAAGCGCTGCGAGCTCCTTGCTCTCCGGGTAGAGAGCCTTGAGGGAGTCAATTCGCGTGCTGAAGTAGAGCGATCGCGAGTCATGCTCGCTCGAGTACCGGAACGCCCATACCCTCGTCCCGTCGGTCGTCGCGACTGTCATCTGCATCGGGTGCTCCACCCCGTGCTTGCGGCCCGTCTCCTCGACGAAGCCGACCATTCGCGCGACGGCGTGTGGTGGATCGTCCTCGAGCCCGAACGTCAGCGCGAGGTAGAACATCGTCTCCGAGTCGGTCGTGCCCTCGATCGAGGTGAAGAGGGCGTCGTCGACCGCGAGCACGAGCTCTCGCTTGAACCTTGGGAAGTCTCGGATGAGCCCGTTGTGCATCCACAGCCAGCGGCCGTACCGGAACGGGTGCGTATTGGTCTCCTGGATCGCCGTGCCCGTGGACGCACGGATGTGCGCGAAGAACAGCGGAGAAGAGATCCCGGCGGCGAGCTCGCGAAGGTTGCGGTCGTTCCACGCCGGGTGCGTGCTGCGGTACACCCTGGGTGTCTCGCCCTCGTCATACCAGCCGACGCCGAAGCCGTCGCCGTTCGTCGTGGTCGCACCCTGCCGGGCGTGGAGACTCTGGTCGATCAGCGAGCGCTCGCGCTTGACGAGCAGCTCCTCGAGCGGGATCGCCGTGCCGGCATAGGCGAGCCAGCGACACATCAGCCGCCTCCCACTGCCCCGGGGTCAGGGGTGAGCGTCCCTCGCCGGTCTCGCCACCATTTCCACACGAGGTCGAGGATCACCGCGAGGACGGCTATCCCGATGATCGCCCCGAAGGTCTCGGGGGCGTTGCGCACCGTGTCGATGGCGAAGAAGACGAGGACGACGGCGGTTGCCGCCATTCCGACCAGGAGGATCGGCGCGCGCGAGCCGGTCTCCGCCCGCAACCGGAACGCGCTGATTCCGACGAGCAGGAAGATCATCAGAGAGCAGGCGCTGCCGACCGACGCGATCGCCGAGAGGTCGACGACGTTCCCGATCACGAGGACGATGCCTGCCGTGATCAGCAGTCCCGCGTGCGCGCCGAGCCGGGACGCGCGGCCGAAGAAGGGCGGGAACTGCCCGACCTGGGCGAGCATCGCGGTGAGTCCCCCGAGGCGAAGAGGGTCGCGTTTACCGAGGAGGCGGTGGCGAGCAGGGCAGCGATGGCCATCATCGTGAACCCGGCCTCTCCGAGGGACGGTCGAGCCGCTTCTGCGATCGCGGTCTCGCCGTAGCCGACGGCCTCGTCCACGGTCAGCGTCCCGAAGACCCCGAGCGCGATCAGGATGTAGGTGATGGTCGTCACGACGAGCGCCATGTACATCGCCTTCGGCAGCTCCTTGCCGGGGTCGCGCAGATCGCCGACGGCGAACGTGATCACGCTGAAGCCGAGGTAGGCGAAGAACGTCAGGGCAACGCTGGCGATGATGTCAGCGGCGGGCGGGTAGCCGCTGAAGGCGAGCAGGTCGAGGTCGATGTCGACGATCGTGACGGCGATGAAGACGATGAAGACGGCGAGCAGAACGACGACGATCAGCGACTGCGCTCGGTCGACGAACTTGGCGCCGATCAGGTTGATCGCCGACCATGGCGATCACGACGATGAGGTGAAGACGTTGTCCCAGCCGCTCGCCGCGTCGTCGCCGATGAACAGCGACGTCGCGTAGCTGCCGAACGAGACCGCCACCATCGAGCACACGATCACGATCGCCGCGAAGTAGCCGAGCCACGAGGCGATCCCGACGAGACGTCCGTTGCCGAACCCCTGCAGCAGGTACGCGATCAGCCCGCCCGAGGACGGATAGCGCACGCCCAGCTTGACGACCATGTAGCCGAGCAACAGCGCGACGACGCCGGCCAGCAGGAAGGACAGCCAGACGGCGGCGCCGGCGACCGCACCCGCCTCGCCGAGCAGCGCGAAGATGCCCGCGCCGATCATGGCGCCGATCCCGAGGAACGCGGCGCCGCGGACGGTCATGGTCCTGGGCCGCTCGCCCGTGGGCGCTCGGCGTTTTCGGACGCCGACAAGCCGTTCTCTCCTACTTCACGCCGTTGCCACAGTTTGCGTGCGAGTTACGACTCTGCCACGCTGCAGGCCACAGATCTGGCGCTCGTGCGACTGCCGTTCAGGCGCAGCCCTCTTCCTCGCTGACCGCGACGATGTCCTCGATCCGGACGCCAGTGCTGCTGCATCGCCCCGCCAGCGACCATACTGGATATTCGCTCGACTGAGCAGACGCTTCCGCCGGCTCGCCGCTGTCATGTCTCTGTGCACACTCGACGGACCAGTGATTACATCAGGCCTCGGCTTCGAGCCGTCGGCGAGCCTCGAGATTGTCCTCGTGTTCTTGCTCGGACACCTGCGGCCATTGGAGGTCGAGCGACTGGATGGTGTCGACGAGGATCCTGGCGATGAGGGCCTGTGTGAGCGGCTTGTGGTCGGCGGGGATGACGTACCAGGGTGCCCACGGTGTCGAGGTGGCTGCGAGCGCGGCTTCGAAGGCGGCCATGTAGTCGTCCCAGTGGGCGCGCTCGGTGACGTCGTCGGCGTTGAACTTCCACTCTTTGTGCGGCCGGTCGAGCCGGGCGAGGAAGCGCCGCTTCTGCTCCTCCTTGGAGACGTTGAGGAAGAACTTGACGATCTTCGTTCCGTTGCGGTCGAGGTGGCGCTCGAAGGCGTTGATGTCCTCGTAGCGCTGCGCCCAGAACTGCTCGCCGACCGCTCCGGGTGGCAGCCTCTGGCTCTCGAGCCACTCGGGGTGGACGCGCAGCGCGACGACCTCTTCGTAGTGCGAGCGGTTGAAGATGCCGATGCGTCCGCGCTCGGGGAGGGCTTGCGAGATACGCCAGAGGAAGTCGTGGTCGAGCTCCTCGGAGGAGGGCTTTCTGAACGAGACGACCTGGACGCCCTGGGGGTTCACGCCGGTCATCACGTGCGCGATCGCGCTGTCCTTGCCGGCGGCGTCCATCGCCTGGAAGACGACGAGCAGGGCGTAGCTGTCGCTTGCCCAGAGCAGCTCCTGGGCCTCCGAGAGCTCCTCCACGCCCTGAGCCAGCACGGCCTTGGCCTCGGCCTCGAGCTCCTCGTGCGACAGCCCCTCGTAGTCGGGGCCGCCGGTCCAGCCGGGATCCCGCTCCGCCAGGACGAAGGGAGCACCGGGCTCGACGATGAGCTGCTTGAGTATCCGTTCCCTGACGCTCATGTCACTCCTAGGCTCATGGTTGCGGGAGCCGGGACCGGCTTGTCGTGCCCGACGTGTCGGTCGACGAGCTTGATCAGCTCGATGACGGCGACGTAGATGATCGGGCCGAGCAGGCAGACGCCCCACTGCGAGCTCGTCAGCGAGACCGTGTCGAAGATCCGCTGCAGGGGAGACAGCTCGGTGACGAGGAAGGTCGACGCCAGCGCTGCCCCGACCAGGTACACGAACCGCCGGTTGGCGATCGTGTAGCGGGTAAAGATGGTGCCGGCCGGCTCGCGGGCCTCCAGCGCGGCCACGATGTGCATCAGGGAGAGCGTCGTCAGCCCCATCGTCGTGGCGACCACGAGGTCGAAGCGGTCCTCGCCCCAGGCGACGGCCCCGAGAGCCAGGGCGGCCATGACCACGCTGGCGACGGCGAGACGGACCGTGAGCCCCCGAGAGACGACCGGCGCGCTCGCGTCCCGGGGTCGGCGACGCATGAGCCCGGGCGCGGGCGCGTCGAAGCCCAGCCCGATCGCCAGCACGACGTCGACGGCGAAGTTGACCCAGAGGATCTGCAGCGGCGTGAGCGGGGCGCCTGCCGCCACGTTGAACGCCCCGGCGCCGACGAAGAGCAGGATGAACCCGCCCAGCATCACGAGCTGGACGCGCACGTACTTCATCAGGTTGTCGTAGATGCCGCGGCCGCCCTCGACCGCCGTCGACGATGGTCGCGAAGTTGTCGTCGGTGAGGATCATGTCGGCCGCTTCCTTGGTCACCTCGGTACCGGTGATGCCCATCGCGACACCGATGTCGGACCGCTTCAGGGCGGGGGCGTCGTTGACGCCGTCACCGGTCATGGCGACGACGTTGCCCTTCTGCTTCAGGTGCTCGACCAGGCGCACCTTGTCCTGCGGCGCGACGCGCGCGACCACGCCGATGCCGTCGACCTGCTCGTCGAGCTCGGCATCGCTCAAGGCCGCGAACTCGGTGCCCGGTAAAGCGCGCCCCTCGATCCCGAGCTGATCCGCGATCGCGGACGCGGTCGTCGCGTGGTCGCCGGTGATCATGCGGACGCGGATACCCGCCTCCTTGCAGACGCGCGATCGCCTCCCCGGCCTCCTTGCGCGGCGGATCGACGATCCCGACCAGCGCCAGCAACGTCAGCCCCTGCACCTCCTCGAGCAGATCGCCGTCCGGGCGGAACGCGGCCGGGTCGATGTCGCGCGAGGCCACCGCCAGCACACGCAGCCCCTCGCTGGCGAGACGGTCGTTCTCGGCGCAGCACGCGATCGCGTCGCTGCTCCGCCGGCGACGGCGGAGCCGTCGGCTTCGCGTACGTGCGACGAACGCGCGAGCAGGACGTCCGGCGCGCCCTTGACGAAGCAGCGCACGACCTTGCCGCGCCGTTCTCCATCTCGTGGAATGTGGCCATGAACTTGTAGTCCGAATCGAACGGCACCTCGCCCACGCGCGGATATGCCCGCCTCGTCTCCTCGACGTCGACCCCGCCCTTCTCCGCCAGCACGACCAGCGCCGCCTCCGTCGGGTCGCCCACGATCTCGCCCTCGCGCACGACGGCGTCGTTGGCGAGCGCCATCGGCAACAGGAACGGGTCGAGGGGAGTGTCGGTCTCTCCCGCCACGCGACGGATCGCGCCCTCGAACGAGTACCCCTCCCCCTCGATCGAGAAGCGGCGTCCGACGACCACCAGCTGGCGCGCCGTCATCTGGTTCAACGTCAGCGTGCCCGTCTTGTCCGAACAGATCGCAGACGTCGAGCCCAGCGTCTCCACCGACCGCAGCCGCTTGATGATCGCGCCCTTGGCCGCAAGCGCCTGCGTCCCCAACGACAGCATCGTCGTCACCACCGCCGGAAGCCCCGTCGGGATCGCCGCCACCGCCAAGCTGATCCCGATCAGGAACAGCTCGTCGAAGCCCTCCCCGCGCGCGAGCCCGATGATGATCACGAGCACCAGGGCGGCAGCCGCCAGGATCGTGATCACGAGCGTCAGCTGATCGAGCTGGCGCGTCAGCGGCGTCTTCTCCTCCTCGACCTGGCTCAGCATCCCCGAGATCTGACCGACCTCGGTCGCCATGCCCGTCGCCGTGACCACCATCTCGCCTCTGCCTCGGGTCACCGTCGAGTTCATGTAGGCCATGTCGAGGCGGTCGCCGAGCGGCACCTCGTCGCCGGCCACCGGCTGCGACGTCCTTCAGCACCGGCGTGCTCTCACCGGTGAGAGCGGCCTCCTCGATCTCCAGGGTCGCGGCGACGAGCAGACGCCCGTCGGCCGGGATCTTGTCGCCCGCCTCGAAGAAGACGACGTCTCCCGGCACGAGCTCCTCGGCCGGGACGTCCATCACCTGGCCCCCGCGGCGCACGTGAGCATGGATCAGCAGCATCTTCTGCAACGCGGCGACGCTCTCGGCCGCCTTGCCCTCCTGGTTCAGACCCAGCAGCGCGTTGAGCACGGTCAGGCCGATGATCACGACGCCTGTCGAGAACTCCTGCAGCGCGGCCATGCTGATGATCGCGGCGCCGAGAAGGACGAGCTGCATAAGGTCCCGGTACTGACGCAGAAACGCGCGCCAACCCGGCTCCCTCTCCGCCTCGGCGAGCTTGTTGGGCCCTACCTCCGCACGCCGCCGCTCGACCTCGGAGGCGTCGAGCCCCACCCGGGTATCGACTCGGAGCCGTTCGCACGCCTCCTCCGCCGTGAGGTTGTGCCATGCGACCACGTCGCGAGTCGCGATCGGACTCGCTTCCCCTTCGCCGCGGGGCGTGTGCTCGATCGTGCTCATCGATCGGACCTCCGGTTGGCGTCCGGGCGACTAGGCAGACTACAACGCTCCTCTATTCATCGCCCTCCACCGGCCGACGCCGAGCTCCCGAAGCGCCTCGGCCGCACGGGCGGTCTCCGGCGAGCCTAGGCTAATCGCCCGCACGCGACACCAAGGAGGTTCTCCCAATGCCACTCGAACCGCTCGCCATCGGCGTGTGCAGCTGGTCGCTGCAGGTCACGAGCGTCCCGGAGCTGAAGCGGCTCCTCGACGCGGCTCGGCATCGACGTCGTGCAGATCGCCTGCGGCGACCCGCACCACGCCTCCTGGGACGAGGGCGACGCCATGCCCGAGGCCGCCGCTGGCCGCCGGCTTCCAGCATGACCGGCGCCATGCTCGGCTTCCCCGGCGAGGACTACACCACGCCGCAGACGATCCAGAAGACCGGCGGCTTCGGCGACCCGGCCACCCGGCCCGAGCGGCTCGAGCGCTTCGCGTGGGCCCTGGACCGCACGCTGCGCGCTGGGCCTGACCGACCTGATGCTGCACGCCGGCTTCATCCCCGAGCCGGGCGACCCCGACCGCAAGCCGTTCCTCGACACGCTCGGCGAAGGTCAGCGACCTGGCCAAGGCCAAGGGCGTCACCGTCGCGCTTCGAGACCGGCCAGGAGACGGCCGACCTGCTGCGGCGGACGCTCGACGAGCTGAAGTGCCCGAACCTGAAGGTGAACTTCGACCCGGCCAACATGCTGCTCTACGACAAGGGCGACCCGCTCCGGGCGGTCGAGATCCTCGGCCCGGACATCCGCAGCGTCCACGTCAAGGACGCCAACCGGCCGACGACGCCCGGGCACCTGGGGCGAGGAGGTGCCGCTCGGCCAGGGGCAGGTCGAACATCCACGCAGTTCGTCCAGACGCTGAAGAAGGTCGGCTACCGCGGGCCGCTGTGCATCGAGCGCGAGGTCGGCAACCAGGAGGAGCGCGTCGCCGACATCGCCCACGGCGTCCGCTTCCTGCGCGAGTGCCTCGCCTAGGCGATCGCGGCCGTTGGGAGCGACGTGGTCGGGTGGGCTCTACGACTCATCCGCGAGCCGAACGTCGGTGAGCTCCCACGCTGACCGAATCGTCGGTCTCGACCGTGACCGTGGCGGTGTAGATCACGTCCTGGTCGTTCTCGACCGCGGTGACGTCACACTCGAACGTGCTGCCGACCTCGACGGACGCGTCGTCGGGGCAGTCGACGCCGGAGACGTCGACGCCCACGTCGGCGACCTCCTCCGGAATCTGCTCGTTCAGCTTGTCCTCGATGCTGCCGATCGTGAGGCTGCCGCCGCAGGCGGCGAGGAAGCAGGCTGTCGGTAGGGCCAAGAGCACGAGACGGCGACGCTTCACCGCCCGGATCTTACGCTGCCGGTGATCACACGCTCGGCGTCGGGCGGTAGATCGGGCCCTCGCTCGTAGACCCGCTCCAGCAGGCCCTCGTCGACGTAGTCGGGATAGCTGTCGACGCTCACCTCGCTGCCGGCACCTGCCCGGGTAGCCGAGCAGGCGCTTGACCTCCGGGTGCAGGTAGTAGCCGGCCACGACGGCGGTGACGAGCGCGTCGTAGGCGGCGGGATCGTCGGCGCGCAGCGCCTCGACCCACGCGATCGCGTCGTCCACGTCGCCGGCGGCCGCCAGGGCACGCCGCAGATCGTCGGCGAGATCGGGCCGCGAGGTCAGGACGACGTCGAGCTGGCGCCCGCCGATGTCGAGGCTGCTCGGCGCGGGCATGCCGTCCGCCCCCGGGATCAGGCCGTCGGCCAACCGCGCGAGCCGCTCGCGGCAGACACGTCGTCGCAGCGCTCATGCCGGCACCCGCTGCCGGGAGCGCCGCTCGACCAGGCCGTCGGCGAAGCGCAGCGCGAGCGACGAGATCGTGTTGGTCGGGTTCACGCCGCCGGACGGTGACGAAGACGCTGCCGTCGACGACGTAGAGGTTGTCGACGTCGTGCGTCTTCCCCCACGGGTCGACGACCGAGGACGCCGGATCGCGCCCCATCCGCGCCGTCCCGAGCAGGTGCCAGCCGGCGTCGCGCATCGGGCGTCAACGCATCGACGCTCGTGGCGCCCGCTTCGAGCAGCGACTCGCGGGCGCGCTCGACGTGGAAGTCGAGCAGCCGGCGCGAGTTCTCGGACGATCGTGTAGCACGACCTTCGGCGCCGGCAGGCCGGCGGCGTCGACGAGCTCCGCGTCCAGCTCCACCCGGTTGCGCTCGTCGGGCAGGTCCTCGCCGAAGATCCCCCAGCTCAGGCAGTGGCCGAAGCGCTCCCTGACGCGGCGGTGGTGCTCCGGCCCCAGACCGCCTCGCCTGCCCGCGCCGGCATGGCGGCGTTCAGCGGCCCGCCGGTCGACGGCGCCAGGCTCCACTTCGCGCCGCGCACGAACCCCCGGCTCGCGTCGGTCTCGTAGAACTCGAGGCAGTGGATCCGCGAGCCGACGTTCCCTCTCCACGTCTCGCAGAAGCGCTCGAAGACGCCGGTGACGACGGCGAACGGGTGCATCATCAGCCGCCGCCCGACGAGGCCGCTCGAGTTCGCCAGCCCGTCGGGGAACTCCGCGCTCGCCGACACGAGCAGCAGGCGGGCCGTGCCGATCGCGTTCGCCGCGAGGACGACGACGTCGGCCTCGGCGACGTGCATCGCGCCCGTCCTCGTCGACGTACTCGGCGCCGCGTCACGAGGCCGTCCCGGGCCCGATGACGATACGCGTCACGCGCGCGCCGGTCACGACGCGGGCTCCGCGCTCGATCGCCTGCGGCCAGTGCGTGATGTCGGTCGAGGCCTTCGCGCCCTCGGGGCAGCCCTGCATGCACGAGCCCCACTGCGCGCACGGATGGCGACCCCGGTACGGCGCGGAGAGGATCGCGTTCGGGGCCGGCCACCAGTGCCAGCCGAGCCGGTCGTGGGCCCGCACGACGTCGATGATCCCGTCACCGAGCGGGAGCGCCGGCAGCGGGAGATCCGCTCCCTCGGGGTAGGCCGGATCGCCGGCGAGCCCCGACACGCCGACCTCGCGCGCGATGCGGTCGTAGAAGGGCTCGAGCTCCTCGTACGTCAGCGGCCAGTCGTCGGCGACGCCGTCGAGCGTCCTGACGCGGAAGTCCGACGGCGTCATGCGCGGCCAGTCGCCGGCGTAGAGGATCGTCGAGCCCCCCACGCCGTTGAACATCAGCGGCACGATGTCGGACTCGTCCGAGTTGATCGGGTAGTCGGCCGGGTTCCGCCGCACGTTCGGGTCGGGCGACCACTGCCTCTGCGCCTGCAGCTCCCAGTCGAGCTTCGGGCCCGGATAGTCGGCCCGGTCCGGCCAGTGCCCCTGCTCGAGGCAGAGGACCCGGAAGCCCGCCTCCGCCAGTCGGCGCCCGACCACGCCCCCCGCGGCTCCCGCTCCGACGACGAGCACGTCGGCGCGGTCCCGTCGGGCTTGCTCACGCGAGAAACAGGAACTGGTCGCGCTCCCAGTCCGTCACCTCGTCGTGCCACTCGGCGGTCCCGTAGCCCGGTACCGCCGCGCGAGCCTTCTGCGACCTCGTGGCGCTTCAGAGCCAGGAACGCCTTGACGAACTCCGGGTGGAACGCGTCCTTCACGCACGGTCGTCGTCTCTCGAACGCCTCGAGCGACTCCTCGAGCGTCGCGGGAAGGAGCTCGAGGTCGTCGAGCTGGTAGGCGCTCGTCGCGAGCGGCTCAGGCGGTTCGATCTGCCTGCGGATCCCGTCGAGCATGGCGACGAGCATGCCCGCGAAGCGCGAGGTACGGGTTCGATGCCCCCGACCCGAGCCGGTTCTCGATGTGGGTGTGGTCGCCGCGGCCGGCCTTGACCCGCACCGCGACGGAGCGGTTCTCGAAGCCCCAGGTGATGCTCGCCGGCGCGTAGGTGCCCTTGCGGTAGCGCTTCGGCGCAGTTGACGGTCGGGCCGAGGAAGGCGCTCAGCGCGGCTGCGTGCTCGAGCAGCCCGCCGATCGCCCAGTGGAACTCCTGCGTCAGCACGCTCGTCGTCGGCGTCCCAGAAGATGTTGCGAGCGCCGTCGTACAGGCTCAGTGTGCAGATGGCTGCTCGAGCCGCTCTGCCCGGCGAACGGCTTCGTCATGAAGCTTGCGATCAGGCCGTGCTGAGCGGCGATCTCCTTCGCGTACGTCTTGTACGTGAAGTTGTCGTCGCCTGCCGCGAGGCCCTCCACGGCGCCGAAGGTGAGCTCGTACTGCGTCGGCCCCCACTCGTGGTTGAGCGTCCGCGGCGAGAGCCCGAAGGCTTTGAGGTGGCGCACGAGCTGCTGCAGGACGGGGAGGCGCTGGTTCGTCAACGTCGTCGTGATGGGGGTGCCGCCGAAGGGGGGCTGCTCGATCGTCCTCGCCGAGGAGGTAGAACTCGTACTCGGCCTGCATCCGGGCCGTGAGCCCCTCGCGCGGCCGCCGCCTCGATCTGACGCTGCAGCACCCGCCTGGGGCCGGCCTCGACCGGCCGTCCGTCCGAGTAGTGCATGTCGCAGATCACGCGCGCCTGCCGTTCGACGTGCGGCAGGACGGTGAACGTCGACAGGTCCGGGCGCATCGACAGGTCGGCGAAGGTCAGGTCCTCTCCGAATCCCGTGCCGGTCGCGACCCAGCACTCGTGGTCCCAGCAGTAGATGTCGCTCACGAGCGCGAGCCCGGTCTCGACGAAGGACCAGAAGTGCTCCGCCGTCACGGTCTTCCCGCGCGAGACGCCGTTGAGATCGGGCGTCTCGAGCCGGACGAGCTCGATGCGCGTGCTGCTCGAGCAGGCGCTCGACGACCTCGCGGTCCATCAGGCCTCTGTCAGCCAGGTCAGGACGGCGTCGGCGTCGGCCACCCAGCCGAACTTCAACGCGAAGTTCTCGAGCGTGGCGGCATGCAGATGAGGCGCGTACGAGGAGACCGCGTCGGCCACCACGGTCGTCCTGTAGCCGTGATGGAACGCCTCACGGGCCGTCTCCTCGACGCAGATCTGCGTCACCGTGCCGGCGACGACGAGCGAGCGGACGCCGTTCGCCCGGAGGTGCTCGTCGAGCTCGGTGCCGTGGAACGCCCCGTAGCCGAACTTGTCGACGACGAGGTCGTCCGGGGCCGGGCGCGAGCTCGTCGACCACGGCCGCGCAGTCGAGCGGGCCCTCGAACGTCGTCGTAGGTGCGCAGGTGGCCGGGCCAGCAGGCGCGGGTGTCCGGGTGGCACTCGCGGCGACCAGAGCCACATGAGGCAGTCGGTCTCGTAGGACAGGAACCGCGTGTAGACGACCGGGCGGCCGCGGGCGCGGAAGGCGTCGATCAGGCGGCGCTGGACCGGGATGGTCGCTCGTGCGTCGGGCACCTCGAGCGGCGCGCCGGCACGCACGAAGTCGTTCTGCATGTCGACGATGAGCAGCGCCGGATCGGCGACGCGCTCGGCGGGAGCGAGCTGGGCGGCGACGATCGGCTCGGGCGGTGCGCTCACGGGAAGCCAATCTTGACACGTCGGCCGCCACGTCCAAGTAGGCTCATTCGGGGAGCGGGCCGGCCATGTCCGCCCTACACCGAAAGGCGTACTGGATGACGCGAGGACGGGTCTCGGGCTATCGCGGACGTCGAGGCGCTGGAGGAGCGCCTCTCGCGCCCTGACGACGATCTCGTCGCCGATCTCGCCCGCCTCGACGGCGACATCCTCGTGCTCGGCGCCGGCGGCAAGATGGGCCCGACGCTGGCCCGGATGGCCAAGCGCGCGGCGCCGGAGAAGACCGTCCTGGCCGTCGCCCGCTTCAGCGACGCCGTCCGTCGACGATGCGCTGCAGGCGCACGGCGTCGAGACGATCCGGGCCGACCTGCTCGACCGTGACCAGATCGCACGCCTGCCGCGAGTCGCGAACGTCGTCTTCATGGCCGGCCAGAAGTTCGGCACCTCCGGCGCGCCGTCGCAGACCTGGGCGATGAACACGCTCGCTGCCGGCGTTCGTGGCCGAAGCGATGCCGGAGAGCCGGATCGTCGCCTTCTCCACCGGCTGCGTGTACCCGTTCGTGCCGGTCGACTCGGGCGGCGCGACGGAGGACGCGCCGCTGACGCCACCCGGCGAGTACGCGAACAGCTGCGTCGGCCGCGAGCGCATGTTCCGCTGGTACTCCGAGCGGCTCGGCACGCCGGGCAGGCTGTTCCGCCTGAACTACGCGATCGACCTGCGCTACGGCGTCCTCTACGACGTCGCCCGCAAGGTTCACGACGGCGAGCCGGTCGACGTGACGACCGGCCACGTCAACGTCATCTGGCAGGGCGACGCGAACGCGATGGCGCTCCGCTGCCTCGCTCACTGCACGACACCGACCGAGCCGCTGAACGTCACAGGGCCGGAGACGATCTCCGTGCGCTGGCTCGCGGACGCGTTCGGCGAGCGCCTCGGGAAACGGCCGACGATCGTCGGTACCGAGGCGCCGACCGCCTGGCTCAACGACGCAAGCCGCGCCTTCGCCCTGCTCGGCTACCCGAAGGTGTCGCTGACCGACGATGATCGACTGGGTGGCCGACTGGGTCGCGCGCGACATGCCGAGCCTCGCCAAGCCGACCCAGTTCGAGGACCGAGATGGCACCTACTGAGGCCGAGGCCGGCCTGGCTCCGCTCGTGGAGATGCAGGAGACCGACGTGTCCGCCGGCTTCGCGCTGTCCGAGGAGGCGGGCTGGAACCAGACGGCCGAGGACTGGTCGCTGCTGATCCGCCTCGGCCGCGCCTTCGGCATTCCCGGGCTCCGAGGGTCGCCTCGTTGCGACCGGCCTCGCGCTGCCGTATCCGTCGGCATTCGGCTGGATCGGCATGGTCATCGTGCACGGCCCGTACCGGCGGCGCGGGCTCGCGACGCGCCTGATGGAGCGCTCGCTCGCGGAGCTGCGCGACCGTGGGCTCGTCCCGTTCCTCGACGCGACGCCCGCCGGGCGGCCGGTCTACGAGCGCATGGGCTTCCGCGCCGTCGAGGCGCCTGACGCGCTGGCGTGGGCGGGGCGGCGGTCCCGAGGCTCGACGATCCGCCGCCGCTCGGCGACGTCGCCGAGATCGCCGAGCTCGACCGCGCCGCGTTCGGCGCCGACCGGTCGGCCGTCCTCGCCGACCTGCTCGCCCGGACGGGCGCGCTGTCCCGGCGCGATCCCGGCGGACGACGGCTTCCTCCTGGCCCGCACGGGCCGCACCGCGACCTACGTCGGTCCCGTCGTCGCGCGCGAGACGGGCACGGCGCTGCGGCTGCTCGAGTCGGCGCTGGCCGAGATCTCCGGCCCGGTGCTGATCGACGTGCCCGACCGCCAGGCGGAGGTCACCGGCCTGCTCGCCGGCCGCGGCTTCGAGCCCGAGCGGCCCTTCACGAGGATGGCGCTCGACCGCGACACGGGTTTCGGCGATCCCGCGCTGGTTCGCGCCATCGCGGCACCGGAGCTCGGCTAGCCGGGGGCCGTCGATGCACTGGCGCGAGATCCCGGAGGACGTGCTCGCGGTGTTCCGCGCCGGCGCCGTCATCCCGGCTCACCCGCTGGCGCTGGACGCGAGCCGGCAGCTCGACGTGCGCCGGCAGCGGGCGCTGACCCGCTACTACCTCGACGCCGGCGCGGGCGGCCTTGCGGTGGGCGTCCACACGACCCAGTTCGCGATCCGGGAGGCCGGCCTCTACGAGCGCGTGCTCGACCTCGCGGTGGAGACGGCAACCGCCTGGACGACCGTCCGCTCATGCTGATCGCCGGCGCGGTCGGGCCGTACCGAGCAGGCCGTCGCCGAGGCCCGCAGCGGCGCGGTCGCTCGGATATCACGCGGTGCTCCTCAGCCTCGCCGCTCTGAAGGGCGAGGGCGAGGACGCGTTGATCGCGCACTGCGAGGCGGTGGCCGAGGAGATGCCCGTGGTCGGCTTCTACCTCCAGCCCGCGGTCGGCGGCATCGAGCTCCCTCGCAGCTTCTGGCGGCGGCTCGCCGGGATCGAGAACGTGATCGGCGATCAAGGTCGCGCCGTTCGACCGCTACGCGACGCTCGACGTGGTCCACGGCGTCGCCGAGGCCGGCGCCGCCGAGCGGGTCTCCCTCTACACGGGCAACGACGACCACATCGTGCTCGACCTCACCGTGCCGTTTCGCACCGAGGCCGGCGAGCTGCGCTTCGTCGGCGGCCTGCTCGGCCACTGGTCGGTGTGGGTCCGGACCGCGGTCGAGATCCTCGAGCGCTGCCGCGCGGTGCGGGGCTGCCGCGGCCGTGCCTGCCGACCTGCTCGCGCTCGACAGCGCGGTGACCGACTGCAATGCCGCTTTCTTCGACGTCGCGAACGGGTTCCACGGCGTCATCGCAGGCTGCCACGAGGTGCTCCGGCGCCAGGGCCTGCTCGAGGGCCGCTGGTGCCTCGACCCCGCCGAGGACCTGAGCCCCGGCCAGGCCGAGGCGATCGACCGCGTCTACCGCCTCTATCCCGAGCTCGCCGACGACGACTTCGTCGCCGCGAACCTCGAGCGCTGGCTGGCCTAGTCGGACGACCGCCGCAGGGCGGCGGCCTATAGGCTCGGGTCGACAAGACAGCGACGTCGAGAGGGGAAGCAATGCCGACCTACGTATCGCTCTGCAACTGGACCGATCAGGGCATCAAGAACTTCAAGGACAGCGTCAAGCGCGCCAAGGAGGGCGAAGACGCGATGGGGAAGCTCGGCGTTCGCTTCCAGTCCCTTCACTGGACTGTCGGCCCGTACGATCTCGTGGCGATCGTCGACGCCGACGACGAGGAGAGCGCCACGGCGGCCCTGCTCGCGCTCGGCGCCCAGGGCAACATCCGGACGACCACCATGCGCGCTTACGACGCCGAGGCGATGAGCCGCATCGTCGGCAAGCTCGGCTAGCGATCGCCAGATTGCGGGCCGCGGCGGCGGCTACGCTGCCTCGTGGCCACCGTCCTCGTCGATGCCGAGAACGTCCGGCGCTCCCGCTGGCCGAACCTCGGCCGCGGCGAGCTCGAGGAGCTGTGCCGCCGCTGGGCGGCAAGCCATGGCCACGAGGTCGTGCTCGTGTGGGAGCAGCGAGGTCAGAGCGCGGACGACTGGATCGCGCAGCATGCCCGCGATCACAGCCCGTACTGGCTCGTCACGTCCGACCGGGAGCTGCGAGACCGCGCCGGCGCGGACGCCGAGCGCATGATCGGCGGCGGGTCGTTTCTCGGCGAGCTCGACGCGGCATAGAGCATTTCCCCGGCCTCCGAGCGTGGTGGGTCACGGTCGCGGCGGAGAGCATCCTCTCGGCCTCGTGCTCACGCACGTGCATACGCCGTTCACGGGCAGGGTTCACGATCGCCATCTCCAGGCCATGGCGGAGCGTCTCGTGAGCACCAGCGTCGCCGTGGTCGGACGACGTGTCGGGCCGGATATCGGCTGGGATCACCTCCCGCTTGTCCTCGACCTCGCACCCGCTCGACCCTGAGCGTTCCTTTACGAGGGTGCCGAGGTCACGGTACGGTCAAGCCGCCGATGAGTGCGTCTGCACCGCCGTTGGTTGGACGCGACGCTGAGCTGCGGGCGCTCGAGCGCGCGCTCGAGCGGACCGGCGAAGGCACGTCGCAGGCGCTGGGCATCTCCGGCGAGCCGGGCATCGGCAAGTCGCGGCTGCTCGGCGAGCTGAGCGCCAGACCAAGCAGTGAGCCGTCGGCCGCCGGCCGCGGCCACCAGGCTCGAGGACGCGTTCACCTGAGCAGACGCACCGAGGACCAATGCACACCATCACCTCGCCGGACGGCACCCAGATCGCCTACCAGCTCTCGGGCGACGGCCCCCCGCTGGTGCTCGTCCACGGCGGGATCTCGGATCACACCTACTGGCATGCCGTGCTGCCCGCGCTCGAGGCTCGCTTCAGCGTCTACGCGCTGGAGCGGCGTGGCCGCGGCCACAGCGGCGACACGCAGCCGTACGCGATCGAGCGCGAGTACGAGGACGTCGCCGCGCTGCGTCGAGTCCATCGGCGAGCCGGCGCTACCTGCTCGGGCACTCATACGGTGCGATGCTGCTCGATCGAGGCGGCCCTGCTCGCGGACGAACCTGCGCACGCTCGTCCTCTACGAGCCGCCCTTCGACCCGGACGGCTTCGCCTTCCTGCCCGGATTCATCGACGGCTCGAGGCGCTGCTCGCGGCAGGCGATCGCGACGGGAGTGATCCGGCACGATGATGGCCGAGGTCGTCGGGCTGTCGCCCGAGGAGCTCGAGAGCTCGAGGCGAGCGAGTCCTGGCCGGCGCTCGTGGCGACCGCGCACACGCTCCCGCGGGAGCTGCGCGCCGTCGACGCCTATCGCTTCGACCCGGAGCGGTTCCGCAGCCTGAGCGTGCCGACCGTGCTCCTCGACGGCGACCAGAGCCCCGACGAGATCCGGCTCGGAGTCCGGCTGCTCGACGAGGTGCTCCCCGACTCGCGGCTCGTGACGATGCCCGGCGTCGGGCACGAGGCGGTCGAGACGGGTCCCGAGGTCTTCGCCGAGACCGTCCTCGGCTGCCTCGCCGACTGAAGGAGTGCCTGCGCACCGGTGCCGCGTCCGCCAGCGAGACGCGGCACCGGGCCAAGGTCCGGCAGCACGTCTATGCTCCGGGCCTGGACGGCTTCGGGCTCTACCTCGCGTTCCTCATTCCGCCGCTGCTGCTCGGGCTGGCCGTGCAGGCCTGGCTGAAGCGCTCCTTTGCCGCAGAACGCAGCGATTGCGGTGGGGTCGGGGCTGACGGGCGCCCAGGTGGCGCGGGCGATTCTGGACAGCAACGGCCTCCAGCAGGTTCCGGTCAACCAGTCCCCGGGCGGGCCGCTCTCCGACCATTACGATCCGAAGAAGCGAGGGGTGTTCCTCTCCTCCGCCGTTTACGGGGAGAGCTCGATCGCGGCGACGGCGGTCGGCGCGCACGAGGTCGGGCACGCGATCCAGCACGCGACCGGCGACGCGTTCATGCGGTTTCGCTCGGCGATGTTCCCGGCCGTGGCGCTGTCGTCGAGCATCTGGATCTGGCTCTTGCTCGCCGGCGCGCTCTTCCAGGCGACCGGCCTCATTCTCGTCGCGCTCGTCCTCTACGGCATCGCCGTCCTCTTCCACTTCGTGACGCTTCCTGTCGAGTTCGACGCCTCCCGCCGTGCCCTCGTTCAGCTGCGCGAGCTCAACCTGGTGACCGAGCCGGAGCGGGCCGGCGCCCGCAAGGTGCTCACCGCAGCCGCGATGACGTACGTCGCCGGCGCGCTCGCGGCGCTCACCCAGCTGCTCTACTTCGTGCTCGTCTACTTCGGCAACCGCTCGTAGCGCGAGGGGGCGATGGCCACACGGGACAGCGGCGTTCCGATCGCGCTCACCCGCGCGCCGTCGGCACCCGTACCCGCTGCGGACGTCGCGGTCCAGCTGCACGCCGAGGACGCGGTGGCGATCGCGAAGCAGCCGCTCGCGGCCGGCACGACCCTGCGGCTCGAGGGCGGCACGGAGGTGCGGACGTCCCAGATGATCCCGCCCGGGCACAAGGTGGCGATCTCCGCGGTCGCCGCCGGCGGGCCGGTGCGGCGCTACGGGCAGATCATCGGCTTCGCCACGACGGACATCGCGCCGGGCGAGCACGTCCACGTCCACAACCTCGCGGTCGGCGAGCTCGAGCTCGACTACGCGTTCTGCCGCGACTACGCGCCGGTCGAGTTCGTGCCGGAGGCGGAGCGGCGCACGTTCATGGGCTTCCGCCGCGCCGACGGCCGGGTCGGAACGCGCAACTACGTCGCGGTGCTGGCCTCCGTCAACTGCTCGTCGTCGGCCGTGCCGCGGTGGTCGGCGAGATCGAGCGCTCGGGCGTCCTCGCCGCACACCCGAACGTCGACGGCGTGATCGCCTTCGCCCACAAGGGCGGCTGCGGCGCGCACTTCGGCTCGATGCGCCTCCATCATCCTCCAGCGCACGCTGGGCGGCATCGTCCACCACCCCAACGTCGGCGGCTACGTGATCCTCAGCCTCGGCTGCGAGGTCAACCAGCCGACGACATGATCGCGCACGGCGGGCTCGAGGGAGACAAGCCGCTGGTGCTCACGATCCAGCAGGACGGCGGCTTCGCGAAGACCGTCGAGCGCGGCACCGAGGCCGTCGAGCGCCTGCTGCCGCAGCGCCGACCGCGCACGGCGCGAGCCGGTCCCCGCCTCCGAGCTGATGGTGGCGCTCCAGTGCGGCGGCTCGGACGGCTGGTCGGGCGTGACCGCCAACCCCGGGCTCGGCGCCGCGGCGGACTGCTCGTCCGCCAGGGCGGCACGGTCGTGCTCGGCGAGACGACCGAGGTCTACGGCGGCGAGCACCTGCTGACGCGGCGCGCAGGACACCCGAGGTCGGCGCAGGAGCTGATCGACCGGATCCACTGGTGGGAGCAGCTACACCGCGTACTGCGGCGCCTCGATCGACAACAACCCGGCGCCCGGGCAACAAGCTGGGCGGGCTGACGACGATCTACGAGAAGTCGCTCGGCGCGATCGCGAAGGCGGGCTCGACGCCGCTCAACCAGGTCGTCGGCTACGGCGAGCGGGTCACCGAGCGCGGCTTCGTCCACATGGACACGCCCGGCTACGACCCGGTCTCGGTCACGGGCCAGGTCGCCGGCGGCTGCAACGTCGTCGTCTTCACCACCGGCCGCGGCTCGGCGTTCGGCTTCAAGCCCGCGCCGTCGATCAAGATCGCGACGCAACTCGACGCTCTACGCCAGCCAGGAACCGGACATGGACATCAACGCCGGCAAGGTGCTCGACGGCGCGAGCCTGGACGAGCTGGGCAGCGAGATCTTCGAGGAGATCCTCGCCGTCGCCTCGGGCAAGCGGACGAAGAGCGAGCTCGCCGGCGTCGGCGAGGAAGAGTTCAACCCCTGGATCCTCGGGGCGATGCTGTAGGGGCCGGATCTCATCCGGCCCGTCGCGCGGCGCGGGCCCGGCCCGGGACCTTCAAGTCCAAGGAGAACCGCCCTGAGGAGCTGGGCCAGCGCCTCCTGCTCCTCGGCATCGAGTGACGCAATCGCCGCACGCTCCTCCTCGAGGTAGCGCTCGCCGAATCGGTCGATCAGCTCCAACCCTGGCCGGGTCAGCCCGACAAGCACCCCACGCCGATCGGCAGGGTCGGGAAGCCGCTCGACGAGACCGAGCTCCTCGAGGCGCGTGATCCGCTTGGTGATCGCTGCTGCGGAGACCATGCCCGCGCCGTGCAGCTGGCTGGGAGTGAGTCGATAGGGGTCGCCGGCACGGCGGAGCGCGGTCAGCACCGTGAACCCCCAGAAGCTGAAGCCGTGCTCGCGGCAGAGGCGCTCGAAGCGCCGCTCGAGCAGGCCTGCGATGCGTAACAGGCGACCGACGACCGCGATCGAGGAGAGATCGAGGTCGGGACGCTCCTCGCTCCAGCGCTCGATGACCCAGTCGACGAAGTCGCGCGACACGTGGGAATAGCCTGCCGGATCCCGCCGTTCTTTGCTTGTAGTTCACTAGTAAACGACTAGTGAAACACAGATCGGAAGGAGCCAGCATGGAACGCAGACGGCTCGGCCGCGAGGGCCCACTCGTCTCGGCGCTCGGGCTCGGGGCGATGGGCCTCTCCGGCGTCTACGGTGCGAGCGACGACGCCGAGTCGCTCGAGACGATTCGGGCCGCGCTCGACCTCGGGATCACGCTCATCGACACCGCCGACGCCTACGGCGCCGGCCACAACGAGGAGCTCGTCGGGCGCGCCGATCGCGGGCCGGCGCGACGACGTCGTGCTCGCTACGAAGTTCGGGCTCGTCTTCGCCGACGGCCGGATCGGCGTGGACGGCTCACCCGCCCACGTTCGCCGCTCCATCGAGGCCAGCCTGCGCCGGCTCGGGGTCGACGAGGTCGACCTCTACATCCTCCACCGCGTCGACCCGGAAACGCCGATCGAGGAGACCGTTGGTGCGATGGCCACGCTCGTCGCCGAGGGCAAGGTGCGGCATCTCGGCCTGTCCGAGCCCGCGGCAGAGACGCTGCGACGAGCGCACGCCGTGCACCCGATCGCAGCGATCGAGTCCGAGCTCTCGCTGTGGACGCGTGACGCCGAGGACGAGGTGCTACCGCTCGTGAACGAGCTCGGAATCGGCTTCATCGCCTACAGCCCGCTCGGACGAGGGTGGCTGACCGGAGGCCTGCGCAGCCCCGCCGACATCGCGGAAGGCGACTTCCGCCGCGGGCTGCCGCAGTTCCAGCCCGGCAACTTCGAGCGCAACCTCGCGCTGGCCGACGAGGTGCGTCCCTTGCCGCGGAGAAGGGGGTGCAGCCGGCCCAGCTCGCGCTCGCCTGGCTGCTCGCCAAGGGCGAGGCGATCGTCCCGATCTTCGGGACCCGCCGGCGGGCGAACATCGCCGCCAACCTCGAGGCGGTCGGGATCGAGCTCACCCAAGCCGAGCTCGTCCGGCTCGATCGAGCTCGCCCCCAGGGGTGCGCCGGCCGGCGAGCGCTGGTCGCCCGAGTTCATGGCCCAGCTCAACGGTTGAGAAGAACGAAACGGAGGCATCATGGATCACGTTCGAATCCACCGGTATTCGGCCGGCCCTCAGGGCGCGCTCGTCAACGCCTACCTCGTCGAGACGGCCGAGGGGATCGTGGCAGTCGACGGAACCCTTACGGTCACCGACGGCCGCGCACTACGCTCGCAGCTCGAGTCGCTGGGGAAGCCGCTCCTGGCAGCGCTGGTCACCCACGCGCATCCGGATCACTACGGCGGAATCGTGGAGCTGGTCGGAGAGGACGCCGTGCCCGTGATCGCCACTGCCGGAGTCGACGGCGTGATCCGCCGCGACGACGCGGTCAAGGAGGAGATCCTACGCCCCATGTTCGGGGACGAGTGGCCCCTGGCACGCACCTTCCCCACGCGCACCGTTCAGGACGGCGAGACGCTCGACCTCGGCGGCGCAAGCTTCACCGTCCTCGACCTCGGGCCGGGCGAGTCGCCGCACGACAGCATCTGGCTGCTCGGCGACGATCGGCGCACGGTCTTCGCCGGCGATCAGGCCTACGACCGGATGCACGCCTACCTCGCCGATGGCTTCCATGAGGAGTGGCTGGCCAACATCGAGCGACTGCAGCGGGTGCTGCCAGCCGACGCGACTCTGCACATCGGCCACGGCGGCCCCGTCACGCCGACGCAGCTCGAATGGCAACGGGAGTACATCGAGACGTTCGTCGACGCGGTTCGCACGGCCGACTGGTCGCGGCCGGAGGCCGCCACGCTGTCTGTGGTCGAGCGGATGACGCGCTTCTGCCAACTGATGAGCTCCGGTTCCTGATGGAGCTGAGCATCGAGCCCGTCGCGAGGAGGCTCGGGCTCCTTCCGCGTGTCTGACAGCTCTCCGAGGGAGGGTCTCGCCTGGTGGTAGCCTGGCGCCCATGGAGGCGGAGCCGAGGGCGTGGGCGGTCGTCCAGAGCCTCGTCCACCGAACCGTCTTCACGCCCATCCGCGAGGGCAGCGCGGTCGCGGAGACCGTGGCCCGGCTGGGCCAGGCGATCTCGCTCGGGCTGCTGCGACCCGGTGACCAGCTGCCCCGCGAGACGAAGCTCGCGCGCTCGCTCGGGATCTCGGTGGTGACGCTGCGCGGCGCCCTCGCCATCCTGCGCGAAGCGGGCCTCGTCGAGACGAGACGGGGACATGCCGGCGGCACGTTCGTCAGCGGCAGGGGCTCGAGGGCTCCCGGCGTGGCGAGATCCCCGCTGCCTCCGGACGAGGAGCTCCAGGACTTCTCGGACTACCGCGCCGTGGTCGAGGGAGGAGCCGCCGCGCTGGCAGCCGAGCGTGCGACGCCCGAGCAGATCGCGTACCTCGAGGAGCTCGTCGAGCGGATGGACGGGGTGACCGACTTCGACTCGTGGAGCGAGCTCGACACGCTGTTCCATCTCATCCTCGCCGACGCTTCCCGGTCGCAGCGTCTCACGACGGAGGTCAAGGATCTGCGCTCGCGCGCGTACCAGGTGTCGGCCCTGTGGGAGCTCAACCCGATCTCGACGCTGCGGCTCTCGAACCGGGGGCACAAGGCGATTCTCGGCGCCGTGAAGGCACGGCGCCCCGATCGTGCCCAGAAAGCCATGGCCGAGCACGTGCAGACCACGCTGGCCGTGTGGCTCGGGCTCCAGTCCGGCATGGCCTACGAGGGTGGCGAGCACGCGGACGAGCGCGACCGGCCTCCTCGGGCGAAGCGCTCGGCCGGCTAGCGACTGCGGCCTAACGAGTTGCGGTCTCGGCGGGCCCGGACGAGTCTTGACACGTCCCTCGCCATGATTCATATTCTCGCGGACGTCAAGAAGCTGCTTCCATATCTTTGACCGCGGATACCCCTGGACATGCCGACTCGACTGCGATAGGAGATCGTCTCGTCTCCACGTCCACGCCGAGGAGGGTCTCCGTGACCGCCCCATACGACTCGATCTCGAACTACCACGAGTGGACCGGATCGGACGCGTTCGCCGCCGAGGTCGACGCCGCGGTGGAGTTCGTCGAGGCCGAGGGCATCGAGGCCGTCTACTTCGTCTCGCCTTCGGTCGACGGCCGCCCCGTCGGGAAGCTCATCACGAAGGACCTCTTCGAGCGCGTCGCCCGCAGGGGGATCCGGATGCACCCGCTCGCCGTGAGCGACTTCCGGGCGACCGTGTGGGGCGACTCGATCGCCTTCGGCGAGCAGGACGCCGAGGGCGCGATGGTCGCCGACTTCAGCACCCTGCGGCGGCTGCCATGGCGGCCGGAGTTCGCGCGCGTCTACTGCTTCTACTACGACCTGGAGACGGGCGAGCTCTTCGATCACGACTGCCGCAGCACGGTCGCCCGCCACGAGCAGACGTTTCGCCAGGAGACCGGACGCGAGCATGTTCGTCGGCATCGAGCCGGAGTTCATGTGGCTGCGACGCAAGGAGTCCGGCGAGCTCGAGCACACGACCGACGCGCGGGCGTTCTACGAGGTCGCCTACCTCGAGGAGTTCGAGCCGATCATGCTCGACCTGCTCGAGTACGGCCGCGGGATGGGGCTCCGGATCACGCATGCGGACGCGGAGGACAAGTCGCAGGTCGAGGTCAACCAGGCCCCGAACTCGCCGCTCGCGTATGCCGACGACTTCTTCACCTACAGGCAGATCTGCCGGATCGTCGCGCGCAAGCACGGGCTGATCGCGACGTTCATGCCGAAGCCGTTCATGGGCTATTCGGCGAACGGCCATCACCACAACCTCTCGCTCATGAGCGACGAGGGCGAGAACGTCCTCGCCGGAGACCTCAAGGGCGCCTGCGAGCTCAGCGAGCTGGGTGTGGGCTTCCTCGCCGGCCTGCTCGAGCACGCGGACGCGCTGACGCTCGTCGGCGCGCCTACGGCCAACTCGTACAAGCGCTTCTGGGACGTCGGCTTCTGGGCGCCGTTCCACAAGTCGTACGGCTTCAACAACCGCTCGTGCCTGTTCCGGATCTCGGACGTCGGGCGGATCGAGGCGCGACAGATGGATGCCTCCTGCAACCCCTACCTGACGATCGCGTCCTGCCTCGTCGCGGGCCTCGACGGCATCCGCCGCGGGCTCGACCCCGGCGAGCCGATCCAGGACAACATGATGAAGGACATCAGCGTCCCCCGCGAGGAGCGGATCCCGATCACGCTGACGGAGGCGATCGAGGCCTTCCAAGGCCGATGACCTCATGCGCGACCTGTTCCGCCCCCGCCTCTACGAGGCCTTCGTCGGGGCCCGGCAGGACGAGCTCAACCGCTTCTGGTCGCAGGTCTCGCCGTGGGAGCTCGACTTCTACCTCGAGCGATGGCCCTAGGCGCGAACGGGCGGCCGTCCGGAGAGAGCCGCCGGCCGCTGGTCGGGATCACGGGCGGGTCGTACGACCTGCCCATCGAGGAGGGGACCCTTCCCTCGTACGGCGTCGACCGCTGCAACCCGCGCGCCGTCGTGCAGGCGGGAGGAGATCCAGTCCTGGTCGTCGCCGTCGACGAGGCCGACGAGAGCGCACCCGAGCGCTACGCGGACATGCTCGACGCGTTCGTCTTCGCAGGCGGCGTCGACATCGCGCCGTCGACCTACGGGCAGCCCGATCCGCCTGCCGGGCACGGCCGCTTCACGAGCCGGTGCGCGACAGGTTCGAGATCGCGCTCCTCCACGCGGTCAGAGGCCGCGGCAAGCCGATCCTCGGCGTCTGCCGCGGCATGGAGCTCATGAACGTCGCCTACGGGGGAACGCTCGTCGACGGGATCGTGCACCCGACCGAGCCCGTCCCCATGGACGGGTTCGAGCGGATGGTGCTTCACCGGGTCACCCTCGCTCCCGGGAGCCTGGCCGAGGCCGTCTACGGGTCCACCGATGTCGCCGTGGGCTGTCTGCACCACCAGGGCGTCGGCTCCGTCCCGAGCGAGCTGACCGCCAGCGGCTGGGCGCCGGACGGCATCGTCGAGGTGATCGAGGGAGATCGCGAGGGCGGTTTTCTCCTCGGCATCCTCTTCCATCCCGAGTACATGATCAGCCGCAACCCTGTCCATCTACGTCCCTACGAGGCGCTCATCGAGGCGGCACGTTTGCCCGGCGCCGGCCCGGCGGAGAGGATGGTGCGCAGCTGAGCTCCGCAGTCCGCCAGCTGAGCGACATCAACATCGCCGATCCCGGGGCGTACGAGCACGGGCTGCCTCACGACGCCTTCCGCGTCCTGCGCGACCACTCGCCCGTGCATTGGCATCCGTGGCCCGACAGGAGCAACGGCTTCTGGGCGATCACCCGCCACTCGGACATCGTCGTCATCTCCCGCGACCCGGATACGTACTCGTCCGCGGCCGAACACGTGCTCCTCGTCGATCTCGACCCGGACGCGCTCGAGGCGCGTCGCTCCCTCATCGAGACCGACCCGCCCGAGCACACTCGCCTGCGGCGCCTCGTCAGCGGGGCATTCACCCCTCGCAAGGTGGCCGAGTACGAGGTCGCGACGCGGCATATCGCGATAGGCCTCCTGGACACGCTCGCCGCCGAGGGCGGAGGCGACTTCGTCGACCTGGTGGCCGCCCCGCTGCCGATCAACGTGATCGTCTCGATCCTCGGCATCCCCACCGAGGACGCGCCGTTCATGGTCGAGCTGTCGAATCACCTCGTCGACGGCACGTCGGGCGTCCCGCTCGACCCGACCGCGTACGGCAACACCACGCCGCTCGAGCTGCTCCCCTTCGACAGCCCGGCCTCGCATGCGCTCTTCGAGTACGGGCGCAGGATCGGGAGGAACGGAGGGCCGATCCGCGCGACGACCTGATCACGCGCCTCGTGGCTTCCGAGGTGAACGGCGAGTCGCTCACCGACACCGAGTACTGCAACTTCTTCCAGCTGCTCGTCTTCGCCGGGAACGAGACGACGCGCACCGCGATCTCGCAGGGGATGCTCGCGCTCATGGAGCATCCCGAAGAGCTCGACCGACTGCGGGCGAACCCGGCGCTGATGTCGACTGACTGTCGAGGAGATTCTGCGGTGGACGACACCGATCATGTACTTCCGGCGAACCGCGTTGCGCGACACCGAGATCGGCGACGTCCAGGTCAAGCGCGGCGACAAGGTCGTGATGTGGTACGTGTCCGGAAACTACGACGAGCGCGCGTTCGAGACGCCGCAGCGATTCGACGTCGGCCGGCAACCGAACGAGCACGTCACGTTCGGAGGCAGCGGGCCCCACTACTGCCTCGGCGCGTGGCTGGCACGGCTCGAGCTTCGCGTCCTGCTCGAGGAGATGCTCGCGCGGAGCGTGCGCGTCGAGCCGACCGGCGACCCGGTGAGGACGCGGTCCAACTTCGTCAACGGCCTTCAGAGGCTCCCAGTCAGGGTGGTGGCGGATGGCAACTGATACGACCCCTGTTCAGCAGCTCCAGACGGAGCTCGGCGTCGAGTTCTACGAGTGGGACGGCTGGCCGTGGCCCTCGAGCTTCGGCGACGCGGTCGCCGAGTACCTCGCCGTCCGCAACGCCGTCGGCCTCGTCGACAGCTCGGGCCTGCGCAAGTGGGAGCTGCGCGGCCCCGACGCGTTGCGGGCGGCGGACCGCATCGTGACGCAGGACTGCTCGGCGATGCCCGTCGGCCGCGTCCACTACACGCCGGTGTGCGGCGACGACGGGATGATGCTCGACGACATCACCGTCTTCCGCCTGGCCGACGACCGGGTCATGCTCGTGTCCGGCCTGATCGCGAGCGAGGCGCACTTCGCCCGGCCGATCGGCGATCTCGACGTGGAGCTCGTGCGGCTCAGCAACGAGCGCGCGAGCCTTCAGCTGCAAGGCCCCAGCTCCGCGGGACGTCCTCGCCGCGCGTGACCGACGTCGACCTCGGGCGGCTCGCGTACTTCCACTGCGCCGAGGGCGCGGTTGCGGGTGAGGAGTGCATCGTCTCTCGCACCGGCTACAGCGGCGAGCTCGGCTACGAGCTCTTCTCCTCGCCGGAGGCAGCAGCCACGATCTGGAAGGCGCTGCTGGACGCGGGCGCGGAGCACGGCATCCGCCCGTACGGGCTCGAGGCGGCGGACTACCTCCGCGTCGAGTCGGGCCTCATCTTCGTGACGTTCGACTACATGCCGGGCGACTGGTCGCCGTTCGAGCTCGGCCTCGGCTGGGCGGTCAAGCTCGACAAGGGAGACCACGTGGGCAAGCAGGCGCTCGCAAGCTCGCCGGGGAGAAGCCCCGCCGGCGTGTCACGGGTCTCGCCTTCGACGGCGACGAGGCTCCCGAGCCGGGCACCGTCGTCGAGCAGGACGGGGCGGAGGTGGGAGCGGTGACGGTCGCCGTCCGCAGCTCGCTCCTCGACCGCGTGCTCGCGCTGGCGCTGATCGACGGCGGCATCGCCGAGCGGCCGGGGACGCGTGTGCAGGTCGGACGGCGCCGAGCGCCGAGGTCGCCGCTATCCCGTTCCACGACCCGGAGCGGGCGAGGCCGCGCGCGTAGACGGAGGATGCGCTCGGAGCACGAATAGGTGAGGACAGACGTGGAAACCGGACGAGGGAGAGGAGGAGGCTACCGTGGCTGAGACGACGATCGAGCAGCCGGAACTTCGGAAGACACTGCGCTGGCACGACGGTTTCATTCTCGCGATGGTCATCCCCGGAGCGCTGTTCGCGGGGCTCGGCTACACGATCGGAAGCGTCGGCGCCTGGGGCGCCCTCGCCCTGTGGGCCGGCTCGTGCCTCATCGGCGTGCTCATGAACTGGATCTACGCCGAGCTGGCGGCGATGTTCCCCGACAAGCCTGGGGGAATCGCGCTGTATGCGCACGAGGGCTGGCGCAAGTACTTCACGCTCATCGGCCCGATCGCGACGTTCGGGTACTGGTTCGCCTGGTCGAGCGTGCTGGCGATCTTCGGAACGACGATCGGCTACCTCGTGCAGGCGGAGTGGGCCGCCGGCGAGACCTGGACCGTCGACGCCGGCGCGGTGGACGTCGGCTTCCCGCACGTCATCGGCGCGATCTGCGTGATCCTCGTCTGGCTGGTCAACATCGCCGGCATCAAGCCCGACCATGTGGATGGGTCGGGCCACCGCGCTCCTCCTCATGATTCCGATCATCGTGCTGGGCATCATCGTCTACGCGACGGGCGACTGGAGCAGCGCGAATCTCACGTGGACATTCACGGGCCCGTGGGGCGGCTGGAAGCTCGCGATCGTCTGGCTCTACATCATCGGCTGGACCGCGTACGGCATCGAGGTGGCGGCGAGCTTCGCTCCCGAGTACAAGAACACGAGGCGCGACACGTCCCTGGCGTTGAAGGCGGCCGGCCTGTTCACGCTGGGCGTGTACGTCATCGTCCCGCTGGGCACAGGCGGCATCGTGACCATGGAGGAAGTCGCCGCGAACCCGATCGGCTTCTGGATCCCCGCGTTCGAGGAGGTCGTCGGAGGCGCGTCGGACCTCATGGTTGTGATCCTGATCGCCGCGTTCCTGCTCGCGATGAATGCCGCGACCGCCGACGGCGGCCGCGCGCTGTACGGCATCGCCCGGGATCACATGACGATCAAGCAGCTCTACCACCTCAACAGCCGCGGCGTCCCGGCGCGGGCGATGACGATCGACATGATCGTGAACCTCGCGCTGATCTTCTTCGTCGCGACCCCGATGGCGATCCTCGTCGCGGGCAACCTCGGCTATATGGCGGCACACTTCTTCGCGGTCGGGGCGTTCGTGCTCCTGCGCAAGGACCGCCCGAACTGGCCGCGGCCGATCAAGCTGCCCTCGTTCTGGATCCCGATCGCGATCATCATCTGCGCCCTGAACGCGCTCTTCATCGTGGTCGGCGCGTCGAGCGCCGGCCTGAGCGGCTACGGCGGCAAGAAGGAGCTCTGGATCGGAGTCGGCGTCCTGCTCTTCTCGGTGGTGCTGTACGTGTACCGCCGGGTCGTTCAGGACCGCGCCCGGGTGCATCTCCGGGACGATTCTCCGACCCTGCCCGTAACCGAGGACGTGAGCGCAGCCGGCGTCGTCGCGAAGTGACGCCTGGCCGGAGGAAACGGCGGTAGCGAGGACAGAGGAGGACGCACATGGCCCGCGATCCGAAGTACGACATCCTCTTCGAGCCGATCCAGGTCGGCCCGAAGACCCTGCCCAACCGCTTCTTCCAGGTGGCGCATTGCAACGGCGCCGGCTCGGACCGGCCGGGCTTCCAGGCCCACTTCCGGGCCATGAAGGCGGAGGGCGGCTGGGGCACCGTGTGCACCGAGTACTGCTCGATCGCCCCCGAGAGCGACGACACGCACCGGGTCAGCGCGAGGCTCTGGGACGACGGCGACGTCCGGAACCTGAGCCTGATGTGCGACATGCTCCACGAGCACGGCTCGCTCGCGGCGGTCGAGATCTGGCACGGGGGCCCCAACGCCTGCGGCCAGGAGAGCCGGGTGCCCGCGCGCGGCGCGTCGCAGATCGGAAGCCCCTTCGCGTTCATGCGCGCCTGCAAGGAGATGGACAGGGAGGACATCCGCGAGGTGCAGCAGCACTACGTCGACGCCTGCAAGCGGGCTCGCAGCGCCGGCTTCGACGTCCTCGTCATCTACTGCGCGCACACGGAGGCGCTGCTGCACCAGTTCCTGCTTCCGTTCTTCAACCACCGCACCGACGAGTACGGAGGATCGCTCGAGAACCGCGCCCGCATGACGCGCGAGGTGCTCGAGCTGGTGCGCGAGGCGGTCGGCGACGACTGCGCCATCTCGCTGCGCTTCGGTGTCGACACGCTCGACCTCCCTCACGGCCTCGGGGACCGCGGCATCCGCCAGGAGGGCGAGGGCCTCCAGTTCATCGAGCTGATGGACGACCTCGTCGACCTCTGGGACATCAACGTCGGCAACGCCGTCGAGTGGGGCGAGGACGCTGCGCCGTCGCGCACGCATCCCGAGAACCACGAGCGTCCCTACGTCGACAAGGTCAAGCAGCACACGAGCAAGCCGGTCATCAACGTCGGCCGCTTCGTCAGCCCGGACACGATGGTCGAGGTCATCCGCAACGGGCAGTGCGACATCATCGGCGCCGCCCGCCCGTCGATCGCGGATCCGTTCCTGCCGAGGAAGATCGAGGAGGGACGTTTCGACGACATCCGTGAGTGCATCGGCTGCAACGCCTGCATCTCCCGCTGGGAGATCGGCGGCCCGCCGCTCGTGTGCACGCAGAACGCGACGTCGGGTGAGGAGTTCCGCCGCGGCTGGCACCCGGAGAAGTTCACCCAGGCGGCCAACAGCGACAACGACGTGCTCGTCATCGGCGCGGGCCCGCCGGCATGGAGTGCGCCATGGTGCTCGGCAAGCGCGGGATGCGGCGTGTCCATCTCGTGGACGCGGGCCCGGACATCGGGGGCCACATGCGCTGGGTGCCGCAGCTCCCCGGCCTCGGCGAGTGGGGCCGCGTCGTGAACTACCGACGCATCCAGCTCGACAAGCTGAAGAACGTCGAGGTCATCACGGGCACGGAGCTCGCGGCGAAGGACGTGCTCGAGTACGGCGCCGAGATCGTCGTCGCGGCGACGGGCTCGTCCTGGGCCACGGACGGCATGCAGGGCATCACGAACGAGCCGATCCCCGGGGCCGACGCCTCGCTGCCGCACGTCGCCACGCCGGAGCAGGTCATGCTCGGCGACAAGGAGATCGGGCAGCGGGTTCTCGTCTACGACTGCGAGATGTACTTCACCGGCATCGGCATGGCCGAGAAGCTCGTGCGCGAGGGGAAGGACGTCACGTACGTCACCCCCTTCGAGGCCATGGCGCCCTACACGGTCTACACGCTCGAGTTCCCGCGGCTCAACCGCCACCTGCGCCAGCTCGGCATCGACGTGGTCGTCGAGCACGTGGTCACGGCGATCGAGCCCGGGCAGGCCCAGCTGGCGGAGGTCTGGACGGAGGAGGAGCGCGCCGTCGACGTCGACACGGTCGTCCTCGTCACGCAGCGGGTGTCCGACGACGCCCTCTACCGCGAGCTGTCGGGCGATCCCGACGCTCTCGCCGCTGCGGGCATCGACGGCCTCTACCAGATCGGCGACTGCGTCCTGCCGTCGTTGATCGCCGAGGCCGTGTTCAGCGGGCACCGGCTCGCGCGCGAGATCGACTCGCCGAACCCGAGGGTGCCGCTGCCCTACATCAGGGAGCGGCGGCTTCTGGGCGCGACGGAGGAGGACTACCAGCTGCGCAGCCCGGCGATCGCCGCCCTGGCTCGCTGAGCCCGGGTTGGACGGCGACGCTCGATGATCGAGCACCCGATAATGGCGCTCGTGATCGGTCTCGTCACGGAGCAGCCCGCCGCGGGCTGGTGGCGGCGCAGCACCTGGCCGTCGTCATCGTCCCAGACGAGCGGCGGCGGTACCGGATCGATGATGTCTGACCCGGCCGTTCTGCTGTCGGTCGACGCGTGCGTGGCACGCCTCGTCCTGAACCGAGCTGCGACGGGTAACGCCATGGATCCCGTCGCTCGTGGCGGGCCTCCGCGAGCGCACGCAGGAGATCGAGCAGCGCGACGACGTTCGCGCGGTCGTGGTCGCCGCGACCGGCAAGGCGTTCTGCGTCGGCGGAGATCTCCGCTACTTCGAGACCCAGGGCGACGAGGTGCAGGCGGCCGTGCATGCGCTGGCGACCGACCTCCACGCTGTCATCGCGTCCCTCGTCCGCCTGGAGGCGCCGGTCATCGCGGCGGTCAACGGAGTGGTCGCGGGAGGCGGGCTGAGCCTCGTCTGCGCCGCCGACATCGCGATTGCGGCAGCCTCGGCGACCTTCACGTCGGCCTACACGGCCGTCGGCCTCTCGCCCGACGGTGGGAGTACCTGGTTCCTCCCCCGCCTGGTCGGCACCCGCCGTGCGGCGGAGCTGATGCTCACCAACCCTCGGCTCGATGCTCAGAGTGCGGCGGATGCCGGCATCGTGACCCGTGTCGTGGCCGACGAGGAGCTCGAGTCGGAGGTCGAGCGCGTCGCTTCGCTGCTCGCTGCGGGGCCAACGCGTGCGCACGCAGCAGTGAAGCGACTGCTCCGCGGCTCCGGCACCGCGACGCTGGACGCGCAGCTGGCCGACGAGGCTACGACGATTGCCGAGCTCGCGGCCAGCCACGACGGACGCGAGGGCGTGGCTGCGTTCCTCGCCAAGCGCCCTCCGAGCGTTCGAGGGCCGCTGAGCTCAGGGTTCCGGCCTCTACCAGAATGTCGAGAACGTCGGCTCTTCACGCGTGATCATCTCGACGAGCGCGGGCTGCCCCGAGGACGTCACCTCGAGGGCCTGCTCGAGCGCCGGGACGATCCGATCGGGCTCGGTCACCCGCTCGCTCCAGCCTCCGAGCGCCTCGGCGACCTGCGCGTAGTTCCCGCCCAGCGACTTCGCCGAGTAGCGGGACACCGCCTCGGGCATGTAGCGCTCGTAGTTGCCGAGCGCCGAGTTGTTCAGCAGGACGGTGAGGATCCCGATCCCGTAGCGGCTCGCGGTCTCGATGTCCACGCCGACCATGCCGAACGCACCGTCGCCCATGACGTTCACGACCGTCGCCGACGGCCGCGCGAGCTTCGTCCCCATGGCGAGCCCGAGGGAGTAGCCGAGCTGCGTGGAGTGTCCCCAGCCCACGTACCCGCCCGGCGATCGCGCTTCGTAGAAGGCGGACAGCTGCTCGCGCGGGCTTCCGGAGTCGTGGGTGATGACGGTGTTCTCGGAGTCCACGACGCTCATGAGGTCGCCGATGACGCGGTACGGGTTGAGCGGGGTCTCGTCCGACGTGAGCTTCGGCTGCCATGACGCCAGCCAATCCGACTTGAGCGCCGCGATCTCCGCCGAGGGATCCTCCCAACCGGGAGTGGCGCCGGCCTCGAGTCGCTCCGCTGCCGCCTGGTGCATGGCGCCGAGGACGAGTGCCGCGTCTCCCAGGACGATGTGCTCGACGCCGTAGTCCTTGTTCAGGTCCCGCTCGTCGAGGCAGCACTGGATGATCGGGCACCCGGGCCGGAGCGGCGGGAACATCCACCAGTTCGTCAGGCTCGTGCCGATCGCGAGGATGAGGTCTGCCTCCTCGAGGAAACGCGCGACCATGGCCGTCGCGCTCACCGCGGCGGCCCCGAGGGCCAGCGCATGATCCTCGCGGAGGACGCTCTTCCCACCCATGGTTGTCGCAACCGGCAGCCGCAGTTGCTCCGCGAACAGCTGCAGCTCCTCGTAGGCCCCGGATCGATGCACGCCCTGGCCGGCGAGGATCACCGGACGACGGGCTTTGAGCAGCATGTCGACAGCCAGCTCGACGTCGGCCGGATCGGGGCCCGAGCGGTGGCCCTTCACCGGTTCGTAGGCGATGTCCCCGGCGAGGGGCGCGTCGGCGACATCTGCCGGTAGCTCCAGGAGGACGGGCCCGGGCCGCCCGGTTCGCAGCGCCGTGAACGCACGCCGCATGAGCGTCGGAATGCGGTCGGCAAGGTTCGCCTGCGCCGCCCACTTCGTCACGCCTCGGTAGTTGGAGACGGCGTCGAACTCCGGCGGCACGGCCACGCGATCGAGGCCGGCCTGACCCGGCAGCAACAGCAGGGGCACCGAGTCGGCGTAGGCCTGAGCGACGCCCGAGAACGCGTTCTCGATTCCGGCACCCTCCTGGACCGCGCAGACTCCGATTCGCCCCTGACCCGCCGCGCGACTGAAGCCGTCGGCCATGTTGATGACGACACGCTCGCTGCGTCCGATGATCGGCTTGATCCCCTCGAGCGCGCAGGCATCGACGAGCCGGCTGTCCGGGAAGCAGAAGAGCAGCCTCCGTCCCCTCGGCCCTGAGGATCTTGGCGATAGCGTCCTTTCCTGTCACGTTCACCCTTTCGCTGACCGTTGTCTGCTCACTGTCCGTCGGCGGTCACGCTTCGGTGACCGTCCCCGTCGCGGCAGCTTCCGGAAACGGAACGCCGTAGACGCCGGCCCATTCCTCCAGCAACCCGACGGTCTTGGCATCGATCGGAATCGACCGCGCGCGTTCCTCGGCGACCCGCGCCTCCCGCTCGCCGGGGATCATGAACGGGTCGACTCCCTCGGCCCGTGGGGCGTCGTGTACGGCGCCGGCGAGACGCTCGAGGGCGCCCTCGTACCCGGCGCGGTCGCGGAAGCGCTCGAGCGCGATCGTGATCAGGCAGTGGCCGAGCATCTCCGGCGCGCTCCCCTCGTACACGATCGACGGGCTCCCCGTGGCGCCGGTCACACATGCCGTGAGGACGTCGTTCATGAAGGCGAGGCCGAAGCCCTTGTAGTCCCCCATCGGCAGCAGCGCCCCCTCGAGAGCCCTATCCGGGGCGGTGGTCGGCCGTCCATCCGGGCCCATCGCCCAGGCTTCCGGAATGTCGCGCTCGTCCCGTGCCGCGGCCGCCACGCGGCCCCACGCGACCACGCTGGTCGCGATGTCGAGCGAGGGGAGCGGGACACCCGGGGCGGAGGGCGCGGCGAACGCCAGCGGGTTGTTCCCGAGGATCGGCGCCAGCCCCCCGAGGGGTGCCATGCACGGACCGCCGTTGCTCATGACCAACGCCACGAATCCCTGCTCGGCAGCCCGATTCGAGAACCACGAGGCCGCACCGAAGTGGGTGGAGTTGCGAACGAGGGCCATTGCCACGCCACATGTCCGCGCCCTCTCGCAGGAGATGTCGAGCGCATACGTCCCCACGAAATGGCCCAGGCCGCGATCGCCGTCGACCAGCACCGCCGCGGGCGCATCGACGACGATCGAGGGCCCCGCTGCGCCGTTGATCGCTCCGTCGCGAAGGCGGGGGAGGTACATGTCGAGGAGCACCACCCCGTGGGAGTCGAGCCCGCGCCGGTTCGCGTCGACCAGCCCTGCGGCGGTCGCCGCCGCAGCCGGCTCGGCGACGCCGGCGCAGCGCAACGCCGCCGCGACCCACCGGGTGAGGACGCCGATCTCGAACCGAGCCGGCGTCGCACCGTCCAGCGGGAGCTCCGTGCCGTTCACGACGGCAATGTCTCCGGCGCGTCGACCGTTTCCGCCGGAGGGCCGCCAAAGGGCCGCTCGAGCCCGCCTTCGACGAGGCTGAGGCCCCACCCGGGCTCCGACGAGAGGCTGATCACCCCCTGCTCGGGCAGAGGCTCCCCCTGCACGAGCTCCCCGAAGGTGGGGACGGGCTCGACGCCGTCAGCGCTCACGAACAGGAACTCGGCCAGCGACTCCGGGCCGAGGGCCGCTGCGAGATGGTACGAGAACGCGCCGCCGCAGTGGGGCATGAACTCGATGCCGGCGCGCCTGGCGTCGCGCGCGAGCCGAACGGCGACCGTCAGGCCGCCGCACGATGTGAGGTCGGGTTGCAGAACGTCGACCGCGTGCGTCGAGACCAGATGGGAGAGCTCGACGTGGTTGTTGTGCTCCCCGCTGGCGACGGGGCCGCGTCCACGTCGCAGGGCAGCGAGCTCCTCGACCTCCCATGGCAGCAGGAGCTCCTCGTACCAGCGCAGGCCGAGCGCTCTTGTCACGTCGATAAGGCGCTCGGCGTAGGCGAGATCGAGGCCCATGAGGCAGTCGACGGCGAGAAAGCAGTCCGCATCCAGCTGCTCCCGCTGCTCGCGAAGGTACGCCACATTCTCCTCGAGGCCGGCGTCGCCCGCGCTGGGACCCCAGGGAAGGCTCACCTTCGCTCCGCAGAATCCCTGTCGCGCGTAGTGATCCGGACGCGGGCCGGTCGCGTAGACGCCGACCCGTCCGGAGGCGTCGGGCGCCAGCAGCTCGTAGACGGGCACGCCGGCGCGCTTGCCGGCGAGGTCCCAAAGCGCAAGGTCGATACCGCTCACCGCCGACAGCGCGATGCCGCCGGCACCGAACATCGCGGTGGCGAGCAGCAAGCGCTCCGAGAGCTGCTCGACGCCGGCCGAGTCCGCGCCGATCAGGACGGGCGCGAGCGCGTGCTCGATGACGAAGCAGGAGGCGTGGCCCCCCTGTGCGACGCCGATGCCGGAAAGGCCGTCGGCGCAGCAGACCTCGACGACCACGGCGCCCAGTGGGCTGAGCCAGCTCCCCAGCCGCTCGTACCCCTCGTAGCGCGAGAGCGGCGAGGCGACTGCCATCGTCTGTAGCCAGTGGTCAGCGGCCTCCGATGTCGGGTAGTAGTCCCCGCCGCCGGGCGACGTGATCCACGCCCGCACCTCCTCGATCAGGCCCGACGCCCGGGTCATCCTAGTGCTCCGTCTCGGAAGTCCCTTGATGCTCCGCGCCGAAAAGCGAGCCGTGCAAGGACGCAGGGAGCGCCAATACTGGACAAGTATTGGCGCGACCGGGCACAGCACGGCGACGCTTTGCAGCCGCCGGAGCGCAAGCTCCGGACGGAGCCTTGGCTCATCCGACCCGTGGGCCCGGGTTGAGCTCGGTCTCCGACTCCTCGTCGCCGAGAGACGCGAGGCCGGCGAGCACGTGGTCGCGGGCGGCCGCCTCCGCTTGTTCCGGATCTCCGCTCGACAGCGTCGCGAGCAGCGGAATGTGCGAGTCCGCGATCGCCGCCAGATCGGGCGCGTAGACAGCGTCCGCGACCGCGAGAGCGAGTCGCATGCGCTGCTGCAAGCTCGCGAGCACCTCTCCGAGCAGCCGGTGGCCGCTGAGGTCGTAGACGGCGGCGTGGAAGCGGAAGTCGATCTCGGTGACCCTGGCCAGGTCACCGCTCTCCGCCGCGCGCTCATCTCGTCCACGATCGAGCGCAGGGCCGTGAGGTCGGCGCTGGAAACGCGCTGACAGGCGAGGCGAGCGCAGTACCCCTCGAGCAAAGCGCGGAGGCTCAGCGCCTCGAGCAGCTCGGCCCTGTCGAGGGTCGACACGAACGTCCCTCGGTGGTCGAGCTTCATGACGAGCCCCTCGCGTGCGAGGGCCGAGAGCGCCTCGCGGACCGGCGTCTGGCTCACCCCGAGCTCGCGCCCGAGTCGCAGCTCGACGATCCGCTCTCCGGGGCTCAGCTCCCCGCGAAGGATCGCGCCACGCACGGCGGCGAGCACCTGATCGCGCTTCGACGAGCTCTCGACAGGGCGAAGTGGCATGCGGTGGGACGGGTCGGCGAGCTGGTCCTGGAACGAAACGAGCTAGTAGACCTGCACAGAGGCCGGGAACTATCGATTATGTAGATTCTCTTGTCAAGTGAGCGAGGCGTTCGCGCCTAGGCGCGAACGCTCGCGCCTTCCGGGTCGTAGAGCACGTCGTCGGCGATCTCGGCTTGCACGAGCCGGCCGAAGATCTCGACCTCGACGGCGGCGCCGCGCTCGAGAGCGGCGGGCAGCTTGGCGAGGGCCACGTTGCGGCGAACGGTGAACCCGTAGGCGCAGCTGCGGACGCGCCCGACCACCACGCCGCCGGCGTGAACCGCCTCTCCGCCGTAGAGCGTGAGGTAGTCCTCGCCGCCGACAAGCAGGGTGCGGAGCCTCGAGCTCGGCTCGCCGGCGGCGACGAGCGCGTCGCGGCCGTTGAACTCCGGCTTGTCGAGAGCGACACAGAACCCGAGCCCCGCTTCGTACGGCGTGTCCGCCGCGGTCAGATCGGTTCCCAGATACCGGTAGCCCTTCTCGATCCGCAGCGAGTCGAGCGCCGCGTAGCCGACCGGGCGCGGGCTGCCCGCCGCCACCAGCCGATCCCACACCTGAACGGCCCGCTCTGGCGGGACGTACAGCTCGTAGCCCAGCTCGCCCACGTAGGTGATCCGCTGCACGAGCACGGTCGCGCCGCCGACGGCGAGCGAGCGCGCGGCCCGGAACGGGAGCGCCGCCGCCGACACGTCCCCGTCCGTGATCGACTGCAGGACGTCGCGCGACAGCGGCCCCCACAGCCCGATCACGGCCAGCTCGTCCGTGACGTCACGGATCTCGACGAGACCGTCCGTGTCGCGGACGTTCAGCCGCAGCCAGCCGAGGTCGGAGTCGACCGCGCCGGCGCCGGTGACGACCCGGAAGCGCTCGGCCTCGAGGCGGGTGACCGTCACGTCCCCGACGATGCCGCCGCGCCGGTTGAGGAACTGGGTGTAGACGACCGAGCCGGGCGACCGGTCGATGCGGTTGTCGCAGACGCGCTCGAGCAGAGTCAGCGCGCCGGGACCGCTCACCTCGATCTTCCCGAACGAGCTCATGTCGACGATGCCCGACCCGCTCGCGTATCGCCTCGTGCTCGGCCGCGACGAGGTCGAGGTGGGGACGGACGCGTCCAGCCGAAGCGGCGCTGGTCCTCGCCGGCGCGCCGCCACGGGCGCCCGGGATCGAAGTAGTCCGCCCGCTCCCAGCCGTTCTTCGTGCCGAAGACCGCACCGGCCTCCTGCAGGCGGCCGTGGAGCGCGCTCAGCCGGCGTGGGCGCCCGGCCTCGGAGACGTCGCCCGGATAGCGGAGCCGGTAGTAGTACTTGTAGACCTCGCACGCGGCAGCCGTGGCGAACTGGACGTCGCGATACGGGCCGCCGAAGCGCCACGGCCGGTAGCTCGTGACGTCCAGCTCGGCCTCGCCTGCGACGATCAGCTCGGCGACGGCCTTGCCGAGCCCGCCCGCGCCGCCGAAGCCGTTGAGCGAGAGCCCGGCGGCCATCCAGAAACCGGGCACGCCCGGGACAGGGCCGAGCAAGGGGTTGCCGTCGGGCGTCATCGCGTCCGGGTGGCCGACGAGCGCGACGATCCCGGCGTCCTCGAGGAACGGGAAGCGTCTCACGGCGCCGTCCATCAGCTGCGCGAAGCGGTCGTGATCCGCCTGGACCGGACGGCTCCCGTGCTCCCAGGGCACGCCGTCGACCCAGCGGGCGCGGGGATCCGGCTCGTAGCCGCCGAACATGACTCCTCCGGACTCGGCCTTGCCGTAGACGAGGTTGTCCGTGTCCCGGAAGCACGGCGTGTCACGCGGCAGCTCGTGGCCCGGGACCGCGTGCAGCGTGACGTGCTGGTGGTCGACGGGGACCGACGGCGTGAAGGCCCCCACCATCGCCGCCACCTGTGGCGCCCAGATCCCGCAGGCGTTCACCACGTGCTCGGCCTCGATGTGCCCCGCGTCCGTCACCACGCTGGCGCACCTCGCCGCGCTCCCCGAGCTCGATCCCGGTCACCCGCGTTCCCGTGCGAATGCGCACGCCGAGCTCCCGCCCGGCGGCCGCGACCGCGTGGGTGGCGATGTGGGGATCGACGTAGCCGTCTCCCGGCATCCAGATCGCGCCGTACAGCGACTCCGGGCTGGCTGCCGGCATGAGCCGGACGGCCTCCTCGGGCGAGACCAGCTCGGCCTCGAGCCCGATCCCGCGGGCCCGGCTGACGCCGCGCCGCAGCTCGAGCAGGCTCTCCTCGCTGGCGGCCATCCGGAGGCTTCCCACGGCCTCGAACACCCCGAGCTCGCGATAGAGCTCGACGCTGTAGCGGCGGAAGCGCATCATCGTCGGCGAGGGGTTGAACTGGGTGACGAGGCCGGCCGCATGGTGGGTGGAGCCGCTCGTCAGCTCGCCCTTCTCGAGGAGCAGCACGTCGCGCAGCCCTTCCCTGGCGAGGTGGTAGGCGACGCTGACGCCGGCGATGCCGCCGCCGATCACGACCACCTGAGCGCGGTCGTCCGTCATGTGGCCGTGAGCGCCGACGCCCAGGCGACCACGCGCGTCCGGTCGCCGCGAAAGAGGTCGCGCGCGAACTCGACCGCAACACCGCCGGCGGCGTAGGCGGTGCGCTCGACGAGCATGAGCGGCGCGCCGACCTGAACCTCGAGCGCCTCGGCCTCGAGCTCGCCGGCGAGCACCGGCTCCAGGCGCTCGACGGCATGTGTCGGCGGCTCGCCGTAGTGCTCGGCGAGCACGTCGTAGAGCGACTGTGTGAGGTCGAGCTCGAGCAGGCCCGGAAAGCGAGCGAGCGGGAAGCTCGAGCGCTCGAGCGCCAGCGGCTCCCGATCGGCCAGGCGAACGCGGACGATCTCCGCGACCGGATCGCCGGCGTCGAGCTCCAGAGCCTCGGCCACTGCCTCGCCGGCGGGCACCTCCACGGCCGACAGGACGCGGGCGCCCGCCGTGACGTTCTGGCGCCTCAGCTGCTCGGAGAGGCCCGCGAAGGCGCCGAGGTCCCGCTCGAGCTTGGGCGAGGAGACGAACGTGCCCCCGCCGCGTCCGGTCGCGCGGGTCACGAGACCCCGGGCCTCCAGCGCGGCCAGTGCCTGCCGGAGCGTCATGCGGCTCACGCCGAGGTCGGCCGCGAGCCGGCGCTCGGGTGGCAGGCGGTCGCCCGCCGACAGCTCACCGCGCCTGACCGCCGCCTCGACCCGCTCGATGATCTGCGCGTAGGCGGGCGGCCCGTCGCGATCGAGCTCCAGCTTCATCGCGTGGAGCGACGCTCCGTCACGCGCGAACCCGCTCGCCGGCCGGATCGTAGAGCGGGTCGGCCCGGATCTCGCCGCCGATCCAGTCCCCGAAGATGTCCACCTCGACCCGCGTGCCCGGCTCGGCCAGCGCCGACGGCACGTAGGCGAGCGCGATGCTTGCCTCGGTCGTGTAGCCGAAGCCGCCGCTGGTGACCCGGCCGACGATGTCGCCGCCGACCAGGCGGACCGGCTCGGAGCCGAGCGCGATCGCCCGCGGATCCTCCAGGACGAGGCTGACGAGCCGCTCGGGCGCTCCGCCGTTGTCTCGCGAAGCCGCGAGCGCGTCACGGCCGAGGAACTCGCCCTTGTCGAGCTTGACGGCGAACCCCACCCCGGCCTCGTCGGGCGTCCGCTCGGGCGTCAGGTCGGTGGCCCACGCCCGGTAGCCCTTCTCGAGGCGAAGCGCGTCGATCGCGCGGTAGCCGGCCGCGACCAGGCCGTGCTCCCGTCCCGCCTCCCACAGCGTGTCCCAGAGCCGCAGGCCGTACTCGGTCGGGCAGTAGAGCTCCCAGCCGAGCTCTCCGACGTACGTGACGCGAACGGCGAGGCACGGCACGAGGCCGACGCTGACCTCCTGCGCCGTCAGGTAGCGGAAGTCCTCGCCCCCCAGCGACGTCTTCGTGAGCGGCTGCAGGATGTCGCGCGCCCGCGGGCCCCAGAGGCCGAAGCACGCGAAGGCCGACGTGACGTCGGAGACGTACACCGTTCCGTCCCGTGGAGCCTGACCCTCGATCCAGCGACGGTCGTGGACGCCGAACGCCGTTCCGGTGACGAGCAGGAAGCGGTCGGGAGCGCGGCGGATCACCGAGAGGTCGCACTCGATCCCGGCTCTGCGGGTTGAGCATCTGCGTGTAGACGACCGAGCCGACCGGCTTGTCGATCCGGTTGGCGCAGATCCGCTCCAGGAACGCGCAGGCGCCGGAGCCGAGCACCTCGAGCTTCGAGAAGCTCGACTCGTCGAACAGCCCCGCCGCCCGGCGAGTAGCGAGGGCCTCGGCGCCGATGGCGGGCGACCAGTTCTCGCCCGCCCAGCCGCGCGGGCGCAGCGCGGCGTCGCCGGCCGCTGCGTTGGTCTCGTACCAGTTGACGCGCTCCCAGCCGGCCTTCTCGCCGAAGACGGCGCCGAGCTCCTGATGGCGCTGGTAGGCGGACGAGACGCGCAGCGGGCGGCCGGCCTGCTTCTCCTCGCCCGGGTACTTGATGTCGTAGTACTTCGACAGCGACTCGTAGGCGCGGCCGAGCGCATAGCGCTGGCTCTTGTAGTGCCGGTTGAAGCGGCGGATGTCCATGTGCCAGAGATCCCACTCCGGCTGGCCGTCGACGATCCACTCCGCCGTGACCTTCCCGATGCCTCCCGCGCCGGCGAGGCCGTGGGCGCAGAAGCCGGCGGCGACGAAGAAGCCGGGCACGTCGGACTCCCCGAGAATGAACTCGGCGTCAGGCGTGAATGCCTCCGGCCCGTTGAAGAACTTCTTCACGGGCTGCGTCTCCATGGCGGGCACGCGCTCGATCCCGTTTGCGTGCACCTCCTCCATGCGCTCCCAGTCCTCGGGCAGCAGGCGGGCCTCGAAACCCTCCGGCACGCCGTCGAGCGCCCAGGGATACGGCTTGCGCTCGTAGCCGCCCATCACGAGGCCTCCGACCTCGGTGCGGAAGTACACGATGTTGTCGGGATCGCGCAAGGTCGGCAGCGGCGACAGCGGCGGGTCGAACGGCTCGGTGACGAGGTACTGGTGCCCGAACGGGATGATCGGGATGTCGACGCCGACCAGGCGGCCGATCTGCGGCGCGTACATGCCGGCGGCGTTGACGACGACCTCGCATTCGATCGTGCCCTTGTCGGTGACGACCTCGTGCACGCGGCCGTCGCGCAGGTGGATGTCGGTGACCGTCGTACGCTGCTCGATCTGGGCGCCGAGCGCGCGGGCGCCGTCGGCGAGGGCGAACGTGAGCTGGCTCGGATCGAGGTATCCGTCGTCAGGCAGGAACGCCGCCCCGAGCACGCCCTTCGGGTTCAGGAGCGGAAAGCGCTCCTGCGCCTCCTGCGCCGACACGATCTCCATCGGCAGCCCGAACGTCCGCGCCCAGGCCGCCTGGCGCCGGATCTCCTCGAGGCGCGCCTGGGAAGAGGCCAGCCGCAGGCCTCCGAGCTGGTGCCAGCCCGGATCCTTGCCCGTCAGCTCGGCGAGCTCTGCGTAGAGGCCGACCGAGTACTGCATCATCCGGGTCAGGCTGATCGTCGAGCGAAGCTGGCCGACCAGGCCGGCCGAGTGCCAGGTGGAGCCGTGCGTCAGCTGGAACTGCTCGACGAGCACCGAGTCGCGCCAGCCGAGCTTGGCCAGGTGGTAGAGCACGCTGCAGCCGCCGACGCCGCCGCCGATCACCACCGCCCGCGCCCGCTCGGGGATCACGTCCCCGAGTATCTCAGCTCTCGCGGAAAAGGTCTAGTCCAAATGTCGGAACCGCTCTATACTCGGGCGCGTGCTCGCCGACGAGATCCTCGACCTCGTCCCGGAGCTGCGGGAGCGCCGCAGCGTCGAGCCGCTTCCGGGCGGTCTCACCAACACGAACTACAAGGTGACGACCGACCAGGGCTCGTACGTCGTGCGGGTGGCCGGGCAAGACACGAGCCTGCTCGCGATCGACCGCGAGAACGAGGTCCACAACACGATCGCCGCCGCCGAGGTCGGCGTCGGAGCCCGCGTCGTCGCCTACCTGCCGGAGCACGGCGCCCTCGTGCTCGAGTTCATCGAGGGACGTACGCAGTCGGCCGAGGACCTGCGCCGCGGCGACAAGCTGCACCTCGTGGCGGCGGCCTGCCGGCGCCTGCACACGGCCCGCCGGTTCCGCGACGACTTCGACATGTTCGAGATCCAGCGCCGCTACCTCGAGATCGTCCGCGAACGGGGCTTTCGGCTGCCGGAGCGCTACCTCGAGTTCGAGCCGCAGGTGCGGGCGCTCGAGGAGGCGATGCTCGTTCGCGCGGAGGGCACCGTGCCCTGTAACAACGACCTGCTCGCCGAGAACTTCATCGACGTCGGCGACGGCTTCCGCCTGATCGACTACGAGTACTCCGGGAACAACGACGCCTGCTTCGAGCTCGGGAACGTCTGGAGCGAGTCGAACCTCTCGCTCGAGCAGCTCGACCTCCTGGTCGCCGAGTACTACGGCCGGCCGCTGCGGAACAAGGTTGCCCGGGCCCGGCTCTGGGGCCTCATGTCGAAGTACGGCTGGACGCTGTGGGGGTCGATCCAGGAGGGCATCTCGTCCATCGACTTCGATTTCTGGGCGTGGGCGATGGAGAAGTACGAGCGCGCGGTCGCCGAGTTCGACTCGCCCGAGTTCGACCGCCTGCTCGACGACGTGCAGCAGGCGAGCTGACGCTGCCCCGTCTATTGGCCGCCTGGTACGCTCCTGCGTACCGAGAAGCGCTCTCGCATGGCGTGAGAGGTGACAGCATGGCGAAGGTCACGAGCGCGTTGGCAGTAGCCGAGAACAGCCACCTGCTCGAGTCGCTCGAGGCGGGGTTCGCGCTTCCGTCGAGCTGGTACACGGACGAGGACCCTGTTCGCGCTCGAACGGGAGCGTGTGCTCCTACGCGGCTGGCACTACGCCGCCCACACGGGACAGCTCGGCCGGGCGGGCGACCGCGTGACGCTCGAGGTGGCCGGCGTGCCGCTCGTCGTCGTGCGCGACGCGGCGGACGAGATCCGGGGCTTCGTCAACGTCTGCCGTCATCGTGCTCACCCCGTGGTGCCCGAGGACGGTAGCGGGAGCACGCTCGAGTGCCGCTACGACGGCTGGACGTACGACCTCGACGGGGCGCCTCCAGCACGTGCCCGCCCCGAGCCGGAGCCCGCCTCGACCGCGGCGGAGCTCGGCCTGATCCCCGTGCAGACGGCGGTATGGGGGCCGGCGATCTGGGTGAACGTCGATCGGATCGGCCCCGCCGTTCGCGGAGTGGACCGCGGGCCTGTCCGAGCTGGTGGCCTCGCACGGGCTCGATGTCGCCGCCCACGCGCTCGCGTTCGAGGACACGTGGCCGATCTCCAGCCAACTGGAAGGTCTTCCTCGACAACGCGATCGAGTGCTACCACTGCCCGACCTGTCATCCCGCGCTCAGCCAGGTGCTCGAGATGGACCCGGCGCTCCACCAGCTACACGTCGGCGGCCGCTACTGGATCTGCGCACAAGATCCCGCTCCAGCACGAGCGCGCTGGGCCTCGGACGTCGCCGGGCCGACCAGCCCGAACGGCGACGACCGCGTCTACTACTACTTCCACTGGATCTTCCCCACCACCTACTTCCAGTACGTCCAGTACCCGGGCGCGGGCTTCGACATCGGCACGATCGGCGTGCGCGGCGTCGACGACATCGTCTTTCGCCACCTCACGTTCCTCCCGGTCGGGACGACCGAGGCTGAGCTGGCGGAGCGAAGGCAGCGCATCGAGAGCGACCCGACCGTCTCGGAGGACGTCGCCATCTGCGAGCGCGTTCAGCGCGCGCACGCGGCGGATTTCGCTCCACCCGGCAGGCTGCTTCCGGGCAGCGAGTGGCTGCTCCAGCACTTCCAGCGGGTCGTCGTCGAGTCCATGGCGGAGCCGCAGTGAGCCCCCGCGGTGGGCGACCGCCAGCGTCGCCTGGCTGCTGACCGCGGCTCGCGGCTGAGCACGTGCGTATCAACCTGCTCGGGAAGGTCGTCGACGAGCCCGAGATTCGAGCCGGCTTCATCGGCTGCGGCTCGCACTCGTTCCGCAACATCCTGCCCACCTTCCAGTTCGCTCCGGTCCGGCTCGTGGCTACCTGCGACGTCGACGTCGACAAGGCACGAGCCTTCGCAGCCAAGTTCGGCGCCCCGGCCGTCTACGGAGACCATCGCGAGATGCTCGAGCGGGAGCATCTCGATGCGGTCTTCATCGTGACGGGGCCGGACGAGCACGGACGTCCTCGCTACCCTGCGCTGGCGCTCGACTGCCTCGAGGCGAATCGGCATGTGTGGATGGAGAAGCCGCCCGCCGCCACCTGCGCCGAGATCGAGAAGCTCACCGACGTGGCGGACCGCCGCGGCAGGAACGTCATGGTCGGCGTGAAGAAGATCTTCGCCCCGGCCAACGAGAAGGCAAAGACCCTCACGCGACAAGCCGACTTCGGTCAGATCTCGCTCGTTCGGCTCGAGTACCCACAGTGCATCCCGACGGTCGACGAGCTACGGAGCTTCATGGATGACGGCGAGCCCGGCACCGAGGCCGTCCGCTTTCTCGACCACCTCTGCCATCCCATGGCGCTGCTCGTCTACCTCCTCGGGATGCCGGACACCCTCTTCTACGAACGCAGCCCCGGCGGCGCCGGAATGGCCACGTTCACGTACGGCTCGGGTCCGGTGGCGTCGCTGGCGTTCACGTGGGGAGGAGCGTTCCTGGACGGGCTCGAGCGAACGGTGATCACCGCGGACTCGGGCCGGCACATCGTCGTCGAGAACAACACGCGGGTCAGCTACCACCGTCTGCCGTGGCCCGGCTACGGTGACGTGCCGGACTTCTACGGCGCCGAGCCGGAGCAGGCGACGTCGATCTGGCAGCCCGAGTTCTCGCTCGGCCAGCTGTACAACAAGGGCCTGTTCCTGCTCGGCTACTACGACGAGGTGAACGAGTTCGCTCGCTCGATCCTCGAGAATCGACCGGTGGCCAAGGGCACGCTGGAGCAGGCGTGGCAGATCACCCGCGTCTTCGAGGCGTTCGCCGAGGGACCGGGCAAGACGATCCAACTCGGGGGTTCGAGATGAGCAGTGGAGAGCGCGAACGGCCCGGTGCCAGCGTGGCGCGCGTGAGCAGCGCGGACGCGGTCGGCTTCGACTGGGGCTCGATTCAGTGGCTGGTGAACCGCGAGCTGGCCCGGGACGCCGAGATCACGTTCGGATACGTGGAGATCAACCCCGGCAGCAAGAACCCGCGGCACCTCCACCCCAACTGCGACGAGGTGCTGTACGTGCTCGAAGGCGAGCTCGAGCACAGCGTCGGCGAAGAGATCGTGGAGCTCGGGCCCGGCACGGCCCTCCTCATCCCGAGGAACGCGGCTCACGACGCCCGGAACCCGGGGCAGGTTCCGGCCCGCGTGGTCGTCGCCTACTCGTCCGGGGACCGGCAGACGGTGCAGCTCGAAGGAGTGCAGGACGACGCGCCGCGGTAGCGCTGCGCGACCTGGCGCGGATACTGCCGGCGTGGTCGCCGCAGCGAGCCCCGACCTGATCCGAGAGGCGGCGCTGGTCGCCTTTCTCGAGCACGGCTTCCACGGAACGTCGGTCCGCGATATCGCAGGCGCGGCCGGCATGAGCGTTGCCGGCCTCTACCACCACTTCCCGTCGAAGGTGGACATCCTCTTCGATCTCATGAGCCGGACCATGGACGACCTGATCGGCCTGACCGAGCAGGCGCTCGCGGGCGCGCCCGGCAGCCCAGCGGATCAGCTACGGGCGATCGTCGAGACGCACGTCCTGTTTCACACCGAGCGGCGCGCCGAGAGCTTCGTGGGGAACTCGGAGCTTCGCAGCCTCGGCGAGACGCTGTCACGGAGGATCATCGAGAAGCGAGATCGGCAGCAGCGGCTCTTCGACCAGGTCGTCGTGAGCGGAGCGGAGCGCGGGCTCTTCGACACGCCCTATCCGCTGGACGCCAGCCGGGCCGTCGTCACGATGTGCACGGCCGTCGCCGGCTGGTACCGGGAGGGGGCCCGCTGAGCCCTTCGGAGATCGCCCGGCGCTACGCGGATCTCGCGCTGGCGACCGTGGGATTCTCGGAGACCCGGGCAGCGCCGGCAGGCGGCTGACATTGTCCGTCTACTCGAGGCGGCCATGGCTCGACGCTGTACGACCGTGACGTCCCTGCCGACATCGAGCCGCGCGCAGCCAGCGCGCTCGAGCTGTTCGAGGCATCGCTCGCCCGTGCTCCGGCCCGGCCGCTGATCCACTACTTCGACAGGACGCTCACGCTGGACGAGGTCGCGATCCTCAGCGACGGGCTCGCCGCAGCCTTCCGCGAGCTCGGGATCGAGCGCGGCGAGCGGGTCGCCGTCTATCTCCAGAACGTGCCGCAGTTCGCCGTGGCGATGCTGGCGACCTGGAAGGTCGGCGGCATCGTTGTTCCCGTCAACCCGATGCTGAAGGAACGCGAGCTCGCGTTCGTTCTCCGCGACTCGCAGGCGGCGGCGCTCGTCAGTCTCGAGTCCCTGCATGACGATGTGGCGGCGTCGGTGCTGCCCGGCTCCGGCGTTCGCGTCGCCGTCACGACGTCCGAGCTCGATCTCCTCGGCGACACGGTCCCACCGCTGCTGGCGGACGTCCGGCGCCGGCGACCGCTGGACACGCACGACCTCCTGGATCTGAGCCGGCGCTACGAGGGGAACCGCCTCGACCCGGTCCGACCCGATCCCGACGACGTCGCGTTCCTGACCTACACGTCGGGGACGACGGGGCCGCCGAAGGGCGCGATGAACACCCACCGAAACGTCGTCTTCAACGCCCAGGCGTACCGCGACTGGGCGGCCCTCACGCCGGCAGACGTCGTGCTCGGGGCCGCGCCCCTGTTCCACATCACCGGCCTGATCGCGCACCTGGCCGTGGCCATGTTGGTGCCGATGCCTCTCGTGCTCGGCTACCGCTTCGACCCGCGCACGACGCTGGATCTCGTCGAGCAGCATCGAGCGACGTTCACGATCGGATCGATCACGGCCTTCATCGCGCTCATGAGCTGCCCGTCAGCACGTGGTCGCGATCTGTCGTCGCTGACGAAGGTGCTGAGCGGCGGCGCTCCGATCGCGCCGGCGACCCTCGAGGCGTGGGAGACCGCGTTCGGCTCGTACATCCACAACGTCTACGGCCTCACGGAGACGACGTCCCCGTCGCACATGGTGCCCATGGGCAGGAGGGCGCCCGTCGATCTCCGCGTCGCGGGCGCTCTCGGTCGGAGTCCCGATTCCGAGCACGGCCGTCGAAAGTCGTCGACGACGAAGGACGCGAGCTACCCGTCGGCGAGGTCGGGGAGATCGCGATCAGCGGCCCACAGGTCGTGGCCGGCTACTGGCAGAAGCCCGAAGAGACCGCACGTGCCTTCCGCGACGGCGCTCTCCTCACGGGCGACGTCGGGCTTCATGGACGAGGACGGATGGTTCTACCTCGTCGACCGGAAGAAGGATCAGATCAACGCGTCCGGCTACAAGGTCTGGCCGCGCGAAGTCGAGGACGTCCTCTACGAGCACCCCGCCGTACGGGAGGCCGCTGTCGTCGGCGTCCCGGATCGCTATCGCGGCGAGACCGTGAAGGCGTTCGTGAGCCTCCAGCCCGGCCTGAGCGCCGAGGAGTCAGAGCTGATCTCGTTCTGTCGCGCCCGGCTGGCCGCCTACAAGTACCCACGCCAGATCGAGGTCGTGCCCGAGCTGCCGAAGACCGCCACCGGCAAGATCCTCCGTCGCGCGCTCCGGAGCGTTCCGCCGTGATCAGCGACGGTCCGCACGAGCGCGATTCCAGCGGCCGCCTCGCCGCATCTATGCGTCCCGCTTCCTGAGCACGATGTAGGCCGCGCCGAGGAAGACGCCCACCCACATGACGACCGCCAGAGCGGCGACGCCCAAGGGCAACGAGCTGTCCAGGTCAGCGAGGTCGGCGATCGTGATCCGGTCGGCCGCCGGTCCCGGCAGTGCGGCGACGACGTTCTCACGCCACCAGCTCGGCTGAAGCAAGGAGCCCAAGAGCACGGGGAGGAAGATGATCCCAAGGATCGTCAACATCGAGCCTGCCGTGCTGCGCAGGAGCGCTGCGATCGCCACGGCGATGACAGGAAACACGGGAGCCAGCGCGATCGAGCCCAGGATCGCCCGCAGCGCGTCGGTGTCGGCGACACTGGCCGTCTCCAGGCCGTACAGGCCGAAGATCCCCTGGCCGATCAGGAAGATACCGACGCATCACGACGGCTGCCGCCAGGAGCGTGACGGCGGCAACCACGGCGGCCTTGGCGAGCAGCACACGACCCCGGCGTGGCGTGGCGGTCAGCGTCAGGCGGATCATGCCCGTGGAGTACTCGGAGGTGACGGCGATCACGGCCAGGGTCGACCAGAGCATCGCCGGCGAAGATGCCGCCGACCAGCGGAAGAGGATCGGATCGAAGTCGGCGCGGTCGGCGGCGCTCCAGTCTTCCCAGCTGATGCTCGTGTAAAACGGCGGCCAGCGCGGTCGCGCCGGCAGCGAGCACGACGCTCAGTGCGGCGATGATGCGGGTCGAGCGGAGCGACGCCAGCTTCGTCCATTCGGACGCGAGCGTCGCCGAGAACGGAACCGCCACGAGCCGCGCCGGCTGCGACTCCGCCGAGATCTGGGCGCTTGTCATGTCAACGACTCCTCTGCGCACTGTCCCGCGGTCGGTAGTCGACGCTCTCGCGCGTCAGGTCCATGAACGCCTCCTCCAGGCTTCGCTCGCTGCGGCGTGAGCTCGTGCAGCCGGAGGCCGTGCTCGGCGGCGATGTCGCCGATGCGGGCGGCGTCCATGCCGGCGACGAGCAGCGCGCCGTCACCGTTCGAGGCGACCGCGCCGTCCGCCCGCTCGAGGAGCGCGCGGTGAGCTTCATCGCGTCCGGCGAGACCACCCGCACGTGGGTCTTCGCAGCCGCGATCCGTGAGCTCGCCACGCTCATGTCGGCGAGGAGACGGCCGCGTCCGATCACGAGCACGTGGTCCGCCGTCTCTTCCATCTCGCTCATCAGGTGGCTGGAGACGAGGATCGTCCGCCCTTCGGAGGCGAGCTGCCTGAGCAGCGTTCGCACCCAGAGCACGCCTTCCGGGTCGAGGCCGTTGGCCGGCTCGTCGAACAGCAGCGTTTCCGGGGTCGCCCAGCAACGCCGCGGCGATGCCCAGCCGCTGGTGCATACCGAGTGAGAAGCCGCCGACGCGCTTCTGGGCGACTCCCGTCAACCCGACGAGATCGAGCACCTCGTCGATGCGGCTGCGGTGGAATCCCTCCCGCCTGCGCCAGCCAGCGCAGATGCTGATAGGCGCTGCGCTTGCCGTGGATCGCCGTCGCGTCCAGCACCGCTCCGACCTCGCGCATCGGCGCTGGACAGCTCCCGGTACGAGCGCCCGTTGACCGGTCACCGAGCCGCCGGTCGGGTTGTCGAGCCCCAGGATCAGGCGCATCGTCGTCGACTTCCCGGCGCCGTTCGGCCCGAGAAATCCCGTCACGACCCCCGGCTTGACGTCGAACGTCAAGCTCGTCGACGGCGACCGTGTCGCCGAAGCGCTTGGAGAGCTCACGGAGTGCGATCACGTCACCCTCTCCCCTCGCTGGTCACGCCGTCGCCCGTCGCTGCTTCTCGAGGCCGCCGAGCAGCGCAAGCACGAGGACAGACGCCCAGCACGGCGAACTCGAGCCACTTCGACCCAGCCAGGGAGGTCGGGCAGGTCGGGGAGCAGTAGCGCCGAGACGAGCGCGTACAGCGGGAAGGCGAACGACCACGGTGATTGCGGTCACCACGAACACGGACCTGGCCCGCCGTGTACAGCCGGCGGCCGCTGCGCCGCAGCCGCGCGAGCCCGTCGTCGGCCTGATGCTCGGTCATGCCTCGACGGTCGGCCGCCGTACCTCGGCGCATCGGTCGCGAGTCTCGGTCTTGGCCTCCGACTTCAGAGTGAGCGCGGCCGCACGAGCCGAGCGTCGTACGCGAGCACGACCGCCTGCACGCGGTCCCGCAGGCGGAGCTTGCGCAGCACGGATGACACGTGCGTCTTCACCGTCGCTTCGGTGACGACGAGACGTGCCGCGATCTCGGCGTTCGACAGGCCGAGTGCGACCAGCCGCAAGACCTCGAGCTCGCGCTCCGTGAGCTCGCCGAGGTCGATCGGCGGCGCCTCGGTTTCCGGAAGCGAGTCGGTGAGCCGGTCGAGCAACCGGCGTGTCACCGTCGGGGCGAGCAGCGCGTCGCCGCGCGCGACGACCCGGATCGGCCTCGATCAGCTCCAGCGGCCGCACGTCCTTGAGCAGGAACCCGCTCGCCCCTGCCCGCAAGGCGGCGAAGACGTAGTCGTCGGCGTCGTAGGTGGTCAGCACGACGACACGGGCATCACTGCCCGAGGCAACGATCCGCCGCGTCCCTTCGATCCCGTCCACCTCCGGCATGCGCACGTCCATCAACACGACGTCGGGCTCGAGCCGCTGCACGAGACTCGCCGCCTCGCCGCCGTTGCCGGCCTCACCCACGACCTCGATGTCGGCCTCCGCGTCGAGGATCATGCGGAAGCCGCTGCGCACGAGGGCCTGATCGTCGGCCAGCACGACGCGGAATGTCACGTCGTCGACTCCAGCGGCAGGAGCGCGCGCACCCGGTAGCCGCCCCCGGGCACTGGGCCCACGTCGAGCGTGCCGCCGAGCATCGCAGCCCGCTCGCGCATGCCGACGATGCCGTAACCGCCGCCGTCCGTAGGTGCCGCGCCGCCACCACGCCCGTCATCGAGAACGTTCGAGCTCCACGGCGTCGGGGAATAGCGCACGATGACCTCCACGCGCGTGGCACCGCGCGTGACGGAGGGTGTTCGTCAGGGCCTCCTGGACGATGCGATACGCCGAGAGGTCGACTCCCGGCGGACAGCGCACGGGCGGCGCCCTCACGCCGCACGTGGACTTCCAGTCCGGCGGCGCGCAAGGGCGCCGCCAGCTCGTCCAGCCGCTCGAGCCCCGGCTGGGGGTACGCCGAGTCGGTCTCCGGACCGGGCCGCACGACGGCGAGCAGCCGCCGCAACTCACGCTGTGCCTCGCGCCCCGCGGCCTCGATCGAGCGCAACGCTTCGCGCGCCTGGTCGGGCCTTGCTTCGAAGAGGTGATCGGCCGCACCTGCCTGCACCACGATCACCGAGACGCTGTGCGCGATCACGTCGTGCAACTCGCGGGCGATGCGCGCCTGCTCCTCTGTCACGGCTCGGCGTGCCGCCTCCTCGATCGCCTTTCGCCGGTTGCGCGCCACCTCGCCCAATGCCCACGCCACGAGGACGAGGGCCATCGCGAACAGGGTGTCCTCGGTCGGCGAGGTGAAGAAGTTCGTCGCCGCGAGGCCGAGCAGCGCAACGAGTGCGACGCAGCGACACCCGCGGCGGCCGGGCGGCCGCGAGCGAGCCGAGCGCGACCAACCCAGCGTAGGGAATGAGGCCGTCTGGAGCGATCAGCTGGATCCCGAGCCCGCCGGCGAGCGCGATCGCCATCACCGCCACCGGATGAGTCCGGCGCCACCACAGGGCGACGCCCTGGACGAGGGCAAGCGCGATCCCCAGGCCCTTCAGGGGCCCGGCTTCCACCGAAGGATCGAGCACGACCAGAACGAGAAGGCCACCGACAGCCAACGCGATCAGCGAGGTCGAGGAGCCTCTGGCGCTTGACGTGAGAAGGGCGGCGCACGCCCCGATCGTGCCCGATCGCGCCCTCCACTGCCGAGGCTCGCAGATTGGCGGCCGTTGGGCCGGAGCTCATCGCATCGGGCGCGAGACGCCGACCTCTACGGAGTCGGACGGCGCTCGGGATACGCGCCGGGACGGCACCCTGGAATAATCCGCTCCCTCCGCGTTTACGAGCGGATGGGGCATCGCTTACGACCGATGACTTCCCGCGCTTCAGCCCGTCTCTAGTGGAAACTCGACCCGACGAAGGGGCGAACGTTCATGACCGAGCACAGGGTGGAAGAGGACAAGGACCAGCAGGCCGACCGAACGCTGAGACGCCTACCGGCGAACGGCTCGCTGCCCACGAACGGCTCGCTACGGGGGCGCTCGCGGGCTGGGCGCGGATGTGTGCGACGCATCCGTGGCGCGTTGTCTTCGGCTGGATCGGAATCGTCGTCGTGCTCGTCCTCCTGGTGATGGCGGTCGGGGGCGAGCTCCGGGACGAGTTCGAGATTCCGGGATCGGATACGCAGAGGGCGACCGACCTGATCGAGTCGGAGTTCGCCTCCGAGCAGGGCGGCGTGCTGAACGTCGTGTTCGCGGCGCCCGAGGGCGAGCGGCTCGACACGCCCGAGCGACAGGCGGCGATCGAGGAGGCGATGGCGCGCATCGCGTCGGAGGAGTTCGCGCCCACCGAGGACACGGCCGGCGTGGAGGAGGTGGGAGATCCCGTTCAGCGAGGACACGGTCTCCGACGACGCTCGCATCGCGTACGCCGAGGCCCAGTTCGATCGCATCATCTACGACGAGGATCGCGATGCCGTCGTGGCCGTGCAGGATGCGGTTCGCGAGGCGGTGGCGCCGGTCGGCGTGACGGTCGAGTTCAACGGCGATGCCGAGTTCCCGCCGCTCGAGCAGGGCACGTCCGAGGCGCTCGGCTTGCTGGTGGCGATCATCGTGCTGCTGGTCGTCTTCCGGACGTTCGTTGCGGCGATCATCCCGATCTTTCTGGCGCTGGCGGCGCTGGGAACGGCATTCCTGCTCCTGTTCATCCTGGCCGGCCTGACCGACATCAACACGGTCACGCCGATCCTGGTCTCGATGATCGGCCTCGGCGTCGGCATCGACTACTCGCTGTTCATCGTCACTCGCTTCAGACAGCTGCTGCACGAGGGGCTTTCGCCACAGGACGCAGCCGCCCAGGCCGGTGCGTCGGCGGGGCGGGCTGTGATCTTCGCCGGGGTCACGGTCGCGATCTCGATCAGCGGCCTGGCCTTCTTCGGCCTGGACTTCGTGACCAAGCTCGGTATCGGCAGCGCACTGGGCGTGCTGACCACCGTGCTGATCGCCAACTCGCTGCTGCTCGCGCTGCTGGCGCTGGTGGGCCACAAGATCGATCGACTGAAGGTGCCGTTCCTGCGTCCCATCGACGACTCCGAGGCGGCCCGTGAGAAGACCCTCGTCGCTCGTTGGGGCCGCTTCGTGACAGCGCACGCCAAGGTCGTGTTCCCGGTCGTGCTGGTGCTGATCCTCGCCCTCGCGGCGACGTCGCTGCTCGTGCGCCTGGGTGCGGCCGACCAGGGCACGCAGCCCATCGAGCAGACCAGCCGCAGGGCCTACGACCTGCTCGCGGAGGGCTTCGGGCCCGGCTTCAACGGCCCCATCCCGATCGTCGTGGACGTCAACGGCGACCCGCAGGCGCCGCAGAGGATCGACGAGGGCGTTCAGGGGCTCGAAGGCGTGGCCTCGGTCGACGAGCCGCAGCTCAACGACGCCGAGACGGTGGCGATCGTGTTCGTCACCCCGGACTCGGCGCCGCAGGACGAGGCGACCGACGAGCTCGTCGATCGGCTGCGAGACGACGTCGTGCCGGCCGCCACGGCAGGCGGCGACGCCGTTGCCTACGTCTCCGGGCAGACCGCCGCGTTCAAGGACATCGCCGACCGCATCATGGAACGGCTGCCGATCTTCCTGATCTTCATCATCGGTGTCACGTTCATCGTGCTGGCCATGGCGTTCCGGTCGATCGTGATCTCGGCGACAGCGGCGATCACGACGCTCATCTCTGCCTTCGTCGGCTTCGGCGTGCTCACCCTCGTGGTGCAGGAGGGCCATCTGCTCGGGCTGACCGGCCTGGACAGAACCGGGCCGATCGAGACCTTCGTGCCACCGATCGCATTCGCGATCCTGTTCGGGCTCTCGATGGACTACATGGTCTTCCTGATGAGCCGCATCCGCGAGGAGCACGTGCACGGCCTGAAGACACGGCTAGCGGTCGAGCACGGCGTCGCGGCCATCGGCCGCGTGATCGTGGCGGCCGCGCTGATCATGGGCACCGTCTTCGCCGCGTTCATCCTCAGCGCCGATCGGATCCCCAAGGAGTTCGGGCTGCTGCTCGCGATCGCGATTCTCACGGACGCACTGATCGTGCGCATGACGCTCGTACCCGCCTTCCTCACCCTCCTGGGCGAGAAGTCGTGGTACATCCCGCGCTGGCTCGACCGCGCCCTGCCCAACCTCACGATCGAGCCACCCCACGACGGCGAGATACCGGTAGGGGCCGGCGTCGAGCGGCCGGCGGAGGCGGCCCGCGGGGAGACATAGGCTGCTCGATCGGCGCGACGCGCACGTGTTGCGGGGCCGCCGGGCGCACTAAGCTAGACGAGGAGCCGCTTACCGAGTGGGCAACGGACGTGCAACTCGACGGGCCGGTCTCGCTGCCCTCGCGGTGACCGTCCTCCTGACGTCGGCGCAGGCCGCCGCGGCCGGCGATACGCGGTCGAGCGCGTTCCCGGCGTCAGGAGAGCTGATCGAGCCGGCAGTGGCGATCCGGGCCAAGCCCGACCCGGGCTCGAAGGTGCTTCGGAGAATGACGCAGGTCCGGGCCGACTTTCAGATCCAGGTCGTCCTCGCCCTTGGGGCGAAGCGCGGGACGGACGGCTCTCTGTGGTACAGGCTCAGCCTGCCGGGGCGCCCGAACGGCCAGCGCGGCTGGGTGCGGAGCGACGAGGTCGACGTGCGCCCGGTCGCGAATCGCATCATCGTCGATCTCAGCGCTCGGACGATCGAGGTCCGGCGCATCGCGAACGGGAGGCTGCTGCTGCGCGGCGTGGCCGCCATCGGCAAGCCCGGCGCCGAGACGCCGCTCGGCCGCAACTACTTCGTCCAGTCGCGCTACGTGCCGACCGACCGGTTCTTCGGGACCTTCGCGCTCGAGACATCCGCGTACTCGAGGCTGACCGACTGGCCCGGGGGCGGGGTGGTCGGCATCCACGGGACGAGCCTGCCGCAGCTGCTCGGGCAGGCCGTCTCGCACGGCTGCGTGCGCGTCCACAACTCGGTCGCCACCAGGCTGAAGAAGCTGGCGCCGGTCGGGACCGTTATCGACGTGGTTCTGCCGACGCTAGGCGCGTCGCGTCGGCTTCGCGGTCAGCTCCGCGCGTGGCCGGGCCAGCAGCTCGGCCAGCGGACGGGTGTTCAGCACGGCTGCCGCCGTCGCCCAGCCACGCCGGGCTGTCGCGACCGCGAGGCTCATGTTCCTCAGGCCCGCGTATCGAATGGGCGTCGGTCGACACGACGATCGGCACGCCCGACTCGACCGCGAGACGCACGTCCGGGCCGGAAAGGTCGAGCCTGTTCGGAAGCCCGTTCACCTCCATGGCGACGCCTGTCTCGAGGGCGACCTCGAGCACGGCCTCGAGATCGAGCGCGTTCGGCGGCCGGTGGTTGACGAGCCGCCCTTTGGGATGGCTGAGGCATCTCACCGCCGGGTGTCTCATCGCCTCGGTCACCTTCTTCGTCAGCGTCTCCCGCGGCTCGCGCTGGCCGGCGTGCAGGCTGAGCTGCACCCACTCGAGCTCGAGCAGCACGTCGTCGGGAAGGTCGAGCCGGCCGTCGCGGCGGATGTCGACCTCGCTCCCGCGGAGGATCCGGAACGGCGCGAGCCGCTCGTTGGCGGCTGCGATCTCCTCGGCCTGGCGGCGTAGCCCGTCGGCGTCGAGACCGGGCACGACGCGGACGCTCGTCGTGTGGTCGCAGATCGCCAGGTACTCGTAGCCGAGGTCGCGGGCGGCGAGGGCCATCTCCAGCACGCTCGCCTTGCCGTCCGACCACGTGGTGTGGCAGTGCAGGTCTCCCCGCACGTCGGCGAGCTCGACCAGCGCCGGCGGCTCCCCGCGGAAGGGCTGCTCGCGGAGCTCCGGCGGGCACCAGGGCAATCCGAGCGCCGCGAACACGCCGTCCTCGTCCGCGCGCGGCCGGCAGCGTGCCCAGCCCCTCGACGTACTCGTCGCTCCCGGTCGCCACGATCAGCTCGGTGCCGAAGCGTCGCGGCTCGGTCAGAACCAGGCGAACGGGAACGCCCTCCACGGTCACGCCCACCGCCCCGCGCTCGGACCGCTCCACGACCATCACGATCTGCGGCAGCCGCTCGAACGCCTCGCAGGACCTCCGCCGGCTCCTCCGTCGGGACGACGACTGCGAGGTCGACCGGGACGTCGGCCCACCGTCTCGCATCGCCGGCGATCTCGCCGTCGAGCGCCGCTGCGATGTCCTCCACGAGGCTGCGCGCTCGGTCGAGGGTCAGCCCGCGACCCTCCGCGGTCGGGCCCCTGTTGCAAGCGCGTCGAGCAGCCTGCGCTCCGTTGCCGGGCCGACGCCCGGGACGGACTGAAGCCGGCCCTGGAGCGCAGCCTCGCGAAACTCCTCCGCGGTGCTGACGCCGAGCGCGGATGCGATCCCGATCATCCGGCTCGGGCTGAGGCCAAGCGTCCGGCCGAGGCCGACGAGCTCGGGCCGCACGGTGGCGCGAAGCTCGTCCAGCTCGCGGATCGTGCCGGTCTCCACCAGCTCCTTCAGCCGTGCGCCGATGCCGGAGCCGATACCACGGAGCTCCTGAGCTCGGCCGTTCCGGACGAGCTCGACGATGGGCGCCTTCGTCTCGCGAATCGTCTCGGCCGCGCGCCTGTACGCCCTGGCCGTGTACCGCGAGGCGCCCGCCAGGTCGAGCATGTTGGCGAAGGTCTCGAGTCGCTCGGCCACGGCGGCGTTGTCGAGGACTGCCGGCACGAGGGAAGTGTTCCCACCTTGACGGCGCGATGCCCGGTCGACTAGCTCTCGCGGCGTAGCTCGACGCGCCCGTCCCTCGTCCGGGCCTCGTACCGCGGCTGCGGGAAGACCGCCGGCGCAGCCAGGACCTCGCCGGTGCGCAGGTCGAACGCGAGCCGTGCCAGGGGCAGGTGATCGTGTCGCCGTCACGCTCGCCCTCGTCGAGCGGGCCACCGAGATGGGTGCAGGTCGCGGCGATGGCGCAGATCTCGTCGCCGGAGCAACGAGCGACCACGACCTGAACGCCCTCGACCTCGACCCGAGCGACCGCGGCATCCGCCAGGTCCGCCTCGTCGAGCACGGCGACGAAGTCGCTCGCCCGCAGGCTCCCACGCCGTTCGGTTGACCCGCACGCCCATGTCGAAGGCGAGCTTGCCACCGAGGTGGGCGGAGAAGCCCGCCGTCGCGAACCCGGCCAGTGAGAGACCCCGTGCGAGGCCGCGCCCGCCGTTCGCCCGTGCCGCGAGCGAGGCAGCTGCGAGTGCGACGCTCGCGAGGTTCAGCGAGCCGTGCAGCGTGGCAACCCGCCGCTCCCGGCCCGTCAGGTGCGTCCAATCCGACAGCCCGGCGGCGGCGGTCGGAAGCGCGGCGGCCACCGCGATCGCCAGTGCCGGGTCGGCCGATCGGGCACTCGCCGGCGAGCGTGTGCCGACGAGGTCGAGGATGACGCTCGCCGTCCAGGCACCGATGGGCACGTCCGTCAGGACAGGATGGAGCGGGGCGCGCAGCCAGCGCCCGTCGAGGAGGTTGCGAAGGCGCTCCGAGCGGCCGAGGATCGCCGAGACGCGAGGTTGTGCGACCTCGGCAAGCCGATCGAGCCAGGGAGCCTCTACGAGACGGTCGGCGAGGGTCACGTGCGCCAAGCCTCGCCGTGTCGCCCGGCGGCCGCGCGCGGCGGGCGCCGACGCGAAGCCCATCGGAATGTCGTCGAGCGCCAGCACCTGTCAGGCCCTTCCCCTCGCCGCAACCCAGCCGAAACCTGTCCCGAGCTCAGCGGCTCAGGCGGAGGGCCAGCGTTCCGGCCAGCGAGGGTGGCGCCGATCGCGAGCGCACCACGATGGGTCGCGCCCAGAGCTGACCGCTGCTCGCTCGCGCATCCTCGTCGAAGATCCCGTGGGCGGCCCAGAGACCGGGCGCGGGCTCGAAGAGATTGTCAGGGCGGTCCGGTCAACCGGCAGGTCGAGCTGCTGTGCCGAGATCCCTGTCTCCGCGAGCTTGCGGTCGACTACACCGGCGCGACGGCATTCCCAGGACGGCTTTCACCGTCGGCCATCCCACGAGGAGCTGACGCCGGGGTGGCGACGCCCACACGATCGCCTGCGCGCCACCTCGGTTGGTAGATCGGAGGCACCGGCCTCGGATGCGACCGCAAGCGCGTCCGGCCCCAGCTGAATTGCGGCGTGTTGAGCGCGGGAAGTTGCACCATGGTCAGCCGAACCCGCGAGCCCTCATGCAGCAGCTCCGTCCTGACCGACTCGAGGAAGCCCTGAAGCGCGTGCTTCGCGCCGCATAGGCGCCTGCAGCGGGATCCCGCGGTAGGCCAGCGCCGAGCCGACCTGAACGACGACCCCGCGATCGCGCGCGCATGCGGCGCAGCGCTGCCAGCGTCCCCCACACGGAGCCGAGGTACGTCACCTCCGTCGCACGCCTGTACTCCGCCGCCGATAGGTCGGCGACCGGGCGAAGATCGTCGCCATCGCGTTGTTCACCCAGACGTCGATCGGGCCGAGGTCGTGCTCGAGCGCCTCCGCCGCGGCCTCGACCGCGACCTCTCCGCCACGTCTGCATCGCCCAGGCGGCGCGACCACCACGGCCTCGATTCGCGTGCCGTCTCCTCCAGTCGCTCGCGGCCGCGCGCGATGACGCCCACCGAGCCCCCTCCTCGCGAACGCACGCGCGGTCGCACGCCCCACCCCGGCCGAGCCCCCGGTGATCACGACGACGCTCACGCGGTGACGGCTACACGCGCCGCTCGAGCCCCCGGTAGAGGAGGTGCAGGAATCGGAGATCGCGACGACGACGAAGAGGCTCGCGACGGCTCGCGTCACGCGGGGCGCGAAGAGCGTGCCGGAGACGAAGCCGTTCGCCACCCACGCGTCGAGGCAGAAGGGGCACGAGAGGAGCTCTCCGATCGCCACGCGGGCGCCCTTCCCCCGCGGCTGCTCCTCGAGCTCGCCGGGCGCGCCGCGTCCTTCCACCTCGGTGAACGGAGCACGGATCGGCCGCGTCACCTTGTCCTTCGTGATGAAGCGGCTGAGCTTGTGCGTCGCGACGCCGAGCAGCACGAGATCCCGGTTGCGATGCGTTCCGGCAACCGATCGCCGCTCGCCGCAGCGGCCAGCGAGGCGGCGAGCGCGGCGTTGAAGGCTGCCGTCAGAACGGCGTACGACCGGATGGGATGTCGATCCTGCTGACCGCTCTCGCTCGGGCGGCGCCGACGGCTGCGTCGGCCGGTCGTTCCGTCACGAGCCATGACTTCGTGCGTTGCCACCTTCAGCACCTCCTCAGCGGCGGCGCGGCACGATCGCCGCGAGCATCTGGCGGACCGCGTGGCCGATCATGGGCCCGCGCGCCGGGTCCTTCGCCGCTCGCGAGCGCGAAGTTCTTTGCCTGCTCGAACGAGACGTGCGGCGGCAGCGGCGGCACCTCCGGGATCGGTCACCGCCTCGAGCACGCACGGCCGGTCGGCGCCCAAGGCGGCCTCCCATGCCTCGCCGACCGCGCCGGGCTCGTCCACGCGAACTCCTCGCAGCCCGCAGAGCTCTGCGAAGCGTGCGTACGGGAAGTCGGGGATCTGCTGCGAGGCGTCGAACTTCGGATCGCCCTCGAACGCGCGCTGCTCCCACGTCACCTGGTTGAGGTCGCGGTTGTTGAGCACCAGCACGACCAGGCGCGGATCCTGCCAACGGCGCCAGTACTTCGCCACGGTGATGAGCTCCGCCATTCCGTTCATCTGCATGGCGCCGTCCCCGACGAGGGCGACCACCGGCCGGTCGGAGTGCGCGAACTTCGCAGCGACGGCGTAGGGAACGCCGCAGCCCATCGTCGCGAGCGTGCCCGAAAGCGAGGCCATCATCCCGCGTCTGAGGTCGACGTCGCGGGCGTACCAGTTCGCAACAGAGCCCGAGTCGGCAGCGAGGATGCAGCCGTCCGGAAGCCGGGACGAAAGCTCGCGGAAGACGAGCTGAGGGTTGATCGGGTCGGCCTCCTCCGCGGCGCGCTTCGCGAGCACGTCGCGCCAGCGCTCGACGTTCTCCTCGATCGTCCCCCGCCAGGAGCGGTCGGTCTTGCGGGCGAGATAGCGGCAGCAGCGCGCGCAGGGTCGCGACGCTGTCGCCGACGAGGTTGACCTCCATCGGATAGCGAATCGAGAGCATGCGCCCGTCGAGATCGATCTGCACGCCGCGTGCCTGCCCCTCGCGCGGCAGAAATTCCGAGTAGGGAAAGCTCGAGCCGACGACGAGCAGTGTGTCGCAGCCGTCCATGAGCTCCCAGCTCGGCCGCGTGCCGAGCAGCCCGATCGAGCCGGTGACGAAGGGCAAGTCGTCCGGCAGGGCCGCCTTGCCGAGCAGCGCCTTCGCCACCCCTGCGCCGAGCACCTCGGCGACCTCGATCAGCTCGTCGGTTGCGTGCAGCGCGCCGGCCCCGGCAAGGATCGCGACACGAGACCCGGCGTTCAGCACCTCCGCGGCGCGCTCGAGCTCGCGCGCCTCGGGAACCACCACGGGTGACGCATGCCCGATCCCGGAGTGCACCGTGCCGTGGGCCCGCGCGGGCTCCTCGACCGCTTCCAGCGTCTGCACGTCGCTGGGGACGATGACGCAGGTCGGCGTCCGCTCCGCCATGGCGATGCGAAGCGCCCGATCGACGAGGTGGCGAACCTGCGCCGGGTCGGACGCCATGTGCACGTACTCGTGCGCCACGTCCTTGAACAGCGAGAGGAGGTCGACCTCCTGCTGGTAGTCGCCGCCGAGCGCGGCGCGCGCCTGCTGACCGACGATCGCGACGACCGGCTGGTGATCGAGCTTCGCGTCGTAGAGCCCGTTCAAGAGGTGGATCGCCCCCGGCCCCGAGGTGGCCACGCAGACTCCCGGCTCCCCGGTGAACTTCGCGTGGCCGCAGGCCATGAGGGCCGCCATCTCCTCGTGGCGTACCTGGATGAAATCGATCGACTCCTGGGCCCGTCCCAGCGCGCCCATGATTCCGTTGACGCCGTCGCCCGGATACCCGTAGACGCGCCGGATGCCCCACGCGATGAGCCGCTCGACGAGGTGGTCGCTGACGTTCTTCTTCATCGGTTCGCCCCCGCTGTGCGTTTCCACCCGCCACATGCCCACACCTGCTCATGCCGAAACCGGTCACTGCCGGTTGCGCTCCGAGAAGGCCACGGCCGCGTTCACGAGCGCGAGATGGGTGAGCCCCTGCGGCATGTTGCCGAGGAAGGCGCCTGTAGCGGGTTCGATCTCCTCCGCATACAAACCCACGTCGTTCGCCATGCCGAGGAGGTCCTCCATCAACGAGCCGGCCTCGTCGATTGCCCACTCGTACCGGACGCGAGCCGAGGTAACCCTCGAGCGGCAGCTCGACCTCCTGCGGGCAGGATCCTCCGTCGAGGCGGTAGAGCACGTTCAGCTCCGGATAGCTCCGCCCCCACGCATCCAGGAGCCACGAAAGCGAACCATGCGCCTCCTGATCGCAGCCCAGCGCGAGCAAGGCGTTGAGCGTGAACGCCGCGTCGCGCACCCAGGCGTAGCGGTAGTCCCAGTTGCGTTCGTGGCCGATCGCCTCGGGCAGCGACGTGGTGGGTGCGGCTGCGATCGCGCCCGAAGGGGCGCAGACGAGGAGCTTGAGCGCGAGTGCGCTTCGCAGCACGGCGTCCCGCCAAGGGCCCTCGTACTTGGCGCTCTGCGCTCCACCGCTCCCAGTGCCCGGCCGTGCGATCGAGGCGCGCCTCGGGGTCGGTGCGGTCTGGGATCACAAGCTGCCCGTCGTGGGCCGCGGCGAGCACGAGGCAGGCGCGCTCTCCCTCGCGGCATTCGAGTCGGCCCTCGATCGTGCCCTCGGTGCAACGCGGGTCACCGGCGTCGAAGGGGAGCACGGCGATCGTGTTGTCTTCCCACGATGCCATGGGGATACCGGAGCGCCCGTCGACCTCGGGTCTCGCCCGACCGTAGTCGAACCGTGCCTCGACGATCCAGCGCAGCGCCACGCGTCCCGCGAGGCCCTCGATCCTGCGCACGAGCTCGCGGTAGGGAGCGGGTTGCTCGTCCAGCGTGAGTCCGTCGGTGATCCGTACCGTCCCGTCGGCGGTGCGGAAGGTCGTCTCGAGGACGTTCGTCCCGGGGAGGTAGTGGCGCTCGGTCGTGTACGGCGTCTCCGGTTCGAGCGCGAAGCGCCCTCCTCGCCGCGCATCGACGACGGCGGCGAAGATGCTGGGAGAGTCGAGAGTCGGCAGGCACAGCCAGTCGATGCAGCCGTCGCGCGCGATCAGCGCGACAGTGTGACCGTCCCCGATAGCCGCGTAGTCGCGGATGGGCGCATAGCCGTCCTGGCGGACGGCCGGGTCGAAGCGTGCCGTATCAGTCGCCGCCGCCACGTGGCCTGCCGCGCAGGTGCTACCCGCGACCCAGGTGGGGAAAACGCGTCGTTCCGCCGCCGGCAGCTCGGTTTGCCCGATGGAATGTTCGGGAATCCGAGGCGCAGTGGCCAGCGATCTCGACACCTACCTGAACGACCACCTGGCCGGTGCGTTCGCCGGCCGTGCGCTCGCTCGTCGCGCCGCCGAGCGTCAGCGCGGCACGGACCTCGCTCCGGCGCTCGAGCGCGTCGCAAGGGAGATCCGGGAGGACGTCCGCTCGCTCGAGCAGCTCATGGAACGGCTCGGAATACCGCGTAGGACCCAGCGCGCGATGATCGGTGAGCTCGCTCACGCCGTCGGTCGGCTCAAGTTCGGCGGGGTCCTCCATCGCGGTTCCGCCGGTCGCGACGCTGGAGGAGCTCGAGACGCTCGCTCTCGGGATCGAGGGCAAGCTCGCGCTCTGGGGGGCCTTGCGGCACGGGGCCAACGGCGACGGCACGCTCGGTCCGGAGCTCGACGGCCTCATCGCCCGCGCTCGGACCCAGCGCGAGCTCGTGGAGGAGCTGCGGCTCAAGGCCGCCGAGGCGGTCGCTCCGGGAATCGCAGCGGGATGCGAAGACCCGCCAGCAGCAGCCCGCCGCAGGCTCGTGAGCCTGCCCCGCGGCTTGATGCGCGATGCCTGCTACGCGTAGCCGTTCGGTGCGGCTTGTTGTCCGGCCAGCACAGGCGCCGTCCGCTCGACCCGGACGCCGACGACCCGCTCCAGGTAGTCGAGCGCAATCCGTTCGTCGGCCTCGTCCACGCACGCGCACGCCGGCGCGAGGACGGTCACCTTGTAGCCGAGCTCGCGCGCGGCGATCGCGGTCTGGGCGACGCACATCTCGGTCGCCGTGCCGGCGAGCAGAAGCCGGTCGACGGAGAGCTCGGCGAGAAGGATCTCGAGCGACGTCGAGTCGAAGGCCGAGTAGCGCGTCTTGAGGACGAAGCGATCGCCCGGACGCGGGCGCACCGCCTGGACGAGCTCGCCGGCCCGGCCCTCCTCGACCGCGCGCCTGACGAGCCCGGGCGCGTCGCCGTCCCAGTGCCCTCCCTGGTCGTTTGCGTAGATGACCGGGACGCCCTCGGAGCGGGCTCGATCGAGCGCCGCGACGAGGCCGCCGTGGCGCTCACGAAAGGACGCCAACAGCGCGTCTCCGTCCTCGTGACGGAAATCCTTGATCACGTCGACCAGCACCAGCGCGTCGTTCATTCCCGTGCAAGCGATACCCGCACGGCGGGATCAGCGAAACGACAGGGCCCGATAGTGGCCAAGCGCCGAGTTAGCGGCTGTGCGCGAGCTGGCCCGCGGTGCGGAGCTGGTCGTGCTCCCCGTTGTGCCTTTCCCCCGCCGGTCCCCCGCGCGGGCGCCCTTGGCCCCCCGCCTACGGCGCATCGGGAATCGTGGCGGCGGCCGACAGATCCGGTCAGGCGGCCGCGCTATGAAGTGCCTGGAAGCCAACCCGCGTTGCCATCGACGTCCTGGTCGCGGCGGAACTCCGTGCACTCGACGCGCACTCCGTGACGGATCGGGCCGGGGACGAACGCGGATACCCGGCCGCGTCCGCTGCCGAGCGGAGCCGCCTCACTGTCCTCCGACAGCGCGGCGACGGCGTCCGGAACGTCGTCGACGCCGAAGCAGATGTGGTGGATCCCCTCGCCGTGCTCTTCGAGGAAACGGGCGATCTCGCTGTTCGGGTCGAGCGGCTGCACAAGCTGCAGGTACGCATTGCCGCAGTCGAGGTACGTGAGCCGCACCCTCGGGCTCTCGATGTCGTCGCTCGTGACTACCGCGAGGCCCAGCCGATCCCGGAAGTGCATGAGCGCGGTCTCGGTGTTGCGAACCACGAGCCCGACATGATCGAGTCGCCGGATCGTCGTCGTTGCGGGCCCCGAGGGTGCTCCTGTCATACGAGTACACGATCGACCATACGATCACAGACTACGGGAGTGCGTTGCAACGTGCCAGCGGCCTGCTCGAAGCGAGTCGCAGGCAGCGCGCTCAGCCGGTGGCGACGGTCCGCTCAGCCGCCTCCGGCAGCGTCCGTTCACGCCAGAGCCGTTCCACGTCGTCGAGGTGGGTGCCCATAGCCTCCCGGGCACCGTCGGGGTCCCCGGCCACGATCGCGCCGAGAATCCGGCGATGGTAGTCGACCGCCATCTCGCGCGCTTCTGCCGAGAACGCGAGGTTCTCGCGCCTGATCTCGAGCTGGACGTCACCGATCGCGTCGAGCACTACCAGGTACAGCTCGTTGTGAGTCGCGCGTGCAACCTCCCGGTGGAACTCGACGTCGTTCACAGCCGCTGACTCGACGTCGTCGATCGAGGCCTCGAAGCGCTCGCAGGCCTCGGTGAGGCTCACGATGTCCTTATCGCTCCGCTGTGCCGCTGCGACACCGGCCATCTGGACCTCGAGCGTCCTTCGCACCTCGTGCACCTTCGGATAATCGAGCGTGGAACCGCGAAGAAACAGGCTCATCGACTCGCTGACGGCCGCAGCATCGACAGCCGCGACCCGTAGCCCGCTTCCGGACCGTACCTCGATCACGCCCTTCGCCGCAAGGGCTCGGACTGCTTCACGGACGACGGTACGTGAGACGCCGAACTGCTCGCCGAGCTCGCGTTCCGAGGGCAGCCGGTCACCAGGCTTCAGCCGTCGTGAGAGGATCGTCTTCAGCATCATGTCCGCGACCTTGTCGGACAGCCGCGGCTCGCGGCTCACCCGCTCGAAGAGCTCCGCCTTGCCCGCCTTGGCCCGCTCTTCTCCAGCCATCATTCGGCTTCCGAGACTACACCATGCCACATTCCAGACGCCGTACCCCTGCCGCGCAACGAGACCTGAACCGCAGCGCGGCTATGGCTCGAGGGCGTCGAGCTTCTCTCGAGCAGCACCTGCGACCGCGTCGGCGAGCGCAAGGCCGAGGTCGAGAAGGCGCGCACCGTCGCGCACGGCCTCCAGATGCTCGCAGACGGTGGCGAGGTAGCGCTCCCGCAGCTCCGTGTTCACGTTCGCCTTGGCGATTCCGAGCGCCACGGCGCGACGGAGGTCGGCCGCCGGGAGGCCCGAGGCGCCGTGGAGCGAGAGCGGTGCCGTCACGCGATGGCGGATCGCCTCGAGCCGGGCCCAGTCGAGAGCCGGTGGCCGCCGGTAGGTACCGTGGACGTTGCCGATCGAAACGGCGAGGCAGACAGCGCCCGTGCGCTCGACGAACGACGCCGCCTCGTCCGGATCGGTTAGCGCCCCGATCTCCGCGGCCGTGGCCACGTCCTCGTCGCCCGACACGTGCCCGAGCTCGGCTTCGACCTGCCCTCCCAGACGGCGTCCGATCTCGACTGCGCGCTGGACGAGCTCGGCGTTCTCCTGGAGAGGCAGTCGCGACCCATCCGCCATGACGGCGCCCGCTCCAAGCTCGAACGCCGCCTCGATCAGCCCGAGGTCGGCGACGTGGTCGAGCTGGACGCAGGCGGGTACCGGAGCTCGTTCCGCGACGGCCCGGAGCGCCGCCAGCAGGAGATCCCCGCCGTTGGCACGGAACGACTGCTCGCTGACGAGGAGGATCACGCCCCGCGCGCCCTCGGACGCAGCACGCACGACGCCGACAGCCGTCTCGAGGTTGTAGCAGGTGAACGCGCCCGCAGCGGCGCCGCGGCTCCGCCGCTCGGCGAGGAGCTCGCTGAAGGGCACGATCACGCTGAGCCGAGAATACGAGCGACGATGTCGGCGAGCGCGCCGTCGGAGCCGACGTTCCCGGGGAACACGATGTACGGCACGGTTTCGCGGCCCGGCCGGCTCACACGCCAGAGCGCCACTCCGTCGGCGACCGGTCCCACCACGAACGCAGTCGTCGTGCCCAGCCCGATGCGCAGCGTGACTGCCGACGTGATGCCGCCTTTCGCCAGGACGACATCGGGGATCCCGTCGAGCGCCGCGACCACGCGGCCGAGGTTCTCCGCAATCCGCTCGCCCGCTTCCATCGTGCAGGTAGCGGCAGGACGCTCCCGCGGGGTGGCGACAACGGCGACCCGGCTTTGCTCCAGGAGAGTGCGGGCGCGCTCGGCCACACGCTCGATCTCGCCTTCGGCGTCGTCACCGACCAGAGCGAGCACGTCGGCCTCGACCATGGTGCCGGGCCGCTCGGCCAGAAGCGCGGCGAGTTGTCGCGTCGTCGTCGGGACGTAGGAGCCGCAGAGGACGAGGAGCCCGCGCTGGGCCGTGGGCGGGTCGACGTGGCCCTCCGCGAGGTTGCCGGCGAGGACCCCGACAAAGGTGGGCGCCGAGCGGACGACAGCCTGGACGCCCGTCCGCGCTGCGAGCTCGAGCCCCTCGGCGATCGTGTGGAGGTCGGGCAGCGTCTCTGCGTCCGGCGCACAGACGGCAGCCCGGCGGGCAAGGCCCTCGAGCGCTGCGGCGACCGAGCGCGCGCCGGCCGAGCGGAGCTCCGGCAGGTGGACCTCGGCGCCGTCGGCTGCGCGGAAGTATCCGCCGGACCGCTGCTCCGCCCAGCGGAGGAGCCTCGAGTCGGAATAGGCGAACGCACCGTCGCGCGCGTACTCGGTCTCGTGGAGAGGCGTCCGCGCTCCTTCGCGCTCGATCAGGTGCTCTCCGCCGACGGTGATCCGGCCGGCGGCCGGCAATGCCGGCACGAGGAGCAACGGACGGTCCTCGTCCGGGAACGTCGCCGCCCGCAGACCGAGATACTCCTCGAGCAGGTGAGCGCGGAGCGTCGAGTCACCGCGAAGGACGATCCGCCATTCGGGTAGCGCGCCGCCGCGGCCGCTGCCGCCTCGAACACCACGGCGCGTGCGCGCTCGGGCGGGAATGCGCGGTGGTTGGTGATCACGTGGATCGCCGGCGGGTGACCCTCGGCGGCCTCACGAAGCGCCGCCTGTGTCCACTCGAGCACGATCGGCACGCCGGCGACGGCCTGGGCTCCGGTGGGGTCGTCGTCGAGGACGACGAGCGGCGGAGCGTCCTCCGCCACGCTACTCCGCCGCGGCGAGGAAGGCTCGCTGGTCCTCGACGTAGCGTTGGATACCGTCGCGGACCGACCCGTACTGCGGCTCCCAGCCCAGCTGCTCGCGGGCGTTCTCGATCGAGAGCTGCCCGCGCAGCTCGACGATCGGCTTCTCGGCGTCGGCGAGCTCTTCCCCGATCTCGATGTCGGCGCCCGGCACGAGCTCCATGACGATCCTGGCCACTTCGGTCGTCGTCACGAGCGGACGGCCGGTCGCCCCGTAGAAGATCCGGTCGGCGTCGTCGGGCGCGGCGAGCATCGCGACGACGAGCCCCCCGATATCGCTCGCGTGCGTGTAGTCGCGCGGGTGCTTTCCGCCGAACTCGAACCTGAGCTTCTCCCCCCGGACCGAGCCCTCGACCATCTGCTTGATCGGGCCCGACCCAGGGAGTCATGCCGAGCCCGTAGACGGCCGACGGCCGGATCGTGCGGAAGTTGATGCCGTGCGTCTGGTGGTAGGCGAAGCAGAGTGCCTCCGCGGCCGCCTTCGAGCAGCCGTAGAAGTCCGTCCCGGGGCCTCTGTCGGCGAGGAAGATCGGATGCTTCGCATCGATCGGCTCGTACTCGACCGAAGGGATGACCCCGATCGAGGAGAAGTTGACGATCCGCTCGACGTCGAACGCGATCGCGGCCTCGAGCACGTTGACGACGCCGCCGACGTTGACGCGGAACATCGTCGTCCGGTTGGCGGCGAGGACCGTCGGATTGATGATCGTTGCCATGTGGACGATCTCGTTCGCACGATGCGTGCGCACGACGTCGAAGAAGCGGGCCGTGTCGTCGATCGAGCCGCGCTCGAAGACCACCTCCTCGAAGCGCTCGCCGATCACGAAGCGTCCCTCCGGCGAGGGTTCGTTGACGTCGAAGGCGACAACGCGCTCACGGCCCGAGTCGAGCAGTGCCCGGACGACGTGGCAGCCGACGAAACCACCACCGCCTGTCACGACCACGACGCTCTCGGCCGGCGGCCGGCGCTCGCGCTCCCTCGGGCCGACCGCGACCCGCCCGATGCCCTCCTCAAAGCCCTTCGTGGTCACGAAGCCCTCCGACACCGAGCCCTCCTTCCGAGCCTTCGCTTGCGCCAATCCGTCATACAGGCGTACGATCCGACCGGATTCTATGGTGGAGCTGCCGACGCGGTACGAGCTCTGGTACGGGCGGGACGAGCCGCCGGTGGAACGCCGTCTCCTGCGCGCCGGCCCGGTCGAGTTCCAGCTGGAGAACACCGACCTCCGCTACGGCCGTGCCGGACCGACGGAGGTCGTCCGCCGCCTCTACGTCGCGATCCGCGACGGCGAGTGGAACACGATCCCGGCCGAGGTCTCCGGGCTGGAGGTCGAGGCGACGGAGGATCGGTTCGCGATTCGCTTCGAGGCGAGGAACCGAACCGATCGAGATCGACTTCCGCTGGCGAGGCGCGATCGAGGGAGCGGAAGGAACCGTTACGGCAGAGCTGGACGGGGTCGCCGAATCCGACTTCCTCTACGGCCGGATCGGCTTCTGCGTGCTGCATGCGCCCAACTGCGCGGGGCGCCCGTATCGGGCCCGGACGCCCAGCGGGCCGATCGAGGGTGAGCTGCCGCTCCTGGTCGGCCCCCAGGAGATCCGGGACGGCACGGTCTACCCGCTCTTCCCGTCCTACGAAGAGCTCGAGATCGACCTCGACGATGACACGACTGTGCGCTTCGCCTTCGAGGGCGACCTCTTCGAGATGGAGGACCAGCGCAACTGGACGGACGGCTCGTTCAAGACCTACTCGACCCCGCTCGCCCTCGGCTATCCCCACCAGGCCCGGAAAGGCCAGGTGATCCACCAGCGCATCGTGATGTCGTGTCGTTGCCCGGCCGGGACGGGCAGCGACCCGTCCGGCCAGACATCGGCGACGCTCACCCTGGGCGAGGCGCTGCCGCGGCGCCTGCCGCACATCGGCGTGGGCATGGCGAGTCACGGCAACCCGCTGTCCGAACGCGATGCGGCCCTGCTCGCGCGCCCTGCGGCTCGACCACCTGCGGCTCGATCTCCACCTCGGCGAGCCTCACCAGCGCCCAAACCTCGAGCAGGCGGGCCGCGACGCCCTGGCGATCGGAGCGGCGCTCGAGCTCGCCGTCTTCGTGACGGACGACGCCGAGCGCGAGCTCGTCGACTCTTGGCTCGATGCTCCCGCTGGACGGCGTCGCCGTCGCCCGCGTGCTCGTCTTCCACGAGAGCGAGAAGGTGACGAACGCCCGCTGGGTCCGGCTTGCCCGTGAGCATCTGGGGCCGGTGCTCGGGGCCGTGCCCTTCGCCGGTGGGACGAACGCCTACTTTGCCGAGCTCAACCGCGACAGGCCCGACGCAGAGACCGTCGACGCTATCGCCTATTCGGTCAACCCGCAGGTGCACGCATTCGACGAGGCCTCGATCGTGGAGACTGCCGAGGCGCAGGCCGACACGGTGCGCTCGGCGGGCGCGTTCTCGGCCGGCAAGCCCATCGTCGTCGGTCCTGTCACGTTTCTGCCGCGCTTCAACCCTCACGCGACCGGGCCCGACCGTGCGCCGGCTCCGGGCGAGCTCCCCGCGCAGGTCGACCCGCGCCAGATGTCCCTCTTCGGTGCGGCCTGGACGGTCGCCAGCGCGAAGCACCTCGCCGAGAGCGGCGCGGCCGCCGTCACGTACTACGAGACGACGGGCTGGCGGGGCGTCGTCGAGACGGCGGAGGGCCCGCCGCTCCCGGAGCGCTTCCCGTCCCTCCCCGGCATGGTCTTCCCCATCTACCACGTGCTCGCCGACCTTGCCGACCGCGAGCAGGCCGCAGTCGTCGCGCTCGAGAGCTCTGCGCCGCTCGCGGTCGAGGGCCTCGCCCTCGTCGACGAGGACTCGCTTCGGCTTCTCCTCGCCTCCCTCGTCCCCGCGGCACAGGACGTCACGCTCGTGGGGCTCCCTGAGGGGACGGCGTCACTGCGCCGCCTGAACGAGAGCACGGCCGAGGCCGCGCTCTTCGACCCGGAAGGGTTTCGGTCGGCCGCCGAGCTCGCTGCTCCGGCCGGCGGCCGGCTCGAGCTGGGTCTCGCTCCGTTCGAGGTCGTACGCATCGACCTCGCTCGTGCCTGAGCTCTGGCCGGCGTGGCGCCGCGGGTGGGCGCATCAGTAGGATGGCGCACCGGTATACCAGTCACGGAGGAAGCTCATGAGGATCGCGGTAGTGGGGGCCGGAGCGATGGGGTCGATTGTCGGCGCCGGTTTCGCCGAGGCCGGTCACGAGCACGGTTCTCGTCGACGTCGCCGAGCCGCTCGTCGACAAGATCAACGCTGACGGCGTCACCGTTCGCGACAAGTCCGGCGAGGAGCGGACGACCCGCGTCGAGGCGACGACCGACCCGGCGCAGGTCGGCCCAGTCGACGTCGTCGTCGTGTTCGTCAAGTGCTACCAGACCGAGGCGGCGGCGCGGGCGGGAGCACCACTGGTCGGCGACGGCACCGTGGTGGCCTCGCTCCAGAACGGTTGGGGCAACGAAGAGGTGCTCGCTCAGCATTTCGGCGCCCAGCGAGTCGTGGCCGGCGTGACGTACAACTCCGGCAGCGTCCTCGAGCTCGGCAAGGTTGCGCATACGAGCGACGGCCCGACTCTCGTCGGGCCGTTCGAAGGTACGTCCCTCGACGGTGCGCAGCCGGCTCGCGGAGGCGCTCTCCTCCGCGGGCTTCGAGGTCGACGTCACCGAGGCGATCCGGACCGAGATCTGGAAGAAGCTGATCCTCAACGCCGGCCACGCTGCCGACCGCGGCGCTCAGCGGCCTCCGCACCGGCCCGCTCGGCGAGCCGGGCCCGATGCTCGACCTGATCGACGCGGCGGCACGGGAGGCCACAGCCGTCGCGCGGGCCGCCGGATACGACATCGATCCTGAGGAGCGGATCGAGACGATCCACAGATTGCTCTCCCGCGGCGGCGACGGCAAGGCGTCGATGCTCCAGGACTTCGAGGCGGGTCGACGGAGCGAGATCGAGGTGATCACGGGCGCCGTGCTACGGGAGGCGGAGGGGCACGGCGTGGACGTTCCGGTCAATCGAGCGCTGTTCGCGCTGGTCGAAGGCCACGAGCGCGCGCGCGGCATCGGATGAGCACCACGATCACCTTCTGGGGCGCCGCCGGCTTCGAGATCACGTGGCCCGGGAGACGCCTCCTCGTCGACCCGTTCCTCACCGGAAACCCGGCGGCCCCTCTCGCACCCGACACGGTCGAGACCCCGGACGTGATCCTCGTCAGCCACGCCGCCTTCGACCACGTCGGCGACACGGCCGCGATCGCGAAGCGAACAGGTGCTCCGATCATCTGCGGCGGCGACGTCCGCATCCTGCTCATGGACCAGGGTGTCGACGGCGACCAGATCCAGGCAACCGTCTGGGGCATCGTCACCGAGGTCGCCGGTGTCGTCGTCCGGCCGGTCGAGTGCCATCACTGGTCCATGTCTCGCCTGAGCAGCGGGGAGACACTGAGCGGAACGCCGCTCGCGTTCGTCTTCGAGACAGAGCCGGGCGTCCGGATCTACCACTACGGCGACACCGCGATCTTCGACATGCGGCTCATCGGTGAGCTCTACGGGCCCACGATCGGCCTGCTCGGCTGCACGAATCCGCAAGAGCTCCTCGACGCCGTTCCAGGGCCCGGCCGCTTCCTCACGGGCGAGCTGTCGCCCGACGAGGCGGCACGCGCAGCCGAGATGCTCGGCGTCGAGCTCGCGGTAGCGTGCCACTACCTGGCGAAGAACCCGGACGTCGACGAGTTCCTCGAGCTCGTGCCGAAGCATGACTCGACCGGACGGCGCAAGGCGCTGGCTCCACGCGTCGGCGAGTCGATCGTGGTCGAAGACGGCGACTATCGAATCGAAGGAGGCTCGGCCTAAGTGCGTGTCCTCACCTACGAGAAGGACGGGCAAGGTCGGCCGTGGGGATCCGCGTACCCGACGGCATCGCTCCTCTCGGGCTACGACGACATGGTGCGGCTGATCGAGGATGGAGCGAGCGGGCTCGAGCGCGCGTACGCTGCCGCGGAGAGCGCGGCCGGCGCGGGGCAGCTCGTCGAGCCGGATCGAGTCCTCGCTCCGATCCCGCGCCCACGCGTGATGCTCTACATGGGCATCAACTTCAAGAGCCACGGCGACGAGCTCAGCGCCGACATGCCCCCGCCGCCGTCCATCCCGCTCTTCTTCTCGAAACTGCCGAGTGCGGTGATCGGGCCGGGGGAGCCGATCGTCATCCCGACGCCCGAGACCCAGGCCGACTACGAGGTCGAGCTCGCCTGCGTCATCGGTCGGACGGCGAGGAAGGTCGAGGCCGTGGACGCATACAGCTACGTCTTCGGCTGGACGGTGGCCCACGACGTGAGCGCCCGGGACGTCCAGATGACGGAGAATCAGCTCACCCTGGGGAAAGGACCCGACACGTTCGCTCCGCTGGGACCCGAGATCGTGACCGCGGACGAGATCCGGGACCCAGCCGGACTTCAACTCGCGACATTCCTCAACGGCGAGCGGATGCAATGGGCCTCGACCTCCGATCTGATCTGGACGTTCGACCAGCTGATCGAGTACGCGAGCGCCTATGTCACCCTCGAGCCCGGCGACATCGTCACCTCCGGGACCCCCGGCGGCATCGGCTACTTTCGCGACCCACAGCGGTGGCTGACGCCGGGCGACGAAGTGACCGTCGAGGTCGAAGGGATCGGTCGGCTGACGAACCCCGTAGCCGCAGGCTGGGGACGTGCCTGAGCCGTTTCGAGTCGGTCTGACGAGGGATGTCCGTCAGCCGGACGGCACCGTCGCCGTCGGAGACATCGGGCTTGGGCTCCTCGAAGAGGCGGCGGGGGTCGAGTGGGAGTTCCTCGCCGAGGACGTGGACGAGCTCAGGCCGGTCGACATCGAGGGCTTACGACGCCGCTCCTCGTCTTCTCCCCGCCGCGACGGCCCGGACGCTCGCCGGTGCGGAGCGGCTGACGCTCCTCGCGCGGCTCGGCGTCGGCTACGACCGGATCGACGTCGACGCCTGCACCGAACGGGGCGTCATGCTCACGATCGCCCCCGACGGCGTCCGGCGACCCGTGGCCGCGGCCACGATGTCGTTCATCCTCGCGCTCGCGCACCGGCTGCCGCTCATGGACCGTCTGGCTCGCGAGAGCCGCTGGAGCGAGGCGAGGAGTCATATGGGATTGGGGCTTTCCGGCCGCACACTCGGACTCGTCGGTCTCGGCAATATCGGACGCGAGATCGCGCTGCTCGCGAAGCCCTTCGACCTGCGCGTGGTCGCCACCGACCCGTACGCCGATGCAGAAGACGCCGCCGCCCGCGGCGTCGAGCTCATCGCGCTCGAGACGCTCCTTGCGACGGCCGACTTCGTCTGCGTCGCTTGCCCGCTCACCGAGGAGACGCGTCATCTCGTCAACGCCGAGCGGCTCGCGCTCATGAAGCCGACGGCCTATCTCGTCAACATCGCGCGCGGGCCGATCGTCGACCAGCGCGCGCTCACCGTAGCGCTCCAGGAGCGGCGCATCGCGGGTGCTGCGCTCGACGTTTTCGAGCAGGAGCCGCCCGAGCCGGACGACCCCCTCCTGGCGCTCGACAACGTCATCCTCTCCCCGCATTCGGTGTGCATCACCGACGAGTGGGCGCTCGTAACGGGACAGAGCGCCTGCGGCGGAGTACTCGACGTCGCGGCAGGTCGCGTCCCTCACCACGTCGTCAATCGCGAGGCGCTCGACCGCCCGGCGCTCCGCGAGAAGCTTCGACGCTATGCCGTCCGGGAGGTGGAGGCATGAAGGACAACACGGTCAAGCGTGCGCTGGGGGCCGGCGGCATGTCCTTCGGGACGATGGTCTTCGAGTTCTCGACGACCGGCTTCGCGCGCGTCGCGGCTCAGGCTGGAGCCGAATTCGCCTGTTTCGACATGGAGCACACCGGCTGGAGCATGGAGACGATTCGAACCCTCATGGCGACGTCGCGGGCGGCCGATATCGTCCCGCTCGTCCGCGTCCCCGCCGACGATCACGATTACATCTCGCGCGTGCTCGATCTCGGCGCCCTCGGGGTCATGGTGCCGATGGTCGAGAGCGAGGAGCAGGCCCGGCACATCGTGTCCTGGACCCGTTACCCGCCGGCAGGCACACGGGGCTTCGGGCTCCTGTACCGGGACGACTACGAGAACGACAACCACGTCGCCACGATGGCGAAGGCGAACCGCGAGATCATGGTTATCACGCAGATCGAGACGAAGGCAGGCGTCGAGGCGGTCGATCAGATCGCCGCGGTCGACGGCGTCGACGTCCTTTGGATAGGCCATTACGACCTCACGAACTCGCTCGGCATCCCCGGACGGTTCACCGACGCGCTCTACACGGACGCTCTGAAGCGCGTGCTGGCGGCAGCAGCCGCGAACGGCAAGGCCGCCGGGATCATGGCCGGCACGCCCGAGGACGCGGTCCGCCACATCGCGTTGGGCTTCCGTGCCATCTCCTTCAGCGACATGGGCATCTACGAGACAGGCCTCCGTTCCGCGCTGCAGACAGCGCGGGAGGCCGCCGGCGTGGGCGGCAAGAGCTAGAGCCGCCAGAGGTACCGTCCCCGCGTGTCGAGGAACGCCGAGACCACTCGGGTGGCCGTGGTGACCGGCGCCGGCTCCGGCATCGGCGCCGCGGTCGCGCGACGCTTCGCCGAGCGGGGCGTGGCGGTCGCGCTCGTCGGACGGACGCCCGAGAAGCTCGAGGCTGTCGCCCGCGAGATCAGCGCGACCGGCGGCATCGCCCATCCTGTCCCAGCCGACCTCGCCGAGCGGGATGCTCCAGCGGCGGTGACCGCCGAGACACTCGCTGCGCTGGGGCGAATCGACGTGATCGTCAACAACGCCGGCACGGTGAGCCTGACCGCGCTCGAGGACGTGACGGTCGAGCAGTTCGATCGGGAGTTCGCAGTCAACGTTCGTGCCGCGCTGTTGCTCGTGCAGGCTGCCTTGCCGGCGTTACGGCGCTCCGAGAGCGCCGCGGTGGTCAACGTCAGCTCGGCGGCGGCGTGGCTCTACCGCCCCGGCCAGGCGGTCTACGGCGGGAGCAAGGCAGCGCTCGAGTACCTGACGCGCTCACTCGCCGCAGAGCTTGCGCCCGAACGGATCAGAGTGAACTGCGTCGTCCCGGGCCCGGTCGATACGCCGATCCTCGGCCAGGTCGCCGACGATGTCGCCGCTGCGAAGGACTACCTCGTCCGCATGACCCCGCTCGCCCGGATGGGGACTCCCGAGGAGGTCGCCTGGTGGATCGTCCAGCTCACCGAGCCCGAGGCTTCCTGGGTCACGGGCGCCGTCCTGCACGTCGACGGCGGCCGTTCTCTCGGCCCGCCAGTAGCATGCTAGCTCTGGCTACGTGAGGGAGGCGCGATGCGACTGACCGACGACCAGCTGGCGCAGTTCGATCGCGACGGATTCCTGCTCTTTCCTGACCTCGTCTCGGCTGAGGAGGTCGAGATACTGCGGGCCGACGTCGCGAGGCTTGCGACCGTCGAGGCCGACCACATCTTCCGCGAGCGCACCGGAGGCGTGCGGACGATCTTCCGCGTTCACGAGACCGACGGCGCCACGCGCTCCGACCCCTTCCGCGCCCTCTCGCGGACGCCGCGGCTGCTCGAGCCCGCGATGCAGGTGCTCGGCGACGAGGAGCTCTACATCTACCACTCGAAGATCAACACGAAGGTCGCGGTCGAGGGCGCGGTCTGGCTCTGGCACCAGGACTACGGCTACTGGTACTGGGACGGCATCCCGACCGACACCATGGCGACGTTCATGGTCAGCCTCGACCACGCGACCGAGCTCGGCGGCTGCCTCTACCTCGTGCCCGGGACACACAAGCTCGGGCGCCAGGAGCCGTACGCCGACGAGGAGACGACCTCGTACAAGCAGTGGACGATCGCGAAGGAGCGCCTGATCGAGATCCTCGAGAGCTCGCCCGACCCCGTGCCCGTCACAGGCCCGCCCGGCACCGGGGCGCTCTTCCACTGCAACATCCTCCACGGCTCGGGCCACAACCTTTCAGCCCATGATCGCTGGCAGGTCTACTACGTGTTCAACCCGGTGGCCAACAAGCCGCACGACGTCGAGAACCCCCGGGGCGACTACGTCCGCTCCACGAACTACGAGCCGATCCGGATAGAGGACGACGAAGGGATTCTCCGTCACGCCGCCGTTCACGCGTGACGCCACGCGTCTCCTATCCCGTGCGTGCCTCCTGGATGAGCTCGTCGAGCGGAGTCCAGAACGTCGCCGTCGCCTTCTCGCCCAGGCCCTTCAACGCTTCGTGCCTCGCCGGAAACGTCGGTGTGGAGCGGATGAGCCGGTACTCCTTCAGCTCGTCTGGGTAATCCTCCAACCACTTGAGGAGAACCTCTGCGCCGTGGGTTCCGACAACCTCGTCCTGGTCGCCGGCGAGGATGAGCACTTCCATCGGGCTCGGGGGAAGACGATCGGGCATCCCCAGCGCGTCGATCTGGCCGACAGGGAAGACGCTGTAGACGGCCTCCGGTACGGGCAAGCCCCAGCGCTCCGCGAACGAGGCATAGACGAACGCCAGCGTCCCGCCGAAGGAGAAGCCGGCGGCGACGACAGGAATGTCCGTGTCGCCGAGAGCCTTGAAGCCCCGTTGCAGACCGGTGCGAAGCGGATCGATCGTCAGGGCCTCTATATCGCCGCTCGCGCCCTCCTGGTAAGCCGGAAAGAGAACCGTGCTGCCCTCCTCGCGAAGGTGCTTGAACCAGTATCGGTGCCAGTCGAACGGGCTGATCGCGGTCCAGCCGTGGAAGAAGACGACGATGCTCCGAGCCGGCCCGAGAGAGTCGAGGATCCACACGCTTTCCGCGCCCTCTCCGTACACCCGCTCCGGACGCTCGGGCTCGACTCCAGACGCACCGACGGACGCCGCGCCTCGGCCGGGCTCCCCTCCGCAGGCGGAAACGGTCTCGAAGACCCCGAGGGAGAGCGCGACCGCGGAGACCCTTCCCAGGAGCTCTCGCCGCGAGAGCGGGCCGGTCAACCTCTGACCGCGCCGAACGTCAGCCCTCGCACGAGATGACGCTGGACGATCAGTCCCAGCGTGAGGCCGGGGATCATCGAGAGCACCGCCAGCGCGCCGAGCTCGCCGAGCAGACTCGCCTGGACGCCGACAAAGCTGGACACGACCACGGGCAGAGTGACGGTCTCCGTGCTCGTGAGGACGAGAGCGAAGAGAAAGTCGGTCCAGGCGAAGATGAAGCTGAAGACGGCTGCGGAGACGAGGCCCGGCGCCGCCAGCGGCATCGCCACCTTCCAGAGCGCCTGGAAGCGGGTGCAGCCGTCGACGAGCGCCGACTCCTCGATGTCGGGCGGGATCTGGCGGAAGTACGTGAACATCATCCAGACCGTGAACGGCAGAGTGAACACCGTGTAGAGCAGGATCAGCGCGAAATGCGTGTCGAGCAGGTTGACCTTCTGGAACAGCAGGAACATGGGGATCACCGCGGCGACGGGCGGCATCATCCGCTGTGAGAGAATCCAGAACGAGAGGTGCTTGCCGCCGGTCCGGAAGCGCGCGATCGAATAGGCGGCGGTCGCGCCGATGATGACCGAGGCGACCATCGTCGCGGTCGCGACGATGATGCTGTTCTTGAAGCCCTCCCAGCCCCGGAGCCCCCCGAGGACCCGCCAGTGCGCCCCGGTTGGATCCGTCGGGAACCAGACAGGCGGCTGGGCGTTGTATTCCCCCGCGGGTTTGATCGAGGTCACGGCGATCCAGTAGAGCGGGAAGAGGACGAACGCAGCTGCGAGCAGGACGAGGGCGTACTTGAGCACGGCGCCGACGGACACCCGGCGACCGAACAGCGTGAAGGTCCCCGAGCGACGAGCCGGATTGTCTCTGCGCGCCGGAACTGCCACGGTCAGACCGGCTCCTCGGTCATCAGCCGGCGCACGAGCCAGTAGGCGATGAACGAGATGACGACGAGGAACATCCAGCTGCCTGCGGATGCCTCACCGAAGTTGAAGAGCGTGAAGCCCTGCTCGTAGAGGAAAAGGGAGGCGGTGTACGTCGACGTGCCCGGCCCCCCGCCGGTGAGCGCGTAGATGATGTCGAAGATGCGAAGTGCGTCGATGAGGCGGAACGCGACGGCGACGATCATCACCGGGAGGAGCAGCGGGAAGGTCACCTCGCGGAACGTCTGCCACCGCGAGGCCCCGTCGAGCGCCGCCGCCTCGTACACGTCCTCCGAGATCGCGACGAGCCCGGCGAGGAGGATGACGAACATGAACGGCGTCCACTGCCAGGCATCTGTCACGACGATCGAGATCCAGTTCCACGGGAACTGGATCGACCAGATGATCTCGACGTCACCCGGCCAGATCAGGCTGAGGATGTAGTTCACGGGCCCGAACTGGGTGTCCCAGAGCAGCCGCCAGATCTGGCCGACGACCACCGGAGCCATGAACAGCGGGAGGATGAAGATCGGGATCAGGAACCGGCGGCCCCTGAACGGCCTCACCATTGCGAGGGCGAGCAGCAGTCCGAGCACGAGCTCGACCGCCACCACGACCGCGGCGAGCGCGACCGTCCGCCACAGGCTCGCCTGGGCAACCGTCGTTCTTGATCACCCGTATGTAGTTCTGGAAGTCGTTCCAGGGATGCCCCTCGACCCGGAAGTCGAACTGGACGAAGCTGAGCCAGAGCGAATACCCGAGCGGGAAGATCGAGACCAGCAGGATGAGGATCACGACGGGGGCGACGAGGGTCCACCGGATGTGCCGGTCGGCCCACGTCGCCATGCCCCGTCGCGCCCCGCGCAGGGTGGCCGCGACCTCGGCGGTGCTCATCCGATCCCGAGCCGCGGCGTCCTCATCACTCCTGGTGGCCTCCTATGCCGACTGGCCGAGCGCCTCGATCGTCGTGTCCGGCGACGAGCCGGGCAACTGCAGGTAGCTGTTCCACTGCTCGATCTGCGCATCCCGCCCCAGCCGGTCGCTGATCGCGTTCATGTCGCTGACGGCCTGATCGAGCGCCGCCTGGGGGTCTGTTCCACCCATCGCAGAGGTGACCGCCTGGTCGATGGCGAGTGAGTACTCCTGCCAGCCCAGAATCGCCCAGTCCGTCTGCGCCGTGTTCGCGTTCGCCTTGAGCGTGTCGAGGTAGGCGCCGGCATCGGCCCAGAGACCTCGGTACTCCTCCGAGTCGTAGTGCGAGAGCCGGTACGGGTCGCGCAGCGCGATCGGCTGCGTCACTCGATTGAGCGAGACTCTGGGGCTCGTGATCCACTGCGTCGTCAGGTAGGCGGCCTCCTGGTTCTCCGAGTTCGTTGCGACGCAGCAGACGAAGCCTCCGGCGTGCCAGCCGCCGCCCGGGATGTTGGCGTACCCAACCTTGTCCACGACGGTCGACTCGGCGACGAAGTCGAACCCTTCCTCGCCGGCGCCGCCGTACCCGGCCGACCACCGGCCGGGAGGCGGCCACCAGTACATCGACGCGGTGTTGCCCTGCAGCCAGGACGTGAGCACCAGCACGGCGTCGCGCTGCTCGACGCCGGGGGCCGCCGTCGCTGTTCGCCTCGAGAATCTGCTCCATCGTGCGGACGCCGATCTCGTTGTTGATCTGCGGCTCCAGGCTCCCGGGATCGAAAGACACGCCGCCCTGGCCCTGGAACAGCGGCAGGAACGACCATTGCTGGGTCGACGGGTTCCGCCAGAAGTCGGCGCCGTACACCTCGGGCGCCCTCTCGTCCGTGATCTGCTGCGCGGTCGCGATCCACTCGTCGTAGGTCGTGGGCGGCTGCAGACCCATTTCCTCGAAGATGTCCTTGCGGTAGTAGAGGACGAACGTATCGCCGTCGTCGAAGAAGCCCCAGTTCTGCCCGTCGCGGATCGACATGCCCTTGTACAGGGGGTGGAAGTCCTCGAGGTCGGCCGGGTTGAGGTACTCGGCCACTCCATTCGTCGATCGGAACGATCGCGCCGGCCGCGACGAAGTCGGGACCCAGGCGGGGGTGATCGTGAGGATGTCGTGAGCCCCCGACCCGGCGATGTGCTCTTGCAGACCCCTGGTGAAGAGGTCGGGGTAGTCGAGCTCGACCACGTTGATCTTGATCCCGGTCAGCTCCTCCCACTCGGGACCCCACACGAGCTTGGGATCGTTCGCCTGGAGACCTGACTCCCAGGTGACGTTGAGCGTCGTTCCCGAGAACTGCTTGGCCGCCTCGACCGCGATCTCGTCGGAGGCGCCGCTCGGCCCCGTCGCTGGTGGGGCCGCCCCCGTCTCCCCGGCCGGCGGCTCGGCCGGCGGCGCGGGCGGTGCAGGCTCGGCGGGGGGCGCCGCCGCCTCGTCGTCGTCGCCGCCGCACGCCGCGACGAGCGAGCCGATCGCCCCGATCGACAATCCGAGCGCCGACGTGCGAGTGACGAACTCGCGACGGGAGAGTCGGCCCGCACTCAGTTGCTGAGCGAGGTCCCGTACCTCCCGCTCATCCGGCTTGCTCATGAACCCCTCCTTCCTCCTGCATCCACCCAACCTGTCGTACAGCGGGCCATCGGATTGAATGGCCCATCATCTCGGACGTCCTCGGCAGCGTCAAGTTAGGTTCCGTGCATGCGGACGGCGGTCGGGAAGCCCGCGATGAACGGGTACTCGCTTTGTCTCGAACCGGCCGAGACGGGCGAGTACATGCCTCGCATTTCATCCCGCCGAGTCACTTCGGGAACGTGCGGGCCGTCCCCTGGACGACGGGGTTCGTCAGCTCGCCGATTCCGGACGCCGAGACCGTGACGACGTCGCCGGGCTCGAGAAACGCGGGTGGATGCATGAACGTTCCGCACCCGGCCGGCGTGCCCGTCGAGAGACAATCGCCCGGCTCGAGGCTGATGATCGACGACAGCCACTCGATCGCCGCGGGCGGCGGGCCGATCTGGTCGCTGATCAGAGCGTCCTGGCGCAGCTCGCCGTTCACGTGCGACTGGACGCGGATGTTGAGCCAGTCGGGCAGCTCGTCCTTGGTGACGATGCAGGGGCCCATCGGGCAAAAGGTGTCGAAGCTCTTGCCGAGATCGATCTGGTAGTTGTGAAACTGCACCGAGCGAGCACCGACGTCGTTGATGACCGTGTAGCCGAAGACGTGGTCTAGCGCGTCCTCCGAGCGCACGTTCTTCGCGTGCTTGCCGATGATCACGCCCAGCTCGACCTCGTAGTCGACGGCGAACCCGTAGTCGCTGAGCGGCGCGGCGTGGCCCGGAATCCGCTTGATGACGTCGTCGTTCGGCGGGATGACGATCGGCTCGCCCGGACCTATCACCGCGCTCGAGAGCTTGACGAAGTCCCAGCGGAGCTCGTCGGCAAAGACGTAGTCGGGATCCTCGTCGCCGTGGCTCCGGTAGTTGACACCGGAGCCGAGGATCTTGCCGGGACGGATCGGATGAACGATCCGCTCGAACTCGACCGGGGCGCCACTGCCCGCAGCGGCGCCCGCCCGTTCGAGCCCCTGCTCTCCGTCTCGGATCAGCGAGACGGTGTCCGGGTACCCCGTGTCGAAGACCTCTTCGCCGACCTGGACTCCGCAGCCAAGCTGGCTGCCGGTCACGTACTGAACGATCCGCATCCGACCTCCTCCCTGGTCGTAGGGACCTGCCTCCATGTCCTCGGCGAGCCGGCGTACGCCCTGGTAGCCGAGCTCGGAGGCATTGGTATACCATCGTACATGCGGTCTGCCGACGGGGTGTAGAAGGGGGGCGGCTCGATGACGCTCGATCGCTCGCGTCCGGTGCTCGTCACCGGCGGTGCCGGGTTCGCGGGCAGCTACATCGTGCGGGACCTGCTCGACCATGACCTGGACGTGGTCGTGTACGACCTCGGCGATTTCCGAGCCGAGTCGCGTTTCGTCGTTGGCGAGACAACCTCTGTCGAGCTCGAGCGCGGCTCGATCGACGATTGGCCCCGCGTCCTCGAAGTTGTGCTGCGCCGGCGACCCTCGGCAGTCGTGCACGCCGGCGGAATGATGGACGCGGCGTTCCTCGACGAGCACCCGACGGTCGCGCTTCGTACCAACGTGGGCGGCTCGCTGAACCTTCTCGAGGCGTCGCGCATCGTCGGCGGGGTCTCGCGCTTCATCTTCCTCTCGAGCATCGCAGTCATCGGGAGGAAGCTCTACGAACCGATCGACGCGAATCATCCGACCGTCTCGGCCAAGGACGGCCCCCTGGGTGCCTACGGCGCGGCCAAGGCCGCGGTCGAAGCGTTCTGCTTCTCGCACAGCCAGACCTTCGGGCTCGATGCGCGCGTCGTGCGTCCGTCGGCCCTCTACGGCTTCGGCATGAGCTGGTTCGCGCCCAACTACATGAAGAACATCGTCGAGCCCGCCGTGCTCGGCGAGCAGGTACAGCTCCGGACCGGCGGCCAGGTTCCTCGCGACTACACCCACGCGGCCGATGTCGCGAGCCTCGTCCGCGCGATCCTCGAGAGCCCCGACGACAGCGACCGCGTCTACTACGGGGCGACCGGCGGGCCGCTGCGCACCGCATCGGAAGTGTGCGAGATCATCCGCCAGCTCGTGCCCGGGTCGTCGGTCGAGATCGGCGACGAGTGGACGGAGGTCGACCGCGCGGAGCTCCCAATCCGCGGTCGATACGACGTCAGCAACGGCCTCGCGCTCGGCTGGCAGCCGCGGTTCAGCGAGCTCCGCGACGGCGTCGCGGATTACATCGAGCGGTTTCGGGCCTTCCTCGAGTCGGGCGGCACGCCCACGCCGATGCCGCCGGGCCTGCGAGGCGCCCCCGGCAGGCCGGCTCCTGACGGCGCGTTAGCCTCTGATGGTCTGACCCGTGTCCGGGTCGAAGAAACGGAGTGAGCCGGGCCCGACAGCGACCTCGACCTGCTCCCCTGCGCGCACCCGTGTCTGCGCGAACCGCGCGACGAAGACCGTGCGGAAGAGCTCGCGCTCCCGCTCGAGCTCGGTGAGCGCGGCGGCGTCGACGTCGAGCGCGAGCTCGCGCACCTCGTCGGTGAGGACGGGAGCGGCCTCCACCTCGAAGTGAACGACGACCTCGGACCCCAGCTCCTCGCGCACCTGAGCACTGCCCGCGAAGCGTCGGTCTTTCGGCGTGTCGCTCGAGACGGCGGCATCCTGGAGGTGCTCCGGCCGCACGCCGAGGATGACCCTCCGGCCGACGTATTCCTCGAGCACCGGCAGTAGCTCGCGTTCGTCGACGCGCAGCCGCTGGCTCCCGAACCCGGCCAGGACCTGCCCGTCGGAGCGGCTGAGCTCGGCGTTGACGAAGTTCATCGCCGGGCTGCCGATGAAGCCGGCCACGAACAGGTTCGTCGGATAGTCGTAGAGCGTCTTGGGGGAGCCGACCTGCTGGAGCTCGCCCTTTCGCATCAGCGCTACACGGTCGCCGAGCGTCATCGCCTCGATCTGATCGTGAGTGACGTAGATGGTCGTCACTCCGAGCTGGCGCTGGAGCCGGCTGATCTCGGCCCTCATCTGGGTTCGAAGCTTCGCATCGAGATTCGAGAGTGGCTCGTCCATGAGGAACGCCTGCGGCTCACGGACGATGGCGCGGCCCATCGCCACGCGCTGCCGCTGACCGCCGGACAGCTGTCGCGGCTTCCGCGGCAGCTGCTCCTCGAGGTCGAGCATGCGTGCAATCCGCTTTACGCGCTGCTCGATCTCGTCTTTGGCAAAGTCGCGGAGCTTGAGCGGGAAGGCGAGATTGTCGAAGACGGTCTTGTGCGGGTAGAGCGCGTAGTTCTGGAAGACCATCGCGATGTCGCGCTCGCGCGGAGGGAGGTCGGTGACCACCCGATCCCCGATCGAGATGGCCCCCGCCGTCGTGTCCTCGAGCCCGGCCACCATGCGCAGGGTGGTCGTCTTCCCGCAGCCGGACGGCCCGACGAGGACCATCAGCTCACCGTCCGGAATCTCGAGGCTGAGGTCCAGGACGGCCTCCGTGCCGTCCGGAAAGGTCTTGCCGAGGTGCTCTAGGGTGACCTGCGCCATCGATCGTCCCAGCCAGTCCGGTTGCGCCCCGAATCGCATGATGGCAACCTATCGTACTGCCTTACCGCTTGCGCGTCTTCCTGACTCCTCTGCACTCGCGCGCCGGGTTCGAGTTGCCCGGTACGGCGAGTAGCACACGGTGGTCCGATATATGATGGATCTAGCTCGTTGCCCAACCGAAGGAACGCCGATGCCTGAGTACGACCCGTACAGCCGGGCTCAGCGCGAGGATCCACATCCGCTCTATCGCGAGCTCCGCCGGAGTTGCCCCGTGTACCACAACGAGCCGATGGATTTCTGGGCGCTGTTCCGTTTCGCCGACGTTCGCGAGGCGTCCAGAGATTGGCGGACCTACACCTCCACAAGCGGCTCGTTCCTCGAAGAGGAGCTCGAGGCCATGCGCGAGTTCATGCCGCCCGAGGGGAAGTTCCAGGACATGGACCCACCTCGTAGCGCGGAGCTCAGGCGCTTGGTACGGGATCGATTCTCGGCCGGCACGATCTCGAAGGACGAGCCCTGGATTCGGACGATCGTCACCGAGCTCATCGATCAGTTCGTCGATCGCGGGTCTGCTGACTTGGCCACCGAGTTTGCCGAGCCGCTCCCTGTCAGGGTCATCTCCGACATGCTCGGCATCCCGCGTTCAGACCAGCCCAGCGTGTCGCAGTGGTGCCATGTCATGTTCGAGCGAAATACGGATGGAACAGCGACCAAGCAAGCATTCGAAGCCGGCTACGCGATCCGTGGCTATCTCGAGGCAATGGCCGAGGCACGGCGCACGGAGCCGGGCGACGATCTGATGACGCATATCGCTCGTTCGGCGATCGACGGCGTGCCGCTCACCGATAACGAGATCCTCGGCATGACACTGCTCATCTACGCGGCAGGAAACGAGACGACGTCGATGCTGATCGGCAACGCCATCTGGCTCCTCGATCAGCATCCGGAGGAACGTGAGCGGCTCCGAGCCGATCCGGCGGCGATTCCGGCCGCCCTCGAGGAGATGCTCCGATTCGAGGCGCCGGTGTCACACCAGGCGAGAATGACGACGCGCGATGTCGACATTCAGGGAGTCACGATTCCGAAGGGCAAGAAGGTGTTGCTCATGTACGGCTCGGCAAATCGTGACGAGGAGGTGTTCGAGCAGAGCGAGGCATTCGAGCCGGCGCGCGCAGCGAACCGGCATCTGGCGTTCGGCGAAGGGATCCACTTCTGTCTCGGGGCGCCGCTGGCTCGTCTCGAGGCACGCATCGCACTCGAGGAGATCCTGAGCCGTATACCGCGGTACAGGGTCAGTGGCCCGATTCAGTGGAGTCAGGCTACTGTTCTTCGCGGGCCGGTTCGCCTGCCGGTTGAGTTCTAGCCCGCCTACAGAGGTTTGTGAACGGTCGAGGCCTCGAGGACGCGTGGCGGCGAGACACTCCCCACCGTCGCTCGATGGCGGTCATCGAGGCTCGCCGGTCAGTCCGCGCGGATCTCGACGATCGTCGCCCTCCACGCCCCGCGCGGCGCCTTCACGTCGACGGTCTCGCCGGCCTTACGGCCGAGCAGCGCCTCGCCGAGCGGGGACATGGGAGAAACGGTTCCCTCGCCGCCCACGCTCGAGATCTCGAGCTCCATCGTCTCGCCCGACTCGTCCTCGACGACCACGTGCGAGCCGACGACCGCACGGTCGGAGCCGCCGCCACGAACGACGGCGGCGGTCTCGAGCCGGGCGCGCAGGATCGTGATCCGCCGCTCGAGCAGGCCCTGCTCGTTCTTCGCGGCGTGGTACTCGAAGTTCTCCGAGAGATCGCCGTGACCGCGCGCGGTCGCGATCGCCTGCACGACCTCGGCCCGCCTGGGCCCTTCGAGCTCGGCGAGCTCGGCCGCGAGCCGGGCGTGCTGCTGGGGCGTGAGTTGCTCGTCCAAGGCGAGGCCGTCGGGGCTACGTAGCTACGGCGGAGGCGCCAGCCTACTCGGCGACGAGTCCGGCGGCGCCGCGGCAGATCATCGAGAGCCTCGGTCAGCTGCTGCGCCCTACCGCGGCCCGTGACTGCGCCGACTCGGAGGTGAGCGAGAGGTCGGGCGGCCTGCCTGTGAGCTCGGGCAGCAGCGTCCGCTCGATGAACCGGCCGCCCGTCCTCGACCCGACCCAGTTGCCGTCCGCGACGAGCACCGACCCGCGCAGGATCGTGGTGGTCACCCGGCCCTGAAGTCTCCAGCCCTCCCAGCAGTTGTAGTCGGGGCTCATGTGGTGGCTCTCCGCCGAGACCGTCCAGCTCTTGGCCGGGTCGATGACGACGATGTCCGCGTCGCTGCCGACGGCCAGCGCCCCTTTTCGCGGGTAGAGACCCATGATCTTCGCCGGGTTCGTCGACACGAGCTCGACGAAGCGGTTCAGCGAGATACGCCCTTCATGGACGCCGCGGTGGAAGAGCACCGGCACGCGCATCTCGACGCTCGCCTGGCCGGCCTGAAGCGAGTCGACAGTCGTGCCCATCTTCTCGAAGCGGTCGGCGGCGCTCGTGGCGAAGTGATCCGAGCTCACGACCTGGATACGGTCGTCGGCGGCCGCCTCCCAGAGGACGTCCTGGTCCTCCTGGTGCTTGATGACCGGGTAGTTGTTCCAGAGCAGTCCGCGACCCTCGTCGTCCCAGAGCTTGTCGGCCGTGAACGAGAGGTAGGCGATGATCGTCTCGCCGTAGAAGGGCAGCCCGCGGGCGCGTCCCTCGCCGAGCGCGATCGCCGCGCTGCCTGCGGCGATGTGGAACACGTAGAGCGGCGATCCCGTCCGCTCGGCGAGCAGCATGCAGCGCCGTACCGCGGCCTCCTCGACGAGCGGCCCGCGCGTGTCGACGATGTAGGCGCCGTGCGTCTTCCCTTCGCGCAGGTACTTCTTCGTCAGCCAGTTGGCGATGTCGTCGTCCTCCGCGTGGACGATCGAGAGCCCCCCGTGCTCGGCCACCTCGCTCATCACCCCGTAGCGATGCCCGTCGTCGGACATCCAGCCGTAGGTCGTCAGCGTCTTGATCGTGGGGATGCCGCCGCGGATGACGTCGCCGATCTCTTCGAGCACCTCGAACGGCGGGTTGCCGGCGAGCAGCGCATGGAAGCTGTAGTCGACGGCCATGCGGCCGCTCGCCTCGGCCTTCTTCTCCTCCACCGCCTCGTGCAGCGTCTTCGGCTCTTGCCAGAACGCGAAGTCGATGAGCGTCGTCGTGCCGCCGAAGGCCGGCGCGGGCGAGTACTCCTGGGGCTCGGCGTGGACCGGCCCGAAGCCGAGCGAGTAGTGGACGTGGGGGTCGACACCGCCCGGGATGACGATGCAGCCGGTGGCGTCGATCGTCGTCACGGCCTCGTTCCCCAGCGCACCGGGTCGGTCGATCGCGGCGATCTGCTCCCCGGTGACGCCCACGTCGAGCGGCTCGGCCGCGGCCGGCGTGACGACGGTGCCTCCCCGAACGAGAAGGTCGTAGGTCATCGCATGTCCAAGCGAAACTGGGGCAGCGGCGAGAACCCTCCCTCGGAGGCGAGCACGACGCGCGATCCGATCGCCGTCTCGAGCCGGTCGGCGCCGACGATCGCCGAGATGCACCGCGCACCCTCCTCGAGCTCGATCACGGCCAGCACGATAGGCAGCTCCGACTCGAAACGCTCGTGGTGAGGGCGGCGGACGACGCCGAAGGTGAACACCCGGCCACGCCCGGACGCCTCGATCCACTCGAGCTCGCCGAAGCAGCCCGGACACGCGATTCGCGGGAACTCGGGCACCGTCCCGCAGGCCGGGCAGCGCTGCACCCGCAGCGCGCCGGCGCGTCCCCCTTCGGCGAAGGGAGCCGCGTGCGGGAGCAGCGCAGGCTGTGGGACCGGCTCAGCCACGCCGTCGCAGTATCGCCCCTGCCGTAGAGAGGCCCTTGCCGTAGCTGACGAGGCCGAACCCCGACACGAGGCCGATCTCTGCATCCGCCACCTGCCGGGCGCCACCCTCGTGCTGGAGTTGCTGCACCGCCTCGACGACGCCGATCATCCCACCGCCGGCGCCCGACTGGCCACAGGAGAGCTGCCCGCCGCCGGTGTTGACCGGCAGCTCGCCCCGGATCGAGACGTCCGTCTCCTCGAGGAAGCGGCCCCCTTCGCCCGCTGGGCAGAAGCCGTACGCCTCGAGCTGCACGGCGACCATGATCGTGTAGTCGTCGTAGAGCTCGACCAGATCGATGTCGCTCCGGCCTACGCCGGCAGCCTCGAACAGCTCGTCCGCGTACACCTCGAAGCCGGCCGGCAGCGAGAGCGGCAGGCCTGGATGCGCGTTGTGGAGCTCCCGCATCGCGGCGACCTCCAGTCCCGGCCGGCCGGTCCGGCCGGCGAGCTCCTCCTCGACGACGAGCACGGCCTCCGCGCCGGAGCACGGCATGACGCAGTCGAACAGGTGGAGCGGCTCGGCGATCGGCCTAGCCTCCAGGTACTGCTGGAGCGTCAGCGGCTCCTTGAAAAGGGCGTTCGGGTTGAGCAGCGCGTGCTCGCGTTGCGTGACTGCGAGCTTCCCGAGCTGCTCCCGCTTCGTGCCGTACAGATGGCTGTGCCGCCGCTGCACGAGCGAGAACAGACCGTTCGCGCCCCCGAAGCCTTGCGGAGCCAGGTAGTCGCGCATCGCCGGTGTAAAGCTCTCGAGCATCGCGTCGTGGCTCGCCACGGTGAACACGTCGCCTGCCAGGCAGAGGACGGCTCGGGCACGGCCGGCCCTGATCGCGTCCGCAGCGTGGCCCAACGCCACGACACCCGAGGCGCCGCCGAAGACACCCTGCTCGCCCCAGCGCAGGCTCAGGCCGAAATGCTCGCCGAGCGTGACCACGTTGCCCGGCGGGTAGCTGAAAGAGGCGAGCGTCAGGCCGTCGAGCTCGCTCTTCTCTATCCCGGCCGCGATCGAGGCAGGCCCGGGCCGCCTGCCAGAGGTGCCAGAGCAGCTCGTGGGGGTCTCGCTTCTCGTACGTGCTCGAGCCGTACGAGACGACGACGGGCTCCGGCATGGTCAGACGACGCCGTGACGGCGCAGCTCCGCGATCTCCGTCTCGGACAGCCGGAGGATGCCGCGGTAGACCTCGTCGTTGTCCTGGCCGGGCGCGCCACCGGCGAAGCGAACATCGGTGCGGCTGCGCGAGAAGCGCGGCACGACGCCCGGCATCCGAACCGTCCCGAGATCGCCGTCGGGCACCTCCACGACGTTTTCGCGCGCGCGGTAGTGCGCGTCGGCAAAGATCCCCGCGATGTCGAGGACCGGGCCTGCGACCACGTCCTGGGCCTCGAGCGCGTCCATCACCTGGGCCGTCGTTCGTTCTCGCATCCACGTCGGCGACGATCCTGTCCAGCTCGGCATCGTTTGCGATCCGGCTCGGGTTGTCGCGGAAGCGCGGGTCGTCCGGGAGCTCGGGCCGGCCGAGCGCCACGGCAAGGCGTCGGAAGGTGCGATCCGAGCTCGCCGAGATCGCTATCCAGCCGCCGTCACTCGTGGCGTACGCGTTGCGCGGCGAGTCCTCCGCGATCCTGTTGCCGAGCCGCTCCTTCACGAGCCCGAGCTCCGCGTAGCCGATCACCTGACTCTCCGCGAGCCGGAACAGTGGCTCGTAGAGGCTGACGTCGACTTCCTGCCCCTTGCCGCTTCCCGCCACGTCGCGCTCGTACACGGCCCCCAACAACCCGATCAGGCCGAAGGTGGCCGCGACGGTGTCCGCAAGCGGGAAGGCGGACAGCGTCGGCGGCCCATCCGGGAAGCCGGTGAAGGCCGGCAGACCGCTGAAAGCCTCGGCCACGGTGCCGTATCCGGGGCGGTGGGCGTAGGGGCCGGTTTGCCCGTAGCCGGAGACTCGCACGACGATGATGCGAGGGTTGGCCTCCGCCAGCTGCTCGTACGAGAGCCCCCAGCGCGCGAGCGTCCCCGGCCGGTAGTTCTCGACGACTGCGTCGGCCCACTCGACGAGCCGCAGGAAGAGCTCCCGGCCGCTGGGCTCGCGCAGGTCGAGCGTGACGAGCCGCTTGTTCCGCGCGGTCACCTTCCACCAGAGCGACCGGCCGTCCTTGCGCGGCGACCACTGACGCATCGGATCGCCGGCACCCGGCTTCTCGATCTTGATCACGTCGGCGCCGTAGTCCGCCGCGAGCGTGCAGGCAAACGGGCCGCCGATCATCGTGCCCGCGTCGAGGATGCGCAGGCCCTGGAGCAGCGAGCCGTCGGTCACGGCGCAGCGCCGGCGAGCGCGCCCTTCCTGGGCGCGGTGAGCGCGGGGTCGAGCGGGCGCTGGACGATCTCGGAGGGAATGGAGCGGGGGAGAAACGCCCCACCGGTGCGCGAGCCGACGACGTTGCCGTCCTCGATCACGACTTCGCCTCGCAGGAGGACGGTTCTCGGCCGGCCCTGGAGCTCCCAACCCTCCCAGCAGTTGTAGTCGGAGTCCATGTGCAGCTGGTCGAGCTCGACCGTCCAGCGGCGGTTCGGGTCGAAGAGGACGAGGTCGGCGTCGCTCCCCGGCGCGATCGTTCCCTTCTTCGGATAGAGGCCCATCAGCCGTGCCGGGTTCGTCGACGTCAGTTGCACGAGCCGCTCCAGGGTCAACCTTCCGCCCGCGACGCCGAGCGTATGCAGGACGGGCAGCCGCATCTCGACGCCGGCCTGGCCGCACTGGAGGTCCTCGATCGTCACGCCCATCTTCGTCATCCGGTCCACGGCCTTGATGAGGAAGTGGTCCGAGGTCACGGCCTGCACCCGATCGTCCGCGATCGCCTCCCACAGCACGTCCTGGTCGGCCTGCGTCTTGATCGTGGGGTAGTTGTTGTAGAGAAGCCCGCGCTCGTCCTCCCACAGCGCGTCGGCGGTGAAGGAGAGGTAGGGCGTCAGCGTCTCCCCGTAGCAAGGCAGGCCCTTGACGCGCGCTTCGGCGAGCGCGTCGACGGCGGCCGCCGCGGCCATATGCAGGATGTAGAGCGCGGAGCCAGACCGCTCGGCAAGCAGGAGTGCGCGGCGCACCGCGGCTTCCTCGACGAGCGAGGGCCGCGTCTCGCCGATGTACGCCCCGTGCGTCTTGCCCTCCCGCACGTACTTCTTCGTCAACCAACGCGCGATCTCGTCGTCCTCGGCGTGGATGACGCTGAGCCCACCGGCCTCGGCGACGGCGCACATGACGCCGTAGCGGTGGCCGTCGTCGCACATCCAGCCGTACGTCGTCATGGTCTTGATCGTCGGGATGCCGCCCCGGACGACGTCGCCGATCTCCTCCATCACCTCGAATGGGATCTCGCCGGCCAGGATGACGTGCAGGCCCCAGTCGGGCGCCATGCGGCCCTCGAAGATCGCCTTCCTGTCCGCGATCGTGTCGTGCGCGCTCTCGGGCGGCACCTGGAAGGCGAAGTCGATCACGGTCGTGTTGCCACCGAACATGGCGCCGATCGACGTGTCGGCGCTCTCGGATCGAGCCCCCAGCGCCTCGAGCTCGTAGTGCACGTGTGGGTCGACCCCGCCCGGAAGCACGAGCATGCCCTGGGCGTCGATCAGGCGAGCCGCCTCGAGCCCGAGCGCACCAGGCGGCTCGACGGCGACGATCTGCTCGCCGGCCACCGCGACATCGGCGTCCCGCACCCCCTCCTCGGTTACGACGGTGCCGTTGATGACGAGAACGTCGTGCATGCAATCACCTCCGCGTGGAAGCCGGCAGTCGTGCGGTGAGCTCGGAGAGCACCTCGGTTGTCGTCGCCACGCGGCCGAACAGCCTGCGGAACTGCTCGAGCGTCCACTCGTGGTAATCGGGCCGGTCCTCCGCGACCGCGTCTTCGACGACGACGGACATGTAGCCGCGGTCGGCGGCGTCGCGCGCGGTGAGGTCGACGCACTGGCTCGTCGAGACCCCGGTGAGGACGAGCGTCCGTACGCGGAGGTTGCGCAGCAGCGCGTCGATGTTCGAGGACGTGAAGGCACTCGCCGACAGCTTCGTCAGGACCGGCTCGCCGGGCAGCGGCGCAAGCTCCTCGAGAAACTCGAACTCCCGCTCGCCGGCGATGTTGCCGAAGTCGGTCTCGAGCTCCCGCAGGTGCGGGATCAGGTCCCGGCACCCTTCCATCTGCCCTCCCAGCCGGACGAAGATCCGGGTCAGATCGTGGTCCCGGAAGACACGCGAGCAGGCGCGCGATGTTCGGGAGCAGAAGCTCCTCGATCCGGTCGAACCGGTAGCGGCCTTCCTCCTCACGCCCACGCTCCGCGAGCCAGCGGCCGAGACCGGTCGTCCGGCAGGCGGTCGCGTACTGCATGTCGATCACGACGAGCGCCGTCGAGGTCGGGTCGAGCACGAAGCCCAGCGTGTGCTCGAGGACCGCGTCGCCGCTCAACGAAAATATCGTATATCGACCCGCGACCCGCGGGCCTCAGATCCCCTCGGTGACGTCGGAGATCGCTCGCGCCAGCATGCGGGCGCTCCAGAGGGCGCTGAGCCCGAGGAGCGCCGACTGCTCGGGTGGTCACGGGTAGGCGATCGAGGAGCTCGAGCAGCTCGTCCCGATGGCCGGGGTCCCGCTCGGCGTGCGCGAGGATCGTTCGGAACGCGCCCTCGTCGTACCCCGTGCGGGCCATCAGCTCGTCGATCAGCGCCTGTGAGGGCGGGTAGCCCTCGAGCGCCGCCAGGTAGCCGAGGAACGCGATCGGATCGTGGTGAACGACCCAGTAGTACTGGGCACCGACGAGCCCCGCGACCACCGGGGAGGGCGGCTCCGCCAGGACGGCGGCGCGATCGCGGCCTACCGCTTCGAGATCCTGCAGCAGCCACTCGTCCTCACCGGTCTCCTCGGTGATGTGGTGCCTCAGATAGTCGGCCAGCATCGCCGCGGCCGGATCGTCACCTGCGAGCTCGTCTGCGGCGGCGAGCGTCGTCTCCATCAGCGGGATCGTCGCCCGGACGACGCCGTGGCACATCGACCAGGTAGCTCGGGGTAGAGCTCGGCGACTCGAGGGTGCCGGGCGAGCCGCCAGCCTGCACCGACGAGCTCGGGGAGAACCGACTCGAGCTTGCGGCGAAGGCGTTCGCCTTCGCCTCGTGTCGCGACCAACGGCCGTGCCGCTAGACGATCCCGACCGAGCCCGAGTCCGGTGCCTTGTACCCGGCCTCGACCAGGGTCGTGTTCAGGTGCGAGACGAGCCGGAGCTCGGCGGGGGTCAGCTCGGCGAGGGCGTCGACGAGGCTCTTCGGCAGAGCGTCGGCCTTTACGCCCGCCTTCTTCAGCGTCCCCTCGGCGTCCTCGAGGAAGCTCCTCCTCGTTCCCGGATCCGAGATCACCTCGACGAGCTTCTCGAGCTCCTGAATGCCCCCGCCTTTCACTGCGCCTCCTCTGCTCGGACGGAACTGCTCCTGTCGATTGCCCAGTGTACTGCGGTCGGGATTGCCATTCCTCGGCTGGATGGCAAAATGGCGTCGGCGCTCGGCCCGGGTCGCGCGGCCTGACCCTCCCGGACCGAGCTCACGCGAGAAGAGCATGGCCACAAAGCCGACCTGCGCGACGTGCGGATCCGAAAGCGAGCCGGATGCTCGCTTCTGCCGGTCGTGTGGCAGCCCGCTCCTCGCCGAGGAGCCGCCCGCAGGCGAGGCGCGCAAGGTCGTGACGGTCGTCTTCACGGACGTCGCCGACTCCACGGCGCTCAGCCAGAGGCTCGACCCGGAGTCGCTCCGCCATCTCATGTCCCGCTACTTCGAGGAGATGCGGACGGTCCTCGTGCGGCATGGGGGCACGGTCGAGAAGTTCATCGGCGACGCTGTGGTGGCCGTCTTCGGCATCCCCAGGCTGCACGAGGACGACGGACTGCGGGCCGTGCGAGCCGCGATCGAGATGCAGGAGGCGCTCGCGGCGCTGAACGAGGAGTTCCAGCGCAGTTTTGGCACGACGCTCTCGACGCGCACGGGCGTCAACACGGGGGAGGTCCTCGCCGGCGACCCGAGCCACGGCCAGTCGTTCGTCCTCGGGGACGCGGCCAACGTGGCAGCCCGGCTCGAGCAGGCCGCCGAGCCCGGCGAGATCCTGATCGGCCAGGCCACCCACCGGCTCGTCCGCGAGGCCGTTGCAGTGGAAGAGGTCGGCCCGCTCGAGCTCAAGGGTGTCGCCGCACCGGTCACGGCCTGGCGGGTGCTCCGAGTCGTTCCCGACGCGACAGGCTGGGCGCGCAGGCTCGACTCGGCGCTGATCGGCCGCGAGCAGGAGCTCGAGCTGCTCGAGAGCCGGTTCGACCGCACGACGGAGACCGGGGCGTGTGAGCTCGTCACGCTGATGGGCGCCGCCGGAGTGGGCAAGTCCCGGCTCGGCAACGAGTTGCTCTCGAGGCTGGGCGATCGAGCAACGGTCATCGAGGGCCGCTGCCTTCCCTACGGCGAGGGCATCACCTTCTGGCCCGTCACCACCGTCTTGCGCGACGCCGCGGGGATCATCGACCGGGATCCGCCCGACGTGGCGCGGCGGAAGCTCTCCAGCCTGCTCACGGGCGCCGACGACGCAGCGTTGATCGGCGACCGTCTCTCCGCACTTCTCGGTCTCGGCCTCGCGACTCCCGGGATCCAGGAGACGTTCTGGGCGTTCCGAAAGCTGCTCGAGCACCTGGGCACACAGCGCCCGCTCGTCGCGGTCTTCGACGACATCCAGTGGGGCGAGCCCACATTCCTCGACCTCCTCGAGTACCTCGTCGACTGGATCCAGGCTCCCGTCCTCGTCCTCTGCCTGGCCCGGCCCGACCTCCTCGAGACGCGCCCCGGCTGGACGAAACCCAGGATCAATACGGCGCTGATCACGCTGGAGCCCCTGTCGGAGCTCGAGATCGACGGCCTGATCCACAACCTCGTCGGCGGCACCGAGCTCGTGCCCGAGGCGCGCGCCCGCATAGCCGAGGTCGCCGAGGGCAATCCCCTCTTCGTCGAGGAGCTCCTGCGCATCCTCGTCGACGACGGCCTGCTGACCCGCGCAAACGGCGGCTGGGGGGTGGCCGGCGACCTGTCCGCCATCTCGATACCCCCGACCATCCACGCGCTCCTGACCGCCCGGATCGACCGGCTCGAGGCGGAGGAGCGGGCAGTCGCAGAGCGCGCCTCGGTCGTCGGACGGGTGTTCTGGTGGGGTGCCGTCTCGGCCCTCTCGCCTTCGACGGTCGAGCCCCGCTTGACGAGCCTCCTGCAGACGCTCATCCGGAAGGAGCTGATCCGACCCGAGCCGTCGCAGGCCTCGCAGGAGGATGCGTTCCGGTTTGCCCACATCCTGATCCGGGACGCCGCCTACCACGGGATCCCCAAGGGCTCCGGGCCGAGCTGCACGAGCGGCTCGCGGACTGGATCGAAGCAGCGGCGAAGGAGGTCGCGGGCGAGTACGAGGAGATCCTCGGCTACCACCTCGAGCAGGCCCACCGGTGGCTCACCGAGCTCGGCCCGGCGAACGAGCGGGCCGAGCGGCTGGGCCGACGCGCCGCAGTGCCGCTGGCATCGGCGGGGCGACGGGCGTTCGCCCGTGGAGACATGCCCGCTGCCGTGAACCTCCTCTCGCGGGCCTCGGCCCTGCTCCCGCACCACGATCCGGCGCGCTTCGAGCTCCTGCCCGAGCTCGCTCTCGCCCTCCTCGAGACCGGCGATTTCCCGAGGCTCGAGGCCGTGGTCGACGAGATGAGGGGCGCAGCGACCGCCTCCGGCGACGCCGCGTCTTCAGGCCGAGGCCCTCGTCCTCGGGCTGTGGGTCCGCCTGTTCACCAACCCCGAGGGGTGGGCCGAGCTAGCCGAGCGCGAATCGATGCGCGCCATCGCCGCCTTCGAGGCGCTCCAGGACGAGCGCGGCCTGGCGAAGAGCTGGTCGCTGCTCGGGCTCGTGCACCTGACGAAGACCAACTTCGGGCCCGCCGAGGAGGCCTGGCTGAAGGCGGCTGCGTTCGCCGGTCGCACGGGCGACCTGCGGGGCGAGATGGAGAGCCTGTCCTGGGTCCCGGTGTGCATCTGGGCCGGGCCCACGCCCGCGGAGGAAGGCATCCGGCGTTGTCAGGACGTCCTCGAGCGGGCGCGAGGCGACAAGAAGGCGATGTCGAGCGCGCTGTTCGCCCAGGCCGAGCTCCTCGCTGGGCTGGGTCGCTTCGAGGAGGCCCGCGAGCTGATAGCCCGCGCGAAGGCGCTCCTCCAGGAGATCGCGCTGACAGTCTGGTTGGGTGGACCGCTGGCGCAGTTCGCGGGCTGGGTCGAGCTGTGGGCGGGCGATTCCGCGGCGGCGGAGCGGGAGCTGCGGCAGGGATACGAGTCTCTCGGCGAGATCGGCGAGATGGCCTGGCTCCCGACGGTGACGGGGATCCTGGCCGAGGTACGCCTGAGCCAGGGCGACGACGGCGAGGCCGAGGCTCTCGCCGCGGAGATCGAGAAAGTGGCCGGGACCGAGGACGTCTACTCGCAGGTCCTCTGGCGCGGCGTGCGGGCGAAAGTGCTGGCCCGGCGTGGTCAGCTCGACGAGGCCGAGACGCTCGCCCGGGAGGCCGTCGACCTGGTCGGGCCGACGGACTTCCTCCACCTCCACTGGCTCGCACGGATGAGCCTCGCAGAAGTCCTCGTCCTCGCAGGCCGTGCCGGGGAAGCACAGCCCGTCGCGGCCGAGGCGCTACGTCTGGCCGAGGACAAGCAGCACGTCGTCCGGGCTCAGCGGGCTCGCGAGCTTCTCGAGCAGCTCGTGGAGGGATAGCGGGGCATCGGTCACATCTGCGGTCGCCCATACGGTTCCCGCGGATGACATGCGAGTCGAGCGGATCTGGGAGGGAGCTCCGAGATCATGCGCCTCGTCGCCGCCAACGAGCTCGACAAGCGCGGCCTCCAAAACGCGCTGCGCCTCCCGTTCGCGGACGAATAGCGCTTCGCGGCCGCGCCCCGCTCACTGCCGAGCACGGTCGCGCGACCTGCGAGGATGCGACCGGTGCCGCCGCTCGAGCCGCCATTCGGATCGCGCCGCCCGACGCTCTACGGGAGCCGTCACGCGGTCTCCGCCGGGCACTACCTCGCGGCCGCCGCGGGCTTCTCGATTCTCGAGGCGGGCGGGAACGCGATCGACGCGGGGTGTGCGGCCGGCATTGCACTGGGCGTCATCTGCCGCGGACGAGGTGAACGTCGCAGGCGTCGCGCCGATCATGATCCGCACCGCCGAGGGCCGCGTCGTGACGATCGCGGGGCTCGGCGTGTGGCCGCGCAGCATCTCTCCCGATCTGTTCGTGCGCGAGCACGGCGGGACGATCCCGGACGGCATCCTGCTGACGGTGGTCCCGGCCGCGCCGGATGCTTGGATCAGGGCGCTGCACGACTTCGGCACGATGAGCTTCGGCGAGGTGGCCGCGGAGGCGATGCGATTCGCGCGCCAGGGCTTCCCTGTCTACGAGTACCTCGCCGAGCAGATCGCCGAGAACGCGGCCGGCTACGCGCGCTGGCCCGCGAACGCCGCCATCTTCCTCCCGAACGGGCGGCCGCCACGGGTTGGGGAGCGCTTCGTCCAGACGGATCTCGCCGCATGCTCGACCTACATGGTCGACGAGGAGCGTGCGGCGGCAAAGCGCGGGCGTCAGGCCGGGCTCGAGCGGCTCGCGCGGCGTTCTACGAAGGTGACATCGCGGCGCGCATCGTCGCCTACCACGAGGCGCACGGGGGCTACCTGAGGCGCGAGGATCTCGCTGCGTTCCGCTGCGCTACGAGGAGCCGGTGCGCGTGCGCTGGCGCGACTTCGAGCTGCTCACCTGCGGGCCGTGGTGCCAGGGACCGGTGCTCGCCCAGGCGCTCGTGACGCTCGAGCGCGCGGCGCTCGACGCGGCCGGGATCGACGACCCGGCTACGTGCACCTCGTGCTCGAAGTGCTGAAGGGCGCCTTCGCCGATCGCGAGCACCGCTACGGCGATCCGGCTTCGTCGACGTCGGCCTCGACCGGCTGCTCTCCGTCGAGCACGCCGACGCGCGGTTGGCGGCCGATCGATCGCTCGCGCGCGACGCCGGGCCTCCCCGGGCCGGTCGACTACGAGGTCGACCCCTCGCTCCACCTCCCCGCTCCCGGCCCCGCGCTCGGGTCCCGGCCGCGGGCCACCTCGTACGTCTGCGTCGTCGACCGGTTCGGCAACGCGTTCTCGGCAACGCCGTCCGACGGCTCGTACGCATCGCCTGTCATCCCCGGGCTCGGGATCGTGCCCTCGGAGCGCGGGATGCAGTCGAGGCCGGACCCGCGGCACCCGTCGGGCGTCGGACCGGGCAAGCGTCCGCGCCTCACGCCCAACCCGGCCATCGCCGTCCGCGACGACGGCTCGGTGCTGACGTTCGGCTGCCCCGGCGGCGACATGCAGGTGCAGGCGATGCTGCAGGTGTTCCTGAACATGTTCCGGTTCGGCATGGACCTCCAGGACGCGATCGACGCGCCGCGCTTCTCGACCTGGAGCTTCCCCAACTCGTTCGCGCCGTTCGAGTACCTGCCCGGTCGCGTCCGGCTCGAGGATCGCTTCGGCGACGCGCTTCCCGCAGCGCTCGCCGGCCTCGGACACGAGGTTGAGCGCTGGCCCGCGTTCACGCGCGAGGCCGCGGCCGTCGAGGTCATCTACCAGGACGCGACGACCGGGTTCCTGCGCGCCGGCGCCGACCCCCGCCAGCCGGCCTACGCGATCGCGGTCTGATGACCGACGAGCCGCGTCTCGCAGTTGACCCGGCAAGGCCCCTCAGAGCGCAACCGACCGTCGGGCACAACCGCTGGCACCCGGAGATCGAGCCGGTGCTCGCGGTTGCGCCCGGCGAGACCTTCTCGCTCGAGACCATCGACCCGCGCAGGGCGACGGCGAGCTCGGTCGGGCCTGCCTTCATGACGACGGGACTCCCGCTTCGCGACGACGGCACTCTCGCACCCGACGACCTCATGCTGGCCGCGCGGAACGCAGCGCTCGAGCTGGTCGGCTGGCTTCAGGCGCATTGCGAGCTCGACTTCGGCGCGGCGTACACGCTCGCGAGCATCGCCGGGGAGCTGCGCATCGCCCAGCTCGTCAACAGCCCGAGCCCGACCGTGACGCTCGCGCTCCCCCTCGAGGTGTTCGAGACACCGCCATCTGGGATCCGCTGACCGGGGGCGCCACTTCGACACATCGGCACGCCCGGTGCGGGGACCCGTTATTGAGGATCTCTCCGTGTACGCCGGACCGGTCGGGTAAAGAACACGGGAGATGACGGCGATCCGGTCCGGGTCGACACGTAGCCTGTGCCGTCGTGGCGAGTATCGGGGTGATGCGCGAGGGTCCGCTTCACGCCGCGGTGAAGGCTTTGCTGGCCGAGCCGGGCGACCGGCTGGAGGTGCCGGTGGGGCGGTTCGTGATCGACCTCGTCCGTGCTGACGGCGAGTTGGTCGAGGTGCAGACGGGGGGTTTCGGTGCGCTCGGCATCAAGCTGGACGCGCTGCTCGACGAGCATCGCATCCGGGTCGTGCACCCGGTCGCGGCCGAGCGCCGGATCGTTCGGGTCGACGAGCACGGCCAGGTGGTCGGTGCCCGCCGGTCGCCGAAGCGCGCGACGGCGGTGGCGGTGTTCGACAAGCTGGTCGCGTTTCCGTCGCTGCTGACTCACCCGAATCTCACGATCGAGGTGCTGCTGCTGCGTGAGGATCACATCCGCCGCCCGCAGCCGGCGACGATTCGGAGTCGCACCCGAGATCCGGGGGAGCGGCGGCTGGTCGAGGTCCTCGACCGTGTCGTGTTGCGGACGCCGGAGGACATCCTCGCGGTGCTGCCTCCGCTGCCGCTCGAGCCGTTCAGCACACGCGAGCTCGCGGCCCTTCTCCGGTGCAGCACGCTGCTGGCGCAGCGTACGCTCTACTGCCTGCGGATGATCGGGCTCGTCGAGCCCGCGGGCATGCGCGGCCGTGCGCCGCTGCACGCGCGCGCGGCCCGAGACGGATCGGGCGACGGCAGACGCGCTCGCCGGACCAGAGTCGGCGGGGGTGAGGCTCTCGCAAGCGACGCCGCCGTGCGTCGGGCCGACTGACGGCTTGCGCAGAGAGGCAATTGGGGCAGCACCGCACTGCTGCTACAGGAGGCGAGATGCAGCAGCTTCACCACCCGCTCGCAGGCGTCAACCTGATCCGGCTCTGCAGAGAGCTCAAGGATGGCCGTCCACACAGAGGTGACACCGTTCGAGGCAGCCGACCGCCTCGCCCTGCGCGAACTGTTCGACGCCTACGCCCACTGTGCCGACCGGCGGGACGCTGAAGGACAAAAGGCGCTCTTCACCGACGACACCCGCTTCGCCGTCTACATGGACGGCGAAGGCAGCGAGCCGACATACGTGCTCGAAGGGCGAGAGGCACTCACGTCGGTGTTCGCCGATCTGAATCGCTACGAGGCGACGACGCACTTCAACGGCCAGAGCACGGTCACGATCGACGGCGACCGCGCCACCGGTGAGAGCTACACGATCGCCCACCACCTCTTCTCCGAAGCCGGCAACCGCAAGATCATGATCGCCTCGCTCCGATACCTTGACACGTTCGCCAAGATTGACGGTAGTTGGTACTTCGCCGAGCGGAAGCTCCTCCTCGACTGGAGCGAGACGCGACCGTCGACGCCGGGGACCTGACCCAGACGACACGACTTGTCGGCATCGGCGCCAACCGCCGTCAACGGAGGAACGAACGTGTCAACACCCGCGAGCCCACTGCTCTCCCCGTCGCAACTAGCGACTCTCGCCGCGATCGGCGAGGAGCGCTCGGCTCCTATCGGTGAGCTGCTGTACCGGGTCGGCGATCGGACCTACCCGTTCATTGCGATCCTCGAAGGAGAGGTCGCGATCGTCGACGCGGTCGGGAACGAGCTGATCAGGCAGGGCCCCTCGGGCTTCCTCGGGGAGCTGAACCTCCTGTCGGGGCAGACGGTCTTCGTCAACGCGCTCGTCGTCCGAGCCGCTGCGGTACATCGCGGTCGAGCGCGGCGCGCTGCGCTCGCTCCTCAACGAGGACGGCCCGCTCAGCGACCTGCTCCTCTCCACGTTCATCTCCCGGCGCGAGGCCTTGCAGAGCGTGCAGGGGATCGGCCTGGAGATCGTCGGCCCGCACGGTTCAGAGCCGACGATGCGCATGATCGAGTTCGCGCGCGCGAACCGGCTCCCGTACACCTGGGAGGAGAAAGCCCCGCCCGACGGCGGCGCGTTGCCGCTGGTGCGACTGCCCGGCGGGGGAGAGCTACACGGCCCAACCACTGGCCAGGTGCTGCGCGCTCTCGGGATCGGGCTCGAGCTCGCACCTCGCGAGGAGGTCGACCTGCTGATCGTAGGCGCCGGCCCGGCCGGGCTCGCGGCCGCGGTCTACGGCGCCTCCGAAGGGCTTGACACGCTGGTCGTCGAGAGCACCGCGCTCGGCGGTCAGGCCGGGTCGTCCCGCCGGATCGAGAACTACCTCGGCTTTCCCGCCGGGATCAGCGGCACCGAGCTGACCAGCCGCGCAGTCACCCAGGCGCGCAAGTTCAACGCGCGCACCGCAACGCCCGTACCGCGCCCTCTCCCTCGAGCCGGGAAACGGCCGGCATCGCGTCCGCCTCGAGGACGACAGGGAGATCACCGCGCGCGCCGTCCTGCTCGCAACGGGCGCCCAGTACCGCCGCCTCCCGGTCGACCGCCTTGCCGAGTTCGAGGGACTGACGGTCTTCTACGCCGCCGGGGCGCCCGAGGCCCAGCTCTGCGCGGGCTCGCGCGTCGCGGTCGTCGGTGGCGGCAACTCCGCCGGCCAGGCCGCCGTCTGGCTCGCCCGAGGCGGCGCACTCGTGACCCTGCTGCACCGGCGCGCGGACGTCGCGCGAGACGATGTCGGACTACCTCATCCACGAGCTCGAGCGGTACGGCGTCGTCGTTCGAGACAGAAGCGAGATCGCGGCGCTCCACGGCGAGGACGGACGCCTCGCGGCGGTCACGCTCAAGAGCGGCGAGCTCCTGGCTTACTCGTTCATGTTCCTCTTCCTCGGCGCTCTGCCATGCACCGAGTGGATCGACGGCGCGGTCGGTCGCGACGAGCGCGGTTTCATTCTCACCGGCTCCGCGGCGGACGCCGAAAACCTGCTGGAGACGGGCGTGCCCGGCATCTTCGCTGCCGGTGACGTCCGCTCAGGATCCACCAAGCGATGCGCAACAGCGGTTGGTGAAGGAGCGATGGCGGTGCAGTTCGTGCATGGCCGCTTGGCCCGGCGCGCCAACTCCTCGGTGCAACCGCCCGCCGACCACCGGACTTCGTCGCCGACTTTGAGCTCGTAGAGATCGCGGGAGCGCCGCAGGGCATGCTGTGGACGCATGCCAACGAGGTACAGGACACTTCCCACGCCGAGGAGGACTCATGGACGATTCCCAGATCCATCAGGCGATCGAGAAGCTCGTCGCGGAAGAGCACGAGCTCTGGCAACGCGAGTCGGCGGGAGACGCCGGCGAAGCCGAGCGCCGGCGCCTGGACGAGCTCAACGTCGCGCTCGACCAGTGCTGGGATCTGCTTCGCCAGCGACGCGCGCTGCGCGAGGCCGGCCTCGATCCGGAGGCAGCCGCGGCAAGACCTCCCGGCGTGGTCGAGCGCTACCAGCAGTAGCGGCATCGCCGTAGTCGCTCGACCGCCCGATGGCCTCCAGGGCTCCGACGCTTTCGCTCTCCGGCCGGACGGCGTGGGCGCGAAGTGTCCGCCACGCCGTTGCGGGAGTTCCTGCGCACGGAGACGGGCGGCGCGGTAGTGATGCTCGTGGCCGCGGTCGCTGCGCTCGTGTGGGCGAACGTCGACGAAGCGTCATACGAGAACGTCTGGTCGACAGAGCTCTCGATCGGTCTTGGCGAGTGGAGCGTGTCGCTGGACCTGCGCGAGTGGGTGAACAGCGGGCTGATGACGTTTTTCTTCTTCGTCGTCGGTCTGGAGGCGCGTCGCGAGTTCGACCTGGGCGAGCTGCGGGAGCGGCGGCGGGTGGCAGTGCCGCTCCTCGCCGGCGTGGGCGGCATGCTCGTGCCGGTTGCCGTCTACCTGGCCGTCAACGCCGGCGAGACCTCGACCCACGGCTGGGGGATCGTCCTTCCCACCGACACTGCCTTCGCGCTCGGGATCCTCGCTCTGGTCGGGCCGCGCTTCCCCGCCCGTCTGCGGGCGTTCGTGCTCACCATGGTTGTGATCGACGACATGGTCGCCCTGGCGGTGATCGCGTTTGCCTACACCGATGAGATGGCAGTCACGGCCCTGCTGGTCGGGGTCGCCATCTTTGCGGTCATGCTGCTTGTTCGCGCGGGCGGGATGCGCCGCGGGGGCGTCTGCGCGCTGTTCGGGGCGGCCGCATGGTTCGCGTTCCTCGAGTCCGGAGTCGACCCCGTGCTCGTTGGCCTGCTGATGGGCCTGCTCACGTTTGCGTACCCGGTCGCACGCAGCGACCTCGAGCGCGCGACCGACCTCTTTCGGCGCTTCCGCGAGCAGCCGACGCCCGAGCTGGCCTCGTCCGCCCGGGTTGGCCTGGCGGCGGCGATCTCGCCGAACGAACGACTGGCGCAGCTCTACCATCCCTGGACGAGCTATGTGATCGTGCCGCTATTCGCTCTTGCCAATGCGGGCATCGCGATCGACAGCGACCTGCTCTCGAGCGCGTTCGGCTCGCCGATCACCCTCGGGATCCTGTTCGGCTCGGTGCTCGGCAAGCCGGTCGGGATCATCGGTGCTTCCTGGCTCGTCACGAAGCTGAGCCGGCACCGGTTGCGCCCGCCGGTGGGTTGGGGAGCCGTCGCCGGGGGCGGCACCGCAGCCGGGGTCGGCTTCACGCTCTCGCTGCTCATCGCCACCCACGCCTTCGACGGTGTGCAGCTCGAGGAAGCCAAGCTCGGCGTGCTGAGCGGCGCTCTGGGCGCAACCCTGCTCACCTGGCTGCTGTTCCGGGCGACGGCATCGTTGCCAGAGCGCCTACGCAGCCGGGCGTTGCTCGGAACCTCCGAGCCCCTCAACGACCTGCACGTGGACGTCGATCCGGAGCGCGATCACATCCGTGGCCCTCGCAACGCACCGGTCACCGTCGTCGAGTACGGCGACTTCGAGTGCCCGTACTGCGGTCTCGCCGAACCGGTCGTCCGCGAGCTCCTGCGCGACTTCGGCGACGTCCGCTACGTGTGGCGTCACCTGCCGCTGAGCGACGTACACCCGAACGCGCAGCTCGCCGCCGAGGCGGCCGAGGCCGCCGCCGACCAGGGCGCCTTCTGGGAGATGCACGACCTCCTGCTCCAGCACCAAGACGCCCTCGGCCCGCGGGACCTGATCGACCACGCCCAGCAGCTCGGGCTCGACCTCCAGCGCCTGACGAGCGCCATGCGCGAGCACAGCGGAGCCGTCAGGGTCGCGGAAGACGTCGACGGGGCCGATCTCAGCGGCGTCTCCGGCACGCCCACGTTCTTCATCAACGGCCGCCGCCACTACGGCGCCTACGACATCGCCAGCCTCACCGAAGCGGTGCAGGCCGCACGCCAGCGGGAGCAAGCCGTCTCTCCCGATCCGCCCAAAGAACACCCGCTACATGGAGGTGGAGAGTGAGTACCCACGTCGCAGTCATCTACTACAGCGCCACCGGCAACGTACATGCCCTCGCCCAGGCAGTCGCCGAAGGCGCCGAGGCAGCGAAAGCGGAGGTCCGCCTACGCCATGTCGAGGAGCTGGCCTCGGAGCTGCTCATCTCGCAGAACCAGTACTGGGGGCGGCACCGCTCCCAAGTCGCTGACGCCCCTGTAGCGACACTCGACGATCTCGAGTGGGCCGATGGGCTCGCCTTCGGCACCCCAACCCGCTTCGGAAACGTCTCGGCCCAACTCAAACAGTTCATCGACCAGGCCGGGATCCTGTGGCAGCAGGGCAAGCTCGCCGACAAGGTCGCAACCGCCTTTACGTCGTCGCAAACGGCCCACGGCGGCCAGGAGACCACCATCCTCGCGCTCAACAACACCCTCTACCACTGGGGCATGCTCATCCTTCCCCTCGGCTACACCGTTCGCGAAGTATTCGCCGCCGGCGGCAATCCCTACGGCAGCTCCTTCGTGAGCGGCCATACCGTCACCGGGCCCGACCAGCTCTCACTCGAGCTCGCCCGCTATCAAGGTCAGAGACTGGCCCGTTATGCAGCCACGATCGCCGAGGCCCGACGAGCAGGAACCTTCGACTTCAAACGACCGACTCCAGACAGCTTCCGCTTGGGAACCCCGTCCGACCACAGATGAAACGGCGCAGCCCACGGCGTCGGCCGGCTAGCAGTTGGCACAGTCCCTCCGGCCTCAGCCGCCGCAGCCGAGCGTCCCCCGCTCACGCAGGCTCGAGCCTGTTCGGCGCACCCCCGCCCCCGTTGAGGGGTGCTGGCGCGCGTCTGGGCACACCCGGCGGTTAGAAGCCCCCGCCGAAGTCGCCCCCGCCGAAGCCGCCAAGATCCCCGCCGAAGTCACCGGCGCCATCGACATCGCCACCCGCGTCGGCCTGCCCCGCGTCGTCGCCCTCGGCGGAACCCTGATCGTAGCCCGCATCCCCAAAGAACTGCTCGGCGATCGCGCTCCCGACGAGGATGCCGGCGAAGGCGCTCAAGAAGCTGCCGGCCATCAAACCGCCGTAACCGATACCGCGAGACCCCATCCCACCGAACGAGCGCTCCAGCGCACCAGGCTGGCGCATCTCAGTGCGCGTCGCCAGTCGTGCCAGAGAGCGCGGGTCGTCTTCATAGCGAACGCCGCCCGCCCGCTCGTGCTCGGGCAGCTCGCCGGTTAGCTCCTCGAGCACCATCCGACGCTGCTCCGGCGTCAACTGGGCAAACGCCTCCGCGTGCGCCTCCTCGATCGTCTCCGGCGGCGCCGTCCGCAACAGGTAGCGGTAACGCTCGAGCGCCTGCTCATCAGCGCTCGAACGCGGCTCTTGACGGACTCGCGCCTCATCGGCCGAGACCGATCCCGGCTCCTGCCTGCCTCCACCGCCGAAGAGTCGTCGCAAAGCGTCCATGACCTGCTGGCCTCCTGATGAGGAGGCTACTCGATCGCCGGCGAGCTGACGAGCGAGTACTGGGAGCATCAGACTGCGAACGGGTGACTTCCAGCTCAAGCGGGCGTACCTTGCCGCGAACGCCAGCGAGCCGCACGGGGGTACTGGTCTTCCTCCGGGAGATTCCCACCCGCCCGGGCGATCCCGTTGGCAGGGCTTCTCCCGGACGCGCGTCTCATGATCGACCCCGACTCGGCCCACGGCTTTCTCTTCCAGCACCACAGCCAGTTCGCGGCCGACGTGCACGCGTTCCTCGTGGAGGGCGGCTGATGCCACGGCGGGAACAAGCTGGGCGACCGAGCGTTTCGATGAGTCGAGGAGTGATGCGATGGCGATGGATTCGTGACGGCTGACGGACGAGCCCGCGTGCTCGCGGACGGCAACGGGATCCCGTTGCTGGGCCTCGGTGTTTGGCAGGTGCCCAACGGCGCCGAGTGCGTGGGCGCCGTCCGCTGGGCGCTCGAGCTCGGGTACCGGCACATCGACACGGCGCAGGCGTACGGCAACGAGGAAAGCGTCGGGCAAGGGTTGCGCGAGAGCGGTGTACCGCGCGAGGAGGTGTTCCTCACCACCAAGTTCTTTCCGGCCCGGAAGGACCCGGTCGCGGAGGCCGAGCGCAGCCTGCAGCGGCTCGGGGTCGACTACGTCGATCTGTACATCGTCCACTGGCCCGAGGGCGGCCCGACCTGGGCGTGGCCCGGGATGGAGCAAGCGCGTGAGCTCGGGTATGCGCGGTCGATCGGGGTCTCCAACTTCGGCGTCGACGACCTACGGCAGCTGCTCGCAACCGCGACGGTCCCGCCGGTCGTGGATCAGGTGCAGTTCAGTCCGTACGAGTACCGCAAGGCTCTCCTCGACGCGTGCCGCCAGAACGGGATCGCGCTCGAGGCCTATAGCCCCCTGGGAACGGGCCGCCATCTCACCAGCGATACGGTCGCGCGGATCGCGGGGCGCCACGGGCGAACTCCCGCCCAGGTGCTGCTGCGCTGGTGCATCGAGCGGGGCATCCCGGTCATCCCGAAGTCGACCCATCGCGAGCGCATCGCCGAGAACGCCCAGCTCTTCGACTTCCGGCTCTCCGACCAAGACATCGCCGAGCTCGACGCGCTCGACCGCACCGGCGGCACCGACCGGGCGCTCGAACGCAAATGGTGGCGGAACTAGCGGGCACAGAGCTCGCTCGCGGGCGGCGATCGACGAGGTCGCATCGCGCGACCCTGTGCTCGCCGATCTCGTCGCCCGCGTCGGCCCGATCCGCCACCGCCCGCGCGACCCGGACGGGCCGTTCGCCGCCCTCGTGCGCGCGATCGTCTTCCAGCAACTCGCCGGCCGCGCCGCCCAGGCGATCTACGGACGGGTGCGCGCAACCGTCGGCGACACGCTGACCCCGGAGACGCTGAACGCCGTCCCCGACGGGAGCTCCGGGCGGCGGCCTGTCGGCGAACAAGCTCGCCTCGCTCCGCGACCTCTCTGCGAAGGTGCTCGACGGCACCGTCGTTCTCAGCCGCACGTCGCGACGAAGCGACGAGGAGTTGATCGAGCGGCTGACCACCGTGCGCGGGATCGGCCGCTGGACGGCCGAGATGTACCTGATGTTCCAGCTGCGGCGCCTCAACGTCTGGCCGGTAGACGACCTCGGCGTCCGGCAAGGCTATGCCCTCGCCTGGAACATCGACCCGCCGCCGACCCCGAAGCAGCTCGAGCCGCTCGGCGATCGCTTCCGTCCGTACCGCTCGATCGTCGCCCGCTACTGCTGGGCCGCCGTGCCGCTCCTACGGCCCGGAGGCACAGCGGTGAGCCTCCGCTAGGACGACGCGTCGCCTCTGCCGCCCAGGCGGTATTGTCGCGCGAGGCGACGCGCGGAGCGCGCAGAGCCGCAACTGTCGCTCGATCGGGCCATCAGGTCGCCGCGCGCGACACGCCAAACGGCGTGCCTGCGGCCGGGATGCCTGATGAGGAGGGCGCGGGCACGTCGGATCGGAGCTGAAGCGCCGAGGTTTTCGTCGGGCGCTGTGTGCGAGCGACAGTGGGGGTGCCCGGTTCCGCCGAGCACTCGACCGCGGCAGCACCCTCGCCGCCCTCTCTCTTCTGTGTCGATCAACGTCTTCTCCTAGGGCAACACGTCTCGAATTTGGTGCCGGTCTTAGTACCGGTTTCCGCGAATCGGGTGCAAAACCGGTGAGGCGTGGCACCTGGGCCATTGACTGTGAGGGACGGGTCGTGAGCCGTCCCTGTAATCGTTGATAGACTGCCCCAGCTTCCGTTGGAGAGTTTCCTCGCCTTCAGGCGAGCGTGACGCTGGATGCAGCCGTCTTTCCGCTCACTCGTTAGCGGCTCGGCCAACGGGGCTCTTCGAAGGAGGCCACCATGGCCACAAATGCTCCCGTTGTCGCACGCCCGACGGTACGGGAAGGAATGCCTCGGACCACACCCGACGACCCGACGGGAGCGCGCGAAGACAGCGTCCACACGCGGAGCGACTGGAAGCAAACCGCGCGTCGGATGTGGCTCTGGCCGTTGATGATGCTGGTCGGCTTGCCGATCGCTGGCTATATTGCTGACCTGGTCGTCAACGGAGTCGATTCGGTGGCGACAGCCCTCGCGGGGGGTGTGATCGCGGGGGGAATCATCGGAACGGCAGGATGGTTCGCTTTGCGGCCGCGGATCTCCTGGCTTTGGATCCCGGCGACAACGGTCGGGATGGCGGTCGGTCTCGCCGCGGGGGCAGCTCTGGTTGATTACGGGATCGCTCGAGGAGACCTTGTCCTCATGGGTGCCGTGACCGGTCTGGGCGTAGGCGTGTTGCAGGCACTGGTCCTCGCACGACACCAGATCCCCAATGCGTGGTGGTGGGCGCTCGCGAACCCGCCTGCCTGGGCGCTCGGCTGGCTTGTGACCTCGTACGTGATCACGAGGAACGTCAAGGAGCAATTCCCGGTCTTCGGCGCGAGCGGAGCAGTCGTATTCGGACTACTGACCTTGTCGCTCCTCGCAGTGCTGTTCCGGGCGGCGGCACCCAAGTTCGGGGGAAGGCAGGCCATAGCCGCTCGTTGACCAGAGAGCAGGGGCGGAGGCTCGTCCGTGCGATCGTTCGGCATCTACTTGCGCCCAAGAGGACAAAGAGGGCGGCCTTCCGGCCGCCCTCTTCATCGACCGCGGCGCGCGCCTCCGCGTCGTCCTGAACGGAAACCGTGAGGCGAGTTCCTGATGAGGGCCGGCTCGAACTGCAGCTCGCACGTCGCGATGGCGAGGGTCTCCCGGTCTACTCCAGCCTCACACGCCCAGGCATCGAGGCGTCGGTCTGGGCCTTGTCTCCGGAGCGGCAAGTGATGAACGTGCGGCACGCCCGAGCCCGCCCGGCGTCCCTTGCCACCGGGCGTTGGTGGCCGGTCCCGGGGGTCGTCGGCGGGCGATGGTTGGGGGCTGGCCGTAACATCGGCCGCGCAACCGATGGCGACGCTCTCGGCGAAGGAACGCGCGCGACTCCCCGATCGCGCTTTTGCATACGTCGACTCGCGCGGCCAGCGGCGGCTGCCCATCCACGACGCTGCGCACGTGCGCAACGCGCTCTCTCGGTTCGACCAGGTGCCGTTCGAGGACGACGCAGCGCGCGACCGGGCGCGCAACCGGCTGCTGAACGCGGCCAAGCAGCACGGGATCATGCCGATCGGGTTCGTCAACGCGCAGCTTCAGCCCGAAAAGAAGCTGCCGGCCGGCCAGGTGACGTTCCTGCTGGCGGACATCGAGGGATCGACCGAGCTGCTGCAGCGCCTGGGGGACGACTACGCGACGCTGCTGGTGGACGTCCGCAGGCTGGTGCGGGCGGCTGTGCGGCCGGCGCGCGGGCATGTGGTGTCGGCGCGGGGCGATGACGTGTTCGCGGTGTTCTCGGACGCGGCGGCCGCTTTGCGGGCTTCCCTGGACATCCAGCGGCGCATGCAGGAGCACAGTTGGCCGGGGGGCTTGGAGTGCCGGCTGCGAATCGGGCTGCACCGGGGACGCCCGCAGCTGACGGAGACCGGCTACGTGGGGATCTCGGTGCACGCCGCGGCGCGGATCTGCTTCTCGGCGCACGGTGGCCAGATCGTGATGTCGTCAGCGGTGCGCACGGTGCTCGGCAAGTCGCTGCCCGCCGACGTGACGCTGAAGTCCCTCGGCGGGTGGCGCTTCCGGGGGCTGCCGGAGCCGGTCAAGATCTTTCAGGTCGTGACGCCGGACCTGTCGAGCGACTTCCCGCCGCTGCGGTCGGCGAAGCGAGCGCGATCACCGAGGGCGTGATCGCCGTCGACGACCCGCCGAGCGCGCAGGTGCAGCACCGCTGCGGTTCTCGCCAACACGGCGCCATTCTTCGTGCTCGTCCTCGGCTGCGCCTCGCCACCCAGCGGAATTCGCTTGCGGAAGCTCTTCTAGTGCGGGCGCAGGATGAGGGTTGAATTGAGCTACGGCGGGCTCACGCCCCACGACTGGAGGAGTGTGAAGGTGATCCCCAGCGGCCCGGCTCGCCGAGCTCAGCCTCGGTGTCCTTGCGAAGCCGCCCCAGCCGGTCACGGAAAAGCCGATCGCGGCCGGGGTGCAGGTGAGCGTGTCGGCCGAGACCAGCCTGATGGCGTTTGCGCATAGCCTCACGCCGGAGGACAGTGAGGCGTTGGAGGCGACGGTGCGGGGCTCGACTTGGACGGGCAAGCGATCGAAGACGATTACAACGAGGGCGCACCCCACCCCCCTGAAAGCGCAAGACCCGGCGGGCCCCGCTCGTACCGCCGCCTCGAGGTCTAGGCCGAAAGAGCCATCTAGGCATCCGCGACCGGTCCGCGTACCGTTCGGGCTGCGGTCTCGCCGTCGTGGTTCAAGCTCGCGAGCGCGCCCTGAAGGTGGGCCTGCGGCGGGGCCGGCACCCCTGGACAGCCAAGCTGAACGACACGGCCGCGTTGGCCCTGTGTCTGCGCGTGATCGCGAGGCAGCTGGTAGTGGTCCGGTTTGAAAATCTGCGCGACGCAGGCCCCCGAAGAGAGTAGCCTTCGTAGCAATGAAGGCAAGGTTCGCCGAAGGAGGCACCCGATGTCCGTAATGCGGTTTGACCCCTTCCGTGACTACGATCGGCTCACCGAGCAGATCGCTGGGCTACGTGGTCCGCCGCGAAGCGTCCCGATCGATGCCTACCGGCGCGGGGACCAGTTCCTCATCCATGTCGATCTGGCCGGAGTCGACCCGGACGCGATCGAACTAACGGTGGAGAAGAATGTGCTAACGATCAAGGCTGAGCGGCGCTTCGAACCCGAGGAAGGTGACGAGCCAGTCATCAGCGAACGGCCGCAGGGCACTTTCACGCGCCAGCTCCTGCTCGGCGAGAGCCTCGAAACCGACAGCCTCGAAGCCGACTACGACCAAGGCGTGCTCACGCTGAGGATCCCGGTTGCCCAGGCAGCGAAGCCGCGCCGCGTGCAGGTCACAAAGAGCGGCGGCGGCCAGCAATCGATCGTCGAGGGCCAAGCAGCGCCTACGTCCTGAACGAGACGAATGGAAGCTCCTCGAGGACGAAACCCGGCTGGAAAGCAAGTCGGAGGCGGCTTCGACAGGGTCGATGCCTTTTTCGCCACGATAGACCTCTCCGAGTTCAGGATCGCGCTTGAGCAGCGCCGCGGCGCCTGCTCCTCAAACTGCTGCTACTCGCCCGCTCGCTGGCCGGCGACGCCTATGGCGATCGTGATCTGATCTTCTGCGACGAGCTCGGCGGGCCGCTCAACCCCCAGCGGCTGACCGAGGCGTTCGTCCGGCTGCGCGACAAGGCCGGCGTCCGGACAGCGTCAGGCACAGCCACGCGACGCACCTGATCACCGCGGGCGTGCCGGTCCATATCGTCTCGGCCCGGCTCGGACACTCGTTGCCGATGGTCACGATCTCCGTCTACGCGCATGTCCTTCCGCGCTCCGACGAGCGGCGGAGGTCATGGCGACGGTGCTTGCGTGAAGGCGGCGCAGCGGCGATTCAGATTGCCGTCCGGAGCGCGTCCGCTGCCGCCTGCAAACGAGAACTGACGTCGGCGAGTTCTCGCGCCGCCAGCTCAATCCGGTCTTGCTGGGCATCTGTGGCCTCTTGCTGGTTGACAGCGCGATCGCGAATCGCCGTGATCTGACGTGCCAGGTCCTCCACTACCCGAGTGAGATCCGCCAGCTGGCCAGCGAGAGTCGCTACGTCGTCTTCGGATGTCACGCCTGCCACAATTCTAGATCCTAAGTCAGGCGAACCTGCCGGTTCTAGGAAAGGGCTCTCGTTAGCAAATGGTTTGCATCCAGCGCCTGAGACCGCATGTCCGCACGATTTGTCTAGAACAAGTACTTCTCGCGCTGGCATCCCCTCGTCGAGGGGATCACTTCATAGCGCTGCGGTTTGGCTTCATGCGTCACGCGCCTGCGCTGAAGACGTTAAAGACGACGCAGCAGAGGAGCGCGACGGCCCAGTCGTTCCAGGAACCGAAAACTCCAGATTCGGCGTGGCCGCGCAAGAACCGCCGGTTCTCGACGCCGGCCGGGATCGCGGGCAGGGTCTGGTGCGTTGTGGGGCCCGCCGACTTCACGCGGGCGGCGAAAAAGGACGGCGTTCTCGCCGAGCGGGGGTGCGGGGCGCTGGCGTCGCGCCGGGCCGGGTCAGTCCACACGGCCGAACAGCACGCAGCCGTTGTGGCCGCCGAGGCCGATCGCGTTGGAGAGAGCAACGTCGATCTCGGCCTTACGCGCCTCGTTGGGAACGTAGTCGAGGTCGCAGAGCGGGTCCGGCTTCCTGTAATTGATGGTGGGCGGAATGACACCGCGATGGATCGCGAGTGCGGTCATGATCCCCTCGACTGCGCCGGCGGCTCCGAGCAGATGACCCATCGTCGACTTCGTCGATGACACTGCGAGCTCGTAGGCGTGGTCAGCAAAGACATCCTTGATCGCCCTCGTTTCGGCAGCGTCACCGAGAGGGGTCGACGTCCCGTGTGCGTTGATGTAGTCGACCCTTTTGGGGTCGACCCGGCATCGTTCGAGAGCCGCCCGCATCATCTCGGCAACGCCGATGGCCTCCGGATCGGGAGCCGCCATGCTGTACGCGTCGTTGGAGGCGCCATGGCCGAGAACCTCCGCGTAGAGGGTGGCTCCGCGGGACCTCGCCCGCTCGAGCTCCTCGAGCATCACGACCCCCGCCCCCTCGCCCATCACGAACCCGGCCCGTGTCGCGTCGAAAGGCCGGGACGCCCGCGACGGATCCCCGTCCTCGCCCACGAGACCGCGCATCGCGCAGAAGCCGGCAAAGAGCAGCGGATGGATGCACGCCTCTGTGCCGCCGGCGAGCACCGCGTCGGCGTCGCCGCGCCGCACGAGCTCAGCTCCCTTGCCGATGGCGTGAGACCCGGTAGCGCAGGCCGAGACGATCGCGTAGTTCGGCCCCCGGATACCGAGCGCGATGGCGATCTGGCCGCTGGCCGCATCGACGAGGACGTTAGGAAGAAACGTGGGCGAGACACGGGCTGGCCCGCGCTCCTTAAGGATGTCGTTTTGGCGCATCAGCTCGTGAAAGCCGCCGATGCCAGAACCGAGCACAACGCCGACACGATCCGGCTGGTAGCCGTCGATACCCGCCTCACCGACCGCCTCCTTCGCCGCCGACAGCGCAAAGAGGATGCAACGATCGAGCCGCTTCATCTCCTTGTGAGAGGCCAGCTCTTCCGTGCCGAAGCCCTTCACCTCGGCAGCGATATGGACCGGATATTCGCTGGTGTCGAAGGTCGTGATGAAGTCGACGCCGCTCCGCCCCTCGACCGCGCCCTCCCAAGTCGAAGCCACGTCGTTCCCGAGCGGTGTCACCGCTCCCAGGCCGGTGATGACAACCCTTCGCAACCTTTTCACACTACTTCGACGGACGAGCCGGCTCGCCGGCTTCATCCAGCCTAGAAGGCTACGAGCGGTTCAGCTGGCTGACGATCGCCAACGAGGGTGTTACCGTCGCGTGAGATCGACGTGACGGCGGCTTAGGCCGTGTGCGTCTGGTCCTGCGTTGTGTGCGTGGGCTGCGGGAGGGGGGCAGCAGTAGGAGATGGCTCTCGACGATCGCTGCTGCGATGTCGGCAAGTTTGTGTCCGTTGCTCTGGGAGTGGGTGCGTAGCAACTCGAAGGCCCTCTACTGGTCGATGGCGGTGGCGCGCCGTCAGGATCCCTTGGCCTGCTCCGCGGTCTGGGTCTTCCCTATCTAAAACGGATCCGCCCCCGATGGAACTCCACGGCCCCGCCCGCCGATCCCAGTCGCCGGGCAGCCGTTGATAGGAAGACCGGCGGGGCAGCAGCTAGCTCGCTAGGGTGCGCCAAGGAGGAAAACGGAAAGGAGCCCGAGGTGGCCGGGAAGAAGCGTCCGAAGTCGCTGGCCCAGACCGAGAAGAAGACGCCGACTAAGCTCAAGCGACCGAAGAAGGCCTCGCGCGGCAAGTAACAACGGCGGTCAGCAGGCCGCTCCCTCGTTATTGGTTGCTCATCGCCCGGTCAAAAGCGTCCTGGCGTAGCTTTAGCGTGGTGGTGCGCCGCGGCCGACCGCACTCCTCGACCCTCAGACCCGGTACTCCTGAACCGCGCACGAGCAGGCAGAAGCGACGGCGAGGCGACGGCTTGGCGCCGTCTGCGCAAGGCCCCTGGTCGGTGCCGGCTGCGTGAGGCGTCCGAAGGCACCTTTCGACGTGCGGGCAGGGTAGTAGTACGGTCGGGAGCCCGGCCCTGCTTACGTGCGCAATCGCGTCAGCGGTGAGCGATCACCCGATCGATGATCCCGTATTCCTTTGCCTCCTCCGCGCTCAGGAAGTAGTCGCGCTCCATGTCCTTGGAGACCTTCTCGAGTGGCTGGCCGCTGTGGAGGGCGATGATCTCCTCGAGACGCCGCTTGACGCTGATCACTTCGCGCGCCTGGATCTCGATGTCGGTCGCCTGCCCCTCAAAGCCGCCCGAGACTTGGTGGAGCAGAATCTTCGCGTTCGGCAGCGCCATCCGCTTCCCCTTCGCCCCTCCGGCGAGCAGCAGGGCGCCCATCGACAAGGCCGTCCCGACGCAGATCGTCTGCACGTCAGGTTTGACGAACTGGATCGTGTCGTAGATCGTCAGCCCCGCGTAGACGCCGCCGCCGGGCGAGTTGACGTAGATCGAGATGTCTTGGTCCGGATCCTCGGATTCAAGGTGCAGGAGCTCGGCCACCAGCAGGTTCGCGATCTGGTCGTCGATCGGCGTGCCCAGGAAGATGATCCGCTCCTTCAGGAGGCGCGAGTAGATATCGAAGGCTCGCTCGCCGCGCGAGTCTTGCTCGATCACCATCGGGATCAGCGGGCTCATCCAGCCTCGAGCTTAGGGCCTGGTCCGCGATCGAAGCGCCCGAAGGCAGAGAAGAAGCGCTCGAAGAACGCTTCCACGATCGCCACCGCGAGGTCGAACGCATGCCAGGCTTCCTCGGTCCGTGACGTCGCCGTGCTGGAGGCTGGCCGTGCGCCCGTCGTTCCGGGCGCCTCCGACGACACGCCGTCTGTTCTGCTGGTTGAGATCGAGCACATTGACGCTGCCACCCATGGCGGCCAGCCGTCTGCTGATAGCCTCGCCGATCCCGGAGCCGCCTCCGGCGACGAGCGCGACCTTACTCGCATACCGACTCGGGACAATGTCT